>CAYPEI010000017.1:0-83223 GCA_964409775.1 uncultured Phycisphaeraceae bacterium | reverse complement strand
TGCGGAGTGCGGAGTGCGGAGTGCGGAGTGCGGAGTGCGGAGTGCGGAGTGCGGAAGAGCGTATGGGAATCAGGCGGGTGTGAGGCAGGCAAGGTCGTTCCAGAAGCCCGGGTAGGTCTTGGCGACGCAGCCCGGGTCACGGATCGAGACGCCGCGGCGGCGAAGCCCGATGAGCGCGAGGGACATGGCCATGCGGTGGTCGTCGTAGGTGTCGAAGATCACCGGGTCGTCAGGCATGACGGTCGGGGGCCGGATGACGATGCCCTCATCGTTCGCGTCGGCGAAGGGCTCGACAGTTGCGCCGATCTTCGAGAGTTCGGCGACCATCGCGGCGATGCGGTCGGTTTCCTTGACCCGCAGCGTTCGCAGGCCGGCGATGCGAGAGGGGCCTGTGGCGAAGCATGCCACCGCCGCGAGGGACATCGCGGCATCGGGCATATCTGAGAGGTCGGCATCGATGGGGATGAGCGAGGCAGGGCCGCGGATGGCGATTCCGGAGGATGTGAACTCGACCGCAGCGCCCATGCGATGGAGAAGGCGGACGAATCGGGCATCGCCCTGGAGCGAGCAGGGTCCTGCGCCGCCTTCGAGCCACAGGCCGGGGACGAGAACACGGGAACCGGGAGAGAGCGCCGCGGCGGCCCAGAAGTACGTCGCGCCGCTGGCATCGGGCTCCACGTCGTAGGTGAAGCAGTTGAGGCCGCGGGCCTCGCGTGTGCCGCTGGGGAAGATGCTGACGGGGCCGGGTGTTGCGCCCTTGGCCTGCGCGCCGCAGCGACGGAGGAGCGCGACGGACATATCGATGTAGGTCGGACTTGTTGGCGGCTCAGAGAAGTGCACGGTCAGGCCGCCGGGGAGCCAGGGCGCGATGAGCATGAGCGCGGAGATGAACTGGCTGGAGGCGGTGCGGGAGAACGTGACTTCGCGCTTGAGTGATGCAGGATCGGCGGGGTGGATGTGCAGGGGCGGATAGCCGGCGCGGCCGCGGAACTCGATGCGGCCGCCGAGGGCGGCGATGGCATCGGCCAACTCGCCGATGGGGCGTTCGCGCATGCGGGCGTTGCCGTCGATGACGACCCCCCCCCCCCTCCCGCCCGAGCCGGGCGGCGCGAGCATCGCCGCGGCGGCGAGGAAGCGGGTGGCGGTGCCGGCATTGCCGAGGTCGAGGGTGATGGGCTGATTGCCCACGCGCCACTGCCCCCCCACTCCCGTGATACGGAGCGTGTGGGGAGCCGCGGGTTCGGAAGAGACCTTCGCGCCCAATGCCTGAATCGCCGCGAGCATGCGCTTCGCATCGTCAGCATCGGTGAGCGGATTGTGCAGCGTGGACGTGCCGCGGGCGAGCGCGGCCAGCAGCAGGACGCGGTTGGTGAGGCTCTTGGAGCCGGGTGGACGGATGGAGACGTCGAACCGCAGCCCCGCTGCGATCGGCGCGATCGGGAGAGGATCCGGGAGTGGACTGGGGAGCGAGGCCATCACGGTGCGATGGTACGCGAGGGTCGCACTTCGAAGGCCTCGTGCGACGAGAAGCGCCCTCTCGATCAAGGGCACGACAGCACCGAGGTCGCAAGCCGACCTCGGTGGCACGACACGACTGACCGGTTTACTCCACCGTCACGCTCTTGGCGAGGTTGCGGGGCTTGTCGACATCGTGGCCTCGCAGCACGGCGGCGTGATAGGCCATCAACTGGAGGGGCACAACGGTGAGCATGGGGGAGAGGGGCTCGGCGATCTCCGGGACATAGAAGACGTCGTGAGCGTGGCGGGCGATCTGGGTATCGCCCTCGGTGGCGACGGCGATGACGTGTCCGCCACGGGCCTTGACCTCGGAGATGTTGCTCATGACCTTGTCGTACTGGCGGCCGCGGTTGGCAATGAAGACGGCGGGCATGCCTTCGTTGATGAGGGCGATGGGTCCGTGCTTCATCTCGGCGGCGGGCATGCCCTCGGCGTGGATGTACGAGATTTCCTTGAGTTTCAGCGCGCCCTCGAGCGCGGTGGGATAGTTGTAGCCGCGGCCGAGGAAGAGCCAGTTCTCGCGCTCGACGTACTTCTCGGTCACCTTGCGGATGACCTTGTCCTGCTCGAGGATCCGCTCGATCTTCGCGGGGACGGTTTCGAGTTCGCGGAGAAGTTCGCCGCATTGGTCGGCGGACATCTGGCGGCGGCGTGCGAGCCAGAGGGTGAGCAGGGTCAGCACGGCGACCTGGCCGACGAAGGCCTTGGTGCTGGCGACGCCGATCTCGGGGCCGACGCGGAGATACACGCCGGCGTCGGTCTCGCGGGCGATGGTGGAGCCGACGACGTTGATCGCGCCCAGTGCGAGCGCGCCGCGCTCCTTGGCCTCGATGAGCGCAGCGAGCGTGTCGGCCGTCTCGCCGGACTGCGAGACGGCGATGGCGACCGTTCCGTCATCGATGATGGGATTGCGGTAGCGGAACTCGCTGGCGTACTCGGCGACCGCGCTGAGTTTCGCGAGGTCTTCGAGCATGTACTCGCCGATCATCGACGCGTGCAGCGCGGTGCCCTGCCCGAGGAGGATGACGCGCTTGGTCTTGGTCAACTCCTTGGCGAGCGATGCGACGCCGCCGAGAACGACCTTGCCCTCCTTGACGTCGATGCGGCCGCGGAAGGTATTGGCGAGGGCCTTGGGCTGCTCGAAGATCTCCTTCTGCATGAAGTGCGAGAAGGCGCCGAGTTCGATCTCCTCGAGTTCGATCTCCAGTTGCTGGACCTTGGGCGTGACGGGGATGTTGTGGATGGTGCTGGTGCGGAAGCCCTTGGGCGTGACCTTGACGACCTGGTAATCTTCGAGCGTGAAGGCCTGGGAGGTGTGGGAGACGATGGCCGCGCCATCGGAGGCGATGATGAACTCGCCGTCGCCGACGCCGACCATGAGCGGGCTGCCCTTGCGGGCCGCGACGAGCGTGTCGGGCTCCTTCTCGCACATCACGACGATGCCATAAGCGCCGGTGACCTCGCGGAGGGCGGCCTGAACCGCGGCTTCGAGATCGCCGTCGTACAACTCGCCGATGAGCATCGCGAGGACCTCGGTGTCGGTCTCGCTGGTGAACTTGTGACCCTTCTCCTGGAGATAGGTCTTCAGGGAGGCGTAGTTCTCGATGATGCCGTTGTGGATCAGGCAGATGCCCGACTTGTCGTCGGTGTGCGGGTGGGCGTTGGGGTCGGTCACGCCGCCGTGGGTGGCCCAGCGGGTGTGGCACATGCCGATAGTGCCTCGCACGCCGCCGACCTCCTCGAGTTTCTCCTCGAGGTTGGCGACGCGGCCGATGGTCTTGACGACGCGGATGCGGCCCTTCTCGATGGTCGCGATGCCGGCCGAGTCATACCCGCGATACTCCAGCCGTTTGAGCCCCTCGAGCATGAGGTCCTGGCAGTTCTTCGAGCCGGTGTAGGCGACGATTCCGCACATCTGTGGGCTCCGAGGGCGAGGTTTGGACTTCGGGAATGATAAGGCGGTTGTTTGGGATCGGGCCGTTTCCCCACGGAGGGATCGTGAAGCCCGCGCCGACAGTTGAGCGGGAGCCTTCGACGGCGGGAATCCCGCTACCTATCAGACGTTGCCGCCGCGCCAGAGCGGTCGCTCCGCACTTACGACGCCCGTTGGGCGGGGTTCGGAGCCTGATCTGGAATCTACTTGCCCCTGCCCGCGTTCGCCTGGATCCACTCTCCAACCAATCGGAGCACCTCCGGCTCGACGGTCGTCTCGATCTGCGCATACTCGTCCACGCCGCCGGTGGTGCACTTCTGGAACAGGTGATTGGCCTGCGGAATCACCTTGAGGGTGACGTGTTCGTTTCCGGCGGCCTGTAGAGCCTCCGCGAGCGGCGGCAGGTTCTGCGCCGGCACCACCTGCACATCGCGTTCGCCGAAGAGTGCCAGCACCGGCACACGCACCTTGCGGAGATCCGGGGCGGGGTCGTGGCGGATGAACTCGCGGAACCAGGGCTGCTTAAGCCCGGCGACCGCCTGCGCGACAGACTGCTCCATCGCCGCGTCGACCTCGGCTTTGCCGGTCTGCGCCTTGACGAGTTCGAGCGTCTTCGCCCGCACGGTCGCGGCATCGGCATTCGAGGCAAGGGCTTCAAATACACCCCGTGCCGCGGCGGCGATGCGGTCGCTCACCTCGGCCGTTGCGCCCGAAGCCCGGGCCAGCGCGCGGTTCTGTTCGATGAGCACCTCGGCCCCGCTGACGGCCGTGCCCGCAAGCATGACGATGAACGCGACATCCGGGTTCCGCGCGGCCACCATCGGCGCGATGATCCCACCTTCGCTATGGCCCATGATGCCGATCGGACCCGTTCCCGGCCGGTTCTTGAGGAACCCGACCCAGGCCTCGGCATCGGTGGCGAGATCGGTCGATGTCGCCGAAGCGTGGTGACCGGTCGACTCGCCAACGCCGCGATCGTCGTATCGCAGCACGGCGATGCCGTTGCGGCCCAGGTGGTCGGCCCAGACCGCGAACGGCCGGTGCTCGAAGAGTTCTTCATCACGATTCTGCGGCCCGCTGCCGCTAACGAGAATGACTACCGGGAACGGTCCTTTCCCCGCGGGGGTTGTGAGCGTGCCCGCGAGTTTGATGTCGCCGTTTGTGACCGTGACGCTTTCTTCTGAGTATGGGAATGGCGGGACCGGATTCTGGGGTCGCTTGGCCTTGGGAAGTTCGCCGCGTGTGAGTTCGAACGGGAAGGTCTGGCCACCCTGCGTGAAGTCGCCCTCGATTTTGGCAGCGCCGTCGTGCTTTCCGGAGAATGTCGGCGCGCCGGGGATACCGGCGATCTTGAAACTGACCGATTGGCCCGCGACGACGATCGCCTCGAGTTTGAGACCTCGGACGCTCTGCTGGGGAATATCGATCGTGCCGAGCCATGAGTCGCCCGCAGCAGAAAGCAGGATCTGGACCTTGAGTTCCACCCCGGGCAGCATGATCGCCCCGGACCACGCGCCTGCCAGGTCTGAATCCCGAACAACCTCCGGCGCGCGAAATGCGAACGTCTCCGAGTCTGCGGCTTTGGCATTGCAGATCGCGAGGAACACCATCCCGGTTACGAGCAGTGCACGCTTGAGCATCTGAACTCTCCTGCGATTGTGCGCGGCGATTCGATTCACGAGCGAGGCCGCACCACATCGACCGAGTGATTGATTCTGATTCGGAGCCATTGGATTTCGGCCCTGGACGCTCTCCCACCCGATGCAGGCTGCATTCTAACCGCCGTCACTTGGGAGCAGCCCGCAAACTGGACAACCCGAACAACACGGTGTTACCGTACGCCTTCGGACAGTGCTTTCATCTGCAAGGAGTCACTGTGTCCCATTCCTCATGGAAGGTGCGCCACACACCCAAGCTGGTCATCTGCCTGCGGGAGGGATACTCGCTCCAAACGTTTCTATCTGACTTCGGCGCGGGGCTCACTGTCGCCGTGATCGCGCTGCCGCTGGCAATGGCCCTGGGCATCGCGAGCATCCCGCAGAATGTCGCCGACCAACTCGCGGCAATTCACCCCTGGCTCACGCCCCCGGCAATGGGCCTGTTTACGGCGGTGATCGCCGGCAGCATGATCTCGCTGCTGGGCGGCTCGCGTGTGCAGATCGGCGGCCCCACCGCGGCGTTCATGCCGCTGGTGTTCGGCATTTGTGCCGCGCATGGCTACGAGGGGCTCGTGCTGGCAACCTGCATGGCCGGCGTGATCCTGTTCTTACTCGGAGCATTTCGTTTCGGCGGCGTGATCAAGTTCGTGCCGTACCCGGTGACAGCCGGGTTCACGGCCGGCATCGGCACGGTGATCCTGGCATCCCAGATCAAGGATTTCTTCGGGCTGACGGTCCTCACCGCCGAAGGAGGACCGGCGACAATTCCAGCGGATTTTCTGGGAAAAATCGAACTGTTCTCGCATCACTGGCGGACGTTCGGCTGGCACTCCACAGGAATCGCGCTTGGGTCGCTGATCATCCTCTCGCAAATGCGCCGGATCGCGCCGCGCGTCCCGGCCGCCATCGTCGCGGTGGGACTGAGCGCAATCGTCGTCAAGGTCATGGGGTGGTCGACGACGATGGAGACAATCGAAGGCGGCCATCTCCGGCCGCTCGTGGAGACGATCGGGACTCGATTCGGCGGGATCCCGTCCAAACTCCCGCCGCCGCACTTCCCGACGATCAGCCTTGAACTGGTGCGGGAGTTGATCCCCGCTGCCTCGGCGATTGCCTTTCTCGGCGCCATCGAGAGCCTGCTTTCCGCCGTGGTCGCCGATGGGATGACAGGCCACCGACACCGATCCGACCAGGAACTCGTGGCACAAGGCGCCGCAAACATCGCCAGCGCGTTGTTCTTCGGACTCCCGGCAACGGGCGCGATCGCCCGCACCGCCGCGAACGTCCGCAGCGGTGCACGCACCCCCGTGGCAGGGGTTCTGCATGCAGTGTTCATTTTGATCTTCATGGTTGCCGTGGCGCCGCTGGCCAAGGCCGTGCCGCTGCCATCACTCGCGGCGATCCTGGTCCTCGTAGCGTGGAAGGTGAGCGAGCTCGAGCACTTCCGAATGCTGCTCCGTGCGCCGAAGCCGGATGTCCTTGTGCTGCTGACGACGTTCGGCCTGACGGTGCTGTTTGATCTGACGATCGCGGTGGGCACAGGCATCTTGCTTTCATCCATCCTGTTCATGCGGCGCATGGCGCAGGTCACGACCGTCACGGGATTGATCGAGGGAGTGGAGGAGGGGCAGGAGGTCGAGGCTGTCGACCCGAAGGACCCGGGGAAGGTGTCGGAGAAGCGGGTGCCGGAGGGCGTCGAGGTCTACGAGATCAACGGCCCGTTCTTCTTCGGCGTCGCCAACAACCTGCGCGATGCGCTCGACCAGATCGAGAGACCTCCGAAGATCCTGATCCTGCGGATGCGATACGTCCCGCACATCGACGCGACCGGACTCAACGCTCTTCGCGAGTTCCATCGCCGCTGCGTCAAGCACGGAACGCGGATGATGCTGGGGGGCGTCCACGCGCACCCGCTGTTCGAGATGGTCAAGGCCGGCATGGACCGGGAGATCGGCCTGGAGAACATCTTCGAGAACCTCGACGATGCGCTGGCGGTCGCCCGGAGAGTGCTTGGCGTCGCCAATGGCAAAGGCCCCCCGCCGACCATGCACGGCGCGATCTAGCGCGGCTTCGGCGCGTCCTCGAGGAGCATAAGGCCCCTGGCAATCGCCAGTTCGAGATCCGGGCAGACATTGGTGGGGTCCAGCGCATCGCCCGCGCCGGCCTGGCGCATGGCGTGATACTGCTCGCCGCTGATTCCCGCGATCACGATGCGCCGCCCGCGAGCGGCGGCCTGCAGGAGAAGGGCACGCAGTTCCAAAGCGGCGTTGGAGTCGAGCACGGTCACCTCGTCGAGGTCGAGGATGACGACACGATTCTCGTCCGGAAGTCGCTCGCACCACCGGAGCAGGTCAGGCAACCGCTGGACCTTGCCGCGCCGGACCTTGTCTTTTCGCAGGTGATACACCGCGATGCCGCGGGGAAGGTCGAGCCCAAACTCGCCGCCGCGGAGGCTCGACGGCTCGATCTCGCAGATCGGGACATAGATGTCCTGGACGATGATCCAGATCAGGAAGAGCACGGGGGGAAACATCGCCCAACTCGGAAACGCGGTGAACGCCGCCGCACCGAGCCCGGCGCCGAGGGCAAACGAGCCGACAACCGACCCGAGCAGGGCGAGCCGGCGAGCCGTGGGGTGGACTCGCACGCTGTGGATGAGCGCCCGGGCGGGCAGGGGCGGGCTGTCGCGATTGCGGTCGCGCAGCCAGTAGAGGAACTGAACCCCTTCGAGGCCCAGGTCGGTGAACACGCCGGTCATGTGCGTCGTCCGCACGACGCCGCCGGAGATCCTCGTGATGGTCGCGTTCTGCAGTCCCATCGCGAGCGAGGCCACGCCGGTCATCGCGTACAGCATCGGCCCTGATTCGATGAATCGCTGATCATGAAACTCGATGCCGAGCGCAAACACGCCGAGCATCCCCGCCTGGATCGCAACAGGGAGTACGTAGATTGATTCCCAGCCGCGTCTGCGCCCTGTCTCGGTGCAGAACGCCGACAGCATGGCGCCGGCGAGAAAGGTGAACAGGAGGAAGAACGTGAAGAGGAGAAGGCTCCACTTGCCCTCAACGAGGTCGCGGCCGAGTTGCGAAACCGTGCCGGAAACGTGGCTTGTCACCGTGCCGCAGGTCAGGATGCTGAGGACATTGGTGTAACCGGCGACCCAGGCCAGCGTGATGGCCAGCCGGGCCTGCTGCGTGAAGGAATGCGCCTGCGAGACGAGCATCGGTCGTTCCGTAGACCTTTCCCACCGCGGCCGCGAGTCTCGCCGAATCCGATCAGCCGCCGCGTCCAAGTCGAACCAAAGGGGGGACACTGCCGGGACGTCGCGGGTCGGGGTAGCCCGGCAGAGCGCTGCGTCTCGACCCTTGGTCCGGAGGGTAGTCCCAGACGGATTCATCGACCAGAACGTCTCCGGCGGCGCGCGAGACTTCCGGACGGTCAGCGGCCGCGCAATGCCGAGAGACGAAGTGACCCCGCCGACCTCTGGGCCTGAGTCGTCGTGTCGATCGTAGAGACCTGCGCGGCAGAAATCGGAGAGCAGATTCGCGGAACTCCGTCCCCGGTCGCGCTATTCTTCCGGAGTTTGCGCCCACTGTCCCCGTCACCCACATCGCCGCCCATCGCGGCGGTGCACGAAAGGCTCGCCGCGGAGCGACGCGCCGGGCGGCAGGCCAGCGCAAGCGGGGAGAGCCGGCCGCGATGCCCAAGCGCACGGATATCAAGACGATCCTGATCATCGGTTCCGGGCCCATTGTCATCGGACAGGGGTGCGAGTTTGACTACTCGGGCACGCAGGCGTGCAAGACGCTGCGGGCCGAGGGGTACCGGGTCATCCTGGTGAACTCGAACCCGGCGACGATCATGACGGACCCGGAGTTCAGTGACCGGACGTATATCGAGCCGATCACGCCGGAGTCGGTCCGGAAGATCATCGCGGAGCAGAAGCGGATCGGGGACCCGATTCATGCGCTGCTGCCGACGCTGGGCGGGCAGACGGCGTTGAACTGTGCATGTGCGCTCTTCGATAACGGCACGCTGAAGGAGTTCGGCGTCGAGATGATCGGCGCGGACCGGCACGTGATTCATCGCGCTGAGGACCGCAAGGCGTTCATGGATGTGGTCAAGGAGTGCGGCCTGAAGATGCCGCTGTGCAAGACCGTCAAGACGCTCGATGAAGCGCACGAGTTCCTGACGGAGATCGGACTGCCGGCGATCATCCGCCCGGCGTTCACACTCGGCGGCACGGGCGGCGGGATCGCGTACAACCGCGAGGAGTTCGACGACATCGTGACGCGCGGCCTGCGCGCCAGCATGATCGGGCAGGTGCAGTTGGACCAGTCCGTGCTTGGATGGAAGGAGTACGAACTCGAGGTCGTCCGCGACAAGAAGGACAACTGCATCATCGTGTGCTCGATCGAGAACATCGACCCCATGGGCGTGCACACGGGGGACTCGGTGACGATCGCGCCCGCGCTGACGCTGACCGACAAGGAATACCAGGCGATGCGCGATGCCGCGTTCGCCATCATGCGCGCGGTGGGCGTCGAGTGCGGCGGCTCCAACGTGCAGTTTGCGGTCAACCCCAACCCCAAGGCCGACGCACACGGCAAGAAGCCGTTCGAGATGGTTGTCGTCGAGATGAACCCGCGCGTGTCGCGGTCGAGTGCGCTGGCCTCGAAGGCGACGGGATTCCCGATCGCGAAGATCGCCGCGAAACTGGCGGTCGGGTACACGCTCGATGAACTGCGCAACGACATCACCGGGACAACCAGCGCGTGCTTCGAGCCGGCGATCGACTACATCGTCACCAAGATCCCGCGATGGACGTTCGAGAAGTTCCCGGAGGCTGATGAGACACTGACAACGCAGATGAAATCCGTCGGCGAGGGCATGGCCATCGGCCGCACGTTCGCCGAGAGTTTCCAGAAAGCCATCCGCTCCATGGAAGTGAAGCGCTTCGGCTTCGGCCTCGACCGCAACGATGCGTGGCTGGCGTGGAAGCAGGCCGGGGAAAGTATCGAGCCGGGAACCAAACTGGCCGACGGCTCCGACCTCGAGTGGCCGATCCCGGAGGAGAAACTCGCGCGGAAACTCGCGGTGCCGAGCCAGGGGCGACTGTGGTACATCCGCTACGCGATGAAGATGGGCTGGTCGGACTCGAAGATCTTCGATCTCTGCAAGATCGACCCGTTCTTCCTCGATCAGTTCCGCCGGCTCGTCGAGTTCGAGGATGTGCTGTGCTCGTACAAGAAGTTGGAGGGCATGCCGCGGGAGGTGCTCTTCCGCGCCAAGCAACTCGGCTATTCCGATGCGCAGTTCGCGATGCTGTACCTCGGCGGGATCAATCCATCGAACATCCTGAAGGTGCGAGCCTTCCGCAAGGGCAAGGGCGTTGAGCCGGTGTACAAACTCGTCGACACCTGCGCGGCGGAGTTTGAGGCAGTTACGCCGTATTACTACTCGACCTACGAGAGCGGCGCCGACGGCGCCGCAGCGGAGGACGAGATCCGTGTCTCTGACATGCAGAAGGTGATCATCCTCGGCGGCGGGCCGAATCGGATCGGGCAAGGCATCGAGTTCGACTACTGCTGCGTACACGCGTCGTTCGCCGCGAGAGAACTCGGCTTTGAGTCGGTGATGATCAACTCGAACCCGGAGACGGTCTCCACCGACTATGACACGAGTGACCTGCTGTTCTTCGAGCCTCTGACGCTGGAAGACGTGCTCAACGTCGTTGAGCGGCTCCGCGCGCGTGCCGGCTCCATCATTGACGTGCCGCATCCGTCAAAGTCGTCTGTCTTTGAGTTTGACGATCCGCGAGACGCGAAGCGGATCAAGCCTGAGTCTGTCCTTGAGCAGGTTCGGAAAGCGATGGCTGATGTCGGCACATCCATGGGCATTCTCTTCGACGTGCGACCGATCCGTGACACGGATGGGCGGGGCAGTGTCGCAGATGCCCACGCCGGATGGTCCGCGGAGTTCGTTGCCGCCAACGGCGCTGTCTACGAGGTCGAAGCAGGACCGGGAGACCCGCCCATCGCGGTCAAGGTCTGGCAGGACTTTGAAACAGTTGCTCCCCAAGGCTCCTTGGCGAATCACTCTGTGCTTCGAGAAGAGCCGGTGCATCTGAAGAGAGTGGCCGACGCGCTCAACAGCACCTCCCTGGTCCGCGGCCTGATCGTTCAGTTTGGCGGGCAGACGCCCCTGAACCTCGCAAAGGGTCTCGTCGCCGCGGGCGCGCCGATCATCGGCACCAGCGTCGATTCCATCGACCTCGCCGAGGACCGCGACCGGTTCGATGCGCTGCTCAACACACTCGGCCTGCACAAGCCGCCGAGCGGCATCGCCCGCTCGCTCGAACAGGCCGTGCAGATCGCCAATGCCATCGGCTACCCCGTGCTCGTCCGCCCGTCCTACGTTCTCGGCGGCCGCGGCATGGAGATCTGTGCCGATGAGAAGGCCCTGCGCCACTACATGGCCACCGCCGTCAACATCTCCGAACTCGACGGCGCACCCGTGCTTATCGACCGCTTCCTCGACGACGCGACGGAAGTCGATGTCGATGTCATCGCCGACTTCGACCCGACCGGCAAGTCCGACGCCGGCACCGCCCTCGTCTGCGGCGTCATGGAGCACATCGAGCAGGCGGGCATCCACTCCGGCGACTCCGCCTGCACGATCCCGCCGTGGTCGCTCGCACCCGCGACGGTCAGCGAGATCAAGCGGATCAGCCGCGAACTCGCCAAGGCCCTCAAGGTCCGGGGGCTGATGAACGTGCAGATGGCGGTGCAGCGCGATGCGGGCGAGGACAAGATCTACATTCTCGAAGTGAATCCGCGGGCATCCCGCACCGCGCCGTTCGTCGGCAAGGCGACGCATGTTTCCTGGCCGCGGCTCGCCGCGAAGGTCATGATGGGCAGGTCGCTCGTGGAGTTGAACGCACGCGAGGTTCCCGATACAGGCGCGTACGCCGTGAAGGAATCGGTCTTCCCGTTCAGCAAGTTCCCCGGCGTCGATGTCGTCCTCGGCCCGGAGATGCGCTCCACCGGCGAGGTCATGGGCATCGACTCCTCGTTCCCCATCGCGTTTGCCAAGAGCCAGATGGCCGGCGGCGTCTTCCTGCCGACCAAGGGCGCAGTGTTCATCTCCGTCCGCGCGGCGGACCGGGCGAAGGTCGTCGAGGCGGCGAGCCTGCTCGTGAAGGCGGGCTTTGCGATTCACGCGACCGAGGGCACCGGCACACATCTGCGCGAGGCCGGCATCGAAACCCAACTCGTGCAGAAGATCGATTCGGGCGTACGGCCCAACGTCATCGACCTGATGACCGACGGCAAGATCAACCTCGTCATCAACACGCCGACACGCACCGGCTGGAAGACCGATGAAGGCCGCATTCGCGCGGCCACCGTCCGACTCGGCGTCCCGCTCATTACGACCATCACCGGCGCGCTCGCCGCGGCGAAGGCCATCGGCGCCCTCCAGCAGGGAGACTGGGGCGTCAAGGCGATGCAGGACCACCGCGTCGCGGCACAGGCACACAACCCGAGCGAGCCGAAACTGGCCCCGGCGGTGAAGACCGGCAAGCCGGCACGGGTGTGAGTTTCGAACCTGCGTCAGCCGGGCTCAATCCGCCAACAGCGCCGCGGTGAACGTCTTCCCGGTGGTCTCGCGTTCCCACATCCACGCGGGGCCGCGCTTGGCCTCATAGAACTCCCACAACTCGAACCAGTACGACCGGAAGCGGTGCTCGCCGAACGGCTCGTAGTGCGCGTCGAGTTTCTTCATCAACTCGCGCTCACTCCCGGTGAACTTCAGGATGCTCTTCGCGTGGCGGATGCTCTCGGTGTCGAGCGGCAGCCGTGCATACCGCCCCAGGAGTTGCATGATGTTCGCCGCGGCATACGGCCCCACGCCCGGCAGTTCCATCAGCGCGGCGAACACGTGGTCATCGGGCGTGGACGGCGACTCGAGCCAGGCGGCGAAGCCCACCTGCTTCCCGGTCGGCCACACGATCCCCTTCGCGGCGAGTTTCTGCGGCAGGGCGGGGCCGGCATCGCTTGCGAACATCTTTGCAAGTTCGATGATTCGCCGGTCACGATACCCAACCGAGCAGCGGGCGCGGAGGGTCTGCGGCCGGATCCTGGACAGTCGCGCAGCGGTCGGGAAGGCGTGCAGTCCCGATGTACTCTTCCGCCCGACCACCTCGCAGATGCGGTGGTTCATGATGATCGTGCTCGGCCACGTCACGTTGCACGAGGTCACAGTCTTGATGACGTCCTCAAACAGCGTGGCCGACCGCATGAGCCTGCCGCGGCCGGACTTCTTCCAGCGCGGATCGACCTTGTGAAATCCGCGCAGAACCGCGTGGTCTTCATCGAGCCGGAAGATGCGGGAGAGTTGAGCGGCGAGCACGGCCCGCTCGGGCCTGCGGAGCGCGGCATCGGCCTTGATGGTGAGGGGGATGCCGCGGCGGCGGGCGAGGTCGCGCACGCCCGAGGGCGCGGCGGCATCGCCCTGCGCGACGCGGACCGTGACTGCGCGTTCGCCGGTATCAAGGGTTGTCAGGAATGACGCGGTCCGTGGGTTCCAATGGCTCGGCGCGAGCAGGAAGTAGCCGTACGAGCAGACATCGCGGGCGAGGACAAAGTCCCGCGGCACGGAGATGGAGAAGTTCGCCGCCACTCAGGCGCTCATCGCCCGCGCCATGGGAAACAGATACGTCGCGAGGTTCACGGCAAGCCGATCGCTGGTGCGCGCGTACATATCGTATTGCATCCGGGCCTCTTCCATCGCACTTTCGGCGGTCAATCCGCTCGCGGCCATCTGCGGGTCGCCCGAGGTCAGGAAGTCCCGGATCATCGCCAGGTCGCACTCGAAGTGATACTGGAAGCCGTACGTGCGAAGCCCGGCACGGAACGACTGCACCTTGCACTTGTCGGAGGCCTGCAGGGCTGTGGCTCCGGGGGGCAGCGAGGCGACCTCCTGCCCGTGCGCATGGAACTGCGGCACTTCCCACGGGATACCGGCAAGGATGGTGTCGGTGTTCGCCACCGGGAACTGCCGCACGGGGGCCATTCCCCACTCCGGCCCGCCGGCCATCGGGGCGACAGCGCCGCCCAGCGCCTTGGCGATCAGTTGCGCACCAAGGCAGATGCCGACGATCGGCATGTTGCGCTTGTGGGCCGCGGCGAGGAACTCGATCTCGCGCTGCATCCATGGCAGGTCGTCGCCGACGTTCATCTGGCCGCCGAGGGAGATGATGCCCTCGATGCCGTCAAAGTCGGTCGGGATGTGCGGGTTGGCGCGAGATTCGCGCAGATCGAGCCGGCGCACATCCATCTTCCGCGCGTGATCGCGGAGCGTCAGGGCGAGGCGGCCGGCGTGCTCGGTGGAAGTGTGCTGGAAGATGAGGATGGGCATGCAGGATTGCTCAAGGTCAAAGGTGCAATGGTCAAGCCACGACGCGGATGCGAGGCCGGAAGTCCGTCAGTGGATCCGCAGCATTCCGGCGAACTGTGCGTAGCGTGCGTCGAGTTCCTCGGGCTTGAGCGTCTTCAGCCGGTTCAGGCTGAAACTCTCGATATTGAAACTGGCCATGACGGTGCCGTGGGCCAGCGCCCGCAGCAGCGACTCGAAGGACGCGCCGCGCCGCGAACCGTTGCCGGGGTGCTTCGCGCCCGCCGCGGCGAGGAAGCCCATCATCCCGCCGGCGAACGAATCGCCCGCGCCGGTCGGGTCGACGACGGTCTCCGCCGGATAGGCGGGCAGCGCGCCCAGCCCCTCGCGGTGGATCAGCAGTGAGCCGTGCTCGCCCTTTTTCACCACGACGAAACTGGGGCCCTTCTCAAGGATGTGGCGGGCCGCGGTGACCGGGTTGCGCTTCCCGGTCATCAGTTCGGCTTCGTCGAAGTTGAGGACCAGGCCGTCCACGCGGGCGAGCAGTTTGTCGAGTTCCACCCGGGCCGTGTGGATCCACAGGTCCATCGTGTCCGCCACGGCGAGGCGCCGCTTGGGAAAGGCCTCGAGCATTCCCAGTTGCACCGCGGGGTGGGTGTTGGCGAGGAAGACGAACTCGGAGTCGCGGAACTTCTCGGGGATGCTCGGCGGGGCCTCCATCAGCACGCCCAGTTCGGTGTAGAGCGTGTCGCGCCGATCCATGTTGTCGTGGTACTTCCCGCCCCAGCGGAAGGTCTTGGAGCCCTTGCGGATCTCCAGCCCCGTGGTATCGATTCCGGGGAAGTGCCGGATGGTGCCCAGATGCTCGCTGGGCAGGTCATCGCCTGCCGCCGCGACGATCCGCACCGGAGTGTGGAACGATGCCGCCGCGGCGAAATAGGTGCACGAGCCGCCCAGCACGCTCTCGGCATGGCCGGAAGGTGTATAGACGGTGTCGATTCCGATGGTTCCGGTGACAACGAGGGGCATGGTGGCCGAGTGTAGCCGGGACGAACAGGCTCATGTGCGTCCTGTAAAGCCGTGCGAGGGGCGATGAAACGGCAGAACCCGCCCGAATGGAGCCGGATTCCGGGGAATCGATACAGGGGGATATCCCCCTTGCCGATTGTCGCCACGGTACAGGTATTTCCCTTCCCCCGTCCATGACTGACGAGGTGCAACAATGACCGCCTTTGTGACGACCGATGTGGCCCGCGCGCAGGCCTTGGCCGAGTGCGCGATCCTGGACAGCCCCCCCGAAGAGAAGTTCGATGAACTGGCGAGACTGGCCGCCGCGATCTGCGGAACGCCGGTGGCGCTGGTAAGTCTCCTGGACTGCGACCGGCAGTGGTTCAAGTCGCGGATCGGGTTCGACCAACCCCAGACGCCCATCAGCATGGCGTTCTGCGCGTACGCGGTGTGCAGCGATGAGCCGCTGGTCGTGGGCGACGCGACGGAGGACCGGCGTTTCCGGGACAACCCGCTTGTCACGGGAGAGCCGCACGTGCGCTTCTACGCGGGCTTCCCGATCCGGGTCGAGGGCCGCCACCGCGTGGGAACGCTGTGTGTTCTGGACAGGCAACCGCGCAGCCTGGACGAAGAACAGATCGACGCGATGCACACGCTCGCCAGCCAGGTTTCCTCACAACTGGACCTGCGCAGGTCGGTGGTTCAACTGGCCGTCGCGCACGGCGACCTGGAGCGTGCCCGGGATGCCGCCGAGGCCTCGAGCAGGGCCAAGAGCGCGTTTCTGGCGAACATGAGCCACGAGATCCGCACGCCGCTGACGGCGATCATGGGGTTCGCGGATCTTCTGGCAGATGGAGAGGTCGAGGGCGACGAATGTCGGGAGGCGCTCTCGACGATCCGGCGGAGTTCGAGGCATCTGCTGGGCGTTCTCAATGCGATCCTGGATCTGTCGGCGATCGAGGCGGGGCGAGTCGAACTCCGCCCCGAGCCGATGCACCTCGCGGCCCTGCTGCGGGAGTCGCTCGATGCCGTGGCGGCCGCGGCGGGCCGAAAGTCCCTGGAACTGAGCCTGCATGTCGCCCGAGATGTTCCCGCGACGGTGATGCTCGACCGCGCGCGGTTCCTACAGATCGTGACCCACCTTCTGGAAAACGCGGTGAAGTTCACTGAGCAAGGGTCGGTGCACCTCTCGGCATCGGGTGCGGCGAAGGGTGTTCGCATCACCGTGCGGGACACGGGCGTGGGCATCGGGCCTGAACACCTGAACCGGATCTTCCTTCCCTTTGAGCAGGCGGATCGCTCGAGCACGCGCAGGTACGGGGGAAACGGGCTGGGGCTGGCGATCTGCCGCGAACTCGCCGCGGCGATGAACGGCGAACTGACCGTCACCAGCATGCCGGGCCGCGGCTCGGAGTTTGTTCTGACGATGCCGACCGATCGAGTGAGACCCTCGCGTGTGACGGCTCGCGCGAGGGTCGCCCGGCCGATGCCGCTTTCCGGATGTCGCGTGCTGATCGTCGAGGATGGGCCGGACAACCAGCGGCTGCTCAGGTTCCTGATGTCGCGTGCCGGGGCGAATGTTGAGGTTGTTTCCGATGGCTTGGACGCGATTGACGCGGCATGCGGCACGGGCGCCGAGCGGGGCTTTGACATCATCCTGATGGACATGCAGATGCCGCGGATGGACGGCTACGACGCGGCACGCGCCCTTCGGAGCCGCGGCATCACGACACCCATTCTGGCCCTGACCGCCGATGCCGTGGTGGATGCCCGCGAGGCCTGTCTGGCGGCCGGCTGCTCCGCGTTCCTGACCAAGCCGGTTGACCGTGGGGAACTCGAGCGGGTGTGCGCGGAGTTGATCGGACAGAGCGCTCCCGCGGCCGAGCCTACGCCGACAGGCGGTTGATCAGGTCGTCGATGGTGGCGGTCCAGGCGGGTCCGTCATCCTCGGCCCAGAGTTGCCGCAGTTCCGACTCTTCG
Source organism: uncultured Phycisphaeraceae bacterium (assembly GCA_964409775.1). Classification (GTDB taxonomy): domain Bacteria; phylum Planctomycetota; class Phycisphaerae; order Phycisphaerales; family UBA1924; genus JAHBXL01. The sequence goes on along the minus strand of CAYPEI010000017.1, from coordinate 65,730 downwards.
TCGTCGAGGATTTTCTCGACCGCTTCGCGCGCGCGATCCTCGAGCCCTGCCGGAAGATCCTCGCGGTGCTGGGCCACCCACGAGGCGATCTCGGTCGGCAGGTCCTTGACGGGGTGTCCCTTCGCCGCGGCGACGGCCTCCGCTGCGGCGAGGGTCATCGCCGACTGCGCGGCGTCGGTGTAGCCCTCGTCGAGACACTCGCGCAGGGTACGTCTGACGAGTTTCCAGCCGTCGGCCTCCGTCAACTCGAAGACGAAGTCCATCGCGTCGTCGTTTTCGAACACCCCTGCGCCCCAGGCGCCCATGCGGCCTCCTCGGTTCAGTCTTCCTCGGGGTGCGGTTTGTACTGCGCGACGACCTCCGCCTGGACGTGCGCGGGAGCGGGTTCGTCGTGGCTGTACTCCATCGTGAACGATCCCTGTCCGGCGGTCATGGACTTGAGTTGATTCGAGTACGTCTGCAGTTCGCCCAGTGGTGCGTGGGCACGGATGAGGCACAGCCCGTCGCCGATCATGTCTGTGGTCTGGATACGGCCCCGCTTGCCCATGATGTCGCTGGTGAGGTCTCCCATGTGCTTCTGCGGAGCGGTGACCTCGACGCTCACGATCGGCTCCATGAGCACGGGCTTGGCGTTGCGAACCCCATCGATGAATGCCCGCCGGCCGGCCGTCACGAACGCGATTTCCTTCGAGTCCACGGCGTGGTACTTGCCGTCGTAGACGCGCACGCAGATGCCGGTCATGGGGTAACCGGCCACCGCGCCCTCCACCAGCGCCTGCCGCACGCCCTTCTCGACCGCCGGGATGAACTGCTTGGGGATCGACCCGCCCACGGTGTCGTTGTGGAACTCGAACCCTTCGGGGTGATCGATGGGGAGCGGCTCGACGGTCAGGAACACCTCGCCAAACTGTCCCGCGCCGCCGGTCTGCTTCTTGTGGCGGTGATGACCGTTGGCCTTGATGGTCACCTTTTCCTTGTAGGCGATCTTGGGCGTGCTGGTCGTGACCTCCACGCCGAAATGGTGCTTGAGTTTCTCGAGCACGATCCGCAGGTGCAGTTCGCCCATCCCACGCATCACCGTCTGCTTGGTCGCCGCGATCCGCTCGACAATCAGCGACGGATCCTCGGCCATGAGTTTGTGGACCGCGGCGGAAAACTTGGTCTCGTCGGCGTGGGACTTGAGTTCGATCGCCAGTCCGAACATGGGCCTGAGCATCGGGAGCGGCTTGACGCGCACATTGTCGAAGTCGTGAGAGTCGTGCAGCACCGCGTTGAACCGCAGTTCGTCCACCTTGGCCACGGCGGCGATCATCCCCGCGCCCACCTCGTGCACCTCGACGTGCTCCTTGCCCTGGAACCGGTGCAGGTGAGCAAGCCGGACGGGCTTCTTGTTGTCGTCGACCAGCACGTCGGCCTTGGCCTTCACGATGCCTTCGTGGACGCGGAAGAAGCCCAGTTTGCCGACGAAGGGGTCGGTCGTGACCTTGAAGATGTGCGCGACCACCGGGCCGCTGGAGATCGGGTCCGGCCGATAGTCGTGCTCCTTGCCCTCCGGATCCCGGCGCAGGAACTCCGCCGGGTGGACCTCGTCGGGGCTGGGGCAGAGGCTCGCGAAGATGTGCAGCAGATCGTCGATGCCGACCCCGGTCTTCGCCGAGCAGAAGCAGATCGGCACCAGGTGCCCCGCGTCGAGGCACTTCTCAAACGCCTCGTGCAGTTTCTGCGGGTCGAACCCCTCGCCCTTCTCGAGGTACTGCATCGTGAGGTCTTCATCGACCTCGATCACCTGCTCGACGATCCGCTTGTGCGCCTCGTGCACCGAGGAAAACGCGGTCTGATCGCCTTTGGAATCGCTCCCGTCATGCTCGAAAACGTTGATGACGTCCTTCATGTCGGGCGTCGGCAGGTTGATCGGCAGGCACTCGGCGCCGAACTCCTTGCGCAACTCCTCGACGAGCAACTCCAGTTCGATGTCGGGTTGATCGGTCTTGTTGACGATCAGCATGCGGGGCAGGCGACGCTCGGCGGCGACTTTCATCAGGCGGCGGGTTGCCGTCTCGATCCCCCGCGCCGCGTCCACCACCACGGCAATGGTCTCGACCGCGGGAAAGCAGGCGATGGCCTGTCCGATGAAGTCCATCAGGCCGGGCGTGTCGATCAGGTTGACCTCGTGCCCTTCGTAGGCGAAGTGCGTGATGCTGGGCTGCAGCGAGTGCTTGTGCGCCTTCTCCTCGTCCGTCCAGTCGCTGACCGTGTTGCCTTCCTCGACCGTCCCCATCCGCTTGATGCTCCCGGTCGCGAACAGCAACCGCTCGGTCAGGGTGGTCTTCCCTGTGCCGCCATGGCCGACAAGGCACACGTTCCGGATATCCGAGACTTTCATGACCGCCATAGCGAGCCGACCTCCTGCCGCGATCGGCGTCGGTCGCCGATCTACGGGCGTAGTTGCACCAGTCCGGGAGCCAGAGTCGGCTGGCACCCGGGTGGCCACAGTGTACAGGATGCCGGGGTCGCGTAAACCCTCCCGCCAGAACGGGCTGCTCAGGCCAAGAAGTCCAGCGTCAGAGCCCGGGGAATCGACGCGATCACGCGGTACGCCCGCACTGGTTCGGCCCTGCTTGCGACCAGCGGGCGCACGTCGCTGGGGGCAATCCCCAGCCGTAGCGCCGGCGGGATCGATTGCCCGGAGGCGAGCGGCATTGCCGCCCGGCGGTATGGCGGCGGCTGATAGGTCACCGGTCGTTGCTCGCCGGAGCCCAGCCGCACTTCATCCCGATTCACCCTGGAAAGCCAGACGCCGAACGCCGGGGGGACCGGCGGCGCGAAGTCCGGGACCGGCCCGCCGTCGCGTCGACTGTTCTGAGCGCTCAAACTCGCGGAGTAGGCTGGCGGTTCGACGTGCCGCTGCGGCGCCGCCGGTGAGGGCAGCGGGAGCGGCGTGCAGTGCGCGGAATGAAGCACCGGACCAACCACATGGGTAGTGCTTCGAACCGCGTGCCGCGGTGCGGACCCGATAACATGCCTCCCCCCGGCGACTCCAACCGGGGTTCCATTGCGGCGGTGCGTTGCAGAAAGTCATCGCGTCGCGCGCACACAACGGCCTCTGTGTCACTGCCGACCCGAGACTCCATGCTGAGAACCGCCGACCTCGACTACGAACTTCCCGAGTCCGCGATCGCGACCTCACCAGCTTCGCCGCGGGACAGCTCCCGGCTGCTGGTGGTGCATCGCGCTTCGGGCCGGGTCGAGCACCTCCACTGCTCCGATCTTCCGGGCCTGCTGTCAAACGGCGATCTGCTGGTGCGCAACTGCACGCGGGTCCTGCCCGCGCGGTTCATGGGTGTTCGCACGGATACGGGTGGCAAGGTTGAGGGGCTGTACCTCGGCGACGAAGCGGACCGGTCCGGCGCATGCCGCTGCCGCGTGCTGCTGAAGATGCGCCGTCACAAGCCTGGCGCGGAGATCGTGCTGATGGACCCCGCAGGCCACGAAAGCGGGATCCGACTGGTGCTGGAGGCCCGCGCCGAAGGGGTCGCCGAGGATCGTTCCGGCGGCCCGATCCCGGCCGACTCGGGCTGGATTGTGCGTGTCGAAGGAACAAACGGCTCCCCCCCCACCGGCTGGCTCGCCGCAGTCGGGCTGACGCCACTTCCTCCGTACATCCTCGCCGCGCGCAAGCGTCACGAGGTCTTGATCGCGGAGTCCGCCGACCGCGCCGCGTATCAAACCGTGTTTGCCGCGGAACCCGCTGATGCCGCCTCCAGACCCGAGCACGGCTCGGTGGCCGCGCCGACGGCTGGGCTGCACTTCACGCCGGAACTGCTCGAAGGGCTCGGGCTGCTCGGCGTCCGGATCGGCAATGTGGTCCTCCACGTCGGCCTCGGGACATTCAAGCCGGTGGAAGCGGAGTTCATCGAGCAGCACCCGATGCACGCTGAGTGGTGCATGGTGCCGCCGGAGACCGCCCGACTCGTGCGGGAGACACGGGAATCGGGTCATCGGGTGGTCGCGGTCGGAACCACCGCGGCCCGAACACTGGAGTCGTTCCCGAGCCTCGATGAGATGGAGCATCGCGGCACCTGCACGACGCGGCTGCTGATCACCCCCGGCTATCGCTGGAAGCACGTCAATTCGCTGCTGACCAACTTCCACCTGCCGCGGAGCACGCTGATGGCGATGGTGAGCGCGATGCTCCCCGGCGGCGCCGCGGAACTGCGGTCGCTGTACCAGGACGCGATCGCGCGCGGATATCGCTTCTACTCGTTCGGCGATGCGATGCTGGTGCTCTGAACGGCCGGCTTGATCTCCGCGCAGGCAAACAGCCGCTGCATCCGCGCGTTCAAGGCCCGCGCCGCCTGGGCATCCTGCCGGGCGCTGAAGCCGCCGGACATCTCCGACGCCCCGAGCCGGTCGATGAACCCGCCCGACCACGCCATCGGCCGCAGCGTGGCCCCGACGATGGTGCCGGAGATGCTCTTGCTCCCGGGTTCGCCGCTGGGAAACAGGAATCCGCCACCGCCATAGATACCGACCTCAGGAATCGCATCAGCCGACGCCGAACCCAGCACCAACTGCCGGATCGTCACGTTGCACGATGTGTCACTGATGGGCGTGTTGCCCGCCTTCGGAATCAGAAACAGCCTGACCTGCACGATCGAGCCGGACAGCCCGGAGAGAGTGTCCCGAGGGTCCGTCAATCGATCGATCGGCAGATCGGTCAGATAAATCTCTGCCGCGGCAACGTTTGACGACTCGTAGACCGCCGTGCTGAACGCGGGGGCGAGTTGCTTGGTGCCATCGGCAGATCGGGTGACCAGCGGACCAGAAGGCCGCCGAACATCCATCCCGGCACAGCCGACACACGCCGCGGCCACCGCCGGCACAAAGCCACGCACAAACCCGGAAAGTCGGACGCTCGGAACCATGGCACCAGCGTACCCAGCCGGGGGAGGCGGCGTGAGGGCAAAGTCCGGGAACTGTTGGCCACCGTTCTCCGAACCGATGGTGTTGGAGCCGGTACCATTCATGCTGGACGGAGGCTCGATGGGCTGCCGGCCGATGCACCGGTGCGGGGGAGGAAGGTGCGAACGCATGAACCACACGTCCAGGATTGTGAATATCGCCGCGGCTGCGCTGGTTACGCTGGCCGGTGGAACCGCCGCGCTTGGACAGAACTCCGACGCTGGAGCGCCGGGGGGCGGTTCTCTCGGCGGTGTGCGAGCACCGATGGCCCCTCGCATCTCAGGACTGGGCGGGGTTCGCGCCGAGATTCCGCCGGCGACGGGTGTTTCTCGGGGCGGCTCGCTGCTCAATCGCACAGGAACACTTCTGCCTCCCGCGCCGCCGGTCTATCGACCCGGACCCGGTCCGAGGCCTCGATACCCGGTCCAGATTCCCACGGCCCGTCCGGACCTTGACGGACAACCCATCCACGTCGGACCCGGCTACGTCGCCCGCCCCCCCCAGATCACGGACAGCACCGGCGTGGTGATCGACGGCCACGCCCGCGGCGACCACTGGAATCTCCGGTTCCACCTCGGCTCGGGGTACACGTATTCGCCGTGGTGGAGGCCATGGACGTATCCGACGTACCGCTACGACGACTACTACGGCTACGGCGGGTATTACGGCCGGTGGTGGTATCCGTGGACGAACTATTCGTACGGCTACTCTACGCCGCTGGTCTATGGACCGGTCGACCCGTACGTGCTGACCGGCGTCAGCCCCGCGGCCGTCTATGCCGCGGCGTACAACGCCCAGACGGCCCAGCAGCAGGCCCAGCCGGCGCGCGAGCCGACGCCGCTCGAGAAGGCCGACGCCATGCTGATGTATGGCGATTCCAAGGGCGCGATTGACGCCTATCGCAGATACCTTGATGCCGTTCCCGATGACGCCCCGGTGATGCGGTCGCTGGCGGTGGCGCTGCTGGACCAGAAGCGGTTCGATGAGGCGGTTGCGGTGCTGGCGATGGCCTATGAGAAGCAGCCTCGGCTGGCCCGCACGCCGATCGATCCTGCACTGTTCGGCGATGCCGCGGGCCTGCGCCGACGGCTCAACGCCGCCGTGACCTACGCCAACCGCGTCAACAGCGGCTCGGCGTGGCTGCTGGTCGCGGCGCTGATGCAGTGCGAAGGGCGCGAGGATGTCGCGTTGCGGATCGTTGAGCGTGCGCGGGCTGCCGGTCTCGCTGATCCGATCGCGGTCCAGATGGCCGATGTGCTCAAGCGGAAGTAGGAGGCGCACGTCGCCGAGGTTCATCGACTCAACGAAAAAGGCCCGGGCAGTGCCCGGGCCTCGTTGTTTGGTTGTGCTCCCGGATCAGCCGGGCTCAGCGGTTGGTGGTCTCGAGCGGCGGCTTGAAGGTCGCCAGGACGCGTTCGCCGACCACGAACTTCTCGACCTTGACGTTCTTGCTCACGCGGTAGATCAGGACGAGTTTGCGCTCCGGACTGGAGCGGGACAGGGAGGGCAGTTCATCGATCGAAGAGATCGGCGATTGCGGCGTGAAACGGATCCACGTCTCGGACATGTCGCGGTACATGTACCCCACCGGCGTGTACGGCGTGCCGTTCTGATCGAGCAGCATCGGGGGCTGCTTCGTGTCGATGTCCGCCGCGGCGGAGGACAGCCTTCCGAACTGATCGTTGCCGCCGTCGAACGTCACCTGGACCACCTGGGTGTCCTCGGTGGCCGCGAAGCGACGGACCTGGAGTTTGCGGTCCACGCCGATGTTCTTGGACAGGACGTTGTTGGCGAACTTGTGCGACCCGCCGTTGATGAAGTTGTTCAGGCCCTCGGTGATGACCTCCAGGCCGCCGATGTCGTCCTTCTGGATGACGACGCCCGCGAAGATCGAGTCGTTGGCGCGGATGAAGGACTCGGAGTTCGTGGTATCGATCTTGTAGGTCACGGCCCGGGAAGCGTCGAGATTGCTGGTCTGGGTCGTCTGCGCGATCGCCCGGCTGCGGATGGCGTTGTCGCGGGCGCTCATCGAGTCGAACGTCGCGAACGGCTTCATCTGCGAGACGTCGAAGCGGATGCCCTTGACCTCAACACCGATCGGCCGATGCGTCTTGGGGACGGGGAACTCGAACACCATCGGCGCGTCGTCCTGACCGCCGACGGACGCGATGTAGACCGCCTGGCTGTCGAATCGCCAGCGGCCCAGCGCCGGCTTGTCGCCCGATGCCTGCGAGATCACCGCGAGTGGCGCGATGCTCATTGATGGTCCGCCGTCGTTCGGCTCGGCGATCAGGCGAACCTGGCTGTTGCCCACGACGATGCGGCCGTTCCGCTCCTTCGCCTTGGCCTTGAACTTGACGACGAAGCCCTCGATGGTCGTCTGGCCCGGGCTGAGCGTGCTCCCGTCGAGGTACATGTAACTCTGGTTCCGCTCCGGGTCGAACGTGTCGCGGGTGAGGTCCTTGGGATCCTTCGGGGCATAGGAGTACCGGTTCAGAACCTCCACCGCCTGCGGCTTGACCGACTGCCGGCCGCCGCCGTCGGGCGACGGGAACGTGACGCGAAGCATGTGGCCCGCATCGGCCAGTTCCGGCCGCCAGCGGGCCAGCGAATCGCCCGAGAGCGTGCGGAACGTGGTGTTCGAGAGTCGCGAGAACACCGCCGCGGCGATGCGGTCGGCCGGCGGGATCACGGCCTCGCGCCGGACCATCGACCCGTTGCTCTCAAAGCCCATCGCGTTGTACCCCATCAACTCGGTTCCGATCCGCAGATAGGACGCGCTGATGAGCAGGATTCCCGCGGACAGCACGCCGGAGACAAGGCCGCACAGCCCGCCGCCGACAAGGTTGGTCACGCCCTCAAGGTCCACGTTGAAGGGGATGAGTTTGTCGAGCGAAAGACGGAGGATCGCCAGGATAAGCGCGAACGGAACGATCAGGCCCAGAGTCCAGGAAAGATCGGTCAGCCAGCCGCTGCCCGAATCGTCCATGCCCATGATGAGCAGGCTGATCGGCTCCCAGATCGCAAACGCGATCGACCCGGCCACGATGACGCACACCATGTGCAGGAACGCGGAGAAGAACCCCCGCGACGCCCAGATGTAGGCGATGACGCCGATGATCGCGATGACGACAAGATGAATCATGAGTGCCCTGCCTGACTGATTGCTGTTCCGATGACTCCGGCCCGGGGGCCGCCGATGCAACTCGATCGTCCGACCATCAGGTCGTCGTTGCCGCCGCGGCTGGCGCCGCCGTGGCCCCGGCCTCGGGCTTGGCGCCCTCCGCCGTCACCCGCATCACTTCCTCGACACTCGTCGCGCCGTCGACGGCCTTCCGCAGGCCGACCTGCTGGATGCTGGGCAACTGACGCTTCCGCAGGGCGGCTCGCAAGCCCTGGAAGTTGGCCTGCGCGATGAGCGAGCGCTCCTCGGGGCCGATCGAGTACACCTCGAACAGGCCCTCCTGGCCAAAGTACCCGCCGCCGTTGCACACCGGGCACGTCTCCGGGCGGTTCTTGATCAGCACCTGCCCGCCCTTGCGGTACAACTGCTGCACCTTGCCCTCGGGGATGCCCATCTTCTTCAGCATGTCCGGCGTGGGCGGATAGGCCACGCGGCAGTTGCTGCAGAGTTTGCGGACCAGGCGCTGCGCGACGACTCCGTGCAGAGAGTCCGAAGCGAGTTTGGTGTCGCCCACGGCCTTCACGTACATCTGGATCGCCGTGAGGGCATCGTTTGCCCGCATCGAGACGTACACGCGCGTTCGCTCGTGATCCGCCTTGGCGACTTCCTTGGCGGTGTTGGCGTCGGGCAGTTCGCCCAGCGACACCACGTCCGGGTCGCGCCGGAGGATCGAGCGCACCGTCGTGCTGAACTCGGCGCCCGCCGCGCCCTCCGCCCCGGGCTTTTGCGGGTCCCAGGCGTTCGTGCGGACGCCCTCAAGCGCCGATTGCGGATCGATCTCGCAGGTCTGCACGTTCGTCGTGTACGCATCGTGCATCCGCGTCACGGTGTACAGAGTCGTGGTGCGACCGCCATCCAGCGGTGCGGCGAGCAGCACGACACCCTTGCCGTCCGCGACGATCGCCTTGAGTTCGGCCAGTTGCACATCCAGCAGGCCGAGATCCTCGGGCTTGCGCTGCACGGACTGCTCGGGGTCGAACAGCACCGTCAGCCTCATGCCGCCCTGCGCACCGATGCTCGTCACCCGCGCCACTCGCTTCATCGAGCCCTGCTCGACCTGCAGGCTGCCGGTCTGCTTGCGGCGGCGGTCGGCGACATCCAGCCTCGCCGCGGCCTTCCAGAAGTCCATGATGCGGGCCGCATTGGCCGCGGGCATCGTCTCGGCGTTCTGACGCAGGCCGTCGACGAGGTATGACACGCTGTACTGTCCGTCCTTGCCGGTGGGGCCGATGTCGAACTGGCTCGCGCGGGCGATGCCGGCGGCGATCCACACCTGCTCGGCCGCGGTGCGCACCTCGAACTCGGGCGTTTCGGCCTGCGGCGGCGTGACGGTGACGGTGTACTTGCCCTTTTCGTCCATGCCGCGAATCGCCAGCGCGACCTTGGCCTGACCCTTGGTGTCCACCTTCTTGGGACGCTCGCCCATGATCGTCGCGAGGTTGAAGCGGATCTTGAACTTGTCGGGAACCCGCTCGTCCTTGTTCGCAACTATCGCATAGATCACGATGTCCGCCACGAGGATCAGCAGCACCGCCGCGAAGCCCGCCCAGAACGCGCCCTCGTTGGCACCGATCACCAGGCCCAGACCCAGCCCCGCCACGAGGGCGAGCACGCCCATCCCCATGTGCAGGAGGTTCCAGTTCCGTCGCGGCAGGAAGAACTGCGCCGCGTGCTTGTCGTAGATCTTCGCGATCACCCACGCCCAGCCGGCGATCGGGATGAGCATCAGCAGCGGCTTCCAGATCGACACCAGGAAGAGCCCGCTCTGCGCGAGGAGGTGCGTCGGAAGAACAAGCGAGTCAATGGTTTGAGACATTGGCAACATGGGTGCGAAGAGGGTTCGAGGCACAGGGCTGAGTTCTGACCGACCCGAAGCAGACGCAAACACCACGGCTCCCAACCCCGGGGACATGCTGGGAGCATCTGAAACGCACGAACACGGCTTCCTGCCCGAACAGCGACAGGAAACGGATAGTTTAGCCGATCCGGCCGAATGATGGGCCGTGGCCTCGCAATCCATCCATATGCATCAATTCTCCGAGGGGTTCCGTTTGGGGGCCACTTCCGCGGCTGATCATGCCCATCCGTCCTTCCGGGGCAGACAGACCGCATTCCCGACACCTGGGCGCTCGTGGATCGAGGTCTGTCCGGATCGATCGTCGCGCACCCCGCCGCGGCCACTACCCTTGGCTCGCACCATGCCCCCCCCGCTCAGACGACCCCCAGCCGAAGCACCCCGCACGTCGTTTGTCGACCTGCTGGAGGCTGCAATTGCCCGTCGCAAGCCGCTGATCGAATCTCGCCGGTCCCAGGCTTTTCGCGCCTTTTCCGGTGTTTCGGATGGTCTCGATGGCGTCTTCGTTGACGTGTACGCCCAAGGGGCGACGCTCATCGTCTACGAGGGACGACCGCCGCGGGGCTTTGATCCGTCCTCCGCCGCGGCGACCGCCCTGCGGGCACTTTCGCCACTGGGTGTCCGAGCCGTGTACCTCAAGCCGTTCGCCAGAGACCGCTCCCGCCTCGGCGGAGAACTGCCCCCCATCGTCACGGACCCCGTTCCCGCCGCGGGAGAGCCCCTGCCCGAGGCGATCGCCGTCGCGGAACTGTCCTGGAAGTTGGAAGTCCGTTTGTACGACGGGCTGTCCACGGGCCTCTTTCTTGACCAGCGCGAGAATCGCGGCTGGGTTCATCAGTGGTGCTTCGATCGAGCGCGAGCCTCCGGGCAGGCGCCCCGCATCCTGAACACCTTCGCCTACACCTGTGCGTTCTCGGTGGCGGCGGCGACAGCGGGCGCGCTGACGACCAGCGTCGATGTCTCGCCGAGATACCTCGACTGGGGCAAGCGGAACTTCACGCTCAACGGGCTCGATCCGGCGAGCGGGGAGCATCGCTTCGCGCGAATGGACACATTCGAGTTCTTCAACTATGCGCGTCGCAAGGGGCTCGCGTACGACCTCATCATTCTGGATCCGCCGAGTTTCGCGGCCGGGTCCAAGAAGAAGGGAATCCGGCCGTGGAGCGCGGTCGAGGACTATGGCCGACTGGTGCGCGAGGCCGCGGCACTGCTCGCGCCCCGCGGCGTCATCCTGGCCTCGACGAACACCCAGGAACTGTGCCGCCCCGGTCGCCTCGAGCGCGAGATCAGCAAGGGACTTGGACACGATCCGCGCGCCCTGAAACTGCCGGATCCGCCAATCGACTTCGCCCGCGATCGCGAGCGGTTCGCCGCACGGGCCTTCGTGCCCTGAGTCGCGAGAATTGGCCCGGGTGCCGCAGAGTCTTCGGACTTCCGCCATACGAACGACGTGCAAAAACACGCCGGTTTGGCGGCTCCATGCGCCGATTGCGCCCCGGAGCCTTGTGCAAGCAGCCGTTTGTGTGGTATACGTAGAAGTGAGGAGACACCGGGGCGTGGCCCGAAAGGGCGACGCTCCCAAACAACGGAGAGAGAGGAACCATGAGGTATTTGCGCTGTGCGTTCGTCGTGGCGACGCTCGCGGGCTCGCCCGCGTTGGCGGACGTCTGTACATTCTTTGATAACCACCAGCAGTTTGCGCTGTTCAACCAGTTGGACGGGAAGTTCCTCAAGGGCATCGAGGACTTCGAAGAGTCGACCGCTCCCGAGAACTCCAAGACGGCGTTCCCCAATCCGCTCCAGCACGGCGTGCCCCAGCCGATGTTTGACCAGGGCATCAACGCGACCAACCTGATCATCCAGACGAACATCACGCCCGGGCCGTGCCCGCCGACGCCGAATCCGTCAAACAACGCCAACGCGCTGTGGGTCAACGGGGCCGGCTTCATCGGCTCCAACAGCATCAAGGTCGGCACGGACGAGTTCCTCTATCAACTCTTCTCGAGCATCGACCTGATCTTCACCACCCACGACAAGACCGGTGTGGGGCTGGACGTCTCGACGTTCCAGAACTTCAACAACGGCCACGGCGGGTTCATTTTCTGCGTGTACGACCAGTTCGACAACGTGCTGGGCTCATACGTGATGAACGGTGCGACGCCCGTGGAGCCGTCGAAGAACTTCTTCGGCGTCTGGTCGCCCGTTCCCATCGGCCGCGTGAACGTGTGGGGCATCTTCTCGGTTCCGCAGCCGTTCGCGGTCGACAACATCGAGATGTGGGTGCCTTCTCCCGGTGCAGCCGGGTTGCTGGGCTTCGCCGGACTCGCGGCGATGCGCCGTCGCAGAAGGTAGACGCAGCGAGGATCGCCAAGAGGCAAGCCGCGGCCCGCTCATGCTCAGAGACAGAGTCGGCCGCGGCTTTTCATGCGCGTGATGTACTGAAAGAAGCCGATTGCACGTCAATCGATCGGCGGTCCTGCGGCCGCCATCGAATCCGCGCAGCCCGTCGCCGCTTCTGATGCCATCACGTCGCGAGAGATTGCCGGCCGGGGTGATTCGGATGTGAACGGAGCGTGGCGGTACTTCAACGCGCTCCGGGCAGGCCGGGCTGCATGCTCGCGGACGTGTTGGTTCTCGCCGGGAGCGCCTTCAAGGTGACATCTTTTCAGATTCAATGATGCGACCCGCTCGCAAGGGCGTCCGGCTCCAGCGTTTGTGACAAGAATGCAAAGAACTGTCACTCCAATACTTACGCTCGTAGTCGGGGCGATGCTGTGTCGCGAGCGGCGACGGAGTTGACCCTCATCCGCTTCAAGTCCTCAACCCGACCCTTGAGCGGTCCATGGATCGCTTCGTGCAGACTGGAAATGGACTTGTTGGGCGCCCTTATGAGAGGTAGGCTGGGATGGGGCGGCGACTTCGAAAGGGAGGTCGTCCATGATCGGGAACTCGTGCGGACAGAAACGCAGTTGGCTCGCGATTGTGAGCGCTGCGCTCGCTTCCTTGATTGCGACTGGCGCGGTGGCCCAGCCGTGCGTAACCACCTCCAACGTGACCGCCGCGATCGCCGGGACCGCTCCCACCAACTCATTTGTGGACATGCAATGGGATCCGGCCGGGGGCAGGATCATGGTGTTTGTGGGATGCCCGGACGATCGGGCGGGGGCGCATGTCGTCTCATACAACGGAACCACCTGGACCCGGCTTCCCAACGGCGGCACGCGGCCGCCCGGCGAGGGTCACAGCGGTGTGTGGGTGTGGGACTCGACGCGCGGCCATGGTCTGTTGTTCGGCGGCGCGCCAGGGACGTACAGCGCCTCGCTGGGCTCCTGGTCATTCGGAGAAGAGACAACGGCGATGTACGCCTACAACGGCTCCGCCTGGCAGCAACTCTCCTGGTCGGGCGTTACGCCGACACCGTCGCTGATCATTGCGGCGGTCTTTGATCCGATTCGGGGGCGAGCCATTTTTCTGCAGCGACAAGGCAACTATCCCGATGAGCGGTACCGCATCTGGGAATGGACCGGGACCGCATGGGAGCAGGGGCCGGTTACCGAACACACGCGGTTCGCGGGGTTCGTGTTCGACCCCATCCGGCGCATCGCGCTGCTGATCGGGTACGACAACGATTTCCAGGAAGACATGTGGTACTACACGCCCGGCGCGACCGCGGCGGATGGATCGTGGCAGCGCATCGCGATCGCCACGCCGGGGCAGTCTGTCGTGACCGGGGCGGCCTGCACGTATGACCCATTCCGCGCACGGGTGCTCCGGTGCGGCGGGCTCATCGAGAATCCGCCGAGCGCGGTCTATTCCAGGCGGGTCGATGTGTGGAACTACGACATCGCCGACTGGGATCGGGTCGATCAAAGCGACGACCTGCCCCCGAACACGGAACGGTGGGGCATGGCCGCGGCGTATGACCTCAACCGCGACACGCTGGTGATGTATGGCGGGAGTCGGTCCTACGGCGTGGGCGGCGGACCGCCGTCGTACTACCGGGAAACCTGGGAACAAACACGCTCGAGTCCGGGCATCGCCTCGGCCACATCCGGGTCGCTCGCTGTGTGCGAGGGTGAGACGGCGCTCCTGGCGGTTGCGCCCGTCGGCAACGTGGAGATCCGATGGTTCAAGGACTCGCTGCAGATCCCGGGCGAAACGGGGCAGTTGCTCAGCGTTGGACCTGCGACCGCAGCGAGCGCGGGAACGTATCACGCCACGCTGTACAACGCGTGCGGCGCCTATGCCGGGCCCGAGACGACGCTGCGGGTGGATCCGCCGATCACGTTTGCTGCGCCCGCGTTCTGGCCCGGCTGCTCGACGTGCCCGGGGTCGAACATTGTGATCATTCCCCCGACACTGTCCGCGGCCTCACTCGCCGGGCCGCCGCTGACCCTGCGGCTGCAGAAACTCACGGCGGGAGTTTGGAACGATCTGCAGGCGGTCGCTCCCGGGGGCCTCTTCAGCCTTTCGAACCTGCAGCGCTCTCAGTCCGGGGACTATCGGATTCTCGTGACCGGCAATGCCTGCCCCGGAGCGGTTGAATCGACTCACCGCATCGAGATCGGCGTGACGATCGATGGGCAACCCGGCCCGCAGTCGGTGGCCCCCTGCGCACCGGCGACATTCAGCGTGCAGGCCCGCGGCACGTGCATCCAGTCATACCAGTGGATGCGCAACGGCACACCACTCGCAAACGACGGACGAATCTCCGGCGCCACCGCGTCCACTCTCACCATCAGCGGCTGCCGCTACGAGGATGAAGGGTACTACTCGTGCCTGGTGACGGATGCGTGCGAGACGCGAGAGTCGGCCGCGGCATCGCTGCTGCTGACCACGCCGACGTGGCAAGTCGCGCCGATGAACGCCGCGCCGGCGATCCTGAGCACCGGCAGCACCGCATACTGGATGAGCGCATACGACGAGTCGCGGGGCACAATGGTGATGTATGGCGGCGTGACACAGACCGGAGCGAACACCAACTCGCTTTGGGAGTACGACGGGTACGCGTGGACGGTGCGGCAGAACGGCTATCCGGGCGTAGTGATGAATGCAGGGCAGCCGCTGTTCGACAACACCTTCCCGCCCAATCCCGCGGCATCGGCGATCGTCTACAACCCTGATGACCACAAGGTGTACCTGATCGCCACTTTTGCGTGGACCCATCCGCTCGCCATCTGCACGTGGGACGGAACATCGTGGACCCGGCCGTACTACGGGCCGGTCAACGGCGACACATCGCGGACGTATGCCGCGTTCGACCGTGCGAACCACCGGATCGTGATCGTGCGGGGGATCGGCGCCACGAACAACGGCGAGATGCTCCTATACAACCCGGCGACGAACGTGATGACCGGGCCCATTCCCATGCAGCCGCAGGTGCAGTTCGGCGTGTCCGAATCCCGACTGTGGTTCGACGAAGCCCGCGGCGCAGTGCTGTGGTACACCAACCCCAACCAGTTCGTAAACCCGACGATGTGGTATCTCAACGGAACCACCTGGAACCAGGTCGCCGGTACACCGACCAGGTTCAACTACTGGACCCAGTTCGTCTACGACCCGGTGCGCTCGCAGGTCGCGACTATGGGTGGGTATTGGGACGGGGCTTCCTGGTACACCGCAACTCACGGCTGGCCCGCCACGGTTCCGGCGGTGGTGCCGAGCATCCCGGCTGCATCACCGTGGTCAACGATTCTCCCTGACGGGCCGCCGCGCAACCCGGCGGGCGCCGGGATTTCTCCGGCAAACAACTGGACGCCGGTCTCCTGGAATGGCATGTCGTTCGACCGGCGGCGGCGGACGATGGTGGCCCCCGGGCTCGAAATCTCCGGCCCATCCCAGGTGAACTGGAAGACGTGGGAGCGTCGCTATCTCGACAGGGTCGTGCTGGACAAGCCCGCCGCGGCGGTGGTGCAGGCGCCGGGCAATGTTGTGGAGTTCAGGTCCTACGCAGCGGGGTATCCGAGCCTCGCATTTCAATGGAAGAAGAACGGAGTCAACCTCGCGAACGGCCCGGCCGCGGGCGGCGGAACGTGGTCGGGAGTGCAGACGGGCGTGATGACCCTCACCGGCGCAACGTCAGCCGACAACGGTGCATACACGTGTGTGGTGACCAATGCGTGCGGGAGCGTGATGACGAACATCGTGCGACTCGGCTGCGCGGCGGACTTCAACAACGACGGCGTGAACAACGTGCCCGATGTCTTCGCGTTTCTGTCGGCGTGGTTCGCCAACGACCCGAGCGCCGACGTCAACGGCGACGGCCAGATCGCGGTCAACGACATCTTCGCGTTCCTCTCGTTGTGGTTTGCCGGCTGCTGAACCTGCACACGATGCTCTGACCGGACGCGCATAAGCCGAGGGCGATTCCGGGAGCAGGACCTGCGTGCAGGACGCAAGCACGATGCTGCTTCACGCGCGGTCATCTCGGGCCTCAGTCTCGGCCGTCCCATGCATGGTCGCGGAAGACGCTGTGGAGCCGATTTCCGACTCTTGCTGTTCAACGGGCGGCAAGCCAATCGCGGCCAAAACCCGAAATCTCGCGTCGTTGGAGTCCGAACTTCGTCATGTCGGATCAATGAAAAAAGCCCCGGTTACCCGAGGCTTTCGATGAAGTGCCCCCCGAAGGACTCGAACCTTCGACCCGCTGATTAAGAGTCAGCTGCTCTACCAACTGAGCTAGGGAGGCGATCGGCCGCATTCGCGGCGAGGGCGTCATGATACGCAAACGCCGCCCCCGTGGTCTAGCGGCCGCGGGCGCGGGAGTGAGCAAACCGCCGGAGGCCCAGGACCGCACGCCGCGAACCGCGAGCCGTGGGGCGAACGGGACCGACCAGCCGGCCCGCAGCAGAGCCGGAAGTGCACGGGAATTGACGGCGGACAGTTCCCTGACTACTGTCTGCGTCCACGACCGGGCGATCGGTAGGGTTCAGTATGGGCCGCCGATCGGGCCCGCACAGAAGGGTACGACAATGCTTCCTCCATTTCGGCAAAGCCATGGCCGCACCCGTCGTCGCCGCTCGCACCACGCGATGACGCCGGTGAGCCCCACGACCTGCCCGCTCTCGGGCATGCCCAAGATGCACCACCGCGTCTGCAAGGAATCCGGCTATGTGCGTCCGGGCCTGAAGATCAGCGTCCCCAAACTGGGCATCGGCGAAGCCAAGGACTGAACCGATGCGAATCGCCGTGGATGTCATGGGGGGCGATCACGCGCCCGATGCGATCATCCGCGGCTGCATCGGCGCCCTCAAGCATCTCCAGCCTGACGACCAACTCGTACTCGTCGGCAGTCAGCGTGACATCGAGGAGATCCTGGCCGAGCAGCGGGTGAGCGATCCGCGGCTTGAGTTCCACTGGACCACCGAGGTCATCGGCATGCACGAGTCGCCCGTCGAGGCGGTCCGTGCCAAACGCGACTCATCGATTGTCCGCATGATGCAACTGGGCTCGGTCAAGGCCGAGCGACGGTGCGATGCGGTGCTCTCGGCCGGCAATACCGGCGCGTGCGTCTCCGGCGCAACAATGCACATGCGGAGGCTGCCGGGCGTGCATCGGCCCGGCATCGCCGTGACGTTCCCATCCTTCGGCGCCACGCCCGTCGTGCTGTCGGACGCGGGAGCCAATCCCGAGCCGCGGCCGACGCACCTGTGGCAATATGCCCTGATGTCCGAGACCTTCGCCCGCACGGTGCTGGGGATCGCCAGCCCGCGGGTGGGCCTGATGAACATCGGCTCGGAAGAGGGCAAGGGCACGGAACTGATCAACCAGACGCACGAACTGCTCAAGAAGACGCCGAACCTGAACTACATCGGGTATGTCGAGGCCCGCGACCTGTTCGAGGGCGGCGTCGATGTCGTGACGACCGACGGCTTCACCGGCAACACCGTGCTCAAACTCGCCGAGGGCCTTGCCAAGAGCCTGTTCCGCGCGATCGCGCACGAGATCTTCACGCTCGCCCCGGACCTGGGCATGCAGATCGAGCCGATCTTCAAAGAGATCTACCGCAAGAACGACTACCACGAGTACGGCGGCGCGCCGCTGCTGGGGGTCAACGGCGTGTGCGTCATCGCGCACGGCTCGAGCGAGGCGCGGACGATCACCGCGGCGATCCGCAACAGCCGCGCCTACCTTACCGGGCATCTGAACGAGGCGATCGTGAAGCGACTGGCCGAGGTCGAGCACGTCGCCCGTCATATCCCGGAGCCGGCATGAGCACCGCGAACACCGCGCCCGCAACCGTGTTGCCCAGGGGCCGGGTCGGTGTGCGCATCGCCGGGACGGGGATGGCCCTCCCGAAGCGGACGATGACCAACGCGGACCTCGAGAAGGTGATGGACACCTCCGACGAGTGGATCCGTCAGCGGACCGGGATCCACACTCGGTATGTCGTCGACAGCGAACACGGCGAGAGCGTGCTGCACCTGGCGATTCCGTCGCTGAAGAACGCCCTGGCTGCTGCGGGCCTGGTTGGATCACAACTGGAACTGATCATCTGCGCGACGATGTGTGCCGAGATGGCCTGCCCCCCCACTGCCTGCCGCGTCGCCGCGGCGGTCGGGGCCGGGCACGCGGGCGCGATGGACCTGTCGGCGGCGTGCTGCGGGTTCGTCTATGCGATGAACATCGCGCACGACCTGATCAAGGGCGGCGCGTACCGGACGATCGGCGTGATCGGGGCGGACACGCTGAGCAAGTTCCTGCAGTATTCGACCGAGGGCCGGAGCACGGCGATCATCTTCGGCGACGCCGCGGGCGCGATGGTGCTGACGGCCTGCGATGACCCGTCGATGGGGATCCTGGCGCAGTCGATGCACTCCGACGGCAACGGCTGGAAGGAGATCTACACGCCGAACACGCCGTTTGACTTCCCGCCGGGAGTCGAGCCCGACCCGTCGATGTACGGGCACGTGCACATGAACGGCGCGACGGTGTTCAAGTTCGCGGTCGGGACATTTCCAGACCTGATCCAGGAAACGCTCGACAAGGCGGGGCTGCGGGCCGACCAGGTCGACATGTTCGTCTGCCACCAATCCAACGCGCGCATCCTGCATGCGGCGCGGGAGCGGTTCGGGCTTCCGGAAGAGAAACTCTACATCAACATCGACCGCTACGGGAACACGGTGGCCGCGTCGGTCCCGCTGTGCCTGCACGAACTGCGGGCCGCCGGGCGGATCAGGCCGGGGCAGAAGGTCATGTTCGTCGCGTTCGGCGGCGGGCTGACGTGGGGCAGCAGCCTGTGGCAGGTGTGATCAGGGCGGGCCGCCGGGCGCGCTGCTGACGGGCCTGCCGCCGACAACCGCGGTCACGGGGTGCTGGGCGAACCCGTCGACCTTGCTGACGCCGGTGTCCATGTTGAGCGAGACGTACCGACGACCGTTGGACTGCGTCGCGGTGTACGACGGCCAGAACGGGTAGCCGTTGATCTGGCGGTGGACGTAGTCGGGGGCGCGGACGATCAACTGGCCGTTCCAGGCGCGGATGGTCGCGGCCTCGCCGCCGTTGTCGACCCACTGGTCGGGCTCGACGAGGGAGATGAGCAGGTCGATCACGTCCTGGGTTCGCTCGGCGCGGGTGCGGGTCGGCTCGTTGTTCTGCTGCCGGTTCTCCTCAAAGGGAGACTGCCCGCCGCCCTCACCCTGCTGGAGAACGCTCTGCAGATCGAGTTCGGGCACATCCGTGTATCGCGGGATGACATGCAGCAGGTCGTTGATGTCGTAGATCTCGACCCGGCGCGTCTTGTTCAGCGCATCCTTGGGGCCGATCTCCAGCGAGCCGTAATCGGAGAGTTGCCAGGTGTTCTGCTGGAAGTCGTCCTGCGCCTTCTCGAGGATCTTCTCGAGCGCGAGGAGCGCCGCCTGGTTCTTCACCTTGAGCGTGATGCGCTTGTCCTTGTCCATGCCGACGGTGTTGCCGGAGGTCCAGACGGGCTCGATCTCCGCGCCGGTCACTTCCTTGACGAACGTGATGACGTCCTCGAGACGGGCGTCGGTGAAGTCGACCGAGAGTTTGCGCTGCATCTTGAGCAGCGTTTCGCGCTTGGGATTGAGTACGGGCCGCTGGGGCGCGGGCTGCGCGGCGGCGGATGCCGCCGGGGCCGCGGTTGATGAGCCGGCGGACTGTCCCATCGCCGCGCCGGCAAAGCCGACGATCGAAAGCACGGAAACAAGCATCCTCGCTCGCATGGTCCGCTCCTTGCCAATGCCCCCACAATCCTCGCCCCGAATCGGGAAGACGTGCATTTGCCCGCCGTCACCGAAGTATGCCCCATCCTGCGCCGGGATGTCGGGCCCGTATCAACATAGACGCACGGCGGGCCCACCGGTTCCCTGCAATATCGGTTCCGACGGCAAGTCCAACCGAATTACGAACACTCGGTCCTTCAATTCGCTGTGTTGATGCTCGACCGAGTCGGGCCGAGGTGCCGGGAGTAACAGAATCTGCGCGCAGACTCCCTATTTTAGGGTGTTTTTTGGCCGAGGTCCGAGGCCACGTGGGCACGAGAATCGGCGTGGGCTGGATGACCATCGCCATTCGCTCCGCCAGTGGTGGGTCCGACCACGCTTTCCGAACCGGAGTTTACTCGGACTTTGGTCGGGCTGTCAATCTCGCCGGGGGTGAGGGCGTGCTCGCCGTGCCGGCCGAAGGCATGGGCAACGCCGGTCTGCATTTCGACGACAAGGCTGAAGATGAGCGGCACGAGGATGAGGGTGAAGATCGTGGAGCACAGGAGGCCGCCGAGCACGACCGCGCCCAGGCCGCGGTACATCTCCGAACCTGCGCCCGGGGCGATGACCAGCGGCAGCATGCCGCCGAGGGTGGTGGCGGTGGTCATGAAGATGGGCCGGATGCGGGACACGACCGAAGCGCGGATGGCCTCGAAGATGGGCAGGCGAGTTCCGGCGGACCCGAATCGCTCGGGGTTCTCGAAGTTGAGGGCCTGCTCAACGATGAGGATCGCGTTGTTGACGACCGTACCGATGAGCACCACGAACCCGAGCATGGTGAGGACATCGAGTTGCTGCGGGGCGATGGTGGGATCGGCGAGCGTGGTCATGTGCACGATGCGGAGGCCCGCGAAGCCGCCGACCACGGCGAGGGGGACGCTGAACATGATGACCAGGGGATACAGGAAACTCTCGAAGACCGCGCACATCAGGAGGTAGGTGACCAGCAAGGCCCAGATGAACCGGGCGGTGAGGAGTTGCGGCTGCCAGGCGACGCCGGCCAAGAGGCCGCCGACGACAAGCCCGAGCAGCAGGAGGCCGACCGCGCCATAGAACATGCCCGAGCGGGGCGAGCGGCCGCGGCGCGCGATGAGCCCTGCTCCACGGCCAAGGGCGTACAGCGCCGCGAGGAGCGCGAGCACGGCGAGGCCGATCGAGAACGCGATGATGCCGCGTTGCCACGTCGCGAGTGGTTGACCGGTCGCGGCCTTGCCGAACAGCGCGGCCCTCACTTCGTCAAGACTCGCGGCGGTTCCCTCGAGCCGGACCCGCATGGACGTATCGATCAATCCTGCGCTGACAGCATCGGGGAGAAAGTGCTCCCTGACGCGGGCCATGACCTCGTCGACGGTGACGCCGACGGGGGGCGTGATCCGGACGGTGACCGCGGCGAGTTCCTCCGCGCGCTTGATGGCCTGCGGCGCCTCGGTGCGATCGAGGTCGACCACGCTATCGAGCGGGACAATGCGGCCGGAGGGCGTGGTGACGGGGATGCTGGCGAGTTGCTCCTTATAGGCGAGCCTGCCGCCGACGGGGAGCACGACCATGTCGACGGTGTCTCCGCCGAGGATGAAATCGTCGACGAACGCCCCGTCGAAGAGGCCGCGAACGGCGACGCCGACATCTCGCACGGTGAGGCCGAGTTCCCGTCCCTGCTGGTTGAGGCGGACGTTGATTTCGGGCTGGCGGAGGGAGAAGTTCGCGGGATCGGGCTGGACGTTGCGGTAGGTGTAGCCTCCCTGCTCGGGCGAGGCGCCGGCCTTGGAGAAGATGAACTGCGCGGCGGTGACGACTCTGGCCAGGTCGGGGCCTGAGATCTCGACATCGACCGAGTTTCCACCGCCGACGCCGCGACCGAAGATCGACGACTGCCGCGCCCCGCCGAAGGCATCGGGGATGGTGTTCATGGCGTTGGTCAGGATGGCGCCGACGGGGATGACGACCTGCTCCTGTGCGGAGACCGCGCCGCAGAACATGCCGCCGTTGAATCCGGCGATGAAGAAGTTGCCGATCGGGACGGGCTTGAAAGGGTTCGTCGGCGCATCGAAGCGGAAGACGGGCGGCAGGGCCGCGATGGCGGCGGGATCGTTGGGGTTGACCTCGATGTAGGGCCGGACCTGATTCTCGATCCGGGTCGCGATCGACTGCTGCTGCTCGACTGAGTATCCGGGCGGGATGAGCAGACCGCCGAACACGAGGTTGCGATTGCCGGTGGGCAGATAGTCGAGCGGGGGCATGAGCCGGAGGCTTCCCCAGAGGCTGAGGATCGCCATGGCGACGATGAGGACCGGACGGATGGTCCACCCCCGCCATCCGGTCATCATCCAGAGCAGCGCATCGCCGAGTCGGTTGACGACCCACTGCATGGCCGCGGCCAGTCCGAAGAGCGTCTCGAAAGCGCGGCGGAACGGGGAGTGCAGCGCAGGATCGAGATTGGCGGAGATGAGCCGTGCGCTCGCCGCGGGCACGACGGTGATCGACACCACCATCGAGAGCATGACGGCGGTCGCGATCGCGAGGGAGATGTCACGGAACAACTGGCCGGCCTCTTCCTGGATGGTGAGGACGGGGACGAAGACGGCGACGGTGGTGAGGGTGGAGGCGAGGACGGCGACCCAGACCTCCCTGGAGCCCCAGTAGGCGGCCTGCCGGGGCGACTCGCCGGAGCGGACTCGCCGCACGATGTTCTCGAGGACGACGACGGCGTTGTCGACCACCATGCCCGTGGCGAAGGCGAGGCCGGCGAGCGAGATGACGTTGAGCGTGCGTCCCATCGCGACCATGCCGAGGAACGTGCCGATCACGGAGATGGGGATGGCGACGGCGATGACGGCGGTGGCGGTGAAACTGCGGAGGAACAGCAGCAGCACGCCCGTGGCGAGCAGGCCGCCGAACCAGAGGTTGCCGGTGACAAGGCTGATGGCCGAGTCGATGTAGGTGGTCTCGTCGTAGACCTGGCGCATGCGGAGGTACGGCCCGACATCGGCGGCGAGTTTGGGCAGGATGTCGGCGCGGACATCCCCGAGCCTTGCGCGGAGGTCGGACATGACCTGCACGACGTTGGCGTTGGCCTGACGGACGGCGTTGATGGCGATGCAGGGCTGGCCGAGGGAGCGGACAAACCCTCGCTGCTTCTGATAGCCGAACTCGACCTGGGCGACGTCGCGGACGTAGACGGGCTTGAGGCTGGAGCCGGCGGCATCGGCGGCGGGCCGGTAGGCGATGATGGTGTCGAGCACATCGGTCTCGACCACGAACTGGCCGAGCACACGCACGCGGTAGTCACGCTTGCCTTCGGCGATGGATCCGGCGGAGACGTTGCGGTTCTCGGCCTGGAGGGCGGCGATGACCTCGTTGAAGGTGAGGCGGCGCTGGGCGAGTTTGGCGGGGTCAACGAGCACGCGGACCTCGCGCTCGCGACCGCCGAAGATGTTGACCTCGGCGACGCCGTCGATGCGTTCGAGGAACGGCTTGACTTCCTTGTCGAGCGCATCGAAGAGGGTCGTGATGTCGAAGTCGGGGAACCGATCGCGGACGGCCGGGTCGAGGTCGATGATGATCCAGGCGATGGCGTTCTCGCTCGCGCCGTCCGCGGCCTTGATGGTGGGCTCGTCGACCTCGGTCGGGTAGGCGGGGACCTGGCGGAGAGAGTCGGAAACTTCCTGGAGCGCACGGGAGATGTCGGCGCCGAGGTAGAACTCGAGGGTGATGGCCGCCTGCCCCTCCGAGGAGTTGGAGACCATGCGTTTGAGGTTGGAGACGTTCTTGAGGCGCTTCTCCTGCTCGCGGGTGATGTTGTCGACGATCTCCTGCGGGCTTCGGCCGGGCCAGTTGGTCGTCACCTGGATGACCGGGCGATCGACGGTCGGGGTGAGTTGGATCGGGATCGACCCGAGGCCGATCAGCCCGAACATGACCACGAGGATCACGCCGACGGTGACGCTCACGGGCTTATTGATTGACCAGCGGATCGGATCCATGCCGACGACTCTCCGGTGTGCCCCACGTGCCCGTTCTCGGCGCTCGACGTGCTCCACGCCTCGCACCGCCCAACCCCGTGACCTTCTTACTTGCCCGGCGCGTTCTGGATCATCAAGGGCTGGCCGGGGAACAGCCGCTCGTTTCCTTCGACAACCACCTGCATCCCGGGACGGAGCGCGGCGGACTGCACCACGACGCGATCACCAACCGCGTAGTCGATGCGGATCGGGGCGATCGCGGCGACGCCGGCGGTGTTGACGAAGGCGTAGTTGCCGGACTCGTTTCGCATCACGGCGTCCTTGCTGATGGTGATGGCCTGTTGCGGCTCGCCGGTGGGCACCAGGCCCACGACGGTCATGCCCGGGCGCAGCGGCCCGGACTCGGTTTCGGTTTCACCCGTGTTCTGCAGCCGCACGCGCACCGGGAACAGCCGCGAGAGCGGGTCGGCCGACGGGATCAGCGCGGAGACCTTCGCTCGGATCTCCGGTTCCTTGCCGACGGCGCGGAGGGACGGCACGCGCAGCACCACGTCGGCGGCGACGCCGTCGCGCGGGAGCAGCCTCGCGGCGAAGGCCTCGGGGACATCGAGCCAGGCATCGAGCGAGTCGAGGGCGACGAGTTCGAGGATCGTGTCGCCCTCCTTGACCCACTGACCGATCTCGGTCCGCTTCGAGACAACGACGCCGCCGAAGGGCGCCTTGACGGTCATGTCCGCCAACCGCTTTTCGGAGAGTTTGAGGTCTGACTGCGCCCAAGCCAGTTCGGAACGGGCCTGCGCGAGTTTCGCCTCGCTGCTCGCGACCGTCGTGCGGATGTTGTCGAGTTCGATCTGCGAGGCGCCGTTGCGGGCGTAACTCTCCTCGATGCGCTGGAGGTCGCGTTTGGCCTTTTCGAGCGTCACGGTCTGCTCGGTGATCGACGCCTCCCTCGAACGCAGGGTTGCGCGGGCACGCTCAACCTCCAGCCGAGCGATCTCATCGTCGAGCCGGGCGATGACATGGCCCTTCTGGACCCGTTCGCCGGGATCGACGGAAAACTCGATGACCTGCCCGGCGGCCTCCGCCGCGACGGTTGCGCGGAGCACGGCCCGCAGTTCGCCGGTGACCTCGCGCCAGCGTTCGACGGACTCCTGGCGGACATCATCGACGCGAACCTTTGCAGGTGGCGGCCCCTGGGGCGCCCCACCACCCCCGCCCCCCCCACCGCCACCGCTCGCGGCGGGCTTCGCGGGGTCGGACTTCTCGCCGCCGGACTTGGCGTCGGATTGGGCCAGCGCCGCCGCGGATACCAACAGCACGACCGCCCCGACGACCCAGCGACGCGCGATGCCATTCGACATAACGAACTCTCCCATACCGACGCTCGGCGCCCCCGCCCCTCCCCGCACCCCGCGCCGCGCGTGCCATTTGCTCGGGGTCTGGTTCGCAGCGGATTGACCGATGCCGCGGCGATTCGCGGATGGTAGGCATTAGGTCGGTATTTTCGACCTCCGGCCGGCAAATCGCAGGACTTCGCACCTTGCTCACACACCTGTGCGTGGGCAGGTGATGAAACACGCCGGCGGCCGCGGGGTTGCTCACCGGTCCGCTATGAACTCCCGTGCAGCGGCGCAGCCGGCCAGAAAGCCCGTGGCCCACGCCCACTGGAAGTTGAAGCCGCCGATCCGGCCATCGACATCGAGGATCTCGCCGCAGAGATGAAGATCCGGCCGGATGCGGGACTGCATGGAGTCGAGCCGAACCTCGGACAGGGGCACGCCGCCGGCGGTGACTTCGGCGAAGAGATAGCCGCGGTCACCGGAGACGGGCACGGGCATCGCGGTGAGCGCGCGGACAAGGTTGCGCCGGTTTTCGCGCGGAAGCGAGCCCGCGGCGGCGGCGGGGTCTGTGCCCGCAGACTGCACGAGGGCGCGGGCCAGACGCTCCGGCAACGCGGGCGCAAACGCGGGATCGTCGAGCAGGGTGCGCAGGATCGAGCGGGCGCGCGAGCCTGCCTTGACGATCGCGGCGTCGATGTCGTCGAACGAGCGGCCGGGCAGCCAGTTGACGAGCAGGCCGGCGTGGCGGTCTTCGTGCTTCGCGGCGGAGAGATACCGCGAGATGTTGAGCGCGGCGGGACCGGAGAGCCCGAAGTGCGTGCACAGGAGCGAGTCCGTGAAGGCCGCGAGTTTTTTTCCGGTGGAGGCGACTACCGAGACCTCTGCGACGTGGGCGATGCCGGAGAGGTCGGTGATGAAGGTGCGGGAGCGATCGACGACAAGGGGCACAAGGGCGGGGAAGGTGCGTGTGACGGTGTGGCCGAGACGACGGGCGAGTTCGTAGCCCAGCCCGTCTGAGCCGGTCTTTGGCAGGCTCTTGCCGCCGGTTGCGAGGATGACCCGGCCGGCGTGCATGGCGCCGGCACTGCCGCGAACCTCCAGCCCGCTGTCGGCGGGCGCAATGTCGGTCACGCGCCAGGGGTGGCGGACTTCGACGCGCGCATCGGCCGCGGCGCGAAGGAGCGCATCGAGAACGGTGTGGGCATCATCGGACACGGGGAAGAGTTTGCCGGTCTCTTCTTGTTTGAGTTGGACACCAAGTTCGGTGAAGAACGCACGGGTCTGCTCGACGGTGAAGGCTCGCAGGACGTTCCGGACCGCGTTGAGTGACGAGCCGGGGCCGACGGCGTAGTCGGTTTCTTTCACGGCGTGGTGCGTGACGTTGCACCGCCCGCCCCCGGCGACGAGGATCTTGGCGCCCAGGCGTGAGGCGCCGTCGAGCGCGACGATGCGTGCGCCGGTCCGCTGGCGCTGGGCGGTTCTGCCGGCCCAGATCGCGGCCATGAGGCCCGCCGCGCCGGCGCCGACGACCACGATGTCCGCACGATCAGCCATGCATGTCCGATCTGCCCTGCGCGATGCGCGGTTTTACCAGTCGTCGCCGGTTTCGTAGCCCAACTCGACCAGCGCCCGCCCCGCCTCCTCCTTGAAGCAGCGCTTGTCCTCCTCGCCGAAGTGATTGCGCCAGTCGCCGGCGACGCCCTTGCGGAAGAAGTGGGCGCGATCCTCCTGGCCGGGCTCGCGGCCGCCGGAGAGCGAGCGGAACGCGCCCGCGTTGACGCACGCAGCGACGGCGGCGTCGGAGTCGTCGACGCCGAGCATGGTGAGCGCGAGATGGATCTGTGACGGATCGGCGAGCAGGTCCTCGTAGCGGAACCGCACGTATCGCGGCCCGAAGCACTCCGCGGCGACGGCGGAGCCGGTGATCGCTTCGGCCCACTCGCGGGCGGACCGGCGGAGGAGCCACTCGTTGAAGAGCGGCACGGGCTCGCCGCGCCCTTCGATGAGGTATGCCCGCGCGCGTTCGATGTGGCGGCGATTTTCCTCAGGAAAGTGCGTCCCCAGCGACTTGGCGAGGATCATGAACACGTCCGAGACAGCGGCGTCGCGTCCGTCGCGGACGATGTCGATGAACGAGGCTTCGGGAAAGACCTCGTGCAGGCGCCCGGCGAACCGGGAGTAGGCGTAGGCGCTCTTGTCGATGAGCACCCTGAAGCCGGGCTTGCGGGAGCGGGCCGCGGCGGACCGCATGAGGGCTTCGATCATCCCGCGGGTCGCGACTCGGAGGCCCTCGTCGGCGGTTGAGCCCCGCATCCAGGAACCGGCGACGTCGTCGAGCGCGGCCCAGTTCCTGAAGACGCGTTCGTCGATCGCCGGAGACAGGCCCCAGCCGGCGGTTCCGATGAAGAAGCCCTCGCCCATGGCCAGGAGTTGGGGATGCGCGGCCAGCAGCCGCAGCAGCCAGGTGGTGCCGCTCTTTCGGGCTCCGCCGATGAACGCGAATCGAAGACCCGGGCTGTGCGCACAGGCGGCCGCGGAGCCGGGGGCATCCGGGGGGACGGGCGAGGGGCCCCTGGTGATGGTTCGCTCCGGCGGCCTCATGACAGACCGGACTGCTCCGTCCAAAAACGGCAAGGGCACGGGCGAAGCCCCGTGCCGCATCCAAGAGCCACCTCAGGGATTTGAACCCTGGACCTATGCTTTACGAAAGCATCGCTCTACCGCTGAGCTAAGGTGGCCTCGCCGCCCGTGCGGCAGGCCATGAGTATCAGCACGCCGGGGGGGGATTTCCAGCCCGGCCGGGCGGCCCGGCCCCGGGAAGTGATGCGCCGGCCGCGGGTTAGACCCGGGCGGAGGCATCCGCGGGGGCGACCTTGAGCCTTCCGCCGGTTGTCGAGAGCAACTGGTCGAGTTGACGCCTGCCGATCCGGACCCGCATGCGGACGTTGCGGCCATCGTCCGAGTAGTCACGGGCGAGCACCCTGGCGCGGGTTTCCAGTCGCTGGATGGCCTTGCCCTCGGAAACCGGCACGACCACTTCGACCTCCTGCACGCCCATCTGGGCAGCGGCGCGGACCTTGTCGCGGAGCACGTCGTGGCCGGGGCCGCCGGGCCGGATCGCGGAGATGGGGATCGCGCCGGGGATCTTGTTGAGCCAGACGATCAGTTCACGGTTGTCGGTGAGTCTGTCGGCCTTGTTGAGCAGGACGAGGCGCTCGGGCGGGGTCCAGTTGGCCTCGCCGTCGTCGTGCGCACCGCGGGCGCCGGCGGGCCCGGCCGCGCGGGCATCCCGCTCCTGGCGCGAGGCGATCTCGGCCTCGAGCGAGTCGAGCGTGTCGATGACGGTCTTGTACTGCATCTCGGCGGCGGGATCGGAGATGTCGAGCACGATGAGGAGCAGATCGGCGTGGGTGGCCTCTTCGAGCGTGGCGCGGAAACTGGCGATGAGGTGGTGGGGCAGGTCGCGCACGAAGCCGACGGTGTCGGAGAGCATCACGGTGAGGCCGCCGCCGAGGTCCCAGTCGCGGGTGCGGGTCACGAGCGTCGCGAACACGCGGTCATCGGCGTAGGCCCCGCCGACGGTCAGGGCATTGAAGAGCGTGCTCTTGCCGGCGTTGGTGTAGCCGACGATGCCGACGGTGAAGTGCGAGAGTTTGCGGTCGCGGACGGTGCGCCGCTTGCGCTCGTAGATGACATCGAGTTCGGACTGGAGTTCGATCCGGCGTTTCTGCGCCAGTCGGCGGTCGATCTCGAGTTGCTGCTCGCCGGGGCCGCGGGTACCGATCCCCGCCATGCCGCCCGCGCCGCCGACGATGCGCTCGAGGTGGTCCCACATTGCGCGCAGTCGCGGGTAGGTGTACTCCATCTGGGCGAGTTCGACCGCGAGTTTGGCCTCGTGGGTGGTGGCGCGGCTGGCGAAGATGTCGAGGATCAACTCTGACCGGTCGACGACCTTCACCGGGGCTTTGCCCTTGGGCGAGAGGATCTCCTCGATGTTGCGGATCTGACGGGGGGAGAGGTCGTGGTCGAAGATGACCAGCGTGGCGTCGAGCGCATCGCAGAGGTTCCGCAGTTCCTCGAGTTTGCCGGAGCCGATGAACGTCGCGGCCTCGGGCTTGAGCCTGCGCTGCTCCATGTCGCCGACGACGATCGCGCCGGCCTGCTCGGCCAGGGAGCGGAGTTCGCCGAAGGGGTCGCGCGGGTCATAGACCGAGTCCGGGAGGCGGACCGCGGCCATGACAGCACGCTCGGATTGAACCTTGATGGACGTACGTTCTGTCGGGGCGGGCATCGAGGTCGAACTGTAGCGCTCCTTTCGGAACCGCCGTGGATCCGACGTTTTGCACCCTCGTGTGCGCTCGCCGCCGGGACGCCGACGCAACGCGAATAATGACGCTGCAAGGAGGCCCGCATGCCCGCACTCGTCGTCTCTGCATCACACCGTTCGGGGCCGCGCACGTCGCGGCGATTTCACGTCATGACCGTGGCCCTGGCGTTCGTGCTGGGCATCTTCTCGGTGACCCGGGCGCCGGAGATCTATGCGCAGATGCGCGGCCAGCCCGGGTTCTTCGAACCGATCACCGACGTGTACCGCGCGCTGGTCGCCGGGTATGTCGACAAGCCGGACACGGCCAAACTGCAGAAGGGCGCGATCGACGGAATGCTCGAGGCGCTCAACGACCCGTACGCGGAGTACATCCCGCCGGAGGATGCGGGCAAGTTCGAGAAACAGATGACCGGGAACTTCTCGGGCATCGGCTGCCAGATCGAGATGCGGGACGGATGGCTGACGGTGGTCACGCCGCTGGAGGACTCGCCCGCGTTCGCGGCGGGCATCCTGTCGGGCGACCGCATCACCACCATCGAGGGCAAGAGCACGTTCGGCCTGACGAGCGATCAGTGCGTCGACCTGTTGACCGGAGCACCCGACACACAGGTCAGTTTCGTCGTCCAGCGTGACGGCGTTGAGAAGAAGTACACGCTGACCCGGCGCGCCATCACCTATCGCGCGGTGCGGGGCCTGCGCAGGCTGCCGGGCGACGCGGGGCACTGGGACTACTTCCTCGATCCCGACCGCGGCATCGCGTACGTTCGGCTCGCGCAGTTCACGCCATCGGCGCCCGAGGAGTTCGACGCCGCGCTGATCGCGGCCAAGGCCGCGGCCTCGGCCGGGGGACACACGCTCAGCGGGCTGGTGCTGGATCTGCGGGGCAATCCGGGCGGGACGCTGGAGGCCGCGCACCGGATCGCCGACGAGTTCCTGGACAGCGGCACGATCGTCTCGATCAAGGGTCGGGCGATGGCCGACCAGGTGCTGAAGGCGACTCCCGGCGGCATGGCGGTGGGCGTGCCGGTGGCGATCCTGGTGGACGGGGGTTCGGCATCGGCGAGCGAGATCGTCTCGGGCGCGCTTCAGGATCACAAGGCGGGAGTGGTGATCGGCACCCGCACGTTCGGGAAGGGGCTCGTGCAGACGGTCATCTCGCTGCCCCGTTCTCCCGACGCCAAGGTGAAGTTCACCACGCAGAAGTACTACCTCCCCTCGGGCAGGCTGATCCAGCGGCAGGACGAGTCCACGGCGTGGGGCGTCGACCCCAACCCCGGCTTCTACGTGCCGGTGAAGGACGACGAGGTGCTTGCGAGGTTCCTTCGCCGGCGCGACTTCGACGCGGTGCGCGGCGACTCGAAGGATCCATCGGCAATGGTGGTGCGGCAGGACTGGGCAAACGCCGAGTGGGTCGCCCACGAGGCGAGGGACACGCAGTTGGCGGCCGCGCTTCGCGCGCTGCAGAGCCGGCTTGACACCGGTGAATGGAAGCCGGTGAGCGAGGCGAAGGATGCGCACGCGCAGATCGCCGTGACCGAACTGCGAAACCTGGAGCGGACGCGCGACCGTCTCGGGCTGGAGTTCGCCCGGATCGAGAAGCGGATCGATGCGCTCGAGCGGGCCGCGGAGACCGGCGAGAAGAAGGCCGACCTTGTCGATCTCTGGCCGGACGACACGAAACTCACCGACGGCCATCTTGATGTGCGCGACGCGGCGGGCCATTTGATCGCCAGGCTGAAGATCACCGGCGAGGATGTCGAGCGCTGGCTGCTCCAGGCCGATGTCCAGCCGGAGCCCAAGGGCGTCGACACAACCAAGTCGGGAACTCCGTCCGGTGGCTGAGCACCCCGACCATCGGCTGGTGCTGGGCATCGAGACGTCCTGCGACGAGACCGCCGCGGCCGTTGTCCGCGGCGGGCGCGAGGTGCTGTCGAACGTGATCGCCTCGCAGCACGACCTGCACGCGGAGTATCGGGGCGTGGTGCCGGAGATCGCCAGCCGCGCGCACGCGGAACGCATCCTGCCGATCGCGCGGCGCGCGATCCGTGAATCGGGCGTCGCGATGGACGAGTTGCATGCGGTCGCCGTGGGGAGCCGACCGGGCCTGATCGGCTCGCTGGTGGTCGGCGTCGCGGCGGCCAAGGGCTTCGCGATGGGCCTGGGGCTGCCGTGCGTGGGAGTCAACCATGTCCATGCGCACCTCGCGGCGGGGTGGATCGGCCGGCCCCCCGCTGTTCCCGCGCTTCCGAAGTTTCCCGCGATCGGTCTGGTGGTGAGCGGCGGGCACTCGTCGATCTCTCTGTGCGAGGGTGTGGACGATGCACGCCGCATCGGCTCGACAATCGACGACGCGATCGGCGAGGCCTATGACAAGGTCGCGGCGATCCTGGGGCTGGGGTTCCCGGGCGGTCCGGAGGTCGATCGGCTGGCACAGACCGCCGAGCCCGTGACCCCGGGCTTCCCGATCGCAAGGATCGCTCCCGACTCGCTGGACTTTTCGTTCTCCGGGTTGAAAACGGCGGCTCTGTACGCCTTTCGGGGCGTGCCGGAGAGCGAGACCGCGCGGCAGCGGCGGGAGGCTCGCGGCGAGGCGGCGCGACAGCCGACGATGTCCGCCGCGCAGGTCGCCGCGACGTTTCAGCACGCCGCGGTCGGCGCGGTCGAGTTGAAACTCGAACGCGCCCTGGATCAACACCCGCGGTGCCCGACGGTGCTGGTGGGCGGCGGGGTGTGCGCCAACTCCGCGCTGCGCCGCCGGCTGCTCGACCTTGGAGCCCGACGCGGGCTGGATGTCCGGCTCCCCGAGATGGAGTTCTGCCTGGACAACGCGGCCATGATCGCGGCGCTGGGGCACTGCGTGCTTGTGTCGCGTGGCTGGCGGGGCGATGCGCTGTCCTTCGCCGCGGCCCCGTCGGGAGCGGCGCCGTGAACCGGCCGCCGATCGAGCGGTGGGCGCACCCGGCGTCCCTTGATGACGAGAGCCTCCTGCGGCAGTGCACGCTCGGCACCGGACGCAGCGGCGGGCCGGGAGGGCAGAACCGCAACAAGGTGGAGACACTCGTCGAACTCACGCACCGGCCGACGGGAATCTCGGCGCATGCGAGCGAGCGGCGGAGCCAGGGCGAGAACAAGCGCGTGGCGCTGCGCCGCCTGCGGCTGGCGCTGGCGATCGGGACTCGGGTGCCCGTGCCGATCGGGGAGATCGGCTCGGGGCTGTGGCGGTCGCGCACGCAGGGCGGACGCATCTCGTGCAGCAACCGACATCAGGACTTTCCGGCGATGCTCGCCGAGGCGCTGGATGTCATCGCCGCGTGCAACTGGGATCCACGCAAGGCCGCCCTCCGGCTGGAGTGCACCGCGAGCCAGTTGGTAAAACTGGCAAAGGACCATCCGCCGGCGCTGGCGATGTGGAACCGGCAGCGGGCGGATCGTGGCCAGCACGAGTTGAAATAGCGCGCCCGAGCGGGACGGAGCCGCGCGTGTTCAGCGGCGCGGGGATCGCGTGTAGGTTTTCCGCTGGGGGATGGTGACTTCGAGCGGGGTGGGATCCATGCGAACAACGCGTGTGGCGTGCCAGCCGCGTTCGGTCAGTTCGGCGTCGTACGAGACGGCGGAACCGTCCTTGAGGACCCTGAAGCCCTCGCCCTGGATTTTGGAGTAGTGAACGAAAACGTCCTGCCCCTCGGGGCCGACGATGAAGCCGAAGCCCTTCTTTGGATCAAACCACTTGACGGCACCCTGGACGTCGATGATCTGCTTCGGACTGGCATCAGACATGGCGAGACCCGCTTGCCGTCGCCGCGCGAACCCATGGGGGTTCAGCAGCGGCCGTGTCGGCGCACCGGGGTGGGGCGGCGTGTCGGCCCCGAGAACACACTACAGCCATCGCGTGCACATTTGCAACACGTTGGCGCCGCCGCTCCAGCACCCAACTTTGCACTGACACGAAAACCTCAGATTGACTGCCCGGCGGGAAAAACCCCGCCACGGTGAACACACATGAACCGGGACCAGACTACCAAGAGTTCAAGGTTCGGCAAAGCCCCGCGCGGAAAGATGTGCATAACTTCCACCCGGGATTGGGGCGGGCGTTTGAGCGGCTCGGGCAGTTTCGGGCGGCAAAAACAGCGCAAGTCCATGACGATCATGGACTTGCGCCAAGTTCAGTCTTGAAGCGGGTCTGTTACCCGGCTTGGACGGCTTCCGCCGCGAGCGCGGCCTTGCGGCTGAGTTTGATGCGGCCCTGGTCGTCGACGAGGATGACCTTGACCTTGATCACATCGCCGATCTTGACGACGTCGGTCACGTTCTTGACGTAGCCCTCGGCGAGTTCGGAGATGTGGCACATGCCGTCGGTTCCGGGGGCGAGTTCGACGAATGCGCCAAAGTCCTTGGTGGACACCACCTTGCCGGTGTAGATCGTGCCGACCTTGATCTCCTCGCAGAGCGCCTCGATCTCGGAGCGTGCGAGATCGATGGCGTCGCCATTGGGCGCGGCGACCATGACGGTGCCATCGTCCTCGACATCGATGGTGACGCCGTACTTGTCCTGCAGGCCGCGGATCATCTTGCCGCCGGGGCCGATCAGTTTGCCGATCTTCTCCGGGTTGATGTGGAGCGTGACGAGGCGCGGCGCGCGCTTGCTGATCTCGGGGCGAGGCGCGGCGAGCGTGGACTCCATCAGGTCGATGATCTCAAGGCGGCCCTTGCGGGCCTGCTCGAAGATGCGCTCGATCTGTGAGAGCACCAGGCCGCGGGCCTTGAGGTCGAGTTGGATGCCGGTGATGCCCTCGCGGGTTCCGGCGACCTTGAAGTCCATGTCGCCGAAGAAGTCCTCCTCGCCGATGATGTCGGTGACGAAGAACTCGTTGGCGTCGGCGTCGTCGGAGAAGCGGCCGACGGAGATGCCCGCGACGGTGGCCTTGATGGGCACGCCGGCGTCCATGAGCGCCAGGCAACCGCCGCAGACCGACGCCATCGACGAACTGCCGTTGGACTCGGTGATGTCGGAGACCACGCGGATCGTGTACGGGAACTCCTCGGGCGAGGGGAGCACACCCAGCAGCGAACGCTCGGCGAGCGCGCCGTGGCCGATCTCGCGGCGTCCGGGGCCGGTGATGCGTTTGGCCTCGCCGGTGGAGAAGGGCGGGAAGTTGTAGTGCAGCGTGAACTTCTTGGAGTACTCGGGGAGCAGGCCATCGATGATCTGCTCGTCCTTGCCGGTGCCCAGAGTGACCGAGCAGAGCGACTGCGTCTCGCCGCGCTGGAAGAGCGACGAGCCGTGCGTGTACTCGAACACGCCGACCTCGGAGGTGATGGGCCGGATCTGCGTCGGCCCGCGGCCGTCGGCGCGGATGCCGCTCTCGACGATCAGGCGGCGCGTGATCTTCTCTTCGAGCCTGCGGAAGGCCTCCTTGGCAGCGTTCTGCCGCTTCTGGCTTGCGCTGAAGTCCTCGTAACTCCCCGTCGTCTTGAGGGTGAAGTGCTCCTCGATCATCGCCTTGCGGATGGCGTCGACGCGCTCGGCCCGCGCGGCCTTGCCGTTGATCTTGCGGGCCTCGGTCAACTGGCCCTCGACGAGCCTGCGCACTTGCTCGACGACTTCTCCCGGCGGCAGCGCGAGGTCTCCAAGGACCTTGTCCTTGCCGACCTTCTTCACGAGTTCGTCGATCAGGCCGAGGACGGGCTTGATGCCCTCCTCGATGCCGAACTTGATCGCGTCCAGCACGCCCTTCTCATCCACCTCGGCCGCGCCAACCTCGATCATGTTGACGCCGTCCTTGTGGCCGGCGAGCACCATGTCGAGGTCGGAGTACTCGAGTTGAGTGACGGTGGGGTTGAGGACGTACCGCAGGCCGTCGTCGGTGACGACGCGGCCGACGCGGACGGTGGCGGTCGGGCCCTCGAATGGTGCGTTGGAGATGGCCAGCGCCGCCGAGGCGGCCGTGCCGGCGAGGACGTCGGTGTCGTTCTCGCCGTCGTGGGACATGACCCAGACCTGCACCTGGATTTCGTCGATGAAGCCGTCGGGGAAGAGCGGACGGATCGGGCGATCGATCATCCGCATCGTCAGGATTTCCTTCTCGTTCGGCGCGCCCTCGCGCTTGCGGAAGCCGCCGGGGAACTTGCCCGCGGCCGACGCTTTCTCGCGGTAGTCGACGGTGAGGGGGAAGAAGTCCAGCCCCTCGCGCGGCTTGGCGCGGACCACGGTGGCCAGCACGGTGCTGCCGCCGTAGTGCGCCATCACCGCCGCGTCGCACAACTTCGCGATCTTGCCTGTTTCCATCACCAAGGTGCGCCCGGCGATTTCACGCTCGACTCGTACATGCCCCATTGCCTTCGACCTCCAGATCGGCTGCGCCTGAAATCCGCGCGCGGGCAGCCCGAACGGGGCTTTGGTCGCGGATCACGGCTTGACTCGCCGGCCTGACGCCCATTCGGAGGCAGAAGGCATGAGACAGTCATCGACTGCCCCGTGCCCACTGCCACCCGGGTCGCGGACGGCGCCCCACTCCCTGCCCTTCTTCGACATTGTTCGCAGACGCCCGGACCGCGAAGGGCCACGATCCGCTCAGCGCCTGGCCCGTACCGGGCCGGAAACGACAAGCCCCCCGCTTTCGCGAGGGGCTTGGTGATTACTTGCGCAGGCCGAGGCGGCCGATCAGGGCGGTGTACCCGTCCTTGTCCGTCCGGGCCAGGTACTTCAGAAGGCGATTGCGCCGGGCGACCTTCAGCGTCAGGCCACGGCGGGAACTGTTGTCCTTCCGGTGGTTCTGGAGGTGCTGCGACAGGAAGTTGATGTCGTTGGTGAGCAACGAGATCTGGACCTCCGGCGAGCCGGAGTCCTTGCCGTGTCGACGGTTTGCCTGAACAGTCTGTGCGCGGAACTGAGCCTCGTTCATTGCTGCCTTTGCCTCTAGCCGTTGGGGTTGCGTCAGACGACGAGGATAGGCCCGGTCATCGGGGCAGTCCAAAGCCGGGGTCTGACGGATGGTTCGCGGACAGTCCTTACAAAACCCTGTTTTTACCGCCAGCGGCCGTGGATTGCCAGCGTAATGCCGGGATTCTGGATGTTCACGAACATCGTCGTGCCGTCGGGGGAGAAGCACGAACCGGCAAACTCTGAGGCGTTCAGGGCGTTGAGCGCAAACGTGCTGACCGAGCCGTCCGGCGCCACGAGCAGCAGACGCTGCTGGTCGAAGTCGCTGTCCTCGCACACCACCAGGCCGCCCCACGGCGTGACGGACAGGTTGTCGGCGTTGGCGACGATCCGGGAGTCGTTGGGCTCGACGAACAGTTCGAGCAGCCCGCCATCTTCGCGTTCGCGGGCGGTGCCTTCGTACGGGCTGGGCAGATAGCGCCACAGTTGCCCCATGCGCTTCAGGCCGCCGTTGGTGCAGGCGAAGTACACCCGCGCTGTGGACCGGGCCGAGTGTGCATCGGCGCCGGGGCCGATGCCGAACCACATCCCCTCTCCCCGCGCGAACCGTGCTGCGCCGGCCGCGAACCCGCGATAGCGGAGGTCGTCAACCGGCGTGTCGACGCCGTCGAGGTCCACCCATTCGACGGGCAGGATCGTTCCGGGCCGGACCGGCTCGCTGTCCTCCCAGTTGCGGAGCGACCGCCCCTTGCGTCCGCGCATGGCCAGCGCCTGCAGCCGGCCACCGGCGTGCAGGTTGGTGCGATCGGCGGGCAGAAAGCGGTAGAGCAGCCCGTCGGATCGGTCTTCGGTGAGGTACACCACGCCCAAGGCCGGATCGATGCAGACGGCCTCGTGATTGAAGCGACCCATCGCGCGGATAGGCCGGGGGTTGACCTCCGGGCCGGGCTCCAGCGGCCGGCACTCGAAGACGTAGCCGTGGTCCTGTTCGAAGCCGTTGCCCGTGGACTCGAAGCACTCCTCGCAGGTGAGCCAGGTGTTCCAGGGCGTCGTGCCGCCGGCGCAGTTGCGGACCGTCCCGGCGAGCGTGAGGGACTTTCGGCGGACCTCTCTCGCCCTGGTGTCGTAGACAATCGTGCTGCACCCGCCGCGGGCGCGCGGGCCGCTGTCATAGAACGCCGCGGCGGGGAACTGCGACAGGCGCTCGTCCTTCCGGCCGAACGCGCCGAGAGGCCCGTGCGCGGGGATCTCGACCTCGTGGTTGACAACGAGCGCGGTCAGCCCGTCGGGCCGCGGAAAGGCCGCCATCGCATCCTGCTTGCCCGGGACGATCAGGCCGTCGTCCATCTCGTCGCCGTATCGCGCGAGCACCTGGTACGAGAACCCGGCGGGGAGATCGAGCAGGCCCTGCGGATCGCGCACGAGCGGGCCGTATGGCCCGTCCATGCGGCGGGACGCGAGGTCGATCCCATGGGCGAGCCCCGCGCGGAGCGCGGCGAAGCCCGCGCCGAAGGCGGTTGCGCGGGCGATGAAGTGACGGCGATCGAGCATCTCGGCGGGCCCCTGGGAATGGCCGGGCTGTTGAGTTTGGACTGTATCGGCATTCCGAAATCGAGACGGGACCGGCCGCATGAAGAACTCGCCAAGAGCGGCGCGTGTCGCCCCAAAGACCCCGCACCCGCGGCGCCGATATGCTCAGGCCATGAACCTCTCCCGGCGGGTCAGTGAACTCAGGCCGTCCTCCACCGTCGCGGTGATGAACCGGGCAAAGGACCTGGCGCGGCAGGGCGTTGATGTGCTGAGTTTCGCGGCGGGGGAGCCGGACTTTGACACGCCGGAGCGGATCAAGCGGGCGGCGATCGACGCGCTGCTCGCGGGGCAGACCAAGTACATGCCGACCATGGGCGACCCGGACACCCGGGCGGCGGTGGCCGAGAAAGTCTCGCGGGAGAACCGGATCGTCGGGGTGACCCCCGATCACGTGGGCATCTCGGCCGGGGGAAAGCACGCGCTGTACGTGATCTACCAGTGCCTGTTCGACCATCCCGCGGGCGGGGTCGCGCCCGGGGAGATGGTCCTGCCGGTCCCCGCGTGGGTGTCGTATGCGCCGCTGGCCGAACTGGCCGGCGCGAAGGTGGTCGAGGTTCCGACGGGTGTGGAGTCGTCGTTCAAGATGAGCCCGGAGCAACTCCGGGCGGCGATCACGCCGCGGACCCGCGCTGTGACGCTCAACTCGCCGTCGAACCCGTGCGGGACGATGTACAACGAGCGCGAGTTGCGGGAACTGGGCGCGGTGATCGCGGAGGCCGCACGGACGGTCGCGCCCGACATCGTGGTGATCTCCGACGAGATTTACGAGAAGATCGTGTACGGCGGGGCGCCGCACTTCTCGATCGGCTCCATCCCCGAGATCGCCGAGCGGGTGATCACTGTGAACGGGCTCTCCAAGGCCTATGCCATGACCGGGTGGCGCATCGGCTACACGGTGACGAGCGGGGCCTGGGGCCTGAAGTTCATGAAGGCGATGGTAACGCTGCAGGGCCAGATGACCACGAACATCACGTCGTTCGTGTATCCGGCGATCGGCGTCGCCCTGCGCGAGTGCGCGGCGGAAGTGGAGGACATGCGCAAGGCGTTCGCGCGGCGCGCGGAACTGATCTTCTCACTGTCGAAGAAGGTGCCGGGTCTGAAGGCGGCGCAGCCCACCGGGGCGTTTTACCTGTTCCCCGATGTCTCCGCGCACTTCGGCAAGGCCGGGCCGGACGGGCGCAGGATCTCGGGAGCGCTGGACTTCTGCGAATCGCTGCTGGCGACGCAGCGGGTCGCGTGCGTGCCGGGAGAGGACTTCGGCGGCTGCGGCAAGAACCACCTCCGCATCAGTTTCGCCTGCTCGGAGCGTCAGATCGAGCAGGGAATGGCGAGGCTGGGCGAGTTCGTGGCATCGCTGCGATGAACACCGGGCCGCGGGAACTCCCGGCCCGAAGGGTTCTCGACGGGAGCGCCCGTCGCCGGCTCGACCCAGCCAAGTCCTCGGTGCGGGTGTGCCCCTCTCGGACCATCAAGGAACCGACCCGTGCCCGCAACGCCCTTCTTTGACGCCCACCTCGACCTTGCCTGCCTGGCGTTGAACCGGCGTGACATGCTGGTTCCGCTCCCGGCGGACACCAGCGCGATCGGGCCGTTCGAACCCGCGAGCGTGACGCTGCCGGAACTGGCGGCCGGGAATGTGCGGTTCGCGCTCGCGACCGTCTTCACCGAGCCCGACGGCAGCGACGCCGTCGGCTATCCCGCGGGGGATGCCGCGCGTGCGCACGCGGTCGGGCGGGCGCAGATCGAGGCGTACCTGACGTGGCGCGACATGGGACTGGTCTCGATCGACGTGCCCGACTGCCTGCGCGCTGAACCGGGGATCGGCGAGATCCGCGGCGGGATGGGCGTTTCCTCCGTCGTCCCGGTGCCGCTGGAGAAGCGCATCGGGCGGCTGAGCAACACACTGCACATCGGCGTCCTCATCGAGGGCGCGGACCCGATCCGCACGCCCGATGAGTTGGCGTGGTGGAAGGACCGCGGCGCGTGCGCCGTCGGGCTGACCTGGGCCCGGCTCTCCCGCTACGCCGGCGGCAACACGACCGAAACGGGGATCACTGACCTGGGCCGCGCGCTGGTCCGGGAGATCGATCGGCTGGGGCTGGTGCACGATGCCTCGCACCTGAGCGACCGGTCGTTTGGTGAACTGCTCGACCTCACCGACCGGCGCATCGTGGCGTCGCACTCCAACTGCCGGGCCATCGTCGATCCCTCGGGCCGGAACCAGCGGCACCTGACCGATGAGCAGATCAGGACGATCGTGAGCCGCGGCGGCGTCATCGGCCTGAACCTGTACAGCAAGTTCCTGCGGCCGGCGGGGAAGGAAGGCCGCGCGACAATCGATGAGACGATCGCCCACGTTGAGCGTGTGTGCGACCTGGCGGGCACTCGCGCCCATGTCGGCCTGGGGAGCGATGCCGATGGCGGGTTCTCGGCGCTGGCGCTGCCCGAGGGGATCGACCGGCCGCGGGACTTTGCGATCCTGCTGGATGCGCTCTCGGCGCGCGGGTGGACCGGCGACGAGATCGCGGGGTTTGCGTGGAAGAACTGGGCGAGGTTCTGGGGGACAACCGGCCCTCAGGCAGCGAGTGCGCAGCGCGGCCGATAGGTCACATGTGAACGGGAAACCGGCACTTCCCTCTGAAGAAGATCAGGCCCGCGCTTCGCACAGGCCCCGCCGCCACTCCCACCGCTTCAGGAGCAGGTGATGCTCGTACATCGTCCGAAGGATTACCGGCGCGTGCGGCCCATCCACCGCCCCCGAAGGGATCGTCGCGAGCGCGCCGAACGACTTCTCCAGCCGTTCGGCCAGCGGGCGCTCGCGCTGCACGAACCCGAGGCTGTAGGCCAGTTCATCCGCGCCGGTGATGTCGCGGCCGAAAATCTCCCGCGCGCACTCCGGCGCTGCGCCGGCAAGTTGGATCGCGGCCCTGCCCATGAGCCGCTCCCGGGCGAGGTAGGACTCGGGGGTGATGCGGTGATCGTGGTGCACGATGCACTCGGGGTGATACAGCACCGGCGTTGCGCCCTGCGCGTGAACGCGCCGGGCAAACTCCAGGTCCTCGTAGCAGGCGTAGGTCAGGCGCTCGTCGAATCGCCCTACGCGTTCGAAGTCCTTGCGCGGCAGACTCAGGTTCAGCGTCCACGCATGGCGGAAGCCCCAGTCGTGCGACGGCCCGACCTCGCCGCGGGCAATCGCCTCGTGCATGCGGTCGTAGAAGAAGATCATCGAGGTCTCGCGCACGAGACGGTCAAACAGGGTGTCCTCGCCGGCCGTCGGGACGACCCACGGCGCAGCGCCGAGGACCATCGCCGGGCTGCTCCCGCGTGCGTCGTGCGCCCGAAGATGGTTTGTGAGCAGGTCGGGCTCGGGCAGGACATCATCGTTCAGCAGGAGCAGGACCCGACCGGACGCGTGGCGGGCGAGTTTGTTGCGGGTCGCGCCCGGCCCGGCGTGGTCGAACTCGTACACCGCCGCGCGCATCGCGCCGGCGCTTGTGGAGGCGAGCGCGTGGACCGCCTGCGCGGCCTCATCGTCCGGCTCGCTCGCTTCGTCGCGACCGTCCACGCCGATCAGGATCTCGAACTTCCGATGGTCGAGGTCCTGGCGCGAGAGCCGGGCCAGGCAGCGGGCGAGTTTGGCGGCGCGGCCGAAGGTCGGGATGAGGACGCTGATCTCCACGCGGAGTGATAGGCGGCGCGGAGCGATGCCGGCGGGCGCTGCGCATGCGGCCGCATCGTGGTACGCTCCGAGTCATGGCGGCGTGGATGTTCATTCTGATGCTGGTGGTCGCGCTGCCGATCCTCGCCGCGCGGTCGGCCAGGGCGCTGGGATCGGCATCGCACCCACGGCCGAGGCGGCCCTCGCTGCACTTCAACACGCTCGCCATGCTGTGCATCCTGCTCGGGCTCTCGGTCGCCGTGGCGAGGAAGGAGGGCGTGGTGCTCTTCCCCGCGTGGCGGCCGGGCTGGATCGACGCGGCCGCGCTCGCGGGCTTTCTCGCGGTCACCCTCGCCGCGCTGGCACGGCGGATCTCCCGGCTGGATGCGGCGGCCCGAGAACGGCTCGAACTGATCACCATGACCGACTGGCGCGACGTGCGCCAGTTGGCCCCGTATGCCGCGGTGTGCCTGATGGCCGGAATCGCCGAGGAAGCGGCGTATCGCGGCGTGCTGACGGATCTGCTGTGGCGAGAAACGGGAACGAGGGTCGCGGCGATCGTCGTCGCCTCGCTGGCGTTCGGCGCAGCGCACGCGGTGCAGGGGTGGATCGGCATCGTTCTGGCGGCATTGTTCGCCGCACTCTTTCACACCGTCGTGCTGATCACGGGGAACCTGTACGCCGCGATGATCGGGCACGCGACATATGACCTGATCGCCGGCATCATGATCGCCCGGGCCGCGATGCGACGAGCCGGGGCGCCCGTCGGCGCACGCCCGAGCGCCTCACCGCCGGATTCGCTGAGCCCCGCCAAGCCAGCGGAGACGGGACTCCCGCCGGCTACGGACTGACCGCCGGGACGGCGTCGGATTTCCGGGGCACAGTGATCCCGACTTTGTACAGGCCCGCGGCATCGCAGGCGGCGTGCACCCGCACGACATCGGCGTACGGAACCCGTGGCATGGGCTTGATGATCACTTCCAGTTCGCTCGTCGTCTCGTTCCGGGGGAACTGTGAGACCCGCGCGATGAACTCATCGACGCTGGCCCGCTTGAGTTCAAGGAACGTCACCACAGTGCGGCCGTCCGCATCCGCGTCCATGAGCACGTCCAGCGGCTTCAACGGGATCGCCAGCGGATCGTTGGGCTTGTTCAGGCTTGTGCCGCGTCCGGCCTCGAAGGGGATAGCGGCCTTCAGGAACCACTCGCTGCCCATGAACGCCGCGGTCGCCATGAAGAAGATCAGGATCACCATGACGATGTCGACCATCGGCGTCATGTTCGGGCCGAAGTGGAGCGTGTAGTTGTGCAGCGCATCGCGCCGCCGCAGAACCGTGCCCCGTGCTCGCCGACGGGCGGAACTCATGGCTCCTTCTCCGTTGCAAAGCGAACGCTCTTGGCGCCCGCCTGTCCGCAGGCACGCAGCACGGGCTCGATCTGTCCGAACTGCAGGAACTTGTCGCCGCGAACCTGGATCGAGGTGTCCTTCGCCTTCTTGAGGCGAGAGCGGACCGAGGCCTCGAGGAACGCCACATCCGGGCAGACCTCGCCATCGGCCTGCACGGTGATGCCCAGACGGTCCCAGACCGAGCCGGCGGCCTGACGACCGTCCGCCCGCTGGGCGACAGTCACCACCATCACGTTCGCCGAGGATTCATCCTGTCCGACC
Organism: uncultured Phycisphaeraceae bacterium; assembly: GCA_964409775.1. Lineage (GTDB taxonomy): Bacteria > Planctomycetota > Phycisphaerae > Phycisphaerales > UBA1924 > JAHBXL01. Next base: position 22,081 of record CAYPEI010000017.1, on the reverse strand, counting down.
TTGGAGCCCGGCAAGGGAACCGCGTATCCGCGGTCGGTGGCCAGTTTGCCAACCACGAGGAAGAAGATGATCAGGCACATCACCACGTCGATCAGCGGCGTGGCATTGATGCCCTCGAAGGTCGCGTGTGAGCCTGTGATCTTCCGTCGTCGCATCCTGCGTTTCCTCTGCCTGTGCGATGGGAACCGGCTGCATGGTACTGCGCCGGGGACTGCCCCGCGTCGGCCGCGAGCGGGTCATCCGCCCAGCAGTCCCGCCATGCCGTCCATGCCCGGCAGCCCGAGGGCCTCGGCCTCCTTGGCTGCCTCGCGCTGAGCGATCGCCTTCGCCTGTTCGAGCGCGCTGTTGACGGCCTCGGCGATGAGTTGCTGGGCATAGGCCCTGCTGGCGTCATCTGCGAGTCCGGCCGCCACGGCCGGTTCGATGTGGATCGACTCGATGCGGAGTTCGCCGGTCGCGATTGCCCGCACCGCGCCGCCCCCCGCCGCGCCGCCCGCTCGCACTTCGGTGAGCCGCTTGCGGATGCGCTCGCCCGCGGCCTTGAGTCCTTCTTTGTTCTTCAGCAGGCCCGCCAGAGCGCCGGCCACTTTGAGTTGCTCGAACATCGTGTTCCTCGTTTGCGAGACTCAAGATCAGCCGCCCGGCCGCCTGTGCTGGATATCCACGATCCGGGCCCCGAACAGTTCCATCGCTTCCTTCACCAGCGGGTGCTGGCTGATCTGCGCGGGCTCCACCCGGGGCTCCGGTCGCGCTGGTGTGCCCGCCAGCGGCGGCTCGGGGCGCGGCGACGGCTCGCTCGCGGGCTCCTCCGGCCCGGCGACAGGATCCTCCGCGGCCTCTGGATCGGCGTCGTCAACGTGATACGCCACTTCGACCGCGCGGCCGAGTTCGCGACGGAAGACCTCCACGATGTGCACCTGCCGCCCGCGCGCGGATTCAACATGCCGCAAAGACCCGGCAAGCACGACCCGTCCGGCCGCGGGGTCGACGGTCATCGGACGCAGATACGTCATCAGCGTCCGCAGCACGGTGGGCAGCCCCTGCGCCCGGAGCACGCGGGCCCAGAGGCTGCCGATGTCGATCGGGCCCGTGCCGGGCATTGGCTGCGGCACGTCCGGCGACGGGAGAGCGGGCGGCGGGGCGGGGGCGGGAGTCTCTTCGCGGTCGGGCCCGGGCGGCGGTGGCTCGTCGGCCACCTGCGCCTGCCGGGGCGGCTCCTCCCCCGCGGTCATTTTTTTCGTCCGGCGCTCCCGTTGGCGACTTCCCGCCGCGCCGGCGACACAACCAGCGCCGTGACATCGGCCAACTTGTCCGCCATCGCCATCCGGACCACCGCGGCATCGAGCAGGGCGCGGCTGCTCGCCGAGTCTCTGCACGCGCGTCGCACGCTGTCGCACACGGCGATCAGGTGAGTGAGCCCGGCCACGTCAAAGCCCGCGGCGGCCTTGACCGCCTGCCTGCGGGAGTCGTCTCCGAGTTCGACCAGGTCCGTGTCCGCGCCGCATGCCGCGATCACCATCAGGTCGCGGAACCGATCGGCGAGCGTGCCGAGCAATTGCTCGGGCGACACGCCGCGCTGCAGGAGTACATCGGCGTTGCGGAGCGCGGCGGAGGCTTCGCCGCCCGCGATCGCCCCGACCAACTCGCCGACGAGTTGCCCGTCGGGCGTGCCGAGCAACTGCTCGAGCAGTTTGACCGTCAGTTTCTTCTCCCCGGCCGCGAGCAGCCGGTCGAGCAGCGAGAGCGCATCCCGCATCGAGCCATTGCCGAGCCTCGCGACCATGTGCACGAGCTCGGGCTCGGCGGTGGCCTTCTCGCCCTTGAGGACCTCCTTGAGGTGCTCGGCGATCTTCGAGGTGGCGATGTTGCGGAAGTCAAACCGCTGGCAGCGAGACTGGATGGTGGCGGGCACCTTGTGCGTCTCGGTGGTGCAGAGGATGAAGACGACGTGCTCGGGCGGCTCCTCCATCGTCTTGAGCAGCGCGTTGAACGCCGCCGGCGACAGCATGTGCACCTCGTCGATGATGTAGACCTTGCGCCGGCCGCGGAGAGGACGGTACACGCTGTTGGCGATCAACTCGCGGGCCTGCTCGACTGAGTTGTTGCTCGCGGCGTCGATCTCGATGACGTCGGTGTCCTGCCCGCGCATGATCGCCGCGGCGATCTCCGGGTTCTCCTTGCCCTTGTCGTCGACGGCGTTGAGCGCCCGGGCGAAGAGCCTCGCCATCGAGGTCTTGCCGACGCCGCGCGTCCCGGTGAAGAGGTACGCGTGCGCGACTCGATTCTGCTCGATGGCGTTGCGGAGCGTCTGGGCGATGGCCTCCTGGCCAACGACTTCGTCAAACGACTGCGAGCGATATCGCCGGGCGAGAACGGTGTATGCCATAGCGTCGCAGTGTAGGTTCAAGCCCGGCCCTTGCCGCTCAGCCCGGCTCCCGGATCAGGGTCACCACCGACTCGGCATGAACCTTGCCGCGCCGATAGGACACCCGGACCTCTTCCCCCGGCATCCGCTCACCGACCACCCTCGCAAAGTCGTTCATGTCGCGCACGGGCTCGCCGTCGATCGCGGTGATCACGTCCCGCATGCGCAACCCCGATTCCCGGCCCGACTTGCCCTTGGGCGTGCTGTTCACCACGATGCCGTCGCCCGTTCCCGCGCCCACCTCGAAGGGCATGTTGGCCATGCCCGGACGGATCTCCTCGACCACGTTGGGCACATCCTTCAGCCACGCGCGGAACTCCTTTTCAACCTCACCGGTGGGCTTGCCGAACACGGACGCGAACGCCGCGGCTCCGGTCGGATCTCGCCCGAAGTCCTGCACGTATTGGCTGTACCAGTCGCGGAGTTTGCCCCGTTCGGCCAGGAACATGAAGATGGCGCGTGCCTGCGCGTAGTAGGCGAGCGGTTTGGACCCGATGAAGCGCTTTTGGTCCATGGCAAAGAGGGTGTCCCACGGCATGAGGCCGCCGGCCTTTCCCAGTCGCTTGGCCATGTTGGTCCGCCAACTGGGCAGGGCACGGAAGCCGCCGTCGGGCAGGGGCTGGATGTCCTCCACCAGGCTGCACAGGCCCTCCATCACCCAGACGGGGTGTCGCTGGCCCAGTTGGTCCATGTGCCGCCAGTGCAGGGCGTGCCAGTATTCGTGGCGCAGCGTGGAGCCGAGGTCCATCGCGACGAGTCGCTTCTCGTCGTGGCTGTACGCCCCGCCGACACTCTGGCCCGCCGCGCCGTACCGCGCCATCGCCCAACGCAGGTAATCAGGGCGCGTCGGCAGCACCACCATGACCCAGGGCGGCTGCCGGCCCGGACGCGGGGAAGCGCCTTCTCCTTCGTCTGGGCCGGGCTGGTCGGGCATGGCCGACTCGGCACCCTTGCCGGTCCGCCACGGCTCCGCCGCCGGAAGCACAAGGTCCTGCCACCAGTCGGTCAACTGGGCAAGTTCTGCCTTGGCCTGTGCGAAGATCGCCGGATCGAACGCGCTGATATACGCCAGCCGCAGCGCCGCGTCCTTCTCGAACTGGTACGGCTTCCCCGGGGTGCCTCGGAAGAGTTTCTTCGCGGCTTCGAGTTGTGCATCGACGCGGGAGTCGATGATCCGGTCCCAACCCTCGACGATCGCGCGGTAGGTATCGGTCGCGCGAAGCGGGCGGAGGTCCGGATCGGTGAGCAGCGTGCGCAGGTCGCTGAAGCCCTCGACGACCGACCGCTGCAGCGCCGACTCGGCCTCGGCGGTCTTGCCCCGCAGCGCGAGCACGCACGCAAAGTTGTACCAGGGCACGAAGTTCTGGCTGTCGCCCTGCGTCCAGTCGCGCAGGGCCTGCTCGGCCCCGTCGAGGTCGCCGCGGCGCATCGCGCGAAGAAACTCGGACTCGTACCGCTCGCGGGCCTTCGATTCGCCCGAATCCGACTCACCTTCGGAAGGCTTCGCGGAGGGCGCCTGGGTCGGCGCATCGCCCACCGAGGGAGGCTGGGCGATGCATGGAAGAGAAGCCCCGGCTGACAGCAGCGCCGCAAAGACCAAGCCCGTGATGCCTCCGGCCGCGTTGCGCATTCATCCACCCTTGCCGGTCGCTCCCGGGGTGCTCATTCGGCTCGGCCCCTGGCCCCCAACTCGTACGCTCCCGGAGAACAGCAGTTCCAGCGCACGCGGATAGGCCCGCTTTTCGAGTTCAAAGACCCTTGCGCCGAGGGTTTCGGGCGTATCGCCCGGCCGGACCTCGCACCGTGCCTGCAGCACGATCGGGCCCCGGTCGTACTCCGAATCACACAGGTGGACCGTGCAGCCCGACTCGGTGGCCCCCGAGTCCAGCACCGCCCGATGCACGCGGTCGCCGTACATGCCCGGACCGCCGAAGGCGGGCAGCAGCGCGGGGTGGATGTTCACCACGCGCCCGGCAAACGCCGGCGGGATCGCCACCCGGCGCAGATAGCCCGCCAGCACCACCCACCGGGCGCCCGCGGCGGAGAGCACCCCCGCGAGTCGGTCCGCGGGGATGTCCCCGCTCTGGATGACCGTCGGCAGGCCGCGGCGCCGCGCGACCTCCGCCCCGCCGCACTCGCGCGATGCAATCACCAGCACGACCGACGCGTGGAGCAGGCCGCGATCGATGCTGTCGAGCAGGTTTGAGAGCGTGCGGCCGGAACCGGAAAGCATGACCGCCAGCCGCGGCGGGCCGGCGCGATTCGAAGATTCGGTCGGTCTGGTGGCCCCGGGCATCGTCGTGCTCCGCCCCGAGACAGATCAGACGACGGCCTTGAGAGCCGCGTTGCGGTCAGGGACGATCTTGAGGACTTTGTGGAGGTGGGTCAGTTGCACGAGTTGGAGCAGTTCGGGTCGCATGCTGCAGATGACCAGCGCGCCCCCGCTGCTCTTGGCCTTCTTGTGCACGGAGACGAGCAGCCCCAGCCCCATCGAGGCGACCATGGTCACCTCGGTCATGTCGAGCACCACCCGCCAGCCGCGGGACGGCGCAAGGCCGTCGATCTCCTTCTCCAAGATCTGCGCTTCGCGCGCGCCGACTTTCTCACAGCGCACCGTGCCCAGCAGCAGGCTCACATGATCCCCGACGGCAAGGAAGGAAGACTCAGACATGGCTGAATGGTAGCGGATCTCCGCAAACCCGCGCGGGTTTGTCAGGCGCCCCTCAAGCAGCGGGATAGTGGATCGTGGGCGGCGATTTGAACGGCACGGGCCGTCCATCCGGCCCCACGCTCACCAGGGTCATGTGCGCCTCGGTGACCGGCACCACCTCGCCGGTCTCGAACCGCTCGGCCTCCACCTCGACCTTGACGGTCACGCTGCTGGTGCCCGCCTTCGCCGTCGAGGCGTAGAACGAGACCACGTCGCCCAGGTGAACCGGCTTCTTGAACTCGACCCGGTCCATCGCCACCGTCACCCAGCGGTGCATCCCGTGCCGCCGCGCCTCCACGAATCCGGCCTGATCGATGTAACTCAGGATCACGCCCCCGAAAATCGTTCCGTAGGCGTTCGTGTCCTTTGGCATCGTCACCACGCGCAGCGCCGGGCAGCAGCGATCGGGGGTCTTGGACGGGGTTTCCATGGCGGAGCGTAGACCTCGCGGCCGCCATCCCCCCCGCCCCGCAGCCTGTGTACCGTTCCGTCATGACCGCCGCCCTGACGACGCCATTGCCAAAGCCCCTGCTCGAAACGTTTGCCGCTCTGCCCAACGCCGACCTGCTGGCCCGCTACAAGCGCGGGGTGGAGAACTTCGACCGCCGCATGTTCGACCTCAGCCCGGAACAACTGGATACCGGCTTCCTGCCCGAGGCGGGGGTCGGGCGCTGGCCGGTGCGTGTGCTGCTGGGCCACCTCGCCGATGCCGAACTGGCGTTCGTACACCGCATGCGGCGAACCGCCGCGGAGGAAAACCCCGTTCACTCCGCTTGGGACGAGGAGGCGTTCATCGACTCGGGGCTGTACGGAACCCAGGGACCTGACGGCCGCCACACTGGGCCGGCCCACCCGATCGCCGGCTACGTCGCCGTCATCCACACCCTGCGGCGCTGGCATGCCGACTGGCTGGCCACGCTCACCCCGGCACAATGGGACCGAAAGTGCCTGCACGCGGTTCGCGGCGAGCAGACGCTCCGCATCATCTGCAACTACGCCGCGTGGCACCTCGAACATCACGCGTGGTACTTGAAGGCCAAACTCGACCGCATGGTCCCCGAGGACGCACCACGTCCGGCCCGCGAAGCCTGATCCCGCCCTTCACCCCGCCACCACCGGCCGTCGCTCACTGTTCCGCTCACCCAGGAAGCCCGGCGATGCACGAGATCTTCGACCAGCGCCGGTACCTGATCCCCTTCCGGTCGTCCCTGCTCCCGCAGATCTTCACCGACGTGCTGGTGATCGGCAGCGGTGTGGCCGGGCTGCGGGCAGCGATCGCCGCGGCTGAGCAGGGCCGCGAGGTCATCCTCGTCACCAAGACCGCCAGCGCCGATGAAGATTCCAACACCGCGTGGGCGCAGGGGGGCATCGCCGCGGTGATCGACCCCGCCGACACGACCGAGTCCCACATCCACGACACGCTGGTCGCCGGCGCGGGGCTGTGCGACGAAGCACCGGTCCGGCAGATCATCGAGGCCGGGCCGGCGCGGATCCGGGAGTTGATCGACTGGGGCATGCGGTTTGACCTCAAGTCCGGCGCGCTCGCCCTCGGCCAGGAGGGCGCACACTCGCGGGCGAGGATCCTGCACGCCGACGGCGACGCCACCGGACGCGAACTGGCCCGATGCCTCCTGGCCAAGGCCCAGTCCCTGCCCGGCATCCGGGTGTTCACCCGCTGCTTCGCGCTCGACCTGGTCGCGCCCTCGCCCGACCCCGCCTCGCCGGTCATGGGGGCGATCACCCATCACCCCCGCTACGGATTGCAGGTGATCTGGGCCCGGGCGACGATCCTCGCGGCGGGCGGCGCGGGCATGATCTACCGCGAGACCACCAACCCCCGCACCGCGACGGCCGATGGCCTGGCGATGGCCTATCGCGCGGGCGCGATGGTCGGCGATCTCGCGTTTGTCCAGTTCCACCCCACCACGCTCTATCTCGCCGGGCGCCCGCGTTCGCTGATCACCGAGGCGGTCCGGGGCGAGGGAGCGTACCTGCTCGACCAATCCGGCCACCGCTTCATGCCGGATGTGCACCCGCAGGCCGAACTCGCCCCTCGCGATGTCGTCAGCCTCGCCATCGTGCAGCGCCTGGCCACACACGGCGGCACCCATGTCTTCCTGGACGTCCGCCACCTGAAGGGCTTTGCCGCGCGGTTCCCGGGCATCAGCACACTCCTTGCGTCGGTCGATCTCGACCCGGCGAAGGATCTGATTCCCGTCAACCCCGCCGCGCACTACACCATCGGCGGCGTCGTCACCGACCTGCACGCACGGACCTCGGTGCCGGGCCTGTTTGCGGTGGGCGAGGTCACATGCACGGGCCTGCACGGGGCCAACCGCCTCGCCAGCAACTCGCTGCTGGAGGGCCTGGTCATGGGCGAGATCGCCGGTCGCGAGGCGGCGGCCGCGTCGGCGCCCCGGGATGCGGCATCGCGGCCCGAGGCCGCGCCCGCGGCGAACGGCGTTGCGTGGAAGTCGGGCCTCCCCCCGGCCCCGGTGCCGATCATCAGCGACATCCGTCCCTCCGACCACGGCGAACTCGATCTTGCCGACGTGCTCTCGTCGCTCCGCTCGGCGATGTGGCGCAACGCCGGTGTCGAGCGTTCCGGCCCGCGTCTCTCCGATGTGCGCGACATGATTGACTTCTGGGCGCGGTACACGCTCGACAAGATCTTCGATTCTCCCGAGGGCTGGCAGACACAGAACATGCTGCTGGTGGCCGCGCTCATCGCCAGGTCATCGCACTGGCGGAAGGAGTCCCGCGGCTGCCACTGCCGGACCGATTGCCCCGCCCCCGACGAGTCCTACCTCGTTCATGATCGATGGAAGCGAGGCTCCGCCGAGCCGACCACCGCGCCGGTCCAGGCACCCGGACACACCCAGGCCCAGGCATGACCCCGAATCGGACAGTGCGAAGTCGCCGGTGCTTCGCCGTCTCGGCGGGCGGGATGCTCCTCGCGCTCGCCGCCTGCGCAACCGAGGAGCGGGTTACGCAGTACAAGCCCTTCTTCACCGGGCTCTCGGGCGCGAAGTTCAGCACCGCGCCGGTCGATGCCTCGCGCGGCTACGCCGACCCGACGGCCTCGCCGGACAGCCGCACGGTCATTGAGAACCCCGACGGCAGCCGGGTGCTCGTGTGCAGGTCCGTTCGCGCGTTGATGTCCCACCTCGAGCGCGAACTTGATGACGGCAACACCGACATCATCATCAAGCAACTCATCAGCACACGCACGCTCGAGGAGTACGAGGGCCGCGGCGAATCGCCGCAGGCCATTGTCGACTTCCTGCAGAAGTACCGTCGCGACCTGGCGATGCTGTTTGCCCGGATGCCCATGGCCGAACGCTCGCCGACGGTCATCCTCAAGCAGCCCGGCGACGGCGTGTGGATCCTTCAACTCAGCGGCGCGGCTGCGCAGGACATCAAGTTCACCAAACTCTGGGTCGTCATGGAGAGGGGGAACTGGAAGTTCTACTGGGTGACGTAGCCGCGGATGCGCCGGCCGCGGGACTTCAACCGGCTCCCGGAGAGTCAAACTGCGCGACGGCACGTTCCCGCAGGCCGTTGAGCATGAGCAGATGCTCGACCGCCTCGCGGACCGCGCCGTGCCCGCCGCGGGCGATCGTCACGAACTTCGCCACCGCTTTCAGTTCGGGCGCGGCGTCGGCGACCGCGACGGGAAAGCCGACCAGCCGCATCGCGGGCAGGTCGGGCCAGTCGTCGCCGATGAAGGCTGCTTCGTGAAGCCCGGCGCCGCTGTCGGCCGCGAGCCTGCGGATCGCTTCGCCCTTGTCCTTGCATCCCTGGACGACGTGCTTCACGCCGAGTTCGCGCATGCGATGCTCGACGGCCCGCCCCGCGCGGCGCGTGATGATGCCCGCGTGCAGCCCCAGCCGGAGCCACGTCGTGATCGCCAGCCCGTCCTTGACGTTGAACCGTTTGATCTCGCGGCCATCGTCGTCGAGCATGATCGAGCCGTCCGTCAACACACCATCGACGTCGAGCGCGAGAAGGCGGATGGGTGACTGCGGGGTGTTCATGTGGCTTTGCGATGCGGCAGAAAGGGACTCACTCGGCTTCGATCAGCCGCATCGCGATCAGATCCTGCACGTCCAGGATGCCCACCGGCTTGCCCGCGGCATCGACCACCGGGATCTCGTCGCGCCGGTGCTCACGCACCATCGTGACGGCTTCGCGGACAAGGTCGGTGTCCCGGAGCGTCGTCGGGTTGCGCGTCATCAGTTCCCGCGCGGGCCGGTCCAGTTCGGCCGCCGACCGCATCACCACGCGTCGAAGGTCGCCGTCGGTGAAGATCCCCGAGAGCACGCCGCTCCCGCGATCGACCAGCAGCAGCGCCCCGGGCCGGCGCACACCGGGAAGATCGGCGGCGGCCATCGCCTCCCGCATGCTGACATCGTCCCTCGCCGCGGCGAGGTTCTTCCCGACGCGGAATCGCAGCACCTCCCCGACCGTCTGGAGCAGCCCGCCGAGCGAGCCGCCCGGATGGCGCTTGCGGAAGTCGTCGTCCGTGAAGTTCCGCCGTCGCGCTGCGCACAGCGCCAGCGCATCCCCGAGCGCCAGCGTCGCCGTCGTCGAGCAGGTCGGTGCGGGCGAGATTGCCGAGTCGTCACACTCGCCGATCGACAGGCTGACGGTCGCCAGCCGCTCCAGAGCCAACTTCGTCCCGCCGCCGGCCGATCCCTTGCTGATCGCGATGATCGGCAGGCCGTCCTGCCGCAGAATCGCCGCGAGGCTCACCACTTCCGCCGTTTCCCCAGAGTACGACAGCGCGATGCACACGTCCGCCGGGCGGAATCTCCCGAGATCGCCGTGCGCCGCCTCGGCCGGGTGCACGAAGTGCGAGGCGATCCCCAGCGACGCGAGCGTGGCGGAGATCTTCTGGCCGATCAATCCCGACTTGCCCAGCCCGCTCACCAGCACGTTCCCCCCGGCATCCGCGCACCGGACGATCAGCCCCACGGCTTCGCCGAAGGACCGCCCCCCGTCCGCGCCGATCAGGTCTGCCAATGCCCCCACCGCCGCCGACTCGGCCCGAAGGATGCGCTCGGCGAACGCGGCTTCGTCCCGGCCCGCCGCGGATGCCGAGCCTGACTCCCTGCCGCCAGAGCGGGTTTCCACACGAACGCTCGATGCTGTGCGCGAACCGGACATGCGGAAAGGGTAGACTGGTGGACCCTGAACCGGGCCTGCTCCCGGCCGACGGGGCGCCCGAAGTCTGGAAGGAGCCGCTGGATGGTCGCCGAGTACAAGGTACGGCTGGATGCGTTCGAGGGCCCGCTCGACCTCCTGCTCTTCCTCATCCGCCGCGCGGAGATCGACATCCACGACATCCCGGTCGCGGCGATCACCGAGCAATACCTCTCGCACCTCGAACAACTCACCTCGCCCGGGCCGGATGGCCCCTCGGCGGGCCGGATCGACATCGAGCGCGCCGGCGAGTTCCTTGTCATGGCGGCGACGCTCATGGAGATCAAGTCACGCATGCTCGCCCCGCCCGGCAGCGCTGAAGACGCCGCCGCGACGGACGACGCATCCGCGAATCGGCCGGACAAGCCCGTCGCCGATCCTCGCACCGAACTGGTCCGCCAACTGCTCGAGTACAAGCGGTTCCGCGATGCCACCGAGATGCTCGAAGAGCACCGGAGCGAGTGGGACCGGCGATTCCCGCTGGGCGCGGCGGCGTGGCCCGACCGCCCCGCCGCGGACGAATCGCAGGACGAGGAGGCGACCGAACTCGAGGATGTCGACTTGGTCGACCTTGTCGAGGCCTTCGCGCGGATCATCGAGACCGTCGACCTCAACCGCGTCGGCGAGCACCACGTCCGCATCGACGAGACGCCCGTCGAGATCCATGCCGAGGACATCCTGGACCGCCTCCGCCGCCGGGCCGAAGAGTCCCTCGCGGCCGAGATCGCCGGGACCGCGACCTCCGAACTCCCGTTTGCCGAGATCTTCGAAGGCCGCACACGCTCGGAGATGATCGGCCTGTTCCTGGCCATGCTCGAACTCGTGAAGCAGCGGCGCATCGCCGTGCGGCAGGAGGCGGGCCGGGGGGCCATTTTCCTGGGGCTCGCGCCCGACGAACCGCAACCCGGCACCGCTCCCTCCGAACAACCCGGTGCCGAGCAGCCGGCTGCGGCCGCTCAGGGTGATCCGGCCGCATGACGAGCGAAGAGCACATCCACGCTGCTGACACACCGGCTCCGGGAGCCGCGCTCGGAGCGCCTCCAACCGTGCCCGGGCGACTGCTCCGGCCCGATCAACCGGCCGCCTGGCCGGGAATCCTGGGCATGGTCTGCTGTGTGTTCGGCGGTCTCGGGACGATCGGCGCGGCGATCGGCCTGGCGTGGTACGTGCTGATCGCGGCGGGCCTGCTGGACACGTTCATGAAGTGGCTGGCTTCGCTGGGCCCGACGACGAACCCCACGGCCGGCATCACCAGCCACATCATGCTGGTCATCGTCGCCGAGGCGGTGAAACTGGCGCTAGCCATCGCGCTCCTCGCGTCGGGAGTCGGTCTCCTTCGGCGCCGGCCGGGCAGCGTGCCGCTGGCCAGGGTGTGGGCCGTGGCAAAGATCGTCGCGACAATCGTCGGCACCACGCTGGGCATGTGGATTCAGCAGGATGCGATCCGCGCAGCGGTCAGCGGTTCGAATCTGCCGCCGAACGCGCCCGCGAACATGCCGGTGTTCATGATGGGCGGCGCGATCATCGGCGGGCTCTTCGCCATTGCCTGGGGGTGCGCATTGCCGGCATTCATGCTCATCTGGCTCAGCCGCGGCCGTGTGCGGGCCGAAACCGCCCGATGGGCTTCCGCTCCGCGTTGATTCAAACGCCTCTCGTGGATACCCCATGCGCTGCAAGTCCTGCGACTATCCCCTCTGGCAGATCCGCGACCGGCGATGCCCCGAGTGCGGCGCGGGCTTCAAGCCCAGCGACTTCGAGTTCGTCCTGAACAGCGTCCGGTTCTGCTGTCCATACTGCAACCAGTCCTACTACGGCACCGGCGAAAAGGGCCACCTCGTCCCGCCCGCGTTCGAGTGCGTGACCTGTCACCGCGCGATCTCGATGGACGAGATGATCCTGCTGCCCACCGAGGGCGTGCGCGAGGCCCAGACCAAGGTGGAGATGAACCCATGGCTCGAGCGGCGCGAGAAGGGCGTCGTTCGAGGCTGGTTCAGCACGGTCATCCAGTCCATGGGGGCGCCCGGCCGCCTCATCCGCGCAACGCCGGAGCAATCGTCTCTCCTCCAGGCGGTCTGGTACGCCACCGTCACCAACGCGATCTACCTCCTGGCCGGAGTCAGCCTGTTCATCCTGCTTTTCCTGGTCATCGGGATCATCACCGCCACCACGGGCGGCTCCGGGCCCGGCGGCGGAGGCATCGCCGGCGTGATGGCGCCGATGGCCTTCTTTGCCGGGTGGGCCATCGGCATGGTCGTCGCGATCGTCGCCGGCGCGTTTATCTGGGGCGCGATGGCCCACGGCCTCCTGCGATTGACCGGGCCGACCTCCGCGGGAATCGGCCGCACCATGCAGTGCATGCTGTACTCCAGCGGCACCAACATCGCCAATGCGGTTCCCTGCGTCGGCTTCTACATCGGCTGGCTCAGCGCCATCTGGTGGACCGTCGCCGCGATCCTGATGATCAAGGACGGCCAGAAGGTCAGCGGCGGCCGTGCGACGCTCGCGGCGGTTCTTCCCATGTGCATCGTGTTCGCGGCCGTCATCGGCGTCATCGCCCTGGCGATCGTGATGCCGCTCCGAACAACCATCGCGACCGCCCAGGCCGCGGCGGCGAAGGCCCAGGCCGCGCAGTTGGATGCGGGTGATGCCGGCCGGATCTCGCAACTCGCGGCGGCGCTCGTCACCCACGCCGAGGAGTATGGCGAGCCGCCCCGGCACGCGACCGAGGTCATCCAGTCCCAGCACATGTGGGTTGCACAGTTCCTCCAGCCGGGGATCGACCAGGTATCGCGCCTCGAATCCAGCCGAGTTGTCGGGATCTCGCTCGCCGACATTGGCCGTGCCGACGGCGAAACGACCGACCGGATGATCGCCGCGGCGGCCGCGTCGCTTCCATCGGGGGTCATCGCCCACCGCGTCGGCGACACCGTGTTCTGCTATCACGGCATGGACTTCAGCACGGCCGACCCCATGCTGTGGACCGTTATCTCCTCGCGCGAAGCCGGGAGCGGGCCGGCGGGCTTCACCGTCGTCGGACTCGTCAACGGGTCCGTGCAGGCGATTTCTGCTGAGGAGTTCCCCGCCGCGCTCGCCGCGCAGAACACCCTCCGCGCCGCGGCCAACCTTCCCCCCCTGCCCGACCCCGCCTCGATCCTGAGCGACAGGCCCGCGGTGCAGGAGTGATCGCGGATCACCTGTGCACCTTGGGCGCTGGGGGCTACCTCGCGACGCGACGCGAGTTGGACACATCGGGTTTGACCGCGTCCGCATCACTTCACCGGGATGTGCTTCGCGACATTGTCATCGATCGCCGTGTCCGGGTTCCCCGTGTTCTGAAGGTCATGCCGGAACATGTACCAGCCGTTGCGCAGCGAAGCCCTGCCGGCAAAGCCCGTCACGCACACCGCCAGGCCGTGGTGCTCGACCCGGCTCTTGCCGTCGGGCGCAGGTTCTCCACCGCCGCCAACCACGAAGAACGCGTCCAGCAGTCCGTCCCCGTTGAAATCCGCCAGCATCGGGCTGCTCGCCCCGTCACGGGCTGTGCGGCCATCGGCCAGCAGCCGCGCACCGTCGAACGAGTACAACTCCGCGCCGTCGCGCTCATCGAGCACCCGGAAATACCCGCCGCTGGTCAGGTAGGCCAGGTCGGCCCGGCCATCGCCGTTCAGATCCGCGATCGAGAGCCCGCGCGAGACCGTCTCGAACGGCGATGCGCCTTCCGCGCGCACAGGGACCTGCCACGTCCTCTTCCCGCCGTCGAAGCGGGTGACGTGCTCGCACGCGGTAAACACCGGCAGATCCGATGCGCCTGCGCCGCCGGCCGACCGCCCGCCAAGCACCCCGACCGGCGACATGATGTACCGATTACCCGTCTGCGTGGCCGTCACCACGGCCGCTTTGCCCACGCCACCGCCGGCGACGCTGTACAGGTTCCCGTCATACGCACCGATCATGAAGACCGGCTCGCGCGTGTCCGGGTCAACGTGCACCGCGGGTCCGTGATACGTGCTGTCGCCCAGTTCCGCGCGCCACAGCCGCGTGCCATCCTTCCCATTGATCGCGTACAGACCCGGCGCGGCCTTGCCGAACGTCCCGGCCACGAAGTCCTTCACGCCGTCGCCGTTCAGGTCGAGCACCACCGGGCACGACTGCACCGCGGCCTGCGCCTCGTGGGGCGTCACCTCGAGCGTCCGTGCAATCGACCCGTCCTTCCCGTTCAGCACGAACAGTCTGCTGCGGAACGTGCCGACAACGATCTCCACCGTCCCGTCGCCATCCGAATCGCCGATCCACGGCGGCGTGTCGATGCACTCGCCCTTGCCAAGGCCTGCATCCCAGTGTTTCGATCCTGTCGCCGCGTCGAAGCACATCACCCGGCAGCCCGATGACGACGGTGCAACGAGATCGAGTTTCCCATCCCCGTTCACATCCGCGAACTTGCACGATGCATCCAGGCAGTTGTTCGCTTCGTTGTACTCCCAGATCGTCGCGCCGTCCCTGCCCGAGAGCACGATCACGCGCGAATCCCCGAAATACGTGCAGAACGCGATGTCGGCGAATCCGTCGCCGTTGACATCCGCCACCGCACCACCGCCGAAACTGTGCGACTTCAGCGGGACAGTCCAGAGGACCTTCAACCCCGAAGGCGCCGGCCCGATCTGTGTCAGCGCCGCAGCCATGAGTCCGAGGATCATTCGCTACTCCTTGTGAACCGCCCCCGCCCGCGCTGCGACGATGCTCGCGAGTTCCTCCAACTTGATCTCCAGGCCATCCGGGATCGCCATTACGGGACGGACCCGCACACGCCCGAGGAACGGCAGCAGCCCGAACCGGAACCGCCGCCACCAGGAGAGACGCCGCCACTCGGTCTCGAAACTGCGCGGCTCGATCAACAGGATCCTGTGACGTCCGATCTTCACCAACTGGAATGCACGGATCTCGCGCCAGGGGAGGATCTGCGGGCGCTGTGATTCCGGCGACCGGATGAGTCCCTCCGGCGCGATCAGCAGCACCGCCGGCGCGCGGCGCCACCAGCGCCACGCCCATGCCGTGAGACCCGCGAACAGCATCGCGGCCGAGAGGCCGATCGCGACCACCGTCCACGCGTACGGTCCGCCCGCCATGGCGCCTTGAACCGCGACAGCGGCGAATCCCACCGTGGCGACAGACCCGGCGGCGACCGCCTTGAACGCCTCTCCACGCAAGCAACGAACCACGATCTCTCCGCTCGGAGGCTCGGTCAGCCGGGGCTCGGATCCCTCTGTCATGAATCAGCCTCGGGGTCGGCGCCGTTCATCCCCCTACCGTCTTCACCGTTCCGGCCACATCAAACCCCGCTTCCGTCTTGGCCTTCACCTCGTCAACGGTGACCCCCGGCGCAACCTCGGTGAGCACGAACCGCCCGCCGTTCCCGCGCTTCTCGTCGAACTCGAATACCGCCAGATCGGTGATCAGCATGTGCACGCACCGCCGACCCGTCAGCGGCAGGTCGCACTGCCTGACGAACTTCGCCGCGCCGTCCTTGGAGTTGTGCTCCATCGTCACGACGACCTTCTTCACGCCCGCCACCAGGTCCATCGCCCCGCCCATCCCCTTGACCATCTTCCCCGGGATCATCCAGTTGGCGATGTCTCCGGCCTCCGACACCTGCATCGCGCCGAGGATGCACATGTCGATGTGCCCGCCGCGAATCATCGCGAACGAATCCGCCGACGAGAAGTAACTCGCACCCTTCCGCGCGGTCACCGTCTGCTTCCCCGCATTGATCAGGTCCGGGTCAACCTCCGCCTCGCTGGGGAACGGCCCGATCCCAAGCAAGCCGTTCTCCGACTGCAGCCAGACGTCCATGCCCTGCGGGATGTGGTTGGCCACCAGCGTCGGCATCCCGATCCCGAGGTTTACGATATAGCCATCGCGCAGTTCCCTCGCCGCGCGAACCGTGATCTGATCGCGTGTCAGTGCCATGAACACAGCATACGACCGGCCGCACCACCCCGCCAGCCGTCACTCGTCCGCAGCAGGAATCCACCCATGTTCGAACACCGCCACCAGCCGGTCCTTTCCCGCGCACGGTTCCGTCAACGCCTGCTCAACAGCGGCCTGGTCGTCGTCGCCCTTGTCGCGACCGCGCTGTCGATCGGCACGCTCGGCTATCACCTCATCGCCGAACTCGACTGGCTCGACGCGCTTCTCAACGCCTCCATGATCCTCACGGGCATGGGACCTGTCGATCAGATGCCCACGGCCGCGTCCAAGCTCTTTGCCTCGTTCTTCGCCCTCTTCAGCGGCGTCGTCTTCCCCGCCAGCGTCGCGATCATGGGCGCCCCACTCCTCCACCGACTCCTGCACCGCTTCCACATGGAAGTCCGCGAGAGCGACCAGTAATCCGGTCACCGCTCGCGCTTGTTCCCGCCGCTCTCCCCCAGGCTGTCCCGCCGCGGCACATCCAACGGCTGCGTTGCGGGCGACCGCCTGGTCGCCGGTGACGCGATCGGCGTCGCACTCTGCCCTGTCGCCGGTGTCGGAGTCTGCGTGGCCTTGCCCGGCATGCTCCGCGATGTTTCCCACTGCGAACGCGCCGCCCCCGACCGCTGCGCTGCCGCGGCGTTGCCCTGGGCCATCTTCCGGACCTTCTGAAACAACGAGATCTTCAGCATCACCGAACCGACCAGCAGGAACGGCGCGCCCGCCGCTCCCACAATCGCCCACCGCATCATGTTTGCGCCGACCGCCTTCCCCTCCGGTCCGTCCGCCATCGCATCGTTCAACGCGGCCGAGTACATCCCCACCAGTTCGTTCAGCGCCCCCAGCAGCCCGACGACGACGACCACTCCCCCGATGAGCGCGAACAGGATGCCGATGATCAGCCGCATCGCACGCTACTTTCTCACGGTGCGCTGCTCGATCCGCTTCTCGCTCACGGTCTTCACGATCCGGTCGACGTAGTTCCCCGGCGTGTGGATCGAGTCCGCCTCGATGTCGCCCAGTCCGACGACCTCTTCAACCTCCGCCATCACGAACGCCGCGGCCGTCGCCATCATCGGGTTGAAGTTCCGCGACGTCTTCCGGTACACCAGGTTCCCGAACGCGTCCGCCTTGTGCGCCTTCACCAGCGTCAGGTCCGCGTACAGCCCCGTCTCCAGCACATACTCCCGCGCCTCGCCGCTCTGCACTGCGGAGCCCCCGGCCTTCCCCTCGCGCCCCGCAAAGCCTCGCCCGGGGATCGTCGCCCCGCCGACACCCTGGCTCGGTCGCAGCAGTTTCCGCGTTTCCTTGCCATCCGCCACCACCGTGCCCGCACCCGTCGCCGTGTAGAACGCCGGGATGCCCGCGCCCCCCGCGCGGATGCGCTCCGCCAGCGTCCCCTGCGGGTTGAACTCGACCTCGAGTTCCCCCTGCAGGAACTGCTTCTCGAACGTCGCGTTCTCGCCGACGTACGAACTGATCATCTTGCGGATCTGCCGCGTCTGGAGCAGCAGTCCCAGCCCCCAGTCATCCACGCCGGCGTTGTTGGAGATGCACGTCAGCCCCTTCACGCCCGTGTCGCGCAGCGCGATGATCAACTGCTCGGGGATCCCGCACAACCCGAACCCCCCCACCATCACCGTCATCCCGTCGCGGAGAACGCCCTTCGCCTTCAGATCGGCGAACGCCTCGGCAGTCGTCTTGAAGACTTTGTTGGCCATGGGAAACAGTATCTTCGATTTTGGATTTTGGATTTTGGACTGCGGATTGGGTACTGGAGAGCGTCGATGGACCGAGCGCTCGCAGCCTCAATCCAAAATCCCCGATCCAAAATCCAAACTCAAAACAGTTTCGCCTGGTCCTTCACATCCTTCGGCTGCGAGTCCAGTTCCTGCAACTCCTCCACGAACTGCCCCACGTTCTCGAACTGGTAATACTCGCTGGCGAACCGCACATACGCCACGCTGTCCAGCGGACGCAGTTTCGCCATCACCTTCTCGCCGATGATCCGGCTGGGCACCTCGCGGTCATACTCGCGGTGCACCTCTTCCTCGATCTCGTCCACCAGGGCGACCTTCGCCTCCTCCGGCACCGGCCGCTTCCCGATCGCCGCGTTCACGCCCCGCAGCACGTTCTCGCGGTTGAAGGGCACGTGCGTGCCGTCCCGCTTCACCACCATCAGCCGCGTGGACTCCTCCACCCGCTCATAGGTCGTGAACCGCTTGTTGCACTTCAGGCACTCGCGCCGGCGACGCACCACCCGCCCCGCATCGCTGGCGCGGCTGTCGATCACCTTGTCGTCGTTGGCCTCACAGAATGGGCAGATCACGCGGCCGCTTCCTCATGCTCAAGCGGTCGCCCCCACTCCGGGGGCCGCCCCAAGCGGTCGTATCTTGCCTTGCGCACGCCCCCCCGTCAACAGCGCGGACAATCTCTACCCGTCCATGGTCCGTACATTGGCACTCGCATGCTTCTCCCAGACTCGTGCCCGGTACTTTGCGGTACTTTCCCCCGCGCCTAGGCTATTCTCGGATGACCGGCCCGAAGACCACAACGACGACGACCCCCTCTACAGCCCAGCGCGGGTAGGCCGGCCCGCTGCTTGTGTTACTACCTTGAAAGCCCGGCCCCAGTGCCGGGCTTTTTCGTTTGACGTCCACACTCCCCACGAACCGAATCAGGTGCACCATGGCTTCCAAGCCCACATGCCTCGTCTGCCAGAAGGAAATGATCCGCGGCTTCATCTCCGATGAAGGCCATCCCAACTCCGTCAACCTGCCCCGGTGGTGCGAAGGCGACCCCAAGCCCGGCTTCGCCTCTTTCGGCGATGCCACACGCTCACAGGTCAGGGCGGGTCTCCGGGTGGTCGCCTTCCGCTGCCCGGAGTGCGAGGCCCTCCGCCTCTACGCTCCCTCCGCCGAGTAGTGACGTCGTCTTGCCTTGATCCTGTCTTCATTTGCCATTTGCTCATTTGCCCTTTGCTATTTGGACTCCCCATGCCCCGCATCACCCTCCCCGATGGCTCCGTCAAAGAGTTCCCTCAGCCCGTCACCGCGCGGCAGGTCGCCGAGGCCATCGGCCCGCGCCTCGCCCAGGCCGCGCTCGGCTGCAAGATCGACGGTGAACTCCGCGACCTTTCGACCATCCTCGACCGCGACGTCAAACTCGCCATCATCACCCCGCAGACCCGCGACAAGCAGCCCGATGCCGATGCGCTCATGCTCATCCGCCACTCCGCCGCGCACGTCATGGCCGAGGCCATCCAGCGCATCGTCCCCCAGGCCCAACTCGTCTACGGCCCGCCGCTGGCCACCGGCTTCTACTACGACATCAAGTTCCCCGACAACCGCCCCCTCAAGGACGGCGACTTCGCGGCGATCGAAGCCGAGATGAAGAAGATCATCGCCGAGGACCGCGCGTTCACCCGATACGAGCAGTCCTCCGACGAAGGCCTGTCGAAACTCAAGCGTGAGGGCAGCAAGTACAAGATCGACAACGCCGAGCGTGCGCTCACCGCCGACTCCAAGGCCAAACTCTCCTTCTATGCCACCGGCACCCCCGGCAAAGACTGGGAAGACCTCTGCCGCGGCCCCCACGTCCCCTCCACCGGCCGCATCGGCGCGGTGAAGGTCATGTCCCTCGCCTCCAGTTACTGGCACGGCGATGAAAACTCCGACCGCCTCACCCGCGTCTACGGCACCGCCTTCGCCACCCAGGCCGAACTCGATGCCCACCTCACCCAACTCGACGAAGCGAAAAAGCGCGACCACCGCGTCATCGGCAAGCACCTCCGCCTCTTCCACATCGACGAGATGGTCGGCCAGGGCCTGATCCTCTGGACCCCCAACGGCTCCATCGTCCGCAAGGAACTCCAGAACTTCATCGGCAGCGAACTCAAGAAGCAGGGCTACACCGAGGTCTTCACCCCGCACATCGGCTCGCTCGATCTCTACAAGACCTCCGGTCACTTCCCCTACTACAAGGAATCGCAGTTCCCCCCGATCGTCGAACGCGACGCCCTCGACCGCCTCGCCGATGAGGAGGGGGGGGGCTGCTCCTGCGCCGAGGTCATGCGCCGCGTCGAGGGTGTCAGCGAGCGCCTCGCCTCCGGCATCAACGAGCGCACCGGCACGCAAACCATCGCGCCCGATCGCGTCATGCCTGACGAGAAGCTCGTCCCCGGCTTCATGCTCAAGCCGATGAACTGCCCGCATCACGCACGCATCTTCGCCAGCTCGCCCCACTCCTACCGCGACATGCCCGTCCGACTCGCCGAGTTCGGCACCGTCTACCGATGGGAGCAGTCGGGCGAACTCAACGGCATGACCAGAGTCCGCGGCTTCACCCAGGACGATGCCCACCTCTTCTGCACCGAGGAACAGGTCCCCGGCGAGATCCAGGGCTGCCTCTCGCTCGTCAAGATCATCTTCAACGTCCTCGGGATGAAGGACTACCGCGTCCGCGTCGGCCTGCGCGACCCCGACTCCGGCAAGTACACCGGCACCAAGGAGAGTTGGGACAAGGCCGAGGCCGCGTGCATCGCCGCCGCTCAATCCCTCGGCGTTCCCTTCAGCAAGGAGCCCGGCGAGGCCGCGTTCTACGGCCCCAAGATCGACTTCGTCGTCAAGGACGTCATCGGCCGCGAGTGGCAACTCGGCACCGTGCAGGTCGATTACAACATGGCGGTCCGCTTCGACCTGTCGTACATCGGACCGGACAACCGGCAGCACCGCCCCGTGGTCATCCACCGCGCCCCCTTCGGCAGCATGGAGCGCTTCTGCGGCGTGCTCATCGAGCACTTCGCCGGCGCGTTCCCCACCTGGCTCGCGCCCGAGCAGGTCCGCGTGCTCCCCATCTCCGAGAAGACCGCCGAATACGCGCACACCGTCACCGCCGCGCTCAAGGCCGCGGGCGTCCGCGTCACCCTCGATGAAACCAACGAGCGCATCCAGGCTAAGGTGAAGGACGCCGCCGATTGGAAGGTGCCGTACATGGCCGTCGTCGGCCCGCGTGATGCCGAGGCCGGCCAGGTGTCGCTCCGCGCACGAGGACACATGAAGGACCTCGGCACCATGTCCCTCACCGGCTTCGTCGAGGCCATCAAGGACGAGATCGCGACCCGCGGCGGGAACACCGTGGTCAGCAGGTTTGTCTGATGCGGAAACGGGCCCGCGGAGCGCACGCCGAAGATTGGCATGGCGCTAACAGAAATCGCCGCCGGAAAGCCCGCGGCGCGGATCAAGTGGAGCGCCCCCCCTCAAGGAGAGTCGAACTCCCGACCTCATCATTGCGAAGCCTCGCCTACGGGGACCCGAACGCGTAAGCCACGCTACCAGCGTGGGGAGCGGATTGCAAGGCTTGCAAACGTGACGCGGGTTTGCGGCCGGTATCACAGCCAGGCGCGGTGTACACCGCGCTGAAGAGAGGGACCCGAACAGGGAATCCTGTCCATCTGGGGTGGACGCATGCCGCGGCGGGGCCAGGACGCGAGAGGGTCGCGCGGAGCACGGGAGCCGAAGAACGCCGGGCAACGCGTTCCATTTCGATCAACCAGCCTGAACAAGACGCTTCCGTAAACACTCGATCTCGAATCTTCGCTTCGGCAACGCGGTCTTCCGCTCAGCCAACGCATCAT
Source organism: uncultured Phycisphaeraceae bacterium (assembly GCA_964409775.1). Classification (GTDB taxonomy): domain Bacteria; phylum Planctomycetota; class Phycisphaerae; order Phycisphaerales; family UBA1924; genus JAHBXL01. The sequence continues at coordinate 142 of CAYPEI010000017.1, read as the reverse complement.
CGAGTGTCTTCATCGCGCTCGGTTTATCACCTTCAACGATCTGGATCGCCGCCAGCACGCTCACCCGATTATCTTGGTTCAAGCCCAAGGGACTTCTGATCAACCGCCTTGTGGGCCCGATCGACGCGAGGCGACGGCGTGA
>CAYPEI010000016.1:0-84582 GCA_964409775.1 uncultured Phycisphaeraceae bacterium | reverse complement strand
AAGTCGTAACAAGGTAGCCGTAGGAGAACCTGCGGCTGGATCACCTCCTTTCTAAGGGATTTCCTTGGACCAGACAGCGCCGTCTGCAAACTAACAGCAGCGGCCGCGGAGCGATCCGCACCTGGTATTGTGAGTGCATTCTCGTCCACCCCGGTGGACAGCCGCCACGCAAGTGGCGATCAACGGACCCCAACTGTCTTTCACGATATACGCAGCGCCCTCGGCTTCACCGCCGAGGGCGTTGTCGTTTTTGCCCCGCCTTTGGGCCCGAGTTGGTCGCACGCACGCCTGCGCGGTGCTTTGCCGGCGATGGGGAGCCGTCCGCTGGCCGATAGACTTACCGGGGAACGTCACGCGACGCGACAGTCCGCGGCGGAGCGATCACCGGTATGCCCAACCTCAAGGCCATCCTCCGCTACCTCAAATCCGGCCAGATCGGCCTCCACCTCAAGCGCAAGTTCGGGCGCCGGCAGGACGTCTTCGAGGCGATCTACAAGACCAACTACTGGGCCAACCCCGAGTCGGTTTCCGGCGACGGTTCAACCCTGGCCGTCACCGCCAAAATCCGCGCCGGCCTCGAACGTGTGGTGAGGCAGTACGGCATCAAGACGATGCTCGATGCGCCCTGCGGCGACTTTCACTGGATGAAGCACACCAACCTCGAGGGGGTTCAGTACACAGGCGGCGAGATCGTCCGCGACCTCGTCGCCAGGCACCAGGCCGAGCATGGCCGTGCCGACCGAAAGTTCATCCATGTCGACATCGTCGAGGACAGCCTCCAGCCGTACGACCTCATTTTCTGCCGCGACTGCATCATGCACCTGCCGTCCGCCGACGTAAAGAAGGCGCTCCGCAACTTCGGGGCGAGCGGCTCGAAGTATCTGCTCATCACGACCTCGCCGCGAACCTCGCCCAATACCGATCTTGCCAGGCCCGGGGCGTGGCGGCCCGTCAACCTCGCGATCGCGCCCTACGGCCTCGACAAACCCATCGAACTCGTTGACGACGACGATGCCGCGGACGCCTCGCAGAAGTTCATGGCGCTCTACAAACTGCCGCTGCCGGGGTATTGAATCGCTCGCGATGGCTTGTTCGTGCATGCTGATCCGACTGATCACGCGGCGCCGTTTGGCCGCGCCGTCCTGTTCCGGCCGGGCCAAAGACTGCTATTCTCACCGAATCGGGGGCCGAGATTGAGAGGACTAACTATGCCGTTCCGCACTGCACAAGCCCGTTGGTCCGGCAATCTCATCGAGGGCAAGGGCCACATCAACGTGCAGTCCGGCACGCTCGATGCCCCGTACGACTTCCGCGCCCGCACAGGCGACGGCAAGGGCACCAACCCCGAGGAACTCATCGGCGCTGCCCATGCAGGCTGCTTCACGATGCAACTCTCCGCCCTCCTCGCCGCGGCGGGACACGTCGCCGAGTCCCTCAGCACCACCGCCAAGGTCCACCTTGAGAAGGACGGCCCCGGCTTCGCCATTCCGCTCATCGAGTTGGAACTCTCCGGCAGAGTGCCGGGACTGGATGCCGCGGCGTTTGCCCGGCATGCCGAGGCTGCGAAGGCCAGTTGCCCGGTCTCGAAGGCTCTGACCGGATGCCGGATCACGTTGAAGGTGACCTTCGGCTGAGGCGCTGGGCATCTCGTTCAAGGTGATTGCGCGTCGGGCAGGACCGGCGGCACGGAGCGCGGATTGATCGCCGCGCCATCCTTTGTGCCGACGAGCGGCACGTCCCGGAACACCACTTCGCCGTTCCAGATCTTGCAGATCTCCAGCGTTCCCCGCGCCGCATCGACGCTCGGCCGCAGCACCAGATCCACCGCCGCGGCGTCAAACCCCGTCGCATCGGCGCCGCCCCCGTAGTGACAGGTCGAACCGCGGGTGAAGGCCACCGTGCCAAGTTGCCACTCCCGCGGCAATCGGCCGACCGGTGCGTCGGCCGCGAGCCGCTCGCGAGCGAAAACACCGAACGCGAGATCCATCGGCGGGTTGGTGCATCGCATGCCGAAGCCGACGTGCGGCGTGCTGGTCGTGCCGGAAGGCTGGCTGATCTTCAGACCCTGGCTCAGCGACAGCGATTTCTGCACCGCATCCCGGATGTTCGCATCATCGATCAACTCGACGCCCGCGGTCCCGGCCGGCAGGACCGTCACCCTGGCCGATCGTTCCTCGTTCCATTCCACAAGCGACGGCTGGTCATAGTCCGGTGCGACGCCCAGGTCCCACACGACCGTGACCTCGTGCGTGCCGGGCTCGACTCCCGCCACGCGGAGGCGTCGCGTCATCGCGCTCCCGCCGCCGGAGTGGATGCCCACCGCAGAGGGCGCTTGCCATCTCTCGGTCAGCACCACGCGGTCGCCGATGCGCACCTCGGTCAACTTTGCCTTCAACGAAAGCGGTACGCGCCCGACGGGCGAGTTTCCCACGCGCCCGGGCGACATCATGAGGCACACCACCCAGTCGTCTCCGTCAACGACTGTTGGCCGCACCAGCATCGTCCACCGCGGCGAGTTCCGCATGTTCTGCTTGAGTTGCTCATCACTCAACATCGAGTTCGCCGCCGCGAAATCCAGGATGTCCCCCCACGCCGTGTCCCACGCGCCCGCCTGGTCGGCCTGAACGGCCAGCGCCCGGCTGATCAGCGCTGAGCAGTTCGATGTGCCCAGTGCGCCGTTCTGCAACCTCGCGAGCAGTTCGGCCAGTTGACCCGACAACGCTCCCGGGTTGCCGGTTCGCGCCTCCAGCATCAACCAGAAGTCGGGCTTGAGCGCGTGCAGATTCGGCCGCGACCGTGCAAACAGCGCGAGGCTTGTGAGCCCGATCGGAATCAGAACCAGCGCAACCCCCAGTGCGATCATCAACGGCCGCTTGCGGCGAAGCCCGCGACGGACCGCCCCCGGCGCGTCGAGGCCGCGCCCGCACTCCGGGCAACGTGCCTCCAAGCCGCTGATCGGGAGCCCGCCAAGGTCGAACCGGCATCGGCGGCAGTGGGGATTCGTGCTGACGAGCCTGCCGCGGAACCCCAGCACCGCCAGCATCGCCCCAAACAGGACCACCAGCAGCAGGGCCGCGACGATGGGGAGCAGGCTGATACCCATGTCCCACACCTCGTGTGCGGCCCGAGCAGCGTGATCAGTTTCCGGCCTCGTGCTCGGCGCGGATGCGCTTCTTCTCGTGCCGGATGATCTCGCCCGTCGTCAGGTACACGATGTCCTCGGCGATGTTGGTCATCAGGTCCCCGACGCGCTCCAGTTCGCGCCCGATGCGGTAGATCAGCAGCCCCGCGGCGTGCGCGTTGGGGAACGTGCCCATGAACTTCACCGTCTCGTCGAACAGTTCGCGCGTCAGGCGGTCGATCGCCTTGTCCCCGATCACGATTTCCTTCGCGGCCTCGGCGTCCTCGTCGATGAGCGCCCGCAGCAGCGCATGGCACGCCATCGGCACGCGCTGCCCCAGTTCCAGCAGCGATGTCGGCCAGTGGAATCCCGCCGGCACGGCCCTGGCGAGTTTGACCGCCGACTTGGCGACCGAGCACGCGTGATCGCCGACGCGTTCGACGTCGTTGTTCGCCTTCAGGATGAAGGCCAGCGTGCGGAACTCCCTCGCCACCGGCTGCTGAAGCGTCATGATGCGGAACGCCGCCTCTTCAATCGCGACTTCTTCGCGGTCGATCCGCTCATCCCGCTCGATGACCGAGGCCGCCGCCTCGGTGTCCAGTTCCCACAGCGCCGCGAGCGCGGCCTCGAGCATGCCGACCGCGATCGTCGCCTCATCGCAGATACGGCGCTTCAGCGAACGCACATCCTTGATGAGGCCGGTTTCGCGCTCGGGCATGGGCTTCACGGGGTCGGGTGCAGGTTGACCGGTGGCGTCCTGAGGGCTGTTCATTCGGGCTCGCTGTTCGCGGGATGCGGCATGCTCCCGATCATGCGGTACACGATAGCAGACCCTGTCGGGCCGCGTAGATTCCCGCGCGGCGGAATGGCCGGTTCGGCGTACACTTGCCCCATGCCCAAGCCGCGGAAGGCCGGATTCAAAGGTTTCGTGAAGAACCTCGTGATGCGTTCGATGCGTCCGGGCCTCATGCCGATCCACCATCGGCTCGACCGGCTGGAAGCCCAACTCACCCAATCCCGCATGGATGCCGCCAAGTACCGCGGCGAGATGGACTACTGGCGGTGGTTGATCAAGAAGGGCGGCTCCGAGAAGCAGCACGGCGAGCCTTTCGCCGTCGTGTTCGGCCGCTGGCAGCGTCACCGCCTGCTGAAACTGGCCAAGTGCCTCGACCTCCCGCACGATGACCGCCCCGGCAACATCGACGATTGGTGTGCTCAGCGGTCCGTGGTCGAGATCGGCGCCGGTCCCTACCCGGCGGTCGCCGCGGCCAGGAAAGGGTGGAAGCGATGTGTAGCCGTCGACCCCTTGGCCAAGGGCTACGTTGAGGAGGGACTGCTGCCGCCGGCCTGCGAGGGCGTCACGTACATCGAGGCCCCGGGAGAGGCCATCCCTTTGCCCTCGAACTTCTCCGATCTGGTCATCTGCGAGAACTGCCTCGATCACGTCAGCGACCCGGAAGCGGTGGTTCGGGAGATGTACCGCCTGCTCAAGCCCGGCGGCTACGTCTGGTTCTTCGTCGATCTCTCCGAGCACCGCGACTTCATGCACCCGCACCCGATGACCGAAGAGCGAGTGCGGAAACTGTTCTCGGAGTTCGCCGAGATTGCGACCGAGATGACGCCGCACAAGGCCCATCCCAAGGCGTTCGCGGCGATGCGAGTGCTGTTCCGCAAGCCCGCCGTCGCGCCCGAGCCCAAGGTATTCGGTGCGCCGCGTCCGGCGACCGTGGGCGTCGAGGTCAAGTCGCGCCCGGCGGCGCCCGTGTTCAAGATCAAGGGCCAGGAAGAGCCCCCGCAGGCTGCCGCGGGAGGCGAAGGTGGCTGCAACGGGCACACGTCTGATCGCCCGGCCGCGCAGACTGTGCGCACAAGCGAGTCCGTCGGCGTTACACGCTGAAAACAGAAGCCCGGAGCGGTCGATAGCGTTGATCAGCCATGACCATCAACGGCGCAAACCCTGGCCTGTTCCCAACGAATCCCTATCACATCGCGCGAGCCTATGGCGTGCAGGGCTCATCGGGCGCCGCGCCCGTTCAACCTGTCGAGCGGGCCGTCACCACGCCCGTCCAGCCGGTTTCTCCTGTCAGTCGGGACAACGGCGCGGGTGTTCTGCGGGATGAGAATCTGCAGCGGCTTGTGGCGGGGATGGTGCCGGGTGGAGTTTCGTTTGACTCGAATGGCGGAGCGCAGCCTACCGGGGCATCGCTCCCGTTCTACCGGCATCCGGCGGACAAGAACGCCGCGGCGACCGCCGTTTCGGTCGGCAGATCGCTGGATGTCCGTGGCTGATAGCCGGAGGGCGCGTTCGTGAACATGCTGCACGGGGGCGCGGGGGGCGGCGCTGGTGTGGGGCTGGGGCGCACGTTGCCGGCTCGAAGCGACCTCTCACGTCACTGGGGACTCGAAGAGGGGCTGGTGTTTCTCAATCACGGGTCGTTCGGTGCGTGCCCGCGCGAGGTGCTGAACCGGCAAGGCGAGTTCCGCACCCGGCTGGAGCGCGAGCCGATCCGGTTCATCGTGAACGAACTCGAGCCGCTGCTCGATCAGGCGAGAGTCGCGCTGGCGGACTTTGTCGGTGCCGACGCCGCGGGCATCGCCTTCGTCACCAACGCGACGACCGCCGTCAACGCAGTGATGCGCAACCTGCGGCTCGCGCCGGGCGATGAACTGCTCACCAACAACCACGAGTACAACGCGTGCAATAACGCGTTGCGGTTTGAAGCCGACCGTGCCGGCGCAAGAGTCGTGGTCGCGGAGGTGCCGTTCCCGATCTTGCACGAGGATCAGGTCGTCGAGGCGGTCCTCCGCGCCGTGACCCCGCGGACCAGGCTCTGCCTGCTCAGCCATGTGACCAGCGCGACCGCCCTGATCTTTCCGGTCGAACGCATCGTGCGCGAACTCGCGGCCCGCGGCGTGGACACGCTTGTCGACGGCGCGCATGCCCCCGGCATGGTCGAGACGGCTGTCTCCCGCATCAACGCCGCGTACTACACCGGGAACTGCCACAAGTGGATGTGTGCGCCCAAGGGCGCGGCGTTCCTGCACGTTCGCGAGGACCGGCGCGAAGGGTTCCATCCGCTGGTGATCTCCCACGGGTACAACTCGCGCCGGACCGACCGTCCGCGGTTCCGTCTCGAAGCCGACTACATGGGCACGGCCGACATGAGCGCCGTGCTGTGCATCCCCGAGGCCATCCGCTTCATGGGCGGTCTCTTCGAGGGAGGGTGGGCCGAGGTGCGCCGCCGAAACCGCGAGATGGCGCTGGCGGCGCGTCGGCTGCTGTGCGAGCGGCTGGGCGCGACCCCGCCCGCGCCCGAGTCGATGATCGGTTCGATCGCCACGGTCCCGCTCCGGGCGCGCACCGATGCCGAGGCCGCGATCCCCACCCGCCACCATGATGCCCTCCAGGAACGCCTCATCGAGCGCTGGCGGATCCAGGTGCCGATCGTCCTGTTCCCCCTCGGGAGCAACACGCGGTGGGTCCGCGTCTCCGGGCAGGTGTACAACCGGAGAGCGGAGTTTGAGTACCTCGCCGATGCGCTCAGGGCAGAGGGCGTGACTCTTCCGCCAACGAGCGGTTGAGCGTGCGTTCGGCGTCCGAAATGCGTCCGAATACCCCGAAAATCCGCCGCAATTCGGGTGGCGTCGGGTGCGGACAGAACGTAGGCTGAAGGGAGAATTGGGAGCCCGAACATGACCACGCTCGCAGCGCCCTCGACCAACCGCAAGGCCCCGACCGCGGCGATTACCCCCAAACTGCGGCCGCTGGTGGATTACCTCGAAACGCTCAATGGCCGTGCCGACCTCGACGTGCTGTCCGGGCTGCTGAAGAAGGTGTCGATCACCCGTGCCGACATCGAGCCGTTCTGCATCTTCGGCACGCGCGGCTACAAGCGAAACACCATCAGCGCTTCGCCCTGGTACGAACTCCTGGCGCTGTGCTGGCGCAGCGGTCAGTGCTCGACGATCCATGACCACAACGGCTCAAGTTGTGCGTTCAGGGTGATCGAGGGTCAGGGGACCGAGATCCGATTTGCCAAGACCCCCTCCGGTCTTATCTGTCCGGTCGTCTCCACCAAGATGGACCCCGGCTACATCTGCGCCGCCGAGGATGCCGACATCCACCAGGTCGCCAACATGCAGGCCCCAGGGATCGATTTGATCACCCTGCACATGTACTCACCCCCGATCAAGCGGATGACCACCTACTGCTACGGCGAGACACGGCCGCTGGTCGCCGAGGGTTGGATCGACGGCGACGGGGTGTAGCAGTTCTCCGAGTCGTTGGCGGGTGTTTCCTACCCCTTGTTCGTTTGCAGAACGTTTGGGTCCCCGTGTATTCTCGGGCGAAACTGCCCTTATACTCAACAGTCCGGACGGGGAAGGCGGGGGATGAACAGAGAGGTCCACAGTGGAAGCATTCGACCGGATCAAGAAACTGGTCGCCGAGGTTGAAGAGGACGTCGCCAAGTGCGCGGGCGGGAATCGTGCCGCGGGCACGCGCGTCCGTCAGGTGATGCAGGACATCAAGAACGCGGCCCAGGAAGTGCGGCAGGCGGTCCTGGATCAGCGGAAGAAGGAGGAAGCCTCGGGATGAGCGGACCGGCGGCGCAGGATCGAGTAGGAAAAGTTGTGGTGCGGCCGGAAGCAAACGGCGCGGCGGGGGCCGCTCCGGGCAAGTCCGGGCCGTTTTTGTTCGAACTCGATTCGATCGACCTGACCCGGCGGCTTCACGGCCGCGACGACATCGCGAAGGTGAACGCGCACCGCGGGGACATGGCGCTGCTCGACCACGTTGTCTGGATCAGCCCCGATTTCCGCCAGAGCATCGGCCTCAAGATCGCCAAACACGACGAGTTCTGGGTGCCCGGGCACTTCCCCGGCCGCCCGATGTACCCCGGCGTGCTGATGGTCGAGTCGGCGGCCCAACTGGCCGCCTATCTCTACAACATCCGGCAGGACAAGCGGCTCCTGGCGGCCTTCACACGGATCGACAACTGCTCGTTCCGCAACTCCGTTGCGCCGGGCGATGAGTTGCTCCTGCTCTGCCAGGAGGTCAAGTGGTCGCGTCGCGGCTTCGTCTGCGATGTCCAGGGTGTGACCGACGGCAAGTTGACTTTCGAAGCCAGGATCTCGGGGCTCGCCGTCGGAGAGCAAGCCGCCCTCTGATCTGCCGCCACAGGGCAGGGTGTCAAGGGTGACCGGAGCGGCGATGCGTCGAGCGGAACCGGAACCCGGCGGGGCGGAGGGGCCGACGGGGGTTCCATACACGCACGAGGCCTTGATCGGCGACGATCCGGTCGCGGATGCGCTGTCATTGCCACCCTCACGCGGCGTGCTCCTCCTGCTGGCCGAGCATGCCCGCCCGGTGTTCATGGCCGCGACCGCCGATTGTCGCGCGCTCGCACGCCGAAGGCTCGCTCCCGCGGATGTGGGCCTTCGCGCGGGGATGAACCTGCGCGATGTTGTGCGCGAGGCGCGCGCCGTCGAATGTGGCTCCGCGTTCGAGGCCGATCTCGTCTACCTGCTGCTGGCGCGCCGACTGCTGCCCGGCGCGGCCAAACTCGTCGCCGATCGGTGGCGGTCGTGGTGGGCGCACATCGATCCCGCCGCGGAGTTTCCCGACTGGACCAAGACCGACCTGCACATCGGCGGGGTGGCACCGCGTTCGGCGAGCGGCAGCAGGGGGGCGCTGCCCGTTGCGACGGGCTCCACGATCGGTCCGTTCGGTGACAAAGACGCCGCGGGCCGGTTCATCGAACAGATGATCGATGCGTTCGACCTCTGCCGCGAACACCGGCTGCTTGTGCTCGCGCCCCACGCCCAGCCCTGCCCGTACAAGGAAATGGCACGCTGCCCTGCGCCCTGCGACGGGTCCGAGCCGATGGCGTCGTACCGGGCCCGCGTCCGCGCGGCGGTGGACGCCGCCACCGAAGGGGGCATCGCCTCGATGATCGAACGTGCGCAGTCGGCGATGCGGGCGGCCGCCGCATCGCGGGACTTCGAAGCCGCCGCGCGCCACAAGGCCCATGCGGAACGGCTGGCGAAGTTGAACGGCCCGGCGATGTCGCGGATCGGCCTGCTGGAGGACTTTCGCTTCTTGTTGGTCTGGCGCGGTGTCAAACCGGGTTGGGCCCGCGTGGCCGCCTGTGCCCGCGGACGCTTCCGCTGGATCGCGGATGTACGTGCCGAGCCGGGCGAAAGGGCTCCTCGCGAGGAGATCGTGGAACTCTGTCGCGGCGCATGCGCATGGATCGATGCCGCGGCGGATCTCCCCATGAACTCCGAATCGATCGATGTGCTGGGCCTGCTGGCGAGAGAGCGTGTTGCACCCGATACGCGGCGCACGGCATGGTTCGTCCCGGTGCATCGCGGCGAGGCGCCGGAGGTATCAGCGCACGGCCTTCTGAAGTCCGCCGCGGCGGCTGTCAAGCGGTCTCGGATCAGTCCCGGCGGCGACGACGAAGCGGAGGGTCCGGTGCATTCGATCGAGGCACTGGCGGAGCCGGGCGAGCCGGAGAGCACACACCCATGAGCGAGTCGAAGCGCATCGAGGGCCAGATGTTTCTCCGGGGCGGAGTGGGCTGGGCGGTGGCGGTCGTGCTGCTCCTGCTGGCCGCGGGCGGCACGTTGCTCATCGGCTATCTCATCAACCGCTGGACGGGCTTTGTCGGCACGACGGGGGTCGGCATAATCGCCGGCGGCGCGGGCGCGCGAAGCACGGGCGCATGGGCTGGTCCGATGACCGGCCTTCCGGGCGCGGTCATGGTCACGGTGGATTCCGTCCCGTGGCCCGTCGCCGCGGGTGCGCCGTTCCGCGAGCACTGGGAGAAGAAAGTGCCGGGGATCGGCACGTTGAACCAGTGGTACATGGACCCGAACTCGCAGCAGGGGTGGCAATGGGGCTCGTCGATCTCGATCCCGGTCGAGGGCGAGTCGCGGTTTGTCATCGTTGTGCACGTGCCGCGTGGCTCAGAGCCGCCGGACGCCACGGGCGGGCAACTCTGGGTGTGCGAGTTGGCCAGCAATGGTGTCGGCGACATCATGCCGTCCGAGCAGACCATCCGCGTTAGGGCGACACTGACTGCCGAGCAGGTCCGGTACCTGTGGGAAAGCGATTTTCCGCCCGGTCTCGCGCAGGACCTCGTCGATGCTGCTCACGGCCGGGGGCCCCTTGCCGGTGCGGGCGTGCAGCGGTCCGGCGCCGCTCCGGTTCCGATTGCCGGTACGTTCACGCCGATTGACACGTACTTCAAACAGCGTGACCCGCCGCCCGGTGAGGATGAGTGAGCCGTCGTTCCGAGGTCGGTGAAGGCCCGGACGCATGGGGCCTCAGCCCCAGCGCACATCCCCCTTGCCCTTCACGATCTCACCGATCACGTGCACCGACTCCCCGAGTTTCTCGAGTCGCTCCTTCACGCTCTCGGCAAACGCCGGTCGCACAATCACGCAGTAGCCGATACCCATGTTGAAGACGCGGTACATCTCCTCGAGGTCAACGTTGCCGCGCTGCTGGAGGAACTCGAACACCGGCGGAACCGGCCATGAGCCGCGGTGCACCACCGCGTCCACCTTCTTGTGCAGAGCGCGGCAGAGGTTGCCCTCAATCCCCGAGCCCGTGATGTGGGCCATCCCGGTGATGACCTTCTTCACGCGGTAGGCGCGGAGCAGCTTCACGATCGGATCGACATAGATCCGCGTCGGCGTGAGGAGCACCTCGCCCAGCGGCAGAGCACTCGTGCCGCTCGCGGACTTCTTTCCGTGTTTCCCATTGGCTGACTGGCCGCCTTGCTTCTTTGCAGTCTTTGTCTTCTGGGCCAGTTCGTCGTAGACCTTTCTGAGGTCGAGTCCCGCGGCGTCCACGACTTTGCGCACCAGCGAGTAGCCGTTGGAGTGGATGCCGCTCGACGACAGCCCCAGCACCACATCGCCCTTCTCGGCACGCTCCGCGCCGATGGCGCGATCAAGTTCCACCACGCCCACCGCGAAGCCCGCCAGGTCGAACTCACCGGGGGCATACACATCCGGCATCTCCGCCGTCTCCCCGCCCAGCAGCGCGCAGCTCGACTGCCTGCACCCCTCGGCAATTCCCTTCACGATGTCCGTCAGCATCGCCGCATCGACCCGCGGCACCGCGATGTAGTCCAGGAAGAACAGCGGCTCCGCCCCCTGCACGATCATGTCGTTCACATTCATCGCGACGAGGTCGATCCCCAGCGTGTCGAACTTTCCGATCGCCGCGGCCAGTTTCAACTTCGTTCCCACCCCGTCGGCGCACGCTACCAGCACCGGGTCCTTGTAGTTCTTGGCGAACAGGCGGCTGTTGTAATCGAGACGGAAGAGCCCCGCGAACCCGCCCGGGTTCGGTATCACCCGCGGCCCGTGTGTCCGCCGCATGATCGACGTCAGCGACTCCGTGAACCGGTCCTTGGCTTCCAGTTGCACGCCCGCCGCGGCATAGGTCAGCCCGCTCTTCCCGTTCTTGGCCATAGGTGGGCAGGATAGGGGAGATCCGAGTGGGGCTCCCCGTACATCCGAAAACGCCCATCCGCGAGCGTTTCCGACCCCACTCTTCCCGCTACACTTGCCGTCCAAATACGCACGGTTCATCCATCCATCCGGATGAATGCACAGACCAGTTCTGATTGGAGTCGCCATGCCCGCCATGACCCGCCTGTTCACCTCCGAATCCGTTTCCATGGGCCACCCCGACAAGGTCTCCGACCAGATCTCGGATGCGATCCTCGACGCGATGCTCGCCGACGACCCCTATTCCCGCGTCGCCTGCGAGACCCTCTGCTGCACCGGCCTCGTCGTCGTCGCGGGCGAGGTCACGACCAACACCTACGTCAACATCCCCGAACTCGTCCGCGAGACGATCCGCGAGATCGGCTACACCTCCGGGGACATGCGGTTCGATGCCGACTCCGCAGGCGTCCTCGTCGCCCTCAACAAGCAGTCCGCCGACATCGCCCAGGGTGTCGACCGCGAGGGCGCGGGCGATCAGGGCATGATGTTCGGCTACGCCTGCCGCGACACGCCCGAGTTCATGCCTCTGCCGATCCACCTCAGCCACCTGCTCGTCGAGCGCCAGGCTGAGGTCCGCCGCAGCGGCAAGATCCCCGGCCTCCGCCCCGATGCCAAGAGCCAGGTCACCGTCGAGTACGAGGGAAACGGCAGCGGAAAGCCCGTCCGCATCGACACGCTCGTCCTCTCCACGCAGCACGACCCGATGTGGAACGAGAAGCAGGAGCAACTCAAGAACGAGATCATCCAGCACGTCCTCAAGCCGGTCATCGGCGAGTGGTGGAACCCCGGCATCAAGATCCACGTGAACCCCACCGGCCGATTTGAGATCGGCGGTCCCCACGGCGACACCGGCCTCACCGGCCGCAAGATCATCGTCGACACCTACGGCGGCATGGGCCGTCACGGCGGCGGCGCGTTCTCCGGCAAGGATCCGACCAAGGTCGATCGTTCCGCGGCGTACATGGCCCGATACATCGCCAAGAACGTCGTCGCCTCGGGCCTCGCCGACCGCTGCGAGATCCAACTTTCCTACGCCATCGGCGTCGCCGAGCCCACCAGCGTCTACGTCGACTGCTTCGGCACCGAGAAGGCCGACCCCGCGAAGATCTCCGCGGCCATCCGCCAGGTCTTCCCGCTCACGCCCCGCGGCATCATCGAGACTCTCCAACTCCGCAAGCCCATCTATTCGCCCACCGCCCGCCACGGCCACTTCGGGCGCAAGTGCTACAGCGGGCAGTATCGCGACCGCGTCAAGCGCGAGGACCGCGGCACCAAGATCGACTTCTTCACCTGGGAGAAGACCGACAAGGCTGATGCGCTGAAGCGAGGGGTGTGAGTCAGTCCGCCGCGCGCAGCCGCGTTGCGCTCCCGGTCGCCCTGATCGCCGGGTTGTAGTACTCCGATGCTGTCGGAGCAGCCGCCTCGACCTCGACCGGCATCGTCGCGCGGATGCGATAGTCCAGGCCGAGCGTCGCGCCCGGCGCCAGTTGCCGCAGGTACACCACCGCGCTCCGCGGCGTCAGTTCGTACTTCGCGATCCGCCCCGCCGCCACATGCCCATCCAGCGCGGCCGTGTCCATCTCAAATCCCGGCGGGATCGGCAGGTCCAGCAGGATCATCGGCATCGTGTCGCGCATCCGGTTGGTCACGCTCGCGCTCGCGGGCAGCCATTCGCCCACGCGCGAACTCGACGCCGCGTACGTGATCCGGATCGCCAGCGGCTCTCCAACATCGACTCTCGGCGAGTTATCCGGCGCGAGTTCATTGTGCCGCAGCGACAGTTGGAACGCGGTGTTGCCGCGGCTGGTGTCCTCGAGCGAAACGCGCGTCGGGCCCGCCTTTGCAAGCGCGGGTGTCAGGTCGATCAACTGCACCACATCGGATTGATCGGCCGCGATCGCGACCCGCCGGAACGGCTGGCCGTTCACGTTGATCGTGATCTCTCGCGGCTTGCCCGTTCCCAGCGGCCTGTCCGTCGCGAGCACCAGCGCCCGCAGCGCCAGTACCGTGGCCTGCGTTGTGCCCCAGGTGCCGCGGGAATCGCGCCGGGCGGTGAGCCAGTTGAGCGCCGCGTGCGCCGTCGCCGGTTCGCGTCCCGACTCCATCAGCACGAGCGCGGCCAGTGCGGTCGTCTCGACCGCGCCCGAGTCGCCCGCGCCGTAGAACACGGTGCGTGCTGCCCCCGGCCGCGACCAGAAGGCCACCTCGCCCGCGCCGTCGGACCGCTTCAATGCGAGCAGCCGGTCGATGTACGGCCCCGCCGCGGCCGCATCGCCGCAGGATCGCAGAGCCAGCGCCCCGAGCGCCAGCGCATACGGATCATCGATCGCGCCCGCGGATGTGCCCGTGATGAACGCCGCGGCGCGGGACTCGGCCGGTTCAACGGAGTCCGGCTTGAACAGCGACCACGCGATGTACGCCGTCGCGATGAAGCGCTCAAGGCCCGCGGTTCTGGCCGCGGGTCCGTCGTGCATCGAATGGCCCTCAGGGTCCCACGATCCGTCGCTCCGCTGCTGGGTCAGCAGCCATGCACGGGTGCGGGCCACCATGTTCTGATCGACATCCCGCACGCGAGCCATGTCGGCAAACTGCATCAGCCCGTAGGCGGTGAGCGTTCGGTTGGCGGGTGGTCGTCCGAACCAGTCAAACCCGCCGCCGGCGACCTCGAAACTCAGCAGCCGTTGGTAGCCTAGGTGGATGTACTGCAGCGCGGTCGCCTCGGTCTGCGGCGCGTTGATCCTGGCGCGACGCAGGTAGTCGAGCGCGAGGATGTTGGGATAGGTCGTCGAACTGGTCTGCTCGAAGCAGCCGTACGGACGCTGGAAGATGCCGTCCAGCCCCTCCAGCACCTGGCTGAACGACGAGGGATACAACTTCAGCACCGCCGACTGGCTGTCGGGCACCGCGCCCGCGCTCGAAGGGCCGCTCCCCGGGAACGCGATCAGCAGTTCGACGGGCTGGCGGAGTGTTCCGTTCTCCACCCGCTCGACAGCAAGCCCTTCCGCCTTGACCGTGATCTCGCGCCGGATCGCATCGGCCACCGGCTTGCCCGACGCGTCGGCCCCGGTCGCTCGAACCTCCAGCGTGTGCGTGCCGACCTGTCCGGCGCGGAGGCGGATGCCGACCGACGACACTTCGCCGGGCCGCAGCGCTACGGTCCGTGCCGAATCACCCTTGAGTTCGAACCACTCCTCGCTCCGGATTTCCAGCGAGATGGTCTGCGTCGAAGCCAGGTAGTTGTACACGACGACCGGCACCTCGACTTCGTCGCCGCGCGTCAGTGCGACCGGCGCGTTGAGATCAACAAAGAACGGCTGGTACACCCGGATCGGCTCGTCAAACGACCCGAGCCGGCCATCGGCCGCGACCGCGCCGCCCGTCAGTCGCCACGTGGTGATCGAGTCGGCGAGCGGGACATCCAGCGTCGCTCTTCCCGCATCATCCGTGATCAACTGCGGCAGCCACAGCAGCGTTTCGGGGAAATACTGTCGCACCCGCACGGCGGCCGGCCCGGCGGCGTCGATCCTCGGTGAGCCGAGGATCGAGTTTGTCTCAAGTGCCTGGCCGATGCCGCGGAGCATTGTCGCGTCTCGGAGTTGTCGCGCGGAGGATCGTGCCTTGCCCAGCGATGGAAGGAGCGCTCCGGCCAGAAGAACCAGGCTCAGGAGCACCGAAATCGCGACCGCGATGCTCTCGTGCAGAGCCCTCGCGATGAGCACGAGCATGAGCACGAGCACCGCGACCGCCGCGATGACGCCAACGGATGTGAGGATCATCTCCCGAGTGTGTTTCCATTCCCGCCGGGCCTGCTCTACTCGTCGCTGGTTGGCCTCGAACGTCGATTCGCGAAGCGGGAACGCGCCCTGGTCGCCGCCCCGAAGGAAGGCGATGACCTCCGGCGAGAGCGAGTCTCCCATCATCCGCAGCGACCGCTCGAGCCGATCGCCCTCGAGCAGGTCGAGCACATCTTCACCGATGAGCCCGTCATCGACCAGTTGGCGGAGTTTCCGCGCACGGCTGTCCGAGCCATCCGCACGCGACAGCAGCGCTGCGATTCCCCGCGCCGTCTTCGGCGACACCGGAGAGAACGGATCCCACGGATACACCGCGTACACCGGCTCCAGCAACTGTTGCTCCAGTGAGCCGAAGACCCCGTCGAGCGCCGGTCGCGCGTTCAGCACACCCGAGACCGCCTCATCCACGATCGCCAGGCTCAGCGCCCCGGGCGCAGCGCGGCCGCTGGCGTCGGTGATCCGCAGCGTGAGCGGCGCGGTCTCTCCAGGCCTGTACGTCCTGCTCTCGGCATCCGGCGACACCTCGACCCGCAACTGCGAGCCCGGCCGCACGACGATCGCCCGCTCGCGCCGCAGCGGGAACCCGCGCGAATCAAACCGGTACGCCACCAGCCGCAGCGTGCCCACGATGTCGGGCGGAAGATCGATGGAGTGCTCGCCGCGGCCTGCCCGGACGGCGACCCGGTCCGTCAGGATCGTCTGGCCGTCCCTGACAAGGTCGATGAACACGGGTTCCGCGGCGGACCCGGCCGCGAACACGCTGATGCGCATCGTCCCGCCGGCTTCATAGACGGGGGCATCGGTCCGCAGGACAAACGTCTCGGGCGCGGCGTCGGGCTCGAAGGTCACTCGCTCGGCGGTGCTGCGTCCGAGCATGTCCGTCGCGCGCACCGCGATCGAGAGAGACTCGGAGCGCGGCGTAAGCGAGAAGGACGCGACGCCCTGCTCGCCGGTCTGGAGTTCCGAAGCAAGCCCCTCGATCGCGACCGACGCGTCCGCCGGGCGGCCATCGGCAGTCGTCACGAACACGAAGATGTCGTTCTCGATCCCCGGGACCAGCCTGCCGGACTCCGGAACCAGCGTCACACGCAGCGGACGGGTCGTGACGGGGAAGGTCAGCGTCCGTGTCACTTCCTGCCCTGCGGCATCTCGCACCGAAACCAGCGCGGAAGCGGTTGCATCTCCATCGGTGGTCGGCGATCCCGCAAGACCCGTTGGAAGCCGGAACTCGAACCGCCCCCGGCCTTCGGCGTCGAGCGACAGCGCAACCGGCTCGATTGCGACGCTGCCCGGTCCGCCGATGCTCACGCTCACCCGCCCTGCGCCGCCGGCGACCGGCTTGCCGAAGTAGTATCGCGCATCGATCGAGCCCGAGGCGGCCTCGCCCGGGGAGTAGAACGGCCGATCCATCGCGGCATCGACCCTGAACTTCGGCAGCACGTACCGCTTCACCTCGACCGCCCGCACAGACTCGGCCTTGCCGATCCTGCAGCGAACCGTGTAGGAACCCTCGTTGAGCAGGTCCGCCAGCAGGCAGTCCGCCCAGGCGATGCCGAAGCGGCTGGCGACGGTGGCGTTGCGGAAGATCAGGTTGCCCTTCGCATCCGCGACCTCGAAGGTCACGCTCTCCCCCGCGACGGGCGCGCCGCCCGTCGTTCGAATGCCCAGCGACCGCATGCGGATCGTCTGGCCCGGCTGATACACCGGCTTGTCGGTGCTGAGCAGGACCCTCCAATCCCGTCGGAGATCGATCCGGTGCGAGATGAGTTCGGCGCCCCTGGGTGTCTGGGCCTTGACGCGGAGTTCGTACGTTCCCTCCGGCCAATCCGGGAACTTGAAGCGGGGCGAGCCGGTGCCGATGTCATCGGTCGTGAACGACGCGAGCCGCACCGTCTGGTTTCGCGCCGTGTCGTGCAGCGAGAGTTCGACATCCGCCCCCGCGACGGCGGAGTTGACATCCGCCCGCCTGACGTGGACGCGCAGCGACGCATCGGACCCGGCAAGAAACCCCGTCTGCCCCAGCACCTGCACGTCGTAGGGCGATGGCGAGAGCGTCGAAAAGTAGAAGTTCACTCCCAGGAACAGCGCGATGGCCGCGGCGGCGGCGTAGATCGGCGTCCAGATCAGTCGCCTGCGGAGACGGTCGGCCCGCGGCCCGTCGGTACGCACGCGGGCGAGCGTCGAGTCGATGAGCCGCGCGTCGGGCTCCAGCGCGGGCGTGGAACGCAGCAGGTCACGCATCCGGAGCGCTTCGGCGTGTGCCGCGGCCCATACATCGCTCTCGGCGATGCGGCGCCGGACGAACTCCCGATCGTCCGCGTCGAGCAGGTCGTGGACGTAGGCGTCCACCATCCCCCGGACATCGCCCTCACGGTCGCGCGTGTTCATCTCTGGTCTCCTGGGTGGTGCGGGCCTCGATCCACGGTGTCAAGGCGCGCCGGAGCGATCGGAGGGCAAGGCTCATATGCGAACGGACGGTGTTTTCGCGCACGCCGAGCAGGTCGGCAATCTCGCCATACTCAAGCGATGCGAACAGCCGGAGCAGGATCACCTGGCGCTGGATGTCCGGGAGGTCCTGCACAGCGGCATCCGCCGCGTGGATGGACTCGGCCTTGATCGGTGACTCGGCGGGACCGGCGACCGGGGACGGTGTGCCGGCGAGGTCTCCGACGAGCCCGATGCGGGAGCGTGCGCGGCGACGCGCAGCATCGGCGCAGCGATTGGCCGCGATCCGGTACAGCCACGGTCGAAACCGGAGGGAGGTGTTGTACGACGCACGCCGTGCCCACACGGCCAGCCAGACATCCTGAAAAAGGTCGTCGGCGGCGGAGCGATCGCCCGCGAGCCGGGCCACAAACGACAGCAGGGGGGCCGCGTGGCGGCGGACCAGCGTGGCGAGTGCGTCCTGATCGCCCCGGCGCACGTTGTTCATCAGGCTGTCGTCGGAGGGCTGGCCGGCCATCGAGGGTTCTCCATCAGTCCATACGTCCCGGCGGCGAAAGCGCTGAACGTCCGACTCGGGATTCGTCCAGTTTGCGGATTCGAGGCCGTCAGGATTACCGGCAGCATCCCCGGTCGATGTGCCTCCGAAGCACTCCAAGACGCCTTGGAGCCTGTATCATGCCCTGCCCCGTCCCGGCCGGACGGGTTCGGAGGGTTCCGATGTCTCGAGCGGATATCTCACTTCCCCAGCCGCGGGCACTGGCGTCGACGCAGAGAACCGACGCCTGGTGGCTCCAGCCGCTGGCGGTGTTCGCGGGTTTCATGGCGTTCATCGTCTATTCGACGTGGGCGGCCTTCCAGGCCAATCACTTCTTCGTGGGCGCGGGCGGGGCAAACTATCTCTCCCCGTTCTACTCCCCGCTGCTGTTCGAAGTCCCCGGGATTCCGGCGACTGGGCACGCATGGTTCGGCGAGTGGCCGCAATGGCTCAAAAACGTCTGGCCGAGTTTCATCCCCCTGTCCCCGGCGCTGTTCATCCTTTGGGCCCCGGGCGGCTTCCGCTTTACCTGCTACTACTACCGCGGGGCGTACTACAAGGCGTTCTGGGCCGATCCGCTCTCGTGCGCCGTGGGCGAGCCCGGCTTCCGGGGCAAGAACTACCGCGGCGAGGCGAAGTTCCCGCTCCTCATCCAGAACATTCACCGGTATTTCCTCTACCTGGCGATCGCCTTCATCTTCCTGCTGGCGTGGGACGCGGTGATGTCGTATCGCTTCAACCGGCCGGATGGCGGCTGGGGCTTCGGTGTCGGGCTCGGCTCTTTGATCCTCACCATCAACCCGATTCTCCTTGGCGGCTACACCTTCGGCTGCCACTCGCTTCGGCACCTGGTGGGCGGGCGAAAGGACTGCATCGGCAGCGGGAACGCCCGGCGGACGGCATACGACTGCGTGTCGTGCCTGAACCGCAAGCACATGATCTGGGCGTGGGCCAGTCTGTTCTGGGTCGGGTTCACCGACTTCTACATCCGCATGGTTTCGATGGGGGTTTTCACGGACTTCAGGATCATCTGACATGGAGCAGTATCAGACTCTCGAGCACGATGTGCTCGTCATCGGAGCAGGGGGAGCGGGGCTTCGCGCCGCCATCGAGGCGTCGTCCCAGGGCTGCACCGTCGCGCTGGTGTGCAAGTCGCTGCTCGGCAAGGCGCACACCGTCATGGCCGAGGGCGGAATGGCCGCCGCCATGGCCAATGTCGACGACCGGGACTCCTGGCGCGTCCACTTCGCCGACACGATGCGCGGCGGGCAATACCTCAACAACTGGCGCATGGCCGAACTGCACGCCAAGGAGGCGCCCGACCGTGTCCGCGAGTTGGAGGCGTGGGGCGCGGTCTTCGACCGGACCAAGGACGGCCGGATCCTGCAGCGGAACTTCGGCGGCCACCGCTACCCGCGGCTGGCGCACGTCGGCGACCGCACCGGCCTGGAGATGATCCGCACCCTTCAGGATCACGGCATCCACCAGGGAATCGATGTCTACATGGAGATGACGGTCGTCACGCTCCTCAAGGACGGCGACCGGGTGGTCGGCGCACTGGGCTATGACCGCGAGCGTGGCCGCTTCCGTGTGTGGAAGGCCAAGGCGGTGGTGCTTGCGACCGGCGGCGTCGGCAAGGCGTTCCGCATCACCAGCAACTCCTGGGAATACACCGGCGACGGTCACGCGCTGGCCTATCACGCCGGTGCGGACCTGCTGGACATGGAGTTCGTGCAGTTCCACCCCACCGGGATGGTCTGGCCGCCGAGCGTGCGCGGCATCCTTGTGACCGAGGGCGTGCGCGGCGAGGGCGGCGTCCTGCGGAACAAGGACGGCCGCAGGTTCATGTTCGACGACATCCCCGAGAACTATCGCGGCCAGACCGCCAAGGACGAAGAGGAGGGGTGGCGCTACGTCACCGGCGACAAGAACGCGAACCGACCGCCCGAACTGCTCACCCGCGACCACGTCGCGCGGTGCATCAACCGCGAGGTCAAGGCCGGTCGCGGCTCCCCGCACGGCGGCGTGTTCCTCGACATCGCCTGGATCAAGTCCAAGGTCGCCAACAGCGAGGAGCACATTAAGAAGAAACTCCCCAGCATGTACCACCAGTTCATCACGCTGGCGAACATCGACATCACAAAGGTGCCGATGGAGGTCGGTCCGACCACCCACTACATCATGGGCGGCGTGCGGGTCGATGGTGACTCGCAGATGAGCACGGTGCCGGGGCTGTTCGCCGCGGGCGAGGTCGCGGCGGGGTTGCACGGGGCCAACCGTCTTGGCGGCAACTCGCTCTCGGACCTCGTGGTCTTCGGCAAGCGGGCCGGCGAGTACGCCGCGAAGTTCGCCAAGGAGCGCGGCGCCGGCACGATCAACGGCGCACAGGTCGATGAGGCGATCCGCGCCGCGCTCGCCCCTTTCGACCGCGGCGAGGCCGGCGGCGAGAATGCCTTCAACGTTCAGCACGAACTCCAGGGAACGATGCAGGACCTGGTGGGCATCGTCCGGACCGAGAACGAGATGCTCCGGGCGATCGAGATGATCGGCAAGTTCAAGGCCCGCGCCGCGAAGGTCGGCGTGAGCGGGCACCGCGAATACAACCCCGGCTGGCACACATCGATCGACCTGGGCAATCTGCTCACCGTCTCCGAGGCGATCGCGAAAGCGGCGGTGGAGCGCAAAGAGAGTCGCGGCGCGCAGTTCCGCGAGGACTATCCCGAGAAGAGCGCCGAGTGCGCCAAGTTCAACATCATCCTCCGCAAGGGCGGCGATGGGCAGATGCGGGTGATCCGCGAACCGGTCAGGCCTCTGCCCGCGGAACTCCAGCAAGTGGTCGAGGAGAACAAGTAGCGTGGCCACGATCGAGAACATCCGGCGCACGCTCGCGGCAACAGACGTCCGCGTGACGGTGCACGGCACGATGGAGTTCGAAGTCCGCGATCCCGACGGGTATGGGCTGTGGTTCGGGCAGGAGTCGGGCCAGAGGCCGACGGTCTTGGAGTGAGCAGCAACGCCCAGCGAAGGCTGGAAGCGCGACAGGGCAACCAATGGCAAACGAGCAAAGCACAGGTGCAGGGTCGGTTACGGGCGCAGCCGCGGGCACGCACAAGGGCGTGTTCAAGGTGTGGCGAGGCGACGGGAGCGCGGGCCGCTTCGAGACCTACTCGACCAATGTCAGCGAGGGCATGGTGGTTCTCGATGCCATCCACCAGATCCAGGCCGAGTCGGCCCCGGACCTCGCCTGCCGGTGGAACTGCAAGGCCGGCAAGTGCGGGTCGTGCTCCGCCGAGGTGAACGGCAAGCCGCGGCTGATGTGCATGACGCGGATGGACGAGTTCGCGCCGGGCGAGGTGGTCACGGTGGAGCCGATGCGGGCGTTCCCGCCGATCCGCGACCTGGTGACGGATGTCTCTCACAACTTCCGTGCGAAGAAGTCGATCAAGAAGTTCAAGCCGCGCAAGCCCGACGCCCCCGACGGCACCTGGCGCATGCAGCAGGCCGATGTCGACCGCGTGCAGGAGTTCCGCAAGTGCATCGAGTGTTTCCTGTGCCAAGATGTCTGCCACGTCCTGAGAGATCACCACAAGCACGAGGAGTTCGTCGGCCCGCGGCTGTTCGTCTACACCGCCGCGCTGGAGATGCACCCGCTCGACACCGAGAACCGCCTCGGAGATCTGAAGCACCAGCACGGGCTGGGATACTGCAACATCACCAAGTGCTGCACCAAGGTCTGCCCGGAGCACATCACGATCACCGACAACTCGATCATCCCGCTCAAGGAGCGCGTGGTCGACGAGTTCTATGACCCGCTGACGCGGCTGTTCCGCATCTTCAAGCCCAACGCCGGCCGCTGAGTCCCGCTCCTCGCACCGGACAAACGTGTCCGTCGAATCAGCGGTGCGAGGCAGAAGTCCCAAAATCGGTCGCGCACCGTGCCGCGAGGCGCGGCGATATGGTGGTTCCGGGAACATCCAAACAGAATGCTCACGTTGCAATGTGCTGTGCAGCAGCCGCTTTTCTACGTCCTTCCTGTGTCAGCGATTATGCTGGTACTGGGAGTTCCCTCACTTGGCATCGTCGGAAACGATTCTCGCCAACCGCACCACCACGAAGTTGCTCGATGCGCTGCGCGACCACCGCAACGAGCCTGCATGGGTGCAGTTGGACGCTCGATATCGCCCGGTGATCCGCGGCCTGGCGCGGCAACTGGGTCTGAGCGACTCGGACTCCGAGGAGGTCGCGCAGCAATCTCTTTCCGAGTTCGTGAAGGCCTATCGCGACGGCCGGTACGACCGCGGCAAGGGCAGGCTCAGTTCGTGGATCCTGGGCATCGCGCACCACACGACGCTGAAGATGATCCGCTCGGGAAAGCGCGAGACCAACCCGGGCGCGACCGCGATGGCCGAGATCGCCGACGAAGATCGGCTGCGCTCCCTTTGGACCGATGAACGCGACCGTCAGATCCTTCAGCGTGCTCTTGCCGTCGTGCGGGACGAGTCCTCCGTTGATGACCGAACGCTCCAGGCATTCGAACTGGTCGGTCTTCGCGGCGTGCCGGCGCAGGAGGCCGCGGCGCAGTGCGGGATGAGCGTCGACCAGGTCTACGTCGCCCGCAGCCGCGTGACCAAGCGGTTGCGCAGCCTGGTCGAAGAAATGACCGCGGCATTTGAAGAGGACGCCTGAGATGAGCGCCCAAGGGTCGAGTTGCCTGGGCGTGGTCGACATCGAGCGTGTGGCGGCGGGCGAGAGCGTCGCTCCCGAGGTTGTCTCGCACCTCGCATCGTGCGAGTCCTGCCGCGCACGAGTCGAGGAAGCGAAGCAGGAGGCGACCTTCGTCTCCCGTGCCCGCACGCTGACGCGCGCGGCGCTGGGTCCGGAGGGCTCGCCGCGGATCCCCGGGTACCAGACGCTGGGCGTGCTGAGCGCCGGTGCGCAGGGCGTTGTCTACCGCGCCCGCCAGGAGTCGACGTCGCGTACGGTCGCCATCAAGACGCTCATCGCCGGCGACGCGGCGACGGCCCGGCAGCGCATCCGCGCCGAACGCGAGGCGGAGATCGCTGCGCGGCTCAGGCACGCCAACATCGTCACCGTTTTCGAGTCGCGCACGCTCGCCGACGGGCGCATCGCGGTGGTGATGGAGTTCGTCGACGGAGTGCCGCTGGACGCGTGGAAGCCGCCAGGGGCGAGCCCGGCCGAAAGACGTCTGGCCATGCTCCGCGTGTTCATCGATGTGTGCCGGGCCATCCACCACGCCCACCTGAACGGCGTCATCCACCGCGATCTGAAGCCGGACAACATCCTGGTCACCGCGGATGGGCGTCCGGTCGTGCTGGACTTCGGGATCGCCGCCGCGCCCGGGATCCGCACGACCCAGACGGGCGAGTTCGCCGGCACGCCCGCATATGCCTCGCCGGAGCAGGTCTCCGGGCGCCCCGATGACGTGGATGGTCTCACCGACGTGTACTCCCTGGGCGTGATCCTCTACCGCCTGCTGTGCGGCGCGATGCCGTACGAACTCGGCGGCTCGCTGTTCGATATCGCCAGGACCATCAGCGAAGCCGAGCCCGTGCCCCCGCGCCGCCATGACCCCGCGATCCCGGCGGACCTTGAGGCGATCGTCCTGCGAGCCCTGGCGAAAGAGAAGGAGCGGCGATACCAGTCCGCGGCGAGTTTTGCCCGCGACATCGAGCGCTATCTCGCCGGCGCGCCGGTCGAGGCGCGCAGCGGATCCGGCTGGTACCTGCTCCGCAAGGCGGTGCTGGTGAACCGCAACAGGCTCGCCCTGGCCGCCGCCGCGCTGCTCGTGCTGATGGCCGCGGGAATCGCGGTCGCGTGGAGCGTGAACAACGCCGCGGCCTCCGCCCGCCGCGCTGCTTTCGAGAAGGACCAGGCGCGGGCGGAGAGTGTTCGTGCTCGCGCCGTGACCGAACTGCTCCGCGCCGCGCTCCCCAACGCGGAACTGGCCAAGTCCGATGCCGCCTGGCTCATCGGTAGCGGTCTCGGGCGGCTGTACTACCGGCTCGAAACCGGCGCGTTCGACGATGACCCCGACCTCGACCAGGCCCTGCGCCGCATGTGGGGTGGTGTGTATACCGACTTCGGCAGCGGCAAGGCGCTCGGGCTTGTCGAGTACGCGGAAGTCGCCCTCCGCTCCGGGCTCATCCAACTGCGCGAGAAGTATGGAGCGGAGCATCCGGAGATCGCCTCGACGCTTCACGAAATCGCGGGCGTGACGCTTGTGCGCAACCGCATCCCCGAAGCGGTTGCCTTCTGCCGCGAAGCGCTCGCCATGCGGGAGAAACTGCTCGGCCACGATGCACTCGCGACCGCCGACACGCGTGGTCTGCTCGCCCGCGCGCTCCTCGAACTCGGCGACACCGAGGCCGCGGTGAGGGAGGCGGAGCAGGCCCTGCGGACCTTCCGCACCCTCACGGATCAGGAGGCGGACCTCCGGATCGCCGCGATGACCGCGCTCGAGGCTCGTGTCTGGATCGGCAAGCGCGACCCCGCACAGGCAGAGTCTCCGCTCCGGGAGTCGCTCGTGCGCCGGTTCCGCAGGCTTCCCCCGGAAGACCCTGACCTGCTCGCCTCGCTCTCCGATGCCGCCGATTTTGTCGAACTCGCGCCGGAGTCGGGCCTCACGCAGATCATCCGTCTCGCATGGTCCGGCGCTCGTGAACCCTCGCCAACCGCTGCCCTCGCCGGCCTCATCCGGGCCGACATTCCCCAGTACCGCGAGCCCGATCGCGGCGACTGGTGCGTGCCGATGCTCACCGGCCGAACCGAGGCCCTCGGCCGGCTGCTCGATCTGCAGCAGCGGCTTCTCGGGTCCGATGACCCGTCCCTGCTCCGCGTGTTGATCGCCCAGATGGCCTCCGCCGATGGCGAACGCGTGATCGCGTCAAAGCGGGAAGCCGCGCTCCGCGCCGCCGCGATTCTCACCCGCCGCCGCGGCGAGTTCGACCGCTCCGTGCTCAGTTGCATCGAGGAAGCCGCCGTGGTCTACGGCTACGAGGGACGGGCGGACGAGGCCGTCAAACTCACGCTCCGCGCGCAGAAGATCCACGAGTCGCCCCCGCGCGAGATGTGGGACCTTCTCATGGTCGCCAACTCGCGCAGGTATCTCGCGTGGTTCCTCGCCCTCGACGGACGCGATGAGGAAGCGGCCGTCGAGTATCGCCGTGTCATCGAGATGCTCACGCCCTCGCTCGGGCCCGATCACCACGTGGTGGCGCTCGCCGAGGCGGGCCTGGCCGTGTCGCTCTCCAAACTCGGCGCCGCCGATGAGGCACAGAGGCTCTCGTCACACGCGATCCGGGTCGCGACGAGTTCGCCCAACATCGTCCCCGACCAGTACGCCCAGATTTCGTTTGCCCGTGGCAGCGTCCTCCTGGCTCAGGGTCAGTGGGAACCCGCGAAGGAGCACTTCGAAACCGCCTGGACGACGTTTTATCGCTGTGTCGCCACGACCTTCCCCTGGCGCATCGCCTGCGCCCGCGGCATCGCCACTTGCTGCGACAACCTCGGAGACCCGGCCGGCGCGGTCAAGTGGCGGCAGAACGCCGATTCCGGTCCCGACGACACCTCAAGACCGACCATGCCTCTGCCGTCGAACCGCCCCTGAAGCACGTTGGGGGAAGAGATTTCCCGCTCGGTGCCGTCCAGTCCCATATGCTCCACCTATTACCCGGTCCGGGGAATCGGAGAGGTGCTTTGACAAAGTCGCTGTTGCAGATCGTGACCCTGCTGCTCTGTGCCTCGTACGCAGCGGGCCAGGATGTTCCTGTCGCGTTGACGAACGCACGCCTCATCACCATCTCGGGCGATGAGATCGAGCGCGGCACCCTGGTGGTGAAGGATGGGCGCATCCTTGCCGCGGGCCCCGCGGCGTCGGTCTCTATTCCCGCCGGCGCCACGACCATGGACTGTGCCGGCAAGGTCATCATGCCGGGGCTCGTCGATACGCACAACCACATCGGCGGGGTCGGCGGCGCGGACGGCAGCGCCACGATTCAACCCGACGTCCGCGTCTCCGACTCGATCAATCCGCTGGACTCGGGGTTTCGACGTGCGTCCGCGGGCGGTCTCACGACGCTGAACCTCATGCCCGGTTCCGGTCACCTCATGAGCGGCCAGACCGTCTACGTCAAAGTCCGCCCGGCCACCAGCATCGAGCAGATGACCATTCACGATAAGGCCGGCGCGCCGATGGGCGGCATGAAGATGGCCAACGGGACCAATCCCATGCGCGATCCGCCCTTCGCCGGCACGCGGGGCAAGGCCGCGGCCATGGTCCGCGAGACCTTCACGCGGGCCGTTGAGTACAAAGCCCGGGGAGACAAGGCCGCGGCCCCGCCCGTCGCGGCCGCCGCGGGCGCAAAGCCCGAGGACCAACCCAAGCCGCCCGATC
Organism: uncultured Phycisphaeraceae bacterium; assembly: GCA_964409775.1. Lineage (GTDB taxonomy): Bacteria > Planctomycetota > Phycisphaerae > Phycisphaerales > UBA1924 > JAHBXL01. The sequence continues at coordinate 57,745 of CAYPEI010000016.1, read as the reverse complement.
CGCCGGCCCGTGACATCGGCATGGAGGCGCTTGTCGAAGTGCTCGACGGAAAGCGAATGGTCCATCATCACACCCACCGCACCGACGACATCATGACCGTGCTCCGCCTCAAGCAGGAGTTCGGCTTCCGCGTCGTCCTCCATCACGTGAGCGAGGCATGGAAGGTTGCCGACGAGATCGCCGCGGCCGGCGTGCCGTGCTCGGTCATCCTCGTCGACTCGCCCGGCGGCAAACTCGAGGCCGCGGAACTCAACATGGAGACCGGGGCGGTGCTCGAGAAGGCCGGGGTCAAGGTCGCGTTCCACACCGATGACTGGATCACCGATTCGCGGCTGTTCTTTCGCATGGCCGCGCTCGCTGTTCGCGCGGGCATGTCGCGTGAGGGTGCGCTCAAGGCCCTCACCATCCGCGGCGCGGAGATGCTCGACCTGGCCGACCGCGTCGGCACGCTCGAAGCGGGCAAGGATGCGGACTTCATCATCCTCTCGGGCGATCCGTTCAGCGTCTACACCAAGGTCGAGCAGACCTGGGTCGAGGGCATGAAGGTCTTCGATCGAAGTAACGAGAAAGACCGTCTGTACGCCGAGGGTGGCTTCGGCGCCGGGCGTGACCAGGTGCCGTACTTCTGCTGCTTCGATGTCGGCTCGTTCATGTTCGGCCGCTCCGGGACGCAGTGGCAGAGCGGCAACGGGGGTGGACAGTGAAGAAACTGCTCGCCCGTCTCTTCCGTCGGTCGTTGTGCCCCGCCGCGGGCGCGATCGCCATCGCGGTCCTGGCTCCGCACGCCGCGGCACAAGTCGCCATCAAGGCCGCTCGCCTGTGCACGATGGGTCCGGCCGGCACGATCGATAACGGCGTCGTCGTGCTCACCGACGGGAAAATTGCCGCCATCGGCAAGGCCGCGGATGTGCGGATCCCCGCCGGGTACAGTGTAATCGAGGCGCCGATCGCCACTCCCGGCCTGATCGATGCGCACTCCACGGTGGGCCTGTCGGGCCTGTACAACTCGCGTGCCGACAGCGACCAACTCGAACGGTCCGCGCCGATCCAGCCGGAACTCCGCGCGCTCGACGCCTACAACCCGCAGGATCTGCTGGTCGGCTATGTCCGCTCGTTCGGCATTACCACCGTCCACACGGGCCATGCCCCCGGAGAGACGATCAGCGGGCAGACCATCATCGTGAAGACGGTCGGCAATACGGTGGAAGAGGCCCTTGTCAGCCCCCTCGGTGCGGTTGCCTGCACGCTCGGGCCTTGGGCGGAGAAAGACGGAGGAAAAGCCCCCGGCACCCGGGCCAAGATCATCGCCATGTTCCGGGCCGAACTCATCAAGGCCCGGGAGTACGACGACAGGTTCACCAAGGCCGACGCCGACAAGAAGCCCGACCGCAACCTCCGGCTCGAAACGCTGGCCCGCGTGCTGAAGGGGGAAGTCGCGCTCCTCATCACCGCCCAGCGTGCCCAGGACATCGAGGCGGCGCTCCGTCTGCGCGAGGAGTTCGGCCTCAGACTCATCCTCGATGGTGCCGCCGAGAGCCCCATGCTCGCCGAACGCCTGGCAAAGCAGCACATCCCCGTCATCATTCACCCCTCCATGATGCGGGCCGTCGGCGAACTGGAGAACGCCTCGTTCACCACCGCCGCCAAACTCCGTGCCGCGGGCGTCACCATCGCCCTGCAGAGCGGCTACGAGAGTTACGTGCCCAAGACCCGCATCGTGCTGTTCGAGGCCGCGATCGCCGCGGCCAACGGCCTCACCTTCGACCAGGCCCTCGCGACAATCACCATCGACGCCGCGCGGATCCTGGGAATCGACAAGCGCGTCGGCTCGCTCGAGGTCGGCAAGGACGGCGACATCGCGCTCTACGACGGGGACCCTTTCGAGTACACCACGCACTGCGTCGGCGTGTTGATCGATGGCAAGGTCGTCAGCGAGTCTCGCCGATAGGCCATCGAAGTGCTTATCGCAGCCAGACTTGCGATCTACCGACGTCTCGGCAGGAAAACAGGGGATCTAGGATTTGAACCTAGACTAAGTGAGTCAGAGTCACTCGTGCTACCGTTACACTAATCCCCTAACAGATCGATCCAAACGCCCGCAATCCTATCGGCCGTGCCGCCGGAGGCAACCCGGCCGAGGCCGCTCGCTGCTCTCATTCGGCAGTTCGGCCAAGCCGGTTCAGCCCTTGTTCGCTGGTCGTGAGGGTGTCGCGCCGGACTTTGGCGCCGCCGAGTCACCGGGTTCCGAGCCGCCGGGCTGCGCGGCTGGCTCCGGGGGGGGTGAGGGGCTTGCATCGGGGGTCGACGGCGGTGCCATCTGGTTCATCGCGCGCAACGCCGCCTGCTCGGCCGCTTCGCGGTCCAACCTGGCCGCGGCATCGCGCTTGCCTTCCACGTACCGGGCGATCGCCACGCCGCCGATCCCCGCCCAGACGATCAGCAGCAGAATCCAGGCCCGTCTTCGTCGCGCTGCGCTCACCATGAACACAGAATAGCCGAAGTCGAGCACATGGGGGTACGCTCCGGTCATGACAAGCGTGCACTTCCTGCGTGCGGGATTGTTGGCCTCCGCGTTCTTCGGTCTGGGCGCGTCGACCGCCTTGCCGCGGCAGCCAGCCGCCGATCAGCCGTCAAGCCCGGGGCAGGCGCTCGCGGCCGCCGGAGGGCACGAGACATGGAGATTGGGCCGCTCGTCGGCCCTGCTGCGGATCCTCGATGAGCATGTCGAGTGGATGCTGCGCGAATCACCGCAGTTGGCCAGCGGCCGCGGCGACAAGCGCTTCAACGACAAACTCGAAGACGTCTCGCCGGAGGCAACCGCCCGGCGCACAAACGAGATCGCGGATCGTCTTGCTCGCTTGAAAGCCCTCGAGCATGCCCAATGGACCGAGTCCGATTTCACCGAGGCCGGTGTGCTGGAGTTTGAACTCGACTCGGAACTACGGAGCGCGGCGTTCCATCCCGAGCATTCGCCCATCAGCAGCCAGAACGGGCCGCAGGTCTCGCTGCCGCAGATGGCCGAGCGATTGGCGTTCACCGAGACCCGCGACTATCCCGACTTCGCGGCCCGGCTCGAAGCCATTCCGGCACAGATCGACGACTACATCCGGAACATGCGCAACGGCCTTGCCGCCGGGCGTGTCCCGCCGCGGGTGACGCTCACGGGAACCGTCGAGCAGTGCGCGAGCATCGTCGAGAGCGCCCGAACCCCCACGATCACCCCCTTCTTTGCGCCGTTCAGGAAACTGCCGGAAGACGACGCTACTGCTTCGCGGGCGCGCAAAGCAATCGCCGAGGGCATCGGCCCGGCATTCGCGAGGCTGGAGTCGTTCCTGCGCGATGAGTACATCCCGCGGTGCCGCGACAGCGTCGGCATCTCCGAAGGCGTGGACGGCGTCGCGGCCTACGACGCCGCGTTGCTGCACCACACCACCCTCCCCGTCACCGCCGCGCAGGTGCACGCCCTTGGCCTGTCGGAGGTCGCGAGGATCCGCGCGGAGATGATGACCGTGATCGCCCGGACCGACTGGCCCCGAAAGGCCGACCTCGCCGAAGATGCCCAGTTCGCGGCGTTTCTCGAGTATCTCCGCACCGACCCGCGGTTCTACTACACCGATCCGGAGGACCTTCTCCGCGGCTATCGGGATATCGCCAAGCGCATCGATGCCGAACTGCCCCGTCTGTTCAAGTCGCTGCCGCGCCTGTCATACGGTGTGCGCGAGATCCCGCGCTTCGCCGCGAAGACGTCGCCCACGGCCTACTACTACCGCGGCTCGCTCAAGGCCGGCATCCCGGCCTGGTTCATGGCCAACACCTATCGACTCGACCAGCGCGCCAAGTACGAGATGACGGCGTTGACGCTGCACGAGGCGGTCCCAGGTCACCACCTGCAGTGCGCCCTGCACGAAGAACTCGAAGGCGTGCACCCCATCCGCACCATGGTCTGGCTCACGGCCTACGGCGAAGGCTGGGCGCTGTACGCCGAGCGACTGGGCCTGGAAGTCGGGGACGGGGAGAAGGGCTTCTACACCGATCCGTACGACGACTTCGGCCGCCTGACCTACGAGATGTGGCGAGCGTGCCGGCTCGTGGTGGATACAGGCATCCACGCCATGAAATGGACGCGGCAGCGGGCGATCGACTTCATGCTCGCCAATACCGGGCTTTCGGCCCACAACATCGAGCGCGAAGTGGACCGCTACATCGCGTGGCCGGGGCAGGCCACCGCGTACAAGATGGGTGAACTCAAGATCCGCGAACTGCGGTCACTCGCCGAGCGGCAACTCGGCTCAAACTTCAATGTCCGCGAGTTCCACGAGGCCATTCTCGGCGCCGGGCCGCTCCCGCTGCCGGCGCTCGAAGATCGTGTGAAGCGCTGGCTCGCGGCGACCGTGTCGCCGAACCGTCCCGGCTGACCGGCCCCGGATGCCTGGGCAAATGCACGTCTCCGGCTTAGTCTTGCGCAGGCCCGCTCAGCCTGCACGCTCGATGGCGTCGACCGCCTCGATGACGGTGCGACGGATCGAGAACACCAGTTCGAGCCGCGTGAGTTTGAAGAGGACTTCGACCTGCTGCGTCGCCGCGGCGACGGCGATGCGGCCCTGCCGCTCCCGCACGACCGAGAGCAGGTCCACAAAGGCGTTCAGGCCCGCGGAGTCGAGGTACTCGATGTTCTCGAGATCGAGCACGAGGTTGCGAACACCCGGTGTGCCCTCGAGGAGCGTCCGGAGTTCATGGTTGATCTCGTTGGCCATGAAGGCGTTGAGATCGGGAGGGATGACCGTGACGACGAGCGTCTGGCCCAGCACGGCGTGCGTCGCCAGGCCGCTGCTCGACGTCGCGACTCCGGCGACAGGGCGGGTGGGCTCGAGCGCACCGGGATCGGTGCCCGTCGAGTCAACGCCAAGGAGTTTTCGCAGGTTCCGCAACATCGTTGGAACACCACGCATCGGGTTGTGGGGGGCGGAAGCCGCGGCGTATCGACGCCGCGGCGGGATCAGCAGGCTTACGGACGGGGCTGGGTCGGGGGAAAGGCGGGGCGATCGTCTGCGCGGAGCGGCCGGGCTCGGCCATATCCGGAGCGACCCGGGTCATTCGCCGGCAGAGGCGATGGCTGGGCCGGCGCGGCTGTGCGCACCGGGATCGGCGGCGTCGATTGAGCGATGAACGCCCCCGTCGGCGCGGCCGCCGCCGCGGCAAACGTCCGCTGCTGGAGGCGACGCTCGCGAGCGGCGTCGATGTCCCGGTCAAGTTTGCCCAGGATCGACTTGACCTGGTCGAAGGTTCGCTGCGAGGTGCTCATGAACGGGCTCCGGCCAATGACTCACCCCTGCCTATCGGCGGATCCCAGGTCCGACTTGGATGCCGGTCCTCACTCGCGAGAAAAAACTCCCGATTTGACGGACATGAATCGGGTTATCGGTGGCGGAATCCGCCCGAGCGCCCTCTTGGTCGGCAACACCGGGTGAACGACCTCCCATGGATTGGTTCTTGGACCTGGCGTGCCGCACGCCCGGATCCTGCCGGCATCCAGCACGGCGATCCGTGGACGCGCTGCGCGACAAAGTCCGGAACTTGATGGGCGTGCGGGCCTAGCCGCCCTTGGGCGGCATGGCAACCAGCGGGAGACGCGAGCGGTCCGACACCACCACACCGCCCGGCCGCTCGATTGTGACGGCAAACAGCGTTGCCTTCTCCACCTTCACCGACGTGTGAATCGGAACCACGCACTCGCCCGTGGAAGCGACATCGAACACGCCGCCGTCGACCGGGAAGCGCTCATCGCGGGCCGCATCAAAGACCCAGAGTTGGTACTGCTCGGTCGAGGGGTTGTTCGGCTTCACGTTCCGGAAGACCATGTAGCCCTCTTGCAGGCTGGGGCTCCATACGACCTCTCCCGTCGCGCCGGGAGGGGCTTCCGAGGGACCCGCGGCCCAGGGCAGCGTCTGGAGGTCGGTCGCCCGCGACCGCAATGCGCGAAGGGACTCGGTCGCCGAGCGGCTGCCCATCGGCCGCATCCACCAGCCGGTTGCGGCCAGAGCGACCGCCGCCGCCGCGGCGATCCAGCCCGTCCACGCAATCATCGGGAGCCGGCGCGGGATCTGCCGTGATCGCGGTCGACTCACCTCCGGTTCAGCCGCTTGCCAGACGCGGCCCATATCCGACAGATTGCGCCGAAGGCGTTCGGGCATCGGCTCGATCGCGCCGCCGAGCATGGCAAGGTCGGCAGCGGCCGCGGCGAGGTCGAGCGAGTCGCTCGCCTCGGGGTCTCGGCGCAGGAGGACATCCAGTTCCGCCGCGTCGATGGCGCCAAGGCCCTGCACGGCCCGATCCGCGAGCAGTTCGAGCAGACGATTGGCTCCGGGTGCCGGTGCGGTCGTCATGACACGACCTCCTCGGCGCCCGGGGCGTCTCCGCTGAGGATCTCGCGAAGCCGGATCAGCCCTCGGCGAACGTGGGTTTTGACCGTTCCCAGCGGCATGCCCGTTGTCTCGGCGATCCGCTCGTGAGACAGCCCGTGGTAAATCGACAGGCGGAGCACGCGCTGCTGCTCGGGCTTCAGGCTCTCCAGCGCCAGCGCGGCACGTTCCGCATCTTCGCCGACTTCCGCACTGACCTCCGGTCGTGGGCGATCGTCTCCCGGTCCTTCATTGGATTCGCCCGCGTCCAGCGAGGGCATCGCCCTCAGCCCGGCCCGGCGGGACCGGTCGATCAGCCTTCGCCGGGCGATCATCGCGACAAAGGTCGCTTCCGCCGCCACCGAGGGGTCGAAGCGAGGAGCGCTCCGCCACAGATCGAGAAAGATCTCCTGAACCGCGTCTTCAGCATCCGACGGGTTCGCCGACAGCCGCCGCGCAAGCGACCAGACCAGACCGCCATACCGGTCGATGCACTCCTGCACCGCGCCCTGCTGACCCTTCGAAACTCGTTCAAGAATGCCGACTTGCAAGCGATCTCCACGCGTCGTTCCAGAGCCCGATTCTATCAGCGGTGCGTGTGTGCTGTGTGCGGTTGGGATTGCAAGGGCGCAGACCATGATGTGCCGGGGCGGGAACGGGCGGCGTCGCCGCGGCGGCAATCTTCGGGTTCGGCCGTGCGGTGTTCCGCGGATTCACCCCGCGCGACTTGCTGGATCAAAAAAACAACGCCCCGGGACGAATCCCGGGGCGTTGCGTGTGACTTTTCAGTCTTTCTGATGCTTGGACGCTTTGAGCGTCCCGTGCACTCGCTTACGCGAGATTACGGGCAGCCGGCGAACCAGGCGGACAGGAAGGCGAAGATGTCAGCGACCTCAACAACGCCGTCGTTGTTGGCGTCAGCAAGGCAGGCGGGGTTGGCGTTCGGGCCGGTGGCCGGCGCGACGTTCTTGCCCGCGATCGTGAACGCGAAGTCGGTGCCGTTGGTGCCCCAGCGAGCGGGGAAGTCCTTCGTGCTCCGCCAGGTGGTCACGCCGCCGTTGACGTAGGTCGCGGCAGGGTCGAGGACCGCACCGGGGTTGAAGTTGATGTCGCAGGAGCGATCGCAGTAGCGGTTGCGGCAGAAGTAGCCACGCTCGATGAAGGAGAAGGTGTCATCGACGCCGATGGAGATCCAGTACTGCTGGCCGGAGTTCAGGACCTGATTGGCGATCTTGTGGAACTCGAGGCGGTACGCATCGAGACCGGAGACGCCGTCGATCGAGACCTCGTAGCCGAGGCAGACTCGCTTCGTGGTGTAGCCGCTGAACAGCGGGGAATCACCGAAGACGAAGTACGGCAGGCGGCAATCGTTGCGGTAGATCTCGTAGAAGCCGCGGAACGCCGGGTCGCAGTTGGTGTAGACGCAGCCCTCGATGTGGCAGAGCTGGAAGTCCGAGCAGGGCGGGACGACGAAGTCGTCGGCCGCACGGCTGTTGCGGATCAGGCCCGAACGCTCGGAGCGAGCGCCCTTGAGGAGCGCGGTCGCGCCCTCGCCGATGTCGCGGCCGTTGTCAAGCAGGATCTTGCAGGAGTCGAAGCAGACGCGGAAGGCCAGGTCGGTGCAGCCGACGCAGCATTCCTCAACCGAACGCCACTGAGAACCGCTGTAGTCCCAGGGGTTGTTCCAGTTCGTCGGGGGGACGCCTTCGCGCTTCTTGGCGACGGAGCCCTTGATCTCGCTGAACGGGTGGTTGGTGGCGTTGCCGGTGGTCGCCCAGAACGTCAGGTCAGACATCTGACCGTCGGTCTTGCCGACCACGGAGAGCCAGTAGGTGCCGCCGCGGAGGGCGATGTTGCGGACGCAGTTGGGGTCGATGCCGCCGGTGCTGCAGATGTCACCGCGGACAGCCTCGCCCGGGCAGGTGCCTTCCTGCTGATCGTTGATCTCGAAGGTGTAGACGTACTCGGTGAAGCCGTTGCCCGCCGGGCCCTGCGACTGCACGGAGTGCTTCTTGAGGACGTAGAGGAGCTGGTCGGGGCAGCCGTTGCAGTCGGAGTAGATCTCCAGACGTGCGCGGTTGAGACCGAACGAGCTGTTGTTCAGGACGGTGACCGAGATCGACTTCAGGTTGTGGATGTACCCCGAGCAGAGGTAGAAGTCGTCGGCAGCAACAGCGCCCTGAGGAGCGCCGCCGCCTTCGTGAGAGACCTGGCCGTCCAGGTGATCCCACTCGCCGTTCCACCAGGAGTTGGCGGAGTTCGGGCAGTTGCAGCCATCGCTGATGCCACGGGTAACCACGCCCGTCCAGTCAGCGCCCATCACCTGACGGAAGCTGCCGGGGGTCGTGGCGGACGGCTGCCCCTGAACGGGCGCAGCGGCCTTGTCGTTTGCCGTCGCGGCGGTACCAGCCGCCATGACGGTCGCACAGGCGAGAGTCATGATATCACACATACGGACCATCTGAGAACCTCCTAAAAATCAGGAACACATGAACGAAACCACGTTTCGCCCGCAGCGACGAGAACCAACTCGTCGCTTGTGAGTGCGTGCGTTTTGCCTTACCACCTGCCGCCGGTTGCCTCCGATGACTTGTGGCTGGCTCCAAGGAACGAATGACCCAAACCAAACCAACCTGAGCACCCTTGCTCTCCTGAGCCTCCATGGCCCAAGACCCGCTCGTATGCTCGCGAGCAGTGACCGTTGTATCACAACCAGTTTTGGGGGTCAAGACTTTTCAGCCGAAATTCCGGCCTCACCGATACTTGCGGCAAATTCTTCTCGCCCCTGACGGCTTCAACGTCCGAATAACCAAAGACGTTATCTCTAAGGCCTTGCAAACAATCGACTTGCAGATCTCGTCCGAACCGCCCTGGTCCAAAGGTGACCGCGTTCGCCCACGACCGCCAAGTTGCGCAAGTCTCGAATTTGCACCGGGTTGAACTTCCGAATCTCACCCTTGTTCAGGCAGGAGTTATTTCAACTGGAACAGGGTGTGTTGCTGGTGCGGACGATGTCGCGGTATCGGCCCCCGCGCGCCACTCGATGTGCACCGCGCGTCCGAATACGCGCTCAAAGAGCCGTGCCTTGCGTGCCGCGCCCCAGATGTCCACCGCGGGCTCCGACTCGGCGCGGACGTCGATGAACACGTCCGACTTGTCGACGCGAACGATCACGTCCTCGACCTGCTGCATGTGCGTCCGGTCCAGGCCGTCGGCAATGCGCAGGATCGCCGCGAGCGCGCGAACGCGTAACCGGTCCTCTTCGTTCAGCGTTGTGAAGTTGCGGTGGGTCGGTTTCGGCTCGGCGGCACGGTGGTACCGCGCAATGTTCGCGATCACCTGCACCTCCCGGCTGGTCAGGCCGGGCAGATCCGCATGCACGATCAGGTGATACGAGTGCTTGTGGTGCGAGGCGTAGTTCACCAGATACCCGACATCGTGCAGGATCGACGCGGCCTCGAGCAGCAGGCGGTCGCGGGCATCGAATCGTGTGCCCGGGGCCGTGTGAGCGGGACCGATCGCCTGGGACTGCGCGCCGAGTTGGTCGAAGATCCGCAGCGCCAGCCGGGTGACATGGCCCGCGTGCGCAGCCTCGAAACTGCACGACTTGGCGAACCGCTTCACCGCCCGGAGCGGGCTGATGTCGCGTGCCGGCGAGTCGCTCCGGCCGCCGCGAACCATCGAGAGCAGCAGGCCGTCGCGGATCCCGCCCTCGTGCACAAACACGCTGTTTGCCTGCAGAAAACCCAGCAGTTCGTCGATCGCCGCCAGCCCCGCGACGATGATGTCCGCGCGGTCCGCGGGGAGTCCGGCAATCTTCGACCGCTCCTTCACGCTCAACTCGCGCAGGTACTCCAGCAGGTGCCGGAGTTCGGCCCTCCGGATCTCCTTCCCCTGGACGACCCCCGAGAACAGGCCGGCCGCTGCGGGGCCAAGTTCCTTGTGTGCCAGGATCGTGGCAAGCGTGGTGAAGGTCCCCCCTGTTCCGACGACGATCTGCGGAACCAGCGGCGGCTTCCCGATCGCCTTCCGGAGTTTCTCGCGCACATGGCGAACCAGATCGCGGAACCGCTTGCCGCTGGAGCGCTCCGGCCCGCCGAACTGCTCGGTCAGCCTGACCGCGCCCAGCGGCAGGCTGTGCACGCGTTCGATCACGCCGCCGCCCAGCCCGGCGGCGCGGATGTCCCCTCGCGATGCCCCGGCCGAAAGCACGACCTCCAGACTTCCTCCGCCGATGTCAACGACGGCCGCCGGGACCCCGGCCAGATCGAATGCGCCCGCGGCGGATCGATACGCGAGCAATGCCTCTTCTTCCGGTCCGATCACCTCAACTTCCAGATCGGCCCGCTCGCGGACGAGTTGGATGAACTGCGGCGCATTTGATGCTTCCCGGCACGCCGCGGTCGCAACCACCCGCAGTTCCTCGGCGCCGTACCCCGCGGCGATGGACTTCATCCGGGCGATCGTGATCGCCGAGTGCTCCTGTGTCGCGGGGTCGAGCCTGCCCGTCGCGTGTAACCCGCGTCCCAGCCGCGTGATCTCCTTCTCGTCGTCCAGCACCCGATAAGTCCCGTCCGCCGCGGCCTCGGCGACGATCAGGCGGATGCTGTTGGTACCGATGTCGATCGCGGCAATTCGGCTCTTTCCCCTGCGACTGGGCTCTTTCGTCCCGGGCACCGGCGCGTGCCCATTGCCGGTCGCCCGCACGGCCATGCTTGTCCGGCGGGGTCCTGCATCCCGCGCGGCGACGCCCGGGCTCAACCGCGGAAACTCGGTGGGAGGCGTTTCGCGGTCGAGGCTCAGCACATTCCGCCGCAGATCATCGATGAGTCCGCCCGTTTCGATCTCTCGCCAGGTACGGATCGCGTCCTTCTGGCCGTGGCGCAAGGCGGCCTGCTCGCGCCGGAGCATCCGGGAGAGCGCCTGAAGCGCATCCGTTCTTTGCCCGTGTTGCCTGTCTTCTCCAGCCTGACACGACGTGCGAAGATCGGCCACCGCCTGCCGGAGAAGGTCGATGCGCATCGAGGCATCCGTAAACTCGCCGACATGCTCCTGGAACATCTCCAGCGGGCTGCTCAGCGACCGGGCAACTGCTTTGCCGAGGGTTCGCTGAAACAACTCGATGGCATACCGCAGTCGCTTGCAGGCAATCCGCAGGCCGTGGAGGCATTGAACATCCTGCAGGTCCTCCGCTGCCGCCGCCAATACTCTGTCGGTCGCGGATTCAAGCGTCTCCCGGGCGATCCGCGGAAGCGCCGCGTCCTGCGCGGGTTCATCGCGAACCCGTTCCAGCAGGCTGCCCAACCGCCGCCTGCACTTCTTCCGGAGTTTCGGGATCGCCTTGAGCAGTTCCGCCTTGCCCGCGCGCCGGCGGTCGGTCAGCAGGTGCTGGAGATGCTCGATCCCTGCGGCGTTCCGCTGGTCTGATTTCTTGCGCTCACCCCGCACCCATTGCAGCAGCACATCCGCATCCCGCGCTTGCGAGCAGGTCTGTCGAATGTCCCGCAGCAGTCTGCGGGACCGCTTCGCTTCCTTCTCGCCTGCGAGCCCGGCAAACGCCGAAACGGCAACGGCCATACGTCGCGTCGCGACGCGAACCTCATGCACATGCCGGGCGCCCTGCGGCCCTCCGGGTGCTTCGATGAGTTCCCTCAGCGCGCGAAGCAGCACCCGCTCGCGCGAGGCAAGCAACCCCGCCGCCGTCGGGGCAGCAACAGAGGCTTTGCCGGGTTTCTCGCCAGTCGTCCTCGGCATCGCGTCCCACTCCTGGGAGATTCGCCGCACGGATTCTAACGGGCGGGCGCCGGGCATCCCCCCGACACGGCGCCAAATGCCTGCAATTTCACGATCGGGCCACGTAGACTGTTCCGCCTTTGCCCACGGCCCCACGGCCGTTCGGGGAAGGAACGGGAGGCGATTGTTATGGCCGACACTCCAATCGATCTGCGCAGCGACACCGTGACCAGGCCCACCGCGGCGATGCGCAAGGCCATGGCGGAAGCAGTAGTTGGGGACGATGTGCTCGGCGACGACCCCACCGTCATCGCCCTCCAGGATCAAGTTGCCGCGATCATGGGCAAGGAAGCCGCGTGTTTCGTGCCGACAGGCACGATGGCGAACCAGACCGCCATCCGCTCGCAGACCGAGCCCGGCGATGAAGTCATCGCGCACGCCGACAGCCACATCATCCACTACGAAACCGGGTCACCCGCCGCGCTCTCGGGGGTGATGATCAGGCCGCTGGCCGGGCACGCCGGGTTGTTCGATGCGCCGGATGTCGAGGAAGCGGTTCGCCCCAGCAATGTGCACAGCCCGCACTCGGCCCTCCTGCTGGTCGAGAACACGCACAATCGCGGCGGCGGAGCAGTCTGGCCGTTGGATCAGGTCGAGCGGGTCGCCGCCGTCGGGCGCGCCCGTGGGCTTCGCCTGCACCTCGACGGCGCTCGAATCTGGAATGCGTGCGCGGCCACCGGCCTGGAGCCCGCGGCCTACGCCCGGCACTTCGACACCGTTTCGTGCTGCTTCTCGAAGGGCCTTGGCGCGCCGGCCGGATCGGCCGTCGCCGGCGACAGGGCGACCATCGCCCGCGTCGCACGGTTCCGCAAGATGTTCGGGGGCACGATGCGGCAATCGGGCGTGCTTGCCGCGGCGGCGATCCACGCGCTGAATCATCACCGCGCAAGGCTCGTCGAAGACCATGCCCATGCGCGGCGCTTGGCCGAGGCACTCGGCAACTGTCGCGGGCTCTCCATCCCGCTGCGGGCCGAGACCAACATGTGCTTCATCGATCTCGATGAGCGTCTGGGCGCGGCGTCCGACTTCTGTCAGCGGCTGAAGTCGCGGGGTGTGCTTGCGCTGCCGACGGCCGCGCGACGGATCCGCCTGGTCTGCCACCTCGACGTGACCGCGCCGATGATCGACCGTGCGATCGACATCATCTCGTCCGCAGCGGCATAGGGCAGGTTACTGGGGCTTGGAGGGGGCGGCTGGTTCCCGACGAATCTTGAAGCGGGTCTCCGTGCGGAACCCGATCGGGATGCCCTGCGCGTTCCCTTCCAGTTCGATCCGCTGATCCAGTTCCATCGACTCGAAGAAGCCCACCGTGCGATCCCAGTGAATCGAGCCGGTTACGGCCGATTCCTTCACCTTGAACATCACGGCCTGTCCTTCCGCGCTGGGGCCGAGCGCGTACGAGCCTGTGAAGTCAATCACCGCCAGGCGGTCAGACGCCGACGACAGAACGTACTGCCGCGATTCGGTGAATGCCCCGAGCGGGGGCGTATTGATCTTTTCCTCTCCGGTCCACTTCTGGCCGATTTCGACGCTGAAATCGCCCTTTCGCGGCGAGAAGATCGGGCTCCAGCGGGCGCGCACCTCGGGCATGCCGACGGCGAGGCGGATGAAGTCCGCCAGTTCCCCAGTCGGCAGTTGCACGCCGCCGTTGTCCACCTTCGTGACGTTCCCCTGCGGATCGAACTCGAATGTGATCGTCGACCCCAGCGCAGGCCGCATCGTCGAGAGCACGGGGTTGTTGTTGTCGCCCTGCTCACGCGGGTCGGTGCTCTTCCAATCGAACTCGCCCTTCATGGTCTTGGCCGACATCTCGATCCGGTCGACCCGGAGTGTCACCACCGACGCCTTTTCATCGCTCCGCACGACGTGGAGCAGGAAATCGATGACCTCGTGGCCGCTGGTCGAACTCTCCTGCGGCTTCGCGTCAGGCGCGGGGCCGAGCGAGAGCAGGCGGGTGCTGGTGCGGGTCATCTCCATGACCACCTTCGCCTCGTAGCCCGGCGTGAATGTTGGTTGCAGGCTGACGCGCTTGTCGGGCTGGGCCACACCGCCCGGCGCGGCAACAAGCGCGGGCGCAAGCAGCAACACTGCGGCGGCGCAGCGGAAGAGATTGGTTGTCAGGTGGCGCATCGATCGATCTCCGGGAAGCGTTGATGTCGGTGGTGAGTGGGGGGGTACGCGGCCCGAAGCCGCTTTGGGCAGTTCAAGTGATGCATCGACAGACAGTTACGATAGCATCAGGGATTCGTCTGGGGTTTCGCAGGGGCGGTCGGGTCCGGAAGGTCCTCCGAGCGGTCCTTGGCCTGGGGCGGCGTGAACCCTTCGGATGCAAGGGTCATCCGCACGGTCGAGAGATGGTCCGATCGGGCCTGCTTGATCGTGCCCGTCGACTCGATCTTCTGTTCCAGCACCATCCAGCCCAGCCGCCCCTTGGTGTGGTCCCAGTGGTGGGTGCTCGTGCACTCGAAGGACGTCAGCAATCGCTGCGGGTGAGTCCCCGGGGTCACGATCTTGATCTCGGCCGTCGCGGTTGAGGCGATGACTGCCTCGGTCGCGTCGGCGCTCTCGAGTCTCCGCTGATGTCGGATGGCGAGCACCGTCCCGGTCTCGCCCGGGAGTTCCTCGTCGACCGACCACCGATCGCCCACCTTCGCGGCGGGCGGCTTCTTCTGCATGCCGTACATCGCCGCAAGCGAGTTGCGGACCATTTCCTCATCCACGATCAGCGGTCGCACAGTGCCGTCGACCGTTCGCGGCTGGGGGAACCCGCTCACCTGTGTCACCGCGTTCTCGGAGTTCAGCACGACACGGATCGGCACGCCGATCATCGGGACCGCGGCGTCCTCCAGCACGTTGCTGCGGTCCGCGTCCGGCGGGCGGGCCGAGTCGAACAGCATGAACATGCGGCCCTGCGTGACCACGACCTTGATCCGCTCGAAGACCAGTTCCAGAGTCGTGCCCGATGCGCCGGTCTGAACGACCCTCCGACGGATGGTCATCTCCTGCCGGGTGCGCTGCTCCTGCTTGGCCTGCATGGCCGGCACCGCATCCCGCCGGGTCGAGTCGCTGGTGAACGTGAACACCGTCTCCTCGCCCGCCTTCCATTTCGGAGCGAGATCCACGTTGGCTCGGACGGGAACGATCATGGGCCCGAGCATCGCCGCGGCGACAATCACGAGCAGGCGGAGCAGCGGCTTCAACGTCACAGACCTCCTTTGCGGCGCAAACCGCGCCGGCAGGATGTCTTATCGAACGGTCCGGCTCGCGGTTTTGCTTTCCGGGCTCCAAGTCCGATGTCCGGACCAGTTGCGGGGCCGATAACCTCGCGGCCCGCCCGGGCCCGTGGACGGCGAGGGGGTGGCCGGGGTGGGGGGCTGTCTATCGCTCCAGACGCTTGACGGACATGGTCGTGACCGTGTCGTGCTTCATGACGGCGTTGTTGAGATTCGCCTCGATCCCGACCCGCATCTCGGCATCCATTTTCTCGAGGCGGCCGCGCTCGGTGTCCCAGGTGTACGTGCCGTCGCTGGTCATGTGCTGAAGTTGGAACCCGGTCGTGCTCGTGGCCGCTGCCGACGACGCCTCGGCCTTGCTTGTGAACTTCAGCGCAGCAGCGCCGCCGCGGTGAGACACGAGCGTGTGCATCGTCCTCATCTTGAACTCGCCCAGCGGCGTTCCGCCAAGGCTGTCCTCGTTGGTCCAGGTCTCGCCGACACGGGCTATGCCCGACGGCCGCGGCCCGGTGATGATCCACTTCGCCGCGTCCGAGCCCGAGGGCATCGCCCCTCCCAGTCCCGGGACGCCGCCCCCGACCGCGTTCATGAAGCCGCGGGTCATGCCCGACACGCCGCCGTCGCCGGTGACGGACACGATGTTCCCCGACGCATCGGTCTTCAGCGTCATCTTGCTGCCCACCATGCCCTTCACCAGCGACTCCAGCAGCCGCGACGGGTCCGCCATCGCGAGCGGGTCCGCGGCCCGATTGCCGGCCGGTGCGGGTGGAGGGGGCTTGGTGCTGTCGTATTCGGCGGTGAGATCGTCGCTTTCAAACGCGACCTTCGCCGAGTCGTACACGAGTTCGATGGTCGCGCCGTCCGATCCGGCCTCCAGCACGCGCAACGAGAGTCGCAGCGTCTGCCGCATCTTCTGCTTCTGGTCGAGTTCCGGGAGTTCCTTGGAAGTCAGTTCGGATCGAGAGTTGATATCGAGTTCGTAGCGGGTCGTCTGGCCGGGCAGGAACTTCGGCCGCAGATCGACCTGCTCCGAGTTGCCCCGGTGTGCCGCGGGTTGATCCGCCGGCTGGTTGGGTGCTGCTGCCATCGCGCCGGATGCGGGCACCAGCGCCGCCGCAACCACCACAGGCCAGAAGCGACCGCAATCAGACAATCTCGCGCGCATGTTGCACCTCCGCGGGGTGAGCCGGCATGAACAGGTACGAACTTCTACCCCTCGGATGGCCGGCAGGAGGCGAGATCCGTGGACTTCCGGCACTCAATGGTCGAACGGAACCGCCTGTCCCGGGTGGACCAGGGCCAGTCCCGCCTCACCGCAGCACCACGTAGAGCGCGTGCAGCAGCCCCGGTAGCCAGAACAACAGACAGAGGATGATGTTCAGCAGGAGGTGAACACCGATGCCCTCCTTCAGGCCCACCGCCAGCGGGGGGATCAGGATGGCGATGATGACGAGAAGGAGTTTCTGCTCGTTGAGATCGGCCATAAATGGGCTCCAACTGCGGACGTGTGTCGAGCGCAGGATACCCGTTGCTCCACAGTTTACGCAACCGGTGCAAGCGTTCCGCCGGTGTCCGCACCACAAGGCTTGAAATCAGGCCCCGCCGAGTGCGAGGACCGCGAAACGCCTGCCACGGCACTTGAGGCCGGGCAGTGGCCACACCTCACCCCACCGCTGCGCAGACCTTCTTCGCGGCGTCCGCAAGGTCGGTGGCGGGCTGCATCGTCGGGATGTCCTTGCGGGCGGCGTCGAGCAGTTTGCGGCCCGCGTCCACGTTCGTGCCCTCCAGCCGGACAACCAGCGGCACCTTGAAGCCGACTTCCTTCGCCGCGTTCACAATCCCCTGTGCGATCACATCGCACCGCATGATCCCGCCGAAGATGTTGACCAGCACACCCTTCACCGCGGCGTCCGACAGGATGATCTTGAATGCCTCGGTCACGGCCTTCTCGCTCGCCGAGCCGCCCACATCGAGGAAGTTTGCCGGCTGTCCGCCATGGAGTTTGATGATGTCCATCGTCGCCATCGCCAGGCCGGCGCCGTTCACCAGGCAGCCGATGTTGCCGTCGAGGGCGATGTAACTCAGGCCCGCCGCGGTCGCGCGGACCTCCGCCGGATTCTCCTCGGTGGGGTCGGCGTAACTCTGCAGGTCGGGGTGACGGAACAGGCCGTTGTCGTCGAAGTTGAACTTCGCGTCGATGGCCAGCAACTTGCCGTCCTTGGTGAGCACGAGCGGATTGATCTCCGCGAGCGTGCAGTCCTTCTCCGCGAACACCCTGGCCAGTTTCTGCATGATGTCGGCCGCCTGACCGGCGAGTTTGCCGGTGAACCCGAGCGCGTACGCGATCTTGCGGGCCGCAAACCCCTGAAGGCCCAGCGTGGGGTGCAGATACTGCTTCAGGATGGCGTCGGGCCGCTCGTGTGCCACCTGCTCGATCTCGACCCCGCCTTCCTTCGACGCGATCAACACGTTCCGGCGCGAGCCGCGATCGGTCGTCACCGCGAGGTAGTACTCCTTGTCGATGTCCACGCCGGCCGCCATGAGCAGTTTCTTGACCGCGAGGCCCTCAGGGCCGGTCTGCACGCTCACCATCTTGTTGGTCAGCATGAACTTCGCCGCCGCCTCGGCTTCCGCCGCGGACTTCACGAGTTTCACGAATCCCGCCTTGCCGCGACCGCCGGCGTGCACCTGTCCTTTGACAACAGCAAGGGCATTTGCGGCGGTCATGCCCGCCGCGCGTGTCACCTTGTTGAACGCCTCCTCGGCCATCAGCGGCGACTCGACGACCATCGAGGAGGGAACGGGGATGCCGGCGCCGGCGAGGAGTTCACGGGCCTGGTATTCGTGGATCTTCATGGCGAGTGTGTTCCCGTGTCGGGGGGTGTGTGCGGGGATCGATGATACCGCGTGGCGGGTCCGCGACCGCTCAGGAGCAGAGCCGCTGCTGCGCTTCCCGGTAGCGGGAGAGGGTCCCTTCGACCACCCGCAATGGAAGTTCCGGCCCCGGCGGGGTCTTGTTCCACTGGCCCGCGGCGACCAGTTCCTCCAGATACTCCCGCATGAACTGCTTGTCGAAACTCGGCTGCGCGTGGCCCGGCTGATACCGATCGGCCGGCCAGAACCGGGAAGAGTCCGGCGTCAGAGCCTCGTCGATGAGAATCGGCTGCGACCATGCGCGGCCGGCGCGAGACTCGGACTCCGCCGGAAGCCCGAACTCGAACTTGGTGTCCGCGATGATGATGCCGCGATCGAGCGCGTGCCTGGCCGCGGCGTTGTAGATGGCCAGCGTCAGGTCCCGCAGCACGCCCATCGTCTCCAGCCCCACCGCTTCGGCCGCGCGCTCAAACGAGATGTTCTCGTCGTGCCCCTCCGCGGCCTTGGTCGCGGGAGTGAAGATCGGTTCGGGCAGTTTGTCGCACTGCCTCAGCCCCCTGGGCAACTTCACACCGCACACCGCGCCTGTCTGCTGATACTCCTTCCACCCCGAGCCCTCGAGGTAGCCGCGGACCACGCACTCCA
Source organism: uncultured Phycisphaeraceae bacterium (assembly GCA_964409775.1). Taxonomy (GTDB): domain Bacteria; phylum Planctomycetota; class Phycisphaerae; order Phycisphaerales; family UBA1924; genus JAHBXL01. Next base: position 38,802 of record CAYPEI010000016.1, on the reverse strand, counting down.
CCGGAATCACCCGGCACTCGCGGCAGATCGTGATCCGGCCGGTGAGCCACTGACGGGTTCGGGCGTCGGCCGCCTCCGGGGGCAGGTCGCGAACATCCGTCGAAACCACGTGCGTCTCGCAGATCCGGTTCCGCTTGATGAACTCGAACCACCACGTCGCGATCTGCGTCAGCAGCACGCCCTTTCCCGGGATCGGGGTCGGCATGATCACGTCGAACGCGGAGATGCGATCCGAGGCCACCATCAGCAGCCGCCCTTCGCCCGTGGAGCGGTCCGGCGGAAGTCGATACACATCCCGCACCTTGCCGCGCCGAACGAGCGGCAGATTCGGCGTCGGAGTGGTGGAGACGAGCGGCATGGGTGGGGGATTGATGGGGACCATTGGAAGATGGAGGGCTGGCGTGACGGGGGGCGAAAACGGCCGGCAGTGCGGTTCGGCGGGATGGCCGATCGTACGTGTGTGCCGCTCGCGAGATTGGGCTATCCTGCCCGTCCCGGGAGCCGGAGCGTGGCCCCCGGAGCAAGGGGTCCATGGCCGGATGCTGACCTTCGCGGTATTCGAAGAGAACGCGCCCTCATATGTGCGCTCCGGCTCCGGCGGCTGGCCGCTCCGTCACGCGCACCTCTTCGGACCCGATGACGTGCCGGTGCAGGCCGAAGTCCGCTGCGCCGGCGGGATCATCCGCTGCGAGAAGCGGGGGACCGAGTCCGCCGGCATCTGCCTGCAGTATCCGCTCGATGCCCCGGACCTTGGCGGACTTCCCGGCGCCTTCCCGTCCTCGGGCAGTTTGGCCACGGGCGGAGCGGGGGAGGGGGGGGCAACCGACGCCGGGTCGCCCGGGTCGGATGGCGGGGTGGTCACCCTGCAGACCTGCCTGCTTCCCGAGCGCGAGCAGCCCTACCTCTTGAGCCTCGAACTCGCCCGGCATCGGCTCATGCTGGTGCTCAACAAACTCGAGGACTGGGCGCTCTTCGATCTGCCCGCCGACGACGGCCGCATGCAACTCTTCGAGCGTGCCCGACGAGCCTTTACCGAGGCCCTGGTCGCCCACGCGACCGACGCCGCCCGGAACGGCGGCGAGAATCCCTACACCGCCGAGTCTGACCGGCTCGCGCGGCGGGCGCTCTCGCTCGCGGTCGAAGCGAGCGAGGCCATCACCCTGCACCAGGCCCGCGCCCAGTTCGGCAAGCGCATGAGCGGCGAACTGGCCGCGGCGGCCGCACGGATCGGCACGCCCGCCAACGCCCTGACTGACCATGAGGCGGCCGAAAGCCGGAACGCCCTCATCGGGAGCGTCGGGGTCATTCTCCCCAGCCCGCCGCAGGTCGGGGCCGTCGTGAGCCCGGAGAGTTTCACGCCCCAACTCTGTAAGGCCGTTTCGCTGGGATGCGATTTCATGACCATCCCCATGCGCTGGGTCGAGATGGAGCCCACCGAGGGCAAGTACCTCTTTGCCAAGACCGACAAGTGGATCGAGTGGGCTGTCCGCTCGGCCAAGGTGCCGCTCGTGGGCGGCCCGATCGTCGACTTCCGTCGCGGCAGCGTCCCGGAGTGGCTCTACATCTGGGAGCACGACTACGAGACGCTCCGCGAACTGGTCTACGAGCACGTGAAGAACATCGTCACGCGATACCGCCGCACCATCGGCACGTGGACCGTCTGCTCCGGGCTGCACGTCAACTCCAACTTCACCTTCTCGCTCGAGCAGGTGATGGACCTGACCCGCTTGGTGGTGATGGTGGTCCGCAAACTCCAGCCCAGCGGGAAGATCCAGGTGCAGATCGACCAGCCCTGGGGCGAGTACTACGCCTACAGCCCCCGCGCCGTCCCGCCCATGATGTACGCCGAGATGATCGGTCAGGCCGGCATCAATCCCGACCTGTTCTCGATCCGCGTGGAGATGGGCCAGCCCGAGCCCGGGCGGAGCACGCGCGACCTCATGGCCTTCTCGGCGATGCTCGACCGCTTCGCGGCGCTCGACAAGCCACTGAGCATCGGCGCGGTGTGCGTGCCCGCCGCCCCGGCGCCGGGCACCGATGCCGAAGTCGGTTCGCAGATGGAGCCGGGCTACTGGCGAAAGCCCTGGAGCCCCGAGTCGCAGGCCGCGTGGATGACGGGCATCATGGGCATCGCCGTCAGCAAGCCGTATGTCCACAGCGTCTGCTGGGATGAACTGTACGAGCCGCCCGCGCGACCGGGCACCAACGACCCCGAGTCGCACCACCACGCGCTGCTCGACCGCTCCGGCACGCCGCGCCCGGCGTTCTGGCGTCTTGCCGAGATTCGTCAGGCGATCCGCGCCAAGTCGTCGCCGCTGCTGCTCGCAGGAACGCCGAACGCCGGTTCGTTGGCCTGATCGGAGTTCATCCGATGCACACCCCCGTCGCACACGACTGGACAAGCAGACCGGCGAAGTTCGTCGCCGTGTTCGTTCTCGGCGGCGCGAGCATCTTCGGCCTTGCGTGGTCCGTCGCCACCCGGTCGCCCGCCGCTGCCCGCGCTGGCGTGCCTGTGGCCCCGCCGCCCGCAAACACGGGTGTTTCCGCTGCTCCCGCCCTGCCGCCAAGCATCGCCCGGAAGATCAACCTCAACACCGCCTCCGCCACCGAACTCGAACTCCTCCCCGGCATCGGGCCCGCCACCGCCCGGCGAATCGTCGCCGACCGCGAGAGTCGCGGCCGCTTTCGAAGCGTCAACGACCTGGAGCGGGTCAGCGGCATCGGTCCCCGAACCGTCGAACGCCTGCGCGACAAGGTCTCCGTCGATTGAGCCCGGTGGCAATGACCCGCGTTCGCCCGCGCCGGGATCGGTCTTTTCCAATTGCGCGGCGCGCCACACGACACAAGCCCTCTTGGTCGTGAAGACTCGATGTCCGTCGCCCATGGCGGTCTAACATCCGCCGATATCCAGCCTGGCGAGCCGCGGCCGGTGGTTTTTCCGTCCGACGGCCCGCGCCTGCGCGCACCGATCCAGCCATCCCATGGACCCGCTCGGCCATCTCGTCTCGGATTCCGCGGTGCAGCAACTCTGCGCGCAGTTGGCGCTCGGTCGGCGTGTTGTGGCGCGCGGTTCGCAGGGCTCGAGCACCGCGTTCGTCGCCGGCGCCGTGGCGAGACACCTCGCCCGCCCGGTTCTGCTCGTGACCGCCCACCTCGACGAGGCGGACGAGTCGCTCGACGAACTGCTCGATGCGGGCATGCAGGCCGCGAGGTTCCCCGCCCTCGAAGTCCTGCCCGGCGAGTCGCAGGCGAGCCTCGAACTCTTCGCCGAGCGGCTGTCGATCCTGCGCACGCTCGCCGATGCGCCCCCGCAGATCCTGCTCGCACCGATCCAGGCGCTCATGCAGCCCGTTCCCGCTCCCGCGTCACTCTCGACGCTCTCCACCACGCTCCGTCGCGGCCAGCGGGTCGAGCACGCACGGCTCACGCGGTGGCTCAGCGACGCCGGGTATTCCCGTCAGGACGCCGTCGATGAGCCGGGCGATTTCGCCGTCCGCGGCGGCATCGTCGACATCTTCCTGCCCGCGGGAGTCGGGCCGTCCATTCACCGCCCGGGCGCCGACGCAGCGGGGGGCCTCGCCGTTCGACTGGACTTTTTTGGGGACGAACTCGAAAAGATCGCCGAGATCGACCTCGACACCATGGCCTCGGACCGTGCTCTCGAGGAAGTCGAGATTGTCTGCGCGAGCCTCGAGAAAGTGCTCGCCGACGCGGAGGCCTCCGGCAACCAGCGCACCGGCGTCTTCGATTACATGCGCGGCGGGAGCAGCGGCTTTGTGTGCGTCCTGCACGAGACCATGGAACTGGTCGAGCAGGCCCGCGGATACTTCGAGCGCGTGACCGACGGCGGGAAGGGCATCTTCGCTCCGCCGGCGGTGCTGGGCGCACTCCAGTCTCGATTCTCATCATTCGCCGAGATCAATCAGTTCTCTGGCGGCCGCGGCGGCGGATCGGGCACCGACGCGGAGATCGAACTGCCGGTCCGGGCCCTTGGAGAACTGCCGAAAGACGCAGCCGAGGGCATCCGCTACGTTGCGCACGAAGCGTCGCGGAGCGCCAGCGTGACGATTTGCTGTCAGAACGACGGCGAACTCTCGCGGCTTCGAGAACTCGTCGGCGAGCACGCGCCCGAGGCCTTGATCACGACCAGGCTCAGCCTCCGGCGGGCGTTTGTCAGCCGCGGATTTGTGTGGGGCGAGGAGCCGTCGGCCGCGCCGGACGGTCCCGCCGCGGCGCAACTGCTTGTCGTTCCGTATCACGAGATCATCCACCGCTTCGAAACCCGCCGCCGCGGCCCGGGAGGATCCGGCGGCCAAGCCGCCCGCCTCCGCGCCGGACGGGCGATGGACACGTTTCTCGACTTCGTGCCCGGCGACTACGTGGTCCACCGCGACCACGGCATCGCGCTGTTCCGCGGCCTGACGCAGATGAAGCCGCGGGAGGTCAAGAAGTCCGCGCCGGTTGTGCTGCCCGGCGAGAAGCCGAAGAAGGCGCGGAAGCGGCAGGGGGTGGGCGGCGTCGGCGACGAAGAAGACCCATTCGAGGGCATGGAGGAGTACCTCACCCTCGAGTTCGATGGTGGGTCCAAACTGCACGTCCCGTGCACGAAGATCGACCAGGTGCAGAAGTACGTGGGCGGCTTCCGCGGCAAGCCGCAACTCTCGACCATCGGCGGCACCCGCTGGAAGAACCAGAAGGAACGCGTCGCCGAATCTGTCCGCGACCTCGCCGCGGAGATGCTCCGCATCCGCGCTGCGCGCGAATCCCTCCCCGGGGTGCGCTACCCGGCCGACACCGACTGGCAGAAGGAGTTCGAGGACGAGTTTCCATACGACGAGACCGAGGACCAACTCGCCGCGCTGGCCGAGATCAAGAAGGACATGCAGCGCGAGCGGCCGATGGACCGGCTGCTCTGCGGCGATGTGGGATATGGCAAGACCGAGTTGGCCATCCGGGCGGCGTTCAAGGCCGTCGAGTTCGGCAAGCAGGTCGCGGTGCTCGTGCCGACCACGGTCCTTGCCGAGCAGCACGAGCGCACCTTCAAGTCGCGCTTCGCCGACTACCCCTTCCGCGTCGAGAGCATCTCCCGCTTCAAGACCAACCAGGAGGTCAACGCGGTGCTGGCCGACCTGCGCAAGGGCCAGGTCGATGTGGTCATCGGCACGCACCGCCTCCTGTCCAAGGATGTCAAGTTCGCCGACCTCGGCCTGGTCGTCATCGATGAGGAGCAGCGATTCGGCGTCGAGCACAAGGAACGCCTGCTCTCGCTCCGCATGACCGTCGACGTCCTGACGCTCAGTGCGACGCCCATCCCGCGCACGCTGCACCTCTCCATGCTCGGCCTGCGCGACATCTCCTCGCTCGCGACCCCGCCGCTCGACCGTCGCGCCGTCGTGACCGAGGTCATCCCCTACAACGAACGCCGCATCCAGCAGGCCATCGCGCGCGAACTCGCCCGCGACGGCCAGATCTTCTTCGTCCACAACCGCGTGTACGACATCACCTCCGTCGCCGATGACGTCCAGAAACTCGCCCCCGATGCCGAGATCGTGATCGGCCATGGCCAGATGCCCGACGGCGAACTCGAGGACGTCATGCTCAGGTTCATGCGCCGCGATGCGGATGTCCTCGTCAGCACCACCATCATCGAGTCCGGCATCGACATCCCCACCGCGAACACCATGATCATCGACGGGGCAGACCGCTTCGGCCTCGCCGACCTGCACCAACTCCGCGGCCGCGTCGGCCGCAGCAAGCACCGCGGCTACTGCTACCTCCTCCTCCCCGCCGACCGCCCCGTCCCCGAGAAGGCCCTCAAGCGCCTCAAGGCCATCGAGGAGTTCAGCATGCTCGGCGCGGGCTTCAAGATCGCGATGCGCGACCTGGAGATCCGCGGCGCGGGCAACATCCTCGGGCCCGAGCAGTCGGGCCACATCGCCGCCGTCGGCTACGAGATGTACTGCCAACTCCTCGACCGAGAGGTGAAGACTCTGCGCAACGAGCCGACGCACGTGGCGAGCGAGACCAGCGTCGAGATCGGCGTCAGCGGGATGCTCCCCAAGCCCTACATCCTCTCGGACCAGCGGCGGATGGAGGCCTATCGCCGCATCGCCATCGCCGCGACGCCGGAGGAACTCGCGAAGGTCGAGCAGGAACTCAAGGGCGCGTACGGCGAGCCGCCCGCGGCCGCGAGGCGGCTGCTGGATCTGGCGGAACTGAGGGTGCGCGCCAGCGTGCTCCGAATCCGCTCGATCTCACTCCGCGGCCAGGATGTCCTGATGCGCGCCAAGCCCAACGACGCACTGGCCGTCGCCGCGAAACTGCGGGGCGACCCATCCGGTTCGGCCGGTGCAGGCGGCAGCAACACGCTGAGCGTCACGGTGCTCCCGCCCAAGAGCGGCGAAGAGAGCAGCGAAATCTACATCCGCCCCCCCGCGGCGTATCTCGAGCCGGGGACGCTTCTGGCGGTGTTGCGGAAGAGGCTGGCGGCGTGAGTCGGATTTGCCATTTGCGGATTTGCCATTTGCGGATTTGCCATTTGCGGATTTGCCATTTGCCGATTTGACCGAAGGTCACGCCGGCCTCACGCCGCTCGACAGTTGCCGCACCCGCTCCACCTGCTGTTTCTTCACCGTGTCCAGCACCAGTTTGGGGATCCGCCACTGCGCCTGGTCCTGCGTCACGTTCGAGCAGTGCTCGACGAGGCACTGGTAGAGCATTTTGAACGCGTCCCGCGGCTGGTGCATCTGGTCGAGCGCATCGACGATGTCCTGCCGCGTCACATCCTCGGCGAAGAGGTCGAGCAGCGTGATCGGAGTCGCCGCGGGCCGAGCCTCGCCCTCGCTCGTCGCCGGCGGCTGCGGTGGGGGGGTGAGGCAGGCCTGAAGCCGCGCGTTGCACAGGTCGTACAGCATCGCGCCCGTCCAACTCAGCCGCTCGATCAGGTTCTGCTTGTCGAGCCGGGCTTCCTGGAAGAATGCCGCGGATTCTCGGAAGAGAGCATGGCGCAGTTCCATCGGCAGCAGCATCTTCACGCCGAGCCCCGACTGCTGCAGGAACTTGTTGTTGAGCATCGGCCACACAACCGACTTCATCCGTTCCGGGTCGCCGGCGATCAGCGTGGGCTCATCCACGCGGTCGACGACGATCATGATGCTCGCATAGCCGAAGTTGGTCAGCAGCCGCCGCAGCCGGTCAAGCAGCGAGTATCGATGCTCTTCCGATGGCGAAGTCGGCAGAAGCCCGATCTCCAGCATCGCAGGATCGACCTGCCGGAGCGAGCGGGCGAACGACGCATCGCCGCGCCCGCTGACACGCACCTGCCGACGGACCTTGTGCGCCAGCCGCAGATACCACAGCCGGTCCCACACCACCCGCTTGGTCGCCAGCAGCAGCCACAGCGCCGTGAGGCCCGCGACGCTGTACACAGCCCACCCGCCGTTGAGGTCCAGCCGGCCCTCCGAGTACAGCCAGTACGCAAGTCCCGCCGGAAGCAGCCAGCCGCCGAAGGCGAGCGTGTTCCAGAGCCACACGCGACCCGGCAGCGGCAGCCGCAGGACCCGACGCAGTTTCCGCGTCCGGCGCTCCGCGCCCTCCGCGCGGTCATACACCGCCTGCAGCAGCAGCAGTTCTTCGCGCGAAGGCGTGTCGAGTTTCCGAACCGTCCGCCGCGGCTCGATGCCGAGGTCCAGCGCGCTGCTCCCGCCGCCCGGGGCGTCGGGCGCGGCATCACCTTCCTTGATCATCGTGTCCACGATCCGCGGCACAATCAGCGACAGAACGGCGTCCATGTGGTCCGGCAGCCGCATCTTCGCCAGCGCCTCGGGCACATTCGGCTTGCGCTCGCTCCCCACACGCTCGTTGAAGCGGTCCAGGATCGGATTCAGGTCGTCAAACGGCACCAGCAGGCATCGCGCCGTCGGGTTCGCGGCGTTGTATGCCGCGACGCGGTCGGCGATCTGCAGCCGCATCGCCGTCTTCCCGCTCCCCTTCTCGCCGAACACGATCGCCGTGGACGGCCGCGCAAAGTCGCCCAGGATTTTCTCAAAGTCCGAGTGCGACGTGATACCCGTTCCCTGCGTCGCGCCGCGGCCGCTCGCCGCGCCCAGCGACTCGAGCCGCCGGAATACCGGGTCCTGCCGCGCCTCTTCCCCTCGGAAGGGGTTCTCGACAATCCGCCAGTGCTCGAAGAACGTCGAGAGGTTCATTCGCGGTTCCGAAGAGTCAGAGGAAGTTCACCACCGAGAGCACGGAGCACACGGAGAAGGACGGGGAGAGGTAAAGGCGAGTTCGCAAACCAAGCAACGTCTTGTTCACGGACTCTCTGTATTCTCCGTGTTCTCCGTGGGGTGTTCTGAACATCAGTGGTCGACCCGCACCCCCAGGAGCGGTGCGACCTTGTTCATCGTCGCGTCCAGCGTCTTCTTGTCCTTGGCCTCAAGATTCAACCGGAGCAACGGCTCGGTGTTGCTCTTGCGGACATTGCACCACCACCCCAGTTTGTCGAAGCAGTCGATGGTCACGCCGTCGAGTTCGTCGACGGTTCCCGACGCCCCGAACTTTTCCTTGAGCGCGTTCAAGGCTCCGTCCTTGTCCTCGATGTTGAAGTTCACCTCGCCCGACTGCGCATACTTCTTCGCCGGCGCAACCAGTTGGCTCATCTTCTTCCCCGATGCCTTGAGCATCGTCAGCACCGTCGCCATCGCGATCGCCCCCGAGTCCGCGTTGTAGTTCCCCTGGAAATAGAAGTGCCCGGAGAGTTCGCCGCCGAACACCGCCTTGTGCTCCGCCATCGCGGCCTTCATGAACACGTGCCCCACGCGGCACCGCACCGGCTTCCCGCCCAGCCTCGTCACCTCTTCGGCCAGCGCGCGCGTCGACCGCAGGTCATACGTGATCGCCGCGCCCGATCCCTTGGGCAGTTTCTTCAGAAAAAACGCCGCCATCGCCGCTGTCAGGTGATCGCACCCGACAATCGCCCCATGCTCATCGACGACCACGAGCCGGTCCGCATCCCCGTCGAAGCAGATGCCCAGGTCCGCCTTCTCCGCGACCACCGCCGCCTGCAACTGCGCCAGGTTCGAGGCCACCAGCGGGTTCGGCTCGTGCACGAACTCGCCCTTGGAGTTGTCGAAGTTCAACGCGACAATCTCCAGGTTCGGGATCGGCGCTCCCGCCCCCGCGGGCAGTTTCTTGTTCGCCCCCGGAATGCCGAACACCATCGGCACCATCGTGCCCGCCATCCCGTTCGATGCGTCGATCACCACCTTCAGTTTGTGCCCGTTCCCGCCGCTCAGATCCAGGAACGACCGCACGTGCCTGATGTACGCGTCCCACAGGTTGCGCTCCTCGCGCCGCCCGTGCGCCGGCTGCACCGTCGCCTTGTCCACCATCGCGGCGTGCTTGCGCACCTCCGCCAGTCCGGTCGCCTCGCCCACCGGCTTGGCCTTCCGCTTTGATACTTTGAAGCCGTTGTACTGCGGCGGGTTGTGGCTCGCCGTGGTCATCACGCCGCCGGCGCAGTCCAAGTGATTCACCGCGAAGTAGATGAACGAGGTGTCCACCATCCCCACGTCGATCACGTGGCCGCCGTGGTCCGTGATGCCCTGCATCAGCGCCTTGGTCAGCGCCGGCGAGGTCTTCCGCATGTCCCTTCCGACAACGATGTTGTGCATCATCGGGCTGGTTTCGCCCGCCGCGGCCGCATCGCTCAGGAGATACTTCGAGACTCCGTAACCGATCTGCCACGCCATCTTCTCGTCGAGCGGGTCCGGTGTCGTGCCGCGAATGTCATAGGCCTTGAAGACCTTACCGAGCATAAAGGGCCTCCGAGATAGGTGGGGGCGGGAAGCGGCGAGCGGATCGCCAGGGGCGAAGGTGGGAGGTTCAGTTTTGACGGCTAGCCTAGCGACGGAGCGGTGGCCTGTCACTTGTGTTCGGAGTTTGCATGGGGGAGTTTTCGCCTCCCCGGGCGTGGTCCCGTCACATTCCGGGCCCGATGCCTCAACGGAGAACCAACACTCCCCGACTCGTCCGCGCTCGCCTCAGAACCACTCGTCCGCCTCGGCGCGGATCTCCTCCATTCGAACCCCCGGAGGCAGCGCATCCAGGAACAGCCGGCCATACCGCGCGGTCCGGATCCGCGGGTCGAGCACCACCACCCGTCCCCGATCCGTCTTCGACCGGATCAGACGGCCGAAACCCTGCTTGAAGCGGATGATCGCCCGCGGCAGAGAGTCCTGCACAAACGGGTTCCCGCCCTGTTCCTCGATCCGTTCCATCCGCGCCTGCGTCAGCGGTCGATCCGGCGGCTCGAACGGGAGCCGCGTGATAATCACGTTCCGGAGTCGCTCGCCGCGAACATCCACGCCCTGCCAGAATGTCGCCGCCCCCAGCAGCACCGCCCGGTCCGACTCGACGAACCGCTTGAGCACCAGGGTCCGCGGCCCGTCGCGTCCCTGCGCGAACAGATCGATGCCAAGCCGTGTGAGTTCACGCCGGATGCGATCCGCCACGCCATTGAGGGTCGCGAAACTGGTGAACAGCACGAACGCACCCCCATCCGTCTCCTTCACGTGGTGCAGCACCCGGGCCGACAGCGCATCGAGGTAGCCGCGTCCGGAACCATCTTCTCCCACCGATCCGCCCGGATCCCCGCGCCGGACATCGCCCGACTTCGGGCTCGGCAGAGAGAGATCGATGTACAGCGTCGCCTGCTTCGAGTAGTCAAACGGACTTCCCAGTTGCAGCACCCGCGTATCCGGCGGCGGCGGCAGACCCAGGTTCTGGATGGCATACGCAAATGCCGTCTCGGCGCGCTCCGTCAGTTCATCCGCCCGCTGCGTCCGCGTCGCCAGCGTCGCCGACGTCAGGACGATCCCCATCGCCTTCCGCGCCGGCGCGGGCGGCGCTCCGGTCGTCGCGCTTTCGCCGAGGGGCGCCGCATCGGCATGCCCCGCCTCGTGATTGAACGGGTTGTCCCCGGGCTCGGCGTCGTGCCATGCCTCATCCGCAATCGCCGCGTCATCAATCGGCTCGACGACTTCCTCCATCTCTCCGCCCTCGTCGAGCGGCACCGTCTTCACCTCGACGGCCGGATCGAACAGCACACGCCGCAGGATCGGCGCGACCTCGATCGGCGCGCACGCGAGTTCGACCCGCGGCCCGAACGATCGGCCGCGCGATGCCCCGCGCTCTTCCGCCTCCACCCAGTACACAAACCCCTGGAGCGTCTGAGCCACCAGCGTCTCGGCCGTGTCCGCGATCTCGCCTGCCCGGCGCGCATATGACTGCAACTCGAACCGGTCCTGCTCGTTCTCCACGCTCTCCCGCATGCTCCGAAGCCGCACCGCCACGTCCCGCATCGCCGGAGTCAGATCGTTCTCGATCACGTCGGGCCGCACGATCCGGCCCGATGTCGCGAGGTTGCGCTTCGAGTACTCCAGCAACGCATCAAAGAACCGGTGCGACGCATCCTCCGCGTGGTTCACAAGGTGCACCGCCCGCTCCACGGCGTCGCTCCCGGCCGCCCCGAGTTGCAGTTGCCGGTCCATCAGGTACCCCTTGCCCCGTCGCGGCGAGTACAGCGTCCGCAGCAGCCGCGTCACCCGTGGCTGCGCAAGCGACAGCCCGAAGTGCTCGCACGCCGCATCCTCCACGTTGTGCGCCTCATCCAGGATGACCTGGTCATACGCCGGCAGGATCGCTCCCCCCGCGTTGCCCCGCTGCCGCATCGCCAGATCTGCAAAGAACAGCGCATGGTTGCACACGATCAGGTTTGACTTCTCCAGTTCCCGCCGCGCCGCCTGGTAGAAGCACTTCTGATACGTGGGGCACTTCCGCCCCATGCAGTTGTCCGTGTCCGAGCGCACATGTTCCCACACCTCCGGGCGCTCCAGCGCCGGCAGGCTCGACAGCGTGCCGTCCGTCGTGTCGTACGACCAGTCCTGGATCACGTGCAGAGACGTCCTCGACTCCGCATCATGCAGGATCGAATCCTGCCGTTCGCTGGCGATCTTCAGCCGGCGGATCGACAGATAGTTGCCGCGCCCCTTGGCCAGCACCGGCAGCAGTTCCCTCGCGCCGCCGCCCAGATCCCACTCCGGCAGTGTCCGCTGCAGCAGCGGGATGTCCTTGTGGATGATCTGTTCCTGCAGCGAGATCGTCGCCGTCGCGACGACCACCGTCTCGTTGTGAAGCACCGCGCGCAGGATCGCCGGCACGAGATACGCGAACGACTTGCCGACACCCGTGCCCGCCTCGACAAGCAGCCGGCCGCGCCGGTCCATCGCCTCCATCGCCCCCCGGGCCATGATCCCCTGCTCGGGCCGATGCTCAAACGGCACGCCCGACGAGACCAGCGCTCGGGCGATCGGCCCGTCGTCGGCGAGGATGCGGTCGAGCATGCCGGGTGTCGATGTCACGGGCGGATCGTAGTGCGCGGCTCGTCCTGCTCAGCAGCCCACCGCCGTGACCTCTCCGCCCCCACGCGCACCAGCATCCGAAACGTCACCATCCCGCCCACCATCAGCAGGACCGACACCGCCGTGTGCCAGCCGAGCATGACGCCGCGGTCCGCCGCGTCGAACGCGACAACATCCCATGCGGTGTGGAGCACCACCGCGCCGAGCAGACAGCCAACCAGCCAGAGCCATGGACGCCGGACCCCGCGGGCGCGAACGAAGCCGACGCCGAACCCGCCGATCCCGCCCATGACCAGGTGCCCCATCAGTCGGACGGGCTCGGTCGCGGGCAGATACGGCTCGGCCGACGGCCAGCCGAGATGGACGATCGATTCATAAACCGCCGCGCCCAGCCCCGCGAACGCACCGTAGATCGCCCCGTCGAGCGGGTCGTTGAACCAGCGCGGGCGGGTGATGGCGATCAGCGCGACGACCGCCAACTTGGCCAGTTCCTCGCTTATGCCCGCCGAAACCGCCATCCACCAGTTGAAGTTCGCCGCGGCCGTCGTCCCCATCCCCCGCATGAACCAGACCTGCCCAAGGCCCGCCACCCAAAGGCCGATCGCCCCGAGCGCCATGGTCAGGATGATCGCGTGCGGGGGCTCTCGGTCGTACAGGTCATATCGATAGACCTGCGTGCCGATGGCGCACGTGCAGAGCAGGAGTGTCGCGTACAGCAGCATGTGCCGCGGAGCGTACCGCGCAGAGTTCGAACGCCGCAACGCGCCGGCACCGCAACGAAGCGAACCCGGGGAGCGCTCAGCCCGGCTTGTCGACGCCGATGGGCTTCCGCGACGGTTCGCCGTCCTTTCGCGGATAATCCCGCGGCGTGGCCGTTGTCTTTTCCAGCACCACGATCCGGCCCGTCGGCGTTTGCACGGTCTCCGTGTGCTTGAGGCCCATCACACCCATCGCCTTTCCCGCCTCGGCAAGTTCCTGCTCCGCCTTGCCGCCCTTCACCGCCAGCACAAACCCTTCCTGCCGCACAAATGCGCCGAGCAGTTCCGCAACCACCGCCAGGTGCCCCAGCGCCCGGGCCATCGCGGCGTCATACACCTCGCGGCGGGAGTTGATGCGCCCGTCGTTCTTGCTGCCCCGGTAATGCGCAACTGTCTCGGCACGTCCCTGCAGCACCTCGACGTTCTTCAGACCCAGCGCGTCCGCGGCGGCCTTGAGGAACTCCACCTTCTTGCCGGTGGCCTCCAGCAGCGTGAACTTCGCTTCGGGCATGATGATCGCAAGCGGGATCGCCGGCACACCGCCCCCGGACCCGACATCGATGATGCGCAGTTGCCTCGCACCCTCCGCAGGCTCAATGCTCGCCAGCACCGGCACGAGCGTGAGCGCATCGAAGATGTGCTTCACCCACGCCTGCTCCGGCTCGGTGATCGCGGTCAGGTTGGTGGTCTTGTTGGTTTCCAGCAGCATCGCGAGAAACCGGCCGAGTTGCTCGAGGTCGCCCGGATCGAACTCGATGCCGAGCGCGGCCACGAGTTCCAGGAACTCAGGTGTGGCAGGGAGTGGGGCCAGCGCGGCGAATGTCGCGGTGCTGATGGCAGGGCCTTCGGGCGAACGCGCGGAGTGTTGAGGTTCAGCCCCAGGCGTGCCCTTGATCTGGGATGGTCCACGGGCGGTCCGCGAGGGGTGTGGAGGCCGCGGGCGACGTGAGGGAGGCGGGGTGGGCGGGGGGGGCTGAGGGGGCGACATTCACGGCGAGTTTAGGCCGCGGCGAGGATTCACCTGACCGCGTTCCTCACGAGTTCCCTCGGATCGGCGTATTCGAACACCTCTTCCGGCTTCTTCAGCCCGTGCCGCACCTGCCACACCGTCCACTCCCTCATCACCGTCAGGTACTCCTCGTTGAGCGCACGCCCGCGGATCTTGAGGTTCTCGAGCGTGATGCTTGTGTTGGTATTGCCGGTCTCGTCGAAGCGGTCGAGTGCTTCGCTCAGTCTGTCCGCGTGCGCCGCGAGAATCTGCGCCCGGGCACGCATGTCGGCCTTCTCGGACTCCGGAACACCGGCCGCGGCGTCGACATCGACCTGCGACCAATGGGCCAGATGGCGAGCCGAGCCGATCGTGCCCGCGACATCGAGCGTTTCGATGAGCGCGGCGGTCTCCGACCGGCAGGTTCGGCAACAGCCGGGCAGAAAGCAGCCGGCAATCGAGACCAGGGCGAGAGCGATGAGGATGCGCATGGGGGTGGCTCCGAGTGGTGTTCAAGAGGATACGAAACAGACGGATGCGCCCCTTCGTTGCGGGGGGGAGAATCCTGGGCTGCCGAAGTGGCAGGCAACTGGCGTTGGCTCATCGTCTGGGGCCGGACTGCTGCCCGATCGACAGGACTTTGAGAGGGGGGCGACCATCCCTCATGAGTCAAGGTCTGGCATCGGCCTTGCCTTGCAATGAGAGCGTCAGCACTCCCTCCTGCTCCAGCGAGCTGGTCGGGGGCTGACCAAAACGGCACCCAAACGCCCGACGCGGCGGGCGGATCTCGGAAGGAGCAACGCATGTCCAAGACCATCGGCATCGACCTCGGCACCACCAACTCGTGCGTCGCCGTCATGGAGGGCGGAAGCCCCAAGGTTCTGATCAACGCCTCCGGCGCGCGGACAACGCCGTCGGTCGTCGGCTTTACCGACAAGGGCGAGCGGCTGATCGGTCAGCCCGCCAAGCACCAGCAGGTCACCAACCCCAAGAACACCGTCTTCTCCATCAAGCGGTTCATGGGCCGGCGCCACGCCGAAGTCGCCAAGGGTTCCGAGGCCGGCTATGGCAAGTCCGGCGATGAAGAGAGCAAGGTTCCCTACGCCGTTCTCGGCGCTCCTCAGGAGTTCGTGAAGGTCAAGGTGAACCAGGGCGAGTTCACGCCGCAGCAGATCTCCGCGTTCATCCTCCAGGATCTCAAGAAGACCGCCGAGGACTACCTTGGCGAGAAGGTCGACCGCGCGGTGATCACCGTCCCCGCATACTTCAACGACGCCCAGCGACAGGCGACCAAGGACGCCGGCGAGATCGCCGGGCTGAAGGTAGAGCGCATCATCAACGAGCCGACCGCGGCCGCCCTCGCCTACGGCCTCGACAAGAAGAAGAACGAGAAGATCGCCGTCTTCGACCTCGGCGGCGGCACCTTTGACGTCTCCATCCTCGATATCGGCGACGGTGTCTTCGAGGTGCTCAGCACCAACGGCGACACCCACCTCGGCGGCGACGACTGGGACCAGCGGCTGATCGACTTCATCGCCGAGGAGTTCCGAAAGAAGGAAGGCATCGACATCCGCAAGGACCCGATGGCCCTCCAGCGCCTCAAGGAAGCCGCCGAGAAGGCCAAGATCGAACTCTCGACCATGCAGGAGACCACCGTCAACCTCCCGTTCATCACGGCGGACCAGAACGGCCCGAAGCACCTGCAGGTCTCCATCACGCGGTCCAAGTTCGAGTCGCTCACCAACGACCTCTTCGAGCGGCTCAAGGCCCCGTGCCTCCAGGCGCTCAAGGACGCGAAGATCGACGCGAGCAAGATCGACGAGGTCGTCCTCGTCGGCGGTTCGACGCGCATGCCCAGGGCCCAGCAGATCGCCAAGGACCTGTTCGGCAAGGAGCCCAACCGGAGCGTCAACCCCGATGAGGTCGTCGCCATCGGCGCCGCCATCCAGGGCGGGGTGCTTCAGGGCGACGTCAAGAACATTCTGCTCCTCGATGTGACGCCCCTCAGCCTCGGCGTCGAGACCCTCGGCGGCGTCATGACCCCGCTCATCCCCAAGAACACCACCATCCCCACCAGCAAGAAGGAAGTCTTCTCCACCGCCAGCGACAACCAGCCCAGCGTGCAGATCCATGTCCTCCAGGGCGAGCGCGAGTTCGCCAAGGACAACCGCACCCTCGGCCAGTTCGAACTCGCCGGCATCGCCCCGGCCCCCCGCGGCATGCCGCAGATCGAGGTCGAGTTCTCGCTCGACGCCAACGGCATCCTCACCGTCACCGCCGCCGATAAAGGCACCGGCAAGAAGGCCGACATCAAGATCAGCAACTCCGGCGGCATCGACAAGGCCGAGATCGAGCGCATGAAGAAGGACGCCGAACTCCACGCCGCGGAGGACAAGAAGCGACGCGAAGTGGTCGACCTCAAGAACCGCGCCGATGCCATGGTCCTCCAGACCCGCAAGGCCCTCGAGGAGCACGGCGGCAAGGTCAGCCCCGACGCCCGCGGCAAGATCGAGGCCGCGCTCTCAAGCCTCGAGACCGCCATCAAGGGCGAGGAGAAGGACCCCATCGAGCGATCCATGAAGGAACTCGAGAAGGTCTCCATGGAACTCGGCAAGGCCGTCTACGAGGCCGAGGCGGCCAAGGCCGGCGCAGCCGGCGGCGCTGCCGCGGCGTCCACCGCCGAGCCCAAGCCCAGCGGCGCGGCGGGCAGCCAGGGCGATGTCATCGACGCCGAGTTCGAGGTCAAGGACGACAAGAAGTAATCCCTCCCGGCACCGGTTCGCGTCCCGCGATCAACCCGATCACTGAACCAGACCCCGGCCCCGCGGCCGGGGTTTTCGTTTGCACCGCACACCGCCAGATGCTCCGCGCCATTCCGTTCCAGCAACGCCAAGGTTTGACCTTCCGCCGCCGCGCCCTAACCATTGCCCTTCCCACCCGGAGAGGTGGCAGAGTGGTTGAACGCGCCGGTCTCGAAAACCGGTATGGCGCTAGTCGTCATCGGGGGTTCGAATCCCCCCCTCTCCGCTTGAGCGGGAGACTCGCGCGATCGGGTCTCCCGCTTTGTCGTTTTGACCGCGATTTCCCGCGAGATTCCGCGAGTCTGGATCGCTGGGAGACACGCGAAAGCGCCGGTGCGGTCGCCTTCGGGCCGTTTCCCCCGAAAAGTCTCTCGGGGCCGATTTCGGCAGTTCAGAATTCGCGGATTGGCGTACTCGGACCTCGGCGCTGGCTGGCACCGAGCGAAGGGCCCTTGACGAGACCGCCGCGGGTTCCGTGCCGTCGCTGAAGGCCCCGTTCGCGAACGGTCGTGTTTTCACATGCTCAGGAGTCGACCACGAGACTCACGCGCCGATGGCCTGGGCTTGGCGTGACCAGTCCAGGTGCTGGGCGGCGCGGAGCAGGTCGGCGAGGGTAACGGTCGACCTGAGCGCGCCGGTGAGGACCGACCGGAGGATTGATGGGCTCAGGTGGGTTAAGGTGAGGATCGAGTGGACCCGGGTAGCGGTGAGGCCCGCTCGCTGCGCCACCGATTCGACCGTGTGATCCGTCCGCAGCAGTTCGCGGCGCCAGGCGAAGGCGAGGCCGACCGCGCGAACCAGGTGGTCTCGGGCCACCGGGCGTCCGTCGGGTGTGACGGTTGTCAGCAGGTCGTGACCATGGGGGCTGAGGAGCAGGCGGCGTCCGTCGTGGCGCTTGATCTGGATGTGAAGTGTGAGCGCGAGGTGCTGGCCGCGGTCTTCGATCTCTGGCGTGAACGGGCACGCCGGAACCGGGCCGGTAGCGTTGCGTGCGGGGCGATTGGTTCCGAGCTCGCGAGCTGCCTCAACGCAGGCGGCGATCCGATTGTGGACAAGCTCGACGGTGATCCGGTCGGGCGCGACCATCGCTCGATGAACGACCTCGCGGATCCAGCGGTCCCGGGTCTCGGGTTCGTGGCCCCGCAGATCAGCGCCGTGTTGATTCTTCAAATGATCGAGCACCAGGCCCCGGACGAGGTCGTCGATGTGCGCGGCATTGATCGTCTTGATCGGGCAGGCTTTGAAGCCCTGCTTCACGGCCTTCTGGCTGACGTAGTAGCGGACGATGCGGCGGGCGTCGGCGCCGCGGGCGCTGCGAACGTCTTTTCGCTTCGAGACCGGCCGCTGGACCGACCCGGGGCTCATTGCATGTCCCTCGAAGGTGCGGATCTTGCCCTTGAGCAGGTGCGTGTGCGTCCACTTCTGACGCGACTCGCGCTCCATCGTCCCCATCTTGGCGTGGACCTGGTCCCAGATGGCCTGATCGACGATCGCCTCATGGTGGCCCTGATAGACCTCGGTCTGCCTGGGGACGCTCCGGTTGTTGCGGCCTCGGGTGTGGGCGATCTTGCCGATGTAGACCGGGTTGGTCAGGACTCTATAGAGGAATGCGGCGGTGAGCGGCCGTCCGCCGTGCTCCTTTCCGCGACCGCTAACCCAATGTTTGGTGGTGTGGCCCTCGGCGTTGAGCTTGGCGGCAACATCAACCAGGGAACCGAGCTCGAGGTATCCGTTGAAGATCGACCGGATCAATTCGGCTTCGGGCTGGATGACGCGGAGGGTGCGGTCGTTCAGCACGAAGTCTCGGTCGCCTTCGCGCGGCAGCCGGTAGCCCAGGGGCGGCTGGCCGCAGACCCAGACACCCTTGCGTTTGGTCGCGGCGATCTTGTCGCGGATGCGCTCGCCCGCGACCTCGCGCTCAAACTGTGCGAACGACAGCAGCATGTTCAGGGTGAGCCGGCCCATCGAGGTCGTGGTGTTGAACTGCTGGGTGACGGATACGAACGAGACGTTGTGCTCGTCGAAGGTCTGCATGAGCTGGGCGAAGTCGGCCAGCGACCGTGAGAGGCGATCGACTTTGTAGACCACGACCACATCGACACGGCCCTTGTGGATGTCGTCGAGGAGGCGCTGGAGGCCGGGCCGGTCGGTCGAGCCGCCCGAGTACCCGCCGTCGTCGTAGGCTGTGGCGATGGCGGTCCACCCCTGGTGCTTCTGGCTCTTGATGTAGTCAACACCCGCTTCGCGCTGGGCGTCGAGGGAGTTGAAGGCCATGTCGAGGCCTTCCTCACTCGACTTGCGCGTGTAGACGGCGCACCGGACGATCGGCGTGGTCATGAGTGCTCACCTCCGTTGCGGCGCTGACGTTGTTTGTTGCCCGAATTCGACTGTTCGTCACTGACACCCTCGCGCGTGGTCATGCCAAAGAACCGTGGTCCCGACCATCGCGTGCCGGTGATCTCGCGGGCAATCTCGCTGAGGCTCCCGTAGGTCTGATCGCGGTAGCGGAACTGGTGTCCGCCCTCGAGCACATAGACCTCATACCGGACCCCGCGCCAGACGCGCGAGAGCTTCGTGGCCGGAGGAAGATCGCTGCTCGAAGTTCGGACGGTCGACGCCGCACCCCGGGATCGGCGCTTCGTTACTGGCACTTCGCCCTCGCCGTCGCTGTGCATACCGCTCTTGGTCGCGGTACGGATTGCACGGTCGAGCAGTCGCCGCGTCTCGGCGTCGAGGCCGCCGTGGACGCGTTCCTGCGCCCGCCACGCTAGCTCACGGATCAACAGCCGCTTCTGCGACGGCGGCGCGGCCCGGCCCATGTGCTTCGACCACAGATCGCGCAGGTCCGCGATGGAAAGGTCCGCAAGGCACTCGACATCAAGGGCATCGGCCCGCGCCTCGTGTTGTTCGTCATCAAGCCGCGCAGGTCCGGGATGTTGAGCTTTCGGTTCGTGCTTCACGATCAACTCCCGCCGTCATCTGGGACCTCGCGCCCGTTGCGCCAATCCCGGTTCGGCGCACACACTGAGCCATGCGACTGCGAAGAGAGCAAGGCGATTCGGCGGACGTCGCCGCGGAATCTGAGCTCCCGGGCTCCGCAGGGTCCGGAGCGCGGCGCATGGCTGGAGTAGCTTCAGACGGACCTTGCCTTCTTCGCGTGTTGATGGCCCTATCGGTCGCGTGTCGGCAACGTCGCCGGCCACGCGTTACCGCGGCGCTGTGCCGCGATTGCCATCAACCGAAAGGAACGTCCGATGGGTACGAAGAAGTCAGGAAGTGCGAAGAACAAGAAGGCCGGCACCGCCACCAAGGCCGCATCGGCGACAGGCACCGAGAAGGCGCGGAAGGCAGCGATCGCCGAGATCCAGCAGCGACTGGAAAGCAAGCCCGGCGCCGCCAGCAACGCGAATCAGAAGGCCGGGAAGGCACCCAAGGCCACAAAGGCCGTCAAGCCTAAGCACATGAGCGCCCTCGATGCCGCGGCGCAGATTATCGCCGGCGCCAGCAAGCCGATGCGGGCCAAGGATCTGATCGAACAGATGGAAGCCAAAGGCCTGTGGAAGAGTCCCGGCGGCAAGACGCCCGAAGCAACGCTCTACGCCGCCATCATCCGCGAGATCGCGGCCAAGGGCGCCGATGCCCGGTTCAAGAAGCATGACAAGGGACTGTTCGTTGCGGGCAAGCGACGGTAGGGCCTCGCTGCACAACGCGATCTCGCGAACACCCCGGCCCGGCCGGGGTGTTCGCGAGTGAAGTAACTGAACTCTTGTCAACGGAGGCGTGCGGGCCACCGCTTACTCATCCAGTGTCCTGACTTGAAAAATGGCTCAACCGTCTGAAGGGGTGGCGCATATCGGCTCCAGGTATTCTGGAGTCGAACTATGAATGTTCGAGCGCCTTTGAGTCTGACACCGACTGTCCCTCCCCCACCCCCGCTCATGCCAACCGCGCCTCCCACTGTCGCCGAGCGCGGGGCGGGGGAGGGCGGGCTCGCTCGGGCGTCGGCTACTCTCTGCCGGCCACTCGCGTTGCGGCGCGGGCCTGCGACCGCATCTGGATGTCCAGCGCCTGGATATCCAGCGAGCCCTGGGGCACCGGCGATCCGCCGTTCAGCTCACGCTCGGCCTGCAACCAGTCCGAGCCCTGGTCGCCCGGGCCGCCGTTGCCGCTGCGGGCCTGGTAGATCTCGTACGCGCGGGCGCGGATCCGCTCGGACATGACAGGCACCGGGTCCGTATTCAGCTTCGGGGCCTGCGTGACTTTCTTTGAGAGACCGGTCTGTGCATTCGTGGTGCTCATATGGTACTCCTTGTTCATGGGGACGACGAAAGGAGGAGCGAACCGTGAGATGGAGCCGGTTCGCTCCAACCTGCGGTAACTCTAGCGCGTCCATGAACCGCGCGAGCATCGCGGCGAAACGTCCGGGGACATCTTGGGGGCGGTCCTGCGCCAAGCCCATCATGGGCCGTAGGATGCGCCGCGACCCGGGCCATCCGGCCCGGGCCGCCGAGCGGCGCGCCATGTCCATGCCGCTCATCCACACGCCGGGCATCTCAGTGTGAAACCAACGATGGACGAACCCGCAGTCAAGCCGGACCCCGCCTTCGTGATCGCCGCGTTTGCGGAGACGTCGGAGAACATCCGCCACATCCGCAGCGAGCGCATCTGGTTCTGCAACGCCTACTGCGCCATCGTCGCGGGCGGGCTGGCCCTGCTCCCCCGCGATCCGGGCATCGCATCCAATCGCCGCGTCGTGCTCGCGGGCCTGGTTGTGCTGGTGCTGTTCTCGATTGTCTCTCTGGCGTGCAGCATCCGGCTGGTCGCCGAACTCCGCAACGCCCTGGCGAACCTTGGCCGCATCGCCTCCGACAACGGGATGGACGGGCTGGTCGGCATCATCGACCCGCCCCGGTCGTTCGGCGCGAGCATGCCCATGCGATGGGTCTTCCCGATCTTCTTTTCCCTCACAACGGTCTCCCTGCTCGTGCTGCTGATCGGCCTCCTGCTGCACTGACCCTCCTCCCCGGTGTCTCCATGCAGTTGCCCGGACGGTGTCGAGCGATGGTTTGGACTATCCTCATGCGGACATGCCCAAGAGCATCCTCAATGTCGTTCTCGTGCTCGCCGTCGTCGCTGGCGCCGTTGGCGCGGGGGTCTACGGGTGGCGGCGGCTCGGCTCCCAGGGGACGCCGCCGGGCTTTGTCATCGGGAACGGTCGACTGGAGGCGACCGAGATCGATATCTCCACCAAGCTCGCCGGTCGGATCGAGGAGATGCTGGTTGACGAAGGGGACTTTGTCGTGGCCTCGCAGCCCCTGGTTCGGATGCAGACCGATGTCCTAGTCGCGTCGCGCGCCGAAGCGGTCGCGCAGCTGCAGCAGGCAAGACAGGGCGTGGCCACCGCGACTTCGCAGATGGCGATGCGCGAGGCGGACCTCGCGGCGTGCCAGGCTTTGATCGCGCAGCGAGAGAGCGAACTGAGCTATTCGCGGCGCAGGCTGGCTCGGTACGAAGCCGCCGGTGAACGATCCGCGACTTCGGCACAAGAGGTAGACGACGAGCGCACCCGATCCCTCGTCGCGGAGGCAAGCCTGACCGCCGCACGTGCCCAAGCCACCGCTGCGCAGGCCGCCATCGAGGCCGCCCGGGCCGAGATCGCCGGGGCGGAGGCGACCGTCGTCGCTCGGGAGGCCACGGTGCAACGGATCGAAGCGGACATCAAGGACAGCACGTTGGTGTCGCCCCGCGATGGCCGCGTGCAGTACCGCATCGCCCAGCCGGGCGAGGTCCTCGGGGCGGGGGGAAAGGCGTTCAACGTCATCGACCTCGGCGACGTGTACATGACGTTCTTCGTGCCCGAGCAGGCCGCCGGGCGCATCGCGCTGGGCACGGAGGTGCGGCTTGTGCTCGACGCCGCGCCGCAGTTCGTCATCCCGGCCGAAGTCTCGTTCATCGCCAGCACCGCGCAGTTCACCCCCAAGACCGTCGAGACGGCCGAAGAACGGCAGAAGCTCATGTTCCGGGTGCGGGCTCGCATCGCGCCGGACCTGCTGAAGAAGCACCTGCATCAGGTGAAGACCGGCGTCCCCGGTGTCGCGTGGATCAAGCTTGAGCCGACCGCCCAGTGGCCGCAAGAGCTCGCCGTCAGGCTGCCGGAGTGAAGCGTGGATCAGCGCCGCCCAACCGCCATCGTCGCTCGCCTCCGGGGTGTGGGCCTGAGGTACGGACGGACCGATGCGCTGTCGGATGTGAGCCTCGACATCCCCGCCGGAGCGATGGTGGGATTGATCGGCCCCGATGGCGTCGGCAAGTCGAGCCTGCTTTCACTCATCGCCGGCGCACGGCGGGTGCAACGTGGGACGGTCGAGGTGCTGGGCGGAGACATGACTCGGGCGACCCACCGAAAGAACGTCTGCGCTCGCATCGCGTACATGCCGCAGGGCCTCGGGAAGAACCTCTATCCAACGCTGTCCATCGAGGAGAACCTGCAGTTCTTCTCCCGCCTTTTCGGTCACGACGCGTCCGAACGCCGCCGGCGCATCGATGATCTAACGGGAAGCACCGGACTCCAGCCCTTCCTCGACCGACCGGTGGGCAAGCTCTCCGGGGGCATGAAGCAGAAACTCGGGCTGTGCTGCGCCCTCATCCACGATCCCGATCTGCTCATCCTCGATGAGCCCACCACGGGCGTGGATCCCCTGGCACGCCGGCAGTTCTGGGAGCTGATCGCTCGATTGCGTAAGGAGCGGCCGAGCATGAGCGTGGTCGTCGCGACCGCGTACATGGAGGAGGCCGAACGGTTCGAACGGTTGGTCGTGATGAACGATGGAAAGGTGCTGGCGACCGGCGCACCCGCGGAACTACACCGGCAGACCAGGGCGTCCTCGCTCGAGGCCGCGTTCATCGCCCTGCTGCCGGACGAGAAGCGTCGGAACCACGACGGCGTGGAACTCTCCCAGTTTGTCAGCGCCGACGGGGACGAGATCGCCATCGAGTCCAGGGGGCTCACCAAAAAGTTCGGCGACTTCGTTGCTGTCGATCATGTCACCATGCGGATCCGCCGGGGCGAGATATTCGGGTTCATCGGGTCCAACGGTTGCGGCAAGACCACGACGATGAAGATGCTGACAGGCCTGTTACCCCCGACGGAGGGAGAGGCCGCCCTCTTCGGGCACCCGGTCGACGCCCACGACATCACAACCCGGCGGCGCGTCGGATACATGTCGCAGTCGTTCTCTCTGTACAAGGAACTCACCGTTCGGCAGAATTTGGATCTCCACGCGAGACTGTTCAGCGTGCCGCAGGGCGAGATCCCAGGTCGGGTGGGGGCAATCGCCGAGCGGTTCGGGCTAAGTCGGGAGATGGATGCCCTGCCCGAGAACCTGCCGCTGGGCGTCCGGCAGCGGCTGTCGCTGGCCGTGGCGATGGTGCATGAACCGGAACTGCTCATCCTCGACGAGCCCACGTCGGGAGTCGATCCGATCGCACGCGACTCGTTCTGGGCGTTGATGATCGAGCTGTCGCGTCGCGACCGCGTGACGATCTTCATCTCGACTCACTTCATGAACGAGGCCGAGCGCTGTGACCGCATCTCCTTCATGCACGCGGGCAGGGTGCTGGTGAGTGACGCGCCGGCGGAACTCAAACGCAGGCGTGGTGTCACGACGCTGGAGGATGCGTTCATCGCGTACCTCGTGGACGCTGGCGCTGAATCACCGCTCAAGACGCTGGCAGCCCCGGCCGCGCCGTCGCGGCGGCGGGGTGATGAGCACGCGATTGAACGCGACAAGGCGATTCCCTCGCGGCGTAGTCCTTTCAGCGTGCGGCGCGCGTTGAGCTATTCGCTGCGCGAGGCCCTTGAGCTTCGAAGGGATCCCGTGCGCGGGGCGCTCGCGCTCGTTGGTTGCATTGTTCTGATGTTCGTGATCGGTTTCGGCATCACCCTGGATGTGGAGAACCTGTCCTTTGCAGTGCTCGACCGGGATCAGACCGCGCTCAGTCGCGACTACGTCCTCAGTCTTTGCGGCTCCCAGTATTTCACGCAGCGCGCGCCGATCGCGGACTACGCCGAACTCGACCACCGCATGCGCACGGGAGAACTTTCACTGGCGATTGAGATCCCGCCGAACTTCGGACGCGACCTTGAACGCGGCGCCTCAGTCCAGATTGGCGCCTGGGTGGACGGAGCCATGCCGCAGCGTGCCGAGACGGTTCGCGGATACGTGCAAGGAATGCACCAGCACTGGCTGCTCGAGCAGGCCCGGCGGCGCGCCATTGATGTTACTGCTAACGCCACGGTGGAGTCGCGATATCGGTACAACCCGGACGTTCGAAGCCTCCCTGCCATCGTACCGGCTGTTGTGCCGCTCTTGCTCCTGATGATCCCAGCCATGCTTGCGGCCCTCTCGGTGGTACGAGAGAAGGAACTGGGCTCGATCATCAACTTCTATGTCACACCGACAACCCGCGCCGAGTTTCTCCTCGGCAAGCAGCTTCCCTACATCGGCCTGGGGGTGGCAAACTGCCTGCTCATGAGCGTGCTCGCGGTCACGGTGTTTGGCGTGGCCATGAAGGGGAGCTTCCTCTCGCTGCTGCTGGGGTCCGTGCTTTTTATCGCATTCGCAACGGGGTTCGGGCTGTTCGTGTCCACGTTTGTCAGGAGCCAGATCGCCGCGATGTTTGCGACGATGCTCGGGACGGCGATCCCGGCCGTGCAATACGCGGGCCTGATTAACCCGGTCTCGTCGCTCCAGGGAGCCGGAGCCGTCATCGGGCGTGTATACCCAGCAACACACATGATCATCGTCAGCCGCGGGGTGTTCAGCAAGGCACTTGCTCTTGGCGACCTTCGTGATGCAGTCTGGGCGATCGCCTACTCCGTGCCAGTCATTCTCGCTGCCACGGTGCTCTTGCTGCGAAAGCAGGAGCACTGAATGCGCAACCGCCCGATCACTGCCATTTTCCACCTTGGCGTCAAGGAGCTCAGGGGTCTCAGGCGAGACCCCATGATGCTGTTCCTCATCGCGTTCACCTTCACCGCGTCGATCTACATCGCTGGGTCTGCTATGCCCGAGACCCTCCACAACGCGCCCATCGCGATCGTGGACGAGGATCAATCCGCGCTGTCCTCTCGCATCACCGCCGCGCTCCAGCCTCCGTACTTCGCGCCGCCGTTCCATGTGTGGCTCGACAAGGCCGACAGGGGAATGGACGCGGGCATGTACACGTTTGCGCTGAACATCCCGCCGAACTTCCAGCGGGACGTGCTGGCTGGCAAGAACCCCGCGTTGCAGCTCAACGTGGACGCGACGCGAATGACCCAGGCGTTCTCAGGGAACGGGCACATTCAACAGATCGTCATGAGCGAGGTGGATGAGTTCGTGCGGCATGTCCGTGGTGCGGAAGCCGCACCCGTCACTCTTGCCTTGCGGATGCGCTTCAATCCGAACCTCACGCAGTCATGGTTCGGCTCACTGATGGAGATCATCAACAACGTCACGATGTTGTCGATCGTGCTGACGGGCGCTGCGATCATCCGCGAGCGGGAGCATGGCACGATCGAGCACCTGCTCGTGATGCCGGTGTCCCCTTTCCAGATCATGGTCGCCAAGGTATGGTCGATGGGGATGGTGGTCCTGATCGGCGCGGCGCTGTCGCTCACGCTCATCGTCCAGCGGGTCCTTCACGTGACGGTGGATGGCTCGATCGGACTGTGGCTGTGCGCCGCGGCGCTGCACCTGGGAGCGACGACATCCATGGGGATCTTCATGGCGACGTTGGCACGCAGCATGCCCCAGTTCGGCCTGCTGCTCGTGCTCACGATCATCCCCCTCCAACTGCTCTCGGGTGGCATGACGCCCCGAGAGAGCATGCCCGAGGTCGTCCGGGCGATCATGCTGGCGGCGCCGACGACGCACTTTGTGTCAGCCAGCCAGGCCATCCTCTACCGAGGGGCGGGTTTCGGCATCGTATGGCCGCAGTTCCTGGCCATCCTGGGTATCGGGTCAGTGTTCTTCGTGGTCGCACTGCGCCGCTTCCGAAGCACACTCAGCCGGATGTCGTGATCGAATGTCGCCCGGCGCGTGCGGCGTCGGTCATCCCCGGATCCCGGGCTCTTGCTGGGGCGTGGCGTTGGAGACAAGGTTCTCCCGACTCCGTTGCCCGTATTAACCAAAAAGAGTTTTGAACAATCATGGACGCACGCACATCGTGCCGATATCCTTGCCCGTGCCGCAGTTGCAGCGATTGATGCCGGAGCGAATGAGCCACGCACTTCGAGGCGCTGTCGCTGTTCGCGTAAGCGTGGCTTTGGGGACCATGTGGTGTCTGACGGCGTGCGTCAGCATCAACCATCCACCTCGCGACCTCTCTCGCACCGATGTTCCTGTACGCGCTGAGTTTGCCTCCGCTTCAGCATCGACGCCCACGACGGGCGTCGACGGCGGCTGGCTCGCATCATTCTCCGATGAATCGCTCACGGCGATCGTCCTGGAAGCAGTGCGGCACAACTTCGATCTGAAGGCTGCTGCCGCTCGAGTCGACGAAGCGCGAGCCCGAGTCCTGGTGGCCGAGGCGTTTCTGTGGCCTCAAGTTGACGGGACCGGGAGCGTGAACCGCCAGCGAACGGCACCAGCGGGGACTGCCGGCGGTACGACGACCTTCACGCAGTACTCTGTCGGCGGCGCGGTCAGTTGGGAGCTTGACTTGTGGGGGAGAGTCCGTTCTCTGAGCGAATCCGAGCGCCAAAGTGCCCAGGCCGCGGAACTGGACTTTCAGTATGCCCGCATGTCCTTGGCCGCGCAGGTCGCCGACGTGTGGTTCCTGACGATCCAGGCGCACCAGCAACTCCAGATTAATCGCGAGAGGCTTGAAACCGAGGAACGCACCGCTCGGATCACGCGCGACAAGGTTGAAACTGGAGTCGGAGGACAGCTCGACGCCGAACTTCAGGAGGCCAATCGCCGATTGGCGGCCGACGCCGTGCGCCGCGATGAGCAGGCGATCCAGGAACTGGTGCGGGCGATTGAGGTGCTCCTCGGACGCTACCCGGCGGCGGAGTTGAGAGTGGCAACGGAGCTGCCGGGCATTCCACTCGATGTGCCGGTCGGCCTGCCCAGTGAACTGCTCGAGAGGCGCCCGGATATTCTCGCGGCCGACCGGCGCGTAGCCGCGGCCTTTTATGCCACGGGGGCGGCGAAGGCGGCGCAGCTCCCTCGCGTCACGCTGTCGGGCTCCTTGGGTTGGCTCGTCGATCCGAATACCCCGTTTTGGTCAATAGGCGGGGATCTCCTTGCGCCGCTCATTGACGGCGGCCGGCGGCGAGCAGAGGTGGAGATCGCCAACGCGGTGCAACGTCAGGAGATTGCGTTGTATGTCGCCACTGCCATCAACGCCTTTCGTGAAGTCGAATCCGCCATGAGCAACGAGACGGCCCTCGCGTCTCGCGAGTCCGGGCTTCTCGACGCTGCGGCCCGTTCCCGGGCGGCGAGCCGCATTGGTGAAGATCGATACACCGTCGGCATACTCAGCATCGTGGACTTGACCACCATCCGGCGTCAGGAGTTCGAGGCAAGATCGTTGCTCCTCCAAGTCAAGACGAACCGCTTGAGGCAACGGCTCGCGCTGTACCGGGCCCTCGGCGGCTCCTTTGAGCCGTGCCCTCGAGAGGACCACGCCAAGTCTGTTGCTCCGCCGCCGACGACGCAGGAAGCCCCGCCATGAGCCATCAGAGTTCTCGATCTCCCCGTTCTCGCGTCGCGGTACACGTCGCGCGTCGCAGCCTCCCGCTCGTCGTGCTCGCGATGGTCGCGGGCGGCGCGTATTTGGTTTGGCAGCGCATCGACAGCTCGCCGAAGCATGTAGCCGCACCTCCTCCCCAGGGGCCAACCCCGGTTCATGTGCTGGTCGTCGCCGCTGAGACTGTTCCGATCCAACCCCGCTTCCTTGGGCAGACGGAAGCCTCGCAGGTTGTGGAGATTCGATCGCGCGTGAACGGGTACCTGCTCGGGCGTGACTTCGTCGAAGGCTCCGCGGTTGTGAGTGGTCAGAAACTCTTCCAGATCGACCCCCGACCGTTCCAGGTCGAGCTCGATCAGGCAAAGGCTCGGCTGGAGAGCGCCAGGGCAAAGAAGGAGCGAGCCACCCAGCAGCTCGCCAGGTTCCGCGAACTGAGCGAGCGCAAATCGGCGACCGAAGGAGAGCTCGAAGAATGGCAGAAGGAGGAGCGCGTCGCGGCCGCCGATGTTGAGCTTCAACTGGCCCAGGTCGCGTACGCCGAACTTCAGCTGAGTTATACCTCGATCGAATCGCCCATCGACGGCCTGATCGGCAGGGCCATCAAGGACACCGGCAGCTACGTCGATTCCGGGCAGAACGGCCTGGTCGCCGTTGTCCAACGCGTCGATCCAATGTACGTTCGATATTCCGTCACGGAGCAGGAAACCCTTCGGCTTAACCGGCAGAAGCGGGAGGGGCGCATCGCAGCCCCCGCGCTGACGGACACGGAGATCGAGATCACGCTCGCCGACGGCACGCTGTACCCGCATCGCGGCCGCATCAACTTCGTCGATGTCCAGGTAGACCAGACCACGGGCACCTCTGTGGTCCGGGGCGAGGTGCCCAACAAGGGCGGCGAGCTCAAGCCCGGCCAGTTCATCTACGCGCGTCTTCTGGGGATCAGTCAGGTCAATGCCATTCGCGTTCCGCTGACGGCCGTCCTGCAAAGCCCGGTTGGTCCAAGTGTGTATGTCGTCAACAGCCAGAACACCGTAGAGGCGAGGCCCGTGACGCTCGGCCAATGGTCCGGCCAGACCCATTGGATCGTTGAGAGCGGACTCAAGCCCGGCGAGATGGTCGTGACGGATCGTCTGCTGATGATCCGGCCGGGCATGACCGTTTCGATTCTTCCGTCGGACGCGAAAGCCCCCGGCGGCCCCGACGACCGTCCAAAGGTTCCTGACAGCGACGCCCCGCGCGCGCATCGCGAGGAAGTTCCATGACCCGGTTCTTCATCAACAGGCCGGTGTTCTCAATTGTCCTGTCGCTGCTGATCGTGATTGTCGGCACCGTGGCCATCTATCTGCTTCCCATCGCACGGTACCCGGAGATCACTCCGCCACAGATCCAGATCAGCGCCTCATACCCCGGCGCGGACGCCCAGACTGTGGCCGAGTCCGTCGCGGCGCCGATCGAGCAGCAACTCAGCGGCATCAAGCACCTGATCTACTACAGCTCGCAGAATAGCAACGACGGCTCCTGCAAGATAACGGTGACATTCGAGATCGGAACGGATCAGGATCTGGCTGCCGTGGAGGTCCAGAATCGCCTCGCGATCGCGCAGCCCAGGCTCCCGCAGGAAGTGGTGCGCAACGGCATCACGGTCGTCAAGGCCTCGAACAACATTCTGGCGGTCGTCGCTCTGGAATCGCCCGACGGCTCCTACGACGACTTGTATCTCAGCAACTACGCCACCATCAACCTGCTCGATCGACTCAAGCGGGTCCCCGGCGTCGGCGACGTAACGGTCTTCGGGAATCGCGACTATTCGATGCGCGTCTGGATCGACCCTGATCGCCTCGCCCTGAAGGGACTCACCGTTTCCGACGTGGCGGAGTCCCTGCGTGATCAGAACGCCGTCTTCCCCGCCGGCACGATTGGGCAGAGGCCGTCGGGCCGCGAAGTTCAACTCACCCTCCCGGTCCTCACGCGCGGACGCCTGAGCGAGGTCGAAGACTACAGAAACATCATTCTTCGGGCCACGCCCGAGGGGTCCATGGTCCGGCTCGGCGATGTCGCTCGAATCGAACTGGGCGCCCAGAGTTACAACCTGATCGGACGACTCAACGGCAAGGCTACCACCCTCATGCTGGTCAACCTGCAGACCGGCGCGAACGCACTGAGCACAATGGACGCCGTAAGGGCGGAGATGACGGCGGCCGCATCCAACTTTCCCGCCGGCGTTTCCTGGAGAATTCCTTTCGACACAACCACCTTCGTGCGCGTGTCCATCACGGAGGTGGTGCACACGCTCATCGAGGCCGTCGTGCTGGTCGTGATCGTCGTGTTCCTGTTCCTCCAATCCTGGCGGGCCACGCTCATCCCGCTCCTCGCCGTTCCCGTGGCAATTGTCGGCACGTTCGGGGGCATGCTCGCCCTCGGATTCTCGATCAACACCCTCACACTCTTCGGCCTGGTGCTGGCCATCGGCATCGTCGTTGACGATGCCATCGTCGTGGTCGAGAACGTCGAGCGAATCATGCACGAGGAGCGACTTCCACCGCGCGAAGCAACGGTCAAGGCGATGGAGCAAGTCACGGGCCCGGTCATCGCTATCGTGCTGGTGCTCTCCGCCGTTTTCGTGCCCGTCACCTTCCTTGGCGGCTTCACCGGCCAGATGTACAAGCAGTTTGCGGTCACGATCGCGATCTCCGTGGCCATCTCGGGATTGGTCGCGCTCACGCTGAGCCCCGCGCTGTGCCGCCTCCTCCTCAAGCCGTCGCACGGCAGGAAGAACATCGCATTCCGTGGCTTCGATCGCGCGTTTGGGTGGGTAACCGCCGGGTATGCCGCCGGCGTCCGCTTCGCGATCAAGGGCGCCGTTGTCACATTGCTCCTCTTCGCCCTGCTTTGCTTTGGAACCTATCGCCTCCAAAGGGTCGTGCCGGCCGGCTTTCTCCCCGAGGAAGACCAGGGATACGTCATCGCCGTCGTGCTCCTGCCCGACGGATCGTCCCTTGAGAGAACCCGACACGTCGTCCAGCAAGCCGAGGAGTTCTTTCGTGAACAACCCGCGGTGGCCGACGTCGTAGCCCTCACGGGATTCGATATTTTGACGGGCGGATCGGCAAGCACGAACACCGGCGTGATCTTTATCCCGCTCAAGCCATTCGACGCTCGTCGGGCGCCCGGCATGCGCGCTCAGGACCTCATCGCCGCAAGTCGGTCTCTCTTTGGCACCGTCACCGACGGAGTAGTTCTCACGCTCAATCCGCCCCCTATCCAGGGGCTCGGCCAACGCTCCGGGTTCACCATCGAACTCCAGCAGCGCGGCGGCGGCACCGTGAGCGAGTTGGCCGCGACAGGCGACGCATTCCTCGCGGCAGCCCGCGCATCTCCCGATCTTGAAGCCCTCAACTCCACGCTGCGATACTCGCTCCCCCAGATATATGCCGACCTCAACCGGGACAAGACCCGGATGATGGGCGTGGCCATCAACGATGTGTTCGAGCCTATCCAGGCGTACTTCGGCGCCCTGTACGTCAACGACTTCAATCGGTTCGGCCGGGTCTGGCGTGTCCAGGTGCAGGCCGAGCCGGAGTTCCGCAACTCTCCCCAGGACATCGAGCGGGTGTACGTGCGCAACCGAACTGGAGAGATGGTGCCACTGTCCGGCGTCGTCGACCTGTCCTTCAGAGTCGGGCCAAACGTTGTCTCTCGCTACAACGGGTACCCCGCCATCGAGATCACCGGCGTGCCGGCCGAAGGCCGAAGCAGCGGAGAGGCCATGGCGGCGATTCGCAGAGTCGCCGGAGAAACGCTTCCTCCCAGCTACGGTTTTGAGTGGAGCGGTTCCTCGTACCAGGAGATCAAGGCCGGCAACCAGACGCCCGTGGTACTCGGATTCGGCCTGCTCATCGTCTTTCTCGTGCTTGCCGCACAGTATGAGCGGTGGGGGTTGCCCATCGCCGTCCTGCTCGCGGTCCCGCTGGCGGTTCTCGGCGCGCTCGCTGCCGTGTTCTGGCGCGGCTACACACAGGACATCTACTTCCAGATCGGCGTCCTGACGCTTGTCGGGCTTTCGGCCAAGAACGCCATCCTTATTGTCGAGTTCTGTGTCGCCAAGCGCCGCGCGGGGGTTGACATCACAGCGGCAGCGATCGAGGCCGCCAAGCAGCGGTTCCGCCCGATTGTCATGACCTCTCTCGCCTTCATCTTCGGCGTCCTGCCGCTCGCCATCGCGACCGGCGCCGGCGCCGCCGGGCGACGGTCGATCGGCACCGGCGTCATCGGTGGAATGCTGGCGGCGACTTTCCTGGCGATCTTCTTTGTTCCGCTCTTCTTCGTTCTCGTCCAGAAGGTAACGGAGCGGCTCTTCGGAGCCGGAGATGACGACGACGATCCGGAGGTCGAGGGTGCCGGCCACGCAGGCTAGATGGCGGGAGGACGCACCGTGTCGGTTCGCAAGCACTCCCTGGACGACATCCTGAGCCGATCGGCTCGAGCTTTTCACCGGTCCGGCTTTCGCGCGACCACGCTCGTGGATCTCCTTCGCGAAACGGGTATCGTGCGTGGGGCTCTGTACTTTCACTTTGCCGACAAGCGAACGCTGTTCGTCGCGGCGCTCCGGCATCATCTCCAGCGGATCATCCGCCCATGCCTCGACGATCTCAGGCAATCTCCCGCCCCCAAGGCCGACATCGTCCGGCTCTTCGATCGACTCGCAACCGGAGCGACCGCATCCGAGCACCCGTCGTTCTCGTTTCTTGTGTGTGCCGGCGTCGAGATGGGGCCGCATGATCGCGAGGTACGAGCGATCGTGTCCGAGTGCGATTCAGAGGTCACGGCGGTCTTTGCGGGGTGCGTGCGCCGCTCGCAAGGGCTCGGTCAATCGAGTCCCGAACGCGATGCCGACAAAATCGCCGGTGGGCTGCTGTCGCTCCTGCAGGGGATCCATGTAGCCGCCCGGTACGCGGCGGTGCCGTCGAAGGAGACAGTCACTGCAATCGTTCTGGACCTGCTTCGATAGTTCCAGGATGCCCGCCGTCAAGACGGGCCAGTCGGCCCCTGTGGAGAGCCGAACCGTTGCCGAGCGAGACTCTTACTTCGCGAATGCACGGACGCCCGCGAGCGAAAACTCGACGATGTGCTCGGCGATGGACTCGGGCGACGGGTCTCGTTTGAACTGCGGGTACAGCCGCCGGAGCAGCGTCTGGTGCTGAAGGAAGTACACGCACTGGCCCATGACGCTGGCGATCAGGTACCCCACGACCTTGTCGGTGCGAGGACGGCCGGTGAGTTCACCGATGACCTCCGCCATGACCGTGTTGATCCGCCCACCAACGTTGTCCAGGAGGGCTTCCATTTGGCGAGACGGCCAGGCAAGTTCTCGCGCCATCAGCACGCGCTCCCACGGCGGCTGCCCGCGGCCGAGCATGGCGAGCGCGATGTGCCGAACGCACTTTCGGAATCGCTCTTCGCCCCGGCCCGCCAACGCCTCACCGGTCGGAACAATGGCGGCCACCTCGGCTTCGATGCCGCGAATCACTTCGGCGTAGAGTTCGGCTTTGTCCTTGAAGTGGTAGTTGACCGCGGCGATGTTGGTGCCCGCGCGCCTGGTGATCTCCCGGATCGTGGCCGCGCGGTGTCCTTTCTCGGCAAAGACCTCTCCGGCGGCGCGCAGCAGGCGCCGTCGGGTCTCTTGTGCGGAGGCATTGTTCTTGACGTTTGCCATGCTGCCGACTCGCCGGCCTCGCCCACCAGAACGATCCTATCGACACCGGCCTCATTATTCAAACAAGAAAGTTGACACCGCGATCTTTCTCGGGAGGCCCGCTCGGCGAACGGCGGGTGGTCCCGCCACCGGCCGCGCCCGCCACCCGTCTGAAGCGGTTGGGATTGGACCTAGAGTCCTCCAGGCACTTCACGCGTGGCCAACAATGCCGACACCCGAGGGACATACTTCCATGAACGGCCCCATCGTCATCGGTATCGACCCTGAACCCGGAAGTGCGGCGGCGATCGTTCAGGCGGCTCGCCTCGCCCGGGCGATGTCGAGCCGTCTGATCGCGGTGCGGGTTTTGGAACTTCCGTCCGACCTCGCCATGATGGAGGGCTGTTCGGTCCACCCCGTCGATCTTCACGCACCGTACCACAAGCAAGCCGAGGCGGAACTCGAACAATCTCTGGGGGTGATCGGCGGAGAGACCGAGGTCGAGCGGCGAGTGGCGGAGGGCGCGGTCGCCGCCGAACTACACCGCGTTGTCCGCGATGCCGGCGGGACGCTGCTGGTCATTGGGGTCAACCGCGATCAGAGCGCCGCGGGGGTCGGCGTCATCGCCGCCCAGTGCGTCCGGCGGGCGTCGGTCCCGGTGCTGCTCGTCGCGGGCAGGCAGCGCCGGCCGTTTGAACGGATGCTGGCGTGCGTCGATTTTTCGCCGGTCTCGGTCGAAGTCATGCGGCACGCCTCCGAGGCGGCGGGCCATGACCGGGCGCGGCTGACGGCCATTCACATGCACCATCCGGACCGCCCGCCCGCGGTGGCAAACCCGCTCGAGGACGGGCCGGACGCGTGCGACAACCTCCAGGGCCATCTCCGGCGCTACTGGCTGGACCATGTCACGGGCGGAACGCCCCCGGAGTGTGTCGTGGTCCAGGGAGCCAGAGCCGACATCGCCATCCGCGAGTACGTCTCGAAGCACGACGTTGACCTCGTCGTGCTGGGGACACGCGGACGGGGAAACCTGCACGACCGGCTGCTCGGGACGACGGCGGAGCGAATCCTCCGCCAGGCGAGCGTGAGTCTGCTGGCGATACCACCCGCCGCGACCCGGTAGCGAGAGGTCTCCGCCGCGGGCAACCCGGGCCTCTGTTCCCATTGAGCGTCGCCCCGGGGTTTCTTGCGATGCCGCGGCCGTTCCCTGCGCGATCCGCCCGGCTCACGCGCCCCTGCCATGTCCACGGGCGCGAGGACGCGGCGTGCGCCGTCGCGGCGAGTCCGGCCACCCGCCCCGTGCATTGCCCGCGCCGCACCCTCGCTTGCCTATGGTTCAACCGAAGGCCGGAACGCGATGCCGTCATGATCCGAAGCAACGAAGGAACCCGCCATGAGCGGACCAGTCAACGATGAAACCCTCGACACCCTGTTCCGCGAAGCCCGCACGCACAACGGCTGGATGAACAAGCCCGTGGGCGACGACACGCTCCGACGCTTGTACGACATGCTCAAATGGGGCCCCACCAGTTTCAACTGCCTGCCCCTGCGCGTGCTGTTCCTGCGCACGCCGGAAGCCAAGGCGCGCCTCCGGCCGGCCCTCATGCCGGCGAACGTGGACAAGACGATGGCCGCTCCCGTGACCGCGATCATCGCGCACGACGAACTCTTCTACGAGCAGCTCCCGCGCCTCTTCCCGTATTTCCCCGCCGCACGCGACATGTTCGCGAACGCTCCGGACCTGGCGAGCACCACGGCCTTCCGGAACGGCACGCTCCAGGGCGGGTACTTCGTCCTTGCGGCCCGCGCCGTCGGCCTGGACTGCGGCCCCATGTCCGGCTTCGACAACGCCAAGGTGGACGCGGAGTTCTTCCCGCCGTCCTCGAAGGCTGGGAAGGGCGCCGAGGTCATGCCCGTCGGCCGCATCAGGTCGAACTTCCTGTGCAACCTCGGCTACGGCGATCCGGCGGCCCTCCACCCGCGCTGCCCGCGCCTGGACTTCGACGAAGCGTGCAAGATTCTCTAGAGCCACCGGCTCATCTCGCCACCGGCATGCTCGCGGTCGTGAGGGCGAGCACGGGGGTCGGTGCGTTCGTGTGAATACCCGCGTGCGGGGGCTGGTGATGCCGAGGGATCTACGGTTCCCTCGGCACCCCCTCCCTCGAAGTACAATCCTTCTTCATGCCGTCAGACGCACCGAAGATCAGCCCGTTTCACGTCGGGATCGCCGCAGAGGCGTTTGTGGCAGCGCTATGCGCGCGATGTGGCTATGACGTGTCCGTGCAATACGGGGCAAATCAGCCCGAGTACGACTTGGCGATCATCCGCTGCGAGCGGATGTTGAAAGTATCCGTCAAGGGGAACAGCGATGGGGCGTGGCCGTTGGCGGCGGCCACCGAGAATGCAAACTACCACGGCGCCATCGACAACCTTCTTGCCAAGCACAAGCCGCGGACAGTCATCTGCCTCGTGCAGTTCTGCGAGACGCGACTGATGGAGATACCTCGCGTCTATCTCGCTACTCCAAGCGAGGTCGCGGCTCACATGAAGAGTCAGCGTAAGGGACTGGGCGACTCATGCCTATGGGAACGCAAGTCCTGGGGGCCGCGGTCACAGGTACCAGGATGGAACGACGAGATTCCCGCCGCTTGGCGGTTCTCGCCAGAGACAATCGACCGCCTGATGGCGACCGCGTGAAACCCGACAAACGAAACCGGCCCCGGCTCATCGCTGAACCGGGGGCCGTCTTTGCTTTCCTGGGATGGAGGTGCCGGAGGAAGGGCTTCCCTTCCTCTGGCATCAGCGAACCATCAACTTTGATCCTTGGGCGCCTTCTTACCCGCTTCCTTCGCCTCGCGCTGCGCTCGCTGCCAGTTGATCGCCTCAACCAATCGCTCACACGCCTCATCCCAAGAGCACTCCCAGTTCTCCATCGACTGCTTGATCAAGTTGGCGCTCAAAGGGATATCGTCGTCTTGTGGTCGTTTTGGACTGCTGCTCATGCATCATTGTGTGCATGAAAAAGCCCGCGGACAAGCCGCGGGCGAGATGCAGTGAGCTACGAGAGTTACGCCGCCATCTTCATCGGCGCGATCTCTGTAGAAGTGATCGCCAAGCCGCCACCACCCACCCGTCCAAACCGGATCGTCAGCGCCTCGCTCCAGTCCGACGCCTGCGTGCCGCGCTTGGCCTTGACGGTGTACGACACGCTCTGCGTGCCGACGGGCACGGTCTCATCGGTGAAGGTCTTGCCGCCGACGCTGTCGAGCAGCACGTACGCGCCGCCGTCGAGCGCGCGCTGCACGGAGTAGATCACGCCGCTGACGCCCGCGGGCTGGCTGGTCTTCCACTTGACGATGACGTCGCCCTGGCTGTCGAGCGTCGCGCTCAGTTTGAACGGCGCGGTGGGATCGGGCGCGGTGCCGGGGCCCGCGTCGGGCTCGAGCCCCGCCTGGCCCCAGAGCGCGGGGTTGTGCGCGTTGTCGATGAACGACTTCATGATGTTCACCAGCGCCCGGCCCGAGACGAGCATCGACGCGACCGAGGTGTCCTCGTTGGTGGTCGCGGCCTTCGACGCGTTCCGCGCGGCCTGCGCGTCGTTGTACGCCTTGCGGGCGGCGGCGACCTGCGTCGTCAACGCGGTGACCTGCGCCGCGGTGACGCCGAAGGCCGTGGGCGCCGCGGCCCACATCGGCAGGTGATTCTCGAACCACACGATCTGGTCGATCTTCGGTTGCGGGGGGACATTCGCCATGATGGTGCTCCAAGTGTCCAAATGGCCAAAGGGCCAAATGCGATACCGGAGCCGAACGACGGACCATCCGCCGCATGCGTTCTCCGATTTGGCCATTTGGCGATTTGCTGATTTGGCAATTTGCCGCAAGGCCGTTGTCCGCATCGGCCCGCGTGATCCGCGCCTTCGACCCGCGCGACATATCCCGCGCATTCGACCCGCCCCGCGCCGTCACACACCGCACAAACGGCACAGTCCCCGCCGCTCTTCAGCCCGAAGGGCTGCGTCGTCAGTAGCCGGGGTGTGGAGGAGGCTTTGCGACGACACCCCCGGATATGTTCACGTGAAGATCCGCCGCCCAAAGGGCTGCACGTGGCCTCAATCCCACACGTACCGTTCGTCCCACTCGATGCCGTACTTGCGGAGGAACGCCCGTACCTCGTCCTTGAACTCGACCGTCTTGTGGTGCTCTTTCTGGTTGGCGATGTACGCCCGCAGCGCATCCACTCCCGACTCGCCGATCGAGAATCCGAAGTAACCGTCCTGCCAGCCGAACGCATCCAACCCCGCGCCCTTCTCCTTGATCCACTTCGACGAATCCCGCTTGAGATTCAGCATTGCTCTGTCCAAAGGATAGCGCAACCGCTGTGAATGGCCGTGCGAACAGTTGTG
>CAYPEI010000015.1:44329-92295 GCA_964409775.1 uncultured Phycisphaeraceae bacterium | reverse complement strand
CACTCCGCACTCCGCACTCCGCACTCCGCACTCCGCACTCCGCACTCCGCACTCCCAAATCGAAAATCCGCAATCCAAAATCGGATCCCCCTCCATGCCCAGCCTGCTCATCACCGGCGCACGCATCATCGATCCCGCCACCAGCCTCGATGAGATCGGTGATGTCGCCATCGCCGACAGCCTGATCGCCGCGGTTGCGCCGCGGCGGACGCACAAGTCCGGCCTCTCCGCCTCCGGGGCAGAGCGGGTGATCGACGCCGAGGGCCTGATCCTGACCCCCGGTCTGATCGATCCGCACGTCCACCTCCGAGAGCCCGGCGGCGAAGATCAGGAGACCATCGCCACCGGCACCACCGCGGCGGTCGCAGGCGGTTTCACCAGTGTCTGCTGCATGCCCAACACCACGCCTGCCATCGATGACGATGCGATGGTGGAGTTCGTCTACCGGCAGGCCCAACTCACCGCCCACTGCCGTGTCTTCCCCGTCGGCGCGGTCAGCAAGGGCCGCAAGGGCGAGGACCTCGCCGAGATCATGCTCATGGCCGGGGCCGGCGCGGTTGGGTTCACCGATGACGGCGACGGCGTCGCCTCCGCCGGGCTCATGTCCAAGGCCCTCACGTACATCAAGCCCACCGGCATGGCCTTGATGCAGCACTGCCAGGAGCCGACGCTCACGCGTGGCGCCGTCATGCATTCGGGAAGCGTCTCCACGCGCCTCGGACTCACCGGATGGCCGCGCGTCGCCGAAGAAGTCATGATCGAGCGCGATGTGCGCCTCAACCGCGGCATCGGCTGCCGCTACCACGTCCAGCACCTCTCCAGCGGCGGCTCCGTCGAGATCATCCGCCGCGCCCGGAGCGAAAAGCAGCCCGTCTCCGCGGAGGTCTCGCCGCACCACCTGCTCCTCACGCACGATGAAGTGGACACGCACGGCGGCTACTGGACCGCCGCGAAGATG
Source organism: uncultured Phycisphaeraceae bacterium (assembly GCA_964409775.1). Taxonomy (GTDB): domain Bacteria; phylum Planctomycetota; class Phycisphaerae; order Phycisphaerales; family UBA1924; genus JAHBXL01. The sequence continues at coordinate 91,337 of CAYPEI010000015.1, read as the reverse complement.
AACCCGCCGCTCCGCGAGCGGTCCGACATCAAGGCCATCCTCGAAGGCGTCGCCGACGGCACGATCACCGTTCTCGCGACCGACCATGCCCCGCACACGCCCGAGCGCAAAGCCCTTGATTTCGACAATGCTCCGTTCGGAATCATCGGCCTCGAGACCGCGCTCGCGCTCTACATCGAGGCGCTCATCGCGCCCGGCGTCATCGACTGGCCGCGGCTGGTCGCCATGCTCACCATCGAGCCTGCGCGGCTCTGTCTGCTCGATCAACTCGACACGACTCACGCCCCATCGGCCTCCGGCCCCGCCGCGGGTCTGGGGCTGGGGCGGCTGCATGTCGGCAGCGCGGGAGATGTCACGCTCATCGACCCCGAACTCAAGTGGACGATCTCGCCCGGCGATCTGGTCGGCAAGTCGCGCAATACCCCCTTCCTCGGACGGCCCGTGAAGGGCCGCGCGGTCGCGACCATCGTCGGCGGCGAAGTGCGGATGGAGCGTCTGTTAGGACGAGCGGTGCAGAGTCGGCAAACCGCCGGCCGTGCGGCGGCGCAGGTCTAGAAGCGAGATCAAGAGGGTCGATCTTCCCGGAATGACGGAAATCGCATGTCATATGGACAGGCGGCAATCCCGGGAACCGATCGCTAAACTACGCCCTATGCCGCAGATGCCGCTCACACCCCCGTTTACCAGCGTCCTCCAGATGATCGGCCGCACGCCGATCCTCGAGTTCACCAGGATGGATGCGGGCAAGTGCCGCCTGTTCGGCAAGATGGAACTCGCCAACCCCGCGGGCTCGATTAAGGACCGCATCGGGCTGTCCATGATCGAAGCCGCGGAGAAGGACGGCAGGCTGAACCCGAAGGCCGATCCGAGGCCGACGATCGTCGAGGCGACGGCGGGAAACACCGGCCTTGGCTTGGCGCTGGTTGCGGGGCAGAAGGGATATGCGCTCAAGGTCGTGATGCCCGACAAGATGTCGCAGGAAAAGATCCAGCACCTGCGGGCGATGGGTGCAGAGGTCATCCTCACCCGTTCCGACGTCGAGAAGGGTCACCCCGAGTACTACCAGGACCTCGCGGCCCGCCTCGCGAAGAAGATCCCCAACTCGCTGTACGTCGATCAGTTCAACAACCCGGACAACCCCAGGGCGCACTACGCGACCACGGGGCCGGAAATTGAGGAGCAGATGGCGAGCGTCGGCGGTGTAGACGCGGTCGTGGTCGGCGTCGGATCCAGCGGCACGCTCGCGGGCCTCGCGCAGTACTTCAACGAGCGAGCCGCGGCCGGAAAGAAGCCGGTCAAGGTCGTTCTTGCCGACCCTGCCGGTTCGATCCTCGCCCCGCTCAAGAACGAGGGGAAGAAGATCACCCCCGGCTCATGGCTGGTCGAGGGCATGGGCGAGGACTTTATCCCGAAATTCTGCAACCTCGATCTCGTGTCCGAGGCGATCAGCGTGACCGACGGCGAGGCCTTCCACGCCGCCCGCGACCTGCTCCGCATCGAGGGCGTGCTCGCCGGATCGAGCACCGGGTGCCTCGTGTCGGCGGCGATCACATATGCGCGCCGGCAGCCAAAGCCCATGAACGTGCTGACGTTCGTGTGCGACAGCGGCGCGAAGTACCTCTCGAAGATGTTCAACGACTTCTGGATGATCGACAACGGCTTCATCCAGCGTGAGCGCTTCAACGACCTGCGCGACCTCGTCGCCCGCCGCCACCAGCAGCACGAGGACCACACGCTCCGCTCGGGCGACCCGATCCGCCAGGCGATCAAGCGGATGCAGATGTACGGCGTCTCGCAGATGGTCGTGATGGACGAGCAGGAGCGCGTCGCGGGGATCATCGACGAGGGGGACATCCTGCTCGCCGTGACACACGACCCCAGCGGCTTCGACAAGCCCGTGTCGGACTTCATGACGCGGCGGCTCGAGACGATCGTGCCCGAGGCGCCGGTCAGCGCGCTGGTGCCCATCTTCCGCGCCGACCGCGTGGCGATCGTCGTCGGCCGCGACGGCACGTACTACGGGCTGATCACGAAGATCGACATGATCAACTACCTGCGGAGCCAGTTGGTCCGCTGATGCCCGAACAAGCCCGATCTCACCCCCTCGACTCTGGCTCGTCTCTCCAGCAGCCGAAAGCAGACAACACTCCCATGCACCACTCCGACAACTTCGACACCAAGGTCATCCACGCCGGCCAGCACCCCGACCCCGTCACCGGGGCGGTGATGCCGCCGATCTCCGTCGCCTCGACGTATGCCCAGCGTTCGCCCGGCGAGCACGCGGGCTTCGAGTACTCGCGCTCGCACAATCCGACGCGCTACGCGCTGGAGCGGATGATCGCCAAACTCGAAGGCTCGCCGATCGACGAGAAACAGGACCCGTCCTGCGGCGGCTTCGCGTTCGCGAGCGGTCTCGCCGCGACGACGACCGTGCTCGAACTGCTCGACGCCGGCGATGAGGTCGTCTGCATGGACGATGTCTACGGCGGGACCAACCGCCTCTTCTCCCGCGTCGCCGCGCGATCGCAGGGCCTGAAGATCAGGTACGTCGACATGACCGACCTGAACAAACTCGGAGAGGCGCTGACCGCCAAGACCAAACTGGTGTGGATCGAGACGCCGACAAACCCGACGCTGAAGATCGTCGACCTTACCGGCGCGGCCAAACTCGTGCGGGCCAAGTCCCCCAGTGCAATCCTCGTCTGCGACAACACCTTCGCCTCGCCGTACAACCAGCGGCCGCTCGAACACGGGTTTGACATGGTGATGCACTCGGCGACCAAGTACCTCGGCGGCCACTCCGATGCCGTCGCGGGCCTGCTCGTCTGCAAGGACCTCGCGCTCGCCCAGAAGGTCCGCTTCCACCAGAACGCCGTCGGCGCGGTGCTCGGGCCGTTCGATTCCTACATGGTGCTCCGCGGCATCAAGACGCTCGCCGTCCGCATGGAGCGGCACAACGCCACCGGCCAGCGCGTCGCCGAGTGGCTCGCCAGGCACCCGATGGTCGAGCGCGTGGTGTACCCTGGCCTGCCCAGCCACCCGCAGCACGCCCTCGCCAGGAAGCAGATGAAGGGCTTCACGGGCATGATCACGTTCTTCATCAAGGGCGGCCTGCCCGAGGCCCGCAAGTTCCTGGAGAACGTCCGCGTCTTCGCGCTGGCCGAGAGCCTCGGCGGCGTCGAATCGCTGGTCGATCATCCCGCCATCATGACGCACGCGAGTGTCCCCGCCGACCAGCGGAAGGTGCTGGGCATCAGCGACACGCTCATCCGCCTGAGTTGCGGCATCGAGAACTGCGATGACCTGATCGCGGACCTGGAGCACGCGCTGAAGGCGGCGAGGCCGTGACGCACCAGAGCCGCGTTTCTATGAAGTAGGGGATGGCAAAGAATGGAGTTCTCTGAGGTGTGTGCGGACAGACTTGTCCTCGAGAATCACATCTATTGCCATCGTCACAAACGCCGATTGCTTCATCCCGAGCGCACTGCTCGCGATGGCCGTTAGCCCCTTCTGGTTGTAGACCTGCAGCACCCTGGCGAGAACCCCTGCATTGACCGCTTCATCGATCTCGGAACCAGCGTGGGCGTAAATCGACGCTACGTTTAGGGACTTGACGTGAAGATTCAACGCCGCTGAGACCTTCTGGGCATCAATCTCTTTGCAACTGAATCCGCAGACACGGTATCGCAGCACGGCCTCACCTCGTTCCGCCACTTGCTCATCTCGCTCGGCTCGGAGCTTTGCAACCACCGAGGTGGTCACCGTGTCTATGTATTGAGTGGCATCGGGTCGACCGGCTCGTTTGGCAACGGCGCGAAGCAATCGTTCATCAAGCAATAAGTTCTCAATCTCTGCGTAGGGTGTGCAAGTGACTCCTCGTGAGGCCAATCCGGCGATCTCCGCTTCAGAACGCCGATCACGGTCCACAATTCCGTGAGCGTCCAAATGATGCAGGGCGGGAAGATTGCGGAGCGCAGTAACACACTTGTCCACTGCGGTGCAGTTCCCAACGCCAAGTACACATCGTTCTGGGAACAGACGAGAGTACAGGATGACATCGAGATTGTCGGGACGGTCGCTTTCTACAAACAGAACTGGACGACGGCTGCCCAGCAGTGTGAGGACAAGTTCTTCGGGTAACGGGACATCATCGGGACAGTGTTCCCATTCCCATTGCGGCGCCCTTGGGTTGGTGCCATCGAACGACTTCAGCCAGAGCTTCTTGGCGGAGGTGCGAGACGCTGCAAAGAGAAGATCATGGGTGATGTATACCAGTATGCAGTCTGGCCGCTCGGCCTCGATCGCATTCCACAGAGAGTCGCGAATCGACGGATGGAGGTGAATCTCTGGTTCATCGACAATGAGCAGGCCATCTTTCGGGGCACTCAGCGATTGCCCAAGAAGGTAGAGAGCAACCCGTTCGCCGTCGCTCATTTTGCGACCCAGATAACTCAGAGTTCCTGTCCTGAATGGCATTGTCGCCTCGACTTTGCCGTCTTCAAATGAAATGGTCCGATGTGGCAGCAGAGCATGCCAGATACGCCTGATCTTGTCTATCCGAGACTCGACCGGCGGAGGCTTGTCCGATCGACTTTGGGCATCAGAGTAGTACTTGGCATTTCGCTCGGCCTCGTGAGCAAACAGAGACGCTAGCAGAGGCTGAAAGTCATTCAACGGCCGGGTCACTGGTTCATCGTGCCACCGAGATCCACGCTTGTGCTTAGCGGAAGCCTCGAAGAGGTCAGTACCGTACAGGAGCATGCGATCTGCGCGCTCGCGCGGGAGGGGAGTTGTGAACTCCTCCATCTGCAACACTCGCTGGGCGCTGATACGGTGGGTAGGCCGTCCGCAACCTCCTTGCTCGTCGAGCCAAGCACCGAGTCTGCTCTTGCCTGTTCCATTGGCACCGACGACGACAAAACGGGTACCTTCGAGGTGCGAAGGGCCACTTGGCCCAGGGATGAGAATGCAGTTCATCGGCGCGGAGGTATGTGCGGCAGTGGTTTGCATACTTCATCAGTCTACGGCGCGTATTCTCTCCCTGTGTCCCACTGGCTCCGAGACCCCGCCCTCCGACGCGACCTCGACCGCATCATGCTGGTCGATTGGTTCCGTCTGCGCTCGCGGGCCAAGGGGCTGGTGGCCCAGCACCCTGACAGCCCGCCGACCGTGTGGTACGACGAACTCGCACGCGCGGTAGAGCGGATCGAGGCCCGCGAGGCGCACGCCCCGCGGCCGTCGTACCCGACCGATCTGCCCGTCGTCCAACGCCGCGACGACATCCTGAAGGCGATCCGCGAGAATCAGGTGGTCGTGGTCTGCGGCGAGACGGGGTCGGGCAAGACGACGCAGTTGCCCAAGTTGTGCCTCGAAGCCGGCCGCGGCCGGCACGGCATCATCGGCCACACCCAGCCCCGCCGCATCGCCGCCCGCTCGGTCGCCGCTCGCATCGCCGAAGAACTCGACCTGCAGGTGGGAAACGGCGTCGGGTACAAGGTGCGGTTTACGGATTTGTCGGGTGGCGGTGGAGGCAGGCCGCCACGACAGAACATGCGCGCCGCCGCGGCGGAAGATGAGCGTGCCAACACGCCACCGACACGCCATCCGACGCCGTACATCAAGGTCATGACCGACGGCATTCTGCTCGCCGAGACGCAGAGCGATCGGCTGCTGGCGCACTACGACACGCTGATCATCGATGAGGCGCACGAGCGCAGCCTGAACATCGACTTCCTGCTGGGGTACCTCAAGAACCTGATCGACTCCGGCAAGCGGCCCGATCTGAAGGTGATCATTACTTCGGCGACCATCGATCCGGATCGGTTCAGGAAGTTCTTTGAGTCTGTGCCGCTGGTCGGCATCGGCAAGCCCGCTGTCGCGAGTACTGTGCCAGGCCCATCATCATCCATTCCTCATCCTTCTCTCTCTCCTGCGCTTCCCCGCGTCTCCGCGCCTCTGCGCGAGGCTTCTGCTCCTCCGCTCGTGTCAACTGCGCAGGCCACAGGCGGCTTGCACACCCCGTGCTCCGTCCCAGTTTTGGAAGTCAGCGGCCGCACCTACCCCGTCTCGATCCGCTACCGCCCGCCGGTCGAACGTGAAGACGACGATCTCAACCCCATCCAGCGGGCCGTCGTCGAAGCCGTCCGCGAGATCACCTCGCCCGAAACCCCGACGCACGGCTCTGCCCGTGACATCCTGGTCTTTCTCTCCGGCGAGCGCGAGATCCGCGAAACCGCCGACATCCTCCGTCGCCATCTCCCCCGCGCCGGCGAGATCCTCCCGCTCTACGCCCGGCTCACCAACGAGGAGCAGGACCGCGTCTTCCGGCCCGCCGCGGGCGGCGCCCGCCGCATCGTCCTCGCCACCAACGTCGCCGAGACGTCCCTCACCGTTCCCGGCATCGGCTTTGTCGTCGATTCCGGCCTCGCCCGAATCAGCCGCTACTCGCCCCGGGTGAAGGTCCAGCGCCTCCCGATCGAGTCCATCTCACAGGCCTCCGCCAACCAGCGATCCGGCCGCTGCGGACGCATCGCCCCCGGAATCGCCATCAGGCTCTACGCCGAAGACGACTACTCGCGCCGGGCGAAGTTCACCGAGCCCGAGATCCTCCGCACCAACCTCGCCAGCGCCATCCTTCAAATGAAGGCCCTCGGCCTCGGCCGAATCGAGTCCTTCCCCCTCATCGACCGCCCGGATGACCGCCTTGTCCACGACGGCTACGACACGCTCCTGGAGATCGGCGCGGTCGATGACCGGGGCGACATCACCCCGATCGGCCGCGAACTTGCCCGCCTCCCGATCGACCCTCGCATCGGCCGCATGATCCTCGCCGCCCGCAACGCCGGCCCCAGCGTCCTCGCGGAAGTCCTCGTCATCGCCGCGGCCCTCAGCGTGCAGGACCCGCGCGAGCGCCCCATTGACAAGGCCGAAGCCGCCGATCTCGCCCACGACCAGTTCCGCGACCCGCAGTCCGACTTCATCGCCTGGCTCAAACTCTGGAACGCCTGGCAAGCACAGCAGGATGCGCTGAGCAGTTCCAAACTACGCAGGTGGTGCAGGGACAACTTCCTCAACTTCATGCGCATGCGCGAGTGGCAGGATGTCTGGCGCCAACTCGCCCACCTCGAACGCCGCGGCCAGAACTCCGGGCAGGACTCCGGCACTCCCTCAACCCCCGTCCGAACACAAGCCCCTCGCTCCGACCGTTCGCGTCCGGATCAGCGGACGCGGCATCGCAGCGAGTTCGAGGGTGGGCGGCGGAGCGGACAGGGCGGCGAGTCGGCTGAAGGCGAACGCGCCGACCGCAAACCGCACCGCGCACCGCGCGACATCGAGGCCGAGGCACGCTACGCCGCGATCCACAAGGCGATCCTCGCGGGCCTGCTCAGCAACGTCGGCCGGAAATCCGACAAGCCGCCCGGCTTCGAGTACGACGGCACCCGCGCCCTCAAGTTCTACGTCTTCCCCGGCTCCGGCCTCTTCAAGAAGCAGCCCAAGTGGGTCATGGCCGCGGAACTTGTCCGCACTACACGCCTCTATGCCCGCACCTGTGCCGCCATCGATCCGAAGTGGATCGAGGAGGTGGCCGCTCCGCTCGCCGGGCACCTGCTGAAGAAGTCCTACACCGAGCCGCACTGGCGCTCCGACATCGCGCAGGTCGACGCCTTCGAGCGTGTCTCCCTTCTCGGCCTCGACATCGTCAAACGCCGGAACGTTCATTACGGACCGATCGACACGCCCACCAGCCGCGCGCTCTTCATCCAGCATGCGCTGGTCATGGGGGAGTACCTCACGTCCGCGCCGTTCTTTGAGCACAATCACAAACTCGTCAAGCAGGTCGCCGACCTCGAAGCCCGCACCCGCAGGCAGGGCTTGCTCAAGGACGCGACCGCCCGCTTCATCTTCTACGACAAGCGCATCGGCCAGGAGGTCTACTCCGGCCCCGGCTTCGAGCGCTGGAGACGCAAGGCCGAGGCCCGCGATCCGCAACTCCTCTTCATGGGCATGGAGGACCTCCTCGATCCCGGCGTCGATCTTCCCGCCGAGGGCGCCTTCCCCGACCGCTACGCCTTCAAGGGCGCGGCGGGTGAACGCCTCAACCTCACCCTCAACTACGCCTACGAGCCCGGCACATCCGTCGATGGTCTCTCCATCACCATCCCGCTCGCGCAGGCATGGTCCTTCGATCCCCGCCCGCTCGAGTGGCTCGTCCCCGGAATGTTGCGAGAGAAGGCGATCGAACTGATCCGCACGCTCCCGAAATCTCTCCGTGCCAGTTTCGCACCGGCTCCCCAGTTCGCCGACGCCGCGCTCAAGGACCTCCCGTTCGGCCAGGGCGACCTGCTCGAGGCGCTGGCCACCCGGCTGTCGCGTCAGGCCGGCGTCGCCCTCGCGCCCGGTGCGTTCAAGCCGGATCAACTCCCCCCGCATCTCCGCGCCAACTTCCGCGTCGTCGATGACTCCGGAACGGTCGTCGCCGAGGGCCGCGACTGGCCCGCGGTCCTCAAGCACCTCGAGCAACGCCGCGCCGAGGCCATCCGCTCCCTCTCCCGCGGCCCATTTTCTCGCGACGACATCCGTGTCTGGGACCTCGGCGCTGAGCCCCTGTGCGAACTCCCCGAGGAGATCACGGTGGGCGGCGGTGGGGGCGGCGGGGGAGGGGGGGCAGGCGGACCGGAGGGGCTCCGTGCCTATCCCGCGCTCGCCGAGGAAGAGGATCCCGATGGTCATCGCCGCGCGGCGCTCCGCCTGTTCGATACCAAGGCCGCCGCCGATGCCGCGATGCGCGACGGCCTCAAGCGTCTCCTCCTCATCCAGATCCGCGACCAGGTCCGCTCGCTCATCGAGCACCGCCCCGGCATCGAGCGTGTCCGGCTGCTCTACGCAAGCGTCGAGCGTCCGGACCGTTTTCTCGACGAGATGACCGAGGTTGTCGGCGACCGGGTCTTCGGGCCCGATCAGAACCCGCGTGCGCCCATCCCGCTCCTGCTCGTCCCTGCGCACGAAGTGCGTACCAAACTCGCGTTCGACAAGCGACTCGATGCCGGATGGAACCAACTCGGAAAGGCCGGCAGTGAGGCCTGCGCGGTGGTCGAGGAACTGCTCAAGGAGTACCAGCCCCTCGTGCTCGCCCTTTCCGGAAAGGCCCCGCCTTCGTGGGATCAGGCCGCGGCGGACATGCGCGGCCAACTCCAGCGGCTCGTCTACCCCGGCTTCCTCTCGCACACGCCCTGGCGGCACCTTTCCCGAATCCCGATCTACCTGCGCGCCATGCGCATCCGGATCGAGCGCATCGCCGCGGATCAGCCGTACTCCGTTGCTCGCGACGCCCAGAAACTCGCCGAGGTGGCGCCGTTCTGGCGCGCATGGCTGGAACTCGAAGCCGGACAGCAGCAACTCCCTGCGCCCGACCGCGCCCGCTCGCCGATCGGCGAGTTCCGCTGGCTGATCGAGGAGTTCCGCGTGTCGCTCTTTGCGCAGGAACTCCGCGCGGCCGTTCCCGTGTCCACCAAGCGACTCACCCAGGCCTGGGAGTCGCTCGCCCGCCCGGGGTGAGGCGCGGGCCTTACGCGCTCCCCTCGACATGCTTCTTGATGTCCTCCAGATCCTGCACCACGCACTTGCGGAGCATCCCCTTCATCACGGGCATCATCAGCACGCCCATGACCCTGGCCATGAGTGTCAGCGGCGTGGCGGCAAAGCGGAACTCGACTTCGGTCCCGGCGCCCAGTGGTGTGAAGGTGAAGGTCGAGCGGTAGCGTGCGCCGCAACTCTCCGCACCCAGGACATAGGACGTGTTCGGTGTGAACTCGATGACCTCCATGGTCTCCGTCGCTTCTTTGCCGAACATCCGCCGTGTCTCGCGGAACCGAGTCCCCTTGCCGACCGGTCCGGGCGTCAGCACCTCCATCCTGGTGATTGCGCTGATCCACCCCGCTGCACCGCCAAAGTCCGTGCACGCGGCAAAGACCGCCGAAGGCGATGCCCCGATGTGCGTCGTCGCGACTATCTCCTTCATGCGCCGGCCTCCAAGGTACTTCCAGATTATCCGGAAACGTAACCGACCACCACCCAAAGATGTACAACCGGAGCCGTCGGCACGCCCGCGGCCGCCGAGTTCCCGCTGCTGCATACTTTTCGCATCCCCGACCGCGCCCCGATCCCTGCTCTCCGGAGACACCCGATGTTCCCGATCCGTCGTCCGTCGCTGAGCGTCTCCATCGCATTCGCCCTGGCTGTCTCGGCGTTTGGTGCGGGTGCTTCGGCGGAGCCGCCCGCCAAGCCCGGCCAGTCGCAGCGATGGGTGCGCGTCAGCGACGACAAGGCCGCCAACCGTACCACGCTCCAGGTTGCGGCCCGTGCCTTCAAGCGCAAGAGCGACGACCGCGTGATCTGGCTGGCCTCCGCCGTGCACGTCGGCGACAAGTCGTACTACAAAGCCCTGCAGGAGTCTCTCGACGCGAAGGATGTTGTGCTCTTCGAGGGCGTCAAGCCGCCGGGCGCCGGACGCACCGACCACGATCTGGGCGCGACCGACGAGGACAAGGTCGATGCGACAAAGAAGCGTCTGCGCTTCCTCGGTGTCGCCGTGAAGATGCACGAAGCCTCCGGCGGCGGCCTCCCCGCCGCACTGTCTGACCTCACCAGGCCGACCCCCAAGGGCGAGTCCCTCGATGAGCGGATCTCCTCCCTCGTTTCCGCCTGCATGACCGACTCCTGGGGCAACGCCATCGGCTACACCGTCCTCAGCGGCGAGACCGGCGCAGGAGGATTTGATCTCTTCAGTCTCGGTGCCGACGGCAAGGTTGGCGGCGAAGGCGCCGCGGCGGACCTCTACCTCTCCGCGCAGAAGCCCATCACCGAGGCGGAGATCCCCAACCAGAGCGCAGGTGGCATCCAGCAGCAACTCGCCGGCGCGCTCGGCCTGGTGTTCCAACTCGACGCGATGGACCACTCCAAGCCCCACTGGCGCAACAGCGACTTGTCCGTCGATCAGGTCACCGAGCGCATCACCGGCTCCGGCGGCGATGCCGACGAACTCTTCCAGACCCTCGGGGGCCGGTCGATCGGCGCGAAGTTCGCCGGCGCGCTCCTCCGCCTCATCGGTTCGAACCAGATGTTCTCCACGCTCGCCAAGGCCATGATGGTCGAAGTGCTCGGCCAGGCCGATGAACTCCTGGATGTCCTCCCCGGCGAGATGGGCCGCATGATGGACGTGATCGTCAAGGACCGCAACCAGGTCGTGCTCGACGATCTCGTCGCAATCCTCGAGCACGAGCCCGACAAGAGGAACATCGCCGTCATCTACGGCGCGGGCCACATGCCCGACCTCGAGGGCAGGCTCGCCGAACTGGGTTTCTCAGAGGACAAAGCCGTCTGGCTCAACGCCATCACGGTCGATCTCGACAAGTCCGGCCTTTCCCGCGAGCAGACCGCATCCATGCGCGCCATGCTCCGCGACTCCATGAAGGACCAGGCGAAGGCGCTCAAGCGGATGAACGACGGGAAGAAGAAGTAACCGCCGACCCGGCCTCACTTGGGCAGGTCCGCCGCGGGCAGCGTCGCGTACGGCTCTTCGCCGCGCAACCGCCGCGAGATATCCGCGAGAATCCTCGGGTCCTTGTGCGCATCCAGGTGCCCGAACTGGAACGGCTGGTTCTGAACCCACCACGCCGTGCGGCCCGGCGGCGCGGCGTTCGCGCAGCCAACGATCCAGTCATGCAGCCGGCAATACGGCAGCACTTCGTAGCACTGCTCGGCATCATCCAGCGTGCACAGAAACGCCGATCCCGACCGCATGTCCACCACGCGGCTCTCGATCGTGGGCATCGCCGCCCAGTCCGCGCCTCGGTGCGGTGTCGAGATCGTCATCAGCCGCGCAATCCGCAGCCGCCGCCGATGATCGTTGCCCGGCGTCGCCGCATAGCGCGAAACCAGCCCGCCCATCGACACCGCCACCACGTCAACCTCCGTGGTCCACTCCGGGTCTGTGCTCGGCAGTGCCGCCTCGACCGCATCCAGCAGCCTCTTCCGCGCCTCGCTCATCGTCGACACCCATCCGGGCGCAACGGTGACAATGCGTGTGTCCTCCGCCAGCACCGCTCGGAGCCGTTTCTCGACCTGCCTGACGATGATCCCCGGATCCGCGTATCCGCCCACGATCACCACCGGCCGCTGCGCAGGCCGCGGCGACTCCTCCATCTGCTTCAGTTCCGCCCGCGCTGCCGCGACGGTCAATGGGAACGACGGGTTCGTCGGCGAATCGGCCGAGCACGCGCAGATGCCCGCCGCGAGAACGCTCATCGCCAGTGCGCGGAAGAGAGATGTGATCATCGCTTCACGCCGCACCTGCCCCGGCCTCTGCGTTCAATCCGCAATCCAAAGCCCAAAATCCAGAGTCATCTCACGCCTTCCCCACCGTCAGCGCCACCGTCCCCCCACCGTGCACCTTCTGCACATCCCCCGCGGCGATCTTGTCGAACCCGCTCCCCAACTCACCGATCGGATCCGGCGGAATGATGTCCACCTTCTTCTCGCCCAACTTTGCCTCGCCGCGCTTCACCTTGTCCTGGAATGCCAGGCACTCCGCCAGCAACTTCTCCAGGATCTGCTCTTCGGGCACGTTCGCGACCTTCTCGCCCTGCACATAGATGATGCCGCGCCGGTCCCCCGCGAACACCGCCACGTCCGCGCCCTCCGCCTCGCCGGGGCCATTGACGATGCACCCCATGACGGCGACCTTCAGCGGCAGTTCGACCTTTGCCGCGAGTTGCTTGCGGACATCCTGCACGAGCGTGAAGAGATCGACTTGGATGCGCCCGCACGTCGGGCAGGCAATCAAATCCACGCCCTTGCGCGTCCGCATTCCCAGCACGTACAGCAGTTCCAGCCCATCCTCGACCTCGTACACCGGGTCGTTGGCGTAACTGATGCGCAGCGTGTCCCCGATCCCGTTCGCCAGCAGCGCGCCCAGCGCAACGACGCTCCGAATCGTCCCCGTCTCCTTCGGCCCGGCGTGCGTCACGCCCAGGTGCAACGGATGATCAAACCGCTTGCTGATCTCCGTGTACGCGTCGATCACCACCTGCGCATCCATGCTCTTGGCGGAGATGGAGACGTCGTAGAAGTCCTGCTCGTAGAAGATGTCGAGGTACTCCTCGAGTTTCGTGATCATGATCGCCAGCAGGTACCCGTGCTTGTGGTCGCTGAAGACCTGCCCCAGTTCTTTCATCCGCTTCTGCTTGTCGCGCCGCTCGATGATCGAGCCCTCGTTGACGCCCACGCGGATCGGCAGGCCCCGCGCCTTGCACGCCTGGATCACATCAATCACCTGCTTCCGGTCGTTGATGTTCCCCGGGTTCAGCCGGATTTTGTGCACTCCCGACTCCACCGCTTCCAGCGCCCGCTGGAAGTGGAAGTGCACATCCGCCACGATCGGCACCTGCACCCGCGGCAGGATCTCCTTCAGCGCCTCGGTGTCCTTCTTCTCCGGCACCGCCACCCGGACGATGTCCGCCCCCGCCGCGGCCAGTTTGTTGATCTCCGCCACGCACTTCTCGATGTCGTGCGTATACCCCGCCGTCATCGTCTGAACGCTCACCGGCGCGGGCGTCGTCGGGTTGCCGTTGCGATCGGGGATTCCGCCGCCGATCTTGATGATCCCGGTGCGTGCGTCTCCGACTGAAATCTGGCGCGTGGGGCGGCGTGTCTGCATAGGTGGCGGATGGTAGGGGGGTCTTCCAAAGGTGGCCTCACGCCGCGCTGTGACTCCGCCTTTGCACTTTGAACTTTGCGATTTGAACTTTCATCGCCTCTACGGCACTTCCCCCGGGCTTGGCTCGCTCTTCTCGCTCCCCTCAGATTCCGCTGAACGCCCCGCCCACGTCGGCCGGTGCGAGAGAGCTGTCAGCCCCTCCAGGATGCTCCGCCGGTTCGTCCCGGGCTTGTACGGCACCTCCGGCCCATCCACCTCCGGCACGCGCCACAGCAGCATCACCACGCCCGCGGCGAGCAGCACCGCCGCCAGCGCGCCCACCGCCACGTGCGTCCCCAATGCCTTGTCGCCCGTCCATGCCGCGACCGACTCGCCCAGCCAGCCGGCGCCGATGTTCCCCACCGCGGTTGCGCCGAAACTCGCTACGTTCGCCGTCGCCATGACGCGCCCGCGCATCGAGTCCTCCACCAGGTGCTGCATCGCCGCCCACGCCTGGTTGAACCCCCAGATCCAGAACAACCCGCAGAAGAACATCGTGATGTACCCCCACCACACGCTCCCGGTCGTCGCGAAGATGCAGATCGTCAGCCCCGATCCGCTCAGCGCCATCGGGATGAAGTGGTGCTTGGGATACCACGGCGGCACGAACTTCAGCAGCAGCCCGCCGATCACCGCGCCCACGCCCAGCACCGCCAGCAGGATGCCCACCGTCTGATCCGCCGCCGACTCGCCCAGCCCATACACATCAATCGCGTACAGCGGCAGCATCCGAACCAGCGGCGCGGCCAGCAGCGACATCAGGATCATCGACGCGAACACGCACAGCGGCCCCTTGTTCCTCAAAATGAACCCGATCGCCCGCGACAGTTGCCTCCATGGATGCTCGCCCCTGTGCGGCGGCGCTGGCGCATCAGGCGTGGAGATCACCGCCACCACGACCGCCAGAAACGTCAGGCTGTTGATCACAAACAGCGGCGTCGCCCCGCCCCACGAGGCCGCCATGATCCACCCGCCCACCGCCGGGCCCACCACCCGCGCCATGTTGAACTGCACGCCGTTCAGCGTGATCGCCTTGGTCAGTTCCGCCTTCGGAACCAGCCGCGGCGTCAAAACCTGCCACGCGGGCATGTTGAACGACATCACGATGCCCTGCACCACCGACAGCGCCATGAGCGACGCCACCATGTCGCTCTGCATCCCCACGATCCAGCCGATCCTCGGCGCACCGAAGTACGACATCCCCGCCAGTACGAACGCGATCATCATCAGCATGATCTGCGTCACCACCAGCAGCGTCCGCCGATTCACCCGGTCGGCCACCACGCCGCCGACAAGCCCGAGCACGAGAATCGGCGACAACTGCGCCGCCGCCAGGTACCCGAGCATCTTCAGCGAGTGCGTCTCGTGCGCGACGATCATCTGAACCCCGAGCATCTCCATCCAGTTGCCCGTGTTCGACACCAGCGCAGCGCCCCAGACATTGCGGAAGTGCCTGTGCCGCAGCACGCCCCAGCGTGAACGCGCCCCCACCTCCGGCGCGGCGCTCGACTTCCAATCAGGAGACATCTGTCCGGAAGATGCCGCGGGCCGATCCGCCGCAATCCCGATGTCCTCACGCGACGGTGCGGCCGGACTCTCCAAAGCCACACTCCCAGGTGCGATCGTCCCGGTCGCCACGCTCCCATCTTTTTCGTTGCCCGACACGACGCGGACTCCATTCCGGCTCGCGGCCGAAGCCATGCTAGGCCATCGGGTGGGGCAGGCGTCCCGACCGCCTTGTCGGCCTGCGAAACTGGCCCGGTCGTTTGTCACGCGGCCTGCCGCGTGGGCTCAGTTGGAGTGGGTCTCGCCAGACTGCGCTGCGGTCGCGGGTCCCTCACCGCGCACCGGCCGCTCCACCCAGTTCGCATACTTGCACCGCCGCACCCCGATGTAGACGAGGGTCTCGAAGATGAGCATGCCGGCGACGAAGCCCAGCAAGGGAAGGGCCGTCTTGATCGCTTCGCGCACTGCCCATTGATCAAGTGGCAGAACCGGCTTGAGCAGGTCGACCAGAAACGCCAGCGCAAAGCCGAGGTTCATCAGCACGGCCGCCGCGATCCAGCCCGGGGCGGCATTCCCGCAGATTGCCTGCGCGAGCGCCCTGCCGATCCGCCAGCCGCGCCGCCGCGAGAAAAACACCACGCCAACGCGCTCGATCCAGGTCAGCATCACCATGACCTGTCGGATGCAGTACCACACGAGCAGCAGACACCCGAGACTGACGACGCCGGCCAGCAGCGATGGTCCCGCGCGAAACTCGAGCCACGCCCGCCAGGCCGGCGGAATCAACGCAATGAGCGCTGCGATGTTGAAGGCATCGGCAGCAATGCTCACGCCAGGCGAACTGCTCACCCGAACGTTGCCGAACAGTTCCGTCGGCCGCTGTGCGAGCATCTTGCACTGCGTGACAAAGCCCCGCCACCCCGGCGACACCTGAAACGGCGTCCCTGTCCGCCGGCTCGGCAGCGACTCCGCGATCGCCTGCCCGCACTCCGGACACGCCCCGCGCTCATCCAGCCCCTCCAGCACATACCCGCACCGCTCGCACAGCAGCGTCTCGTCCGTGATGTCGCTCGAGAGTCGTGCCATCGTGCCCGATCGTACTTCACGCGTGAACCAAGAGGCCTTTCCGTCCTGCCACTCCGCATTCGCGACTCACCATTCGCCAATCTCCCACCCCCTTGCACCACGCGCCCGAACCTGCTTTACTTCGCCCTCCCATGATCACCGTCCGCCGAATCTCCCTCGATGACCCGCTCTACCCGCAGGAATGCGCCCTGCGGGAGTCGGTCCTGCTGAACCCCATCGGGCTGGACATCCCGAAGTTCAAGGCGCTCTTCCCCGGCGTCGAGGAACGGTTCGAGCACTTCGTCGCCATCTTCAATCATCCCTCCGGACCCCGAGTGGTCGGCTGCGCCACCCTGCTGCCGAACTACCCCGAGCCGGGAGCCGGCAAACTCATGCAGATGGCCGTCGATCTCCAGCGGCAGGGCGAGGGCATCGGCACCCGTCTCGTCGTCGCCGCCGAACGCCGCGCGTTCGGCGAACTGGGTCTGAAGTCCCTCTTCTGCCACGCCCGCGACACCGCCTACGGCTTCTATGGCTCCCTTGGATGGACGTTCGATTCCGATGTCTTCGAGGAGGCCGGTGTCCCGCACCGCCGAATGGTCTTCCAGCCCGGCCCGATCGAGGCGGATGAGCCCGAGCCGCCCGTTCCGCTCGATTGAGCGCCGCGTGGCATCACCAATCCCGAGTGCCCATTCCCGGGTTGGCTCCCGGTGCCCGGTGCACGCTTCCCTTCTATCCTTCTCCGTGGTTTCTCTACCTGCCGATCTGCGTGCCCATTTCGCCCGCCGCGGCGTCCGGTGGACGCGCCAGCGCGAGCAGGTCTATGCCGCACTCTGCGCCTCCTCCGCCCATCCCACGGCCGAGGCGCTCCACAGCACGCTCCGCGCCGACCACGCCGACCTGAGTCTGGCCACCGTCTACAACACCCTCGAACTCTTCACCCGTCGCGGCCTGTGCCGTCGCATTTCTTCGCCTCCCGCGCCCGATGCCCGCGCCAACAACGGTGTCCGCTACGACGCCGATCTCTCCGATCACGCCCACGTCGTCACCGCCGATGGAAGAGTCATGGACCTTCCGTCCGATCTCGGCCGCGGCGTGCTCAACCGCCTGCCCGCCGATCTGCTCGACGAGGTGCACAAACGAACCGGCATCCGTGTCGGTCGCATCGCGATCGAGTTCATCGAAGACGGCCACTAGCGCCCAGTGCCCAGTGCCCAGTGCCTAGTGCCTACCGCTCTCACCACCGCATGTGCACCGTCTGGTGATAGAACCCGCCGCTTGGCCCGGTCTCCGGCAGCGTCGCCAGGTACACGCTGGTCCATGCACCCTGGGTCACGTCCAGCGGCGCGTTCTCGCCGCCCATGTCCGTCTTCACCCACCCCGGGTGTGCCGCGTTCACCTTGATCTTCGTCTCCCGAAGTTCGTGCGCCAGGTTCGCCGTGAACATGTTCACCGCGCTCTTGCTCGCGTTGTACGCCATGCTCAGCATGCCGTAGATCGGCGAGTTCGTGTCCCGATGCTCGGCCACCGAGCCCAGGATGCTCGTCAGGTTCACGATCCGCCCTGCTGTGCTCTTCTTCACCAGCGGCAGCATCGCCTGCGTCACCGCCACCATCCCGAAGAAGTTGACCTCGAACGTCGTCCGAAGGTCCGACATCTTCGTCGTGCTCGGCGTCGATCCCCACGCGCCCTCCGCCACCCCCGCGTTGTTCACCAGCACATCCAGCCGACCGAACTCCTTGTCGATCTTCGCCGCGGCCGCTGCAATCGACCGCTCATCCGTGACCTCGAGTTGGACATACCGCACGTCCAGCCCTTCCTTCTTCAGCCCCGCCGCGGCAGCCTCGCCCCGGGATGCATCACGCGCGCCCAGCAGCACCGTCATGCCCTTCCTGGCGAGTTGCTTCACCGTCTCCAGCCCGATGCCCTTGTTCGCCCCGGTCACCAATGCAATCGTGCCGCCGGTCATACGCCCGCTCCGTTGAGAAGTTGTTCGTCAGTCCGCCTCAAGGCCGCAGAATCCAATCCGCAATCCACAATCAAACGTCCAGGATCCCCTCCCTCACCCAACCTCCACCACAAACTCCACCTCCACCGGCGCATCCAGCGGCAGACTCGGCGCGCCAACCGCCGCTCGCGCGTGGCGACCGCTCTCCCCGAATACCGAGACCAGCAGTTCGCTCGCCCCGTTCGCCACCTTCGGGTGATCCTTGAAGTCCGGCGTGCATGCCACAAAGCACCCCACTCGAACAACCTGCTTGACGCGGTCCAGACCACCCTCCAGCCCCGCGGCGGCGACCGCCGCTCGCATCACCGCGAGCCCGTTCAGCGTGCACTGCCGCGCACACTCGACCGCCGTCTCCATGCTCACGCCCGCTCCCACCTTGCCCGTCGCCATCATCGCACCGCCGCGCAGCGGGATCTGTCCCGAGACGAAAACGGTGCTGCCCAGAACACGAAACGGGATGTACGCCGCCACCGGCTTGGGAGCCTCTGGAATCACCAGTCCAAGTTCTCGAACCCGTTGCTCGGTGTATGTGTTTGGCATATACTCGGGTCCTCCCGCGGTTTCGGTACGTTCCATCAGACCGACACGATAGCGTCAGCGGCATCCGCAGGGTGGAACACCAAGCCATGCACGAACACCAAAACAAGGGAGTCTGCGCGCAGAACGAGTTTTCTACATTTTTTTCAAGTCGCGCGGCCCCCGCGGAACCTCCCCAGTTGACGCCGCGAAAAGAAACGTGTACCTTCTCACTCAGCACGTGCAACCGACCCCGACGGGGGTCAACACGGTGATGGGTACTGGCGAGCGGGTGGCCGGAGCGCACCCACATAGCGAAGTTCAATGGCCTCATGACGACCGTCCGGTCGTCCGCATCATCTGCGAAGAGGTTCATCCGCACGCCGACATCCTGGTTGACGCGCCAGTCAGCGGGCCTGTTTCGGGTCTCCGCGGTCTGGAGGAGCGTCGGGATTCGAACGGCCCGCACCGGGCCCTGGCTGTGCCGCAACTGATCATTCGGCGCTCCCGTCTCGGTGCCGGCATCCTGCATCCGCGTGTGTGCGCGGATGCGGCAAGCGTTTCGTTTCGGCGTTCGGGTTTCTAGGTTCCCATGTCGGGCTCTTGAAAGTCTCGGTTTCGGTGACCCGCTTCGGGACCGGAATCCGCAATCGTTTCGCGTAACACCTTTTCGGAGAATCGTTCCATGAAGAAGCGTGCATTTACCCTCATCGAGCTGCTCGTGGTCATCGCGATCATCGCGCTGCTCGTCGGCATCCTCCTCCCCGCCCTCGGCAAGGCCCGTCAGTCGGCCCGCCAGTTGAAGGACTCCACGCAGGTGCGCGGCATCCTCCAGTCGATGGTTGTCTGGGCGAACAACAACGCCGGCGAGTACCCCCTCCCCGGCCGTATCGACACCGGCAACACCACCATCAACTCCGGCACCGTCGGCCAGGTCAACGAGTCGAAGAACATCACTTCGGCCGTCCTCTCCGTCCTGATCTACAACGGCAACATCTCCCCCGAACTCTGCATCAGCCCCGCCGAGTCCAACACCGGCCAGGTGCAGCGCAACGAGACCTACGAGTACAACAACCCCACCGGCGCGGCCACCCCGGCCAACGCCCTCTGGGACCCCAAGTTCCACGGCACGCCGAGCAACGAGGGCGCGTTCTCCGTCCCCGGCGCGACCCCCAACATCTCCCACAACAGCTACGCCCCCAGCGTCTACTTCGGCAAGCGCCGCGCTCAGTGGGCCGACACCTTCTCCACGACCGAAGCCGTCTTCGGCAACCGTGGCCCCGAGTACGCCGCCGGTGACACCGCGGCCTATCCCCAGGCCACCGGTGGTCGCTGGACCCTCACCGCTGCAGGCACCCAGTCCAACACCCTCCTCATCCACGGCGGCCGCACCACGTGGGAAGGCAACATCGGCTACAACGACGGCCACGTCGGCTTCGAGACCAAGCCGAATCCCGACGGCCTGACCTACACCCGCACGACCGGCACCCCCCGCGCCGTGACCGACAACCTCTTCGTCTTCGAGAACGATGAACTCGGCGGCACGACCGTTGGCACCACGACCAACGCCTACCTCCGTCCGATCTCCGCCGCGACCGTCAGCGGCACGACCATCACGGTCACCGTCTGGAAGGACTAAGCCTTCCGTTTCGGATCACAGGTTTCTTTGCGGAGGCCCGGGTTTGCCCGGGCCTCTGTTTTTTTGCAGGTGCACAGAGCACAGCCACAGAGCAGGCTCTCGCCTGGCCGAGCCCAGATCCCTTGATCCCTTCCCCTACGCCGCCATCCGATACCGGCCGCTCGCAAAGTGCCGCACCAGGCGGTCACGATCCCCGGCACGGGCAAAGTGCGTGAACGCCGCGGCCGTCCGGTAGGGCGGTCCTGAATCGCCGTCCTGTGCATCCTCGCACCACACCACCCTCGCCTCCACCAGCACGCTCCGGCCCTCATCGCGCTCGCTCAGCCCCGGCAGGAAGATCCGCAGGGCGATCCGGCTGCCCGGCTCCACGCGGTGATCGAGTTCGAATCGCGCCCCGCCCTCGGAGATGTCGTAGGCGTGCCCTTCAAGGTCGAACGGACCATCATCATCGCCGTCGGCCTCGATCCGTGCCGCCACAGGCGTATACATGGGCTCGACGACGAACCGGGGATATTGCCGCCGCTCGATGTGTCGGGAGATGGAAACAGAAGACACGGCACCCTCCTGCGGATTGCAACCCTTCGGAACCCAAAGGCCCGATATCTCCGCATCGGCCCGAGAACAGGACGACTTGAGATCCGGGGCCGACCACGCTCCCACGAGCAGGCGGATAGTGTGCGAACCCGCACCGAACATCGATCAGAAGGGATGCGGAAACTCCGCAACACGATCTCCCCGCTTCGATCGGGTGCCTCAATCTCGTCCAACCGCGCTTGTGGTATCGAAACGCGGATCAGGTACCTTGGGGAGGACCGCACCACGGAGGCCGGGCCATGCGAGACACCCGCCGCGGGTTCACGCTGATCGAGATCCTGATCGTCATCGCGATCGTCGCGCTGCTGGTGTCACTGCTCCTGCCCGCGCTCCGCGGCGCCCGTTCGCAGGGCAAGACCATGCAGTGCCTGGCCAACCAGCGCTCGCTCGCGCAGGGCTTCGTGCTGTACGCCGGCGACTTCAAGGACGCGATCATCAGTTCCTGGACCAACACCTCCGAGGTCGGCGCAAGTTGGGTCGACTGGCCGCAGACCGAAGCCGGGCTGCGCCTGAACGATGCGCAACTCGCCGCGGCGGCGAATGTCGATCAGCACATCCTCGGAGTGCAGCGCGGCGCGATGTTCCAATATGCGCCCGACCACCGCGCGTTCCATTGCCCATCCGACAACCGCGATCGCTTCCGCACCAACGCCGGCGCAAACCTGGCGTGGGTGACGTACTCGATGCCCAACTTCCTCGCCGGTCCGGACACGTGGGAAGTCTACATCGGCGCAGGTCCCCGGGCCGCGCGGCGCGTCGATCAACTCTGGAAGAGCGCGGAGCACTTTGCCTTTCTGGAGGAATCCGACCCCCGGGGACTGAACATGGGCTCCTGGGTCATGTTCATCAGCACGCCGCAGTGGATCGACCCGCTCACCGTCTGGCACGACGACCGCGGCACGATCGGCTTCACGGACGGGCATGGCGAGATCCATACCTGGAAAGACCGCCGCACCATCAACATGAGCCGTCTCCAGCAGTTCAACCAGAGCGCGGCGGGCAACGCCGACTACCAATGGCTGCGCGAGCGGTGGTGGCGGCGATAGACCGGGGGTTACGAGCGAGTTTTCGGTCCGTGCTCGCCCTCGTCCTCAGTGCGCAGCGCCGGGCCGGAGCCCAATCACACGGTGGCGCGCTGCCCCACGATCACGCATCTCAAGGTAACGAAGGGTTGTGCAAGGACGGATCTGTGGTATGCTAACGTCGCACTGACAAATCACTGGAGTGCCTATGTTCGCGTTCGACCGACTGCGCAATGCGCTGCCCTCGCGGCGCGATTCGAGGACGGCACACGTCCATCGTGCTGTGGGTCGAGTGCTTTCGATCGCGAACGCTCCGATGGAGCCGCTGGAGCAGCGCCTCCACCTTGCGGCTGTGGTGTGGGACGGTGGCGCCGGAACCGATAGTTGGCACGATGCCCTGAACTGGAGCAACGATGCGGTTCCGACCGCCGACGATGACGTCACCATCCCGGATACCGCGCTGGCGGAGGTGAGGATCTTCTCGGGCTCCGGGCTGGCGCGATCGTTGACAACGGATAAAAACCTCCGAATCCAAGGAAGCCAAGCGCTCTGGCTCTCGCAAGGCGCTGTTATCAACGGCACGCTGACCATCGGCGATGACGCGTCCAGCGCCTTCATCTACTTCAATGGAAGCGGGGCGCAGACGCTCGGCGGCACCGGGACGGTGGTGTTCCCGTCCAACCCCTCCGGCTACACCCACAGGCTCTACGCCCTCAACGACGTGGCGCTGACCATTGGCGCGGGAGTCACCATCCGCGGCGGGAATGGGGAGGTCCGAACGGACGGGCCCGTGGGATCGATCACCAACTTGGGCACGATCGCCGCGGAGGTGGACGCACAGACGCTGACACTCTCAGGCCCGGGCTCGTTTGTCAACAGCGGCGTGGTGTCCGTGAGCAACGGTGCCCGGCTGAGCGTGAACACCACGCTCACCAACACCGGAAGCACGATCGAGGTCGGTAGCCAGTGTGAAGTCAACGTCTCGGGAGCCGTTGTCGGCGGCACCATCAACGGGCAGGCGGGTTCGACGATCGCCGGTACCTGGTTCCGCGGTGTGACGCTGACGGGCCAGTTCCGCATCGCCCAGAACAGTGTGGTCCAGGTCGAGGACGGTCTGACGGTCAACGGCACGCTGACCATCGGCGACGACACATACAGCGCCTTCATCTACTTCAATGGAAGCGGGGCGCAGACGCTCGGCGGCACCGGGACGGTGGTGTTCCCGTCCAACCCCTCCGGCTACACCCACAGGCTCTACGCCCTCAACGACGTGGCGCTGACCATTGGCGCGGGAGTCACCATCCGCGGCGGGAATGGGGAGGTCCGAACGGACGGGCCCGTGGGATCGATCACCAACTTGGGCACGATCGCCGCGGAGGTGGACGCACAGACGCTGACACTCTCAGGCCCGGGCTCGTTTGTCAACAGCGGCGTGGTGTCCGTGAGCAACGGTGCCCGGCTGAGCGTGAACACCACGCTCACCAACACCGGAAGCACGATCGAGGTCGGTAGCCAGTGTGAAGTCAACGTCTCGGGAGCCGTTGTCGGCGGCACCATCAACGGGCAGGCGGGTTCGACGATCGCCGGTGCCTGGTTCCGCGGCGTCACGCTGACGGGGCAGTTCCGCATCGCCCAGAACAGTGCGGTCCAGGTCGAGAACGGTCTGACGGTGAACGGCACGCTGATCATCGGCGACGACACATACAGCGCCTCCGTCTACTTCTATGGAACCGGTCCGCAGACGCTGGGCGGAACGGGAACGGTGGTGTTCCCGTCCAATCCTTCCAACTACACCCATCGGCTGTATGTCTACAGCGATGTGCTGTTGATCATCGGCGCTGGGGTCACCATCCGCGGCGGGAATGGCGACATCCGCGCCGACGGACCCGGGGGATCCATCATCAACACGGGAACCATCGCCGCGGATGTCAATGGGCAGACACTTGCACTCTCGGGCTCGGGCTCGTTCGTCAACAACGGCGCGGTGTCCGTGAGCAGCGGTGCCCGGCTGAGCGTGAACACCTCGCTCACCAACACCGGCAGCACGATCGAGGTGGATGGTCAGAGCGAAGTGAGCGTCTCCGGAGTCGTTGTCGGCGGCACGATCAACGGGCAGGCGGGTTCTACGATCAGCGGAAACTGGTTCCGCGGCGTCACGCTGACCGGGCAGTTCCGCATCGCCCAGAACAGCGGTGTTTTCGTCGAGAACGGTCTGACGGTCAACGGCACGCTGACCATCGGCGACGACACGTCCAGCGCCTTCATCTACTTCAATGGAAGCGGGGCGCAGACGCTCGGCGGCTCCGGGACGGTGCTGTTCCCGTCCAACCCCTCCGGCTACACCCATCGGCTGCACGTCTACATCGATGTCACCTTGACCATCGGCGCGGGGGTCACCATCCGCGGCGGAAATGGCGACATCCGCGCCGAAGGACCCGGGGGATCCATCATCAACACGGGAACCATCGCCGCGGATGCCAACGGGCAGACACTCGCACTCTCGGGCTCGGGCGTGTTTATCAACAGCGGCGCATTGTCCGCGAGCAACGGTGCCCGGCTGAGCGTGAACACCACGCTCACCAACACCGGAAGCACGATCGAGGTCGGTAGCCAGTGTGAAGTCAACGTCTCGGGAGCCGTTGTCGGCGGCACCATCAACGGGCAGGCGGGTTCGACGATCGCCGGTACCTGGTTCCGCGGTGTGACGCTGACGGGCCAGTTCCGCATCGCCCAGAACAGTGTGGTCCAGGTCGAGGACGGTCTGACGGTGAACGGCACGCTGATCATCGGCGACGACACATACAGCGCCTTCATCTCCTTCTATGGAACCGGGCCGCAGACGTTGGGCGGAACGGGGACGGTGGTGTTCCCGTCCAATCCCGCAAACTACACGCACAGGCTGACTGTTTTCGATGGAATCGCGCTCACGATCGCCGCAGGGTTCACGATCCGTGGCGGGAGAGGGGATGTCCTCGTCAATGGAACTGCCGCCTCCATCACCAACCTGGGCACGATCGTCGCGGATGTGAATGGACAGACGCTCACACTCGACGGGCAGAGTCAACTCCTCAACCAGGGACTGCTCCGGGTCGCGAATGACGGGGTGCTCTCGATCATCGTGCCGCTGTTGAACAGCGGAGTGGTGCGTGCCGATGGCGGATCGGTACAGTTGACCGGCGGCGGGGCGGTCCTGACAAACCTGTCGAACGGTCTTGTGCACGCGGCAAGCGGCAGCATCAGCCTGCAGACCGGCTCCAACGCCGGTGAGTTCCGAACGTCTCCCGGCGGCACGATCGATCTGCCGGTCAGTTTCTCACATCTCGCCGGGGCGACCAATACCGGCCTCGGATCGATCAATCTCAGCGGCGGCACACACACGTTCGCGGCGGGCACGTTCGATTTCTCGCCGCACATCATGATCGGCGCGGCAACGGTGACCGGGCCCGGCAGCCTGAGATTCAGCGGCCTGGTGACGATCAGCGGCGGGAACTTCGTGAGCACGGGAGCAGTGATCTTTGGCGCGACCTCGCAGGTCACCGTGTCGAGCGCCGGAGGAGCGGGTTTCTACAACCTCTCGGCGCAGAACCTCGGATCGTTCACGTTCTCCGGCGATCTCTACCTTGGCAGCGGCGCGGTTTTCACCAATCGGCCCGGGGGCGTGGTGACCGCGGATCTTTCTGCCGGTGCGAGGTCAATCCGAGCGGGTGGTCTGGCAGGCGATGCCGGAACCAACCAGTTCGTGAACGAGGGGATGTTCATCAAGACCGGAAGCGCATCGCTCAACATCGACCGGCATTCCTGGACGCTGGCGTTCATCAACCATGGGACAGTGCGGATCGACGGCGGCGCGGTCCAGTTCGGCAACTCCGCTCCGCCGGCGGACTTCGAAAATCGAGCCTCGGGCTGGGTCAACGTCGCCTCGGGTTCGCTCACGGTCAGACCCGGGCTGAACGCGGGCCGGTTGACCGTCGGACTGGACGGTACCGCGGTCTTTGTCAACGCGATCCCGCAGATCGTGGGCAACGCCCTCGTCGGCGGCATGTGGGAGATCGACGGCATTCTCGCCTTTGCCGCGGGAACGAATCTCCTCTCGCTCGGACCGGGCGCGACGCTGTCCATCAGCCCGACGGCGCTCTTGGGGGGCCAGATGCTCGGCCTTGCGGTGAACAACGGCACCCTCGTGCTCCGCAACCCCGGCTCGTTCCCGTTCTCGCCCGCGGGTGGCGTCTTCTTCAACAATGCCGTCGTCGCCCTCACGGGAACGGGCACGTTCAGCGTCCCCCCGGCGGTCACGTTCAACAATGGTCCGGCGGGCGCGGGCGGCATCGTTCGCGTGGGTGACAACCTCCGGGGGCCGGGATCGATCATCATCGACGGGCCCATCAACGGCGGCATGATCGACATCTTCGGCACCGCGACCTTCAACCAAAACCTCGACATCTTCGCCGTCATCAACCTTTACCCCGGCGGCACGCTCAACGGTGCCGGGCATATCACCACCCGCGCCGCCTTCAACTGGATCGGCGGCACGCAGTCGGGCACGGGGACCACCACCGCCGCGGCCGTGCTCAACCTCGTGAGCAGCACCGTGATGACCCTCGCGCGGCCGCTGACCAATGCCTTCGCCGGAAACTGGACCGGCGGCTGTCTCCTGCTCGATGGCGGCCAGTTCGCGAACGCGACCGGGGCGGGCTTTACGATTTCAGGCAGTGTCGAAGTGCAGTCAACCGGGCAGGGCGGCGAGGCGTTCATCAACAACGGCGCGCTGATCTTCGCCGCCGGCTCCGAATCCAGTTTCGGAACCGGACTGCAGGTCACCAATAACTCCAGCGGCGTGATTGTCATCGCCGCGGTCCTTTCATTCGAGGAAGACGAGACGCTCCATGGCGGGGTCCGCCTTGTGGACGGCGGCGAGATCACCGGCCCGGGCAACCTCACGCTGGCGGACCGCTTCGAGTGGCAGGGCGGCGCGATGACCGGCACGGGCCGGACGATCTTCGGCGTCGATGCGCTGCTCACGATGGGCGACAACAACATGACCATCGCCCGCATCGTGGACAACATGTCTACCGCGGGCAACTGGACCGGCGGCTGCCTGCTGATGGCCGGAGGGATCTTCAACAACCTCGCGGGCGCATCCCTCACCATCTTCGCCGACCCGCGGATCGATGTGGTCGGCCTGTCGGGCGTCAACCAGTTCAACAACGCCGGCCTCATCACCGTGCAGACCGGTGAGTTCGTCATCGGAGTGCCCGGCACCAACACCGGCACGATCGTCGTCATCCCGCCCGACACGCTCATCTTCGCGGCTACCTGGTTCTACCTGCCCGGGTCGAGCATCGAGGGACCCGGCGGTGTCACGTTCGCCGGCGGCATGCACAGCATCCCGGTCGGCGGGCTCAACGTCACCGGGCCGATCCGCATCTCCGGCGGCGCGTTGATCCTGCCCGCGTTGTTCATGACCAACTACGACCAGGCGACGCACACGTTCACCGGGGGAAACTGGATCATCGGCGACGGCGCGCAACTCTTCCTGAATGGAGCGGACATCCGCACGATCGGCCCCGGCACATCGTTCACGCTTGCGGGCAACTGGACGCTCGGTGCACTCGAAAACCTCGAGCGCGTCCGCGGCACGCTCCGGCTGGAGAACGGCGCAGTCTTCAACGCACTGCCGCCGGGCGGTGCGGCGTTCCGCAACGACGGATTGATCCACGTCAGCCCGGGCGCAGTGCTTGCCGTCGGCGGGAACTATCAGCAGGGCCCCGGGCCCAGCGGCGGCACGCTGGAGATCGGCATCACCGGCGTGGGCGCGGGCCAGCAGGGCAGCGTTACCATCGCGGGCGTCGCCGGTCTCGCCGGATCGTTGCGGCTCGCCTACGCCGAGGGCGTGCAGGTGCGGCAGGGCGACACTTTCAGATTCCTCGCCGCGGGAACCATCGCCGGTGCGTTCGACTCCACCAGCGTCACACCGGGGAGTTCGTACCTCCGAATCAACGTCGCGCAGGATGCTCAGGGCCTGCGGTTCACCGTGTTCCACATGGCCGACCACAACATGGATTTCAGAGTCGATGTGGCGGACATCTTCTCGTTCCTGTCGTCATGGTTCCTCGGAGAGGCCGACTTCGACGGCGATGGACTGACAGCCGTCCCCGACATCTTCGCCTATCTGTCGGCGTGGTTCAGCGTGTGAGCGCCAGTGGGCACGCGCTCGGGCATCAGCCGCCGAACGCCTTTTTGTAATCCTCGACAAACTTCTTCAGCCCGCTGTCGGTGAGCGGGTGGCTGAGGATCTGCTTGATGACCGACATCGGAACGGTGCTCACATCCGCCCCGGCCAGCGCGCAGTCGACCATGTGCTTGGGGTGACGGATCGATGCCGCGAGCACTTTGGTCGGGAATCCGTAGTTGTCGTAGATCTGCCGGATCTTGTGGATGAGGTCCATCCCGTCTTCCGCCACGTCGTCCAGCCGTCCGATGAACGGGCTGACGAGATAGGCCCCGGCCTTGGCCACCATCAGCGCCTGGAGCGGTTGGAAGCACAGTGTCATGTTCGTCTTCACATCCTGGTCCGCCAGCGTCTTGCACGCGCGGAGACCATCAACCGTGATCGGCAGTTTGATGACGATGTTCTCGGCGATCTTCCGCAGGGGTTCGGCTTCCTTGATCATCCCGTCATAGTCGGTCGCAACGACCTCGGCCGACACCGGTCCCTTGACCACCTCGCAGATCTCGGCCAGACGCTTGGCGTACGGCACCTTCTCCTTGGCGATCAGCGAAGGGTTGGTGGTGACGCCGTCCAGCACGCCCAGCGCCGCGGCCTGCTTGATCTCGTCGAGGTTCGCAGTGTCGATGTACAGTTCCATGTCTCGCTCCGGGAGTGTGGTGAGGTCTGGGTCGCTGCGGGGCCGCGGCGTCGTCGTCTCGCAGTGGAGTTCGGGGCGGAAGAACGGGAGGTGGTAGGCCCGAGAACATCATGTCGGGCACGGATTCAGTGCAGAGTCTAGGAACTGGTTGGCCGCGACCGCCGCCGCGGTACACACTACCGCACCGGTCGTCGTCTCGGATCGCCGCAGCCTAACCTATCCGTCAGGGGAACGGGGCCATTTCCATGTCGCAGCCGCAGATCATCATCGAGCGCGAAGGGCCGGGCGTGCCCACCGTCGCCCGCGTTTCGGGAGACGTCGGGGTCGCGAATATCGATCGCCTGAACACGCTGCTCCGCGGCCTGCTCGCGGGCCGTGCGGGGTGCCTGATCCTCGACCTCTCCGAGACCAGCAATGTCGGGAGCATGGCGCTGGGCTCGCTCGTGCACTTCCACAAACTCGCCAAGACTGCCGGCGTGCGTGTTCGCATCGCGGCACCGTCCCAGACCGCCCTCCAGGGCATCCTGCTTGCTCGACTGGACACCATCTTCGACGTCTTCGCCACGCTGGATGACGCCCTCGCAAGCGAGGCCGACGTCGTCAATGGACCGCTCAAGGTCGTGACCCGGCCGCCGACCGGGGTCTGGGGCCGCCCAACTTCGGGCGACTGGCCTGCTATCGGGCCGAATGCGGGCTGACGGCCCTCAGTTGGCGCTCGGCTTCGAGCCAATCAGCCGTCGAGTCGCCCGCGTGTCCCGTTTTCGTGCGGGCATGGTACAACTCGTACGCCCGTTGACGGATCTGCTCGACGGTCGGCTTGGTATCCCGAGCCGCCGTCGTGTTGAGCGGCGCGCTTGAGCGCATCGCATTCGCGGCCGGCACTTCGGCCGGCATCCGGTTCGGAACAGCGGTGGCTGTCCCGTTGACACCCTTGCGTCCGAATCCTGTGCGTGCCATAAGTTGTGCTCCTCTCGGTTCGATCCGGGCAACACTCGCCGATGCCGAGCGACCCGACCAACCTCTCGGTTCATTGTTGCCGCGGGTCGGCGTCCGGCCAATTTCATTGCTGGCGAATTCAATCGCCTGCCGATATCCCCTCCTTGGGGGAAGATCGGCGGCGGTGCTGCGAGGTACTCTGCGTCCATGTTTGACGAACTCAAGCAACTCGAGGCGGAAATGTCGGCGCTTCGTGCACGGCTCAACGATGCAAGGCGCCGCGCTGGCGGCAGGGTCGTGCAGGACTACGCACTCAAAGGCACCGACGGCGCGCCGCTGCGCCTGTCGGAACTGTTCGGCGGCAAGCGGGACCTGATCGTCGTCCACAACATGGGCAGGAAGTGTCCCTACTGCACGCTGTGGGCCGACGGTTTCATCGGATTCTCCGGACACCTGAACAACCGCGCATCGTTCGTGCTGTGCTCCGCCGATGACCCGGCCACTGCGCGAGAGTTTGCGTCCTCGCGGAACTGGCCGTTCCTCGTCGTCTCCGGTTCTGGCAGCACCTTTGCGCACGACATGGGCTTCGAGCCCAAGCCCGGGGAGTTCTGGCCCGGCGTCTCCACGTTCCATCGCGACCCGCAGGGAATGATCTCGCGTGTCGCCGTCGCGGGGTTCGGACCGGGCGACAGTTTCTGCTCGATCTGGCACATGTTCGACATGCTCAAAGACGGCCCGGCAAACTGGGAGCCGAAGTACTCCTACTGACTCCCTTCCCTGGTGCCCGGCACTCGATTCCGCTCAGGAGCGCACGGATGACGCTCGCCTCAGGCTTCGCCGGTGCAGACTGGATCGTGGTCGGGCTGTACTTCGTCCTGCTTGCCGGCACAGGCTGGTATTTTTCCCTGCGGAAGCCCGCCTCGGATCGCGAGTACTTTCTGGGGGAACGCAACGCCCCGGTCTGGGCCGTCGCGGTCTCCATCCTGGCCACCGCGCTCTCGGCCGCCACGTTTGTCGGCGCGCCCATGGAGTCGTACAAGGGCGATCTCACGTATATCTCGACGAGCATCGGCCCTCTTGTCGCCGCGCTCGTCATCGCACTGTTCTTCATCCCGGTCTACTACCGGCACAACGTCACCACCGTGTACGAGTTGCTCGAGCGTCGCTTCGGCTCCGGTGCACGCAGCGCCGCGTCCTGGACGTTTATGATCGGTCGTGTGTTCGCCAGCGGGGCCCGAGTCTACATCGCCGCGATCCCGCTGACCATGATCCTCTACGGCGATCTCACGACGGAGCGCGGCGCGATGCTGGTCGCGATCGCCCTGATCATGGCGGCGGGCATCGGCTACACGCTCGTCGGCGGCATGCGCAGCATCATCTGGACCGATGTCATCCAGACGGTGGTGTTCGTCGGCGCAGCGGCGGTCTCCGTCGTCGTCCTTTGGAACATCATTGACAAGCCCCTCGGCGTCGTGCTCGAAGCGCTCCGCTCGCCCGCGCCCGGGGATGCCTCCAAACTCGTGGTGATCACGACAGGCCTCGATGCGGACAAGCCCGGGTATGGCTTCAGCATCTCCCAGTCCTATACCCTCTTTACCGCACTCACGGGCTTCATGCTGCTGAATCTCGCCGCGCTCGGGACCGATCAGGACCTCGCCCAGCGCATGCTCTCATGCAGAACCCCGGTGAAGGGGGCGCAATCGGTCGTCCTGTCCCAGATCATCACGGTGCCGGTGGTGCTGTTGTTCCTGGTCATCGGGCTGCTGCTGTTCATCGTCAACCGGCGGCCCGACCTGGTCACGCCGCCCGATTACCCCATCGGCGCCGACATGCAGGTCTTCCCGCAGTTCATCCTGCAGCGGATGCCCACCGGCCTCAGGGGCTTGATGATGGCCGGCCTGTTCGCCGCGGCGCTCACGACCATCCTTTCCGCACTCAACGCCATGTCCGCGGCCTTCGTGACCGACTTCTACCGCAAGGCGAGGCCCCATGAGACCGACTCGCATTACCTCGCGGCGAGCCGCTTCGCTGTCGTCGGTTGGGGCCTCGTCGTCGCGGCGTTCGCGGCGGTGTGCGTCCTCTGGCACGACGGCGCATCCGGCGAAACCCTCATTCAGTTCGCGCTGAAGGTCATGATCTTCGCCTATGCCGGGCTCGTCGGAGTCTACTTCTGCGCGATCTTCACCCGGCAGGGAAGCACCTCGAGCGTGATCGCCGCGCTCGTCACCGGCGCCGGCGTGGTGCTCGTGCAGGAGCCGATTGTCTGGAAGCAGTGGGCGATCGCCATTCCCATCGCCGATGCCCCGCCCGGCGGCGAGGCGCCAACGCTGGCGAGCGTGTCTGTCGCGTTTCCCTGGCGATTGACCATCGCGGCGGCCTGTGCCTTCGGCGTGTGTTTGCTCGGGAAGCGGCAGGCCACCGGCGGCAAGTAGTTGTGCCCCACAGCGCTCTGCATGACGGGGTCCGTTGCCCGCGCCCGTCCACCCGCCAACGATCCGCCCATGAACTGGGAAATCGTTCTTGGTTGCCTGTTTATCTTCGTCGCCCGGCTCGGCGACGTTTCCCTCGACACGCTCCGCGTCGTGTTCGTCATCCGGGGGCGTCGGCTCTGGGCGTGGTGCCTCGGATTCGTGCAGGTGCTTATCTGGGTGTTCGCGCTCACGAGCGTCTTCAAGAACCTGGACAAGCCCGCCTACGCGGTGGCCTATGCGTTCGGCTTTGCCTGCGGCAACTTCCTGGGCATGACCATCGAGAACTGGCTTGCCCATGGCGAACAGGTCATCCGGGTGTTTTCACGCCAGGGCGACTCGCTGGCCGCACGCCTCCGCGGCCATGGGTACCGCGTGACCGTGTTCGACGGCCGCGGGCGCGACGGACCGGTGTGGTTGCTGTACATCGAGGCGACGCGGAAGAGGATCAAGGACGTGGCGAGGCTTGCCCGATCGATGGACCCCACGTGCTTCTACGTGATCGAGGATGTGCGCGCGGTCTCGGCGGTGAGCCCGGGAATGTCCGGCTCTTCCGCCACGCAGGCGGCAAACGTGCCGCAGGCCTCGCCCTGAGGCCGGGGTCACGCCGCGACGACCGCCTTGTCCCCTTCAGGGAACAGCGGTTCCTCAGGCTTGGGTGCGCCGGAGATCCGCTCGTTCACCCACTGGATGGCGACCCACAGGACGGGCGTAAACACGAGCCCGAGGAACGTGTTGCCGATCATCCCGCAGAACACGGCCGTGCCGATGGCCTGCCGGCTTGCAGCGCCGGCGCCGGTCGCGACGACCAGCGGCAGCACACCGAGGATGAACGCGAACGCCGTCATGAGGATCGGGCGGAGGCGCTGGCGCGACGCCTCGACCACCGAGTCGGTAATCGACTTGCCGGCGATGCGGTTGGCTCGCGCGAACTCCACGATGAGGATGGCGTTCTTGGCGCCCAAGCCGACCAGCAGAACCAGGCCGACCTGCGTGTAGATGTTGTTGTCCATGCCGCGCCACATGAGCCCGAGCATCGCGCCAAGGACCGCCAGCGGGATCGACAGGATGACCGAGAGCGGCGTGAACCAGTTCTCGTACAGCGCTGCCAGGATCAGGTAGACCACGACCAGCGCGAGGATGAAGACGATCCCCGCCTGGCCGGAGGCCAGTTTCTCCTGGAACGCCATCGATGTCCATGCATAGCCGATGCCCTCGGGCAGCGTCTGACCCGCAAGTTTCTCCATCGCGGCGATGGCTTCTCCGGACGACTTGCCCGCGCTCGGCTCGCCGTTGAGCGCGGCGGAAGTGTACATGTTGAACCGCATGACCTGGTTCGGCCCGAAGTCGGTGCGGACATCCGCGACCGAACCGAGCGGGAGCATGCTGCCCTCCATGTTGCGAACCCGCAACTTGGCAATGTCCCCGATATCGTTTCGGAAATCGCCCTCGGCCTGGACATACACCTTCCACGTACGGTCGTACAGATTGAAGTCGTTGACGTACCGGGCGCCAAGCGACGCACCGAGCGTCGTGAAGACATCCTGCAGCGGCACGTTCAGTTTCTTCACTTTCTCACGGTCGACATCCGCGAACAGTTGAGGAACGCCAAGCCGGAATCCGCTGTTCACCGCGGTGACGGTCGGATCCGTCGCGGCCTTCGCGGCGAGGTCCATGACGGCTTCACCCAGGACCTCGCGGCCGCGGGCGCCGCGGTCCTGAACACGCATCTCAAAGCCCGATCCGGTGCCCAGCCCGTCGACCGGGGGCATGCCGAAGACGATCGAGATGCACTCGTCAAGCACGGAAAGGCGCTGCCGCATGTCCTGGGTGATGGTCTGGATATCGCGTCCCTTGGGCACACGCACGCTCCAGTTCTCGAGCGTGCAGAACATGATCGCGTAGTTCGAGCCGTTGCCGTTGATCATCGAGTAGCCGCCGAGCACGGTGGCGACCTCGATCCCGTCGACCTCCTGGACGATTGACTCGGCTCTCTTGATTGACTCCAGCACGCGCTCCTGGCTCGAAGAGTCGGGCAGCCACAGTTCGACAAAGAGGATGCCCTTGTCCTCGACCGGAACAAAGCCCATGGGAACCCGGGACGTCGTCCAGAAGATCGCGAAGCAGCACGCGCCGAATGCGCCGATCGAGAAGAGCATGGTCGCGGGGTGAACCAGCGCCCGGATCATCGCGGCGTACATCCCTGAGATCCAGTCGAACGCCTTGTCGAAGCCCCGCTTGAAGAAGTTCGGCTTGTGATCCTTGTCGTGGGCCTTGAGCAGAAGCCCGGCGAGCGCGGGGCTGAGCGTGAGCGCACACAGGGCGGAGAGGAACGTGCTGACGGCGATCGTGAGCGCGAACTGGCGATACAACTCGCCGGAGATGCCCGGCAGCGCGGCGGTCGGTCCGAACACCGCCATCAGCACCAGCGAGATACCCACGACCGCCCCGAACACCTCGATCATCGCCTTGGCGGTCGCCTGCCTGGGCGGAAGGTGACTCTCCACCAGCACCCGCTCGACGTTTTCCACCACCACGATCGCGTCATCGACGACGATGCCGATCGCAAGCACCAGCCCGAACAGCGTCGGCAGGTTGATGCTGAATCCGAAGAGTTTCATGAACAGGAATGTGCCGATCAGCGATACCGGGATCGCCAGGATCGGGATAAGCGACGAGCGGATGCTGCCGAGGAAGATCAGCACGACGATCAGCACCAGCACGACGGCCTCGACCAGCGTGTGCTGGACCTCCTCGACGGCCGACAGCACAAACTCGGAGGTGTCGTACGTGATCTTGCACTCGATCCCCTCGGGCAGGGTGGCCGAGAAGTCCCCGACGAGCGAGCGCAGCGCTTTCGCCGTTTCGACGGAGTTCCCGCCCGGCGCCTGGTAGACGATGAGGACCGCCCCCGGCAGCCCCTTCGCCCGGCCGATCGTGTCGTAGCTCTTCGCGCCCAGTTCAAGCCTGGCCACATCCCGCATCCGGACGAGGCGGCCGTTCTCGTTCTTGAGGATGATCTGCTCAAACTCCGCAGGCGACTGCAGCCGACCGAGCGTATTGATGGTGTATTGGAAGGCCTGTCCCTGCGGCGCGGGCGCTTGCCCGATCAGGCCCGCCGCGACCTGGATGTTCTGCTCCTTGAGCGCGTTGATGACATCGACCACGGTCAGGCCGCGGTTCGTGAGTTTCTCCGGATCGAACCACACCCGCATGGCGTAGTCCTTCGACGGGAAGAGCGATGTATCGCCCACGCCCACGGTGCGCTTCACCTGGTCGATCAGGTTGATCGACATGAAGTTGGCCAGGAACAGGTCGTCGTACGTCCGCGCTGCCTGCTCGTCCTTGGGCGCAAGGCTGATGACCCCGACGATGCTGGTGGACTTCTTCTTCGTCGTGACGCCCTGCTGCTGCACCTCCATCGGGAGAGTGGCCATCGCCGCGCTGATCCGGTTCTGGACAAGCACCGACGATAAATCGGGATCGGTGCCGACCTTGAACGTCACGTCCAGCGTGTAACTGCCGTCGCTGGCGGACTTGCTCTCGAAGTAGAGCATGTTGTCCACGCCGTTCACCTGCTGCTCGATGGGCGCGGCGACCGCGTCGGCGACGACCTGCGCGCTCGCGCCCGGATAGGTCGCCGAGACATTGACGACAGGCGGCGCGAGATCAGGGTACTGGGCGATCGGAAGCGTGATGTACGAGACCACGCCGGCGATGACCAGCAGGATCGAGATCACGCACGCGACGATCGGCCGTCGGATGAAGAAGAGTGTGAACATGCGGATTCCGTCAGCGGATGGGGCGGTTCAATCGGTCGCTGGAACTCGGCGCCGGGCTACTTCCTGGATTCCTTGCTGCCTGCCGTCGGGCGAAGCGAGGGCTTCTCGACCGCGGGCGCAGCCTGTGCCGCGCTGGCCATCTGCTTCGCGGTCACCTTCCCTCCGACGCGGGCCCGCTGGATTCCCTGGACGATGACCACGTCGCTTGTCGCGAGCCCGCTCAGCACGACGCGATCCTCCCCATCCGTCGCGCCGACCTGAATGGTCTTCCGTGCGACGGTTCCATCCGGGCCGACCGTGAGCACGAATGAACCGGCCTGGTCCTGCGAGATCGCGACCTGCGGCACCACGAGGCGCGACGTGGTGTCCAGCGGGATCCTCGTTCGCACGAACATGCCGGGGATCAGGAAGCCGTCCTCGTTCTTGAACACCATCCGCACCCCGATCGTGCCGGTCTGCCGATCCACGGCGGGATCGACGTAGTCCAGCGTGCCCTCGATGTTGAACTTCGCTTCGTCGGCGAGCGCGACAAACGCCTTGAACTCAGCGAGTTCGCGTCGCTTCACGCCGCGCGATGCCTCGTACTCCACCTGTGCACGCCGCGCCCTGAGCATGTCCGCCTCGCTCACCGCGACCGTCACATAGATGGGCTGCGAGGCGACGATCGTGGCGAGTTTGGTTGATTCGCCCTGCCCGACAAGGTTGCCGGCATCAACGAAGGTCTTGGAGATCACGCCGTCAACCGGTGCGTAGACCTCGCAGTATCCGAGGCTCAGTCTCGCGTTCTGGAGGATGGCCTCGGACTCGGCGACCGCGGCCTTGGCCGAATCGCGGCGTGCGGCCTTCACGATCCGGTCGATCTCCGGCCCCGCGCGCTGATCTGCCAGTTCCGCCGCGAGCCGAGCATCGGCCTCCGCGCCCGCGAGCGAGGCCTTGCGGGCGATCACGTCCGCTTCGGCACGGGCAACCGCGGCTTCAAACGGCGCCTTCTCGATGACAAACAGCAGATCGCCTTTCTTCACCGGCTTGCCCTCGGTGAAGTTGATCTGCTGGAGGTAGCCGGGCACCCGCGCACGCAGGTCCACCTGCGCCAACGCCTCGGTGTTCCCGGTGTACTCAAGATAGTCCGTGACATCGCGCATCCGCGGCGGGGCAACCTGCACTTCCGGCGGCGGTGGTGGCGGAGGAGCCGGCTTCTGCTCCTCGCAGCCGCCCAGCAGCGGAAGGGCGAGCAGGCAGGCCGATACGAGTCCGCGGCGGACTTCGAACGTGCGGAACGGTAAGGGCATGGATCGACTTCTCCGCATGGCAAGACCTCGTGCGCGCAAACAATTCAGGGTTTCAGTTGATCCGATCCGGCGGGCGTGGGAACAGCGTCGGCGCTGGGACGATCGAACAGCAGGTCGCGGCCGCCTTCATACTCCGCCCCGAGCATGTCGCCCCAGTTTGTCCGCGAGCGCATCTCGTCGGCCGTCCGCTTGGATACAAACTCGCCCGTCGCGTGGCTCTCCCATCCGCCGCCGAGTGCGCGGAACGCCCGGACCGCGCCCAGGGAGCGTGCGGCCCGCGCGACCGCCAGGCTCTCCTCTTGTGTGACCAGATCGGTCTGGGTGAAGTTCACCCCGAGTACGCCGATCGCGCCGGCTCGATACTGGATGAGGGAGATCTCCACGCTTCGACGCTGGGCATCGACGGCGCTCTGCAGACGTTCAACCTGGTCGCTCGCCCTCAGGAAGGTCGAAAGGCCAGCCTCGACATCCGCCGCGGCGTTCAGGACGACCTGTTTGTAGTTGGCCACGGCTTCCTGGAACCTCGCATCCTGCACGCGCACCTGGTTCTCGCGCCGGCCGTAGTCCAGGAACGGGATCGAGACGCGCAGTCCCACGAACCCTTGGAATGCACCGGCGGAGAAGATGTCGCTGAGCGAGGCCGATGACGGACCAAACTCATAGTTGCTTGCTCCGAACCCGGTGCTGCCGACGATCGAAATCGCAGGAAGTAGATCGGCCTTCGCCACGCCGATGAGCGCGCTCGCCGCCGCGGCCTGGCGCTCCGCGACGCGCACGTCCGGGCGCCGGCGCAGCAGTTCCGCCGGAACGCCCGCGGCGATGCTGGGGGGCGGCGCGGGTACCGCCCCGGTGGGCGTGACGAGGTCCACGAGGTCCGACGGGGGGCGTCCGAGCAAGGTGCACAATGCCAGCCGCGACTTGGTCAGGCCGTCTTCCAACTGCGGCACCAGGGCCTGCGTGTTGGAGAGCAGCGCCTGGGCGAGTGTGACATCAAACTCCGAAACCGCGCCGGCCTTGAAGCGGGCCTTCGTCAGGTCCAGCGTTTCGGTCTGGAGCAAGACGTTGGCCCGTGCCAGCGCCAAACGCTCCTGGAACGACCGCATCTGGATATAGGTTGACGCGACATCGGCCAGCAGCGACACCATGACGGCGTCGTAGTCCGCGACGGTGGCCAGCAGCGCCGCATCGGCGGACTCGATGCCGCGGCGGAACTTGCCCCAGAAATCCAGTTCCCACACCGCATCGAGCGTGAGGTTGTTGGTCGCAAAGGAGCGATCGCCCGATCCGTTGGCCGAACTCTCGCTCACGCGGTTGTTGTCGATCCCCGCGTTGATCTGCTGAACCTGTGGGAAGAACTCCGCAGCGCTGATTCCTCGCGCCGCTCGTGCCTGCAGCACGCGGGTTCCCGCGGCCTCCAGCGTCAGGTTCTCGCGAAGGGCCTCTTCAATCAGCCGGTCCAGCGTCGGATCGTTGAACTGCGTCCACCAATCCCGCACGATTCCTTCCCCAGTCACACGACCCGCCGCTGCATCCGGGTTCCATGCCGAAGAAACCGCCGGATCAGACTGGGAGTACTCGGGCCCGACTTTGCACCCGGCAGACACCAGCATGGTCGCGCAGATCGCGGCGCTCGCGACCCGCGAGCCCGTCGGCGCTCTTTCCCGGAGTTGAGGATTGGATTGGATGTTGTGGCGCGCGACTATCCGCCACGAAGTCTTGCTCAACATGACCGGCATCGTAACGCAACGCGCACGTTGAATCGGCGGCATGGTCAGAAAAAAGGAGCCGGAGGGCGTCTTAGGCGACCAACAGAGTCGTGATCAGGCAAAGCGTCGATTGGGCGCGCCCGCTGACTGTGACATCACCCGATGCCCGCAGCGCGAAGAGCAGCCAAAGCAGTTGCCGACCCTCCCTCGCTTGCAAGTACCCTCTTTAGGTGGGCCTTGCCGTCCTTGGTCGTTGCTCGGATTTCCGCCACGCCCACTCCGGCGTGGTTCCGCGCCTCAGTCGATGACACCTGAGCGATGCTCGCGCTGTTCTCGGTGAGCCACTTGGCGATCGTCTGTGCGGGTTCGGAGGTTGCCTGCCAGAGTTCCACCTGGTCGACCGGCACTTCGAGCAGACGCTTCTTCAGCCAGGCTCGGTCAAGGAAGGCCAGCAGGTTGCCCGCCTTCGGGCCCGCGGCCTTGTCGAAGAGCACGCGGTACAACGCCGCGAACGCGAGGCGTTGCTCGATCGGCGTGAGCCTCGCGGCATCGAACACGAGCGATTGCAGCGATTCGCCGTTCCACTGCGCAGCGTCGAGCATGCCCGCCAGAGTGTGCAGGAAGCCGCGCTGCACCACGGAGAGTTCCGCGGCGGATGCGGGCAGGTACTGCTGGAGCGACATGCGCTCCTCGGGCGTGGCATAGTTTTCGAGGAAGACCCTTGCCGCATGGATGCGCCGATCGAGGTGGCGGCGTTCCTGAGGTGTCAGAGGCGAGCCCTTGATCTTCTCGAACTCGGCAACGATGTCCAGGTGCGGCATCTGCACCAGCGCGAGCACCAGCCCGAACTCGCACGCGAAGTAGTCGCCCTCCGGCGCGACTTCGCACAGGTGATAGGTGCGCTTCTCGTCGGCGTTGAACTTGGGGTCGTGGAAGGTCTTGGTGTGGGCGCGGTCGAGTTCGTTGAAGACCTTCACGAGTTGCTCGTACGTCGGCTCGAAGTTCGCCTGCCGCTTCGGCGGTGTGCGCAGCATGAGGAACCGAAGGATCTCCGGCGGAAGGAAGTTGGCGACATCGCGGGCCGCGACCCCGACGCCGCGTGAGGAAGACATCTTCGCGCCCCCGACCAGCACGAACCCGTACGGAATGTTCAGCGGCGGTTCCTGGCCGTAGATCGCCTTCAGGCAGTGCGCGGCAACATCGCGCGAGCCGCCCTTGGTATTGTGATCTTCCCCCGCGCCTTCCACCGCGACGGGGAACGTGGCCCACTTGGCGACCCACTCGAGTTTCCACGGCATCTTGCCGCGGCCGTCAAACGGGGAAACCTTGCCGCGATGCCCGCAGCCTTGTGCCCACTCGACGAGGTTCGGCTTGCACTCGTACGTGACTTCCTTGCCGTCGTAGTCCGTAACCTCCGTGGTGCCGATGCGGCCGCAGTTCTCGCAGATGGTCTGGAAGGGGTACCAGTTGTCGGGACGGTCGGAGTTGGAGACTTCCTTGTAGATCTTCCGGACCGTCGGGGCCGCGCGCAGGATGCGGTCGATGGCCTCGTTGAACTTTCCGGTGCGATAGATGTCCCGCATGCGGTAGAACTCGCACTTCACGCCGAGATCGGCGAACACCGACCAGAACTCGGTGATGAAGTGGTCCGCCATGTCGGAGGCGGAGGAACCGGGCGGCGGCGGGGCGTTGCACAGAGGCTTGCCCAGGTGCTGCCGCCAGATTTCGCCCTGGCCGAATGGGATCTCGTCGACCGGGTCGTAGTCGTCGCAGCCGAACCGGTAGTGGACATCCACCCCTCGTTCCTTCAGCGTGCGGAACGCGGCATCGTGGATCAGCACGCCGCGGAGCGCGCCGACGTGGGCCCGGCCGGAAGGGGTCTTGGAGTCGTTGATGATGACCCGGCGGGACGTATCGAGGGATTGAAGCGCTTCGTCTGTCCAGTGCATGGGGGAGGAGGATAGGGAGAAGTCAGAAGTCGGAAGGCGTATGGAGGAAGTCGCCGTCCGCAAGTCGGAAGCCGGCACTCGGGCCAACCTCGACCCTTCCCGAAACTTGAACTTTCGGCTCCTCAAGCGCAACCCGGGGTCATGGCCGATAACACCGGCAAGGCTTGCCGGGACCGCCCATTGCGTGGGGGTTCAAAAACGCGGGAGGGGAACGCAAACTCCCGGCAAAGCGGGAGTTGCGCGTGCACACCATCGCGGTGGTCAACCAGAAGGGCGGATGCGGCAAGACCACGACCGCCATCAACCTCTCAGGTGTTTTTGCCTCCCGCGGCTATCGAACACTGCTTGTCGACCTGGATCCGCAGGCCCACTGCGCGGCCGGGCTTGCCATCCCGGAACAGCGGATCGACAAGCACATCGGCGACGCCATGCTCGCGCCGGAGAACTCGCCGATCGACTCCGACCGCCTGCTGTGGCGAGTGAGCCGGAACCTGGACCTCGCGCCGAGCACCGTCCGGCTGGCCGCGCTCGAAGCGGCCAGGGGAGAGTTTGCCCAAAAGCCCGATGCCGAGAGCCGGTTGAAAAGGGCCCTCTCCCGCTTCGCCGGCCAGTACGACGTGTGCCTGATCGACTGTTCCCCGGCGATCGGCATGTTGACCTTCAATGCACTCGTCGCGGCGGATGAAATCCTGATCCCCGTCGAAACCGCCTTCTTCTCTCTGCATGGCGCTGCCAAGCAGGTCAGCACCATCAAGTCGGTGGCCAAACGGCTGGGGGTGCAGCCGTTCTACCGCCTGCTCCCGACGATGCACGACCCTGCCAGTGTGCTGGCCCGCGGCCTGCTCGACGAACTCCGTCGCCGATTCCCCGGTCGCGTCGCGCCGATTGTCATCCGGCTGGATCCCTCGCTGCGAGAAGCGGCGAGTTTCGGGCAGCCGGTGGTGGAGTATTCGCCGGAGTCGTTCGGCGCGCAGGACTACGGCGAACTGGCGACGTTTCTGACGGAACAGTCGATCGGGAAGGGCCGGACTTCGACGGCGGAGGTCGACGAGGCCTCGCCGGAAGCCCGAGAAAGCCGCGGTGCTTCCGTGCATGAGCCCGCATCCGCCCGCCCGGAGCGCATCCCCGAGGTGCACATCGTTCCGGGAATCGGTGAGCGTGCCGTGGCTCGGACTCCCAGGGACGAGTCACCGCTGGCCGCGGCGGCAGTTCCGGCAAGCTTGGAGACCACGCCGCCGACGCGGAGCAGCGCCGCGCGGGTGAGCGTCGAGCCGCAGGCCATGGTCGATCCGCCTCGTGCGTTCACGCCGACGCGTGCGGCCGATCTCGTCGCCCGTGCTCGAAAACTGCACAGCCGAACCGAGGAACTGGAACCTCTGCAATCGGACCGGGGAAGTCCGAGCCGGTCCGTCGCGCCTCCCGTCGACCCGCCAGAAGCCGTCAAGCACTCGCACGTGACCGAACGAGGCCTCGCGACGGAATCGTCCGACTCGGTCTGGTTCGGCGTCCGTGTCACCGATCGCGGTGTGGTCTTCCGCCAGCCGCTGACCCTCGGGCGGAGTGTCCGGGTCGCCGGCGAGTTCAACAACTGGTCCGATGTCGCGACCCCGCTGCGGCCGCACCCGTCGCTCGGTCTGCTCGAAGGTGTGGCGAGAATTCCCGCCGGATCATCGCAGTATCGCATCGTCGTCGACACGCAGTGGATCGCCGATCCTTACAACCCGCTTGTCGCGCCCAATCCATTTGGAGGCGCGAACAGCATTGTGTTCGTCCCCGAGAGTGAGACCGCGTCGCCCGCGCGAGTCGCGGCAACGCCGATCGGAGGCCAGACATGACCGGACGAACGGAAAACGGCGGCCACGGCACGCCGCGGTTGCGGAACGGTCATGCTCCAACCTCATGGGACAATCTGCCCCCCGCCAACCCGCCGCCAACGG
The DNA here is from genome assembly GCA_964409775.1 of uncultured Phycisphaeraceae bacterium. Lineage (GTDB taxonomy): Bacteria > Planctomycetota > Phycisphaerae > Phycisphaerales > UBA1924 > JAHBXL01. The sequence continues at coordinate 48,301 of CAYPEI010000015.1, read as the reverse complement.
GTGAGGAGTTCGACGCGCTGACCGACCTGTTCCTGGGCGAAGTGGGTCACGGTGTCGCGGCATCTACGCCGCAGGCACCCGAGAGCACGGCGGGCGCTCGCCCGGGTCGATCTCAGCCGGTCCTTCGCCTCGCCGGCGCTGCGGACGATCTCGAACTTGACGATGCGCCGCCTTCGCCCCCGGTCGCCGCGGCCAAACCGCCGCCTGGCTTCGGCGGCGATGTCGCGCCAATCGCGACGCAGGAACGGCCGCACGTTCGAAAGTCCGTGTCTGATGCTCCGTCAGCGATCGTTGAGTGCATCGTTCTGGGGCATCTCCCGGTGCTCGCCGCGGCGTGGGCTGCGCAGTATGTCCGGGAGATCGCCGCGGCCTCCGGAAAGCCGGTGGCCTACCTGCGCCTGCAGCGGGACTCGACGTCCGTCGAGTTGATCGGCGGTGATGGCGGTACGACGGCCCTTCCCAGCGAAAGTTCCCTGCAGGCCGCGCTGCGCGTTGCCGCCGAACAGACGGACCGCTGGGTCGTTCGCGCGGATCCGGGGGAAGAAGCCTCGCTCGCCGCGAACCCGCTCGTCCGCGTGGTGACCGTGCTGACGGGAGTCGATGAGGCGGCGGTCGTCGCCGCGTATTCCTCCGTCAAGGCGTTGTCGGCGAGCCTCGGTACGGTGGGGGTGGATTCAGCCGCTCCGATCATCCGCGTCGCTGCGATGGGTGCAGCGCACGACAAGGCCATGCCCGCGGCGAAGCGTCTGGCCGACTCGATCGCTCGCTTCATAGGGCGCGATGTCGATACCGCGGTCTGCAGCGCGAGGATCGCGTCGGCGCGGCCGTCCGAGGTGCTGTTCTCCGGTCGAACCGAGTTGAGTCCCGCGGAGGCGATGGAGGCGCTGATGGACGCAGCCTCCGAGTCGGCCGGCGCTCCGCGGCCCGCGAGAGTCCCGGTTGCCCCTCGACCGGCGCTGCGCATCGACGAAGAGCTCATCAGGATCGAACGTGAGCCGCAGGCTGCTCCGCAGGAGTTCGAGGCGGTGTCGTTGCCAGTCGAGACCGTCATCGCCGAGCGACCGCCTGCGCCGGCGTCCCTGCCCCGGGCTTCGCTCCCGGACACTTCAGAACTGGACACACGCGAAGCGGCAGACGACCTCGATTCAGAGCGGGCGGAAGTGACGCGGGATGAACCGACGGCGCTCGCGCTGCTGCTTCCTGGTCTGCGACCGGTCAGCGTGCGATGCCCTTACGCCGAGGGGATCGAGTTCGCCGTGGATCGTTCGGGCACGGTGCACCTGCTGTCGCGGCTGGAATCTGGCGATGATGCCGGATCGGTCATCGCCGGTGAGCAGCGGGCGTTGTCGGAACTGCTTGTCGCTGGGGCATGGGCCGATGCGCACTCGCACATGCTGGCGGCGGCGCTGGGGCAATCGGCCGGGCTCGCCGCGAGCGGCATGACCCCGAGGGCCGAGTTGCACCTGTTCACCGATCGCCCGAAGGCGTCGCGTCGATTGCTCGAGACGAGCGTGAACGTGCACCTGCTGGCGAGGGTGAAGGTCGGCGGCGAATCGGGCTGGTTCTGCACGGACCTCAACTGAAGTCGATCAACGCATCGCGGCGGCACGCTGGCGGCGACGATGGAGAACGCCCGCGAACGCGGCGCACCCGAGACCGCTCATGCCGAGCGCAACGCCCGGCGGCAGCGGCACAAGGTTGAGATCGCCGTACTCGAGGATCAACTGCACGCTGCCGTCAAACGCGGCGGCGGAGTCGGAACTTCCATAGGCGAACGCACCCGAGGAACTCTCGGAGTTCGATGCGCCGCCGATTGCGAACGCGCTGCCGAGGCCGGCGTTGATGGCGCTCAGGGCATCGGCGTTGAGGCTGTAGGTGACAAACGAGTTGGCCTCGCCGGTCAGGAAGTTCCGGCTGCCGTAGATCGTCCCCGCGCCGAGGTCTGCGTAGCGAGCCAGGCCCGCCGGATCGCCGCTCGGTGTGCTTGCCGACAACCCGGCGACCGAGCCCGTGAAGTCGTACAGCGTCAGGCCGATGTTGGAGGTCACCGAGAACGCGTTGGTCCGGAGCGTCGCCGAGACCACGCCCTGGCCGATCGGCGGCGTTGGAAGATTGAACGTAAACCACGAGCGATACACCGTGCCGGAGGCGTTGCCGGTCAGGTAGTTGTTGTTCGAGACATGCCGACCGGTGGAGTCGTACCAGCCGCGCGCGGAACTGTTGACCGTTGCGCCGCTCGCGGCACCTGCCGCCGCGGCGACCGCCAATACCCCTGCGATGCGATGTGCTGACGAGTTCATGCGTGGCACTTCCTTGAGCCGTCACGAGGATCGCGGCGTTGGTTCAGACCTACCGCGGCGAGGCAGAATAACTGATTCTGAGGGGAAATGCAACGAGCGGGACACGGTGGAAGACTGTTCGAACTGCCGAGGAACCGAAGTCGCGCCCTGAGTGAGGTCGTGCATAAGGTGCTGTGAATACGGGCTTTGAGAGCGATGAGCGACGTTGGGTCGGCTTGGACGCCGTGGCTCGCCGGATCGCGAAGAGTGCGCCAAGCCCGCGTGTCCGTCCGGTACCGGCCCGGCCTCTCTTGTCGCCCGCTCAGCCCGGGTTGGCAGCCCATCGGCGCGACAAGCGCGCCGGGTATGCTGGCAGCATGCTGATGCATCACCTCCGATTCCCGTCCGCCTTCGCCGCGGCGGTGCTCGCCTTCGCGCAGAGCGCCCATGCCAAGCCGCCGAACGTGACTACGCATGAGGTTCAGTGTGCTGAGGGCTCCATGGTCCTGACTTACCTGGCATCGCCGGACCACAGGCTCGACGACCCCGCGCACGTGCTGGTCCTGTTCCCGCCGGGCCAGCAGACGGAGGAGTATGAGCGGGGGATGCGGCAGATGTTTGCCGAAGAAGCGACGGGGCGGGGGTGGATCCTGGTGTCGCCGCGGCCGCCGGCGGGCAAGTTGTTCGTCACCAGCGCCAAGGACCTGATGCCGCCGCTGCTGGAGGACCTGGACCGGACGGTGCGAGCAGCGGGGGGGCGGTATCACGTTGCGGGGGCGAGCAACGGCGGTCTGAGCGCGTTTGTGTTCGCGTGGATGTATCCGGAGCGGACGGCGAGCGTGATCGGGTTTCCCGGGGCTCTGCCCGCGAAGGCGGATGAGCGGAAACTGGGGCCCGCGCTGAAGGAGGCGGGCGTGCCGATCCGTCTGTGGGTGGGCGAGCAGGATGACTTCACGTGGCGCGCGACGATGGACAAGGCGGCGGCGTTTGGGAAGAAGTATGAACTCGACATCGTGACGACGAGCGTGAACGGGCAGGGGCACATCATCCGGACACTTGGTGCGAAGGACATCATGGACGAACTCGACAGACTCGCCGCGAAGGCGCCCGCGCCCGTGGTGATCGGAAAGGCGGAGCGCGAAGTGCTGGACCTGCTGGATCAGTTGCACGCCGCGGCGGCGAAGGCGGATGGGTCGGCGTACTTCGCGCTGTATGCGCCCGAGGCGGTGTTCATCGGGACGGATGCGGGCGAGCGGTGGACGCTGGAGCAGTTCCATGCGTACACCGATCCGCTGTTTGCCAAGGGGAAGGGGTGGATGTACACGCCTCGGGCCAGCGCCCGGAACGTGTCGCTCGTGCCGCCGGAGAAGGGAGGGGAATTGTCGGTCGCGTGGTTTGATGAACTGCTGGACAACGAGAAGTACGGAACGTGCCGCGGCACGGGCGTGGTGCGGAAGGTCGAGGGGAAGTGGCGGGTGTGTCAGTATCACCTGACGTTCCCTGTGCCGAACGATGTGGCCGAACGTGTGACGACGCTGATCAAGACAGAGGAGAAGAGGCGGAAGAAGTGAAGTTGGAGGGGAGGGGGATGTGGGATGTCGGATGTCGGATGTCGGATGTCGGAAGTCGGAAGTGGGGAGTGGCGAGTGGGGAGTGGAGAGCGGGAGGATTCGTAGAAAAGGCAGGAGCCCCC
>CAYPEI010000015.1:0-44229 GCA_964409775.1 uncultured Phycisphaeraceae bacterium | reverse complement strand
ATGGAGAAGAGGGAATCTGCGCGCAGAGTCGCCGGAACGCGGGGGAGGAGCGAGTGGAGAGCGGGAGGATTCGTAGAAAAGGCAGGAGCCCCCACCGCCTCGCTTCGCGAGGCACCTCCCCCGCGGGGGGAGGTTGTCGGAGCGGCGAGCGGCGAGTGGCAAGGGGCGAGTGGCGAGTGGCGGGTGGGGAAGACATGGAGAAGAGGGAATCTGCGCGCAGAGTCGCCGGAACGCGGGGGAGGAGCGAGTGGAGAGCGGGAGGATTCGTAGAAAAGGCAGGAGCCCCCACCGCCTCGCTTCGCGAGGCACCTCCCCGCGGGGGGAGGTTGTCGGAGCGGCGAGCGGCGAGCGGCGAGTGGCGAGGTCGTGGAAGGGATGAGGCACCGGACGCGGGGAACACAGAATCTGCGCGCAGGACAGCCTGATTCGGGGGTTTTTCTGAGGTTCAGGAGGAGCGGTGCCGGTGTGGCAGGGCGCATAGAGTTAGCATAATGTATGGGTCATGGGGTCGTCAAGTGGGATGGGGGTGAGAGGGCGGCGGCGAGGGGAGGGGAGAGATGAAGACACTGGCCGCTCGGCCGCGGAGCCGGCCGCGTGACCGGGGGCACTTCAAGACAAGACGAGACCGCCTGTGCCGTCCGCCCCCGTTTCAGAACGAGCAGAACTGCACCGAGGTCGCCAAGCCGACCTCGGCGGCACGGGATGGATCTCGGAGTCGCCCGCCGTGGCAAGTGGAACGTCAACGCGAAGGGAGTTGGTCAAGCCATCCGCCGAGTACCATCGGCTGGATGAAGAGCGGCGTGCTGATGACGGTGTGCGCAGTGATTTCGATGGCTGCACTCGCCGCGCGGGCGGATGAACTTCCTGCATCGGACTGGATCACGACCGGGACGGACTGCAAGGTGTTCGCGGCGGGGGATGTCAATGGGGATGGCTTTGCGGACTGCCTGACGATCAACGGGAACCGGGACTTGTGCGTCGCGGCCTCGGTGAACGGGTGGAAGGCGGCGAACTGGCGCATCCTGTCGCGCGATGTGAGCCCCGACGCGGTCGGGCTTGCGGTGTGGCCGGCGTCGGTTGGTGCGCCCGGCGTTCGCGTGGTTGTGGTGGAAGAAGGACGGGTGGTGGTGGTGCCGATCGGCGCGGGCGGGGTAGCGGGGGAGCGCGTGGTGATCGCGGCGAAGGAGGGGCAGAAGTTCACCGGCATCGTGTGGAATGTGGCGCCTCGGATTCAGGACGCTTCGGGTGCGAACTGGCAGATCGACAAGGACAACAGGCTCGGGGAGGGGTGGGCGGAACGTCTGAAGCAGTTGCAGCCGACGGCGTGGTCTCTGAGCAAGCCGCCATATGACGCCGCGGCGAGCGAAGTGTGCAGGTTTGAATCGAACGTGAGCGCGATGGGCGGGCTGATGGGGTGGACGGTGTTCGCGACGAGCCTGCCGTATGCACACCGGGTGGTGAGGTATGCCGTGATCGTGAGCCCAGATGCCCGGGACTCGGACTTCGATGGGTTGAGCGATGCGGAGGAGAAGGAGATCGGGACGGACCCCCGCGACCGCGACACGGACGGCGATGGACTGCTTGACGGGTGGGAGGTGCACGGGCTTCCGCCGGGGCGCGTCGCGGACCTCGGTGCGAGGCTCGGCGTGTGGAAGAAGGATGCGAGCGCATCGGAGGCGGATGCGAGACTCGATCCGCGGCGGAAGGACCTGATCGTCAACATCTCGTACTTCGAGCAGGTGGACCGGAAGCAGTTTGAAGGGGAGATGCCGCGGATCCAGAAGGCGTATCGCGATCTGCACTGCGCGAACCCGGATGGGACGACGGGCGTGTGGCTGCATTTCCGCGATGCCGGGCCGGGCGTGGCCGCGGCGGACCAGAAGATGCCGTGGTGGGACGTAGGAGGGAAGTACTTTCCCCGGCCAGAGCGCGGCATGATGCACTGGATGCAGGTGACGCCGTGGGGAGGCGGGCAGTCGAGCGAGACGGGGGACATGGGGGGCTGCGGCAACAACTGGGCGGTGTTCGCGCACGAACTCGGGCACCAGATGTCGCTGTCGCACACGGGGGACTCGGCGCCGGGGTGGTGCCCGCTGTACACGTCGATGATGAACTATGCGTACTCGTACGGCTTTGACGGCGACGGCGCGAAGCCGCACTTTTCCAACGGCGAGTTCCGCGAGGTGGTGCTTGATGAACATCGCCTGCGCGAGAAACTGCCGTTCGCGTACGAGCGCGTGAAGTTCCTGGCGAATCACCCGTTCCGGTTTTCGCTCAAGGACAACGGGGACGGGACGACGCTGATCGACTGGAACCACAACGGGGAGTTCGATGAGGGGGAAGTGCTGGCGGATGTGAACTACGGCGGCTCCACGCATGCCGGGGAGCGGAAGACGCACGCGCTGATCGGATCGGCGCCGAGCCTGGCGGTGGTGGGCGGGAAGGTGATGCTGGCCGCGGCGACACACAAGCAGACCGCGGTCACGGTGAAGATGCACAAGGGGAGCGAGGAGTGGACCGACGAGACGGAGGCGGCCTCGTCGTCATCGCGAGCGGACCCGGTGCTGGTTGGCGGGCCGGAGTTCGGTGTGCTGTTCGTGAAGCGGTTCGACGGGTGGGCGGCGGCGAGAGTGACCACGGCCGCGGAGGCGGGGGGAGCGCCGGTGGTGGGTGCGCTGCAGGCGCTGCGCGAACTGGGACAGGGGGACGTGTCGGGCTTGATGATTGGCGGGAGGGTGCTGGTGCTGTCGCGGCACGACGATGGGCGGATCGAGGCGAGGTGGGTGACGGCGGGTGAGAAGTTTGAAGTCGGCGCGGCGAAGGAACTGGAGTTGAAGAGCGCGGTGCCGCCGGGGATGGCCGTTCAGCCGGCGGATGGCTCGATCACCGTGGTGGGATCGTGGACCCATGACAAGCACGGGCCGTTCACCATGCGGGTCGCCACGCTCCGCATCGAGGGCGATGACCTCGCGGAGTCGCAAGCAGAGTGGACGCATGGGGGCAGGCCGTGCCATTGCACGAGCAGGCCGGTGGCGGTGTATCCGAACCTGGGCGGGAAGCAGAACCTGGTGATCTTTCACACGGGCTGGCAGGATGGGAACGGGACGTGGACGGGATGGCGGACGATGCGCATCGGGAACAAGTCCCTCGATGACGGCTGGCTGACCAGCCAGTTGTACGACGAATGGACGCGGTCGCGCGTTGCCCTTGGGTTTGCGGACGGTCCTGACGGGGCGTTCTATGCCTTTCGATGGGACCCGGGCGATCACCGCGACTGGAAGATCAACACGATGTTCGTGGCGCGCGGCGGGTATGGCATCGACGATGCGCCGATGCGGGACTTTGATGATGGGGCGAAGATCGGCCTCTGGGGCATTCGGCACTCCATCCTGACCATGCCGACGGATGCGGACCTGGAGTAGCAGGGCGGGGATGGCGTTGTGGTGGTCCCGGATTGTGCAGGCGGCGGGCTCAAACAAACGACGAATACGGCATGGCACTGCAAACACTGCCGCGCGGCGAGTCTCGACATCGTCAGGGCAAACTGTACTGGGCCGGGTGGATCATCGTTGTTCCGGCGGTGGCGCTGTTTGTTTTCAGCGCGGTGATGAAGTTCACCAAGTCCGCGGAGGCGCTGAAAGGGCTGGAGCACTTCGGATGGCCGGAGAGCAGCCTGCTCACGCTGGGCATCGTGGAGTTGGGGTGTCTGGTTGTGTACCTGGTGCCGCGGACGGCGGTGCTGGGGGCGATCCTGCTGACGGGTTATCTGGGCGGGGCGACGGCGACGCACGCGCGTCTCGGGGAGCCGTTCATCATTCCGGTGGTTATGGGGATGGTGATGTGGCTTGGGCTGTATCTGCGGGATCCGCGGGTGCGTGCGCTGATCCCGCTGAGCCGGTAGGGCGGGGGAGCGAGGCGGGGCGGATCGGCCGGACAGGATGCCTCTGCGGGCGGTGGTGGGAGCGGGGGACATGAGGTATGTTGGGGGTATGCCGATGGGCGCTCTTCGTCGCGATGCGTGGCTGGGTGTGCTCGCGGTGCTGCTGACGGCGTGCGAGGGCTTGGCGCAGTCGACGTACTACGTCGCGCCCGCGGGGCAGGGCGGCTCTGACGCGAACGCCGGTACGCTCGCGCAGCCGTGGCTGACGCTGCAGCGCGCGGCGAACGGACGCGTGCCCGGGGACACCGTGATTGCGCTGCCGGGAACGTACGCGGGGTTCAATGTGGGCGTGAGCGGGACAGCGGCAGCGCCGATCACCTTCCGCGGCACGCGCGGGGCGAACGGGGAGTGGCTGACGGTGGTGGATACGGCGGCCGCGACGTTCAACGGGCAGGCGCACAAGGCGCGGATCAACATGGACACGGTGTCGTGGATCGTGATCGAGGACTTCGAGGTGACGGGGAGCAACGACCAGCGGGTGAGCAAGGCGGGCGTGCGAGCGGTTGCGCCGGCGGGATCGAGCGCGGGGAACATCGCGGTGCGGCGGTGCCATGTGCATCACAACGGCGAGTGGGGGGTGTTCACCGGGCATGTGAACGCGATGTTGGTCGAGCAAAACCTGATCCACGAGATGTGGGACGAGCACGGGGTGTACCTGTCGAACTCGGGCGACAACCACATCGTGCGGGACAACGTGATCTGGGGGAACTCGAGCAACGGGCTGCACGTGAACTCGGATGCGTCGCAGGGGGGCGACGGGGTGATCAGCAACGTGCTGGTGGAGCGGAACACGTTCTACTCCAACGGCGGCGGGAGCATGTACATCAACGGCTCGGGTGTGCTGACGACGAGCACGGGGGGCGGGTCGGCGGTGAACTTCGACGGGGTGCAGGGCTCGGTGATCCGCAACAACCTGATGTACGACAACCGGGCGAGCGGGGTCTCGCTGTACCGGATCGACGGGCTGCTGGGGGCTTCGAACAACGTGGTGGTGAACAACACGATCATCAACGCCTCGAACGGGCGGTGGTGCGTGAACATCTCTGACGGCAGCACGAACAACACGGTGTTCAACAACATCCTGCTGAACTATCACTCGTTCCGTGGGGCGATCATCTCGACGGCGGACAGTCTGCCCGGGCTGGTGAGCGATTACAACGTCGTGATCGACCGGTTCGACCGGGGCACGGGGGTGATCAATCTGGCGGCATGGCGGAGCGCGACGGGGCAGGATGTGCACTCGACCGCGCTGGCGGCGGGCTCGTGGCCGGCGTTGTTTGTGAATCTTGCCGGGTCGGACCATCGGCTCGCGTCGTCGAGCATCGCGCGGAACGCGGGCGCGGCGGCGTTGAACGGCCGGTCGGCGCCGAGCGTCGACCGTTTGAACTTCCCGCGGCCGCAGGAGGGCGTGTTCGATATCGGCGCGTATGAGTTTGCCGCGCCGTGCGCGGCGGAGTTCGACGGCGTGCCCGGGCTCGGGGTGCCGGACATCTTCGCGTTCCTGGCGCTGTGGTTCGCCCGGGATCCGCGGGCGGACTTCAACGGCTCGGGGGGCGTGCCGGATGTGCCGGATATCTTCGCGTTCCTGGCGGCGTGGTTTGCGGGCTGCTGAACGGCGTTTCACTCGATCGGCGGCAGACCGAGCATGGCGCGGATGTAGTTGACCTGGCCGAAGTGGTAGCAGTCGTGCGGCAGCATGTAGCGCAGACGCGAGGTGTCGGTCTTCGGGTCGGCGAGCGCCTCGGCGATGCGACGCTGGGAGTCGGCGAAGCGCTTGCGCGTCGCGGCCCAGGCATCTTCGGTGATGTCGGCGGGCACGGGGAAGTTGCCGGCGGCGAGGGCGGCGGGGGCGGGCTTGGAGGGATCGGTGAGGCGACGGAGTGTGTCTTCGCGCCAGAAGCACATGTGGGAGACGATGGTCCAGATGGAGTGGCGCTTCCCAGCGACACCGGGGGCGCTGGGCGGGGACCACGCGGCCTGCTGCGCGGTGAGGCCTTCGAGCGACCTGGGCCAGGACGCGGCCCAGAGGCCGTCCTTGGCGGCGTCATTCCAGAATGTTGCAAGGAGCGCACTCTCGACTGCGGCTTTATCCATGCGGGGATCGTACCGGCGGAATCAGGCCGCGGGCCGGGTCATCCGCCCGATGAAGAGAATCACGCCGGACTTGGTGTCGCGGATGAGGAAGATGAAGGGGTGATCGGCGTGGAACCGGGGCGTGAAGGGCACCATCTCGACGGGCCGCGCGGCGGCGCCCGGTGCCATGAGCACGGCGGTGGCCGCGGCGGCCTCGGTGCCCTTCTCGGTGACCTCGACCCATGCCTTGTGGAGCACCGCACCGATGAAGAGTTGACGGGCCGGGTCGGCGCTGTCGGACATGCCGGGGAACTCTGCCCCGCCGGGCTGTTCGGGGCTGATGAATGCCCGCTTCATTCCCAGCGAGCGCAGCGGACCGGACAGTTCCTGCGTGTATTCGAGTTTGAACTTCGGCATGGCGGTGTCGACCGCGCGTGGGGCCATCTTCGCCAGCCACGCATCCAGCGACTCCGCGGTGAGGCGGGACTCGAGCGCGGCGAGCCCCTGGGGCGATCGCGGCGCGATGAGGACCATCGACAGATCGCCGCCCTTGTACGGCAGTTCGATCATGGAGAAGCCGTCGTCGCCGGGGTAGACGGCCGGGCGCTGCGATTCATCGCGAGGGACCTGGATCGGCGTCTGGAAGCACTCGCCGGCCGCGGTGAACGCGGCGTAGGACACCCACCCGCGCCACGGGTCGTTCATCATCTTCGTCTTGACCTTCGTGCCGTCGGCGAGCGTGAAGTCGTCATCGCGGGTTGAACCTTCGGCGAAGGGAGCGACCCACTCGCCCATGAAGTACACGGCGTTGGTGATGACCAGGCGGATGGCTGGGGTGAGCGCGCCCTGGGGAATCAGGTCCTTGATGCGGTTCTCGGTGTTGCTCTCGACCCAGGCGTTGATGAACCGGCGGGATTTCTCGGTGTCGCCCGCGATGTTCAGGCGCGAGACGCCGCCGGAGCCGTAGAACCGGTCGATCGTCTGGACATAGGCCGGGACCAGGTCGAAGGTCTGCTCGACCCAGAGCGCGTTGGCGACACGGAGGTCGAAACGATCGACCGCGGAGAGCAGGCCGTTGAGTTCGGAGGCGAGCGATTCGGCCCTGCGCTGGGATTCGCCGGCCTCGTTCCACTTCTGCTCGCGCTGGAGTTTCGCCGTCGCGGCGTTGGCGCTGTCGAGTTCCTTGCGGAGGCGCTTGATGCGCTCGCGGGTCTTCGGATCGGTGTTGCCTGCCGCGGCGGCGAAGTGCTGTGCGAGCGCGGCGTGGCCGGTGTGGATCTGCGTGATCGGCCTGCCCGCCGTGCGACCATCGGCCGGGAATCGCAACGCCGCGGCCATTTGCGATTCGGTCTCGCCGCGGGCGCCTTCGGCGGCCATCGTGAGCGCGACGGAGACCGAGTATGGGGAGATGAACAGGTTGCGTCCGGGATCGGCGTTCGCCAGCGCGCGGTACAGGTCGATGCCGAAGGCGTTGGACGCGGCGACGGCGGGTTTGGCCGCGGCGAGGTCGGGCGTGGGCCGGGCGACGGGCTCTGGCGAGTTCGCCAGCAACGAGGGGAGGCACAACGCGAGTCCGCAGATGAAGGAGACGGAGGCTGCGGTTCGGAACAAGGGGTGCTGCATGGTTGGTCCTTGGAGATCGGGGCCGCCGGCCTGGCTCCCGGGGTTTGGAGCGTGCTGATCAGGCCGCGGCATGAACGCATGGCCGCTCGATGGTTGGTGTGGACACCTCGCTCGATTGTGTAAAGGGACATACAGATCCGCAATAAGCCTACAGTCACGCATGAATACTCCTGACCTACCGATCATCATCCAAGGCGGAATGGGGGCGGGGGTGTCGGACTGGAGGCTTGCGCGGGCGGTTTCGATGGCCGGGCAGTTGGGGGTGGTGTCGGGAACAGCCATCGACGCGATCATGGCGCGGCGGCTGGAGATGGGCGATCCGGGGGGGCATGTCCGCCGGGCGCTCGCGGCGTTCCCGGTGCCAGGCGTGGCGAAGCGGATCCTGGATCGGTACTTCGTCGAGGGGGGGAAACCGGCGGACAGGCCGTTCAAGTCGAAGCCGATTCCGTCGGAGTCGCCGACTCGCGCGGCGGAAGAACTGATCGTGGCGGGGAACTTCGTTGAGGTCTTTCTCGCCAAGGAAGGGCATGCCGCGAGGGTGGGCATCAACTACCTCGAGAAGATCCAGTTGCCGACGCTCGCATCGCTTTATGGCGCGATGCTCGCGGGGGTGTCGTGCGTCTTGATGGGCGCGGGCATTCCGCGGGCGATTCCGGGCATCCTGGATCGGCTGGCACGGAACGAAGCGGTGGAGTTGCGGCTGGATGTGCACGGCGCAGCGCCCGGCGAGGAGTTTGTCACCCGCTTCGATCCGAAGCTGTTCTGGCCCGACGGGAAGCCGGAACTTGCGCGCCCCGACTTCTACGCGATCGTCTCTTCGGCAACGCTGGCGGGCATGCTCGCAAGGAAGGCGAGCGGGCGTGTCGATGGCTTTGTCATCGAAGGGCCGACCGCGGGCGGGCACAATGCGCCGCCGCGGGGCGCGATGCAGTTGACGGCCGAGGGCGAGCCGATTTACGGTGAGCGCGATGTCGCGGACCTTGGCGCCATCCGGGCGCTCGGATTGCCGTTCTGGCTTGCCGGCTCCTTTGCGGATCCGGAGCGAGTCGCCGATGCGCTGAGGGCGGGTGCGGCGGGCGTGCAGATCGGGACGGCGTTTGCGTTCTGCGAGGAGTCCGGGCTGGACCCGGAGATCAAGCGCCGGGTGCTCGAACTCAGCCGCGCAGGGAAGGTGAAGGTGTTCACCGACCCTGTGGCATCGCCGACAGGGTTCCCCTTCAAGGTGCTGCGGATGGCGGGGACGCTGGCGGACCCGAACGCACCGGCGCGGACGGCGCGGATCTGCGATCTCGGGTACCTGCGGCACGCCTACCGCGCGGAGGATGGGAAGATCGGGTGGCGCTGCTCGGCGGAGCCGGTCGAGGATTACGTGCGCAAGGGCGGGCGCGAAGAAGAGACGCACGGGCGGCTGTGCGTGTGCAACGGACTGATGGCGAATATCGGGCTGGGGCAGTGCCGCGGCGAGCACGGCGAGCGGCACGAGTTGCCGCTGATCACGTCGGGCGATGACGCCGCGACGGTCGCGCGGTTTCTCCGCCCGGGAAGGTCGACCTACACGGCGGCGGAGGTTCTGGGCCGGTTGCTGGCGGGCATTGCCCCTGCGGGGACGGTTGGCGGACGGGGGGTGTCGGCCTACGATCGCCTTCCCCACGGGGTGTAGCGCAGCTTGGTAGCGCGTTTGACTGGGGGTCAAAAGGTCGTGGGTTCAAATCCCGCCACCCCGATTCGGGCTTGATGGCCTCGGCAACTGCCGAGGCCATCACCATTTACGTGATAGTTCAACCGCGTCCTGCTGCCCTGACAGTTCCGCGTCGAGTTTGAACCGGTGCGCCGAGACGCAGCCGACCTTGCCAAGCCCGGTCGTCACTTCGGCGCGGGTTCTGCGTATCCGTGCGCAGCCGAGCCGGAAGCAACTCCAGCATCCGCCAGTAGCCTTCACCGCGGGGGCTGACAGGTCGCCGTCGTTTTCACGATGACGCCGACGGCTTGCTTCCAACCAGCACAAACGGCCGCACATTGCCCAGAGAAACAACCGCGAAGAAGGGGGACGCGATGCTGGCATCACGCCGCTGCAGATCGGTCACGCCGCCGGCACGCAAAGCGTCGGCGTATTGGCCTCCGTGCCGAACATCGGCCAGGATGCAGGCGCCGCCCGGCTTGAGCACGCGTGCGATCTCGCGCACGGCGGCGGCCCGCTCGTCGGCCTTGTAGAGGTTGTGGATCGCCGCGTTCGAGACGACGACGTCGAAGTGGGCATCCGGAAATGGAATCTGGCGCATGTCGGCGGTGAGGATCGTGACGCGGTCGGCGACGCCTTCGCGTCGTGCGTTTTCGCGGGCGGTGTCGGGATGGTTGCCGGAGAGGTCCTGGGTCTGCCAGATGTCGATGCCGGCCGCGGTGCCGGTCGTCAGTCGCCTGGCGGCGCCGATGAGCATGACACCCAGACCGCAACCGACATCGAGCACAGTCTCATCTCCCCGCCACTGCCCCGGCTTCAGATCGAGCAGCCACTCCCGTTCGCGGATCTTGCCGTACTTGCTGGAAAAGTACATGTAACTGCCCATGCCCAGGCAGCCGATCGCCATGGCAGCGCCGTTGCGCATCAGGAAGCGCGTCCATAGTGGCGAAGGCAACTGGCCGCTGAATGCGACCACGAATGCCAGCAGCGCCACTGATCCTCCAATGAAGAGGTTGCGCACAGCGCCGGGCGCATCGATCCCGTAATCAGGCCGCGGGCTCGTTTGTGTCGGATTCTCCACGGCGAGTCTCCATGAACGAAGGGGAGTCCAAAGAGTTGAAAGCCTGGCTCATGAGCGTAGCGTGGCAAAAACTGTGAAGTACACGGGCCGCCCCGCCGCGTGTTCTTCCGCGTGTGCACGTTGCGGTTCATCTCCATCGGATACCTTGAACGCCGACGCGCCGATGATGAGCCCGGCCATCCATTGAGTAGCATTCATCGCATGAACCCCTACGACACGATCGGCGCGATTCTGAGCATCCACGCGATGATCCATCGGTTTCTCCTCGATGCCGTCGAGGGCGTTCCCGAGTCACGCATGACCGAGCAGCCTGGCGGGATCGTCAACCATCCGGCGTGGACGCTGTCGCATCTCAACGCGTACGCGGGAATGTTGCTCTCGATGCTCGACGACCCGAGCGTCCCCTCCACGACGGCCGACGCCGAGATGGCGAGGTACGGGTACGGTACGACCCCCGTGGCTGATCGCGCCGCCTATGCGACTAAGCGAGAACTCCTCGAACGGTTCAGAGACCGGAACGCGCGACTTGGCGCGGTCGTCGCCGACAAGCACGCCGACTACTTCCCGAGGGCATCGCCGGAGAAGTTCCGCCCCTACTCACCGACGATCGGACACATCGCGATCACGCTGCTCGTGGCGCACCCGCCGCATCATTTGGGCCAACTGAAGCAATGGCGCAGGGCAGCCGGAATCGCGGAAGAAGCGTAGCGGGTTGGGGGTGGGGGGTGGGCTGACGAACGAGAAGGTCTCATACGAAGACGACGTGAACAGGCTGATTTCAGCGGGCAGACTGTAGTAGAAGTGGGTTGCGATGGCGCCGGAGTTGGGTCGCCCACACCCGCACGCCCTCCACGGCGTGTTCGATTGGCGTCCCGCCATCCCGACTTGCTTGAGCGCAAAGCCCTTCGATGAGCACATCGGAGGGCTTTCTCGTTGGGAACAGTGGAGTTGCGGCGCATCCACGCGGGATCGGTCACGTGCCGAGTTCACGCACCTGGTGGATGAGGACTCGCGGCCGCGGGGAGGCGGAGTCTCGCGATCACGAGCATCCAGGCCACTCCCAGAGCGCCGAACCCCGCCGCGATGCTGAATGCAAGGGTGTTCCTGCCGGCGGCCATGAGCGTTCCGACATAGACGCTGGATGCCATGTCGCCGACGGCATTTGCGCAGGCGAGGATGCCGAAGCCGAGGCTCTTGAGTTCTCGCGGGAGGATCTGCGCCACCGTGGCCTTCTCGAGCGTCTCTTCGATCGCGATGTAGATGCCCGACAGGGCGATCGCACCGATGATGACCGGGAGCGACCCGCCGGAGAACGCCAGCAGGAGGTTGGTGCCCACGCCGATCGCGTAGCCGGCAACGAGGATGCGGCGCTTGCCGAACCGGTCGCCAAGGTGCCCAGCGGGAAACGCCGCGAGTGCGCTGATGAGGTTGTGCATCGCGTAGAGCAGCACGGCGACCGAGAGCACGCCGCCGCCGTGGCCCACGCTCGCGGCGAGATGGCCGTCGTCTTCTTTCAGACCTCCGGCCGCGATCAGGATCAGAAACGTCCGTGAGAAGTCGCCCAGGCCGAAGAGCAGGACGCCCACGAGGAACATCCAGAACACGAGGGGGAAGCGGTGCCTGACGGGCTTTGCATCGCCGCCGGGCGGTGTGAGGCCGGCCTCCGCATTCTTTTCGCGGGCGAGGAAGAACATCGACGCCGCGGCCAGAACGCCCGGGGCCAGCGCGATCAGGATGATCGACTGGAACTGGATACCCACGTACACCAGCAGGGTCGCGGTGAGCGGCCCGGCGACAGCGCCGATCATGTCCGCCGCCCGCTCCAGCCCGTACGCTCGACCGTAGTGTGTCGCCTCGACCGCGTCGCCCAGCAGGTAATCCCGCAGCGGCCCGCGGAATCCGCGTGCGATCCACGCGATCGACCGCATCGCCAGCACCATGGGGACGGTGGTGGCGAGCGCGATGGCGCTGGTTCCCAGCGCGGTGATCAGATACGCCGCGGCGGCGATGGGCTTCTTGTGTTGGATGCGGTGCCCGGCGTACCCGCCGGCGAGTTTGGACATGCTCACGAGGAAGTCGGCCACGCCCTCGATCACGCCCAGCGCGGCCGCACCAAGCCCGACCTTGGCGAGGTAGAGGGGGAGCACCGCGGTGACCATCTCATGGCTGAAGTCGGAGAAGCAGGTCGCCAGCGAGATGCCGATGATGGTGCGATTGATCCACCCCTTGCGCGGGTTGGTGGAGTTTGGGTTGGGCATGTTCGTGTTCATTCTCACCCTTTGTTCGTGCCATCGGCCATCGCATCCAGACTCGCCAGCGCCGAACGGATCTCCGCCGCTTCGTCGCTCGACTTTGAGAGCATCGCGGTCAGCGTCGCCAACTCGGCGCGGACCCACGCGGCGACCTGCGTCTGCACGGCCTCGATCGCATCGGCCGTCGCGACGAACCAACCGCCTGCGAGGCGGTTCATGTTGATCCACACTTCCCACGGCACCCTGCCGCGGCAGTGCCTGCGGAAGAGCCCTCCGATCAAAGGCATGGGCAGCAGCCACCAGAACAGGTCCCAGTGGGTCATGAACGTCTGCTCGATCGCTACCGGCGGGGCGACGACTTTCGCGCGCGGCGGCTCCCACGCCACGGGCGAGAGCGAGACACCCAGCGAGGAGTTCACATTGCGGCTCAGCCGGTCGCGGAACGCCTCCGCGATGCGCCGGAAGCGCAGTTCGGCCTCGTCGAGCAGTCTCCTGGCGACAGGGGCGGCATCTCTCTCAAGGGCCGAGAGTTCCGCGGTCATTCGTTCTCGCAAGAACTCGTGGAAGCGGTCGGACTGCCTGCCCAGGTGGCCGCGCCAGGTCTTCATCTCGGAAAGCGAAGCGGTGACGCAGGCCTCGACGGCATCGCGATGCGGATACAGCGCCTGCTCGAACGCCGGACGAGCCGCGGCGATCACGCTCTGCGCGGCTTCCGAGAGTTCTCGGGCGATGACCGGTTCTTTCACTGACTCGTCGATTATGGCCGCGAGCAGGGCGCTGCGATCCTGTCCGACCTTCTGCGCGGCATTGAGGGCGACCAGCAGGTATTCTCGGGCCGCTTGCGTCAGGTGCGTGAGTTTGTGTTTCAGGGCGGCGGCCCGCTCGGCTGAGGCGTTGCGTGCGATGGGTGCCAGCACTCCCTCTCGCAGTGCCGCGATGTGTCTCTCACAATCGGCGCGGACGGAGAATGGCAAGATCGCCGGATCTGTGCCGGAGGGCAAGACCAGCGCTTCACGGACTTCCTTTTCGACAAATGCACGCACCTGCGCCAGTTCCGGCGCGGTGAGGAGGTCGGCCTTGGTCAGGACAATGACGACGCGCGATGCAAGCGGCCGCAACTTCTCGATCAGCCGCTTGTCCTCTTCCGACAGGGGCCGCTCGACGCTGATGGCGACCAGCGCGAGGGCGACGCCGGGCAGCCAGTCCATCGTGGCTTGGGTGTTGTGCGCGTGGACGCTGCCGAGGCCCGGCGTGTCCACGAGGCGCAGACCCGCGAGGCCCGTCAGCGCGGGCGTGACGATGTCGACGGCCGCGACGCCCTTGATGTTGTCCGGGTTGCCGGTCTCCGACACGTACTCGCCGATGGCGGCGACGGGCACCGGAATGACGGACCCATCCAGACGCGTGATGGTTGCGTGGAGCGATTCGCCTCCCTTGAGCCGAGTGACAACCGCCGTGACGGGCAGCACCCCCACGGGCAGCAGGCCGGTGCTGGTGGTCGCGGCACCTTCGCCGACCAGCGCGTTGAGGAGCGAAGACTTGCCGCTCTTGAACTGGCCGAGGACGGCGACATCGAGCGGCGCGTCGGCTCCGGCGAGCGCGGAGCATGCGGCGAGGGACGGCAGCAGCGAGCCGATGTGAAACCGCTCGGCGAGTCGCTTCAGGTCTTCGATCCTGTGCAAAGCGGCGGGATGCACGTCACCGGGTGGCATCGCGCATCAGACCCTGTCACCGGCTTGCGTGCTCTCGTCGAGTTCTTCGGGGGTCGCGTCCTGCTCTTCAAGCGTGTGATCGTGCAGGTTCCAGTGCTCGACGTGCTTGTACACCATCACGCGGTCCTTGAGCAGGTCGCCGTGCCGCTTCACGAACGCCTCGAGTTTCGCGCGGGTGTCCACGAGTTCCACGCAGAGCGTGAGGCGCGGGTTGCTTGTCTCGAGGTTGTGGGACTGGATGGCCTGCTTGCCGCTGTAGCCATGGAAGGTGTTCTGCGCGGTGGCGTGCAGGATGCCGTCGGCCTTGGCCGCGGCGATCAGTTCGCGGTAGAGCGGCGTCCACCCGAGCAGTTTCCGCCATCCGGTATGCGAGCGCCCCTTGATGGAGGCGTTGAGATAGATGAGCAGTTGGCCGACCTCGCGGCCGACGACCTTGTGCTGGCGTTGGATCTTCATGCTGTGAACTCCAGTATCGAGTTGATCGGGGTGAAGCAAGGACGCGCCCGGTGCTGTGCCGGAGACCCCGTTCTGCGTGTACGCGGTTCGGGCCTGGCGCGGCTCGCGGAGCGCCCTGGTGGTGCGGAGCGAGAGATCCGCCGGCGGCGGGACATCGTGATTGTGGAGTTTGGGTGTGGCGATGCGCTGCGAGAGGTAGATCCCCGCGTGCCCGCCGAAGAAGTAGGCGACAAAGCACGCCACGGCGAAGTAGAGGATGTGCGGGCCGATCCCGACTCCGAACAGTTCCACCGCCATGATTGTGCAGGCGAGGGGAGTGTTCGCCGCGGCGGCAAACACCGCCACAAAGCCGAGGCCGGCGAACAGGTCCGTGGGGGCGTGCAGCGGGCGCGCCAGCACGTTGCCGAGCGTGCCTCCGATGTAGAAAAGCGGGGTGACCTCGCCGCCCTTGAATCCGCTGGAGATCGTCATCACGGTGAAGACGATCTTCAGCAGCCAACTCCAGGTGTGAGACCCACCCTCGCGGAACGAGGAAACGATCGTGACCACGCCCGCATCGGGGTGCGTGACGCCGATGCCGAGAGCGTCATTCCCAAACATCCACGCCAGACCGATGACACCGATGCCGCCGAGCGCGGGCCGTAGATACGGGATCGCCACGAATCGCTTGAAGGCGTGCTGCACACCATGTGCCAGTTCGGCGAAGAACCTCGCCGCGAGCCCGAATGCGGCGCCGGCCAGCGCGACTTTCGCCAGGAGGAGCCAATCGAGGTGGACGGCGTTGGCGCCCCCGAAGGCCGCGATGTGATAGGGGGTGTGCCCGACTCCCCATGCGCCGCAGGTCCAGTCGGCGACCACGGCCGCGATCAGGCACGGGAGGATGGCTTCGTAACTCATGCGTCCGATCGCGATCACTTCCATGGCGAAGACGGTTCCGGCCAATGGAGTGCCGAAGACGCCGCCGAAGCCGCCGGCGACACCGGTCATGAGGAGCGTGCGAGTGTCGGCGGGGGTGAGGAATCGGAGCACCCGGGCGAATGCGCTGGCGATCCCGCCGCCCATCTGCACAGCGGTTCCCTCCCGGCCCGCCGAGCCGCCGCAGATGTGCGTGACGATGGTCCCGATGAACACGAGCGGCACGATTCGCGCGGGCACGCCGCCCCCGGGCTCGTGGATCTCATCGACGATCAGGTTGCTCCCGCTCTCGACACTCCTGCCGAGCCAGTGGTAGAGCAGCCCGACCAGCACGCCGGCGACCGGCAGCAGGTACAGGAGCCATGGCTGCTCCCACCGCAGCGTGGTGACCTTCTCCAGCGACCAGAGGAATGCCGCGCACGCGGTGCCGACGGCCAGCCCGACCGGCGCCACCAGCAGCGCCCACTTGACGATGTAGCGAAGCAGGTCGGGCAGATCGGCCAGCAGGGAATCGCCCGCGAGCCACGTCGGCTTGAGCGAACCGATGCGGTCACGCCACGACGGGGCCTGTGCGAGAGGCTGCGGGGTCTGGGGTTGGAAGGGGGGTTGCGATGGGCCCAAGGTTGCTCCTACCAGCCGAAAGCACCCGCCTGCGAGCGGGCGGGGTGCGGGAGGTAGGAGCCATCAGCCGGGGTTCGGATCACGCGGTTGCTCTCGCGCGCCGGCGGTTCAGGGCGGACTCCATCGCCGAGTCAACGGTACGCGTACATCGGCGGTCCGTCAAAGCGGGTTGAACGGCCGATCCATCAGGCCCGAGAACGGCGGGCGGTTCAGCCTGCAACAGCGCGCTTGAGTTGTTCGGTGTCGATCTTGACCATCGTCATCATCGCCTGCATGGCCTTGCGTGCCTTGACGGGGTCGGGGTCGCTGATCATGTCGATCAGCAGTTTGGGGTCGATCTGCCAGGACACGCCGAAGTGGTCGGTGATCCAGCCGCAGGCAACGGGCGTTCCGCCGGCCGCGACGAACTTGTTCCAGTATTCATCCACCTGCGCCTGCGTATCGCAGAGAACGGCGATGGAGATGCCCTGACTGAACGCAAACTGCGGCCCGCCGTTGAGGGCGGTGAACGCGCGGCCGTCGAGCGTGAACTCGACGGTCATCACGCCGCCGGTCTTGAACGGCGAGTTTGGCCCGAAGTCGGGGTAGCGCGCGATGCGCGTGATTTTCGAGTTGGGGAAGATCGAGGTGTAGAAGCGTGCCGCTTCCTCGGCCTTGTCGTTGAACGTCAGAAAGGTCGTGATCTGGGGCATGCGCCCATGGTACAGGCTCGCGAGAGTCGCGCCAATGAGTGCCCTCGCCGATGCCAGACCGCGGCGGCAGGCGGCGGAGAGCGGCCTTCCTGCTTGAAGGCCAGGGGCGAGGCCAGTTCACGCGGCGCGGGGCGGTGTGAGTCGGGCACTTGGTCTGCTACCTGCCGCCGCCGCGGTTTGTGGCCGATTCCTGGCGCGTGGCGATCGGGACATATCCGATCTCCAGGCCTTTGGGCGGCTGCACGATCTGTGCGGGGTCGAGTTCCGCGAGCGTGCCGACGGTCGGCGGCGCGAGGTAGTCGCGATCTTTCGTCCAGGTCCGGTGCAGGCGTTCGACGCGGGCCTGCATGATCTCGCGCTCCTCCGCGGTCAGATCGGCGTTGAGCAGCGCGGGTTGATCGGCGAAGCGATACCAGAAGTAGGTCACCACGCTGCCGTCGCCGAGGTGCGCTGTAAACGGCCCCGCCGCCGGGCCGGGTTTCTTCCAGGTGCTCTCCGGCGCGTCGGGCGTGTCGTACGGTTCGGGCGGCGCCTCGACGGGGCGGCCGAACTTGAGATCATGCAACCCGGCCTCGGGAGGAACGTCTCTGGACGCCGCGGCGACCCACCGGGCGCTCTTGCCGTCACTCTGAAGGCGGTAGAACTCGGGCAGGCGCACCACCCCGCCCCCCGCGTGTGCCGCTGTTGCCACGATCTGATCGTTCCACTGATAGCCGTAGGTTGTGGGATCGGGCGAGATCGGCGTCGCAAACGACTTCCAATCCAACTGGGTCTTCCTGTCATCGGGCGTGTGGTCTGCGTAGATCTGCCAGGTGGAGCCGCCCGCGGGACGGAAGCGCTGCACGAACTCCCCGTCCGGGTTGATCGCGCCGCTGACGGGCGAGCCGCCGTTGAACCAGGCCTTCACCCCGTCCCAGAGGGCGGCCTTCGTGTAGCACGTCAGGCGGTGCAGCACGATCGTTCGGCCGTCGGAGCCAACGGGGAACATCGTCGGCGCCACGCGGGCGAATGACTGGCCCTTGGAGTCAGAGCCGATCATGGCGGGCACGTACTGCGTCTCCATCTGGAACGCCTTGTTGGGGTCTGACGGGCGCGAGTCGAGCAACAGCCCTGCATGCTTGGGATCGACGACGGCGGATTGCGACCAGAAGTAGGGCGTGAAGAAGCACACGGGCCCCTTGAAGTTCTTCGTGTTGAGAAACAGCGTCCAGCAGTTGTCGCCGGTCGGGATGTCCTTCCCTGCGGTGGTCGCCTTCGCGCTGACAAGCGGCAGCGGGAGGTAGCCGTAGCCGAACAGATCGCCGCATGTGCCCTGCTTGACGTTCAGGCCGTCGATCGGGAACAGCAGCCACGGGCTGAGTTGGGCCACGCCGTAGAGCCCGGCGGGCTGATCCCACGTGCCGCGGCCGTGCGCCGGGCCGTTGGCGATCTCGCTGAAGTTCACCGCCACTCCGCCCATGATGAACTTGGGCGTCTCGGTGGGGAACCGCGTGTCGCGCCACCAGCCGAGCCCGCCCTCGATGTCGGAGTACAGGTCGGCCGGGGCCTTGCCCTGGTACTGCGCGTGCATCCATGTTCCGAACAGGCCTGTCTGGAACCGATGCCCGGGGTAGTGCTCGAGCAGCGGCCACGCCGCCGCGTAGAGCGAGAACCCGGCGTTGAACTCCTCGGGAACCCGCTCGGTGGAAACGAGCAGGTATCCGGCCATCTCGCCCTCTTTCGGCGGAGCGGCGGGCGGAGCAGCCGCGGGTCGGGCTCCCGCGTTGCCGCGGAGCAGGCCCAGCATTCCCTTGCCCAGCGCATCGCCGACGAGGAAGTAGGTCTCGGCGTTGCCGAACTCGTGATGCCCGTGTCCCGGGTTGGGCGAATCCTCCGGCGCTCGAACGAACTCGCGCGTGGGAACGAAGACCACGTTGCCCGCGAACTCGGCGTGGCCGGCCGCGGCCGCCTGCGCTTTGCGGAGTTGCTCCCACTCCTTGGGCGCATCGACCCATGGCCCGGTGAGTTCGCCGATCACGACGGGGAGATTGGGAACTCCCAGGTCCTTGCGGACATCCTTGATGAGGTTCACCAGGTTCTGCTCATACTCCGGGACGGCGTGCTCCGGGTCGCACCCGTCGTTCCAGCCCTGGTACCACACAAACCCGGCGATCTCGTACCCATCCGCCTTCGAGCGCGGGAAGTCTCGCCTGAAGTTCGCGAGGGCCTCGCGCACCTGCTGGATCATCAGCGTGTAGTAGGGGCCGGTCGCGCCGCCGGACGATGGCGGGCGGAAGTCCACGTACAGACTCTTTCCGCCCCACGCGGTCTTGATGAGCAGCACTTCGTTGTCGAAGGCATCGCCCATCACATGGCCGAACTGGAGTTCCGGGCCGAAGTGGTGCGGGCCGTCGTAGCGGGTGAAGCCGAACGTCAGCGGCCCTGCGCGCAGCGGCTCATCCTCGGGCTGGTACCGCACCCACACGTCGTCGCGGACCCGCCACTTCCCGTCGGCATCCTTCAGGTGCTTGAAGAGGCCGGCCTTCGCCGGGTCGCTCATGAGCGCGGCGAGCGTCCCTTTGCCGTCGTTGTAGTCCTTGCCGGCGAGATCGACGACACCCTGCCCGACCATGTTGGACTGCCCGGCGAGGATGAACACCTTGAGGGGCTTGGGCTCGGCGGCGCCTGCCGCGGCGATTCCATGCGTGAGGGCAAACAGGAGTGTGAACACCGTGAGGAGCAAGTCTCGCATTCGCATGGTGTGAACCGCCTCTCTAATGTGGCATGACGGCGCGGCCGAGTTCGCGCTGCTTCCGGAACGGATCGCTGTGCCGGACCGCTCACGCGGAGTGTACAGGCGGGCGATCAATCGATGAATCGTTCGCTGACGCGATACGGTCATTCGGAACGTCTCTTCGCAGGCCGGGCCGAATGCCGTTCCCATGGCGTACCGCCACACCCGAATGAACAGGACCGGAGACTACGGCACGCTGCAGGAACCGCTGATCGCCGCAGCCGGCTTGCCGAGGCGACCCGCGGCGAAATCGCGGTCGTGGACTGCCGGCGCGGCAGCCGATCGTCCCTCCGGTTGCGTGCCAGGGTACCCTTTGCACTGGAGAAACACGCATGGCATCGCTGGTCGTCATCGAGGGGCCCGTCGAGGGCGTGCATTTTCCGCTGACCGAACCGCTTGTGTCGGTGGGCCGTGACGACACGTGCACTTTTCAGGTGCTGGATCCGCTTGTCTCTCGGAAGCACCTGCAGGTACGGATGGACACCACGCTCGGGAAGCACGTCGCCGGTGACTACCGGAGCGCGCACGGCGTCTTTGTCAATGGCAAGCAGATTGTGCTCGACACTGCGCTGAACGATGGGGACAGGATCACGATCGGGCGGACCACGCTCATGTACCTCGCGGCCGATCACCCTGACGATCAGACCGCGCTCGCCGCGGCCAAGAAGAAGGGCGAGTGGAAACGGACGACGTTGATCGGACGGGAGTAGGCGGGGCGGCTTTCGCGGCATGCACGCGGGACGCTCGTGCCGCGGTCGTCACTTGCCCTGCAACACTCTGGCCCGAAGTTCCCCGAGGAAGTTGACGGCGAGGTCGATCTTTGTCGTGGTCTGTTCGCTCTGGCCCTGCAGCACGACCATCAGGCGGCCGTCGGGCGCAAAGGTGATGGCACGGGTCTTCAGGTCCTTGATGCTGTAGAGGATCTTCGGCTCCGACGCAGTAAAAGCAGGCTCTGTGCTCACCTGTACGCTCATGATCTGGCTGTCCGTGTCGAGATACCGGATCTCCTTGCCGTCGGGGCTCCACCAACTGCTGGATGAGTTCGCACCGCTGGTGGAGATCGGGACACGCTCCGCCCTGGCGTCCGCTTCGCCGTCGCCGGTGAATCGCTGAGCGTACAACTCGTTGCGTCCGGACTGCGAGGACCCGATCAACGCCCATTTGCCGTCCGGTGAGAATCGCGGCAGATCCTCGTTGTCCGGCGACTTCAGATAGGGCTTGGCGATCCACTGCCCGGAGCCGCCCTCGCGCTCGAGCAGGTACGTGTCTGCATTGTCCGCGGACATGTCGACCTGAACGAACGCAAGCCTTGTGCTGTCTGTCGACCACGTCGTCGGCCAGAGCAGCGTTCGGGTGTCGGGGCCGGCGTGCATCCTCGCGGGTCCCCCCGAACCATCGGCTCGACGTTCCCAGATCGAGAACGCGCCATCGCTGGCAAGGCCATAGGCGATCCGTTGCCCGTCGTTGCTCCAGGTCATGCCGAGCACTGCGCCCTGGGCGGGGATTCTTGTAAACGTCCGGCGCACGAGATCCTGCACCCACAGGTCCGATGTCAGTTCGGCCGAGCCCGCGTTGTCCAGGTTCACCAGCACGCGTCCGCCATCGGGAGACACCACGATGTTCGAGTAGGCCCGCGTCGCGCCCGGGATGGGCTGGGCCTGGCCTCTGTCGTCGACCCACGCAAGCCGCCGGTCCGAGACGTCGGACGATCGTGTTGCCATCGTGAGCGTTCCGCTCGGCGCCATGTAGAACGCGCTTAACGGGCTGCCGCTCCAGACCGTCACGGGTTCGCCGATCGTGCGCAGCGTGTCGAGATCGAAGCGAACGGCGACCAGGCTGGTGAGCGTGCTCCTTGTTGCCAGCAGATAGCCGCTCGTTCCTTTTCCGCGCCCATCGGCCACGAACTGGGCCAGGCCCGCGTCGGGGAGGAGCAGGCTTCGCTTCCCGGTGGTCAGATCAATCAGTTCCGTCTTGATCGTGACCTTCTGGCCCACGAATGACCAGCGCGTGGCCAGGACGCACTTTCCCGCGACCAGCGGGCGGAGATTCTGCCAACTCTCGATGCCCTTGGGGATGTCCTCGCGGACGACCACGCGCGGCTCGCCCCCGGATGCGGAGACGGCATATACGGTCGGCTCCCACGCCGGAGAGAACACGATCTCTCGGTCTGACGCCCAGCACAGGCTTGGCCATGCTCCCTGTGTCAGGTCGCACACCATCTCGGGCTTGCCCGACGGTCGGCCGTTCTCGAGGGCGACCACCTTCAGACTGAGTTTGCTGCGTGCGCGGTCCTTGGCACAGGAGAACGCGATCGAGCGTCCGTCGGGCGACAGAGCGGCGTCCAGAGCACCCTCGGTCCCCTCGATGACCGTGGATTCGTCGCGGTCGAGGCGACGCACCATCAACAGGCCCTCGGGCTTGACACTGTCGGGGTGCAGTTCCGGCCATGCGGTGTAGACCAGGAACCGGGCATCCGGTGAGATGCCGACAAGGCTGTTGAATGCGGGCTTGTCCGCGACCGTTGTGGAGACGTGGAACGTCTGCGACGGCGCGGCCGGCGCGGGCTCCGTCAGTGCGCCCGCGAGTTTCCAGCCTGTCACGCCGGCGAGCACGCATGCGGCGCCCGCCGCGACGGCCAGAACGAGCCTGTTTCGGCTCGCCACCGGCGTCTGCGGGACCGCCGGCATCCACTCATGCCCGGCAATCGCGCGCTCGATCTCCAGCCGGGCATCTCCGATGTCGTGGAGGCGGTTTCGACGGTCTTTCGCCAGGCAACTGCGGAGCAACTCACGGACCCGCGGCGGCGTGGCGGGCGGAACGAACGCCCACTCGGGCTCGCGATGGAGGATTGCCCCGAGCGAATCCGTGACGGTCTCGCCCGAGAACGGTCCCCTGCCCGTGAGCATCTCGTACAGCACGCAGCCGAACGAGAAGATGTCCGAGCGCTTGTCGACCGGCTTGCCGCGGGCCTGCTCGGGGGACATGTACCCCGCCGTGCCCATGATCGCTCCGGGGATCGTCGGCGAGTGGACCGGGAGCGTGGGGGATTCCGGGGCCGCGGGCGAGTTGGTGGTCGAAGGTGCGCCTTCGGCCGTGCGGGCGAGGCCGAAGTCCAGAACCTTCACCACCCCTTCGGGCGTCACCATTACGTTGCCGGGCTTGAGGTCGCGGTGCACCACGCCCTTCTCGTGTGCCACTTCGAGCGCCTCGGCGATCTGCCTGGCGATCGAGAGCGACTCGTCGACGGGGATGGCGCCGCTGATCAGCCGATCGGCGAGCGTCTCGCCCTCGATGAACTCGAGGATCAGGTACTGGTGACCGTTGGCTTCCTCAAGCCCATAGATCGCGCCGACATTGGGGTGATTGAGCGACGCCAGCACCTTGGCTTCGCGCTGAAAGCGGGCGAGCCGATCCGGGTCCTGTGCGAGGTGCGCCGGCAGGGCCTTGATCGCCACCTGTCGGTCCAGCCGCGAGTCGGTGGCGAGGAACACTTCGCCCATGCCGCCGCGGCCGAGTTCGCGCTGGATCTGATAGGGGCCGATGGTGGCGGGGTGCATGGGCAAGCAGTGTACGAAGCCGAAGGCGTCCCGTGTTGTGGGTCGTCTTTCGCGGGCTGCTCAACGGCGAGTGTGCCTGCCGACCAACCATGCCCGCGCCATCGACCGTGACCATGCGTCTGCGGCTGGTGTCAGGGGGATCGTGCCGAGGATCTTCGAGGCAATCGCGGGTGGCGGCCCAATGTCTGCCTCACAGGCGAGCGCCGAAGAGCGCGCCCACGCCCGCCGTCAGACCCATCGCCAGTGCGCCCCAGAATGTCACGCGGGCGGCGGATTTCCAGACCGGCGATCCTCCGGCACGCGCAGCCAGCGAGCCCAGCAACGCGAGGAACACCAGCGATGCGCCCGACACGCCCCACACCAATGCCGCCTTGGGCAGCACCAGCACCATGAGCAGCGGCAGCGCTGCGCCAACGGTGAACGTGCCGGCCGAGGCGAAGGCCGCCTGCACGGGGCGGGCGCTGAGTTCCTCGGTGATGCCCAGTTCGTCGCGGGCGTGGGCGGTGAGGGCGTCCTTTGACATCAGTTGCGTCGCGACCTGCGCGGCGAGCGGCTGATCGAGCCCGCGCTTCATGTAGATCGCGGTGAGTTCGGCGTGCTCGGCCTCGGGCTGGGTTGCGAGTTCGTGTCGCTCGCGGGCCAGGTCAGCGCCCTCGGTGTCGGCCTGCGAACTGACGGAGACGTATTCGCCCGCGGCCATCGACATCGCGCCCGCGACCAGACCCGCGAGCCCGGCGACCAGGATCCCGCTGCGTGTCGTGTCGGCCGCGGCGACGCCGACGATCAGGCTCGCGGTGGACACGATGCCGTCGTTGGCGCCAAGCACCGCCGCGCGGAGCCAGCCGATGCGATGGGAACGATGGCTTTCGTCGTGACGCATCGCCGTAGGATAGCGATGCTCAGTGGGGCAGCCGCATCACCGGAGCGGACCCCCTGCATGGCCGCGGCGTGGGCGGCGATGCCCAGCGTCGAGTTGAATGACGCGTGTTCGGCCGGATTCTTGCGCCCGTCCATTCGACTTCATATCCTGATGCATGCCTCCGGCTGTGCCGAGTCAACCCCTGTTCGCCGCGGCCATCTACCTGCGCAAGACGGTCCGGGCGGATGTCCCGTCGCTGTTTAAGATCCAACTCGATCCCGCGGGGAACCACCTCGCCGGCACCAAGCCGCGCGACCGTGCGGCGTTCGACGCTCGCTGGGAGGAGATCCTCCGCGAACCGCAACATCCCGAGACGCGTGTGACGCCCCGGGTCATCATCGCGGACGGGGTGCTTGTGGGGTCCATCAACGTGTTCCCGCAGGAAGGCACCGACTCGATCGGCTATTGGATTGCCCGCGAGTTCTGGGGGCGCGGCATCGCAACCCGGGCGATCGCGCTGCTCATCGGCGAGGTGGCGACGCGCCCGCTGTATGCGCGTGTCTCATCCCACAACACTGCGTCACGGCGCGCCCTGGAACGCAACGGTTTCGTCGTCATCTCCCGCGACCACGCGCCGGCGACCGATCGGTACGTCGGATCGGAGAGATTTGTTCTCGCGCTGAACGACGGCCCACTCCCAGGAAGCCGCGCGTGACATCCGCGATCTGACGGAGGGCGCCATATGAAACGAAACAACCCCAAGCCCGATGCCGAGCCAGCAAAGGCCCCAATGCCGGCGGACCTCCGCAAGGCGCTCGCGGCGGCGCCCCTCGCCCGCGCGGCGTGGGAGGACCTTACCCCGATCGCCCGCCGCGACTTTGTGAGTTGGATCGAATCCGCCAAGCAGGCGGAGACCCGCGGCCGTCGAATCGTTCGGGCGTGCGAGAACCTCGCGGCCGGCAAGCGACGCCCGTGCTGCTACGCGGTCGTACCGATGGACCTGTACAAGGCCCTGGGCGCAGACCCACGCGCCAAGGCCCGGTGGAGCGAACTTGCATCGAACGATCGGAGAGACGTCACCGATTGGATCGAGGAAGCCAAGGACCGGGAGACCCGGAAACGCCGGATCGCCGAGGCCTGCGAGATGCTCGGGGCGGGGAAGCGGTGCCCCTGAAACTCGATATCCTCTGCCTCATGCGGGCGAACGGTTCTCCGTCGGAGTTTCAACCGCCGAAGCTTCCAACTTCAGTACGGATTCGCACTCGGGGCACTCGATCAGCCCGTCAGCCGGGAGCGTGAGGTTGGCGAGTGATGCGTCGCAGTGCGGACAGCGCACGTGCTGCTGCGGCGGCACACGCCACGCCGCGCCGCACTCGGGGCACACCCGGCATCCGTCGCTCGATGTTTCGATCGATTCGATCGAGTATCCGCAGGCGCCGCAAAGCCGGGCCTGAAGCAACTGCTCGGCTCTGCGCTGTGGGGCTCGAATCACTCCATAGACCAGCGCCAGCGGTAACACGATGCCGACGGTCATGGCGATGCCTGCCTGCCAGGGGAGTCCGAGCGCCCACGAGAGGAGAATCGCCGGGAGGCAGACAAACAAGGACGCGGCGGCGCCGCCGGCAAGCACTCCGACAAGAACTCCAGCGACGACCGGCGCAATCCAGGCCAACTCCAGCGCGCGTCGCCAGAGGGGCCTGTAGTCGACTCTGCACCCGTCGGCGACTTGCTCTTTGGCCTGATCCGGCGGCGGCGTACTTGTGGTCGCGGCGGATTCAGAGCGCCGGGCGAGAAGTCGCTGGCACTCCCGGCGGCTCACATGGCCGGTGAGTCGGTCGCCCCGATGATCAGTGACGGTTCGGCGGAGCATTGGAGCGATCGGCAATCGACTGCACTCTCCGCCAAGAATGTGCTCGCTTCAGGCTCAGTACGCCATCACCTGCCCGATCGCCTCGGCGATGCGCTTGGCATCGGGGAGGTAGGCGAGTTCGAGTTTGTAGTACGGCATGACCGTGTCGAAGCCCGCGACGCGCTGCACCGGGGCCTCGAGGTGCAGGAAGCACTTCTCCTGGATGATCGTCGCGATCTCCGCGCCCATGCCGCAGGTCTTGGGGGCCTCGTGCACGATCACGCAGCGGCCGGTTTTCTCGACGCTCTGGGCGATCGTGTCCTCATCGATCGGGTAGATCGTGCGGAGGTCGATCAGTTCTGCGGAGATGTCCTCGGGCAGGTTGTCGAGCGCCTCGAGGCAGAGCGTGACGCTCGCGCCCCAGGAGATGACGGTCAGGTCCGTGCCCTCGCTGACGACCTTGGCCTGGCCGATGGGGACGGTGTACTCATCCTCGGGCACTTCCTCGCGGAAGGCGCGGTAGATGCGCTTGGGCTCGAAGAAGAGCACGGGGTCGGGGTCGCGGATGGCGGAGATGAGCATGCCCTTGGCGTCGTAGGGCGTGCTGGGCATCACGACCTTGAGGCCCGGCGTGTGGGCGTAGATCGCCTCGGGGGAGTCGGAGTGGAGTTCGGGTGCGTGGATGCCGCCGCCGACGGGGACGCGGATGACCATGGGGACGGTGATCGCCCCGCGCGTCCGCGTGCGATACCTCGCGGCGTGGTTGACGAGTTGGTCGTACGCCGGGCCCATGAACCCCTCGAACTGGATCTCGGGGATCGGGCGCATGCCGGCCATGGCCAGGCCGATGGCGGTGCCCATGATGCCCGACTCGGCGAGCGGCGTATCGATGACGCGCTCCGCGCCGAAGCGGGCCTGGAGGCCCTCGGTGACGCGGAAGACGCCGCCGTTCTTTCCGACATCTTCACCCAGGCAGACGACGCGCGGGTCGGCTTCCATTTCCTGGGTGAGGGCGAGGTTGATGGCTTGGACGAGTGTGAGGTTGGCCATAGTGAAAGCTCAAAGCTGAAAGTTCAAATCTCAAAGTCGAATGCGACGAGCGACGGCGCGATTACCCCGCCTTCCGCCGCCGCGGCTGCTCGGCACGGTCTGCCATCTTCGCGTTGGGGTGTGGAGGGACGTACTCGACGATGGCGCCGATGCGGTCCAAGAGTGGCTTTGCCGCCTTGTATTCTCTGTCCGTCATCGGAATGACCATGACCAGGCGTTCCCGACGCTTTGACCTGTTCGCCAGACCGAGCAGCCGTTCCCCTGGGTCGCCGGTCGCGGTAAGGAGGTCGATGAGGTCGGAGTCCAGGCGCACATGCCAACGGCGGTCCGCGAGCCAGCCCGCATAGGGGTTGCGCGTCGCTTTGGACCAGTCAATCCCGGTGGAACGTTTACTGGATGTCTTTCGGGAGGCCTTTTTCATAGAGGTCTTGCTCGGTGCGTGTCGCCCGGCGTGCGCTGATGATCCTCACGATTCCGTTCAACTCTTCTGCGTGCACAATGTACAGAACTCGAAGACGCGGAGAGAGGCCGATGATGACGTACCGGTCCTCATCAATCGAATGCTCGGCGTCGTAGGCCCGGATAGCGAAGGCGTCGTAGAAAACGAGTTTCACTTCCTCGAACGAGACGCCATGCTTCTGACGGTTCGCGAGCTCCTTACCATCGTCCCATTCAAATCCGCCTTCCACAGGCCGGATCACGCTCTCTGCCTTTCACCACCCAGCCCCGCCTGGCTCGGGTCCTGCCCCAGGCTCGTTGTCCGCAGCGTCCGCTTCTGCCGCTCAAGTTCCGCCGGCAGTTCCGTGCCGTAGGTCCAGTCGAAGATATCGTCGGTGGTGGGGGGCTCGATCGTCTCGACGTTCTTGACGATCTCCGCGACCTGGGCCTTGCACTTCTCTTCGTGCGCGGCCTGCTTCGAGTCGTCCCACATGCCCTTGCGCTCAAGGTACTTCCGCAGGCGGATGAGCGGGTCCTTGCCGCGCCAACTCGCGACCTCTTCCTCGTCGCGGTAGCGGCGGGCATCGTCGGCGGTGGTGTGGTCGGCGAGGCGATAGGTGATCGCCTCGATCAGTGTCACGCCGCCGCCGCCGCGGGCGCGGTCGATCGCGTCCTTGCTCGCCTTGTACACCGCGAACAGGTCGTTGCCGTCCACCTGGATGCAGTGCGCGCCGTAGGCCAGCCCCTTCTGCGCCACCGTCTCGCTGGCCATCTGGCTCTCTCGCGGGACCGAGATCGCCCACTGGTTGTTCTGGCAGAAGAACACGCACGGCACGTTGAACACGGTGGCGAAGTTCATGGCCTCGTGGAAGTCGCCCTCGCTCGTCGCGCCATCGCCGAAGTAGGTGATGACGCAGCGGTCCTCTTTCCGCATCTTGTACGCCCAGGCGATGCCGGTGGCGTGCAGCATCTGCGTGCCGATGGGGATCGACAGCGGCGTCATGTTCACGCCCTCGGGGATCTGGTTGCCCCGCTCATCGCCCATCCAGTGCAGCAGGATCTTCTCCATCGGCAGGCCGTGCAGGAACAGGGCCGCGTTCTCGCGGTAGCAGGGGACGAGGAAGTCCCGGCCCTTCACCGCGGCCATGCCGGAGCCGATCGCCGCGGCCTCCTGCCCCTTGTTCTGCGGGTAGGTGCCCATGCGGCCCGACCGCTGCAACTTGAACGCCACTTCGTCGTAGGCGCGGCAGAGGAGCATGAACTCGTACGCGAACAGGACCTGCTCGTCCGTCAGCGTGTCCTTCGCGAGTTTTTCATCGAGTCTCCCCTCCTCATCGAGGATCTGGAGGTGCTCGATCTGGGCCTTGTACACGGTCCGGATGGGCATGCGTCACTCCGTTGCAGATGGTCCATCCAAGCGTAGCCCCGCGCGTTCCATTCCCCAACCCCCCGTCCCGCCAACTCATCCCGGCTCTCTGCTATTCTGCCGCCATGCGCATCGCCCGAGTGTTGATCACCCGCGACCAGATTGCGGGCCGCGTCGCGGAGATGGGCCGCGAGATCGCGGCGGACTTTCTTGCCTCCGGCGCCGGCGCCCCGGGTGTCGAACCCCGGGTCGTGCTCATCCCCATCCTGACCGGCTCTCTGGTGTTCGTGGCCGACCTGATTCGCCACATGCCTGTCCAGATGTCCATCCGCCCGGTCACCATCACCAGTTACCCCGGGATGGCCACTACCTCGCAGGGGGCGACGATCCAGGGCGGCCTGCCGACCGACCTGGCCGGGCGGCATGTGCTGATCGTGGACGACATCCTCGACTCGGGCCGCACGCTCGGGCTGCTCCGCCGGATGATCGAGGCCCAGCGTCCAGCCTCGCTTCGGCTCGCGGTATTGCTGGACAAGCACAAGGCCGCGGGGCGCGATGAGCATGTGGATGTCGATTACGCCGGGTTCCGGATCGCCGACGAGTTCGTCGTCGGCTACGGCCTGGATTACGACGGATTGTGGCGAAACCTGCCCGACATCGGCGTTCTGGAAGGGGTCTGAGGGCCTGTTGGCCCTTGCTCCCGGACGCTGCATCGCCGATAGTCACTTCTGATGACCAGCCTGCCGCTTGAGGCCGACCTCCCCCGCGCCCTGCCGCGAGACCTCGCCGCGTGCATTTTGCCCGGCGAGCGTGTCGTGCTGGCGGTCAAGCCGGGCATTCCTTCCATCGTGCTGCGGAGGCTCGGCGCATTCTCCATGATCCTCGCCGTCGCCGCGGCGACGGCGTGGCTGGCGATGTACGTTCGGCTGCCGGTCTCCGCGTTCGAGGCCCTGATGCTTGGGCTGTCGGCGTTCGCGGTTCTGGCCTTCTGGGCGCATCTCGACTGGGCCACGCGAGACTTCGTTCTCACCGATCGACGGATCATCTCCGCCGGAGGCATCATCCGCCGGCTCACCGTCGAATCGCCGATCCAGGCGATCCAGCAGGTTGTCATCTATCAGTCGATCCGGGAGCGACTGTTCGGCCTCGGCACCGTCGGCGTCTCGACACCGGCCGATGCCGGCGCCCCGAGCGTCGTGTGGTCGATGGTCTCCGTACCAGACCAAGTGGTCGCACGGATTCGCCTGGAAATGGCCAGGGCAGCCGCCGCCGAGCCCCCCCGGCCTTCGCCGCGGCAACAATCCGCCATGCACGGGGCCGACGCGACGTCCAGGGCAGCGCTTCCGGTGATCGGCCTGGCCGGCGGAATCGGCGCGGGCAAGAGCACCGTCGCGGGGATCCTCGCTCGTCTGGGCTGCCTGGTTGTCGACTCCGATGCACGCGCCAAGGCGGCCCTCGACCGTCCCGATGTCCGCGAGCAACTGAAACAGTGGTGGGGTCCGGACATCCTGCTTCGGTCCGCCGATGGCGGTGAGCCGCGAGTCGATCGCGCCAAGGTCGCCAAGATCATCTTCGCCGATCCGGACCAGCGAACGCGGCTCGAGGCGCTGGTGCACCCGATCGTCCGCCAGGACCGCGCCACCGCCGCCCGCGAGGGCGCTGCCGCGGGCGCAAAGGCCGTGATCGTCGACGCGCCCCTTCTCTTTGAAGCCGGCCTCGATTCCGAGTGCGATGCCGTGATCTTCGTCGATGCCCCCCGCGAAGCAAGGCTCAAGCGTGTTCGCGACAACCGCGGCTGGTCAGCCGAGGAACTCGACCGGCGCGAGGCCGCTCAACTTGCGCTTCAGACCAAGCGTGCAAAGGCCGATTATGTGCTTGTCAACGACGGTCCGATCGCGGACCTGCAGACCCGCATCGCGGGCATCCTGAACGACATTCTTGCCCGGCGGCGTGCGTGACCGGCCATTGCCGGAACGACCCGGGATTTTCATGCCCCCTGTGCAACTTGTCCCGTCCTCGGGGGTGATATACTGATGGCGTCCACGCAGGGCTCCTTCTGGGGGTTCGCTCGCCGGGGCCCGTTCAGCGTGCGTCACCATGCCATCCGATCGTGCTCGCCTGCGGCGTGTGCCGCCCCAACGAGCCGTTCACCAGTGGATGGGGCTGACGGCGTTTTCCGTCATACCCGCGGGGGCGGGGGACACTCTTTCATTTCCAAGCCCCGACATCTCAGTCATGCCCGACGAGCAATACCCGGCGATGTGCCGCGGCCGTCCTCGTCAGGCCACATCAAGAAGCACAACATGGCCAAGCAGTCCACCGTCGCGGAAGAGGGAAAGGCAGACTCGCGGGAACTCCGAGGGTCGCGAAAGGGCGCAGCCGATCGCTCCGCCGAAGCCAAGCCCGCGCGGCAGCGGCAGTCCGAGGCGCCCTCTCCCGAGCCCGCTCGGGCCGAGCCCAGGCCCGAGCCGCGGCCCGACCGCGAGCGGGGGAACGGTCAGCCCGCCGGGCCCGCCGGCCAGTCGCAACCGCCGAGCGCGGCGCCACAGCCCCAGCAGCAGCAACAGGACCGCGGCTTTGACCGGCCGCCCCAGCAGCAGTTCGGCCAGGGTGGTCCGGGGGGGCAGGGCGGTGGGAGTGGAGGGGGCCAGGGTGGGGGCGGTGGTGGTGGGGGTGGTGGGGGCGGTTGGCACGACCACGGCGGCGGGGGGTTCATGAACAAGAACCGGCGCAAGCGCAAGAAGCGCCGCGGCGGGATGGGGCCGGACGGCCCCGGCGGCGGAGGCTCGGGCGGCGGCGGGGGAGGGGGATGGCATCGCCCGATGGACTTCTCCCTGCCTTCCGATGAGGAACTCGAGCGCGAGGCCGCGGAACTGGAGAAGGTGATCGCCAAGGGCGACATCGAGAAGGCCCGCAAGGGCCTGACCATCTCGCAGTTGCAGCGCATGGAGATCGACGAACTCCACAAGGTCGCCGAAGAGACCGGCCTTGAGGACGTGTACCAGATCCCCAAGCAGGACCTGATCTTCAAGATCCTCAAGGCCCGTGCCGCGCAGCAGGGCCTGATGTTCGGCGAAGGCACGCTGGAGATCATGCCCGACAAGTTCGGATTCCTGCGGTCGCCTGAGAACTCCTACCTCTCCGGCCCGGACGACATCTACGTGTCTCCCACCATGGTGCGACGATTCGGCCTCCGCAAGGGCATGGTGGTGCGGGGGGCCATCCGACCGCCCAAGGAGAGCGAGAAGTACTTCGCGCTCCTCCGCGTGGACGAGGTCAACGGCAAGCCGCCCACGGCCATCGGCCGGCTGTCCGGGTTCGAGGATCTCACTCCGCTGCACCCTGAGAAGCGGTTCATCCTTGAGACTGCGCCCAACGAGATCGAGTGCCGGATCGTGGACCTTGTCGCACCGGTCGGGAAGGGCCAGCGAGCGCTCATCGTCGCGCCGCCCCGGACCGGCAAGACGGTGCTGCTCCAGAAGATGACGAAGGCGATCTCCAAGAACTATCCGGAGACGAAGATCATCGTTCTCCTCGTCGACGAGCGCCCCGAGGAAGTCACGGACTTCCGGCGCAACTGCGGCGGCCCCAACATCGAGGTGGTCGCCAGCACGTTCGACGAGCAGGCCTCGCGACACGTGCAGGTCGCCGAGATGGTCATCGAGAAGGCCAAGCGGATGGTCGAGTTCGGCGACGACGTGGTGATCCTGCTCGACTCGATCACCCGGCTTGCCCGCGCGTACAACAACGAGATGCCCCACACCGGACGCATCATGTCGGGCGGCATCGACGCCGGCGCGCTGCAGCGGCCCAAGAAGTTCTTCGGCGCCGCCCGTGCCATCGAGAACGGCGGCTCCCTCACGATCATCGCCACCGCCCTCGTCGACACCGGCTCCAAGATGGACGAGGTCATCTTCGAGGAGTTCAAGGGAACGGGCAACAGCGAACTCCACCTCGACCGCAAACTCATGGACAAGCGGATCTACCCCTGCATCGACGTCGCCGCCTCCGGCACCCGGCGCGAGGAACTCCTGCTCGACCGCAAGGAACTCGAACTGGTCTACCGCCTGCGGAAGGTCCTGGCGGACATGAACGTGGTTGAGGCCATGGAACTGCTCAAGAGCCGCCTGAGCAAGGTCAAGACCAACGCCGAGTTCCTCATGACCATGAGCATGGGCTGATCCCCCCGGTCTGACCGATAGATGGCTGGTCCCGGCGTGGAACGCCGGGGGTTACCGCCCGGAGGGCCGAATGGGCCTCAGTCAGCGACTCTCCTTTGCCGCCTGGTGCGCCAGCATGACGGTCTGGGCTTTCGTCATGGTCGGGTTCGGACTGGTCATCGCCTTCGAGTGGCCCGCCCGCCCCCGCATGAACTTCCCCGCCCCGTTCCTCGTTCTAGGGGGAAGCCTGCTCATCGCCGCGGGTGAGTTTGTCTTCGCCCAGACCGCCTCGCGGATGTTCCCGGAGGCCAACCCCCGCCTGACAGGCGCCATGGAGTTGCTCCCCGTCCTCGCATTCCTCGCCGTGGCCGTCGGCGTTCTTCTTCTCTGGAATCACTGAGCATGCATAGGGTCGTCGCCCCATTGGTCCTGGCATCCGTCGTCGCGGCCTCCGCCCCGGGTCAGGTCTCGCCCACCGCGCCGACGCGTGCCGCGGACGCTGCCGATGCCCAGCCTGCACCGCGGACCACCCCCTCCGGGATCGCCGCCCGCGCGGTCGCGCGGATCGCGATGGCCGATCTCAAACTGATGAAGCCGGCGACCGACCGGGATTACCGCATCACCGCCGAGATGATCGAGCACGCCCACGTGCTCGACCCGAATGACCAGGACATCCTGCGACTGCTCATCCAGGCATGGACCGCGGCGGGCGACTCGGACCGCGTCGATGAACTCAACCGCGAACTCCTTCGTCTTGACCCTCGCGACACCGTCACCCAACTCGCGATCATCTCCGCCCGCATCAACCGGCTCCAGAACACCGATGAGCGGCTCGCCGCGTTCGAGAAGTTCCTCGGGAGCGAAGGGGCCTCGCTCGATCCCGCGATCCGGTCCCGCCTGGCGATGGACGCCGCCCTCCTCAAACGCGAGCGGGGCGACGACGACGGGTTCGCCAAGACGCTCGCCACCGCCTGCCAACTGGACCCGACGAACAAGGACGCCGCGACACTCGCCCTCGCCTACTTCGCCGATCGTGTCCCCGACGCGGTCGGCCGCTTCGAACTACTGACCAACGTCCTCAAGGCCGATCCGTTCGACCCCGATGTGCACGCCTCCATGGCTCAGGACCTCTCCGCGGCCGGGGCCTACCGCGCAGCGGGCAGGATCTATGACACGCTCAGGCGTCTCCGGAAGGCCCGCGCCGAGCAGTTGCTCCCGCAGGAGACCGCCGAGATTCTCGTTTCCGACTGGAACATCGACGGCGCCGAGGTCTTGATCCGCCGCCTGACCGAGCAGATCGAGTCCTCACGGGCCGACCTTCGCTCCCGCCGCGAGCGCATCACCGCCGCGGGCCAGGTGCTGACTCAGGTGGCCGACCCTGCCGAAGTGCGGTTGAGCATCCCCTTCGAGCGCACGAGGGTCGTCGCCGCGGCCGCGGTCGGCGATCCTGAACTGATCGGCTATGCCCTGAGTGAGGCCGAAGAGTCGATCCGCCGCACGATTGAGATGCTTGCCTCAACCGACCGCCGCCCCGAGGGGATGTCGGAAGAGGAAGCCGCCCGCACGATGATGTCTCTCAGGGTCGAGCGCGTGTGGCTCCGGCTCTGGTCCGGCCGGATGACCGACGAAGCCGCCGCGGAGTTCGAGGACCTGCGCGGTGATCCCGACATCGACGCGCCCGTCCTTGCTCGCATGGAGGCCTGCATCAAGATGCGGCAGGGCATGTTCGACGAGGCCGAGCAGGCCCTCACGGGGCTCGCCCGTGACGACATTCTCTCCGCGCTCGCGCTGGGCATCCTTGCCGAGGTCCGCGGACAAAAGGAGCCGGCCGTACGGCTGTACACCGAGTTGTCCAACCGGCTCGCAGGCTCCATCGCGGGCGCCTTCTGCCGAACCCGCGTCATCCAGATGACCGGCCGTCCGCCCGCCCCGACCGAACTGGCCCGGAAACTCCAGGCGCTCGCCGATGCCGTTCCCAACAGCCTCGAAGCGATGATCGCTGATCCGCGCCGATTCGTCGACCTGCGGGTCGAGCCCGTCAATCGCGAAGTCGGCATGCTCGACAAGATCCAGGTCCGTCTCACGATCGAGAACACGTCTCGGTTCGCGCTGGCTGTCGGTCCGAATCACCCCATCAACAGCCGCTTCCTTTTCGCCCCGATCGTCGACATCGGGGTGCGCAGGTTGAGCATCCCCGGCCTGCAGGACATCGCCTGGCTCAACCGCCGTCTGCGGCTGCAGCCCGGCGAGCGGCTCGATGCGACGGTCTGGGCCGACCCCGGCATCCTCGGCGGGTTGCTGCAGCGCCTGGGCGGTTCTTCTGCGCGGATCCGATGGCGCGTCGTGCAGGGGTTCAAACTCAACCGCGACGGCTACTACGACCCCGGCCCTCTGTGTCTTTCAACCGAAACAGCAACCATTTCCCGCTCGCCCTCCATGCGCTCGGTGGCCGAACTCTCCTCCCTCTACGGCTGGATCGAGAAGGGCACGAGCATCGAGATGGCTGAGTCCATTCTCGCCTTCATCGAGCGCATCCTGACGCGGGCCCCGGGACAGCCGGAAGTCACCCAGGCCGATATCGACGCTTTCGTCGCCGCGATGCTCAAACGGTTCGCTCGCGCGGACATTCCCGAGAAGTCCATCATCCTCGTGCTGTGCCCCAGCGCAGTGCAGTCGCCCGCGTTCGCCGCCCTTGACGCGGAGATGGCCAAGGAAGAAGACGAGGGCCTGCTCAAGTGCTTCCTCGCCCTCCGGGCGCCGTCCGAAACTTCCCCCTTGCTCGCGCCCGATGCCTGGTCCGCCCGGCCCCGCGTGCAGGCCTTTGCGGATCTGCTCCGGGCAAGGCTGGCCGACGGGGTCCGCACCATCGCGGCCATCGGCGCACGCGCAGCGATGGAAAGCACGGACCAGGCACCCCCCGGGGATGCGCCGCCCGAGCCCGCTCCGGCCCAGGGCCGTTAGCATGGCAAGCATCGGCGAGCCTTCGCCCAGGCCCGGCAGGTCGGCGGTTCGCAGGGTTGCCGCCTACGCCATCGGCCTCCTGATGCTCGTCGCGGCGGTGATCGCCGTCTCCGGACGAACCGACGCGCTGCGTGATGCCATCGCCGCCGCACGCACCGCCAGCCCCTGGCTCGTCGTCGCGGTCATTCTGCTGCCGCTCGTCAACATCCTGGTGATCTCCGCTTCGTTCTGGTCGCTCACGTCCCGCTTCGGGCCGATCGGGTTTCTCGAAATGGTCGCGTTGATCGTTTCGAGTTGGCTGCTGAATCACCTTCCGCTCCGCCCGGGCCTGGTGGGCCGCGTCGGCTATCACCGCGCTGTGAACGGCATCCCGATCACCGCCTCTCTGCGAGTGATCGTCGAGCAGTTCGTCTGCGGTGTCGCCGCCCTCGGCATCATGGTCCTCGTCGCCATGCTCTGCGCCCCGCTCGGCGCGTCCACCGCGATCGCCTTGCTCCTCGCGGCGGGAGCGGTGATCGCCGTCGCCGGCCTTCTGCTCCGGCACCGGGCGGCCGCCACCCGCCGAAGCCCGCTCGTGCCGTGCCTCGCCGCCGCCTTCGGGTTCCGGCTGCTCGACATGACCCTCTGGATCGTCCGGTACCTCTGCCTGTTCACGCTGGTCGGAAGCCCGCTCGATCTCACCGAGGCCGCGGCGGTGACGGCCGCCAGCCAGGCCGCCATGCTCTCGCCGATCCCGATCGGCCTTCGGGAATGGGCGGTCGGGGCGGTCCACGGTCTGCTCGGGGCTGCGTCGAACCCGGGCCACGCCGTGTCGATGGCCAGTGTCACCCCCGGTGTCGCCGCCGATCTGGCCAACCGAGCGGCCGAACTCCTGGTCGCCGTGCCGCTCGGAGTGCTGGCGAGTCTCTGGCTCATGAGGCGCACGCGATCCGCCCGATCGGGCGCCCCGACGCACCCGGCGGCGTCATCGTCCGTATAACACCTGACAGGCCGGGCGGCCAAGTCGGTCGTTGTCACGCGCGGGGATCGCGGTGGGGCCCTTGTTCGTATTTCAGTGGCATCCGCGGGTCGTTTCGCCCCGGCATTCCGCATCGCTCAGTCAGGCTTTGCAGTGTCGGCCGCCGCGGACCGATGCAACCTGTGCGCTCTTGGTGCGCACCGCCTCTCAGGGAGATCATGGTCAACAAGATCGAACAGGACCATCAGCGATTCCGGCAGATCGTCCGCGGCAAGATCCGCAAGGACCTGCGCCGGTTCATTTCCCGCGGCGAACTGATCGCCCGCGAAGGTGACCGCCTCGTCTCCATCCCGGTCCACGACATCGACATCCCCACGTTCCGGTATGGAGACAACTCGTCGGGCGTCGGCATGGGTGAGGGTGAAGAGGGCGATGCGGCGCAGGGCTCGGGTCAGAAGGACAGCGGCGGCGACAAGCCCGGCAAGCACATCCTCGAGGTCGATGTTTCGCTCGACGAACTGGCCGACATCCTCGGACAGGAACTCCAACTCCCGCGCATCCAGCCCAAGGGCGAGCACCGGCTCACCACCATCCGCGACAAGTACAGCGGCATCCGGCCTGTCGGCCCGCAGTCACTCCGCGTGTACAAGCGCACGTTCCGCGAGGCGCTCAAGCGCCAACTCGCGCTGGGCACCTATGACCCCGAGAACCCGGTCATCGTTCCCATCAAACGCGACCTGCGCTTCCGGTCGTGGAACGAGGTCAAGAAGCCGCAGTCCAACGCCGTCATCATCTACATGATGGACGTTTCCGGCTCGATGGGCGATGAGCAGAAGGAACTCGTCCGGCTCGAGGCCTTCTGGATCGACACCTGGCTGCGGCGGAACTACGAGGGAATCGAGTCCCGGTACATCGTGCACGATGTCCAGGCCCACGAGGTCGACCGCAAGACGTTCTTCACCGTCCGCGAGGACGGCGGCACACGCATCAGCAGCGCGCTCCAGAAGGCCCAGGAGATCCTCGAGGCCTCCTACGACGCCGCGGACTGGAACATCTACCTGTTCCACTTTTCCGATGGCGACAACTCCTCCGAGGCCGACAACCGCCTGTGCGTTCAACTGCTGGAGAAGAACCTCGCCCCTGTCTGCAACATGTTCGGCTATTGCCAGGTCGCCAGCCCCTATGGCAGCGGCAACTTCATCAACATCCTCCGCGAGTCGTTCGGCGGCGAGTCCGGCGGCAAGGTCGTTGTCAGCCGCGTCAACGGCCGCGACGACATCTACGACTCGCTGAAAACGTTCTTCCAGGCCGGGAAGTGAGCCTGCCGGCCCACGGCTTGTCCGGGCTGCGCTCGCGCTGAAAGCGAATATCATCCGGCGCAGTTCCGCCGCCCGCGCCGATGGTGAACACCGTGATCCTGCCCGTCGTCTATGCCGTGCTTGTCTGGTACGCCGCCATGCGGTTCCGTCGGCAATGGACCGGCCTTGGGGTGCTGGCGGCCGCCATGCTCCTGCTGATCGCGCTCAATCATCTTCTCGGCGGGGAGCGCGGCCAATGGTCCGGACGCGGCGCCAACATGCTGCTCATCCTTCTGTGGCCGTACACCGCGCTGGTCGGCGGCGGCGGGCTGTTCATCTTCTGCCTGCCGCGAAGGCCGCCCGGCGAGTATCACTGCTCGCGGTGCTTCTACGACTTCAGCGGTCTCGACCCTGCCGGACTGATCTGCCCGGAGTGCGGCAAGCCGTGGAAAGGCAAGGGCTGGAACCCCGATGAGCCCGAGCCGGAGTTGATCAAGCCCCCGCCCCGCCGCATCGAGCGGGCCGTGTAACGTCGCCCCGCGCCGCGGCCCGTCTCGTCGCCGCGTCCGAGTCAACACGATAAACTGGGCAGTACGGTCCCGCCCCGCGGCGTTGCCGGTTGAGCACTGTTGTCGGGCGCGCACCAACGCGACGCGATCGAGCACTTTCACTGAATCCGACTCACTCCCATTTTCTTGGAGTCGCTGAGATGGCCTCAATCAATCTCCGAAAACTCTGCACCGATCTGGAACACAAGTTCCTCGAGAGCGCGGCCGTCCGGAACATCGCCCGTCTTGAAGAGTCCAAACTCCGCCCCATGCTCAAGAAGGCTGAGGCTCTGGCGTCGAAGATGAAGGCCCAGGCCCGGAAGGCGATCAAGGCCAACGCCGCGGCCGCCAAGGCGAAGGCCGCCGCGTTCGAATCTGCCGCCAAGCGGCTGCGCGCGCGGCTGGACAAACTCGAGAAGGCCGCCCTGCGTCGGGTTTCCGGCAAGCGCAAGCCCGTTTCGAGGCGCAAGGCGGCGAAGTCTGCACCGCGAAAGACTCGAGGCGCCTCCCGTCCGGCACGTCCGCGGAAGGCCGCCGGCGCCGGCCAGCCCGTCGCCAAGGCAGTGCCTTCGGCAGCGCCGGCTGTGCGCCGAAATCCCCTGACGCATCGGGGGAGCCGTCCCCGGCGCACGCAACTGCTGCTGGAGCACCAGGGCGCACCGGCAGCCGATGCCGGCCACTCCGCGTCCGCCTCCAGACCAGAACTCGATCACTCGTCGAATCTCGGCGA
Organism: uncultured Phycisphaeraceae bacterium; assembly: GCA_964409775.1. Classification (GTDB taxonomy): domain Bacteria; phylum Planctomycetota; class Phycisphaerae; order Phycisphaerales; family UBA1924; genus JAHBXL01. Next base: position 4,639 of record CAYPEI010000015.1, on the reverse strand, counting down.
GTTGGTCCGCGAGACGGAAGTCCGGAACCGCATGCTCAAGTCCCGGGCCGATCGCTCGGCGGGCAAGCGCGTGGCGAACATGCTCGCCGTCACCGCGAACGCGCGCATCGGCGGCCACGCCAGCAGGGCCGGGCGCCACGCCCAGGGTCGTCGCGATGCCGCGCAGCGGGGCGAGAAACGTCCGGGGCCCGCCGAATGACCCCGCCCGCCGGCTCCCCACCCCCGCCGCCCGCGCCGCAGGTTCCCCCGCTGCGCATGCACTATCAGCCCGTGGTCGATCTGACCTCCGGCCGCGTCGTCGGATGCGAGGCGCTCATCCGGTTCGTCAAGCCCGATGGTTCCCTCGCGTCTCCCGCGGCCGATGGCCTCATTGATCGGATCGAGTCCGACCCGTCCGCGCTCGCGACGCTCCTGCAACGACAGTTCGAAGCGATCGCGAGCGACATGCTCCCGCTGTTTGACCGCGAGCGGCGCTTCTACGTCAGCGTGAATGTCCCCCCGGTCACGCTCGGCAGCGGCATCATCGCCGAACTGCTTCCCCGCCTCGGCCTCGACCGCTACCTGGAACGGTTCGTCTGCGAGATCACCGAGCGGCAGGCGATGACCGATGTCGGCCGCGCCGCGCTCGCCGAGGCACGCAGGTCCGGGATCCGCGTCGCGGTTGACGACTTTGGAACCGGCCAGTCCGGCCTCATGCAGATCATGGGGCTGGAGTTTGACATCCTCAAGATCGACCGCTCCCAGATCGTGCCTCTGCTCAAGGATCCGCTCGCCGAGCGTCTGCTCCGCGGCGTCATCGCCCTCGCCGGAGCGCTCCGGGCCAGAGTCACGGCCGAGGGCATCGAAACCGCCGAGCAGGCCCTGTTCGTGCGCGCCGCCGGCGTCGATTCCGGGCAAGGGTGGTTCTGGAGCAAAGCCCTTCCGGTCGATGAGTTCGCCCAAACACTGGTGAGCGGCTTCGCACCGTGAAGTCGCGGGTCCTGTGCAACGCGCGCCCGTTGCGGAACGCGTTCATCCATCACACTCGTCCCGCGTCTTTCAGCGAGGCCGCGAGCGTCTTCGGGCTCCGACCAGCGCCGTCGTGGCGACCGCGAGCCAGCCCGCGCTCGGCGCGGGGACAAACGTCATGTCGAAGAAACTCGGTGAGCCGAACCCCGGCTGGAGCGAGGCTGTGCCGTCCGTGCGGATCTCGTACAGACCCTGCCCTGAAGCGTACAACTGACCGCTGGACTGGTCGTATTCCAACCCGAGTATCTCAAAGCCGATCGGGAAACTCTGCACTGGCCGTCTCGTTGCAGGCATGGTGCCGACCGGAGTGATCGGAACCGCACCCAGGTCGTAGATCGAAGCGTCCGCGAAGTTGAAGATCGACGCAAACCCGCGGCCGTCGACCGCCAACCCGAGCGCCTGCGGTCCAAACCCCGCGAGGCCTGTGATCTCCGCCAGGACCGTGTGCTGCACGGTGATCGGGTCGATCACGACGATCCGGTTCACGCTGCTGCTTCCGGCCGTCCCAAGATGAGTCGCCAGAAGTCGGCTGTTCACAGGGTCCCACGAGAGGTCCTTGTAGAACCCCGTATTCCCCGGCCGCGGCACAAGACCGGCCGCTGTCCAGGTCCCGGCCGAGGGGTCGATCCGGTAGAAGTTTCCGTTCCAGCCGATCGCCCACAACATCCCGGTCGACGGGTCGCGTGCCACCCCGTCGGCCGACGTCACCGGGGCCGACACCCGGAACGCCGTCGCGGCGGGATTCTGCGTGTCAAAGGCATACACGCTCCCGATCGAGGTGATCCCGTATCCGACACTTCCGGCCGCGGGAATCGCCGAAGCACCCACACACAAACCACAAATGCAGGCCAGTCCGCGGGTCATCACCTGTCTCCTGTTCGCGGCGGTCACCAGTTGCCGCATACCCAAGTACGAAGGCGGCGGACCGAGCCTGCTCCGTCGCGACAACTTGGACAGACCTGTCTGAATGGGTCGTTCGAGGTAAACTGCGTGGGCCGCATCTCGATGTTGTGAAGAGGAGCAGTGTGATGACAGCACGGACTTACACGACCAGGATCCTCAGCGATGTCGAGAGTTCATCCATGACAGCGATCGAGGTGCCGTTTGACCCCAAGCCGGTGTTCGGCAAGGTTCGCGCCCCGGTCGTCGTCAAGGTGGGGAAGCACAGTTACCGCTCCACGATCTGCGCCATGAGCGGATGCTGGTGGATCCCGCTCCGCAAGTCGAACCGCGACGCGGCCGGCGTCAAGGGAGGGCAGCGCGTCAAGATCACGCTCACACTCGATCAAGCCCCGCGCACCGTCGAGGCCCCGCCCGATCTCAAGCGAGCCCTGAAAGCGGCCGCGCTGTGGGAAACCTGGGACAGCATGTCCTTCACGCACAAGCGGGAATATGCCGAGGCTGTCAGCGGCGCCAAGAAGCCGGAGACCCGCCAGCGCCGAATCGCCGCGTGTGTTGCCGCCATGGCCGATCGCGCGAAGAAAGCCGGCGCGGCGGCGAAGCGCAAGCCGGCCAAGCCGCGGAACTGAGCCACCTCATCCGGTGTCTTCGCCCCCCAGACCGCGCGCTCGCGCGGGCGCTTCCATCATGGCCTGTGCCGAACCGTCCGATACGCCGTCGATACGGACAACGCCTGTCCGCGAGGAGTTTCCCATGGCCGCACGCACGTGGATGTTTGCCGCAGGTCTCGGACTGACGGTCTTTGCCGCCGGTGGATGGGCGCTCGACGACACCCACGGCGCGCACGATGCGCCGGCCGCAACGCATGCGCCGACAAAGCCGGCCGCGGCGAAGCCCGAGCCCGCCAAGAGCGAGCAGCCAAAGGAGACCGCGAAGACCGATGAGCCCAAGGCGCCCGCGGCGACGAAGCCGCCCGCGGAGTTCGGTCCCGGCCCCGCCGCCTCAAAGAAGGAACCCGCCGCCAAGCCCGCAAAGCCCGCCATCGAGGCCGTCGACGGCCCGATCTCGACGGAGGAAGCCCTCCGCCTGCTCCGCGAAGGCAACGAGCGATGGGTCGCCGCGAACACCGCGTCGCCCGCGACCGAGACTTCGCGCCGCCGCGCGGCCGCCGAGGGCGGTCAGCATCCGTTCGCCACCATCCTCACCTGCGCCGATTCCCGGTTGCCCGTCGAGCGGCTCTTCGACCGCGGCGTGGGAGAACTCTTCGTGCTCCGTGTTGCCGGCAACGTCGTCGGTTCCAACGAAGCCGGGACCATCGAATACGGCGCAGAGCACCTGAACGTCCCGCTGCTGGTCATCATGGGCCACTCCAAGTGCGGAGCCGTTGCCGCCGCGACGACGACCGGACACGCCTTCCCGCCCAACATCACGGGCCTCATCGAGCACATCGAGCCCGCCGTGGCCCGGGCTCGAAAGACCAATCCCGCCGCCGACGACGCGGAACTCGCGGCCGCCGCGGTCCGCGAAAACGTCTGGCAGAGCATCTTCGACCTCATCCGCTCCAGCGGCCCCGTCCGCGCACAACTCCGCGAGGGGAAACTGAAGATCGTCGGCGCGGTCTGCGATGTCGCGGACGGCAGGGTGCAGTGGCTCGGTGAGCACCCGTGGCAGGAAGAACTCGTCGCCGCGTTCGATGCGCGCAACGCCGCCCGCCAAACCGTCGCCGAGGTTGGGGAGCCCGCGGCGCACTGATCGACCCTGCTGCACGCACCGGGCACGTACGAAGATCACTTCGGCTGGAACGTGAACCGCTGACCGCCGATCGACGCCTCGAACATCAGCCCCGCCTTGGTCGCCGTAAAGACGGCCACGCCGTTCTGGTAGGGCGCGTTCGCCGCCGCTCCGGCCCGCACGGCGACAGCGGACGCCTGGCCGCTGAACTCAAACGTGTTGGACTTGAAAGAGTCGAGCGCGGCCTTCGTCTCAAACACGATCAGTTCCATGTACTCCTGGCCGCCCAGTTGGAATCCGATCGTGCCCTGCGAAAGGTCGCAGTAGCCGACCATCGCCTGGCCCTCGAACACCTCGCCGCGTCCGTACGCCCCGCCGACGCCGACCGCGCCCTTGCCCACGCTCGGGAAGATCGCGTAGCCGTGGGCCTTGTCGAGCATGCGCTGCAGGCTCGGGTCCGCCCGCTTGAACTCCGCCATCGCGTCACGCGCCCGGGTGCCGAGCACTTCCTTCTCTGAGTCCGACTTGGGTGCCGTGCTGCACCCTGATGGCGCGATCAGCAACGCACCAGCAAGGGAAGCAATGGCGAACACGCGGACGGAACCGGCGGTCAGAGAGAACATGGAATCGCTCCTGTGTGGGGATGACTGAGCGCGAGAATCACGAAGCACTCCTTCAGCGCTCGTGAAATGCTTGCGAGCGAGAGAGGGCCTTGCAATCCCCCTATTCTGGGCAACTGCAATGTCGATCGAAGCATCCCGTTGAGCAAGCACTGGTTCGACTTCTATCCTGAAATCCAGCCTTCGAGTCGGTGATTCGCACCTCATACCCACGGAAGCCACTCTATGACGCGTCGTCTTTCCACTGTTCTTGCTGTTGTCTCCATCGTCGCTGCAGCCGGCACATGCTTTGGCCAGCAGGGTCAACCTGGTCGTGGCGGCGGCGGCGCCGCCGGTCAGCCGCAGCCGGGCGGTGGCGGCGGTGGGGGTGGTGGTGGGGG
>CAYPEI010000014.1:0-95314 GCA_964409775.1 uncultured Phycisphaeraceae bacterium | reverse complement strand
TTTCCTCTCCCCGCCTGAGTGCGAGCGTCCGTCCGACTCAGGCGATAAAGGCAACATAGTGCCTTCGCGGAAGTAGGGCAACGCCGGGGCGGCCGAACTTCCGCTACGAGCAGGTTTTTTCTTTTCAGCCGGATTTCCGGTTTTCGCCGCTGCGGGGGTGTTAGGGTCCGGACAGTCCGACGCAGCGGTGTTCGTCATGCGCGGTGATCGGGTCCCCGTCTGATTCGCAAACGCGAAAGAGGAGAGAATCTTGAAAGACAGGAAGTTGCTGCTCGGTTCTGGCGTGGTTGTGCTGCTGGCGATGTTCGTGGTCGCCTGCGGTGGAGGCAGCTCCGATGATTCGGAGACCGTCGCCGGGGTCGATCCCGAACCCAAGCCCGAGCCCCCCGCCACGCCCCCCACCACACCCCCGACCAATCCGGGTTGATCAACTCCCGATCGCCAAGGAGCATGGCTTGATCCGAAGCATGACCGGATTTGGCGAGGCGTCCAAGCACGTGGGCTCGGCGCACTATTTCGTCGAGGTCCGCTCGCTCAACAGCAAGTACTTCAAGGCGATGATCCGCCTGCCGGATGAACTCCAGGCGCTGGAAGCCGAACTCGAGACGCTGCTGCGCCACAAACTCGCGCGCGGCTCGGTGTTCATGACGGCCAAGCACGCCGACTCCTCCGGCGGCGCAGCGCACACCATCAACCAGGCGGCGATGGAGAGTTACCTCCGCCAACTCGCCGACCTGCCGCAGAGCGGGACGCAGGCCGTGAAGATCGACCTGGGGGCGCTCTTGGCGCTGCCCGGTGTGCTCCAGCCGCCGGCCGATGAAGAGGTGAGGCTGGCGCACGCCCGCGCCACGCTCACCGAACTGGTCAGCCGCGCGTGCGACGGCGTGCTCGCGATGCGTCTGCGCGAGGGCGAGGTCGTGCGCAACGACATGCTGACCCACCGCGACGTGATCGCCGAGCGGCTCAAACTCGTCAGCGCCCGCGCGCCGAAGGTGATGGCCGAGTATGAGAAGCGGCTCAAGTCGCGCATCGCCGCGATGATCAAGGAACTGGGTGTCACGGTCGAGGCCGTCGACGTGGTGCGGGAGATCGGCATCGCCGCGGAACGTGCGGACACCTCCGAAGAGATCAGCCGGCTCACGGCCCACATCGACCAGTTCGCCGAGTTGCTCTCGGGCCCCGATCCGCGCCCGGTCGGCCGCACGCTCGACTTCCTCACGCAGGAGATGCTGCGCGAAGCCAACACCATCGCCAGCAAGTGCCAGGATGCCGAGATTTCGCGGTGGACCGTCGAGATCAAGGGCGCGATCGACCGCATCAAGGAACAGGTCCAGAACGTCGAGTGATCGTCCGAGCCGGGCCGGCATGACGCAACGGCAACCCACGCGTGCGGCCCCATCCCCTCCCTGCCCCCCCGCTTCTTCAGGGCCGCCGCGGACGACCGTCTGACGGAGAGCCAGTTGAGCGACGACCGAGCACGAATCACCGCGGGCGAACTCGCCGTCGTGTGCTCGCGCTATGACCTTGGCGAAGTCCGCACGGCGCAGCACTTCAAGGCCGGGTCCCGCGCCAGCCCCAAGGCGCTGCTGGTCACGTCGACCGGCGCATACCTGCTCAAGCGCCGGGCCGCGCCCCCGCCGGGCGCTGCGCGGACCGACTGGCTCCACCGCGTTGCGCTCTCCCACCAGGTGGTGCTGCACCTGGCCGCCCGCGGCCTGCCGGTGCCGTCGCTTGTCGGAACGCGCGATGAGCACAACTCCATGCTCCAGAGCGGCGAGCACGTCTACGAGATCTATCGCTTCGTGCGCGGCCTCCCCTACGACTACACCCCCGACGCGGCCCGGACGGCCGGCGAACTCCTGGGCCGCTGCCACGCCGCGCTGCGGGAACTCAGAGCCGACTGGCCTCCGCCCCGGCGCTCGTTCCACGCGCACCCGCACCTTGCCCGCGTGCTCGGCGAGTTGCCCGTCACACTCGGCGACCCCGCGCTGCACGAGCACACCGCCGCGCTGGCCGATCGCTACATCCGCGCATCGGACGCGGCGGCCGCGTCGGGTGTCGCGGGCCTGACCGATCAACTCATCCATGGAGACTGGCACCCCGGAAACCTGCTGTGGCACGCCCCGACCCGGATCGCGGCCATCCTCGACTTCGATTCCGTGTCGCTGTCTCCGGCGATGACCGACGCCGCCAACGGCGCGCTGCAGTTCGCCCTCCGGCGGCGCCCGGTCGCGTCTCCGGGACCCACGCGGGCGCCGTTCTCGCTGACGTTCGAGCCGCTGCTGTTCAGCGCGTTCTGGGCCGGATATCGCGGCGTGGAACCGGCGGCGGCCGATTGGCCGTCGTCCGCCATCCCGCACCTGTGCATCGAGGCGATCATCGCCGAAGCGACGCTCCCCATCGCCGCCACGGGCCGCTTCGGCCGGTTTTCCGGCCTGGGGGTGCTCCGGCTGGCCAATCGCACCGCCGGCTGGTTCGAAACCCACGGCCAGACCCTTGTCCGACTGGCCACCAACCCTTAGAGTGGCGGTACAACCGGGGTGCGCCGCGGCGGCCTTGAGTGTTCACCCGGTTGGCGGCGGCGGTCTCGGAGTCGAGTCATGGCACGGATGACGGGCAGATCGAATCAGCGTGCCGCCCTCTGCGTGCTGCTCGCGGCCTCGGCGACTGCCGGCGCGCAGGCCCCCCAACCCGCCGGCCCGGTCATGGTCGAGTCCGCGCCCGGGCTCGCGCCCCAGCCCGCGGCCACACTGGAACAACTGATCGCCGACCTCGCTTCCCAGGATTTTCATGCGCGCGAACTCGCCACCGTGCGCATCCGCGATGACAAGGCCATCCGGCTCGCCGACATCGAGCGCATCCTGTCCACGGCGCAACTCCCGCTCGAAGCGCACTCGCGTCTGCTGACAATCGCGAGAGACCGGTTCATCAGTTCGCCCCGCGCGGCGATGGGCGTGCAGTTCGACCTGATGACGCTGCGCGACCGGATCGTGATCGAGGACACGTTCCCGCCGTTCGCGTGCCACAAACTGCTCGAGCCCGGGGACATCGTCATCGAGGCCGACGGCATCCCGCTCACAGGCAGCGCCGGCCGGCCGCTGATCCAGGGCATGATCATCTCGCGCGATCCGGGGGACACGATGAAACTCGTCGTCCGCCGCGGCAAAGAGAAACTGACGTTCGACGTGAAACTCGGCGACTTCCGGGAACTCCGCAACAACACGCTGGACGAGGCGCGCTTGTACCGGGCGTGGAGAACCCGCTCCCGGACCTACACACGGGCGGAAATGCCCATCAAGACGCCGGTGCACCCGGACGCGTGGCCCGATGCGCTCGAGGCCAGCCGCATGCGGCAGATGCAGCAGATCAAGGTTCAACCGTCGAGCCCGTCGATCGTGGTGCACGCGGGCGGCCGCGCGCGGTCCTCGAACCTCATCAACGATTCGTCGTGGTACTCCGCTCAACTGCGGGGCGTGAACGGGGGGCGGGTCAACGCGATGGGCGCCAACGCGCAGGCCCTGCAGTTGTTCCTGGACTTTGACGACCCCAATCCCCAGCCGCGGATGACCTTCGCCGAGGAAGTCGATTCCCTCGGCAAGAAGCGCACGGCGCTGGAGGGGCAACTCAGCCGGGACCGGCGCGAAGCAGGCCGTGCGCAGGCCGGCACCGCCGAGGCGGCAATCCTCGAGGCACGGGTGGTCCGGTCGGAACTCGGGCTGCGCGCCGTCGACCGGCAGTTGGAAGCGATCAACGCCGAAAAGGCGGAACAGGACGAGGCGGCGGCCCGCAAGCGCACCGCCGCGGCCAGCGCCGATGAGCCCAAGTAGGCCTCTCGGCGAGCCATCAATCTCAAACCCCGATCCACGCGAGGACCGGATCAGCCGATGCGTTCCAGAAGCACGCGCACGGCGGCCATCGCGCGTTCGACGACCGCGACGCCCCGATCGGCCCCGGCCAGACCGACCGCCCGTCGCGCTCGTGCAACGGCCCGGGCCCGGAATGCGGCGTCGCCTCCGCGCAGGTCGCAGAGGTTGTCGTACTGGTCGGCCAACTTGACAAGCCGTGCCCGCCAGTCGGCCGCCGCGAGCCTGCGGTCGTACTCGGCCTCCCGTTCAGCCTCGGGCAGGGCCATGTTCTTGGTGAGCGCGGCGACGCAGTCCGCCACTTCGACGCCGAAGTGCTCGGCGATCTCGTCGTAGTCGGCCCCGGTGTCCTCGATCGTGTCGTGCAGCAGCGCCGCGGCGATGCAGACGCGGTCGTCGCACCCAAACACATCGCGCACGGTCATCGCGACGCGGAAGACATGGGCGACATAGGGCGTTGCGCCGTCGCGCCGGACCTGGTGCCGGTGCGCCCGGGCCGCGAAACTCGCGGCCTGCTGCCACAACAATCCGTTCCCGTCGCCGGGCACACCGCTCATGGCTGGCTCCGCGAATCCGGACCGATTCAGCCGCCCGTGCCCGGGCTGTTGCCCGCCTGGGCCGGCACGCCCCAGACGCCGCCCTCAGCGCCGATCAGGCGGCAACGCGACGGCGAGTGCCCGTGCTCGTCGAAGACGTACAACTCGTTGGGCTCGCCCGCCGAGAGCATCGATCGCGGCACAAACAGCCTCGTCTGCGGCCCCACGGCCTTGCCCGAGCCCGTCGCCGTCCAGTATCGCCCGACGTTGCGATCGTTCAGGTACAACTGTCCCTTGCTCAGCCCCGCCGTGTCGAACAGCAGGCCGGGCCCGATCGCCTCCTCATCGGGCGCGGTGAAGGTGGACCTCCACCAGCAGGGCAAACCGCCCTTGCGTCCGCCCCTGCCCGCGTGCTCGAAGGCATCCGGGGCGGGCCGTTCCCAGCGCGCATACGCCCACTCACCCTTGGCGGTGAGGCAGTCCACGCAGTCGAAGAAGCGGACCTTGGCGCCCAACTCCTCGGCGTGGTCCTTGGTGGAATGCACGAGGGCGATCTGCACCTCGTTGTTGCCCCGCGTCAGCGCGGGCAGGTCGATGAACAGCAGCCCGCCGCCGCCGCCGCAGCCCCCGGTCTGGAAGTAGTGGAACGGTCGGCCGTTCACGATCACGATCCCCGCGAGGGAGCCTGCGGATCCCGCGCCAAACTCCGGCAGCAGCATCGCGATCGGCGTCTTGGTGCGATGCGGGATCGACCACGTGAGTCGAGCCGGATCGGTGACGTCGTCTTCCTGCACCTTCCACAGCGGGGCGCGGAAGGCCAGCAGGTTCACCGGGTCGGAGGGCACGATCTTCGGTCGGCCCGGGCGGATTTCCTTGGCCTCCCACGCATGGCCGTACAGGCCGGTCGCCTCGCCGAGGTCCGAGCCTCCCGCGACGCGGCCGAGGTTCTCGGCCAGCGCGACGATCGTGCGCTCGCCCTTGCGGAGCGCAAGCGCCGCCTCGGTTTCGGCGCCCGGCCCCACGCCGATGATCCCCGACTCGGCGCCGTCCACAAACAGGTGCAGCCGATGCCCCGAGTGCGGGAACAGCACCTTGGGACGCTTCGCCGAACCGCCGGAGAACCGGAACCGATACCACCCATAGCCCGTCGCCGCGCCCAGGGACACGAGGTCGCTGGGCTTCTCGATGGCCGCGAACCGCGGCCCGCTCCCGTCGACATACGACTCCTGCCCCGCGCAGTCCCACTCTCCCAGCGCGACCTTCACCGGCTTGTGCGGCTTGGCGGGCGGATGGGCCGCGACCTTGTGCGAAGTCGCGTTGCCGTCACCGTCGATGTGCGTGTACGCCTTGAAGTCGGGGTGGAGGATCGGCTTGCCGTGCCGATCGAGCCCGCGCACGCCGAGGTACACGCCGGCCGCGCCCGGATGTGCAGCGCCGATCGGCGAGTCGTTGAGGTGGATCAGGTCCACCTGCGCGGTGTTCGCGATGACCACCGTCATGCCCTCATGCTCAACCACGGAGGGCAGCCTGCTCGCCCCGCCGGACGGAACCGGCGCTTCCAGCGGCGAGCCGTTGATCGAGAGTTGCGCCCGCGCGCACTCGGGGCCGAAGCACACAAAGACCTTGCCCACCAGCGCCAGCGCGCTCAGGTTGCAGTAGTTCAGTTGCGACCGCCCGGCCAGGCGCGTATCCAGCAGGCACCAGACCACCCGCTCCGTCCCCATCGGGACCGGAAGCGTCGAGCCGTCCTGGAGCAGCAGCGACGGCTCCCCGCCCTTGCCGGCGCCGCGGCCGCCCGAACGCTGCTCGCCCGAGCCGAACAGGAACGCCACGCTGCCCTGCGCCCCCGAACAGTGCACGACACTCACACCCGCCCCGGCCTCGCCTTCCTCCGCGGGCAGGAGCGCGACCTGCGGCGTCTTGGTCTCCAGGTGCGAGAGCACCCGGCCAAACCGCGACGCAAAGGTGCTGATCCGTCGCACCGCACCCAGCGACGGCCCGGGCTCCCCGGTCTCGCCGACCGGAGCGCCGGCATCGGCGCTGGTGGTCGCAAAGGCGCCCGGCCCGGTCGGCCATCGACCGGCCGTGAAGCCCGGGTTCGTGCCGCCCGCAAACGGCGAAAGGTTGTACTGCCCGCCCGCCGCCAGCACCTCGCCCAGCGCCCGGAGGACATCCTGGCCGCTCCGCGCCGGCTGGGCCGGCGCTCCCCAGGCGCGATCGCGCCCGAGTTTCAGGTCCATCACGATCCGTGGCTGGTCCGACCGCACCCAGCCGAGTTGGCGGATCTGCGAGAGCAGCCCCTCATAGCCTGTCCAGGCGTCGATCTCGCCCTCCACGCTCTGCCAGAGTTCGTTGGAGTTCACAATCGGCACCGCCAGCCCCGCCTCCCGGTAGTACCTGTCGAGTTCGCCCAGGTACCCCGCAGCGATCGCATCATGACCGCACGTCCAGCCCCACTCGTTCTGAATGAGCAGAACCGGCCCGCCGCCCGCGGCCGCCTGCTGGCCGCGCTTGGGCGAGGGACTCACGACCTGCAGATCGCGGATCTGCTGCGCCAGCGCGGTGATGTACCGCGAGCACGCCTCCAGGAACGCCTGGCTGTTGGTCCGCAGCCGGATGTTCGCGATCCCCAGCAGCCACGGCGGAAGCCCGCCCATGTCCGTGCCGTTGTCCACGAACGGACCGGGACGGAGAATGCAGTACATCCCGGCCTGGCCGACCAGTTCGACAAAGTGCCGGATATCGTTCTCGCCCTTGAAATCAAACTGCCCCGGGCGCGATTCGTGGCGCGACCAGATCACCGGCGTTTCCACGCAGTTCAGGCCCGCCGACTTCGCCTGGTGAATGCGGTCGGCCCAACTCGCACGCGGCACGCGGGCGTAGTTGATCCCGCCGCTGACGATCCAGATGCGCCGTCCGTCCAGGACGAAAGATTGCCCGTCGTAGGTAATCGAGGCCATAGGTTGTCACGGGCTCCTAGTAGGCAGGACCATCAAGGGGCCGGGTCCGTCCAGCCGTACCCAGACTTGCTGCCCACCGAGACCGACCGCACAACCCTCCCCAAAGCCGGCTCAAAGGATCAAACAAGCCACGATTCATGGGACAACGATGCGGCCAAACGTTAGGCCAAGCCTTCAAAAACCGCAATAAACCACCGAGATCTGTGCCGAAATACCGCCTATCTTCTGCGAAACAAATGCGATCTCTCAACTTCATCTGCCGCCAATCCACCATGTCCATGGGTCTCACGGTCTGCATGACCCTTGTTGCGGGGTGCGACTCGGGACTCTCGGGCATCGATCGGCGGACCAACGCCCTGTTGCGCGAGCGGAACCAGCGCCTCGATGGCGGTGCCATCGCGCCCGAGCGGACCTGGCAGACCCCGACAGGGCTCGAAGACCCGCGGCTTGTCGAAAAGGAGCCCCCGTCGAACAACCCCCCTGCCGATGCGCTCTCCTTCCAGGTGGCCGACGAGGCACGCGACGTCGCATCCCGCCTGAAGTCACTGCAGGATGAGGAGGAGGCGTCCGTCAACGCGCTGGAGTTGGATCTCCCCGCCGCGCTGCGGCAGTCGCACCTCACCGCGCGCGAGTACCTCTCGGCCGAAGAGGACTACATCCTCGCGGGCATCCGCCTGCTGATCGAGCGGCACCGATGGGACCCGCGCCTCTTCGCGACAGTCGCCGCGAACGTCACCGGCGGATGGGACGACGGGGCACCGTCCTCGGCGCTCAACATCGTGAACGAACTGGCGGTGCGGAAGCAACTCCCGTTCGGCGGCGAGGTCGCGGCGAGGTGGATCTGGCAGGCCGCGGAGGATCTCCGCATGAACGCCTCCGGACGCTACCGCCAGAGTTCGCAGATCGTCCTCGATGGCACGGTGCCGCTGCTCCGCGGCGCGGGCGATGTGGCCCAGGAGAGCCTGATCCAGTCCGAGCGCAACCTGGTGTACGCGGCGAGGGACTTTGAGAACTTCCGGCGGGACCTCTTCGTCAGCATCGCGGGCGACTATTTCTCGCTGCTTCAGCAGATCGACGGCATCACCAGCCAGGAGCAGCAACTGGCGAGTTTCGAGGCCCTCGAGGCACGCCAGCGGGCGTGGTACGAGGCCGGAAAACTCCCGGAGATCGACGTCAACCTCGCGGCGAACAACACGCTCAACGCCCGCGCCAGCCTCGCCAACCGACGCGAGAGTTTCGTGCTCGCGCTCGACCGCTTCAAGGTCCGCCTGGGCATCCCGGTGCGCCAGCCGGTGGTCATCAAGCCCTTCGAACTCAAGATCCCCGAGCCCGAGTCGAGCATGACCGCCGCGACCGAACTCGCGCTCGCCTACCGCCTCGACCTCCAGAACCGGCGGGACCAGGTCGACGACTCCAAGCGACAGGTCCGCAACGCGCAGAACAACCTGCTCCCGGACCTCAACCTCGCGGCGGGGGTCACGCTCCCGACCGACACCGATGCGCGGGAGGGCGGGCTGGTGTATGAACTCGACGACGTGCGGTACAACGCGGGGCTGACGTTCGGCATCCCCCTCGACCGCGAGATCGAGCGGCTCCAACTGCGGTCGAGCATCATCGCGCTGCAGACCGCCGAACGGAACTTCGACCGCTTCCGCGATGAACTCATCCTCGATGTCCGCGCCAAGGTCCGCGAGATCGAGCGGGCAAGGTTCAACCTCGTGCTCGCCGAGCAGCGGGTCGAGATCACCAGGCGCCGTCAGGAGGAGCAGGAGATCCGCGCCGACGAGGTGGACACCCAGGCCCGCGTCGACACGGCCAACGACCTCTTGAGCGCCGAGCAGGCGCGCGATCAGGCACGCACCGACCTGCGCAACTCCGTGCTCAACTACCTCGTCGCCACCGGTCAACTGCGCGTGAACCGCGACGGCTCGCTCAACCCGATCCCCGGGCTCATGCCCGCCCCCGCCCCGACGCCCGCGCCCTGATCGACCGGGTGTTCATCCGCCAGTTTGGCGAGCATGACATGGTCCTGCCAGCGGCCGTCGATGCGCAGCATCGCACGCGCCAGTCCTTCCTCGCGGAATCCGCACTTCCGCGCAACGCGCAAACTCGCGTCGTTCGCGGGGATCACGTTCGCCTGCACCCGATGCAGGCCAAGCCCCAGCGGCTCGGGGCGGAACGCCAGCCCGAGCATGGCCATGACGCCCTCGGTCGCGAACCCCTGCCGCAGACAGTCCGTCATCACCGACCAGCCCGCATCCGCGTTCTCGAACACGCCGCGGACGATGGTGTTCAGGCTGAACGTCCCGGCCATCCGCCCGTCGTCGCGAAACCCGATCAGCCGGACGCCCGTCCCGCCCCGCCACTCGCTCCAGGCCCGCGCCAGCGTGCGGTCAAAGAACGCGTCGTCCGCGCCGCCCTCCGCCAGCCGGGGCGACCACGGTCGCAGGTGATCCGCCGAGTCCCGCATCGCGCGGATGAACTCCCCGCGATCGGCCTCCACCGGAAGCCTCAGCGTCATCCGCGCGGTCCGGATCCGCGGCCCGCCTTCGGCCGGAGTCGGGTTCAACTCACTCCCCCCGCTCCGCAGCGCGACCCTCGATCGTCATCAGCCAGTCGATCGACTGGCGGAGCGACACTCCCTTCGGGATTCGCGGCTCGCACAACACGCCCGACCTGAGCGGGGCATGGGCGATGAACCGCAAGTGCTCCACGGCTCGGCCATGGACCGTCAGCACCTGCGTCGGCCGGTCAACGTCACCATGGAACCCCGCCCGCTCGAGCAGTCTCAGCGAGGCGGTATTGCCCGGCGCCACGAGCCCGTCCACCCGCGACAGGCCCAGCCCCGAAGCCTGACCGGCGGGCGCAACAGCCCGCGGCCAGCGCGGCGCAAATGCATGTGCCAGCATCGCAACAATGGCCTCGCGAGCGAAGCCCTTCCCCGCCTCATCCGTCCGCACCCAGAAACTCGCCTCAGCGCCGGGAACCAGCCCGTGGGAGATGTCGTTCAGGTTGAAAGCCCCGACGATCCGCCCGCCTCGATCCGGGCACACCGCGATCCTGCGCCAGGCGCGCCCGGTCGCATCGGCCGCGCGGCTCAACTGCAACTGCCGGTCGAAAACGACGTCATCCGTCTCGCCTTCCTTGTGCAGCGGGCAGAACCTGTCGAGTTCGGCGCGGCTCACTCGGACCGCTTCGAGGAAGGCCTCGCGATCGTCCCATCGCAGCGGCCGGATCACCAGCCGGCCCGTCCGGAGCACGCCGGGCGGTTCCACCTCCACCGCGACCGCCGGGCGCATGCGGGCCAGCCGCGCCGCCTTCGTCAGCCGGGTCAGATTCGGAACTGAAAGCGATGCCATCGGACCTCTCCCGGGCTCTCCCGCTTTCCCCGCGGAGGGTGCCCGTTGGTGCCGCACGCCGCTCCGCAGCGCTCCCCCATTCACACCGCCTGCTGGGGCCGGGCCGGATCGAGCCAGTCCAGGTGGAAGAACCGGCCGCGGGGTTGATCCACCCGTTCATACGTATGGGAGCCGAAGTAGTCGCGCTGCGCCTGCAGCAGGCCCGCGGGCAGCCGGGCCGCCCGGTAGGAATCGAAGTACGACAGCGCCGACGCGAACGCGGGCACCGGGACACCCTGCACCGCGGCCCGCGCGACCACGCCGCGCCAATGCTGCTGCACGCGGTCGATCGTCTTCGCAAAGTACCCGTCGAGCAGCAGGTTCGGCAGGTCCGGACGCCTCGCGTACGCCTCGGTGATCTTCTGCAGGAACCTCGCGCGGATGATGCACCCGCCCCGGAAGATCGAGGCGATCTCACCGAACTTCAGGCCCCACTCGTTCGCCCTGCTCGCCGCCTGCATCAGGGCGAAGCCCTGCGCATACGAGCAGATCTTCGAGCAGTACAGCGCATCGCGAACCGCGTCGACCCAGTTGTACTCACCCGACCCGGTCGAGTGCGAATGCTCCCCGACCTTCGGCCCGGGGAGAGCCTTGCTCGCCGCGATCCGCTCGTCCTTCAGCGCGCTGATGTTGCGGGCGAACACCGCCTCGGCCATCGTCGCCGCGGGAACACCCAGGTCCAGCGCCGAGTTGATCGTCCACTTGCCGGTGCCCTTCTGCCCCGCCGCGTCGAGCACCACATCCACGAACGGCTTGCCGGTCACGGGGTCGCGCTGCTTGAGGATGTCCGCGGTGATCTCGATCAGGAACGAGTCCAGGTCGCCCCGGTTCCACTCGGCGAACACCTCCGCGATGCGCCCCACCTCCATCGCGAGGACTTCCCGCATGAAGTGGTACGCCTCGCAGATCAGTTGCATGTCGCCGTACTCGATCCCGTTGTGCACCATCTTCACGTAGTGCCCCGCGCCGCCGGGACCGATGTACGCCGTGCACGGCACCGCGCCCGGCGCGCCCGCCGGACGCCCCGGCGACGCATCCAGGTACTGCTTCCCCGACTTGGGATCCACCTTCGCGGCGATCTTCGTCCACACCGGCTTGATCAGTTCCCACGCCTCCGGCTTCCCGCCGGGCATCAGCGACGGACCGAACCTCGCCCCGGCCTCGCCCCCCGAGACGCCCGAACCGACAAACAGCAGCCCCCGCTCGGAGAGCGCCTTCTCGCGCCGCACCGTGTCGGTCCACTCGGCGTTGCCGCCGTCGATGACGCAGTCGCCCTTCTCCAGCAGCGGAACCAGCCCGTCGATCACCGCGTCGGTGCCCGGGCCGGCCTTCACGAGGATCACGATCCGGCGCGGCCGGCGGATGCTCGCGACAAACTGCTGCAACTCCGCCGCCGCGACGAGCGCGCCGCCCGGCCCGATCACGCCCGGCGGGTTCTCCCGGATGAACTGCTCCGTCACCGCCACCGTGCGGTTGTACACCGCCACCTTGAAGCCGTGGTCGGCCATGTTGAGCGCGAGGTTCGCGCCCATCACGGCGAGGCCGACAAGGCCGACGTCTGCGGAGTTGGCTGCTGGATTCGCAAAAGAGGCGGGCATGGAGTGTTCCGTGGGCGGGGAGGCGCGCTGCGGGCGCGCCGCCGCGGTGTTATCGGCTCGGACTGCGGACGCGCGGGATTTTGGTGCGCCCATGCACCCGAGGCAAGCGTTATCGGGCGTTAGGCCTCTGATTTGTGCCCTCAGGCTCAGGTGCGCGCCGGGCCGTCCCGCGGCGGCACCGAGGCCGGGACCGCCTGGAACCGCAGCACGGCCGAGCCGATCCGGGCCACAAGCCCGTCGTGCACCGCGGCCTCGGCCACCCGCACCTCGTCGACGATGGTGCCGAGGGTCGAGCCCAGGTCGCGCAGCACCCATTCGCCATCGTCATCCTGCTCCAGGCAGCAGTGATGCCGCGAGATCGACCCATGCCGGATCCGCAGGTCGCAGTCGTCCGCCCTTCCAATCACCAGGCGCCGGTGCGCTCCGGCCGCGCTCGACAGGCCGAAACTGCCAAGGTCCCCTCCGGACGCATTCTGGATCATCACGCGGAACACGGCGCCCCTTCCGTCGGCGGCCGCCCGGGATCTCACCCGGATCGGCGATGCACCCGTCTGTTCTCTTCGTCCCGGAGAGGGTTCCCGCTGCACTTCCGGGCCGAACCGCTTGCCTCTTCGCGCCGAAGGGGTACGGTGTGGAGTGCCGCCGACGAGATGTTCTCGCGATGAATCGCGGCGATCAGGAGGCTGGGCATGAGCACCGGGCACCAGACCAACGACGCGGCACGGCACGACTCCCCTGCTGCGCCGGGCAGCACTCCGGCAGCAGCCGCCGCCGTGCAGCCCAAGGCGGGTTCGAAGCCCGGGCAGCCCCTGCCGCCCTACCGGGTCGTGCTGCACAACGATGACCTGAACGAGATGCGCTATGTCGTGCGGACCATCATCGAACTGACGCGTCTGGATTCCGGCCGCGCCATGGAGATCATGATGACCGCGCACACGCGCGGCGCTGCACAGGTGCTCATCACCCACAAGGAACGCGCCGAGTTGTTCCGCGACCAGTTCGCCAGCAAGCGGCTCAGGGTCTCGATCGAACCCGTCAACTGAATCTCGCGCCGGTCAGGCATTATCAGACGCTCGCGGGAAGGACCCGTGCCGTCCCCGCCGTTACCACGCGCGCAGGACCCGCAGCCGCGACAACTCGCAGAATCGTTCCCCCTCCGGCACATCCCCGGCCGATCTGCACGAGGGGCCGCGCGCAACCGCCGATGGACGGTTGTGCAGCGCCGCCCCTCGCGTTGGGGGAGGGCGCTCCGAAGTCCGGAGGCGTCGAAATGCGGCTACCGATCGGCGAGTTGCTGGTGCGCCAGCGCGTCCTGACCCGCGAGCAGTGCGAGCAGGTGCTCCAGCGCCAGCGTGCCACCCACCGCCCCTTCGGCGAACTCGCCGAGCAGATGTTCGGGATCCAGGCCTCCGCCGTTGAGGACGCATGGGCCGAGCAGTACGCGGCGACGACCCGCTGGCTCGACCCGCGCGTCGAAGCCGTCGACCCCGCCGTCCGCGAACTGGTCAGCCGGCGTCAGGCATGGCAGTTCCGTGTCCTCCCCATGGGCTACGACGGCTCGGAACTCATGGTCTGCACGCTCCAGGAGTCGCTGGTGCGGGCGATGAACTTCGCCACGCGACAGATCCCCATCCAGTGCTACTTCGTGCTGGCGACCCCCGATGCGCTCGCGGGCGCGCTCGGCGAGCACTACCCGATGGACGGCATGGGCGTGGGCGACCTCGTCGGGCCGCTGCCCTCGCTGCGGCGCAAGGCCGGCTGAACCGCCGGCGCAGCCGCCAGCCCGCAGGACTCGTCCCGCCACGCGCGCGACTTATTTCTGGTATTCCGCAAGCCGCTTCCGCTGCGCGTCCTGATCGGCCCCGGCGTCCGCCAGTTCGACCGCGCGCTCCTGGTGGCGGACCGCGCCGGTCTTGTCCCCGTTCATGAACAGGGCCCGGGCCAGCACCATCTGCACCACCGACGACCGCTCGCCGGAGAGTTCCTCGGCGCGGCGCGCAGCACGCAGCGCGAGTTTGGTGTCCCGCTTGGCCAGCCCCGGCTCATCGAGGATGAACCAGGCCAGGTTCAGCAGGTCATCCGCGTTCTCGCTGATGCTCGACTCCACGCACTGACGCGCAAACGTGTTCGCACGGTCCGGCTCCTTCAGGTCCACCGCGAGCAGTTCGAACTTCGCCAGCGACCACTCGCCGTTGATCCGCGGGTCGAGCCGCAGAATCTCGTCCACGATCGACAGCGCCTTCGCATCGTCACCCGCGCGACGGGCCTCGCTGAACGCCGCCGCCAGCGGCTGCGTCCTCGCGCGGACCTCGCGCGTCCGCCTCGCCAGCACGGCCTCGACCTCGATGTCGAATGTCCCGGCCACCACCTGGCCCAGCACCCGGTCGAGCCCGGCCATCGGGTGCCCGATCCACGCGATCCGGCCCTTCTGGTCGACGACAAACGCCGTGGGAATCCCATCGGACTTCGACGCGGCCATCCAGTCCCGATCAGTGCGCCCCTCATCGTCCCACGCGATGGCGAAGTTCATCCGGTCGGCCTGCCGCTCGACAAACTGCTCGAGGTCGGCAAGACCTTTGTGTTCCTGGCTCGCCACGCCCACGATGGTCACGCCCTTGGGGCCGAGTTCGCGCTGCAGATCGCTCAGGTGCGGGATGGCGCGCCGGCACGGCGCACACCACGTCGCCCAGAACTCGATGACGTACACCTTGCCCGTTTCGAACGTCACCGGCGTGCCGCGGACCCACTTCTTGATCGACAGTTTCGGAGCCGTGCCGCCCACCTCCAGCAGCGGGCGATCCACCGCCGCTCCGCCCGCGGCCGGCTGGCCCAATCCATCATCTCCCGCTGCCCCCAATCCCGGCGCAGCGACCACGCAGGTCGTCGCCGCGATCGTCAGCATCTTCAGCATGGGCCAGGATCGGATCATGGCATCGATTCCGTGATTCCGGCGGGGTGCACCGCCGCGCCACAGAAGCGGTTGCAAAGCACTCCCAATCGGGCGAATCGCCCTCGTCGCTCCGTGACAGTACGCAATGTGGCCCGGTTGATCGTCAGGAACCCAAACAAAAACCGTCTGATCGCTCACGACGGCGAGGGGCGAAGCCTACCGTACTTTCGTCATGCGGGGCACCGGACACAAGCACCTGCTCCTGCTCGCGATCTGCCTGAGCCTCACGGCCCACGGCGGCTTGGTCCTCGTTGCAAGCGAGATCGGCGTGGCCGTCGAAAGCGGCCCCGGCGTGCGGCAATCTCAGGCATCGCTTCCCATGCTGCTGGCTTGGGCCGATGAGCCGACTCCCGAGCCCGCGGCTGAGAAACCGCAGCCTCCCGCTCTTCCCCCTCAGCCTCAGCCCGAACCAGAACAGCCACTTGTTTTGGGGATTTCCGATTCTTCCCAAGACACGAAGAACTGGATGGGCTTCAACGAGCCGACGCCGCACGCCGCGATGAAGTCTGATGTCGAGCAGCCCGGGCTCGATCCCGCCGCGGGCACAGCCGCACCGGAAGGCACCGCAGGCGCAACACCCGACAGCGGCAGCGAGCCGACCCCCGCCGGTTCACCCTCGCCGCCCGTGCCGCCGACGCCAACGCTCGATCCGGCGCCACCCGCTCCGACGAAGCCCGCTTCGGAAGCGACCAACCAGCCCCCGGCACGAAGCGCCGAGCAAGGCCCGAAGGACACGAAGCCGGCCGACACCATGGCGGGCGGCGAGAAGATCACCGAGCCCGTTCAGGACGACCTCGATGGCCCGTTGATGTCGGAAACTCCGGAGTCGCTCGGCGAGGCCGCAGAATCAGCCGCGAGGGCGTTCGTCGGCCCGCCGTTTGAGTCCGTCAAGACAGAGCCCGGCGAAGAAGACCCGCAGCCTTCAGCCCGCCCGGCGCCGCCCGTTCCTCCCGCACCCAGCCCGAATGAACCGGGACAACCCACCCCGCTGGCAAGCCGCCCGACCACCAACAGCCCGGGCGATCGGCCCGGCGAGAAGAGCGACCGCGAGTCGGACGCCGCGAGCCTCGAAGAGGCGGTCGAGATCCGCTTCGGCAGGCCCGCCGCGGCCAAGGGGCTGGAGATCGTCACCCGCCGTCCGGAGTTCTCGCGCGTCACGCGGCTGACGGTCTATCCGCCCAACAACCCGCGATTGAAAGTGACGTTCAACCGGGAGGGACGGGTCGCGCAGGCGACGTTCCTCGAGCCGACCGGCATCACCGAGGTCGATTCGCCGGTGCTGCACGCGGTGTATCGCTGGACGGCCAAGGGCGAGGCACTCTCCAAACTGTCCAAGGACGATCCGAAGGCCGGGGTCACCATCAACGTCACAATCCTGCTGCGTTGAGGCGAGCCACCGCCGCGTTTGAACCGATGGAGTTGGGAAGCATGCTCAGCGCATCCATCCATCTCGCGATTGCCGCGTGCGCCATCGGCGGGGCAGTCCCTCCATCAGCGACCCGAACCGCCGGTCACGCGATCGACCTCCGCACGCTCGAGCGGCTCGACGAGACGCGTCAGGACATCGGTCCGCTCCGAACCAGTCTCGCGATGCAGCCGACGGACCTGCGCCAGCCGCTGGGGTTCGACCATGTCTATCGCCTCCCCGGCGGCGAGGATGGCAGCGAACGATTGGCAAGAATCAGCGGCGGGCTCGCCGCGGTTTTCCCGAGATCAACGTACCGCACGACAGAGAAGGGCCAACTCGCGCTGGTGCCGCCCGGCACCATTTTCTACCTTGGCTCGCTCCCGGCAGGCAGCGCCCCTTCCCCCGCGGTTTCCGCGGCCATCCACGATCTTCGGTATCCCTCCCAGCGCACGGAAGCCGGCGATGTCGAGAGGGTGCTCGGGATCGACACCCGCGTGTCGGACTCACCGCAAGCAACGCCGCCACAAGTAGTTATGACCGAGAAAGCCCCCCGCGGAATCATGACCGACGAGGCCTACCGGGCCACCCGGGTCCGGACTTTGCTGCAAATGGCCGCGACGCAATCCCAAGTCTCGCGGTAGATTGAACGCTCATGCCGGATCTTCCGCGAACGAAAGCGCGGCGCCGTGCACCCGGGGCGACAGCAATCGGAGACCGATCCATGAACTCACGGAATCGACTTCTCGCAGCGGGACTGCTCAGCGCTTCCTGCCTCCCGCTCGGCGGATGCCTGGTCAGCGGCTCCTCGACCGAGGAGATGTCCGGGCAGTTTGTCGGCCGATCCACGTTCATGGAGATCGAGCCGGGAGTCACCACCGAGAAGTGGATCCTCACCGCCCTCGGCGAGCCCACCACCAAGGCGTGCATGGACGATGGCACATCGCTCTGGAAGTGGGCCTACCGCCGCGCCCGGAGCAGCAGCAGTTCCGTGTTCCTCGTCTTCGGCGGCTCAAGCCTGCACGAGACCGAGGGCGCGACCTTCGTCCAACTCAAGGACGGCATCGTGACCAAGGCGTGGCAGGAATAGCCGGCGCCCGCGCGGCGCTCGCTCCAAGTGCACACTCAGGGCTCGAACCCGGCTCTCATCACGCCGGGCGCGGAATCGCGTTGGGCGGCAGTTCCGGCGGCGGTTCAGTTGCCTGTCGCGCCGCCTGCGCGGCCTGCGCCTCGCGCCGGGCCTCGGCCGCGAGCAGGTCGCCCACCGTCGGCTTCCCGACGCTCTCGCCCCGGAGCAGTTTGCGGACCTCATCCGCCGAGAGCGTCTCGTACTTGAGCAGCGCCTCGGCGACGGCCACAACCTTCTCCCAGTTCCCTTCGATCAGCCGCTGCGCCTCGTTGTAGGCCTCATCCACCAGCCGCCGGATCTCCTCGTCGATGATCCGCGCCGTCTCGTCGGAGTAGTCCTTCTCGGGAACGAACATCTCCCGCGTGTCCGACGGTGCATACCGCACGAAGCCCAGGCGCGTGCTCATGCCCCACTCCAGCACCATCATCCTCGCCAGATTGGTCACCTGCGCGATGTCCATCGCCGCGCCCGTCGAGATGTCGCCGATGGCCTTTTCCTCGGCGATCCGCCCGCCGCACAGCACGCGCATCGTGGCCTTCAGCCACTTCACGCCATAGCCCATGCGGTCCTTCTCGGGCAGGCTGAACGTCGCCCCGCCCGCGTTGCCGCGCGGGATGATCGTCACCTTGTGCAGCGGGTCCGCATCCGGCAGGATCGCCTGCAGCACCGCGTGCCCGGCCTCGTGATACGCCGTCAGTTTGTTGTCGTCCTTCTCCCGCCGCGCAGACTTGCGCGCACGCCCGAACTTCACCTTGTCGCGCGCCTCCTCAAGGTCCTCCTGCTCGACAAAGTCCTTGTTGTGCAGCGTCGCGGCGATGGCCGCCTCGTTGATCAGCGCCGCGAGGTCCGCGCCGCTGAACATCGGCGTCGCACGCGCGATCCGCTCCAGGTCCACATCCGCCCCGAGTTTCACCTTCTTCGCGTGCACCTTCAGGATCTCGATCCGCCCGACCACATCCGGCCGCGGCACCACGATCTGCCGGTCGAACCGGCCCGGACGCGTCAGCGCGGGGTCGAGCACATCGGCCCGGTTCGTCGCCGCGATCACAATCACGCCGTCCGCCGAAGCGAATCCATCCATCTCAACCAGGATCGCATTGAGCGTCTGCTCACGCTCGTCGTGACCGCCGGTCGTGAAACCCCCGCCGCGACGGCGGCCGACCGCGTCGATCTCATCCAGGAAGATGATGCACGGGGCCGACTCCTTGGCCTGCTTGAAGAGGTCCCGCACGCGGCTGGCGCCGACGCCCACGAACATCTCGACAAAGTCCGAACCCGAGATCGAGAAGAACGGAACATCCGCCTCGCCGGCGATGGCCTTGGCCAGCAGCGTCTTGCCGCACCCCGGCTCGCCGATCAGCAGCACCCCGCGCGGGATCCGTCCGCCCAGTTTCATGAACCGCTTGGGGTTCTTCAGGAACTCGATGATCTCCGTGACCTCGTCCTTCGCCTCGTCGATCCCCGCCACATCAGCAAAGGTGACGCCGGTGTTCTCCTTCGTGAACATCCGGTGCTTGGACTTGCCGAAACTCCCCAGCATCCCGCCCGGCCCGCCGCCCGCCGCCGACCGCAGCATCCTCGAAATGAACAGCCAGATCAGCGCGATGATGATGACGAACGGCAGCAGCGAGATCAGCAGTTTCTGCCAGTCGCTCGTCGGGATCTGCTTGAACTTCCCGCCCGTGAGTTTGTTCACCTGGTCGAGATAAAAATCCTGCTTCCCGCCGCCCGTGCGGAACACCACCGTGACCGGCTTGCCCTCCTGCCCGGGAAGCCTGTCGGTGATGCCGTGGATCGCCGTGTCACGGACCTCGACAGTCATGTTCGGGTCCGAGGCGTACAGGTTCTGGAACTCCTGCCACGTATTGACCGTCTGCCCCTGGCTGAACATCGCCTGGGTCAGCACGAGCGCCATCAGCACAACCAGCAGCACCACCGCCGCGCTCAGCACGCCGCGCCCGCCGCCGCCCGATGGGCCGCCCGCACCGCCTCGGCCGCCGTCGCCGCCATTACCGGGGGGGGTCCGTCCGCCGTCGCCGCCCTCACGGCCGCGGCGAGGCGAACCCGACCGCTCCTTCTCAGAAACAGACACGCGGAGCAGGTCAGCGTCGATCAGTTCTCGGTCCGGTTTCACTCAGTTTCTCGTCGAAAAGTCCGCTCTGCTCACGATCAGCCAATACACACCCGCACCACTCCTACGTTCGTCGGCTGGACGGGGATCGGATGCTGTTGGCAATCAAAACCCGGTGCGCGGCCCACCGAACCAGCCTCAGGCTTGTATCGGCTGTTCAACGCTAGGCTTCGCCGATTACCAGTTCGACCGAAGTTCGGCCACGATGTCCCGGGCGAGCCGCTGGATCGCCCCGTGCTGCCCGGTCTCGATCCGCTCGTTGAGACCCTGCGTCGGGATGAACGTGTCCGATGCGCTGAAGTCCTTCCTCGAAACAAGGACCTTCCCGTTGCGCGCATCCTTCCACTCAAACTCGACGGTGATCGTGTAGGCCAGTTCCTGCGCCAGGCCCGACCCGCGCCCGGTGGACAGACGCCGGAGTTGCGCGTCGTTGATCTTCCCCGTCAGTTGCGTCTGCGCCGAGTCCGATGCCGCGACCGTCCACGGCGTCGTCCGCTGGATCTCCTTGATGATCGCGTCGGTCAACTCGATCTCGAGCCCGCGGGCGAACGTCGGATTCTCGAAGATCGGCACGTGAACCGTCCGAACATCCGTCGAGAACGACGACGAGAACGAGTACCCCTTCGTCGGGTCCGACGAGCAGCCCGCCGCCGCGGCCCACATCGCGCCCAGCAGCCCGGCAATCGCGGGAAGTGCACGGTTCAACGCGGGTCCTCCTGCGTCGTCACGGCCGCCGCTCCGGATGAAGGCACCGGCGCCGTCACGGGCCCGGCCTCGGACTTCGGAGCGGGCTCGGGATCTCGCGGCGGGATGATCCACTTCCGCTCCACCATGAATGCATACGCGTCCTGCGCCGCGGCCGATCGCGGCCGCTCCCGCAGCAGCCGCCTCAGCACGAACCGGGCCGAGACCTCATCATCGCTCCGCAGATACCACCGGGCCGACTCGAGCAGTTCGTCCGCCGCCGAGTCGTCCAGCCGCGCGACCAGCGCATCGTCCAGCCCCGCCGCCTGCGCCTGCGCGGGGTACAGCGACGCGAACCGCCGGACCAGCACCTGCGAATCCAGCAGCGGCGAGCCGTCGTACCGCGGCCCTTTGTACTGCGCGATCGTCGCGTAGATCCGCCGCTCCATCGCCTTCGCCACGTACTGGCTGCGCGGGTACAACTGAACGAACAGGTCGTACGCGTCCGCCGCGAGGCCGAGTTGCCGCGTCCGGTAGTAGTAATCGGCCAGTTCAATCCCCGCACGCTCCGCCACGCGGCTGCCCGGCATGCGCTCCTGCACGCGGATCAGCAGTTCCTCCCCGATGTCATCCGCCGCCAGGATCCGAACCCCGAAGAACTTCCGGTCCAGACCGTTCACATAGTTCACGCCGATGTTCAACTCGCGCTCGACGGCGACCGTGAAACTCTCGGTCGCCGCGAACTCCTTGATGATCCGCTCATAGTCGTACAGCGCGTTGTACTCATCGCCCAGCGCGGTCAACGCATCGCCGCGGAGCAGCAGCGCCTGCGGCAGATCCGGATCGCCCGTGCGCTCGTTGGCCTTGATCCACGGATCGAGGATCACCCGGGCCGCGCCGGGGCGATCCTCCGCCAGCGCACGCCGCGCATCCGCCAGCAGCGCGCCCGTCGTGCCGGCCACCGGCGCGTGGGTCTGTTCCCACTGTCCCGCATCATCCAGTCGAAGCGTGTTCGACTGCGCCAGCGCCGCGGAGCAACCCGCAAGCAATGCGGCGGACCAGCAGATGGAGGCAAGACCCTGTCGCGGCATGGCCGAAGGATACACGATCGGGCGCACAGCGTCCCGCTCAGTCCGGATACGCTCCACTCGTGGAACTCACCACCCTGCGCCAGTACATCGCCATCGCACGAGCCCGCCACATGACGCGCGCGGCTCGGCAACTCGGCATCTCACAGCCCGCGCTCTCCGCCATGGTGCGCAAGTTGGAAACCGAGGTCGGCGCGGAACTGCTCGCCCGCACCGGCCGCGGCATCGATCTGACCGAGGCCGGGAGGGTGTTCCTGACCCACGCCGAGGACGCCGTCCGCCGCGCCGATGCAGCGATCACCGCCGTGCGCGAGGTCATCGGGCTCCAGCGCGGATCCATCCGCATCGGCGGAGGCGCCACCGCGACCACCTACCTCCTCCCGCGCGTCGTATCGGCGATCCGCAGGTCCCACCCGGGGTTGCGGTTCTATGTGCGCGAAGCGGGGAGCAGCGCAGTCGCCGCGGCGGTCTCGTCGGGCGAACTCGATGTCGGGATCGTCACGCTCCCGCTCAAGGGCCCGGAGACCGACGACCTGCTCCGCATCCCGCTGGTCGAGGATGAACTGCGGCTGATCGGTGCGGAAGGCCGCGCGAAGCGGGCGCACGCGACCCGAGCGCCGGGCGACCCGCGCGAGAAGGGCGAACGAGCCGGCGACGCACGAACGTTCCGTTGGGCCGACATCGCGGGCGAACCGATCGTGGCGTTCGAGGCCGGGACCGCCGTGCGCGAACTGCTGGATCGCGCCGCCGCGGCCGCGGGCGTGTCGCTCAACGTGGTCATGGAGTTGCGCTCGATCGAATCGATCAAGCAGATGGTCGCGGCGGGGATTGGGCTTGGCTTCGTCTCGCGTTTCGCCCTCAAGGAAGGCGAAGGCCTGGCCTGCCGCGACGGGAAACTATCCCGCTCGCTGGCGATCGTGCGCAGGCGCGACCGGGCGGCGAGCCCCGCCGTGGCGGAGTTCGAGCGAGTCATGCTTGCGCCGGCACGGGCGGCGCCTGCGCGGACACGGCCAGAGTGAGCCGCCGCCCGTGCGCACCGCCCGCGACCGCTATCCATACACTTTCCCGTGGAGAAGAAGACCAAGCGTGACCCCCGGGTGTACTTCGGGCTGATGATGGGTGTGGGCTCCGCCGCGGCGGGGGCGATCAAGTTGCACCTGTTCGATGGCGGCATCGACTGGCTGTTCTGGTCGCTGGCGGCGCTGTTCGTCCTCGGCACGGCGATGAGCGTCTGGTACATCGGGATGCGCCGGTTCCACTCCGAGACGCGGACGTTCGTCGATCGCCCGGCCCGGAAGCCGTCGCCCTCGCACGTGGACGACAATCAATAACCTGCAATGATCGTTTGTTCGATTCCGATTGATTCGACTCATGCGCGGCGAATGCTACCGTTGAACCAGCAACGCACACGGAGGACCCACCATGGCCGCCCAGAGACCCGACCCGTTCAACGCCCGCGCAACCCTCACCGCCAACGGCAAGACGTACACCTACGCCAGCCTCGCCGCGCTCGAGAAGCAGAAGATCGGCAAGCCCGTCTCGCGCCTGCCCTTCTCGCTCCGCGTGCTGCTCGAGGCGATGCTGCGGAACGTCGACGGCTTCGTGGTGACGGCCGATGACGTCGCCGGGATGGCCAACTGGAACGCCAAGAGCCCGAGCAAGACCGAACTCCCGTTCATGCCCGGCCGGGTGGTGCTGCAGGACTTCACCGGCGTGCCGTGCGTGGTCGACCTCGCCGCGATGCGGGACGCGATGAAGAAACTCGGCGGCGACCCGTCGGCGATCAACCCGCTCGTCCCGTGCGATCTGGTGATCGACCACAGCGTGCAGGTCGATGCGTTCGCCTCGAAGGTGGCGCTCACCATCAACTCCGAGAAGGAGTTCGAGCGCAACCGCGAGCGCTACGAGTTCCTGAAGTGGGGCCAGCAGAGCCTGCGAAACTTCCGCGCTGTGCCCCCGGCGACGGGGATCGTGCACCAGGTGAACCTCGAGTATCTCTCGCCCGGCGTGATGACCAAGCCCTGCTCCTCGGGGGCCAACACCTGGGTCTATCCCGATTCCTGCGTCGGCACCGACAGCCACACCACCATGATCAACGGGCTGGGCGTGGTCGGCTGGGGCGTCGGCGGCATCGAGGCCGAGGCCGTCATGCTCGGCCAGCCCTACTACATGCTCGCGCCCGAGGTCATCGGCTTCCGCATCAAGGGCAAACTCCCCGAGGGCGCGACCGCCACCGACCTCGTCCTCACCGTGACGCAGATGCTCCGCGCCAAAGGCGTGGTCGACAAGTTCGTCGAGTTCTTCGGCCCCGGAATCGACGCCCTCAGCGTCCCCGACCGCGCCACCATCGCCAACATGGCCCCCGAGTACGGCGCAACCGTCGGCTTCTTCCCCGTCGATCACCGCACCATCGAGTTCCTCCGATTCACCGGGCGCGATGCCGAGGCCACGCTCACCGAGGCCTACTGCAAGGCCAACATGTTCTGGCGCGACGCCTCCACCCCCGAGCCCGAGTTCACCGACATCCTCGAACTCGACCTCGCCACCGTCAAGCCCTCCCTCGCCGGCCCCAAGCGCCCGCAGGACCGCGTCCTCCTCACCGACATGCAGGCGACCTGGCAGAAGGAACTGGTCGACAGTTTCGCCAAGAAGGTCCCCGCCGAGGCGATCAACCTCAACCGCTGGGTCGCCGAGGGCGGCAACACCGCCGGCGCCGGCGTCAACCCCGACAACGGGACCGTGACCGGCGATGCCGGCTGTGACGGCGTCGACGTCACGCTCGACGGCAAGCGCTTCAAACTGCACCACAGCGACGTGGTCATCGCCGCGATCACCTCCTGCACCAACACCAGCAACCCCGACGTGATGATCGCCGCGGGCCTCGTCGCCCGCAAGGCCCGCGCGCTCGGCCTGACCCGCAAGCCGTGGGTCAAGACCTCCCTCGCGCCCGGCTCCAAGGTCGTCACCGAGTACTACCAGAAGGGCAACCTCGTCGAAGACCTCGAAGCCCTCGGCTTCCACACCGTCGGCTACGGCTGCACCACCTGCATCGGCAACTCCGGCCCGCTGCCCGAGTCGATCGAGGTCGCCATCAAGAAGGGCGACCTGATCGTCTCCAGCGTCCTCTCGGGCAACCGAAACTTCGAGGGCCGCGTGCACCCGCTGGTCAAGGCCAACTACCTCGCCAGCCCGCCGCTGGTCGTGGCCTACGCGATCGCCGGCACCGTCGACATCGACCTCGCGACCGACCCCATCGGCAAGGACAAGTCCGGCAGGCCGGTCTATTTGAAAGACATCTGGCCGACGCACGACGAGGTCGTCGCGCTCCGCAACTCCTGCCTCACGCCCGATCAGTTCAAGAAGCAGTACGGCAACGTCTTCACCGGCAACCCGACGTGGAACGCCGTCCCCATCAGCAAGAGCGAACTCTTCTCCTGGAACGACAACTCCACCTACATCCAGAACCCGCCGTACTTCGAGAACATGCCCGCCAGGGCGCCCGAGGGTCCGCTGCCCTCCATCCGCGGGGCTCGCTGCCTCGTCCACGTCGGCGACTCCGTCACCACCGACCACATCTCCCCCGCCGGCGACATCGCCGAGGCCTCGCCCGCTGGCCAGTACCTCGTCACCAAGGGCGTCCGCAAGAGCGACTTCAACAGTTACGGCAGCCGCCGCGGCAACGACCGCGTCATGACCCGCGGCACCTTCGCCAATGTCCGCGTCAAGAACAAGATCGCCGACGAGAACGGCAAGGTCAAGGAAGGCTGGTGGACGAAGGACTTCTCGAAGGCGGGCGGCGGAAAGATCGCGCCCATCTACGACGCCGCGATGAACTACAAGAAGGACGGCACGCCGCTCATCGTGCTCGCCGGCAAGGACTACGGCATGGGCTCATCGCGCGACTGGGCCGCCAAGGGCACCATGCTGCTGGGCGTCAAGGCCGTGATCTCCGAGAGTTTCGAGCGCATCCACCGCTCCAACCTCGTCGGCATGGGCGTGCTCCCGCTGAACTTCCTGCCCGGTCAGACCGCCCAGTCGCTCGGCCTGTGCGGGACCGACCAGTTCGACATCGAACTGCCCGCCCAACTCGAGCCGCGCTGCGAAGTGACCGTCAAGGCGACGATCACCCAGGGCGACAAGAAGGGCCAGGTCATCACCTTCAAGGCCCGCTGCCGCCTCGACTCCGCCGTCGAGATCATGTACTACCGCAACGGCGGCATCCTCCAGACCGTGCTGCGCCGCCGGATGAACGAGAGCCGCAAGCCTGTGGCGGTCTGACGCCGAGGTTGCCTCGCACCCGATCACGGCTTGCTCGTCGTGGTCAGTCGGCACATTCGAGCCTCCCTCACCAACCCGGCCCGTGCCGGGTTGTTTTCTTTGCCGTTTGAACTTTGAGGTTTGATCTTTTCATCCCCGCTATCCTCGCTCCAATGACCGCCGCGGCAGGCATCCTGGCCACAGATCTCGCGGGCATCTCACTCCGCAATCCTGTCCTGCTCGCCGCCGGCACCTGCGGCACGCTCGACGAGATGTCCGACGTGCTCGACCTCTCCCGCATCGGCGGGCTCGTGAGCAAGTCCATCACGCCCAACCCGCGCGAGGGCAACCCCACCTGGCGCATCCTCCCCGCCCGCGCGGGAATGCTCAACGCCATCGGCCTGGCCAACCCCGGCATCGACGCCTTCGAGTCCCACTACCTGCCCCGCGCCGCCGCGATGCCCTGCACCCTCATCTGCTCCGTCGCCGGCTTCAGCATCGAGGACTACGTCCAGGTCGCCGCCGTCATGGATGAATGGCACGACAGGGGCGTCGCCGCCGTCGAACTCAACATCTCCTGCCCCAACGTCA
This sequence comes from uncultured Phycisphaeraceae bacterium, assembly GCA_964409775.1. Taxonomy (GTDB): domain Bacteria; phylum Planctomycetota; class Phycisphaerae; order Phycisphaerales; family UBA1924; genus JAHBXL01. The sequence goes on along the minus strand of CAYPEI010000014.1, from coordinate 68,724 downwards.
AGACGGGCACCGAGTTCGGCATGTCGCCCGCCCTCACACGCGAAGTGGTGGCCGCGGCCCGGGCCGTGGTGAAGCGATGCCCTCTCTTCGTCAAACTCTCGCCGGTCGCGCCCGAGTTGCCCATTATCGCCCGCGCAGCGGTCGAGGCCGGAATCGACGGCCTCACCATCTCCAACACCATCCCCGCCATGGCCATCGATGTCCACACCCGCAAGCCGCGGCTGGCCAACACGACCGGCGGGCTCTCCGGACCCGCCCTGCACCCCGTCGCCGTGCGACTGGTACACGAGGTGTATCGAAAGGTCTGCAAGGACACCGGCACGCCGATCATCGGCGCCGGCGGCGTCAGCCGGTGGGAAGACGCCGCCGAGTTCATCCTCGCCGGCGCAACCGCCGTGCAGATCGGCGCTGCGCTCTTCGCCGATCCGCGCGCGCCCCTGACGATCATCCGCGGCCTGGAGAAGTGGGTGCGGGCCCAGGGGTGCGCAGGCATCCGCGACCTTGTCGGGGCTGTCCAATTCGATTGAATCGGAGGATGCTGAAAATGCGGCATTGCACGATTGCGACGACCATGCTCCTGATCTTCGCGGCCCTCCCGGCGGTCGCGCAGCAACCCGCGCCGCCGGCATCGCCGCAGTCGCCGCCCGCCCCGCCCTCCGAAGTCCGCAACCTTTCCGCCCTCCTCTCCCCCATCATCCAGAAGCACGATGTCCCCGGAATGGTCGCGGGGATCGTCGTCGGCGATCGACTCGTCGCGGCCGGAGCGGCCGGCCTTCGCGCCCGCGGCGGCGTCGAACGCGTCACCCTCGATGACCGGTTCCACATCGGTTCGTGCACCAAGGCCATGACCGCCACGCTCTGCGCCATCCTCGTCGACAACGGCACTCTCCGCTGGGAGACCACGCTCGCCGAAGCCTTCCCCGATCTCGCGCCCAGCATGCACGAGCATTACAAAGGCGTCACACTCGCGCAACTCCTCTCCAACCGGGGCGGCGTCCCTGGCAACCTCGATACCGACGGACTCTGGGGCAAACTCTGGAAGGCCGAGGGCGGGCCCATCGCCGCGCGGCGCATGCTTCTCGAAGGCGTCGTCACACACGCGCCGGAGTACCCGCCGGGCACCAAGAACGTCTACGCCAACGCGGGCTTCGCCATCGCTGGTCACATGGCCGAGACTGTCACAGGAAAGCCATACGAACAACTCATGCAGGAAACGCTCTTTGGGCCCCTCGGTATGACCTCGTGCGGATGGGGCGCCCCGGGCACCGCCGGCAAGGTCGATCAGCCCCGCGGCCATCGCGACAACCGCAAGCCCGTCGAGCCGAACGCCGGCGGCTCCGACAACCCGCCCGCCATCACGCCCGCCGGCCGACTGCACTGCACCCTCGCCGATTGGGCACGCTTCGTCTCGCTCCATCTCCGCGGCGATGCCCGCAACCCCCGCCGACAGCCCGCATTGCTCAAGCCCGGAACATTCGATCGGCTCCACACCCCGCCCGATTCGCTCAGCGAGTACGCCTTCGGCTGGGCCCGGCCCATCCGCCCCTGGGCCCGCGGCGACATGCCCGGCGCGACCGGACACGTCCTCACGCACAGCGGCAGCAACACCATGTGGTTCGCCGTCACCTGGATCGCGCCCGAGCGCGACTTCGCCGTGCTCATCATGTGCAACCAGGGCGAACGCGGCGACAAGGCCTGCGACGAAGCCGCGTGGGCGCTCATCCAGGACCATCTGAAGTCGTCAGCGACCGTCGGCCCCTGACCGACACACCGCCTCATCGCAAGTCATCGCCGGAGAACAACCATGCGCACGCGACCGGTCTTCACCGCGGCTCTGCTGACGGTCCTGCTGTCCCTCGCCGGGTGCATCCAGCGGGTCTACGAGGTCCGCATCTCGCCCCGCGCCGATGCCGAGGGCTGGGAGCGGGTCCTGACCGTGACCGAAACCCGCACCGAGAAGGACGCCCAGGGTCGGGAAATCGCCAAGCACGACAAACGCGTCACCGCAGCGTCCTTCACGCACGACATCGCCCCCGATATGGGCAACGCCGGGTCGATCACCACCTACCCCACCTCGCTCGGCACCCTGACCATCTATTCCGAGCGATTCCGCGGCCAGCCCGCCGTCGCCGATGCGCTCCAGGCCAGGATCCACGCCGCCGAAGAGGCGGCCAGGCTCATCGGCGGCTGGCTGAAGTCCGAATCGGCAAACTGGCCCGCGGCGACCGACCTCGTGCGCTGGTGCGACGAGAGCCTCCGCGCCGATCTGCGGGACTTCGCCGTCCATACATGGCTCACCGGCGTCGACCGCGGCGGCGCGCGCGACCCGGCCCACTCCGCCGGATGGCTGCGGGTCCTTCAGTTCCTGACGGAGCGCGGCTACCTCCAGACCGGCGACCTGCCGCAGGTCTCGCGGCTGCTGATGGGCGGGGCCGATTCGCAGGCGACACACCGGTGGTTTGTCCGGATCATCGCTCGAAAGGCCGGCGATGCGCCGGCCGCCGCGGGCGCAGCGCCGCCCGCGTTCCTGCGATCGTGGGAAGCCACGGCCGCATCGCTGGACTCCTACCTCCGCGGGCAGCCGGAGTTCGACGCACTGGTGCAAAGGATCAAGGCAGGCGCCAAGCCCGGGGAAGAACCGGCGCCGGCCGATCCCAAGCAGGTCCTGGGCGATCAACTCGGCGCGATGGTCGCCGGGATGGTCCCGCTATTCGTGAGCGAGGCGGGCAACTGGAGCGAGACGCTCGATCTCGAACTCGCCGTGCCCACCGAGCCCTTCGCGACCAACGGCCGATGGCGCGCGGGCGACAGGCACGTCCGATGGTTCACCATGCTCGACGGACCCGACGATCTGGCCATGTACCCGCTACACGTCTTCGCGCAATGGGTGACTCCGGCCGAAGCCGCACAAGAGCGCGCGTTCGGCTCCACTGCTCTTCGCGGCGTGAACCTCGCCAAGTACTGTCTCTGGAGGAACGGGCTTTCCGAGTCCGAGGGACAGGCATGGGACGACGCCATCGCCTCGCTGAGTGCCGAAGCAAACGCCTCCGTGCGCCTCAAAGCGGCGGGAGACCGCGCCGGAATCCCGCCGTCCTTGCTCGACTCGGGGATCGCCATCATCCGCGACGGCCTCGGTCGGACTCCGTCACCGAGATAGCCGGCCTGCTCCGGCGATCGGCCCTCCGGCATCCGTCACCGCAACTTCAAGTCTGCGCCGGCCCGCGCCGACCCGACTCGGCCTACACCTTGACCGGCTCGCCCTGCTCTCGCATCCCCGCCAGCGCACGCCGCAACGCCCCGCTGGGCTGCGGTTTCTTCGCCGCCGCGGCGTCTTCAACTTCGTGCGGATGCGATGCCACGAACTCCTCGTGCGACGGCCCCGCCTGATCGAGATTCAGGTCGTGCGCGCCCTCGCCGATCTTCTCCGTCGGGATCTCGCCCTTCTCGCCGACCTGGTCGAGTTTCACCGTCACACGCTTCGAGACGCCCCGCTCCTGCATCGTCACGCCATACAGCCGGTCCGCCGCGGCCATCGTCCGCTTGTGGTGCGTGATCACGATGAAATGGGAGTGATCCAGGAACCGGTGGATCACGCGGCAGAACCGCTCCACGTTCGCCTCATCGAGCGCGGCATCCACCTCGTCCAGCACGCAGAAGCAACTGGGCTTGCTCTTGAAGATCGACAGCAGCAGCGCCACCGCCGTCATCGTCTTCTCGCCGCCCGAGAGTTGGTTGATCGACCGCGGCTCCTTGCCCGGCGGCTTCGCGATCACCTCGACCCCGCTCTCCAGCCAGTCGATCTCGTCGGTCTCGATCTTCTCGCCGTTCGGGCCTTCCTTCACAAGCGGCATCAGCCGAACCTCGGCCTTGCCGCCGCCGAACAGTTGGCGGAACATGCCGTCGGGCGAGGAGAAGTGCTTCTGGATGGTCTCGAACGTCTCCTTGAACCGTTGCTCGCTCGCGACGTTCAGTTTCGCGATCAGTTCAGTCAGCGCGACGCGAGCCGCGTCCAGATCGGCCACCTGCCGGATCAGGTCATCATTGCGGGCGACCAGCAGCGACTCCTCCTCGATCGCGTCAAGATTGACGTTGCCCAGTTCCTTGATCTGCTTCTTCAGTTCGTCGATCGTGCCCGCCGCGGCCTCGCCGTCCATCCTCACGACCCGCACCGCCTGCTCCGATGCCGATCCGTCCTCGCCGACGACCGTCACCGTCATCTCGTCGTTGAGCATCGCCTCATACTCGGCGTGCTCCGCGGCAAGATCAAAGCCCAGGTCCTGCGTGCACCGTTCCTCGAGGTTCTCCCGCTTGACCTCCACCTCGCGCCGGGAGATCTCCAGGCTGTTGTAATCACGCTCGACCGACTGCGCATGCTGGCGCGAGATCGCGACCTTCTCGCCCAGTTCCTGCGTGAGTTTCACGGCCTGCACCAGTTGGCCCCCGACCGCGCGGAGTTGCTCCTGCGCTTCCCCGGCCTCTCGCGCGGTGCGGACGATCGCCTCCTCGCACTCCGTCAGCGACTGTTCATGGGCCGCGAGCGACTGCGCCCGCTGCTCGATCTGCGTGCGCAGGTGCCGCGCCCGCCGCTCCGCCTCGTCCATCGCGTCGTCGAGCCGCGATTTTTCCCGTTTCGCCGCCGACAGCGCCTCGGCCGCGCGCCCCGCCTCGACCTTCGCCGACGTCAGCCGCTCCGCCGCCGCATCCGCGTCCTTCTGCGCGGCTTCAATCGCCGCTTCCAGCGCGGCCGCCGCCGCCGCCTGCTCCTCGTACAGCCTGCGCAGACTCTCGGCCTTCTCCGCCGTGTGCGCCTGCTCGGCATCCAACTTGGCGCACCGCGCGGTCAGGTCGCCGATCTCCTGCGACAGCGAGCCCTGCTCCCGCGCCAGCCGCGCCAGGTCCGCCGCAAGGCGCTCCGCCTGCGCATCCAGCCCCACCAGTTCCCGCTCGTGCCGCGCAAACTGCGTGCGGAGTTCACCTTCTCGCTGCGACGCCGCCGCGGCCTGCTCATCGACTCCGGCCAGCGCTGCCCGCTCGGTTTCGAGCCGTTCACGAGCATCCCCGACACGCGCGTTCAGGTCCGAGAGTTCGGTCGCCCGCTGCAGCACGCCGCCGCCCCCGCCCGCCGCCGCGTCCGCCGTCATGGGGCCCGCCAGCACCCGCCCGTCCGCCTCCATCACGCGTCCGTCCGCGGTGACAAACCTCGCATCGGCCCCGTCCGGCGCGGCCTTCAGCAGCATCGCCGCATCAAGGTCGCGCACCAGGAACGTGCGCCCCAGCAGGCGGTTCAGCAGGCTCGCCGCGCCCGCCGGCGCGCCAGGTGCGGGACGCACCATGTCGCGCAGCCGCGAGACATGACCGAACGCGCCGCCGATCACCCCGACCACCGTCGCGTTCCGCTCCTCCTCCGTCGGCTCCGCGGGCGCGCTGCCCATCGCCTCGCCGAGCGTCTGCATCGGCACGAACGAAACGCGCCCCGGAAGCGTGCCGAGTTCCTCGGCGCTGGGAATCTCCAGCAGCGTCGGCACCACCAGCGCCTGCAGGCTCGGCCCCAGCGCGGCCTCGACGCTCGCCGCGTGTGCCGTGTCGGTCTCGACCAGGTCCGCCAGGACCCCCGCCACGCCGTCGAATCCGCGCCCGCCCGCCCGCGCCTCCAGCACAAACCGGACCGCCTCCCCCATGCCCGCGTGCCGGTCGTGCATCTCCTGCAGCGTCGCGCGCCGGCTGTCCAGCCGCACCAGGTCCTGCTGGAGTTCATCGGCGGACTTCGCCAGCCCCTGCCGGTCGGCGGTCAGCCGCTGACGCGATGCCGCGGCTTCATCCAGCGCGGTCTTCGTCGCCGCGATCGCCTCACGCGATCGGGCGCACGCCGCGACCGCTTCCTGTTCCCGTTCGCTCAACGCCTCATGCTCGGTCTTGGTGCTCGCGGCCTTGGATGCCAGCCCGGCGAGTTGATCCCGCATCTGCGCGGCACGCCGCCGGTCGCTCTCCACCGCCGCCAGCAGAGCGCTCCGCTCCCGGTCGATGTTCGCCGCGCTCGTCCGCTTCTGTGAGTGCTGTGAGCGTGCCTCCGCCAGCGAGTTCTGCGCCGCGGCCCGCTGCTGCCCCAACTCGCCCAGCGACGATTCCGCCCTCGCCAGTTCCTCGCCCAGCCGCGAAACCGACGCCGCCTGCTCCTCCACCGAGCGCCGAACCTCGTCGATCCACTGCTCGACCGCGGCCATCTGCTGCGCATCCGACTCAGACTGCCTCCGCGCCTCCTCGATCGACCTGATCGTCATCTCGCGTCGCTGCGACGCCTGCGCCTGCCCGTGCTGCGCGGCCTGCAGCGCCGACTCGGCCCGGCGCTGCACCCCCGCCAGTTCGCTCTTGCGGATCTCCGCCTCCTGCTTGCCGTGCTCCAGTTGCGACAGCATCTCCTGCGCACGCCGCCGCTTCTCGTCCAGGTCCGCGAGTTGGCTCGTCAGCCCGGCCAGCCGCTGCTCCAGCGCGTCGTACTGATCCAGCGCAACCACCCCGCGCAGCGCCTTCAGTTCCGAATCCAGTGCCTTGAAGATCCGCGCCTTGGCCGCCTGACCCTTGACGATCCGCAGCCGCCGCTCCGTCGTCGCGAGTTGCTCGCGAGTCAGCGTCAGGTTCTGCTCCGCACGCTCAAGTTTCCGCTCGGCCTCGATCCGCCGCGCCTTGTACTTCGCGACCCCCGCCGCCTCCTCGAAGATCGTCCGCCGCTCCTGCGGCGACGCCAGCAGCATCGCGTCGACCTTGCCCTGTTCGATGATCGAGTACGCGTCCGCGCCGATCCCCGTGTCCAGGAACAGGTCGACAATGTCCCTGAGCCGGCACCGCTTGCCGTTGATCAGGTACTGGCTCGTGCCGTCACGGTACAGCCTCCGCTCGACGTCCACCATGTCCGCGTCGATGGGCAGAGCCCGGTTCCGCCCCGCCCGCCGGTCCAGCACCGAGTCCACGGTCTCCTCGGCCGGAGCCGCCGCAGTCGCCTCCGGCCCCGCCTCCTCGCCCGCCACCGGCGCATCGCTCAGCGCGGCCTCCGCCGCAACCAGTTTCCGCTCGATCACCGGGTTCTCGAAACTCAGCGTCACCGCCGCCATGCCCAGCGGCTTCCGCGCCGCCGACCCCGCGAAGATGACGTCGATCATCTCCTTGCCGCGAAGCGACTTGCTGGACCGCTCGCCCAGCACCCACTTCACCGCGTCCACCACGTTGGACTTCCCGCACCCGTTCGGGCCCACGATCGCCGTGATCGGCTCTTCGAACGTGAACTCGGTGCGGTCCGCGAACGATTTGAATCCGTGCAGAGTGAGTTTGGCCAGGCGCATCGCGCGGCAACCTCCGTGTCGCCCCCCTCCCCCTTCCCGACCCACCGCCAACGCCGGCAACTCCGCGCCGGAAACGAAGCGGACAGCATAGCCGAAAGTTCATCGTCCGGGAACCCCATCTGCCGATGAGAAAGCGTTGGGAGGTGCGGTCCCTCCGGAGCGCCGGGCCCCGGTCATCCACACTTCGCACGGCCGCCGGCTCCGCCCGACGCGTCGGCAGGGGTTTGTGCTACAGTCCGCACCATGCTGCTGACGCTGGCCGCAGGCTCCCTCCGCTCCAAACTCTGGCTCAAGCCGGGTCGCCCCGCCGCCGGATCCATGCTCCTGCGCGACCTGCCCCGATACGTCCGCGAAACCCTCGGCCTCCACGGCCTCAACGTCTCGACCGACCTCCTCGCCGGCGCCGATGTCCCCCAACTCGACGCCCTCCGCGACGCCGCCGACAAGGCCTCCTGCCCGTGCCTGGTCCTCGTCCGGCCCGAGCCCCTGCCCTTCTTCTCCGGCAACGACACCAAGGGCGATGATGCCATCGAGCGCATGACCCGCGTCGTTCAGGCCGCCCACCGCCTCGGCTGCAACTCCGCGGCGTTGTTCATCGCCCAGGATGCCGACGAGGCCGAAGACGACGCCTTCGACCTCGCCGCCGAGCGGATCCGCAAGGTCATGTCCGTCGCCGAAAAACGCGAGGTCAACCTGCTCATCGGGTCCGGCAAGGGCGTCACGTCCGATCCCGACCGCCTCACCGACCTCATCAAGCGCGTCGGCGGTTTCCGCATCGGCACCTACCCCGACTACCAGACCGCCGCCGCCGCCCCCGACCCCCTTGCCTATCTCCGCCGCCTGACCCCATACGCCTCTGCGGTCACCGCCTCCACGATCGGCTTCAAGAGCGGCAAAAAGGGCCCCGAGCATCAGGGTTACGATCTCGTCGAGTTTACCCGCACCGTCATCGCCGTCGGCTACACCGGCACCCTCGCCATCGACTATCGCGGCGAGGGCGACCCCGAGAAGGGCATCCGCGATTCCAAGGCCGTGCTAGAGTCCGTCGTCGGCGTGGAGGTGACCGACCAGCCATGACCGCAAACCCCGCCACACTCCGTGGAGCCTCATCCCTCCCACCGCTTCCTGCCGCGCCCGTCAGCGTGAAGGTGCACGCCGAGGCTGAGGACATGTCCAAACGCCCAACATCCCGGGAGCCCGCCGCAGGCGCTGCCCCGCGTCTCATCATCACCATCGACGGCCCCGCCGGAACCGGCAAGTCCTCCGTCGCCCGGGCGCTCGCCAAGCGACTCGGACTCGAGTTCCTCGACACCGGGGCGATGTACCGCGCCGCGGCCGCCGTCGCCCTCGACGCCGGAATCACCCTCGCATCACCTGACGAACTCGTCGCCAAGGTCGCCGCCCAGGACATGCGCTTCGACTGGACCACGGACCCGCCCGAACTCATCTGCGCCGGCCGCTCCATGATGAGCCGCATCCGCGAGGCCGATGTCACACGCCTCGTCTCGCCCGTCTCCGCCATCCCCGCCCTCCGCCGCGACATGGTCCGCAAGCAGCGGGCCATCGGCTCCGCCCACCCCAGGCTCGTGACCGAGGGCCGCGACCAGGGCTCGATCGTCTTCCCCGATGCCAATGTGAAGTTCTATCTCGATGCTTCCGCCGAGGTGCGCGCCAAACGCCGCTTCGAGCAGTTGGTCGCCGCAGGCTCGATCCGCGGCGAGGCCTCCGAACTCGCCTCCCTCCTCAAGGAAATCGTCGCCCGAGACCTCTCCGACTCTACCCGCCGCGACGGACCCCTCATGTGCCCCGAGGACGCCATCCGGATCGACACCTCCAGCCTGACGTTCGACCAGGTCGTCAGCGCGCTCGAAGAGCAGGTCCGCCTGCGTGTCCCTGTCGCGTAGCACCGATGGACGCTCCCGACTCTCCGATCACCACCGACTCGCGCCCCGCCGCGCACCAGCCGCCGAACGTCCCGCCCCGGGCCCTCGATCGGCTCCGCAGGCTCGATCCGCCCCAGCCGCTCTGGCAGATCACCTTCTACCGATTCTGCTACTGGGTGGTCATGGTCATCGCCACGCTCCTCTTCAGGCTGCGCTTCTACGGCTCCTCCAATCTGCCGCCCGCCGGAGGCCTGCTCGTCGTCGCCAATCACCAGTCCCACTGGGACCCCCCGGTCATCGGCATCGCCTTCCGCACCCGCAACATGGCCTCCATCGCGCGCGAAGGACTTTTCAAAGTCCCCGGGTTGAAGCAACTCCTCCTCGGCCTCGGCTCGATCCCCATCAAGGAAGACGAGGGCGACGCCGCCGCGATCCGCACGGCCATCGCCGAACTCAAGAAGGGCCGCCTCACGCTCATCTTCCCCGAGGGCACACGCTCCCCCGATGGTCACATCCGGCAGTTCAAGCGCGGCGCATGGGTCCTGCTCTCCCGCGCCAAGGTCGACGTCATGCCCGCGGCCATCGAGGGCGCCTTCGACTCCTGGCCCCGCACCAGCCACTTCCCGCGCCTCTTCGGGCACCGCATCGGCGTCTCATTCGGAAAGCCCATCCCCTACCACGAACTCAAAGCGCTCGGCCCCGATGCAGGGCTCGAACGCCTCCGGAGCGAAGTCGAGTGCCTCCGCGCCGACCTCGCCGCGCACCTCGGAGTCGCCCGCTGATCTCGTTCACCCGCCCCGCGGCGGCGGCGCCGGTCCAACGCCACTCACCCGCGATTCAAAGTTCCCCAAGCCTCCGCGTCGTCTCCTGCTCCACAAGATCCTTGAACAACTTCCCCATATCCCCCGCCACGATGTCCCGCACCGGATACTCGCCCGGCAGCCGCTCATCCGCGACGATCCCGTCCTTGAAGCGATACGTCCGGATCTTCTCGCTCCGCTCCCCGCTCCCGATCTGCTCCCGCCGCGCGCTCGACCGCGCCTCGTGCGCCTTCCGCCGCTCCATCTCATACACCCGCGCCATCAGCAGCCGCCTCGCCGCGGCACGGTTCTGCTGCTGACTCTTGCTCTCCTGCATCTTCACTTCAATCCCCGTCGGCTTGTGAACCAGTTTCACCGCCGTCGCCACCTTGTTCACGTTCTGCCCGCCCGGCCCCTGCGACGTCGTCACATCCTCAAACACGTCGTTGTTCCAGTCGATCTTCACCTGAACCTCTTCCGGCTCCGGCAGCGCGGCCACCGTCGCCGTCGACGTGTGAATCCGTCCCTGCGCCTCCGTCGCCGGCACCCGCTTCACCGAATGCACCCCCGCCTCAAACGCCAGTTCGCTCCACACGCCCTCGCCGCGAACATTGATCACCGCCGCGCGGATGCCGCCCACGCCCGGCTCCGGCGTCAGTTCCAGAACCTCGAACGCCCACCCCTTCCGCCCCGCATACTTCTGATACATCTCCAGAAGGTCCCGTGCCCACAGGCACGCCTCATCGCCCCCCGTCCCTGCCCGGATCTCCAGCATCACCGACCCCACCGCCCGGTCCTCCGCGTTCACCAGCGCCGACTTGATCCTCTCGATCAGCGACTCCGCCCGCGCTTCGACCGCCGGCAGTTCCGCCCGCGCCAACTCCGCAAACTCCTTGTCCCCTCCCGCGCCCGAGACCGCACCCCGCAACTCCTCCGTTTCTTTCACCAATGACTTGTACGTGCGGTAGTCCCCCACCATCCCCTCGATCGCGGCCTTCTTGATCGAAAGTTCACGCACCGCCTTGTGATCGGTCACAAAGTCCGGATCGCCCATCTTCGCCTCCATCTCGTCGAGTTGCTTCGACAACTCGTCAAGACGGGCAAATAGGGCAGGCGGCAGTGCGGTCGAGGGCATGGGCGATGGTAGCGATTTCCGAATACACGGATTGCTGTTTGAAAGTCCCGCCGACCGACTCCCACGCCTGCACCGGGCGCCACAGACCCCCACCCCACCTTTTCAATCCGCACTCCGCATTCCGCATTCCGCACTCCTGCTAGCCTTTCCCTCCCCATGACCAACGCCGTCGTCATCTCCGGACTGACCAAGACCTTCGGACCCAAGGTCGCCGTGCGCGATCTCCACCTGGTCGTCCCGACCGGCTCGCTGTGCGGCTTCATCGGCCCCAACGGCGCAGGCAAGACCACCACCATCCGGATGATCATGTCGATCATCTTCCCCGACTCCGGCGAACTCTCCGTCCTCGGCCAGCCCAGCGCCGACCGCAGCAAGGACCGAATCGGCTACCTCCCCGAAGAACGCGGCGTCTACCGCAAGATGAAGGTCGCCGCCTTCCTCACCTACATGGCCCGCCTCAAGGGCGTGGACGGCGGCGCCGCACTCAAGCGCAAGGTCCACGGCTGGCTCGACCGCATGGGCCTGGCCGAGAACGCACGCAAGCGCTGCGAGGAACTCTCCAAGGGCATGCAGCAGAAGGTCCAGTTCATCGCCGCCGTCATCCACGAGCCCGACCTGCTCATCCTCGACGAGGTCTTCTCCGGACTCGACCCGGTCAATCGCCGACTGATGCGGACGCTCATCGACGAGCAGCACCGCGCCGGGCGAACCATCATCTTCTCCACCCACGCCATGTACGAGGCCGAGCAACTCTGCGACCGCGTGTTCATGATCCACCAGGGCGTAAAGGTCCTCGATGCCACCCTCGGCGAGATCCGCGACCGCTTCGACCCGCGCACCATCATCGTCGAGCCCGCCGCGAACGGTGACGGCTCGACCGCCGAACTCCGGCTCGAGACCGTCCGCGGCATCAGCCGCATCCAGCCCACCCGCGACGGATTCGAACTCCACCTCGAAGACCACGCCGATCCCCGCGAGGTCATGGGCGCCATCGTCCGCGAGGCGCCCATCCGCCGCGTCGAACTCAAGCGCGTCACGCTCGAAGACGTCTTCATCTCGCTGGTCGAAGGTTCCGGGGCCAGCCACGAGGAGGCCGAGACCCTCCGCGCCGCCGTCGGCGCCACCGGCGGAGAGGAGGCTGGCAAGTGATCCGAGTGCTCCAGATCGCCTGGCGTGAGTTTTCCTCCACGGTCCTGACCAAGGGCTTCATCATCGGCGTGCTCCTCACGCCGGTGATCATGGTCGTCGCCATCGGCGGCATCGCCCTCACCCGCAACCTCAAGGGCCCCCAACTCACCGGAAAACTCGCCGTCGTCGACCGCACCGGCGTCGCCGGCCCCGGCATCGTCGATCGCTTCTCCCCCGCCGCGGCCGCCGCCGAAAAGGCAAAGGTCCAGGCCGCCCTCGCCCAGGCCATGGACAAGTCCCTCGAGCAGATGCCCATCGATCCCTCACAGAAAGCCATGGCCCGCGGCATGGTCGAGGGCGAGATCGACAAGGCCATCGCCAAGATCGGCCGGATCTCCATCGACCTGCTCCCCGCCGGCACCGACGACGCCACGATCCAGTCCGTCAAGGATGCCCTCGGCCGCACCGACATCCACGCCGCCGACAAGCGCCCGGGCCTGCCCGACGCGACCATCGGCCTGGTGATCGTGCCGCGGGAAGCCGTGTTCGGAAAGCCCGGCGGCGGCTACGACGAGATCCAGTCCTTCTGGCCCGAGAAGGTCGACTTCGAGATCCGCGAGCGCATCCACCGACGCATCGGCGACGCCATCGTCGACGCACGGGTCGTCACCGATCCCCGTTTCGCCGCCGCAGGGCTCAAGGCCGAGGACATCCGCAAACTCCTCTCCACCCCCGGCGCCGCCGAGAAGGTCGTCACCGCCACCGGCGAGAAGTCCAGCGCGGGGCCGCTCCAGATGATGATCCCCGCGGCGTTCATGGCCCTCCTCCTCATCGCCGTCATGTCCAGCGGACAGATGCTCCTCACCACCACCATCGAGGAAAAGAGCAGCCGCGTCATGGAGGTCATCCTCTCCGCGGTCTCGCCCCTCCAACTCATGCTCGGCAAGATCACCGGGCAGTTGTGCGTCGGCCTGCTCATCCTCGTCATCTACTCCGGCATGGGCATCGCCGGCCTGATCGCCTTCAGCATGGGACACCTCGTCGATCCCTTCGCGATCGTCTACATGATCCTCTTCTTCCTCATCGCCTACTTCATCATCGGCTCCATGTTCGCGGCGATCGGCAGCGCGGTCACCGAACTCCGCGAAGCCCAGACGCTCATGACCCCCGTCATGCTCGTCGTCATGACGCCCTGGCTCCTCTGGCTCCCCATCAGCCGCGCACCCAACTCCGCCTTCGCCCAGGTGCTGTCCTTCATCCCCGGCATCAACCCCTTCGTCATGGTCATCCGCATCACCGGCGCAGAGCCGCCCCCCGCATGGCAGGTCTGGGTCTCCATCCTCATCGGCGTCCTCACCGCCGCGTTCTGCGCATGGGTCAGCGCCAAGATCTTCCGCGTCGGCGTCCTCATGTACGGCAAGCCGCCCAACCTCCGCACGCTCTTCAGGTGGGTCCGGATGGCCTGACGAACTCGGAAGTGAGATGCGGGATGTCGGATGTCGGATGGTGTGTGTGCCCCTTGATGCTGTAAACTGGCCTGATGGCCAACACCGACCTGAAGATCCGCACCCGAGAATTCGCGTTGCGCGTCATTCGCCTAGTCCAGGCTCTGCCGCAGTGCCAGGTAGGCGGCGTGTTGGGCAAGCAACTCCTCCGATCGGCGACATCCGTAGGCGCGAACTATCGGGCGGCAAAGCGCGCCAGATCACGTGCGGACTTCATCAATAAACTCTCGATCGTGGAAGAGGAGGCCGACGAGTCCGCATACTGGCTCGACCTGCTCGGCGCTTCCGGGTTGATCAAGCCATCGCGCCTTGCGCCCCTTCTCAAGGAGTGCGACGAGATCACTGCGATGATCGTTGCATCGATCGTCTCGACCAAGCGGCAAAGAGCAGGATCATGAGTCACTTCCGACTTCCCACTTCCGACTTCCCACTTCCAATGGACAAGTTCTCTCTCTACGAACTCTGCGTCCAGTCTCCCGATTACGACGCCAAAATGCTCCGCGCCATCCACGGCCGCTCGCCCCGCACGCTGGGCGAGGACTTCTGCGGCTCCGCGGCCATCTCCCGCGCATGGATCGCGCTGCATGCCGGATGCACCGCGGTCGCCGTCGATCACGATGCCGCCACGCTCGCCGCTGCGCAATCTCGCGACCCGGGCCTGTCCGACTCCCGCGCCGCCGGTCGCATCACCTACATCCTCGCCGATGTCCTCGCCGTCCGCGACCGGTGCGACATCATCACCGTGCAGAACTTCTCCATCTGCGAACTCCACACACGCCCGGCGCTGGTCGCCTATCTCAAGCACGCCCGCTCGCGACTCGCCGCCCGCGGCCTCTTCGCCTGCGATATCTACGCCGGCGCCGACTGCTTCTTCACCGGCCGCATCAAGCGCCTCGTCGACGGCCCCGCCGGCGAGAAGATCACCTACACCTGGGAGCACCGCACCACCGACCCCCTCCGCGCACGCGTCCAGAACGCCATCCACTTCGAGGTTCGCGCCGGCTCCGCAGGCAAAAAGCCCCTGAAACTCCCCGATGCCTTCGTCTACGACTGGCGCCTCTGGAGCCCCCCCGAACTCGCCGACGCCATGCTCGAAGCCGGCTTCCGCGAAGTGCAGTTCTACCCGCGCTTCGCCGAAGCCGTCGACGACGACGACCGCTACCACGTCCTGCCCATCGAGGACAGCAACGAACTCAGCGACTCATTCAGCGTCTACGTCGTCGCGCGGCGGTAGGTCTCAATCCACGCCCTGCGCCGCCAGCCACCGCTCCGCGTCGATCGCCGCCTGGCACCCCATCCCCGCCGCCGTCACCGCCTGGCGGTAGTGCTCGTCGGCCACGTCGCCCGCGGCGAAAACGCCCGGGATGTTCGTGGAACTGTTCCGTTGCTTCAGCGCGATGTACCCGCTCGAGTCAAACTCGATCCCCGAGCCCTTCAGGAACTTCGTCGCCGGGGTATGACCGATCGCGATGAACAGACCGCCCAGTTCCAGCGTCGAGCGTTCCTTGGTGACGGTGTCCTCCAGCAGCACCCCCGTGATGTGCGCAT
Organism: uncultured Phycisphaeraceae bacterium; assembly: GCA_964409775.1. Taxonomy (GTDB): domain Bacteria; phylum Planctomycetota; class Phycisphaerae; order Phycisphaerales; family UBA1924; genus JAHBXL01. The sequence continues at coordinate 53,391 of CAYPEI010000014.1, read as the reverse complement.
CGCCCAGCACATCCACCACCACCTTGTTCCACAGCACCTTCGCGTTCGGACGCGACAGGAACCGGTCCTGCATGATCCTGCTCGCCCGGAGCGCATCGCGCCGGTGAATGATGTACACCGTCGAGGCGAACTTCGTCAGGTACGTCGCCTCCTCCATCGCCGTGTCGCCGCCGCCGATCACCCCCAGCGGCTTGTTGCGGAACGCCGGCAGCGCGCCGTCGCACACCGCGCACGCCGACACGCCCCCGCCCGTCGTCGCCAGACGCATCTCGTTCGGCAGCCCCAGCCAGTTCGCCGTCGCCCCCGTCGCGATGATCACCGCGCGCGCCTTGATGGCCGTGCCCTCGGCCGTGTGCAGCACGTGCGGCACGCCCGCCGTCCGCGAGAACTCACACCTCGCGATGTCCTCCATCAGCACCTTCGTCCCGAACCGCTCCGCCTGCTTCTGAAACAGGCTCATCATCTCCGGACCCACGACACCCGCCGGGAAGCCCGGGTAGTTCTCAACCTCCGTCGTCAGCATCAACTGCCCGCCCGGCAGGATCGGCCCCGGGTCCTGCTTCGGCACGCCCGTATACACCACCGGGTCGAGTTTCGCGCGCGCCGCGTAGATCGCCGCGGTCCAGCCCGCCGGGCCCGATCCGATGATGACGACTTTGTGTGCTTCGCCAGTCTGTGCCATGAATGCTGAAACTCCCGGTCGAGGCAAGCCCCGCCCGCGCTGAAAATGCTCCATACGCTCGCGACGGATCCGATGTGCGAAGAGCCGGCCGCCCGGCCCCCCCGCTCAGCGCAACTCGCCCTTCTCGATCAGGTACGCGCGCCCAAGCGACATGAACGGCGGCCACAGCAGGTAGTCCCCGCGCACGCCCGTCCGGTCCTGCGTCGCGTTCAGGCACATCGACGCCAGGTCGTCCGGACCGACGGAGTAGATCACGAACTGGTCCGACCGCATCGGCACCTCAAACTCCGGCAACGGCTTCGGCGGGAACATGCTGATGACGTACGGCGTTTCCTGCCCCAGCGAGTTCCGCGGCGTGTCCTTCCCCGGCACGAAGAACTGCAGGTCCAGTTTCTTCTGCGGCGAACTGTACGGGTCCTTGTCGATCGCCGCGCCCTTCGTGAACGTCGGACGAACCGCCGCCAGCCCCGGCGGAAGTCGGTTGTTCGCCACCACGAACGCATACGCCGCGAGGCTCATCCGCGTCCCCGCCGCCTCCGTCTTCAGCCGCTGGCGGATCGCAAACAGTTCCTCGATCCGGCCCAGGCCCACGTCGATCACCGCGAACTTCGCCTGACCGCGCACGTTCTTGTCGAACTCCGTCTTGTTCTGCAGGATCGGGTCGAAGTACGACAGGTTCCACCGCGTCTGCCAGTCGTTCCGCACCCGCTCGAGTTCGCGCCGGGTCTCCAGGTCGCCCGCGTGCGCCGCCCGGACCTCGCTCCAGTACGCCGCCGCCGCGAACCGCCGCAGCGGCCGGTCCACCGTCGTGATCCGCGACATCTCCTTGGCGAACTCCCGCTCGATCACCTCGCCCCCCGGCTCCATCACCCGCCCGATCAACTGCAGTTTCGCCGCATACTCACCCTCGGGCGGCGTCAGCCGATTGACATCGGTGTAGGCCTTGGGCAGCAACTTCTCGAAAACATCCACCAGTGTGCCCGTCGTGGCCTTGCGACTGGCCGAACGGAAGTCGACATACGCGATGTCCCGGATCCGGACCAGCGCGAGTTCAATCGCCTCCAGCGCCCACAGTTTCTCGACCAGCATCGGCCGGTCGGCGAACTGCCGCGCAAACAGCCCCCACTGCGTCATCAGCGTCAGCGCATCGTCGACCTGGCCGGCCTCCGCCAGCCGCGACGCCTCCACGTGCACGAGCACCTCCATCGTGCGCATCTTCGGCATGTACAGGTGCCGCGCCCGCGCCAGCAGCGGCGGGTCGCCCAGGTCCGTGTACATCTCCTTCGTGATCATCTCGACGCTGACGCCCTCGGTCCCGTACGGCTGCGCAAACGCGAACGCACGCCGCGCATCCGTCTCTTCGGTGATCTTCGGCAGCGTCGCCAGCACCGCCTTCTGCGTCGCGCCCTCCGCCCACGCCTTCCAGTTGGCCCAGTCCGGACCGCTCGACGCCATCACCGCCGCACGGTGCGCGGCGTTGCGCAGCCACGGCTGCGTGAACGTCGTCAGCGACGCCGGCGGGTCCTTGATCTCATCCAGCACCGGCAGCAGGATCAGGTCCGACCGCTTGTCCGTCGGAACCTGCTTGAACTGCCGGTTGATGTTCTCCAGCGCATCATCGGCCTGCCCGATCGCCGCCGGCGTGAACATCGCGCCCACGATGAGCACCGCCGCCGCGATGCGCCCGCCGAATCCGTGCATCTTCGTCAGACTGTTCCGCATCAGCGCTGCGCTCCTGCGATGGCCGCCGGCGAGTGCCGGCCGGGGAAGAGGACTCCGGGAACGAACCAAGGGGGGCCAAGTCTAGCACGGCCCATCCTCCCTTACCGCGCCCGGACCGCCCCGGATCCCGGTCCGATCGGCCAAAAACAGCCCCGGGCGCCCTTGAGGACGCCCGGGGACCAAACCGCGAGAGAGGTTGTGTTCCTGTTCCGCCGCCGCGAGGCTAACTCGCCCGGGCGTACCGCTGCCCGGACCCCGGCTCGTCGTCCAGGAGCGCCGACCGCTGCTCCTGGAAGAACCGGCTCGGCCGGTCGTCGTTCACCTGCGCATTCAGTTTCTCAAGCGCCTCGTCGGCGATCTGCCGCACCCGTTCCCGTGAAATCCCGATCTCCTGCGCGATCTGCTTCAGCGTCAACGGCTCCTGCCCGTCGAGGCCGAACCGCAGCCGCAGAATCCTCGCCTCACGCTCGTCGATCGCGTCCAGCAGCCGCCGGATCGTCTTGAGTTCATCGTCCTTGAAAACCATGTCCTCCGGCGGGCCGCCCCGCTCGTCGGCGATCAGATCGCCGATGTTCATCACGTCGCCGTTGTCGTCCAGCGGAGCCTGCGCCGGCGCCCGGAACGCCTTCACCGCCCGCTTGATGATCCGCATCTTCTTCAGCGGGAGTTGCATCTCCTCGGCAAGTTCCGGCAGCGACGGCGGCCGTCCCAGCGAACGCTCGAGTTTCTGCGACGCCTGCTTCCACCGCGCGATCAACTCCACCATGTACGCCGGAACGTGGATCGGCTGCACCGCGTTGATCAACGCGCGCTTGATCGCCTGCTTGATCCACCACGACGCATACGTGCTGAACCGCGCACCCTGCGCAGGGTCAAAGCCCTCCACCGCGCGCAGCAGCCCCACGTTCCCCTCCTCGATCAGGTCCTGCAGCAGCAGGCCCCGGTTCGCATAGTTCTTCGCGATCGACACCACCAGCCTCAGGTTCGCGCGGATCATCCGCTCCCGGGCCTTCGGGCAGTTGTCGTTGATGATGGCCCAGCCCAGAGTCTTCTCGTCATCGGCCGTCAGCAGAGGTACCTCGTTGATCTGCTTGAGGTACAACTGAAGGCCAGACTGCAACTCCGTCCGGGACGGCGCTTTGGAGAACTTCACGGCTCGCACTGTCGTGCACCCTTCTCTACGGCGAGAACCGCCGGAGGCAAGGGGGCGGAGTGCACGGACACCCGACCTCCCGTCCACCTGACGGTTCGATACCTCGGTCGCCGGGGTTGCATCGACCTGTCAAGTTTTCTCCTTGTTCGCGATACCCTCTTCAGGTGGAATCCGCCCCTCCCGCCGGGCAAAGGTTGCCCAGCCCGACCCGCCCGACCTGATTATCGGTCCTCCTCCCGTCCTATTCGTCCCACCCCCACCTGTCAAAGACCAATCAAAGCGATCTATTCCTTGCCCGGGTGCGTATCAAAAGGGTACCTTTGATCATCCCCTCCGCCCGAGCCGCCGCACGCGCAGGGGATATGCTGGGGCCCAACGTGAGTGCTGACATCACCCCCATCCTCAACGACTGGCCCTACGAGCCCGGCAAGATCAACGTCCGCCTCATCGACGGCGACGACGGCGATCCCCGCATCCAACTCCGCCTCGACCTGGGCGTCCTGCAGATGCGAGCCTCCGGCCGTCCCGACGGCCAGCGCCCGCACGGTTTCGAGAGCCTCCTCGAGTACCACGAGTCCCGCCTCGACGACCACGTCTCCGAGAAGGGCTCCGCCGCCGGCTTCACGCTCTCCGAGGAAGACTGCCGCGAACTCCGCGAGGAGGCCGTGCAGTACTACCACCGCTACGTCTGCATGATGGTGCTCGAGGACTACGACGCCGTCGTCCGCGACACCACGCGCAACCTCCGCCTCCTCGACTTCTGCACCCGCCACGCCGCCAACGAGGGCGACCGCCACATCCTCGAGCAGTTCCGGCCCTACATCACCATGATGCGCGCCCGCGCGCTCGCCAGCCAGGCCCTCGCCGACAACGAGCCCAAGGCCGCCATCCACGCGATCGACGAGGGCCTCTCCGCCCTCCGCCAGCACTTCGACGAGGTCAACGAGAGCGAGGGGTTCGAGCAGGCCGCCGAAGTCCAGATCCTCAAGGGCATGCGCGACGCCCTCACCCCCAAACTCCCCATCAGCCAGCAGGCCGAACTCCGCCAGCGCCTCGAGTCCGCACTGCAGGCCGAGAACTACGAACTCGCCGCCATCCTCCGCGACGAGATCAACTCCATCACGAAGGAGTGACCGCGCCCGCCTGCGCGCCCGCGGCCTGCGCCCCGCGCCGCGACGCCAGCCCCGCGATGCGGTCCACTACCTGCTTGGCCATGTCCTGCGCGGTCACCAGTTCCTCGACCGTCACGTGGTCCGCCCCCATGCTCGTCGCCGCGATCGCCTTGCTCAGGAAACTCGTCCGCGCCGCGATGAACACCGACTTGTTCAACTCCCGGATCTGCCGGCACGCCCGCACCGTCGCCTCGTCATCGGGGATCGTCAGCACGATCGCCTCCGCCTTGTCGATCCCCGCCGAGAACAGCACATCCGGGTTCGACACGTCGCCGAACACCGTCCACCGCCCCAGTTGCGCCTGCTTCCGGACCGTCGCCGGGTTGAGTTCCACCACCACGAACGGAATCCCCCTCGCCCCGAAGTGCTCCGCAAGGTTCCTGCCCACCACGCCGAACCCCGCGATGATCACGTGCCCCCCGCCCCAGCCCCCCGCCTCCTTGTGCGACGCCGCGTGATCGTCGTGCACCTGCACCTCGCGCAGGTCCTTCGACGCGATCCACCCCGCCGGCGGGATCCACGCCACCGTGTTCGCGAACCTCCGGCCAAGGTCAAACAGCGGCGCCGCCACGATCAGCGACACCACCACGATCGCGATCGCCGCATCCGCCTGGTCCTGCAGCAGGATCCCCTGCCGGTTCGACTCGCTGATGATCACCAGCCCGAACTCCCCCGCCTGGCACAGCGCAAAGCCCACCGCGAACGCCGTCGCCGCCGTCGCGCCCCCCGCCCACACCGAGATCCCCACCGTCGCCGCCTTGATCACCAGCACCGCGCCCACGCACACCATCACCGGCATCCACAGGTCCGTCACCGTCGCAAGGTTGATCTTCACCCCCACCGACGTGAAGAACACCGCCATGAACAGGTCCCGCAGCGGCGAGAGTTGACCGCCCAACTGGTGCCGGAACGGCGTGTTCGACAGCAGAAAGCCCGCCAGGAACGCCCCCAGCGACGAGCCGAAGCCCAGCACCGTCGTCAGCACCGCCGCCCCGAACGCCACCGCCGCCGAGATCACCAGCAGCGCCTCCGCCCCGCCCGGGCCCTCGCTCGCCTCCCGCAGCAGGCTCGGCAGCAGATACTTGCCCACGCCCAGCATCACGCCCACGCTCCCCAGCGCAAACGCCCCCGTCGCCAGGTGCTTCCAGCCCGGCGGAAGCGTGTCCATCATCGACGCGATGCCGCCCTCGGCCCCCGACGGCAGCCCCGTGCCCGGAACGTGCGCCCACACCGCCAGCCCCGGCAGCACCCCCAACACCACCACCGCCAGCAGATCCTGCACCAGCGCAATCCCGATGCACAGCCTGCCGTGCAGCGAATGCACCTCCCGCTTCCGCTGCAGAATGCCCAGCACCACCGCCGTCGAGCACATCGCCAGCGCCATCCCCACCGCCAGCCCCGCCGGCGCGCTCAGCCCGAACGCCATCCCCACCGGCCACAGCACCGCCGCGCCCACCATCGTCGAGACCATCCCCACCGTGAGGATCCGCACCATGCCCGAGCGGATGTGCTCGATGTCCATGTGCAGGCCGATCGTGAACATCAGCAGGATCACCGCCAGTTCGCCGATATCAACCGCCGCCGCCCGCCCCTCGTCCCCCGAGATGAGCCCGAACGCCGAAGGTCCGATCAGCGCACCCACGATCAGGTAGCCGGGGATCAATCCCAGGTGCAGCCGCCTGCTCACCAGCGCCACCAGCGCCGCCGCCGCGAGGATGTACAGCAGCGCCAGCGCGCCCGTGCTCCCGCTCCCCCCCGACGACGCAAGCACCAGGGAAATGTCAATCATCGGGCCGATGGTAGCGGAACCGCTCCCGGGCCCCAACTCACACCGCCGCCACCCCTCCGCCCGGGTCGCGCCGCTGCCGGATCAGCACCGCCAGCAGCGTCACATCCGCCGGCGTGATCCCCTCCAGCCGCGCCGCCTGCCCCAGCGTCTCCGGCCGGAACCTCGACAGCGCCTGCCGCGCCTCCGTGCGGATGTTCCCCGCGCCGTCATAGTCAAACCCGCGCGGGATCCGTCTCCGCTCCAGGTCCGCCTGCCGGCCCACCTCCGCCCGCTGCCGCTCGATGTACGCCTCGTAGAAACGCTCGGTGTGCACCGTGAACACCGCGTCACGCCACGCCCGATCGCTCAGCCCCGCCGGACGCCCCGGCCGCGCCGCTTCCTCGAGCCGATCAGGCCCGAACTCCGGCCTCCGCACCAGGTCCCGCAGCGGAACCTGCTCGATCCGCACCGTGTCCACGATCCGCCCCAGCGCCGCCATCGCCGACCGACGCATCGCAAACAACTCGCGCCGCATCGCCCCCAGTTCCGTCGTCCCCAGCAGCCCCGCCGCCTCCGCGATCGGCGTCAATCGATCCTGCGCATTGTCCGCGCGAAGCATCAGCCGGTGCTCCGCGCGGCTCGTGAACATGCGGTACGGCTCCGTCGGCGTCTTCGTCACCAGGTCATCCATCATCACCCCGATGTACCCGGCATCCCGCCCGATCGTCACCAACTCCTCGCCCCGCGCCAGCCGCGCCGCGTTCATCCCCGCCACCAGCCCCTGCCCCGCCGCCTCCTCATACCCGCTCGTCCCGTTGATCTGCCCCGCCAGGAACAGCCCCTCCACGCGCTTCGTCATGCCCGTCGCCATGATCTGGTGCGGCTTCACCATGTCATACTCAACCGCATATCCATACCGCAGGATCTCCGCCCTTGCACACCCCGGCATCGACCGCACGATCACATCCTGCACATCCGCCGGCAGGCTCGTCGAGATGCCGTTGCAGTAGATCCAGTCATCCCGCAGGCTCTCCGGCTCCAGGAACACATGGTGCGACTCCCGATCCGCGAACCGCACCACCTTGTCCTCGATGCTCGGGCAATACCGCGGCCCAACGCTCTCGATCTGCCCGCTGTACATCGGCGCTCGGTGCAGGTTTGCGCGGATCGCCCCATGCCCCGCCGCCGTCGTCTCCGTCACGCGGCACTCAACCTGCGGCAAAACCGGGAATCGCGCCAGCGACGGCGCGCACGATCCCTGGTCGAACTTGCTGATTTGCTCATTTGCTGATTTGTCATTTGCGAACGAAGTGAGCTCGCTGAACGCCCTGCACTCCGCATCCCCCGGCGCGGCCTCCAGCGCATCCCAATCGATGCTCCCCCGCTTCAACCGCGGCGGAGTTCCCGTCTTCAACCTCCCCAGTTCAAACCCCAACTCGCGCAGCGCCCCCGAGATCCCCACCGCCGCGCCCTCTCCAAACCGCCCACCCTGCACTTTCTGCTCGCCCGTGTGCATCAGCCCGCGCATGAACGTGCCGGTGGTCAGAACGACCGTCGCGGCTGACAGACCGATATGCTCGTCGTCCGCGCTTCGGCCCGCTCCTTCCGAATTTGCCATTTGCAAATTTGCCATTTGCGATTTGGCAACTCGCCCATTTGCCATGTGCGATTTCGCAACCACAACGCCCACCACCCTCCCCCCCTCCACGACAATCCGCTCCACGCTCCCCGCGATCACCTCGATCTCCGGCCGCGACGCAATGAGTGCCTGCACCGCCTCCGCGTACGCGTGCTTGTCGCACTGCGCCCGCGGCCCGTGCACCGCCGCTCCCTTGCTCGTGTTGAGCACCTTGAACTGAATCCCGGTGGCATCCGTCGCCAGGCCCATCAGCCCGCCCATCGCATCGATCTCGCGGACGATCTGCCCCTTCGCCAGCCCCCCGATCGCCGGGTTGCACGACATCACGCCGATCTTCGACGGATCCAGCGTCACCAGCGCGACCGTGGCACGGGCATCTTGCCCGTGAACTCGCGTGGCACGGGCATCCTGCCCGTGCACCGGCAGCAGATTCGCCGCCGCCCAGGCAGCCTCAACGCCCGCATGGCCTCCGCCGATCACGATGACCTGGTATGACCGCCTGCTCACGATCAACTATACGAACCGGCGGTCGAAAATCCCCACCGCTCACCGCTCACCGCTCACCCCTCACCACTCACCACTCACTCGCTCAATGCGCATTCCTGTGCACAAACCCCCTGAACACCGTCAGCCACAGGATCTTCAGATCAAACCCCACCGACCAGTTCTTCACATAGAACAGGTCATATTGCAGCCGCTTCTTCAGCGAACTCTGCCCACGGTGCCCGTTCACCTGCGCCCACCCCGTCATCCCTGCCTTCACGTGCTGCCGCAGCATGTACCCACGCCAGTCCTCCCGGAACCGCTCGATCAGTTCCGGCCGCTCCGGCCGCGGCCCCACAAGGCTCATGTCCCCCGTCAGCACATTGAACAACTGCGGCAACTCATCCAGGCTCGTCTTCCGCAGCCACTTGCCGATCGCCGTCACCCGCGGGTCGTCCCGCTCCGTCCAACGCGCCCCGGTCGGCTCGGCCGTCTCATCCTGCACATGGAACATCGTGCGGAACTTGTAGATATCAAACACCTGTCCGCCGATCGACACCCGCCGCTGCCGGAAGATCACCGGTCCCGGACCGCTCATCCTCACCAGGCCCGCAACCATCAGCATCACCGGCCCGAAGATCACCATCGCCCCGATCGCCCCCAGCACATCCAGGATGCGCTTCGTCACCCCGCCCAGCCCGTGGTGCGGCGTCTCCCGATAACTCAGGATCGGCATCCCGTCCAGTTCGTTCACGCTCATGCTCTGCGCCACATACCGCGGCGACACATCGGGCACGATCCGCACGTCCACCGGATGCTTGTCCAGCGCGCTGAGCACCTGCGACAGATGCGACGCCCGCGAGCCCGGCAGCGCGACATACACCGCGTCCGGCTTGTTCTCCGTCAGGATCTGCTCCAGATCCGCCAGCCCCCCCTTCACCGGCTTCTCCACGCACTCCGTCCGCCGCGTCTTGTCCTGGTGCGACACGAAGTACGCGACCTTGATCCCCGTCCACGAGTTCCGCTCCAGCGTGTGCGCCACGATCTGCCCCAGCCGCCCGCACCCGATGATCGCCACATGCCGCAGGTTCCACCCGCGGCTGCGCAGCCGACGCAGCCCCACCCGGAACGCCACCCGCTCGACCGACAGCAGCAGCGGCAGCAGCACCGTCAGCGCGCCCAGTTGCACGCGCCCCGCATCCAGCGCCACCCCCCACAGCGTCAGCGGCTCATACTTCCCGCGGAACACCGACGAATCCGTCGCATACAGAATCGCCAGCACCGCCAGCATCGTCGCCAGCGACGCCTTGAACACCTGCGAGACTTCCGTCGTCAGGCTCTTGTCCCGGTGCGGCCGGTACAGCCCGAACCACCGCATGCACACCAGCGCCACCGGCACCGTGTACAGCACCAGCGACTCCTTCGGCGGGTGCTCCCACGACTCCGGCCACCACGTCTTCTCGATCGTCAACCGCCGCACCGCCCACGCCGCGAACGTCGCCCCGGCCACCACCGCGCCGTCCACCACGGCCAGGAGCCCGACAAACAACTGATGCTGCTGCTTCAGCAACGCGCGGTTCCTCGTCCCCTCTCGCCCCTCCCCCCACACGCCCGATGAACGCCAACTTTCGCTCCGCGCCCGCCCGTTGTCAACTCCGGTCGGCCACCGGTTTCAGGGTGTCCCGGCTGTCTGTGCACCTTCCCCGCCCCGCTGACGCTCGACCCTCGCCCCGCATCGCGCCCCCGCACTCAGCCCGAGCCTCGGTCGTGCCGCCCATAGAACGTGTCGTACAGGTCGTCGAACTCCGAAATCTCCGTACGCTCGCCCCGCTTCCCGGATGCGATGTTCTCCCACGAATAGTGCGGCCCGCGCCCGCCCCCCCCGCCCCGCTCCGCCCGCTCCCGCTCCAGCATCGCGTCATACTCGCGCCGCTTCGACGGCTCCGACAGCACCTCGTACGCCGACGCGATCGCCGCGAATCGCTTCTCGCTCCCCTTCACACCCGTGTCCGGATGGTGCTGCTTCGCCAGCGCGCGATACGCCCGGCGGATCTCCTCCGCCGTCGCTCCCGCCTCAACGCCGAGCGTCTGGTAGTGCGTCGTCCCCGCGGCCATCTGCGCCCTCTCTCGCCGTTCCAACGCCGCCCGCGGCGAGCCGATGCCTCGCCCGCCGCTTCAATGCCCCCCGCCCGTCGGCGGCGCTGCGCCCGCGGGCGCACCCGGCTCGCCCGCGCCGCTGTTGTCGACAAACACGCACTCAACCTCGAAGATCAGCGTCGCGTTCGGCGGGATCAACCCCCGCCCCGCGCCGCGCTCCCCATACCCCATCTCCGGCGGAATCACCAGTTTCCGGCGCTCCCCCACGCCGATCCCGCGCAGCCCCTCGTTCCACCCCTTGATCACGCCCCCCGGCAGCCGGAGTTTGAACGCGTCGCGCCCCGTCTGCCGCGTGCTGTCGAACCGCGAGCCGTCGGTCAGCCACCCGGTGTAATGCACCGCCACCTCGCCGCCCTCCGCCAGCCTCGCGCCGTCCCCCGGCGGCGAGATCCGGATCGCCGCCAGGCCGTCGGCAAACTCCAGCCGCGAATACCACGGCGCCTGCTCGCGCACGAACTCCGTCCGCCCGCCCGCGCCCCCGCCCCACACCTCGCGCCCCTCCGCATCAAGCCCGACATCGTGCAGCGCGACCCGGTCGCCCGACATCTCCACCGTGCTCATCACGTCGATCGCGCCCCCGACCGTCGTCGGAAACGGGTGCGCGGTCTTCGCGACCGCGCCCGTGTCGCTCACCGTCGCGACCAGGTCCATGCCCGGATTCAGCGCCTCCAGCCCGATCGCCGGAAACACCTCCGGCGCGGCCCACAGCCCCGCGACCGCCTCTCCGAAGCCTTTGCCCTGCCGGAAATCAAAGACCCTCAGCCGCAGTTCCTTCCCGGCCCGGATCCAGTGGAACACGCCCTGCCGGAACGGCGCCAGCGGCGAGTCCTCCCGCGTGATCTCGAAGTACACCGCGTTGTCGAGCCCGGCCACCGCGATCCGCGCTGCCCCATACCGAAGCGCAGGCCGGCCGCCCGATTCCGCCGCCCGGAACGACCCGCTCAGCAGCCCCGTCAGCCGCTCGATCTCCGCATCCGCGTGCCGCTGCGCCGCCGCCACCGTCACCGGCTTGTCCGCCGGGCTCGCCGTCGCGCCCGAGAGCGGACTCGCCGCCTTGTCCTGCGCCGTCGCCGCCGGCACGGCCAGCAGCAGCGCTCCCGCCAGTCTCAGCACGCCGGTCCGCATCGCGCAGCCTCCTCCGCAGCGTCCGACCCTCAGGCCATCTCCGGGAACATCTTCTGCACCACGCCCACCAGGTCCTTCACGTGGCTGATCGACTCGTTCATGAACTTCTGCTCGGTCTCATCCATCTTGAAACTGATGATCTTCTCCACGCCCTTCCCGCCCAGCACCGCGGGCACCCCGACGAAGTACCCCTTGCCCTTCGCGCCTGGCGCAACGCCGTACTCATCCTCGCAGTACGCCGCCGACGCGATCACCCGCTTCTTGTCCCGCACGATCGCCTCCACCATCTCCACCACGCCCGCGCTCGGCGCATACCACGCGCTCGTCCCCATCAGTTTCACCACCTCGCCCCCGCCGCCCTTGGCGCGCTCCACGCACGCGTTGATCTTCTCCGCGCTCAGCAGGTCCGTGATCGGAATCCCGTTCACGCTCGTCCGGCGCGGCAGCGGAACCATGTCGTCCCCGTGCCCGCCCAGCAGCAGCCCCTGGATGTCCTCCACGCTCACCCCCAGTTCCCACGCCAGGAACGTCTTGTACCTCGCCACATCCAGCGCGCCCGCCTGCCCCATCACCCGGTGCGCCGGGAACCCCGTCACCTTCCACGCCACAAACACCATCGCATCCAGCGGGTTGCTCACCACGATCACGATCGCATTCGGCGCATACTCCTTCACGTTCTGCGCCACGTGCTTCACGATCCCCGTGTTCACCGAGATCAGGTCATCCCGGCTCATCCCCGGCTTCCGCGGCAGGCCCGCCGTGATCACCACCACGTCCGATCCCGCGATGTCCTTGTAGTCAAACGTGCCCGTGATCTGCGCATCGAAGTTCTCGATCGGGCCGCAGCACGCAAGGTCGAGCGCCTTGCCCCGCGGCATGTGCAACTCCGGCTTCTCCTTGTTCTGGATGTCCAGCAGCACCACATCCCCCAACTCCTTCATCGCCAGGGAACGCGCACACTCACCGCCGATGTTGCCGGCGCCAATCACGCTGATCTTCGCACGCTTGAGCATCTGTCTGTTCCTCGTATTGCTGCGGCGAAGCCCGCTTTTCCGCGGCCGCGCCATGGGGGGTCCAAAGGGTCGTGATCCTAGGTCCCCCGCTCCCGCCTCACGCAATCTCCACCGGCACCGGCTTCATGTCCGACCGCCCCGGGATCGGCAGCGGCACCGGCACTTCCCGCCCACGCCCGATCGCCGCCACAAGTTGGGGTTGGCCCGCAACCGGCGACGCATCCGCCGCCACCACAAGGTCCCGCACCACGCACCCCTTGCCGAAATCAAACTGCCGGTACACTTGCCGCATCTTCGCCGCCCGCGACGGCCCCTCGATGTCCGCCCCGCCGCCCGCGCGCCGCTTCCGCACGCCGTCCAGCAGAAACGCCGTCACCGCTTCGCACACCGCCTCCCCCGGCCGCTCCCCCGCCGCGCCGCGCGCAAATCCGCACGGCGAGCCCGCAAACAACACGCCCCCCGGCACCGGCAGATACAAGTCCCCCGTGAATCCCGCACCGATCAACGCCGACACCAGTTCCCCCGGGTGCCTGCACTCCAGCCTCTCCGCGCCCACCCGCCACTCCACCCCCGCGCTCTTCCCCGCCGACAGCGCCGCCTGCGCATCCTCGATCAGCAGCGCAACCTCCCGCGGCATCTCCTCCCCGCGCCACAACTCCTCCAGCGCCGCCGCGCCCTTCCGGATCAATATCTGCGCCGTGTCCACACCCACCGCCCGCTCCCCCGCCATCTTCAACTTGTCCAGGTCCCCCAGCGCATACGTCACCGCCTGCAACTCGATGATCGGCGCAACCGCCGCGCGCCACCGCTCCCCTTCCACGTCTCGCGGCAATCCCTTGCTCGCCTGCGCAAACGCCGCCCACTGCCCAAGCAGCGATGCCCACGTCAGTTGATCCCGCGGCGTGTCCTCACTCATGCTCGAATCCTATCGACTCCGCCTCGCAACACCCGCCCCCGCGTGCCGACACACACCCGCCGCAAGTGAACCGCCTCCGCTCGGTAGACTCCACCTTCCCGCAGCCCCCCCAGACACGACATGCTCCGTGCCCTGCTCTGCATCTCCTCGGCACTCCTGCTCACCGCGTGCGCGGCGTCCTCAACGCCTCAGGGCGCACCCCCCGCCGCGCTCGCTGACTTTTCACGCCGCGCCGGAACGCCCCTGGCGATCGAAGTTACTTCCCCCGGCGCCCGCGGCCATGGTTCCGGCATCCTCGTCCATCCCCGCATCATCCTCACCGCCGGACACATTGTCCCCGTCGATGCATCCTCCGTCACCGCCTTCACCTCCCCCGGCGCAGCCCCGGAAGTCGTCCGCATCCTCAACGTCCTCCCCGCACCCGCTCCCACCGCGGACGACCACCAGCCCACCCGTCCCCTCCGCGACTGGGCGGTCCCCGGCCACGAAGACGATGACTGGGCGCTGCTCATCCTCAGCGCTCCGTTCACAACGCTCGACGCACTGCCCGCCGCCGTGCTCGACGACACCCGCCCGGCCCTCGGCGACACCGTGATCGTCGCCGGATTCCCGTTCGCCGATGGCGGGCTCGACCCCGCACGCCGCGCCGACCGCCGCGCCCTCCTCGCCGCTTCCTCGATCATCCCCGGACCCGCCGACTCACGATCCAGCGACCATCGCTACTTCGGCCGCGGCGTCGAACACGGCGCCGGCCATCTCGGCGCTTCCGGCAGCCCCGTCTTCGTCGACTCACCCGGCGATCCGCCCAGACTCGTGGGCATCTACATCGGCGCGATCGGCTACGAGTTCCTCGGCATCCGCACCAGCAGCGAGATGATGTTCCGCCGGCTGCCGATCGAGGTCATTCGCAACGCGATCGATTCGCTGTCTCAGGATTCACAGCGCACGACTCCTCCCACCGCAATCCACCCGGTAGTTCGACACTCGTGCAATCCAGATGCAGCACTCGCCGCCGCGCGTTCACACTCGCCCGCGCCGAACTGTGCACCAGGTGCGGATACATCACCACCGCATCCCCGGCCTTGACCGTGCACTCAATCACCGGACCCGTCGCCGCGATCCGATCGACCTCCGCATCGCTCACCAACCCTGCACGATGCGACCCCGGCACGACCCGCAGCGGACCGTTGTCAGTCCCGCAATCATCGAGATGAACCCGCAGCGTCACGATCTGATCGAGAATCTCCCGTGGCGGCTGGCAGTGGTGCGCGCCCGCTTTGACCGCCCACGGCCCGAAGCCGGCCACCTCAACCCGTTCGCGCACCGCGATCGTCGCGTCCTGATGCCACGGCACCGCCCAGTTCGCGTCGGGCGATTTGTCAAACACGATCGCCCGAACCACCGCCGCACCCTCGCCGCAAAGCGCTTGGATCAGCTCGGCAATCGATTTCACTCGCACCAACTCGACCAGCCGCGGCTCCTTTGCAAGCACGCCACGAACTCCCGCCTTTGATCGGTCTGGCAACCCAAGGACTCTGTCGACGAGCGGCCGTGCCTGCGCCATCCAGTCGCCATCGACCAATCCACGAACGACGACAACGCCCCTCGCCCGAAGCTCAGAATCAACGTCACTAAACATCCTTGAATTATACTGATTCCAAACCCCAATCCGATACAACGCGTTCGCTCCCCGCTCTCGCTCTCCCGCTTCCCTCTGTGAACTCTGCGCCTTCTCAGTGACCTCTGTGTACCGCCTTGAGATCTTCTTGCCGTCGCGTTTCCACATCCCACATCCCCAGTACGCTTCCCCATGCACCTCGACCCCGCCTCTCTCTCCCAGCCCGACCGCTACAAGTTCCTCATCGGCGGCATCGTCCCGCGCCCCATCGCCTTCGTCTCCACCATCTCAACCTCCGGCGCGCTCAACCTCGCGCCCTTCTCGTTCTTCAACGGCATCTCGTCCGAGCCCATGTCCCTGCTCTTCTGCCCCGCCAACAACCCCGACGGCTCCATCAAGGACACGCTCCGCAACATCTTGGACGCATCCCCGCAAGCCGCCGACAGCACGGGGGAAACCGGGGGAGCGGGGGCGGGCGGCGAGTTCGTCGTGAACATGGTCAGCGAGTCGTTCGAGCGCCGGATGGCCGCGTGCGCCGAGCCCCTCCCCTACGGCCAGAGCGAGTTCGAACTGTCGGGGCTGACCCCCGCGCCGTCGGTCCTCGTGAAGCCGCCGCGCGTCGCCGAGAGCCTGCTGAGTTTCGAGTGCACCGCGATGCGGATCATCCGCCTCGCGCCCGGAGCGCCCGGCGGCGGCAACATCGTCATCGGCCGCATCGTCCACATCCACGCCGCCGACGGCCTCGTCAACGACCGCTTCCACATCGATCCCGACCAACTCCGCGCCATCGGCCGCATGGGCGGCACCGGCTACGTCCGCACCAGCAGCCCCGCCCAGCGCTTCGAAATGCCTATGGGCCGAAAGGCCCTCGACTGATCGCGGCACGCGGCGCATCTGATCTCTTTGCCCTGCCGTGCCACGGATCCCACGTGCTTTGAAGTGGGTTCCGCGCTCTTCAGCCCCGCAGGGGCGCACGAGCGTTGCCACGGGTAAGCATCTCGCAGCGATGTCCGACCTGCAGGCACCTGATCAATCTCTGCTGCCTTGAACGCCCCGCAGGGGCGACGGAATGTAGCCACCGGTGGAGCGAGTCACCGAAGGTGACGAGCGCAACCCGTGGAAAGCCGGTCTTCTCGCCTCTGGGGGTCGCAAGGGGGCGAAGCCCCTTTGCACAGCGACCCGCGCTGATCACCCGCCAGCGTGCTCTTCAGCCCCGCAGGGGCACAGGTTGGTTGCCACGGGTGGAGCATCGCGCAGCGATGCGCAACCCGTGGAAAGCGTTCCGGACTTCTCGCCCTTGGGGATCGCAAAGGGGCGAAGCCCATTTGCACAGCGACCCGCGCTGATCACCCGCCCGCGCGTGCTCTTCAGCCCCGCAGGGGCGCAGGTTGGTTGCCACGGGTGGAACATCGCGCAGTGATGCAGAACCCGTGAGCACTCCCGAGGAACTCAGATCTGCCTACCCGCATTCATCCTTGCTCTTCAGCCCCGCAGGGGCGACGGAATGTAGCCACTGGTGGAGCATCGCGGAGCGATGCGCAACCCGTGGACAGCATCCCCGGTTCTCCCGGTTCTCTCTCCCCCTCCCATCCCATGAGAGGGGGCCGGGGGGTGGACACATCGCGCAGAGCATCTCGCACCGACTCGCGCACGATGGCACTGCGAACGGTTTCAATAAGCAGCCCGACCGTGAGGGAGGGCGTTGCCTTCATTCGCGTTCCGTCCTGTTCCATCCGCGCTCTTCAGCCCCGCAGGGGCGCAGGTTGGTTGCCACGGGTGGAGCATCGCGCAGCGATGCGCAACCCGTGGACAGCGTTCCGGTCTTCTTGCCTTTGGGGGTCGCAAGGGGGCGAAGCCCCTTTGCACAGCGACCCGCGATGATCACCCGCCCGCGCACAGCGCGCAACCTCCCGCCAATTGCACCGCCCCCACTTCCCACCATCACTCTGGCGGCCGGAAGCCCCTCCCCATCGCCGCTTCAACCCAGACTCCAATCGCTCGCGCCGCGCCCATCCCCGTCTGTTTACAACCCAAACAAACACCTTGCAAGTACCCCATCCTTCGAGTACACTGCCCGCATTCCGCCTCGACTCCCGCGCCACCACCATCGCCGCCGGAGAACAGGCACGGGCCGGGGACACACACACGCACGCACTCACACAAAGGGGGACTGCGCCATGCTCACCGTCTCACTCGACTCCACCCGCGCGACCGAATCCGCACACCTTGAACAAGCGACTCTGCGCGCAGAAAAACTCGCCGCTTCGCCAGACACTCCGCGCGCGACCGAATCCACACACCTTGAACCAGCGACCCTGCGCGCAGAAAAGCCCGCCGCTTCGCCAGACACCCCGCACGCGACCTAATCCGCACACCTTGAACAAGCGACTCTGCGCGCAGAAAAGCCCGTCGCGTCGCCAGACACCCCGCGCGCAACCAAATCCACACACCCACAACCAGCGACCCTGCGCGCACAAAAGCCGTTCAGCGCGACCGCCGCCGCGCACCCTCCATCCTCCGACCCGCATGAGCGCACCGAACCCGCCCCATCATCCCCATCCGACGACGACAACGCCGTCGACTACTACCACAACCGCGCCTGCATCGAGGCCGGTCTCGCCGAGATCAAGCACGACGCCATCCGCAACCTCCACATCACCGTCAACCTCCGCGGCGACGACGGCAACCCCACCCGCGCCTCCAACATCGCCGCGGCCCGCCTCCTCACCCTCGTCGCCCACGAAGAGCGCCGCCTCGACCGCTTCGATGAACTCGAACTCAAGTACGCCGCCCACCCCGTCCTCCGCGCCCGCGCGCCGGCCCACGCGCCGGCAACGACGCATCGCTCCGCGCCCAAACCACCGCCCGAACCCCCGTCCCACCACGACGCTCCGACCTGCACCGACGACTCGGATGACTCCCCGCCACGCGTTGAGCCTCTCGCCCCATCGCCCACGCCCACCGAACCGCCCGCCGCTCCCACCTCGCCCTCAATCCCGCCCTCCGCGCACCTCGTCGTTGATTCACATCCCTCCGTTGCCAGTGCGACCGCCCAACGAGACCGATCACCCGTCATCACCTCCCCGCGCGATCCCTCCTCGCACCCAGGCGACCAGCGCGTCCCATCCGTGCACAGAAGACGGTCTCACACGCAGTCCGGATAAAACGCCCTCCGCTCCCTTGTCCAGACTCCGCGCCCTCCGCGTAACGCTTCAGTGGTTCGCACCATCCCGCACAACCACCGCCGGCACTCCTCTGCGCACGCCGCGCACGCGTCTCCGCCTGCGACCTGACCGAGTCACCGCCGAACAACTCCGAAACAACGCACCATTCCCGAACGTACACTCATGGGGCAGGCGTCGCGGTCCCCCGATCGCACCCGCCGCCCGCCCGCACGCTCATCCGTTCTTCGCACAACGAGTTATCGCTCCACAGGCTTTGTTCACATACCCTTGACCCCGCCCCTTCTGTCGGCACCCTTGACGGGCGGCCGACCGCTCTCGACGCATGGCAAAGGAACGACCAAGCACCGACCTCTCCGAGACCGCGCCCATGGACGCCAAGGCGGCCGCGGAGGCCGCGCGCGACGGCTCGCACGAGACAGGCATCTCCGGCGGCTCCTCCGGTGGCAACTCCCGCAAGACCAAGGGCGGGACCAACATCGACACCATCATCGGCCGCATCGTCGTCGACCAGGGCCTCGCCACCTCCGAGGAGGTGCAGCACTGCATGGAGCAGGCCCGCACCGTCGCGACCGAGGGCAACCAGCGCTCCCTCTCCCACCTCCTCGTTCAGAACGACTACATCACCACGCGCCAACTCGAGCGCCTCCGCGCCCAGGCCGAGGCCGAGAGTTCCGGCCAGCAGATCCCCGGCTACAAGATCCTCGGCAAACTCGGCCAGGGCGCCATGGCCACGGTCTTCAAGGCCCGCCAACTCTCCCTCGACCGGCTCGTGGCCATCAAGGTCCTGCCGCGCAAGTTCACCACCAGCACCCAGTTCATCGAACGGTTCTACGCCGAGGGCCGCGCCGCCGCGCTCCTCAATCATCCCAACATCGTCCAGGCCTACGACGTCGGCCAGGCCGGCGAGTACCACTACTTCGTGATGGAGTACGTCGAGGGCCGCACCGTCTACGACGACATCGTCAAGCACAAGCGCTGCCCCGAGGCCGAGGCCGTCGACATCATCATCCAGATCGCCGAGGCCCTCCACCACGCCCACCAGAAGGGCCTCATCCACCGCGACGTCAAGCCCAAGAACATCATGCTCACCAAGGAGGGCGTCGCCAAACTCGCGGACATGGGCCTCGCCCGCGGCATCTCCGACAAGGAAGCCGCCGAGGCCGAGCAGGGAAAGGCCTTCGGAACCCCCTACTACATCTCCCCCGAGCAGATCCGCGGCGAGATCAAGATCGGCCCCCCCACCGACATCTACTCGCTCGGCGCAACCCTCTACCACATGGTCACCGGGGCCGTCCCCTTCGACGGCAAGAACCCGTCGGCGGTCATGCACGCCCACCTCAAGCAGCCCCTCAACGCCCCCGACCACGTCAACCCCAAACTCTCCGCGGGCATCTCCGAGGTCATCGAAATGATGATGGCCAAGAACCCCAAGGAACGCTACCAGTCGTGCGCCGATCTGCTGGCCGACCTCCGCGCCGTCCGCAAGGGCGAAACGCCCCCCATCGCCCACCGAGACATGGCCGCCCTCGACATGGCCAGCCTCGCCCAGGCCGAGTCCCAGGCCGCCGGCCTCATGGCGGTCGACCAGTCCGCCGCCACCGAGGGCCGCCGGGTGCCCATGAACCTCTTCGTCATCATGGTCGTCCTGCTGGTCATCAGCGTCGTCTTCAACGTCATCCTGCTCGCATGGCAGGCCTGAACGGGCTTGCCCGAACCGTCGCCATGGGTTAGCCTTATGCCGGAAGTCCGAGCCGGGCCGTGCGGCCCAGCCGGTGTTGAGTTCGAATCCCCCCCAAGGGGCATGCTCCGCTGATGAATCGCCTCTGGTCACGCAACCCCACCGCAGGACCGTGCCTTCGTGGTCGCGTCTCATGACGCCCTCGAATCGCACATCCCGGCCTTCCCGCAACTCACCGAGTGAAAGTTGTCCCGCACCGACGCCGCGGATCGTCCCGCAGCACCGGCAGACCGTTGACTTCTAAGGAGTCCCGACCATCCCGCCCCCCCGCCCATTCCAGCGTGATCCCGGCCAGCAGCGACGCGTCCGCGTCAATCACCTCATCCGCATCACCCCGATCCGCGTTGTCGGACCGGACAACGAGCCCATCGGCGTCATCGAGACGCACGAGGCCCTGCGGATGGCCGACGAGAAGGGACTCGACCTTGTCGAGATTTCCCCGGAGGCCCGCCCGCCGGTCTGCAAGATCATGGACTACGGCAAGTACAAGTATGAACTCTCCAAGAAGGAGCAGAAGGCCCGTGCCTCGCAGAAGTCCAGCGAAATGAAGGAAGTGCGGCTGGGCCGCTCCGTCAAGATCGATCCGCACGACGTGCAGATCCGCGTCGACCAGGCGCGCCGGTTCCTCATGGCCGGGCACAAGGTGCTCTTCACGCAGCGCTTCAAGGGCCGCGAGATCGCCCACAAGGAACTCGGCCTGCAGCGCCTCGATGAGATCTCCAAGTCACTGTCGGACATCGGCAAACTCGAGCAGACCCCGCGCTGGTTCGGCAAGCAGGCGTCGATCATCATCGCCCCCGACCGCACCAAGGTCGAAGCCGCCAAGCGCAAGCTCGCCAAGGAAAAGGCCGCCAAGGAGGGCATCTCCGAGGAGGCCGCCCTCAAGGCGCACGAGGAAGAAACCCGCAAGGCCGTCGCCGCGGCCGAAGCCGCCGCCGCGGCCGCGGCCGAACACGACGATGACGATGACGACGAGGACGACGGTCAGTCGACCTGAACCAGTGTTCACGCTTCGCGCGACCCTCAAGGCCCGGCAGACGCCGGGCCTTTTTTCCGCGCAGCCCGCGCTCAGTCATGCCGCAGCGCGACGATCGGGTCCTGCCGGCTCGCCTGCACCGCGGGATACAGCCCGAACACCACGCCCGTGAACGCCGCGACCAGGAACGACAGCAGGATCGACCACGCCGTCAGGTAGGTCGGCATGTTCAGCATGGGCACCGCCCCGATCCCGAGGCTGCCGCCCACGCCCAGCGCCACGCCCAGCATGCCGCCCAGCACGCTCAGCACGCTGCACTCGACCAGGAACTGCAGCGTGATCGCCCGGCGCGTCGCGCCCAGGGCCCGGCGGATACCGATCTCCCGTGTCCGCTCGGTCACGTTCGCGAGCATGATGTTCATGATCCCGATCCCGCCGACCAGCAGCGAGATGCCCGCGATCGCCCCCAGCACCGCCTGCCATGTCAGCGCCTCGCGCCGTGCCTCGGCGAGCAGTTCGTACGGCACCACGATCCCGACATCGATCATCCCCGGATGCCGGACCTCCATGATCCGCCGCGCCGACTCCGCGTACGCCGAGACATCCTCCCGTGTCGGCGCGACGAGGTACAACTCGCTGACCTCCACCTCCGAACTCGAGAAGTTGCCGCTCGTCCGCCGGATCACCCGGTCCCCGAACGCCAGCGCGGCCGTGGAGATCGGGATGTGCACATCGAGGTTGAGGTCGCGGCCGACCTGCGCGCCGCCCGCGCCGCCCGCGAGCCCCAGCGGCGCGAGGATCCCCACGACCTTCACGGTCTTGTCATCGATGCGCAGCGTCGCGCCGAGCGCATCTTCCAGCGGGAACATCTCCTTGGCCACCTCCGAGCCGATCACCGCCACCATGGACCGCTGCTCGATGTCCTCCGGGGTGATGTACCGGCCCCGGGCCACGCGGATCCTCGCGGCGTCCGGCAGGTCCGGCGTCACGCCGTGCGCCTGGCTGGTCTGTCGCCTGGCGCCGCGGAGCACCTGCCCCCCCACTTCCTTCAGCGGGACGAGGGCCTCGGCGGCGGGAAAGTTGCTCTTGAACACTTCGAGGTCGGCGCGGGTGATGCCGTACTTGATGCTGCGGCCCCGCTGGCCGCCGCCCCCCGCCTGCTGGCTCTCGGGCGGCTTCTGCGAGCGGATGATGATGTTCTTCGCACCCATCCGCTCGATCCGCTCGAGCGCATCGCGCTCCTTGCCCTTGCCGATGCTCACCATCGTGATCACCGCGGCGATGCCGAAGATGATCCCCATCGCCGTCAGCACGCTGCGCAGTTTGTGGCGGCGCAGGTTGCCGACGCCCAGGCGGATCATCTCGAGCAGAAAGGAGAGGTTCATCGTGGTTCGCACACCGCGGTTCGACTTGAGCCCATCGCGACAAAATCCGGCGCTTCCCGGCGGCCTTCGAGTCCGCCCAAGGTCCGCCGACGATTGGCCGATACACTCTGAATCGATGGTACCGGGACAGGACAATCCAGTCGCATCCACTCGCGCCGCGGCGGAGATCGGCCGTGAATACGAGGCCCCTTCGGGCTGGCGATTCGAGGTCTCCCTCTCCCGCCCGGGCGCCCCGGACTCCAGCCGCCACGAGATGACCCTTTCCTGGGTGGACTACGAGTTCTGGTGCCATGGGCAGTCGTCGCCGTCGCGCGTCGCGCAGGCGGTGATCGACGCGGTGCTCGCGGCCAGGCCCGAACTCACCCTGCCGCCGCGGTTCGATGCCTCGACGTGCCGCCGCTGGGTGCGCGACCTCGACGAGCGGATCGCCGAAGGCCTGTGACTTTCGGCACGGCGAGCCTCGGCCTCCATTCCGCCCCGTCCGCATTTTTCGTGGAATTCCGCTTTCGGGGCGCGTGCGCCGGCTAGGATTGCTTTCCAATAGCACCGAGCGGCTGTGACCATTGCAGGTCCGTCACTCGGGGTTTCCGACGCTTTCTCAGCCCGAGTTCAAGCAGCGGTTTTCAATCTCCACGGGCAAGGCAGAAGCGTCATGAAGATTTACGTAGGCAATCTCTCTTTCAACACCACCGAGGCCCAGATGCGCGAGATGTTCGAGGCGCACGGCGCTGTCGCGTCCGCATCCCTCGTCATGGACCGCGAAACCGGCCGCCCCCGCGGCTTCGGCTTCGTCGAAATGACCGACGACACCCAGGCCCGTGCCGCGATGACCGCCCTCAACGGCAAGTCCGTCGATGGCCGCGGCCTGACCGTCAACGAGGCCAAGCCCCGCGAGGCCGGCGGCGGCGGCGGTGGCCGCGGCGGATTCGGTGGCGGCGGCGGCCGCGGCAAGTGGTAATCACTCGGAGAGCCGCTCGCGGCTCGCCTCAAGTCGCCCGTCCGCAAGGCCGGGTGTACAAGCCAAGTAGTCAGCCGGGGCCAGCAATGGCCCCGGTTGTTTTTTGCACCCCTCGGCCCGACGCGCGGCCTTCCCGGAGGCCGGCGGCTCCAAAATCGGCGTTCGGCCCTCTCGACCGCGGCTCTCAAACCTGCCGGGTCGTGCCGCCGCAGTTTCCGGCCAACCGGCCTTGACTCTTCAATATATTATCGATATACATATCTAGAACTCTATCTCAACCGATAGGGACACCATGCAGACCTCCCCACCCGCCGGCCGGTCGAACCTCCAGCCCTGCCCCGCCGCTCCAAGCGGGGCCTTCACGCTCATCGAACTGCTGGTCGTCATCACGATTATCAGCCTCATGCTCGGGCTTGCGCTCCCGGCCCTTGCCGGCGCGAGTGCGCAGGCCAAGTCCACCTTCTGCCTCGTCCGCCTGCGGACGCTGGGCCAGGCCACCACGATGTATTCAGGCGACTGGCGCGACATGCTCCCGCGCAGTTCCCACTCCGCCTTCGCGGCGGGCATCACGCCGTGGGGATACGCCTACCTGCCGTACATCAATGCCGAGCACGAGGCGGATCGCTTTGCGCAGGTCCAGGCGACACAGTACCGATGCCCGCTGGACCGGCGCGACGCCGGGCAGACCTACGCCTACAACGTCTACTACGAACTCTCGGGCCAGGAACTTGATTCGTCGTGCCGGTCGGGCTGGCGGCGCATCGATCAAACTCCGCGGCCGTGCCGCACCATCCTCTTCGGCGAGTTGCTCACCTCCACCCGCGCGGACCACGCGATGGCGCATTTCTGGGTGCAGTTTGACGCACCGCCCGAGATCGAGACTTCGCGTCACTCGAAGACCGGCGGCTCCGGCTACGCCTTCCTCGACGGTCGCGTCGCGGGCATGCCGCTTCTCAAGACCTTTGACCGAGCCGCTGGCGTGGACAACTGGAATCCCGCCACGGCCCGCTAAACACCCGCATACGGAGACCTGATGATGCGCTCCTCACTCACCGTCGTAACTGCTTTCCGAGTCCTCGCCGTTCTGGGCCTTGCAGCTTCCGCGAGCGCGGACACACCGCGGCTCGGCGGTCCGATGGTGCATGTCGAAGTCGGCTTCGACGGCGCAGCGCTGGACATTCACAAGAATGATGGTGCTGCGCTGATCCTGCGCGCGTATCCCGGCGAGGTTTACGACGCACCCGCCGACTGCCTGACCGAGACGATGTACAACGGGCAATATGGCTGGGTGATTTCCGGCGCGTGGACGCTTCCGCCGGGCACGAGCCTGTGGATCGAGGAGCTGAGCGCTACCCCCGGGCTGGGTGCTTATGCCGCGCGGACCTCGGCCTCGGCGTACGCGCCGATCTTCGGCACCGGAGGCAGCCCGGAAGCGATCTCGTGGAACGGCATGATGGCGCACAACTGGTACTCCACGCTCCAGACCGGCCGCTACCAGGCGACCTATCGCGTGTACCTGGGAGATGCGTCCGGCAATCCTGTTGACGGCTATGCCGCGGCGGAGGTCCGGCTCGATTGGACTACCGGCCTGCCGTGCATCGCCGACTTTGACGGCTCGGGCGCAATCGCGGTGCCGGATCTGATTGCCTACCTCAGCGCGTGGTTTGCGGGTGACGTCCGTGCCGACCTCGGCGGCACACCCGGCAACGACGTGCCCGACCTCTTCGCGTTCCTGAGCGCGTGGTTCGGCGGGTGCGGGTGATCGCTGGGCCGCAACGCCGGTCCGGTGCGTCGGCGGAGCCTTCGTCTTGACTGCAGTCTTCGCCCCTCGGGGATGGATTTCCCGTGCTGCGACCCACACTGCCCCTGTGCGGACGCGGGCCGTGTTCATTAGTCCATACCTGATCGCATCGCGGCGGCGATTCATTCACCGGGCGCTCAAAGGAGCGCACTCCGGGAGGTCGAGCGCGAACATCTCCAGAACCTGCACCCGGGGCTCATCGCCGCCTCGCCGTCTGCGCCTCCAGGTGCTTCTTCAGGTACCGCCCGGTGTACGACGCCGCGGTCTTCATCACCTGCTCCGGCGTCCCGCTCGCCACGATCGTCCCGCCCCCGTCGCCTCCCTCGGGGCCCATATCAATCAGCCAGTCCGCGCACTTGATGACATCGAGATTGTGCTCGATCACGACGAGGGTGTTGCCGGCATCGGCGAGGCGGTTGAAGACCTCCACGAGTTTGCGGATGTCCTCGAAGTGCAGGCCCGTTGTCGGCTCATCCAGCACGTACAGCGTGTGACCCTGCGTCCCCGTCTGCCCGGCGCCCTTGCCGAGTTCCGTCGCCAGTTTCACGCGCTGCGCCTCGCCGCCCGACAGCGTCGTGCTGGGCTGCCCGAGTTCGATGTAGTCGAGGCCCACATCGTGCAGGCACTGCAGAAACCGCAGGATCTTGGGGTGGTTCTCGAAGAATGTGCACGCGTTCTCGACCGTCATGCTCAGCACATCCGCGATCGACTTGCCCTTGTACAGGATCTCCAGCGTTTCGCGGTTGTAGCGCCGGCCGCGGCAGACCTCGCACTCCACAAACACATCGGGCAGGAAGTGCATCTCGATCTTCTTGAGCCCCTGCCCCTCGCACGCTTCGCAGCGTCCGCCGCCGCGCTTCGCCTGCACGTTGAAGGAAAACCGGCCCGGCTGGTAGCCGCGGATTTTGGATTCCTTGGTCTGCGCGAACACGTTTCGGATATCGTCGAAGATGCCGGTGTAGGTCGCGGCGTTTGATCGGGGCGTGCGGCCGATCGCGGATTGGTCGACCTCGATGACACGGTCGAGGTCCTTGTGGAACTTGATGGAGGTGTGCGCGCCGGGCTTCTCGCGCGAGCCGTTGATCGAGTTGCGGGCGGCGGCGAGCAGGATGTCGTTCACCAGCGTGCTCTTGCCGGAGCCCGAGACGCCCGTCACGCAGATGATTCCGCCCAGCGGGAAGGTCGCGTCGACGCTCTTGAGGTTGTTCTGCCTCGCGCCCTTGATGACGATTGCGCGCTTCTCATTGAGGACACGGCGCTTCTCCGGCATCGGAATCGTCCGCCGACCGGACAAGTACTGGCCTGTGATCGAGTTCGGCTCGGCGATGATGTCCGCGACCGACCCCTGCGCGACGACCTTCCCGCCGTGCACGCCCGGCCCCGGCCCGATATCCAGCACGTGGTCCGCCGCGCGGATCATGTCCTCATCGTGCTCGACGACGAGGACGGTGTTGCCGATGTCGGTGAGGTGGCGGAGGGTGCTGATCAGACGGTCGTTGTCGCGCTGGTGCAGGCCGATCGTCGGCTCATCGAGCACATAGCACGCGCCGACAAGGCCGGAGCCGACCTGCGTCGCCAGCCGAATGCGCTGCGCTTCGCCGCCCGAGAGAGTAGCGGTCCGCCGATCGAGCGAGAGGTACTCCAGCCCGACGCCGCACAGGAACCGCAGCCGGTTGTTGATTTCCTTCAGGATCGGCTCGGCGATCTTCGAGGTTTCGGCGGTGAGTTTCAGACCACCGAGGAACTCGCGCGCATCCAGGATGTTCAGCCGGGACAACTCGGCGATGTTCAGGACCGTTCCCGGTCTCGCGGCCGCGGCGGCCGGACGGCCGATCACCGAGGTCGAGAACGCCTGCGCGGTGTCCGCGGCGTGCGTGCTCTCGATCAGGACGTGCAGCGCCTCGATGCGCAGCCGGTCACCGTTGCAGGTGGTGCAGGGCGTCTGCGACATGAACTGGCCGAGCCATTCCTTGATGTCGGGGTTCTGCGTGCTGCCCCACCACTGCGTGATGTTCGGGATCACACCCTCGAACTTGGCCTTCAGTCGCAGCGCATCATCGCGCGTGGTCCCGTGCAGCAGGATGCGCCGCTGCTCTGCGTTGAGCGCGGCGAACGGCCCGTTGTAGTTCGCTCCTACCAGTTTGCAGAACTTCTTGATGAACCGGTTGTACCACGCGCGCACCGGGCCGTTCTTGTTCCACGCCGCGATCGCTCCCCCCGAGAGCGCGGCTTGCTCGTTGGGCACCACGAGCGCTTCATCGAACTCCAGCAGGGTTCCGAGCCCGTGGCACGTGGGGCATGCACCGTGCGGCGAGTTGAACGAGAACAACCGCGGCGAGAGTTCCTCGAGCGCAATCTCCGGATGATCGGGATCCGAGAACTTCGTCGAGTATGCCTGATCCGTCCAGCCCGCCCCACCAGTTCCGACGCCCGGGGTCTCGAAACTCACGATCACAGTGCCGTCGGCGATCTTCAGCGCGGCCTCGATCGACTCGGCCAGCCGCTGACGCAGTTCCGGCTCCGGTGAGAGCGCCAGCCGGTCGATCACCGCATCGATGTCGTGCTTCTCGTACCTTCCGAGTTTGAGCGGGTTCTCGCCCGGGTCCTTCAGCACCTCGCGCAGTTCGACGACCGCGCCGTTGACCCGCGCGCGGCCCCAGCCCTGCCCCGAGAGTTCCTCGATCTTTTCCCGGTGGTGCCCCTTCTGGCCGCGGATCACCGGCGCAAGGACCATCAGCCGCGTGCCGGCCGGCCTGGCGAGCACCGCGTCGACGATCTGCGTGCTCGTCGTCGCCGTGATCGGCACGCCCGATCGGGCCGTCACCGTCCCGTCCTTCTTCACCTTCGTGGGGAACCACGAATACGCCCGCCCGCACCGCGCGAACAGCAATCGGAGGTAGTCATAGATCTCCGTCGTCGTCGCAACGGTCGATCGGGGGTTGGCCGAACTCCCCCGCTGCTCGATGGCGATCGTCGGCGGGATGCCGTCGATCTCCTCGACATCCGGCTTCTTCAACTGATCGAGAAACTGCCGCGCATACGCCGACAGCGACTCCATGTACTTGCGCTGACCCTCGGCGAAGATCGTGTCGAACGCGAGCGAACTCTTTCCCGAACCGGACAATCCCGTGATGACCACGAGTTGGTCGCGCGGGATGTCCACATCGAGGTTCTTGAGGTTGTGCTCTTTCGCACCGCGAACACGGATGCAGCGCGAAGGCTCGCAGGCGGGAACCGCCGCGGGCCCCTTTCGTTCCACCGCCGTCCCGTTGATCATACCGACCGCCTTGGGCTCGATGATCGAGCCTTTGACACCGACAACACCGGGCTTCTTCGTGGCCAATTCCAACTCCCTCGCTCAGTCCCGGCGGAGTGTAGGAACGGAAGTGCTCCGCGGTTCTCACGCATCAACTCGGGCGGCGGCGGTGCGGCGTCCATCGGGTGCGCCCGCGCGGCTACTCGGCCGAATCGGGCGTTCGTGGCTGCGCGGCCGCTGCTTCCGCCTCGGCTCGGGCGCGGGCCTCGGCCTGCGCGGCCTTCTGCCGCGCGGAGATGAGTGCGCCGGTGATCACGCAGCCGATGCTCAGGCCGATCGCATAGTGAAGCAGGCGCGACCGAAAGGTCGAGCCGGTGTCCGGCGGCCGTCCTGCGAGATCGGGTCGTGCGGTCATTCGACGCTCTTACTCCGAAGGAGCGGTCTTCTTGGCCGGTTTGGCCAGCGGGATGATCTTGCTCTTGCGTGTCGCCGCGTCCGGCGCGGTGAGTTCGCCGACCTTGGCCGGCTCCGCTCCGCCCGGTGCAAGGTCGGGCTTGAAGACGGTGACACCGGTCTCGTCTTCGGTGGTAGTCTCCGGCCGATCGGCCATCGCGGTCGTCCTGCCGGCCTGCAGAACCGCCGCCCGCAGGCGGTCTTCTTCGGTCGCGAAGCCCGCGTTGATGCCGCCCTGCTTCGTCAGGCCGTACAACGCGCCGACCACTTCGGAGTACGAGAGATCCAGGCCCGGGGCGGGGTCTTCCGGTGTAGGACGGTGGGCGAGGTAGCGGACCAGTTCGTACATGTTTTCGGGCGCTTCCCGTTCGATTGCCTGCCCGGTCCGCGTGTTGAGGTATCGCATCCGCACCGCCGCGGTCGGGCTCGGCGCATTGAAGATCAATCGGTCCGACCACAGACTGACCAGGGTCGGCTTCAGGAAGCCGATGCCGCCCTCAGATCTCGGCGAGAACAGCACGATGCGGGGCTCACCCTGCTGCGTCACGTAGATCAACGGCTCCGCGGCGGGGATGCTCTCGATGATGAACCTCGGCATGCGAGGGTCGGGCCCCACCGCCGCCCGCGTGATCGACAGGTCGCGCTGGCGCGCCAGCGCCTCGTACGCCGCGACACGGATCTCCAGTTCTGGCGCGTTCAGCAGTTCCCGCAGAGCGACGTTGATGTTCGGGTTGGCCGGCATCCGCCCGAGCAGAGTGATGGCTTCTGCGCGGAGCGAGCCCGGTGCCGAGCGTGCCAGCGCGAGCAGGTGCGGTACGGTCCGCTGGTCGCCGAGTTTCGCGCCCGCCTCGAGCGCGGCCATCCGCGGGCCGAGTTCGGGGTAGTCGTACATCGGCAGAAGGAACGGGATCGCCGTCTTGCCCACGGCCTGGAGGCACCAACTCAGTTCCGGCGCCAGGGCCGGGTTGCTCTTGAGTTCGTCGACATACCGCTTGGCGAACTCCTGGGGGAACGATTGATCCACCCGCGTGTACCGCAGCAACTGCAGGAACTCGCCCGGGTCGTCGCTGTAGGCCTTGGGCACGGTGATGGTGATGCTCTGCGATTTCTGATCGCCGTCGGCGCCGCGGCCCCGGGCCACCGGGTCTTCATCGCCCGGACCGCGCGGGAAGCGCGAGTTGATGGAGTTCACGATCGTGCGGGCCCGGGCGTGCGACTCGTTGTCGAGCACCATCTGCAGTTTGAGCGGCTCGGTGACCCTGCCGCCCGCGAGCACGCGCCCGCGCGTCCGCGTGAGGCCGATCGAGTCGCCCGACTGCCCGCCCGCGGGCTCGGAGAAAGGATTGATGAAGATCGGCCCGCGCGCCTCACCGACGAGCCGCTGCCGAACACCGCCGACCAGCGACGGCGCGCCGAGCCGCAGGTCCGTCGACCAGAGCGTCCCGCCCTCGAGGCTGGTCACGCTGGAACCCGGGAGTGTCGAGACATATACGTCGAACTGCGTCCCCTTCGGGGTGCCGGGAGGAATGACCGCCTGGACCGTGACGATCGCGACATCCGGCGAGCGGAGGAACTGCAGCGGCGTCACGCCCTGCAGATCGCCGTAGGCCTGGCCGCCCTTGCCGATGCCGTTCTTGGCGACTTCGCGCTCCATGTTGCCCAGCACAGCCTGCGGATATTCCCCGCCGCCCGTGCCGTTGAGCCCCACGACGATGCCCAGGCCCGAAACCAGCGCCGGCTCCGTGCCGCGGATCGAGGCCTCCGCGCCGATCGTGCCGCGGAGCGGCTGCGGAACATCCTCAAGCCGGACCGAAGAGGGCGCAACCTGTCGCTGGGGCTTGCTGCACGCCGCGGCGAACAGCGCCGCCATGAGCAGCATCGTGCGGGCAATCGTCTGGCAATGGGTCATCGGCGAGCGCTCCCGGGCGGAGGGGGTCGAACCGCTGTGGCTGTTCTGTCGATGCGGATGATCATTGCACCCGGATGCCCGGCGCGAGGAGAAACACGCAAGATGCCGAGCCGCGGCGCGGTTGCGCAGCCGGTGCGGCTCGCGCGCGATCCGCCGAAGTTCCGGCTGAGTGTCGCAACTCGCTGTAATTGATTACCGTACATATACAGAATATGTGGCGCCTACAGGCTGACCGCCTTGAGGCGCGCCTGTGGAGGACCTGTCGGATCGGATTTTGACCACAAGATCATGGGGGTCCGAGGCGAAAACACCATGAAATCCACAACAGGTGGGGCATATCGTGAATCCACCGTCAAACTTTTTTGCGCGTCACAAGTGCCTGTCATCATTCGACTTCGGTTCAACCGACAACCTGTACAGATCGCATCCACAGGGTTTTGTGGTCAGATCCGGTTGCAGGCACGATATGTAGCGGTATCCTGATGCCCCTCGGGCCAAGGCGGCCCTCTTCCACTGCTTCATCTTGCCCCTCTCGCGGGGCCTTCAAATCCCGGTCGTCCCCGCTTTTCCGCTTCCAGGCCCCGATGCTCCGGAGTTGCGCTCTATGCCCGTGCTGTGCGATACCCAGATCCGCGAACTCGTGACGATCGAGCCGTTCGCGGATGCCAAGAAGCGTCCGGGGCACGTGTCGTACGGGGTGTCGAGTTACGGGTACGACATCCGCGTGGGGAGCACGTTCAAGATCTTCACGCCGACGCCGCGGACCGGCGGCATCACGGTGGTCGATCCCAAGAACTTCTCGCCGGACCTGTTCGTGGAGGTGGATTGCGCAGGCCGCGGCGATGCTTCCGGTGACTTCGTGATCATCCCGCCGAACAGTTTCGCGCTGTGCGAGACGGTGGAGTGGATCGAGGTGCCGCGGGATGTGCTGGTGGTGTGCGTCGGCAAGAGCACGTATGCACGGTGCGGGCTGATCGTGAACGTGACGCCGCTGGAGCCGGAGTGGCGCGGCAAGGTGACGCTGGAGATCAGCAACACGACGCCGCTGCCGGCGAAGGTGTACGCCAACGAGGGGATCGCTCAGTTGATCTTCCTGAAGGCGGACCGCGTGTGCGCGGTGAGTTACGCGGACAAGGCGGGGAAGTACCAGGACCAGAAGGGGCTGACGCTGCCGAAGGTGGATTGAGGAAGGCACCGGGCACTAGGCACTGGGCACTCGTGAGAGGGAACCCGTGTCAAATATCAACTCACACCGCGATCTCATAGCGTGGCAGAAGGCATTCGGGTTCGGCTTGGCTGTGTACGAGATCACGAGAGGATTTCCGGATCAAGAGCGCTTTGGTCTCATCAGTCAGTTGCGAAGGTGTGCGGTTTCGGTGGCGAGCAACATCGCGGAGGGATATGGACGTCAAAGCACATCCGACTATGTCCGGTTTCTGCGGATGGCGCGTGGTTCGACATACGAGGCTGATACGCAACTGCTGTTTGCAGTAGAGTTGGGGTTATTGGATCGAACACGGTACGAGGAAGTCAAATCACAACTGGATGAATGCGGACGAGTATTGGGTGGGTTGATTCGCAGTTTGGAAAAGTAGATTCGAGTTGCCGTCACTAGTGCCAAGTGCCTAGTGCCCAATGCCTGGACTTCACATGAAGATCACACGCAAGTTCACGACCACCGGCCAGGATCCCTTCGCTTCCGTCAAGTGGGTGAAGCGGTCCAGCAAGATCACCAACCCCGACGGCTCGGTCGTCTTCCAGATGGATGATGCCGAGGTGCCGGATTCGTGGTCGCAACTGGCCACCGACATCATGGTGAGCAAGTACTTCCGCAAGGCGGGTGTGCCGCAGGCCGATGGCACCACCGGCCCGGAGAAGTCCGCGCGGCAGGTGATCCACCGCCTCGCCGGGTGCTGGCGGCACTGGGGCGAGAAGCACGGGTACTTCGACACGCCGAACGACGCCAAGGCGTTCTACGACGAACTGGTGCACATGATGGTGCACCAGATGGCCGCGCCGAACTCGCCGCAGTGGTTCAACACGGGGCTGAACTTCGCGTACGGCATCAGCGGGCCGGCGCAGGGGCACCACGTGCCCGACCCCAAGACCGGCAAGGTGGGCCTGGCGAAGGACGCGTACACGCACCCGCAGCCGCACGCCTGCTTCATCCAGAGCGTCGATGATGACCTTGTCAACGAGGGCGGCATCATGGACCTGTGGGTCCGCGAGGCCCGGCTGTTCAAGTATGGCTCGGGCACGGGGACGAACTTCTCCAAACTCCGCGGCGAGGATGAGAAACTCTCCGGCGGCGGTCGCTCCAGCGGGCTGATGTCGTGGCTGAAGATCGGCGACCGCGCTGCGGGCGCGATCAAGAGCGGCGGCACCACGCGGCGCGCGGCGAAGATGGTCTGCCTCGACATGGACCACCCGGACATCGAGAAGTTCATCAACTGGAAGGTGCGCGAGGAGATCAAGGTCCAGGCGATGGTCGAGGGGCTGAAGGTGATCGCGGACAAGAAGGCCGCGGCGGCGGATTCGCACACCATCGGCGAGACCGCCAAGCGGCTGGGGCTGAAACTCGACTACGACTTCAACGGCGAGGCGTACGCGACGGTCAGCGGGCAGAACAGCAACAACTCGGTGCGGATCAGCGACGAGTTCTTCGACGCGCTGGCGTCGGAGGGCGGCGAGTGGAAGACGTTCAGCCGGACATCGGGGAAGGTCGCCCGGACGTACAACGCGCGGGAACTCTGGGAGCAGATCGCCTACGCCGCGTGGCGGTGCGCCGACCCGGGCGTGCAGTTTGATTCGACGATCAACGCGTGGCACACGTGCCCGGGCGCGGGGCGGATCAACGCGAGCAATCCGTGCAGCGAGTACATGTTCCTCGACAACACGGCGTGCAACCTCGCCTCGCTGAACGTGCTGAAGTTCTACGAGCCGTCCACCCGCGAGTTCGATGTCGAGCGGTACGAGCACGCCATCGATCTGTGGACCGTCGTCCTCGAGATCAGCGTGCTGATGGCCAGTTACCCGAGCAAGGAAGTCGCCGAACTGTCGTGGAAGTACCGGACGCTCGGACTGGGCTACGCCAACTTCGGCGCCCTGGCGATGCAGGCGGGCATCCCCTATGACAGCGACGAGGCCCGCGCCCTGTGCGCCTGCCTGACCGCGATCCTCACCGGCCGGTCGTACCGCATGAGCGCCCAGATGGCGGCGCAACTCGGCGCGTTCCCCGGCTATGAGCCCGAGCGCGAGAGCATGCTGCGGGTGATCCGCAACCACCGCCTCGCGGCCCACGGCGTGCCGCGGGAGGCATCCAACTTCGAGAATCTCCGCATCCCGCCGGTGCCGATCGACCATGCTGTGATCAACGAAGGGCGCGTGAACATCGCCAACGCCGACGACCTGCTGGATCGCTCGGTCCGCGCATGGGATGAGGCGCTGAGCCTGGGAGAGAAGTTCGGGTATCGCAACGCGCAGGTCACGGTGATCGCGCCTACGGGCACCATCGGCCTGCTGATGGACTGCGACACCACCGGCATCGAGCCCGACTTCGCCCTCGTCAAGTTCAAAAAACTCGCCGGCGGAGGCTACTTCAAGATCGCCAACGCCTCGGTGGAGCCCGCGCTGGTGGCCCTTGGGTATGGCAAGGACGAGATCCGCTCGATCATGGCGCACCTGCTCGGCACGCTCTCGCTGGAGACGCCGATGCCGGCCGATGCCCCGGGCGTGCAGGGCACGATGACGTTCAAGTCGTGGCTGCGGGCGCACGGCCTGAGCGACGGCGACCTTGAGAAGGTGGAGGAAGCGCTGCCCGGGGTGTTTGAACTCGGCTATGCGTTCAGCGCGTGGACCCTTGGCGATGACGCCCTCCGTCGCGCCGGCGTCGACCCGGAACAGGCCAAGGCCGATCCGTCCTTCAACCTGCTCGCGCGGCTCGGTCTCAACCGGCAGCAGATCTCCCGGCTCAACGACGAGATCTGCGGCCTGGGCACGGTCGAGGGCGCGCGGCACCTCAGGCCCGAGCACCTCCCCGTGTTCGACTGCGCCAACAAGTGCGGCAAGTATGGCCAGCGGTTCATCGCGGCGGAGGGCCACATCCGCGCCATGGCCGCGGCACAGCCGTTCATCACCGGCGCCATCAGCAAGACCATCAACCTGCCCAACGAGGCGACGGTTGATGACATCAAGCGGTGCTACCAACTCAGTTGGGAACTGGGCCTCAAGGCCAACGCGCTGTATCGCGACGGGTGCAAACTCAGCCAGCCGCTCTCGTCGCGCAGCGATGAGAAGGAGGAGGAGAAGACTGAATCGGGAAAAGCTGCGGCTTCCCCGAGCGTCCCGCCCCCCCACGGGAATGCGAAGCATGCGGCGGGGACGCCTGCACCGTCTATCCCAGTTCCCCCGGCTGAGCCGATGGTCGAAGTGAAGGAGGTTGTGCGCGTGCTGGAGCGGCCGATGCGCCGCCGCCTGCCGGAGACCCGCGCCTCGATCACCCACAAGTTCAACATCGCCCAGCACGAGGGCTATCTGACGGTCGGGCTGTACGAGGAC
The DNA here is from genome assembly GCA_964409775.1 of uncultured Phycisphaeraceae bacterium. Taxonomy (GTDB): domain Bacteria; phylum Planctomycetota; class Phycisphaerae; order Phycisphaerales; family UBA1924; genus JAHBXL01. The sequence continues at coordinate 17,725 of CAYPEI010000014.1, read as the reverse complement.
GGCCAGCCCGGCGAACTGTTCATCACCATGGCGAAGGAGGGCTCGACCATCGGCGGGCTGATGGACTCGCTCGGAACGGCCGTCAGCGTCGCGCTGCAGTACGGCGTGCCGGTGGAGAGCCTGGTGCGGAAGTTCACGCACCAGCGGTTCGAGCCTGCGGGCATGACGACCAACCGCGACATCCCGTTCGCCAAGAGCCTTGTTGACTACATCTTCCGGTGGATGGGGATGGAGTTCATCCCCGGGTATCGCGAGGAGAACGCCCCGCGTCGCGGCGAGCCGGCGCCGGTGCTCAGCGATCTGGACGATGATGACGATGCGCCCGCGGAGTCCGGCCAGCGTTTGGCGGGCGGGCGGATCGGAGAACGGGCCGTCGCGGGAGAAGCGACGGAGGCAGCGGCGGACGGCCGCCGAGTCATGGAGGATGCACAGCCGTGGAATACAAGCGAAAGCGATGCGGTGACGACGGGCAAGTCCGAGAGTGCGCTGGGCGGTCGCCTCGGCGACCTGGCGCCGACTCCCGGGTCTCCCGCGCCGGGCGGAGCAAGGCTCGAATCACGGTCCGTCTCGGTGACGAGCGTGGTGTCGCAGACGGCTCCGTCGGGCCGGCGCGTCACGTCCCGGGTGGCCGTCGCGTCATCGTCGCTCAGCGTCGCCATGCAGAACGCGCAGGCTGATGCGCCGGCGTGCGACTCCTGCGGGTCGATCACCGTGCGGAGCGGGACCTGTTACAAGTGCCTGAACTGTGGAGCGTCGATGGGCTGCTCGTAAGGGGCCCGCGGCGTTGAAGGAAGAGGGGAGCGGGAGAGACAGCGAGAGCAGCGCGAGGGCCGGGCGAGTTGTGGCGCGAGGATGGAACCCCGCCGCGGACGCGGAGCGACGGAACGCTCCGCCGCCGAGACGGATACCTGGTCGACGGACAACGCTCGCAAGAGTCACGGAGGAGTTCGGCAACCAGCCGGCTCCCCGGCCCCGCGCAACTCGCTTAGGGATCAAGAGCGATCAATCGGCGATCGCGCGGGCGATGCGTTCGTCCTGCTGCTTCATCCACGCCTTGCTGCCGCCCTTGGAGCGGTCTCGGTGACGGTCGCCGGTGTCGCCGGTCTTCTCGTTGGGCTCGCCGTTGCCCCACAGCAGCACCAGCCGGACCTTGCCCGAGGCCTTCGCGGCGCGAAGGATCCGCACGAGTCCCGGGTTGTTGTCTTCGAGCGCAAGCCAGAGGGGAGCGGGCGCCTTCTGGATGACATCGAGCATCTCGGCCTCGGTCATGCAGCCCCTCGGCCCGCCTTCGAGATATCCCGAGATGAACGTGGTACGGCCGTCGAGCGAACCGGGGATGGGGTAGGGCGTCATGCGGTTGTGCGGCGGTCCGCCAAGCGGGATGAGTTTTCCGCCGTGGTTCGTGTTGTAGTTCGCAGCGCCGCCGCGTTCGCTGGGCTTCCAGCCGCAGGCGTTGAGCGCCTCGGTGAACAGGTAGCACGCGGTGACGCCGTACGGGGCTTCCTTCGCCATCGTCGCGCCGGGCACCTGCCGCTGCTCCCAGCACTCGAAGTCGAGCACGTGGTTGACGTCGGCAAGTTGCTCGGCGGTCATGCCGCACCGCATCAGTCGCTCGCGAACATCGGCGACCAGGCGCTTGGTGGTCGCGATCGACTCGTCACAGAAATCTCGCGGCGGCTTGTCGTGGAAGGACTTCCACCAGTAGACCGTGACCCAGTCCATCACGGGCACCTCGCGGAGCCGGGCGGCGGCCCGGGCGTCGGTGACGTCCTTGCCGTCGACGGTGAACGCGATGTAGACGGCGGACCAGTCCCATGGCCCAGGGGGGCAACGATAACGGAATCCTGCGCGCAGAATCCCCTTTACTGGGGATACACTTGCGTCAGGCTTGTAGTTCCACGCCGCGACGATCATCGGCGGCGGTGCGGGCGGTGCCGTGGCCGCGCTGGCGGCGGCAGCGGGGTTCGTGGCTGTGGGGCCCAGGAGGCAAAGCAAACCTGCGAACGCCGCGAGCACGAGCGAACAGGAAGCGAACTTGGACATCATACTGGACTCCCGCCGAATGGGAAGTGCGGCCTGCCTCACCAGTCTTCCTCCATCGTACCGATGGACCGACCGGATTGTTCCGGTGGGCCGATGAGACCGGGTGGTCTGACTCCCAACTGTCGCAGACTGCCTGACCGTCAGAGTTGCCGCCCCGGGCAGATCGTGCGTCGGGTTTGGGCTCGCCGCCGGTCCGACCGTTACCGGTCCGACCGGGCGTTGCCGGAGCGACGGCGGTGCTTCCGCTCCCGGGACTTGGACAGTCGAAGGCGAGCAGCGCGGAGCGGGTAGTCTGTCGGGGCATGAAGGACGCGAAACCGGGAATGAGCAGTGCGGACCTGATCCGCTGGATCGGCCTCGTGGCGGGCCCGGTGGCGGCGATCGCTGCGTATTGCCTGCTCCCGGCCGCGACGCACGGCAGCGCCGGCGAGGTTCTGGGAGGACTGACCCCATCGGGCCGTGCGACGGCAGCGGTGGGTGCGCTGATGGCGGTGTGGTGGCTCAGCGAGGCGATCCCGCTCAGCGCGACGGCGCTGCTCCCGCTGCTGTTGTTTCCGCTGCTGGGGGTGGCGGGCATCAAGGCCGCGGCGGCCCCGTATGCCAACGACGTGATCTTCCTCTTCCTGGGCGGTTTCATCCTGGGACTGGGGATGGAGCGCTGGGGGCTGCACAAGCGGATCGCGCTGCTGACGGTGATGGTGGTGGGAACGGGTCCGAAGCGGGTGATCGGCGGGTTCATGCTGGCCAGCGCGCTGATCAGCATGTGGGTCAACAACACGTCGACGACGATCATGATGGTCCCGATCGCGCTGAGCGTGATCGGGCTGGTCGCTGCCTCGCACGCCGCGCCCGGAACACCGCCGGAGCGAGCCGCCTCTCCCGATCCGAACTTTGACTCAACGCTCCTGCTGGGGATCGCCTACGCCTCGTCGATCGGCGGGGTCGCCACGCTCATCGGCACAGCGCCCAACGCCATCATGAAGGGGTTCATCGCCGACTCCCTCGGGCGTCAGATCGGCTTTGCCAACTGGATGATGCTGGGGGTGCCGCTGGTCGTGATCTACCTGCCGATCGCGTGGTTCTACATGACGTGTGTGAGCCAGCCGGTGCGATTGAAATCGATCCCGGGCGGCCGCGACCTGTTCCGGCGGGAACTGGCCGCGCTCGGGAAGATGTCGGCGGGGGAGTGGATTGTGCTGTCGGTGTTCGCGGCGACGGTCGCGTTGTGGCTGACGCGTCCGCTGATCGAACAGTGGGCCAAGGGCACACCGCTTGCGGGCATCAACGATGCATCGATCGCGATTTTCGCCGCGATGGCGTTGTTCCTGATTCCCGTCCGGCCGCGGGAGCGGGTGTTTGCGATGGACTGGCAGACGGCCGAGCGCTTGCCATGGGGCGCGCTGCTGCTGTTCGGGGGCGGGCTGAGCCTTGCAGCGGCGATCACGGCCAATGGCGTCGATGCGTACATCGGCCAACTGCTTGGCGGCCTGGGTCACCTGAGGCTGTGGGTGGCGGTGCTGATCGTGACGACGGTGGTGATCTTTCTGACGGAACTCACGAGCAACACGGCGGTGACGACCGCGCTGCTGCCGGTGCTGGCCGCGGCGGCGCCGTCGCTGGGGGTGGATCCGTTGCGGCTGGTGGTTCCGGCGGCGATCGCGGCGAGCATGGCGTTCATGCTGCCTGTGGCGACGCCGCCGAACGCGATCGTGTTCGCGTCGGGGCGGATCACCATCGGTCAGATGGCGCGGGCGGGGCTGGGGCTGAACATCGTGGGGATCGTGCTGATCACCGTGTTGACGATGCTCGTGGGGGAGGGGATCGTGGCGGTGGCGAAGTGAGGCGAGTGAACGGCGCGGCGCGGGCGTCGGGCGGTTGGGCCACGTTCGAAAGCGGAGAGAGATTCCAGACTCGTCAAGTGGTCTCTCGGAGGGGTTTGGGCGCGCCGTTGGCGTTCCGAGATGGCGTTGATGATGTCCGATGTGTCACCCTTTTTGCGATTCGGCGCTGCCAAACCGACCTGAAAACCCCCGTTCCTGGCCCGCCATGGCCGGTCCGATCAAATATCACGCTTATCAGCGCCCTCGGACCCTGACACGCCGATCGGCGCCCAAGAACAGCTCCGCAAAGCACGGACGATCGCTCGCGCCGGCCGGGTGCCAACGCCGGCAAAGAACGGAGGATCGTCGCCTCACTCCCGGCCACCAGCCGAACGACTGGCGCCGCCGGAGCTGTCGTTGGGAACGGACGATGGCCTCGCGGAGAACGTTCGATGGTCCTTCTTCGTCGGCTCTTGGACCACTCCGTGAGCTGGCCGGTGTCAACGAGAACGAACGATCGCAGCGCACACCATGTGTCGGGCGCGGTGCCGACGAAGAGCGTTGGATCGAACGTCCGTAAACATCATCGTGTAATTATCGAACACATAAGGTGGTCTAGATCCAATTGAGCCTCGACGAGGATCGCCGCTCGGCGCCGAAATCGTCAAGTGCAAAAAGAGCGTGTTTTACCGAGCGAAAACACCATCTACTGGCGAAGCATCGCCGAGTTGTATATAATCGGGCACGGTTCTTCATGGGCGTGCGGCGTGATGCCAAGCGAACGGAAGACACCCAGTCGTCGTGGTGAACCGGAGTGATTCTGGGGCACCATGACCCGGCGTCTGCCGGGTCGGGACTCGACTCCGACGAGCGTGATGCTCGGCGGAAGAACCCCGGGGCATGGTCCTCGGGCTGAGGCTTAGGACGCAAAGGAACCTTCAGGAGTGTGAGCCGATCTTGCTCGGCGAGGGCGGTGGCTACGTCGCGACGTTGCCATTGGACTCATCGGGTTCGCTCGGCGGTCTGTTTGTACGCACCCACGGCTCGGCTTGTGCCGCAGCCCACGGAGATTCTTTTGCCATGAGTCCAATGAACATTCAAACCATCTCGATCGATCGCATCAACCCCGCCCCGTACAACCCACGTCTGGACCTCCAGCCGGGCGATCCTCTCTATAAGAAGATCGAGCGGAGCGTCGCCGAGTTCGGGCTCGTCGAACCGCTCGTCTGGAACCAGCGGACCGGGAACCTCGTCGGCGGACACCAGCGTCTCAAGGTGTTGAAGTCCCGCGGCGTCACCGAGGTGCAGGTCGTTGTCGTTGACCTGCCGCTCGACAAGGAGAAGGGTCTCAATCTCGCCCTCAATAAGGCTCAGGGTGACTGGGACGAGCAGAAGCTCGCCGAGCTGCTCAGCGAGCTCGTGAAGACGCCGGACTTCGACCTCGGCATCACCGGGTTCGATCTCGACGAGACCAATGACCTGCTCGCCGAGGTTCTCGGCGACGATGCCACCAAGAAAGAGGAAGGCTTTGACCTCGAGGAAGCCGTCGCCGCCGCTGCGACGCCGGTGACGCAGCCGGGCGATCTGATCGTTCTCGGCACCGACCCCGCTCGCCAGCACCGTCTGCTCTGCGGCGATTCAACCAACCCCGAGCATGTCCGGTTGCTCATGAACGGCATGCTTGCCCAGTTGTTCGCCACGGATCCGCCATATCTGGTCGACTACGACGGGACGAACCATCCCGGCGACAAGAACGGCAAGCGGAAGGATTGGTCCGGCACCTATGGCGTCACCTGGGACGACGCCGACGCCAACCCCGAGCTCTACGACAAGTTCATCGCCGCCGCCGTTGCCGAGGGCATCGCACCGAACGCGGCGTGGTACTGCTGGCACGCCTCTCGTCGGCAAGCGATGCTTGAAGCCGCGTGGAACAAGCACGGGGCGTTCGTCCACTGCCAGATCATCTGGGCGAAGAACAAGGGCGTGCCGACGCGGACCTGGTACCTTTGGCAGCACGAGCCCTGCCTGATGGGGTGGATCAAGGGGAACATGCCGCCGCGTGCCGACGAGCACCGGCTCCCCACGGTCTGGAACATCGACACCCTCCCCAACGGTGCCGACCGCCCGGACCACCCGACACCCAAGCCGCTCGAGGTCTTCGAGATCCCGATGCGGCAGCACACGCAGCCTGGCGAGATCTGCTACGAGCCGTTCCTCGGCAGCGGCACGCAGATCATCGCCGCCGAGCGTCTGCAGCGTCGGTGCTTCGGCATCGAGATCAGCCCGGTTTACTGCGACGTGATCGTCCGTCGGTACATCGCCTTCGCCGGCGAGGGTGCCGTCGCACCCGAGATCGCCGAGAAGTACCGGCTCGCCGCGAAGGAGGGTTCGCGGTGATCGACAACAACCCTAACTCCACGCCGCCAGATCCCGTGCCGGAGAGCGCGCACAGTGCCGGTGATGAGAGCCCGTTGCAGGGACGCCGTTTCCGTGACGAGCTCGGTGACGGACGGCATCGCAATGTCTTCGATGTCCTTCGCGACATCAAGAACGGCGTCCTCGACACGTCCAATCTCACCGCCGACGACCGCCGGCTCTGCGTCGCACAGCTCGTGGGTGACGGGCTCTCGGTCGGCGAGATCGCCCAGGTGCTGCGGGTCAGCACCCGCACCATCACACGCGACCGCCAGGCGATCCACGAACAGAACGCCATCGAGCCCGATCCGCGGCTTGGATACCTATTCGCAGGTCGTCTCGCCGCGGAGTACGAGGCGACCTCCGCCCGCATCCGACGGGTCACTCGAGACAAGGACACGCCGCCTGCCGTGAAGATCGACGGTGAGTACAAGTGCTACGACATGTTCGACCGGCTGGTGCAGCGGCTGCAGAGCATCGGGCTCATCCCGACCGCGGCACAGCGGGTGCAGAGCGACCTGACACACAACCTCGGCGATCTCTCCAGCATGGCGGACCTCCGCAACGAGGTGCTGCGGTTGGAGACGATCGAACGGGAGGCCCAGGGGCTGTCGCCGCCGGCGGCGGCACCTGCCCCGGCACCGGCAACGCCGACCGGCACGGCACCGGTATCGTCGCCGGTGGCGCCGAAACCAGCGACGCCGGCATCGGTTCCCGCAGCTGCGGCCCCATTGCCAGCTCCAACGCCGCCACCCCAACCTCCGATGCCGGTACCCGCCGCAGTTCCGTCCCCGCCGGCGTCACAACCACCATCACCACCGAAGACCGCCATCCAGATCCACCTTGAAGAGGAGCAGAAGCGTCGGGAGGAACGATGCAAACAGTAACTCAATCCCAGCTCGCCATCACGGGAGCCCTCTCAAGCCACCGTCGTCGGATCGCCGCGATCTCGCCGAAGGCGTTTGCTCAGGTCTACCTAGCCAAGCACATGCGGCTCAAGCCGTCACGCATGCACGAGGACCTCTACGGCATGCTCGCCGGCATCAGCAGCCAGCGGGGTCAGCGGATCGCCGTCGCCGCCCCGCGTGGTCACGCCAAGAGCACGGTCGTGAGCCTGGCGTACATCCTCTGGTCCATCCTCTATAAGCACGAGCAGCTCGTCCTGATCATCTCGGGGACGAAGGAGCAGGCGGCGTTGCTGCTCAAGAACCTCAAGGACGAGATCCAGGGGAACGAACTCCTGCTCGAGGACTTCCCCGATGTATGCTCGAAGCCGGGCGAGGTCGGGGGGGCGGGAATGGGCGGTGGGCGGATGCCCAAGCCGTGGCGGGACAACTGCATCCTCCTCCGCAATGGCGTGATGATCCGAGTGCTCGGGAGCGGGCAGGCCCTGCGTGGCGTGCGGCACGGACCCTACCGCCCGAGCCTGATCATCTGCGACGATCTGGAGAACCAGGAGCATTGCGAGTCTGCGGAGCAGCGGATCAAACTGCGGGACTGGTTCGAGAAGACACTCCTCAAAGCCGGCGACGCCCGCACGAATGTGGTTGTCGTCGGCACCGTCCTCCATTACGACTCGTTGCTGGCGAACCTCACGCACGAGAAACTCGAGCGAGGGAAGTCCGTCGGCTGGGACCGGCGTCTGTACCGTGCCGTCGAGATGTACAGCGAGCGTGCGGATCTGTGGGACCAATGGGAAGCAATCCGCGTGGGCGAGAAAGAGTTCAACGGCGAGACCGGCCCCATCGCCGCCGCAGCGTTCTATGAGGCAAACAAGGCGTTGATGCTCAAGGGTTCGCAGGTGCTGTGGCCCGAGCAGGAGGACTATCTGCGGCTGATGCAGATCCGCTCCGACGAAGGGCGGCTGAGCTTCCAATCCGAAAAGCAGAACGAACCGTTGGATCCCGAGCGTTGTCTGTTCCGTGAGGACTCGTTCCACTACTGGGACAACGGGTTCACCGAGCCGATGGAGATGGTGCGACGGATCGGTCAACATTGTCGCATTTACGGTGCATGCGATCCCAGCCTCGGCAAGAACCCCAACCGCGGCGACTATTCCGCCATCGTCACCGTCGCCAAGAACCTCAACGACGACTCGTTGTACGTCCTCCACGCCGACATCGCCCGCCGCAAGCCGGAGGAGACGATCAACCGCATCGTTCAGCTCGCCAAGGTGTTCAACTACCGCGACTTCGTGGTCGAAGGCAACCAGTTCCAGACCGTCATGGTCGAGTCGCTCCGCCAGCGGGCGGTGGCGGCGGGTGTGTCACTGCATCCCCGCTCGATGAACAGCACGGCGAACAAGCAGGCCCGTATCGAAGGGCTCGAGGCGTACATCTCCAGCGGGCGGCTGAAGTTCAGCCGCTGCCAGACCATGCTCCTCGAGCAACTTCGACAGTTCCCGCTCGGGGCTCATGACGACGGTCCCGACGCCCTGGAGATGTGCATCAGCTGGTGTGCCGAGCGGCGGGTCGTCACCGGTGGGCGGGTGTACGGGATGTTGTGAGACTGAAGTGCCGGGCTGAGCTCGCTGGCAGCAAAGGATGAGTCGGCGAGCACGTCGCCCACGTTTCTTGATGTTTCGCTCTGGGTCTCGCTCTGCTGAAGACACAGGATGACGCTCGATTCCCTACACCTTGACGGCGTGGGTGAGTACGCGGATGGCGGCCTCTCGCTTGATCGCGGTGTCGGAGCGGGCCCGCAGTGTCGAGCCCAGCGAGCGCTTCATGGCGCAGTTCACGGTCTCGATGTCCCACCGCCGGCCGTAGCCGGGCCACTTGTTCGTCATCATCCATCGGTACATCCCGCCGACCTGGCCGCTCCTGGATCTGACCACCGGGGGCGCGTGGCTCATCGTGCCCCACTCCTCCCAGCACCGCCGGTGCCACTCTTCGCTGTCGTACCCGCTGTCGGCGTACATCGTCGCCGGCGTGAACACCTTGGAGGCCTTGCGAACCAGCCGGTAGCCCTGCTTGAGGTCCGAGCTCGGCCCGATGTCGAAATCCAGCGCCGCCGGCAGCAGGAGGACGCAGATGGCCACCATCGACAGCTTCACGAAACGCCTGCGTTTGCGGCCGCTGGCAAGCGCTCTCGTCGAGCCGCGTTCGGAGTCGAGCCCTTCGAAGTCCCCGATGAACAGCATGCGGAAGTACACGCCGGGCGCGATGCCGGGGCGGCCCACGCCGTCGGCGTAGAACTTCCGGCAGGGTTCCTCGACGAAGCGGTCAAACCCGGCCGCGCCGAGCACACCGTTGAGCTTCGCGTAGAACGGATGACCCGGCCCCTGCCCCGGCTTCTCGGTGGCGATCCAGATGTCGTCCTGACGCTCACCATCCCGCTTGCCCAACGCCATCGCACGATCTCCGTGATCCCTTCCGGCCGGCATGTTGTACTAGATGGGCCGTCGAGCGGTTGCGCCCCTTTTTCAACGGGCAGCTAGGGCTTTGAACAGCGCGACGGTGTTCTCTCCGACTGCCACCCGCGATCGTGCTTCAACATCCCATGCGGCCGACTGCGTTCGCTGGGCGTCCAGAAGGTCGGTGTATTCCAGCAGCCCGTTGCGGTAGAGCTCTTGGGCGATGCTGGCCGAGCGATCGGCTGCTTCGGCGGCGCGGCGCAGTTCGGCTCCGCGGCGCTTCTCGCGCGAGAGCTGCACGAGGGCCACCTCAACCTCAGACAACGCTCGCACGACCGTCCCCTCGTAGGTTGCCTCGGCCGCCTGGGCCCGGGCATCCCTCACCGCAACGGCCGAGCGGACTGCTCCGAAGTCCAGGAGCGGCCAGCGCAGCGTCGGGCCGATCGCCCAGAACCGACTGTCACCAGTCGGCAGGTCTTCGATCTTCTGGCTCTGCAGGCCGAATGACCCGGTCAGGCTAAATCGGGGAAAGTACCCCGCGGTTGCTACCCCGATGCGAGCGGTGGCCGCTGCAAGCCGGCGTTCGGCGGCGCGAACGTCGGGCCTGCGCCGGAGGGTCTCCGACGGAATGCCCGCCGCCAACATTTCCGGAGAAGCGGGGATTGGACCCTCGGCGAGCAGTTCATCGCTCAGCGTTCCCGGCATGGATCCGAGCAGCACTTCCAGCCGCCGCACGGCCACGTGCATGGCCGCTTCGAGCTCGGGCACGGCCGACCTGGACGAGGCCAGCTGGCTTGCGGCCCGCGACGAATCCAGTTCGCTGGCGACACCCGCACGGGCCTGTTCATCGATGATGTCGAACGTTCGCTGCTGGATGTCCGCGACCTTGGCCGCGAGCGTGAGCCGCGTCTGGACGCCGCGGAGCTGAATGTAACCGTCGGCGACTTCGCTGCACACCGAGCGCATCACGTCGTCCGCGTCCAGCCCCGCGGCCGCGATATCGGCGTCCGCCGCCTCCACTTCCCGGCGCCTTCCCCCGAACACATCGATCTCCCACGAGGCGTCCAACCCGACTTGGTAGAGATTGATCTGCTGCCCCGGAGCGATGGCGCCGGGAAGACCTCCTCCTGGCGTGCCAAGCCCTTGAAGGAACCCGTTCTCGCTGAACCGGGAGTTGGAGAACGAACCACTGGCATCGACCTGAGGAAGCAACGCCGCGGACACGATGCCGCGCTGAGCGCGAGCCGCGCGGAGCCGGGCGAGCGCGATCCTGAGGTCGATGTTGGAGTGCACAGCTCGATCGATGAGTGAGTCGAGGACCGGATCGTGAAAAGACCGCCACCACGGGCCGTCGGAAGCCGGCGAACTGTCGGCCTCTTCGGACCAAGCCGGGGGAACCTGCGTCGAAGGTGCCCTGTAGTCGGGCCCCACGGTGCATCCGGCAAGCAAGAGAACGGGAAGCGAAAGGATGACGGAGCGGATTGTGTTCATTCCACCACCATTTCCACATGACCGCCCGGTTTCCGCCGCCTCATCAGCATCACCGGAGGAACGAGAAACAGGAATGCGATGGCCAGCAGTTGGAACTGACCTTGGTACGACAAGAGCAGGGCCTGCGAGTCAAGCGTGGACGCCACCATGCTCTGGGCCATCGCGGCCGCGCGATCCGGATCCCCGGTGAGGGCCACGAATCGGTCCTGGAGGGCTGCCACCGAGTCGACGTATGCAGGGTTGGCAGGGGTGAGCGTGTGGACCATGAGCGCCTGGTTCGTCTGCGTTGAGCGGGCGAGCATGGCGGTGACGAGCCCGATGCCGACGCTGCCGCCGACGTTTCGCGCGATGCTGATCAGGCTCGACGCGCTGTTGCGGTCGGTAGCCGCGACATTTGCGTAGGCAACGGTATTGAGCGGGACGAAGATGAACGCCAACCCAAACCCTTGGATGACCCGCGTATAGACCAGGTACCCAAAGTCGGTCTGGAGAGTGACGCCTCCCATGAGCAGCAGCGCGTAGGCCACGCCCAAGATTCCGAAGATGATCATCGCGCGAGCGTCAACCCTTGAGACCAGATAGCCAACGATCGGCATCAATACCGCGATAACGATCCCGCCCGGAGAGAGGGCCATGCCGCTGCGCTGAGCCGTGTAGCCCAGCAGCGTTTGCATCATGAGCGGTAGAAGGGCCGTGCTCCCGAACAAGACCGCCCCGAAGATGAGCATGTGCACACATGACAGGGAGAGGTTGCGATCCCGGAGCACGCCCAGATTCAGGATCGGCTCGCGGTGGTTGAGTTCCCACAGGATGCCCCCAAGAAGGAGCAGCCCAGCGGACACACCGCAGAACACAATGAACGGCGAACTAAACCAGTCGTACCGATCTCCCAAGTCCAGCATCATCTGAAGAGCCCCGAGGCCCAGGCCCACCAGCGCCAAACCAATGAAGTCGGCACGCCAGCGGTTCGGTCCGGTTCGACGGTGCAGGTAGGGCGGATCGGTAATGTAGCGTGTGCTGAGCACCAGCGCGAGCACGCCCACCGGTACGTTGATGAGAAAGATCCAGCGCCAGTCATAGTTGTCGGTGATCCAGCCGCCCAGTGTCGGACCGATGACGGGCGCCACCACGACCGTCATCCCGTAGACCGCCATCCCCATGCCGCGCATGCGCGGTGGGAACGTGTCCACCAAGATTGCCTGCGTCACGGGCTGAAGCCCGCCGCCGCCCAGCCCCTGGAGCAGGCGAAAGAAGACAAGCATCCCGAGGTTTGGAGCCAACCCGCACAAGCACGAGCTGGCAGTAAACACCCCGACCGACACGAGATAATAGTTCCGCCGCCCGATCGCCGAGGAGAGCCAAGCCGTAGCGGGCAGCACGACCGCATTGGCGACGAGGTAGCTCGTCAGCACCCATGTCGAATCGTTCACGCTCGCGCCGAGATTTCCGGAGATGTGCGGAAGTGCGACGTTGGCGATGCTCGTGTCGAGCACCTCAATGAAAGTCGCCAGCGTGGCCACGATCGCGGTGATCCACGGGTTGAACGGGGCGTGAAAGACCTCCGTCAACGAGTTGTTCGATGTTTCTCGGCTCATTGTGTGTGCACGCGCGGTTCGACAGACATGCCGGGCCCCAGGAGAAAGCGTCGGACATCCTCGGGGTTGTCGAACACGATCTTCACGGGCACCCTTTGGACCACCTTGACGTAGTTTCCCGTGGCGTTTTGGGGCGGCAGCAGACTGAACGCGGCGCCGCTCCCGGCCTGCACGCTCTCCACATGCGCAGGCAGGTCCACGCCAAACGCGTCAACGTGGACATCGCAATGTTGGCCCGGGCGCATGTCGCGTAGCTGGGTTTCCTTGAAGTTCGCGACCACCCAGGCATCCGGCGCCACCAGCGACATCAGCGTGCGGCCGTCGCGGACGTAGTCGCCCGGCTGCACGGCCTTGTTGGTGACCCGGCCGGCCGCGGGTGCCGCGATCTTCGTGTACGAGAGCGAGAGCTCCGCCTGCGTCACCGCGGCCATCTCCCGCTCGGCCGCGGCTTGGCATCGAGCGACGTCTGTCTTGGCCACGTCCACCCGCTGAACATCGGCCTGAGCAGCGCTGAGCTTCGCTTTCGCGGCTTCAAGCTCTGCTTCGGACGAAGCCAGCCGTTTCTCGGCGGCCCGCAGCCTGGAGGCGGCGCTGATGGACGTTGACCGCACGACATCGAGGCGCTGACGCGAGACGGCCTGCTCAGAAAGCTCGGAATAGCGCTTCATGTCAGCCGCCGCTCGCTCCGCTTCGGCGGAGGCGGAGTCGCGCTCGGCCTGCTCCTGCTGAACATTCGCCTCAGCGGCGGCGACGTCGGCCTGCGCTTGCACGACGGCGGCGGCCGTGGAGGCAGTCACCATGACCACCTGCACCTTCGCCTGCTCCAGCTGCGCCTTGGCGAGCGCCAGCGCCGCCCGGGCCTGGGCCGCGGCCGCCTCGAGATCGGCGGGATCGATCTCCGCGACGAGCTGCCCGGCCTCGACCATCTGGTTGTCGTTCACGAGCACCGTCTTCAGCCGCCCGCTGATCTTGGGCGAAACGGTGTACACGCTCGCCGCGACAAAGGCGTCGTCGGTGTGCTCGATGTTCAGGCCGCGCAGGTAGAACCACGCGGCGATGGCCCCGACGGCGACGAGCACCACGAGGAACACGATGATCGAGGCCCGCTTGCGGCGCGGCGGGACCTCGCGCGGAGAAGGAGCAGGGGGTTCCCCCTTGGGATCCGCGACCGCCGGGGTGGATGTGCCGGGTGCTTCGCTCATGACTTCTTTCCGGAGTCGGGCTGCGGGGTGGGCAGCAGCCCTCTGCCTAGGACGCGCTCGATGTGCTGGACGATGACCCGCTCGGAATGGTCCGGCCCGTAGATCAGCGCCCCGCGGATGCACGACACGACATACACGGCGGTCAGGTCGGGGTGGAGATCATGGATCTCGCCCGCCCGGACCCCGTTCTCCAAGACCGATTGGATCAGCGCCACCAACTCATCCCGAGTGCGCGACGAGGCGCCGGCGATGGAGTTGCTCCCCTCGCGGAGCAGGCGGAACCGGTCGGGAAACCGCCGCCCGAACCGCACGAGCTCGCGGATGATGATGCTCAGGCGCTCCCGGGCCGACAGATTCTCCCGCCCCAGCACGCGGCGAACTTCTTCCACGAAGCGCGCGAGCGCCTCGTCGATAACCCTGCTGAAGAGCGTCTCCTTGCCGTCGAAGTAGGTGTAGAGCGTCCCCTTGCCGACCTTGGCGGCGGCGGCCACATCGTCGAGCGTGACCTCGTGGAAGGGCCGCTCCGCGAACAGGCGGGCGGCGGCGTCGACGATGGCAGTCCGCTTGGCTTCGCTGGGTTTCTGCATGTTCGCGGGCTCGCGGGAGACGGGAGAGGGGAGAGGGGAGAGGGGAGACGGGAGAGGGGGGAGGGGGGAGGATGGAATACCGACTGGCCAGTATTATACCCCTCGGGGCGGTGCCATCATCGGTTGAGTCCGGCGCGGTTGATCACTTCTTCGCGGCCGTGGCCTTGGGCTCCGACGCCAGCCGGGCCGCGTCTTCGAGCCACCCGAGCACCTCGTCGTCCACGTCATCGGCGCTCGACAGCAGCACCTCGCAGTGGCAGCGGTTGCGTGAGACCTGCTCGCTCCTGCGGATGCGTTTGGACTTGATCGGCGCGGCGGTGCGGATGTTCAGCAGCACGCCCCCGGTGCGCGGATGCAACCCCGCGTACGCGGCGCCGTCCTTGCCCGCGTTGATGTGGATGCAGGTGGACTTGGGGTCCTCGAACGCGAGACTCTTGCCCACACGCGACCGCAGCCCCTTGACGAGCGCGGCGTAGACCTTGTCTCCACCCTTGGCGGTGAACATTTCTGTGGCGGCGGAGGCGGGCATGAGAGGCTCCTTGGAATTGGGGACTGTACCAGAATAAGACGATTTCCTCATCGCGTGCTGAGGGCACGGCGGTGGCGGGCATCGGGTGCTCCTCTGTTCAGTCGTGGGGGTGGGGGGGACGCTGATGCGTTGCCCCGCCCCCCACTGACAGACTGAGCGCGACCGGCCCGACATAGCCCTCGCTTGCCGCAGAAGTGGGCGATTTGTGTGCTTCTTGGCGCGCGGATTCAGGAAGGGGTTCCGCACCCCCCGAGTCTCCACCCCTCCCCGCACCCATCCCGGCGAAAGGCAAAGACAGCACGCATCGCCGCCTTCGGCCCCAGCGGGGCCGCGGGATGTAGCCACGGGTGGAGCGACGCGGAACCCGTGGAAGATATGACGGAATGCGGGCCGCCCCGGCAGGGGCGGAGGAAATACACTTGCCGGAATGATCCAAGAATCCGACCTTCAAGCCCTGGAACGATTCGTCGTCGAGAACGACGACTTGTCGGCGCTCGAGGAGCAGATCGGCCGCTTCAACATCTTCGATGCGTTGAGCATCGCCCGCGTCGAGATCAGACACAGCAACTACTTGGCGTGGCTGCTCACGCCCGGCGAGAGTCACGGACAAGGCGACTTGTTCTTGAAAGCGTTGCTGATGGACATTCTGCGCAAAGCGCGGCAACAGGGCGTGACGCCGCCAGTCAGCCCCGTGGAACTAGACGGTGCCGACCTGCAGGGAGTCGAAATTCGTCGCGAGTGGCGGAACATTGACATGCTGCTCACCTGCGACGAACCCAAGTTCGCAATCGCTATCGAAAACAAGGTTGACAGCGGGGAGCACAGCAACCAGCTTCAGCGCTATGAGGACACTGTTGCCGGGGAGTTTCCTGACTCGAAATGGCTCTTTGTGTTCCTCACGCCCGAGGGCGACGACGCGAGCGATCCCGATTGGGTTACATATAGCTACGCCGACCTGCATCAAGTCTTCAGCCGCACGCGGAAGGCGAACTCGGGGGCCATCGGTGGCGATGTCGCCGTCTTTCTTGAACACTATCTCAGCCTGATCGGGAACAGATTCATGGAGAACGAGGAAATCGACAAGCTCTGTCGGCAGATCTATTCCAATCACCGGCGAGCGTTGGACCTGATCTGGGAGCGTGTGGGGACGCCCGCCTCCGGGCTTGTGGGTCGCATTGAAAAGTGGATCGAGGAGCGGCCCGACCAATGGGTGCGCATCACCACGAAGCAGAAGGAAGTCGAGTTCATCCCGACCGGATGGGCCAAGATGCTGCCGCCCGTCGGGAAGCGCAAGACTTTCGAGCCGGAGCAATGGATGACGGTCCGGCTCCGCGCCGGCAGCACCCGGCTTCGGCTGTTCGTGCTGGTCTGCCCCACGACGGATCAGGCGATCCGCAAGAAGGTTGTGGAACGATTGCTGAGAGAGAAGAAGGAGTTCGGATTCTCCACGTTCTTCAAGAAACTGACGGAAGACTGGACGCGCGTCATGTCTGAGGACGTCTGCCCGTTGCCCGAGGACGAAGAACCCGATGTCGATGCAATCATGGAGAAAGTGGAGAAGCGCATGGCGGAGTTCACACGGCAGACGGCAAGTGTGCCAACGGCCATGAAGGCGCTCTTCGCCTCGTAATGCCCTGTTGCCGATGCCGGGGGCTGCCGCCCCCCGGCACCCCCCGCTCAAGACAGTTCCTCCGCCCCTACCGGGGCGGGATCATTGAACATCACGCTTTCCACGGGTTCCGCGTCGGCGGGCTGTGCCGCGCCGCCGCTCCACCCGTGGCTACAACCCGTCGCCCCGTTGGGGCGAAGAGCGGAGGCCGCGTCGCTTCGGCGTGTCTTGATCTTTCGGGGGATGGAGGTGCCGGAGGAAGGGGCTTCCCCTTCCTCTGGCATCAGCGGATGATCCGACTCGCGGGACACGAGGTCTATCCGCTCCACGGCACAGTGCGCCGCTCGAACGGCGCCGCGGCGCGAAAGCACCATGAGGCAGAGCCGTTCCACGGGCCCGTGATTTCGGTTTGCGGGGCCGCGGAATCGTTCTATGGGCCCGTGAATTCGATTTACCACGCCGTGTTTGGAACGTATTGGGTCGCCCGCAGGGTGTTCAGGGCCGGATAACTCGGGATAGCGTCCGCGGTTTTCAGGCCGAAGGCCTCGAACGTTCGTAGCCGGGGCGTGGAGGAGGCTTTGCGACGACACCCCCGGAAAGCGTGAAACCCATACCTCTCTTCTGGTTGTTTCCGCAGCCTGTAGGGCTGCTCGTCGGGCAATCACGAGCGCGACGATGACCACTTCGGGGTCGCGTGGATCGGGGCACGATGTCCGGGGGTTGCGCTCGTCGCGGACTCCTCGCTTGACCCCCGGCTACTGACGGTCAGCCCTTCGGGCTGAACAACTCGCTACCGTTTCCGCATGGCGTCCACGCTTACCAGACTCCTCATCCATGTCACGTTTTCGACGAAGAATCGCGCTGCGATGATCCCCGAGGCGATCGAGCCGGACTTCTACGCCTACATGGGCGGTATTTGCCGGCGCATGGAGTCGCCGCTCCTGGCGATGGGCGGCGTTACCGATCACGTTCACATGCTCGTGAGCCTGGGAAAGACCGTCGCGCTTTCCAATCTGATGCTGAATTGCTCTGTCCAGAACAGCGTAGCGTGGTTTGAGACCCCTACACCTTGATGGCGT
>CAYPEI010000013.1:0-95419 GCA_964409775.1 uncultured Phycisphaeraceae bacterium | reverse complement strand
CAGGTACCGCCTGCCCTTCTTCGACAGCATTCACCCCGCAGATCCCGGAAGAACCGTTCTTTTTGGGCTTCGGGGGCTGGGTGCAGATGGGCTGGGGCGCAATGAAAAGGGCCCCCGTCCGGTGACGGGGGCCCTTGGTGTTGTCGCGGACTCGTCTGCCCGGTTCAGGACCGGGCGTCAGAGATTACGGGGTGCAGGGGCCCTGGCCGGTGGCGAACCAGACGGACAGGAAGGCGAAGATCGCCGGGACGCCGCAGGTGCCGCCATAGCAGCGGGCAGCCGGGACGAAGGCGAACCAATCGGACAGGAAGCAGAAGATGTCCGGCACGCCCACGACGCCGTCGTGGCACCAGTCAGCATCGCAGAACGCCGGCCCGCAGACCGAGCCGCCCTGGTTCACGTAGATGCCCCACTCCATGATCGTGCCGGTATCGCCAGCCGCGAAGTCCTCGACGGTGAGGATCCAGTTGCTGTTGGCGTTGAGGCCGTTGAAGGCGGAGAGGGGGCCGAGGTCCGGCTTCCAGGAGCCGGTGACGTTGTTGGTGCCCGGCAGAGCGACCTGCGGGGTGTCGTAGGTCTGCGCGGCCGCGTCGTCGAGGACGAACGGGCTGCCCGGGGCGCCGTAGTTGTCGGCGGAGAAGCCGAAGCCCTGGCCGGGGCCGGGGGTGCCGGGCTGGTCGATCAGGGTGACGGTGGTGCCCGAGTTGACGTGGGTCAACTGGACCTTGAGGTCGCCCTGCCAGGTGTGGTTGATGTTGAGACCGACGTTGAGGTCGGTGATCACGCCGCCGGAGCCGGCGAGCGTGCTGGTGACCGCGCCGCCGCCGGAGTCGGGGATGGCGAGGGCCGGGGCCGTGGAGGCGGTGTAGCCGCCGCCCGCGTTGCAGTTGGTGCCGTCGCCGCCGTAGGTGCCGCTATTGGCCAGGCAGTCAGCCTGCGTGCGGATCGAGCAGACGCTGGCGATGCAGCACTTGCCCGTCGGGATCGGCGGAGCGGAGATGTTGAGGGTGAAGTTGCCGGACTGGCTGGCGAAGCCGCCGACGCGGATGATGTAGGTGCTGCCGCCGGTCAGGTCCAGCGTGAGGCCGGACTGCAGGCCGCAGAAGTCGTCGTTGCAGCCCAGCACGGTGGCGAAGGTGCAGTCGGTGTAGACGGCGAGCGAGGTGTCATAGGCGCTGCCGCAGGTATCGATGGTGTAGGAGCCGGTGGCCGGCGCGGTGAGGCGGAAGAAGACGTCCGGAGCGGTGCCGACGCAGTTGGCCGCGGACGGAGCGGCACCGATGGTGGTGCCGGGGGTCGAGGACGGCGCAGAGACGACGATCGGCATGGCGCAGTCGTCACCAGCCCCGGGCTCGGGGGGCGTGCAGGACACGCCGGTGATCGAGAGGCTGTAGCCGTTGCCGGCGGGGCCGCCGCCGCAGGCCGAGCAGGCCACCAGCGAGGCGAACTGCGGGGCGAAGAAGGCGCGGTAGGTGCCGGGGTTGAGGCAGGCGGTCGTGGAACCCACGCCGCAGGCCGCGGTGTTCGTGAAGGTGGACAGCAGGGCGGGCGGGCAGTTGGTGTCGATGATGACCATGGCGAACGGGAAGTCCGCGGTGCCGGTCATCGTCACCTGCTGGGCGGAGCCGATGCTGAACTCGTACCAGTCGGTGTCGCGGGTGGCGCCGTTGAACGCGCCGGTGCCGCAGATCACGTCGCCGAGGCTGACGCTGGTGACAGCGCCGATCGGCGAGTTGCAGCCGCCGTTGACGAAGTCGCCGCCCGGCGCGATGCCGCAGTCGGTCTCGACCTCGGTGACGGTGGTGCCGACGCAGGTGATGCACGGGGGAGGCGGCGGGGCCGCGTTGGAGACGAGCAGGGTGAAGGTGCCCTGTGCACCGCCGTAGCCGGCGACGCGGATGTAGACCTCCTGGTTTGCGGCGAGGGTCAGGCCGCTGACCTGCGACTGCAGGCCGCAGAAGTCGTCGTTGCAGCCCAGCAGGTTGCTGTTCTCATCGACGGGGCAGCCGCCGAACACCGCGAGGTGGGTGTCGAAGCCGGAGCCGCAGAGGGAGAAGTCATAGCAGCCGGCGGAGGGCGCGATGAAGCGGTAGTAGAGGTCGCGCTCGCCGCCCGAACCGAACGGCGTGCACTGGGCGAGCGTGATGAACGCGTCGGTCGCGGCGCCGGTGGTGTCACCGAACTCCGGAACGCCGAGCGTGACGAGCGGGTTGGAGGCGCCGCAGGCCTCATTCGCGGCCGGGGGCGGCGCGACATTGACCATCACCTGGAACGCGCCCTGGGGGCCGCCGGTGTAACTGGAGACGCGGACGTAGACGTGCTGGCCGGCGCCCAGGGGAATGTCCACCGAGGACTGCGCGCCGCAGAAGTCGTCGTTGCAGCCCAGCAGGTTGCTGAACTCGTCGGCCGGGCAGCCGCCGAAGACGGCGATGACCGAGTCGATGGTGGAGCCGCAGGTGTTGAAGCGGTAGGTGTCGGCGGCGGGGGCGGTGAACTGGTAGAACAGGTCAGCGCTGCCGCCGGAGCCGACGAACGGCCCGCAGATGTCGTTGAGGAACACGTCGGTCGTGGCGCCGGTGTTGTTGCCGAACTGGGGCACGCCGAGCGCGAGGACGGGGTTGCTGGGATCGCAGTTCTCGTTCGTCGCCGGGGCGGTGACCGAGATGCTGACGCTGCCGGAGTGGGTACCGCCGGCGAAGTCCGCGATGCGGATGTAGTAGGTGTTGCCGGCGCTGACGGGGAAGGCGACGGTCGACTGCAGGCCGCAGGAGTCGTCGTTGCAGGCGAGTTCGGGGCCGGCGCAGGAAGACAGGGCCGCGAGCACCGAGTCGCCGCCGGTCAGGCCGCACGTCGAGACCGTGCAGGTGCCGGTCTGCGTGGCGACGTAGCGGAGCCACACGTCCTCGGCAGTTCCGGTCGCGCCGCAGGAGCCGGCCCAGTCATTGGTGGCGCCGGCGAGGTTGTAGGGATGCGTGCCTTCGTTGACGATGGGCGCTGTTCCGCAGGTATCACCGACGGGGCCGCCGCCGCCAGCGACGCTGAACGACGCCGTGCCGGTGACGAACGAGCCGTTGTAGCCGCAGATGCGGACGAAGTACGGCACGCCCGCGGTCACCGGGAAGGAGATCGAGGACAGGAGGCCGCAGTTGTCGTCGTTGCAGGCCAACTGCGTGCCGCCGCAGTTGTCGAACGCGGCGAGCGTGGTGTCGCCGGTCTGGCCGCAGGTCTGGACGGTCGCGGTGCCCGAGGTCGAGGGGACAAACCGCCACCAGCCGTCGAACGTGTCGTTGAACGCGCAGGCGGTGATGTCCGAGCCTGTGAAGCCGTTGGTGTTGTAGCCCCACGAGCCCACGTCGACGGTGGGAGCCGAGAGGCAGTCGTCGGTTGCATTACCCGGACCGCGGACGACCACGGTGCCGCCGCCCGCCTGGGCCGCCTGAGCCGCGCGCTTTGCATCTGGTGAAGCGGTGGTCGGCGAAGCCTGCGGAGTCTTGACAGGTTCCTTCTGCTGCTGGGCAATCTTCTTCTGGACTTCGGGCGGCACAGGCCGCTGAGCCTGCTGAGCGGTCGCAAGCGACGCCATCAGACCCACTGCCCCGCAGGCCACCACCATGGCCCGCACTTTGTTACAAGAACGCGTTCTCATGCATACACCTCTTCTTCTTCTTCTCGACAACACGGAAGACACACCGTGGGCCACAGCGGCCCTCCGAACGGGAGCCGCACCGCTACGCGCGGAGCCAATGAGTATCTGTAATCTAA
Organism: uncultured Phycisphaeraceae bacterium; assembly: GCA_964409775.1. Lineage (GTDB taxonomy): Bacteria > Planctomycetota > Phycisphaerae > Phycisphaerales > UBA1924 > JAHBXL01. The sequence continues at coordinate 91,657 of CAYPEI010000013.1, read as the reverse complement.
ACGAGAAGCTGGGGAACTGCAACCAAAAAGGCCACCCGGGCGACCACTTCGCCTGAGCGTCGGCAAACTCACGACTCGTTTGTCGTCATCGGCGGCGATTGGGGGGGTGGATGATCCACATTCGGCATCAGCGTCTGGGAAATCGCTGCCTTCATGGACCGGGCCGTCTTCACACGTCCCATCATTCGCTTCGGCGGAAGACCTTTCGGGACGACTCCTCCCGGGAACCGGGTGGGGTCCGCATCCTCCGGACTCGGGCTTGAGACGTGCCCGATCGTGGCCGGCGATGTGGTCGCAAACCTGTTGAACTGCCGGGCAACCTGCACCTTTTTCTCGTCCAGAGCCTTGCTCTGCAGGACGCCCGCGGGAACCGGGCCGGGCTGGAAGTCGGGGTACTCCAACTTCGGAATCTCGGCATTGATGAACCGCTCGATGGTGGTCAGCAGCGGACCCTGCTCGGGCGTGACCAGCGACCACGCCACACCGTCTTTGCCGGCCCGGGCCGTGCGGCCGATCCGGTGGACGTAGATCTCCGGATCCTCGGGAAGGTCATAGTTGATGACGTGCGTGATCCCTTCGACATCCAGCCCGCGGCTGGCCAGATCGGAAGCGATCAGCACCGATAACTGCCCCGAGCGGAGTTGGTCGATGACCTTGTTCCGCTTGGCCTGGTACATGTCACCGTGGATGGCGTGGGCCTCGATCCCCTTGCGGGCGAGGTACTGCACCACCTCATCAACGGTCCGTTTCATCCGGCAGAACGCCACCGTCAGGGCCGGCTCTTCGTGGCTCAGCAGGTGCGCCAAGAGCGCCCGCTTGTCCCACGGCTGGACGCTGAGGTAGAACTGCTTGACCAGCGTGACGGTGAGCGAACCCTCGGCCGCGACGATCTTCTCGGCGTTGTGGGCGTGGGAGCGCGCGAGGGCCTCGATCTCGGGGGAGATGGTGGCGGAGACGAAGACCGTCTGTCGCTCGGCGGGACAGGACTTGAGGATCCGGCGGATGTCGTCGCGGAAGCCGATATCGAGCATCCGGTCGACCTCGTCGAGCACCGCCATCCGGATGTTGCGGTAGTGCAGATATCCGCGCTCGACCATGTCCATCACGCGGCCGGGGGTGGCGACGATGATCTCGGGGCCGCGGGCCAGGTACCCCGCCTGGGTGGAGATGTTCTGTCCTCCATATACAGGAAGGATGGACAGCCCCGAATAGCGGCCGAGTTCGGCGAGGTCGGCCGCGACCTGCAGCGCCAACTCCCGGGTCGGGACCAGCACGATCGCCTGGAAGGGCGTTCCCTTGTCGATGCGCGACAGGAGCGGCAGCCCGAACGCGGCGGTCTTGCCGGTTCCGGTCTTGGCCTGGCCGAGCACATCGCGGCCGGAGAGGATGAGCGGGATGATGCGGGCTTGGATGTAGGTGGGGAAGAAGAACCCGGCCTCGGTGATGCCGCGGAGCACATCTTCGCGCAACCCGAGATCGGCGAACTGCTTGGAGCGATCGAAGATTTCGTCCTTGCCATCCTTGGGAGGGGGCGGTGGACCTTCGGACCGAACCTTGCGGAGTCGATTGCCTGCGGGGAGACCTGCCCCGCCACCGCCGCCGCCGTGATGCTGATCGCCCTGCGGCGCACCACCACCGCCCCCCCCGCCCCCACCACCGCCGCCGCCCTTGCCGCGACGGCGGCGCCTGCGCTTTCGCGGCTGACCATCGCCGTGCGCGCCGTGGCCATCGGGTTGGTTGTTCGGAAGGGACGGCTGGTCGGTGTCGGACATCATGCGTGTACGGAGAATTGCGACTTGAAGGAAAGGCCGCGGCGTAGGATGTGCCCCGCCGCGATGCGTACGAACACGGGTGATCGTAGGGATTGCGAAGGGTCGATACAAGGACAACGGGAAGCGACCTCCGCCGAGGCCGGGGCATTCCGCGGGAGCAGCCGTGTCGACAAGCCGACTTGAGATTGACCTTGGCGCGATCGAGCGCAACCTGGACCGCGTGATGCGGCTGATCGGTCCGGGCCCGGACCGCACGATCGGCGGCGCGGGCGTGTGCGCGGTGCTGAAGCAGGACGCCTACGGCATGGGAGCGGCGCGGATCGCCAAGCGGCTGGCGATCGCCGGCGCGAAGATGTTCGCGGTGTACAACCTGGATGAGGCGCGGGGGCTGTTCGAGTCGGTGCACGATGTCCCGATCCTGGTGCTGATGCCGGTCGCGGGGGTGGATCGGAACGATCCGCTGTACCGCGCGGCGGCGGCGGGCCGGCTGCACCTGGTCATCCACGACATGGATCAACTGGCGGCGGTGAGCGAACTGGCCGGGCGCGTGGGCGTGAGCATGCCGGTGCACGTGCAACTGGACACCGGGCTGTCGCGGGGCGGGGAGCGCGCCGACGAGGCATCGCGGATCGTCGAACGGGTGACCACGTCCGCGCGGGTGCGGATGGCGGGGCTGATGACGCACTTCTCGTCTCCCGGCGACGACCCCGCGCTGACCGCCGAGCAGTGGACGATGTTCAAGGGGTTTGTGGACCGGGTGAGCCCGATGCTGAAGGCGGCGGCGACGCGCGGGCACAACCCGACGCTGATCGGCCCGCGCGGGACGGTGGTGGCCGGGGGAATGGCGGAACTGGAGATCCACGCGGCGAACTCGTGCGGAGCGTTCCGCTCGCGGGGATATCACGGGACCATGGTGCGGATCGGCGAGGCGCTGTACGGCATGGTGGGCGGGGCGGTGTGGGGGCACGGCGCGGCGGGGCTGAAGGACATGGAGTTTGCTTCGGCCGCGGCGGCGATGGAGCCGGCGGTGCGGTGGACGAGCACGATCTCGCACATCGAGGACATCCCGGCGGGGTGGCCTGTGGGCTATGGCTCGACGTGGCGTGCGCCGAAGCGCGCTGACGGCAAGCCGACACGGATCGCGATGATCCCGGTGGGCTATGCGGACGGGTATCCGCGGTCGCTGGGCGGCTCGGCGGCGGGCGGGCCGGGCATGGTGGGCTTCACGGGCAGGCGCTGGGACCGGCGGTCGATCCACGCGACGCACCTGGGTCCGCACGATGAGGGATCGACCAAGACGCTGTTCGCCCCGGTGGTGGGCCGGGTGAGCATGGACCAGATCACGGTGGACGTGACGGACCTGCCGCCGGACTTTGTGATGCCGGGGCGCGCGGGGCTGGAACTGGCCGGGGCGGAGGTGGAGATCGTGGGTGTCGACCCCGGCGCGCCGAATCACCTGCCGGCGCTGGCGAGCGCGGGCGGGACGATCGCGCACGAGTTGCTGTGCCGGATGGGCCCGCGGCTGGAGCGGGTGTATCGCTTCACCGGCGCGGCGCACAATGTCTCGGCGCGGGACCAGGGAACAGCGAAGCACGAGATCGCCGCGGCGGTGTGAGCGGGCGCTGCTCAGGCGATGGTGCCCGCGCTGCTGTTGTAACTCGGGCGCGGCGGGATGACCTTGGACGAGGGGGCGATGCGGACCTGCTGCGGGTGGGGCGAGAGGCGGCGGAGTTCCTCGAACCAACTGAGGATGAGGCGGAGTTCGCGGGCGGGCTGTTCGTCGTCGCCGGAGCGGAGCACGATGACGCCCTGGCCGTCGGGCGTGGCGTCGAAGTTGGGCGTGAACACGGTGGCGGGGACGAACGTGCCCTGCGCAACGGGGCGCGGCTTGCCGAGTTGGAACGTCGGCTCGACGGCGACGCGCGAGCAGATGACCGCATCGTGGGTGCGGTAGAAGATCTCGCCGCCGGCGCGGGACCACACCGGCGACTGGCCTCCTTCGCTGGTGACCTGCCAGCGCTGCGGATTGGGCGCGCCGGCCTGCGCCATCGGCTGGACATAGACCTCGGCACGGCCGGTCTGCTCGCTGACAAACGCGAGGAACCGGCCGTCGGGAGAGATCGTCCCGCCCCACGCGCCCGCGGCGATCTGCACCATCGGACGCGCGGAGGCCGGCTCGCCGACCTTGACGGACCAGATCTCGGTGCCGCCGGTCGGTCGGGTGCGCGTGAAGACCAGGAGCGAGCCGTCGGGCGAGAAACCGGAGGGCACGGGCGCGCCTTCGGCGCCGAGGAGGAGTTCGGGCGCGCCGGAGCCGTCGGCGGGCATCCAGTACAACTCGGGCCTGCCGCCCATGTTGGAACGGAAGGCCAGGTGCTTGCCATCGGGCGACCACACGGGGCAGGAGTTGTCGGCGTGGAAGGTGAGTTGCGTGGCCGCGCCCGAGTCGAGATCGTGAACCCAGAGTTGATCGGTGGGGCCCATGACCTGGAGCGCGACGCGGCGCGGACCGGCGGGCGAGAGGGCGGGGGCGATGAACGGGCCGCGGTGGGCGGTGAGCGGCGCGGGCTCGCCGCCGGCGCGGGAAGCGAGCAGGATGGCGTGCTCGGCGCTGGCCATGGAACCGGGCGCGAAGATGAGGGTGCCGTCGGCGGAGCAGGCGCAGTGGGCGGATCCGCCGAGTGCGTTGCCGAGGATGCCGCGGACGACCTCGGCCGGTGTGCCGAGGACTTCGAGCCGTTCGGGGTCGAAGGGCGCGGCGAAGAGGGAGCCGTTGCGCGTGAACAGGAGATGGCCGGAGGCGACGTAGCGCGGGTTGGCGCCGGCGTGGATGAGGGGCTTTCGCTGCAGGGTTCGGAGGTCGATGGCGACGATGGGGGCTTCGTCGAGCGCGGCGGCGGCGCCGTGGGCGACGCCGGCGCGGCCGTGGCCGCCGTAGGCGGCGCAGAGGATGAAGCGGCCGCCGGGGAGGACCTCCGGGCAGAGGAGCGCGATCTCGCCGCCGGCGAGGTCGGGCTCGGCGACGGACTCGATGCCGGCGCGGTCGGCGGAGCCGCCCATGCTGCTGCCGCCGCCGGCGTGGATTCGGACGATGGGCTTCTGCCAGTCGGGGACAAAGTAGATGCACTCGTCGGCGGCCCAGCACACGCCCTGGGGGCGCGGGGCCGGCGCGAGGGGCACGGGCGCGCCGCCGGAGAGGGCGACTCGCTTGAGCCGGCCGTCGGCGAAGAAGGCGAGTCGCGTGCCGTCGGGGCTGAAGGTCGGTGACTCGGCGCCGAGCGTGCCGGGGAGGGGCCGGGCCTCGGTGTCGTCGAGGCGGCGGATGAACAACTGGGTGTCGGGCGCGATGCCGGAGACATAGGCCGCGACGGAGCCGTCGGGCGAGAGGGTGATCGCGCTGCGCGGCAGGTTGGCGATCTCGCGGCCCTGGGGCAGGAGCATGGAGAGGCGTGCGAGGGGCCGGGGCTTCTGGGCGGCGCTGTCGGCCGCGGCCTCGCCGGTGGCGCGGAATCTCCCGGCGATGGGCAGGCTGAGCGCTTCGTCGAGATCGATGCGGACATCGCCGGCATCGCGCATGCGTTTGCGCGCATCCTTGGCGAGGCACTTGCGGAGCAGTTCGCGGACGCGGCCGGGGGTGACCGGGGGCAGGAGGGTGAACTCGGGCTCGCGGTCGAGCACGGCGGCGAGGGCATCGGTGGCGGTCTCGCCGGGGAAGGCCTTCGCTCCCGAGAGCAACTCGAAGAGCACGCAGCCGAGGGCCCAGATATCGGTGCGCTTGTCGGTGAACAGGCCGCGGGCCTGCTCGGGGGACATGTAGCCGGGCGTACCGATGACCATTCCCTGCTGGGTGAGTCCCGGAGCGCGGGTGGCGGCGGTGGTGGAGGTGTGCTCGGCGGGTGCGTTGGTGGCGAGGCCGAAGTCGAGGATCTTGGCGATGCCTTCCGGGGTGACCTTGACGTTCTCGGGCTTGAGGTCGCGGTGGATGACGCCGCGTTCGTGCGCGGCTTCGAGCCCTTCGGCGATCTGCGCGGCGACGCGGAGCGCCTCGTCGACGGGGAGGGGGCCGCGCTCGAGGAGTTTTCCGAGGGTGGGACCGGGGACGTACTCGAGGATGAGGACGCGGCGGTGGTCGTGCTCTTCGAGGCCGTAGATGGCGGCGACGTTCTGGTGGTTGAGGGCGGCGAGGGTTCGGGCCTCGCGCTCGAAGCGTGCGAGGCGCGCGGGATCGGCGGCGAAGGCGTCGGGGAGGACCTTGATGGCGACGGGTCGGTCGAGGCGCGGGTCGCGGGCGAGGTAGACCAGGCCCATGCCGCCGCGGCCGACCTCGCGCTCGACGCGGTAGGGGCCGATGGCCTCGGGCATACCGACCTGGGAGGGTGTTGGAGGGAGAGGGTCGCTCACGGCGGCGGATGGTACGTGTGGTCGGGCACGGACCGTGTTTTCGATCGTGCCAGTTCGATCAGCATCGCGTGCTTCATGAGCGCGGAGGCGGCGGTTGACGCGGCGGCGAGCCAGCCGGGCCAGCCGTCGAGAAAGGCCCGCTTGAAGATGAGTTGCTTGAGGAACGCGCCGGGCGGAGACACGAGCAGGCGCGTGTAGGACGAGCGGACGCCGGCGGCGTGGAGGCTCGCGGCCATGGTGCGGCTGTGCGCGGCCTGCTTGATGAGGAAGTCGGCGAAGGTGGAGATGGAGTCGTGGCGGAGCGAGCCGGAGAGGCGCTCGACGCGCGCGGAGGGACTGAGGGGCGCGAGGACATCGTGCGGGTCGAGACCGCCCCAGGCGCAGAGGCCGCGGCGGACGAGGCGGGTGCGCCATTCGGGCTGCCAGGCGTGGTTGAGCGGGACGCCGCGGTAGTAGACCTTGCGGTTGAGTTCGCAGGCGGCGACGGACTGGTCGTTGCGCGCGAGCGTTTGGCGGATGGAGGCGGCGAGGTCGGGCTCGAGGGACTCATCGGAGTCGAGGGAGAGGACCCAGTCGGCGCGGCAGGAATCGAGGGCGAGTTGCTTGGTCTTCACGTGGCCGAGCCATGGGGAGCGGATGATGCGTGCGTTGTGAGATTCGAGGAGGGGGATGGTGCTGTCGGTCGAGCCGGAATCGACGGCGAGGATCTCGCCGCGAAACTCGCGGACGAGGTCGCGGACGGAGTCGAGGGTGCGCGCGATGGTCGCCTCGTTGTCTTTGCAGACGATGGCGACGGCGAGGGTGGGCATCGGCAGGGTCATCGGGAGAGGTGTCGAGGTGCTGGGTGCCGAGGTGGCGAGGGGAAGTGCAAGGACCGTCCACGGAGAACACAGAGGGAAGGTAAGTGATGTTGGTGTCGAGGCAGGGAGGGAAGAACATGAGGCCGCGGATCAGCGCGAAGGCAGAACAGGAGCGGGCGAAAAGCAGCCACGGAGAACACGGATGAGCACGGGCCGGGGAACTGAACCAGACAGATGAAGAGACTCCACGGCGGGTGTGAGCAGTTGATGTTCTACTTCGGGTTGCCGGCGGGGGGCGGGGATCGGGGCGGGATTGCTACTTGGGCTTGGGCTCGTCCTTCTTTTCGTCCTTCTTCTTGTCTTTGCCGCCGAGGAGGTCGCCGATCCCTTCGAGCACCCTGCCCGGGGTCTGGAGCAGGTTGCTGCCGGTTTCCTGCAGGAACAGACCGGCATCGACGCCGGCGCTGGGCTTGTCCATCGAGCCCTTGACGGTGATGGGGACCATGGTCGTGCGGTCGAGCACATCGAGTTTGCCGCCCAGGCCGAGTTTGATGGGGCCCATGGCCTCGTCGGTAAGCGCGAAGAAGGGGACATAGGTGACGAGGTTGACCTTGCGGTTGACGAGGTCGACGGTGCCCTTGGTCTCGATGGAGAACTCGCCGAGGGGGAGGCGGAAGCGGTCGTAGGTGGCGACACCCTTGTCGATGCGGACGGTGAAGGGATCGATCTTGCGGCCGATCGCGCCGCTCTCGCGTCCGCCGACGGCCTTGAGCAGCGAGCCGAGGAAGGACTGGGTGGTGAAGCGGGCGACGCCGGGGTCGATGCTGATGACGCCGCTGAGTTTGGCCATGTCCTTGTCGAGGGGGACGCTGAGGTCCTTGGCCTCGACCATGGCGGGCTCGTCGGAGGTGGTCTTCTCCATGCTGGCGATGACCGGGAGGCTTCCGGCGAGTTCCTGCATGAGTTGCGGTCGGATTTCGAGGAGTCGGACCTGGCTGGGGCCGGTCTGGACGAACTGGCCGCGGCGGAGATCGCCCTTGAGTTGCGCGGTGGCGCGTGGGCTGGTGACGGTGGCCTCGATGGTGCCGCGGGGGCCGGCCTTGGCCTGGGAGACGTTTCGGGCGGTGGCGGCGGCGGAGACGGTGGGCCCGAGGACCTCGGTCATGAGGCCGCCCTGGTTGGCCAACTGGTCGATGAGGTCTGTCGGGAACATGGACAGGTCGGCATCGGCGTTGACGACGGCGGTGTCGGGGGTGAGGTTGCCGTGCTGATCGGCGAGGGCGCGGACGTGCGCGGTGATCTTGGAGGGCTTGGCGGCGGGGCCTTCGTTTCCGGCGATACCGGCGATGTTGATGGCGGTGGTGAGCGAGCCGGGGGCGGACTCGCGGAGCGCGGGGATGGAGGGATCCCAGCGGGTGCGGGCGGAGATGCCGTTCATGGTGACGGCGTGGGGCGCGGGCCGCGGCGCCTTGGCGTCGGCGGGCGCGGAGGCGGGCACCTCCATGCCGAGGGCGGGCATGGCGACCTGGGCGTCGAGTTCGAACACGCCGGGCTTGAGGGGGCCGGAGCCCTCGGGGCCGGTGGCGATGGCGAACTTGGAGAGATTGACGGTGACGGGCGAGGTGTGCGTGACGCGGATCGATTCCTCGCCGCTGACCAGGAAACTGTTGAGGAAGGCGGGAGCGGGCGTCCAGGTGATGTTGGACGGGCCTGTGAGCCCGATCGAGTCGGCGCGCTTGGCCAGCGAGAGCGATGCGCCGGAGACGGCCGGGGAGGTGACCTGGGCGTTGAGGGCGAGGTCGCCGGCGGATCCGGCGATGGGTGCGACGCGGAGCGCGATGTCGGCCTTGTCGCCGAGCGCGCCGGTGACGAGGCCGTTGCGCTTGAGCAGTTTGTCGACGTTGGCGGTGTTGATGCCGGCGAGCGTGACGAGGGCTTCGGGCGAGGATGCATCGAGGCCGGCCTTGGCGTCGAGGGCGACCGCAGCGATCGGCGCTCCGTCGCCGGTGCGGACATCGGTGTTGAGTTTGAGCGATGCGCGGTTGGCGGGCGCTGCTTTCGCGGAGTCGCTCGCGAGCGCGGCCATGGGGACACGGGCCTGGGCCTCGAGTTTGCCCAGGCGAGCGGAGGTGTACATGGGGATCGGCGGGTCGTCGGCCTTGGCGGCGGGCTCGGAGCCGATGGGGATTCCGCTGGCGACGATCTCGCCCTCGGCGGCGAGGGTGGCGAAGAAGTCTTTGGCCTTGACGAAGTCGGGCGTGATCGCGCCATCGGCGGCCCTGGCGAGCGGAACGACGATGGGCTCGGGCATGCGGAGCCAGAACTTGTTGCGGCTGTCGAGGGTGATGGGGCGCGCGGCGGGAGCGGGCGGCGCGGGGGGGGCGGCGGGAGCGACGGGAGGAGACGCGGCGGCGAGGATCGCGTTGATAGACGCGGGTTCGGCGATGAGGAAGGTGGTGCCGCCGGTGATGGCGGCCTCGGAGGGCGTGAGCCGCGCGTAGAGATCGGTGCCGACACCCTGGGCCTGGGTCGAGAGTTGAACGCGGATCACCTGGCCGAGCCCGCCGCCCTGCGGCTGGCCGAGCGTCAGCACGGCATCGGCGCCTGCGCCGACGGAGGAGTTGATGGCCTGCGCGATGGCGGCGTCGAGGTCGCTCCGCGGGGCGGTGCTGCCGGGCGCGTATCGGGCGAGTTGCGGGAGGGCGCGGAGGAACGCGGGCGGCACGGCGGTGGCCTTGATCTGGCCGGCGAGTTTGAGGGCGAGGAGGCCGTCGAGGCCGCCTGCGGCGGGCAGCGCGCCGGGCTTGAGGCCGTCGGCGGTGAGGTTGGCGGCGAGGGACATGGGCGCTGCGGCGCCCGTCGTGGCGGCCTGCGCCTCAAGATTCACCGCCGGCGCCTGGCCGCGGGCGAGCACGACGCCGAGCGTCGCGCGCGGGACGGAGATCGGCTCGGCGGCAATGGCGGGCTGGGTGTCGGTCGCGGGGAGGGACGGGAGTGTGGCGCGCAGATCGGTGATGGCGAGGCTGATCCGGCCATCGACGGCGGCGAGCGGGGCCTTGGCACCGTCGCCCTGCAGGGCGTCGAGGGAAGCGACGAGATCGGCGATGGTGAGTTCGACGCCGGCGCGGCCGGCGATGTCGGCCGCGGGAGGGGACTTGCCATCGCCCGCGAGCACGCGGCGGGCAAGGGGTGTGGCGGAGTTCATGACGACGCGGACACCTTCGCCTTTGGCGCGGAGCACGCCCGAGTGGAGTTTCGCGGCGACATCGGCGGAGAGGTTGGACGAGCGGAGCGTGACGGTGGCATCGGTGGGCGGGATGGCGGCGAGCCCGGCGGCGCCGGCCGCGGGCTTAGCGGCGGCGTCTGTGCGCGCAGTGATGGCGAGATCGAGCGTGGGGCCGGCATCCTGCGGCAGGTCGAGGGGCAGGTCCATCGCGCCGACGAAGGGCTGGAGGAGCGCGGTGGCGAACTGCTTGAGGGAGACATCGGCGGCGACGGTGCCGAACGGCGCGGTGTCTTTCTGCAGGGCGCGGAGGTGTCCCTGTGCATCGAGCAGGCCGTCGGCGGAGGCGTTGATCGCGAGGTCGCCGGCGGAGCGGCCCTCGATCGTGGCCTTCGCGCCGCCGGAGACCGTGACGGGCCGCGCGAGATCGGCGGCATCGACGACGATGCGGAGCGGATCGGCGGAGAACGGCTTTTCCTGTGAGGGCGAGGCCGCATCACCGCCGGGCGCGGGCAGAGCGACGCGGCCGGACATGGCGCCGGCATCGAGCGTGAGTATCGCGCCGCTGTTGCGGAAGTCGAGCGTGCCGAGGTCGAACGGCTTGCCTTCGACCGCGCCGGCGGGGACGGGGATGCGCACGGAGTCGACGGCCAGCGAGACCGATGGCCCGGCGTTGAGCGTGAGGCTCTGCCTCGCCTGCGCCACGGCGGCCGCGGCCTGGGGCATCCTGGCGACAAAGCCGGTGGACCTGATGTTCAGCGCGAGCGCGGGCTTGCCGGGCTCGGCCCCGACCAGAAGACCGTCGGCGAGTTTGAGCGCGGCATCGGCGGTGGCGCCGGGGGAACGGAACTGCATGGTGATCGACGCGGCGGCGAGGTTCCCGTCGATGCGCACCTTCGTGTCGGAGGTTGCGCCCAGACCCTCCTGCAGCGCGCCGCCGAAACCGCCCAGCGCGTCGATGAGCGCGCTGGGGATGCCGCCGGCATCGAGCGAGACGGTTGCACGTTCGAGATTGCCGGGCACAAAGCCGGCCGGACCCTTGGGGGACTTCTGCTTCGCGGCCGCGTCGAGTTTGATGAGGGCCTGCGACCCGCCGCCCGCGGCGACCACGTCGGCCTTCAGGTCGGCCTTGGCGGTGAGCGAGCCCTGATCGATCGCGAAGTCGATCGGCCCCACGAGTTTCTGCACGCCGAGTTTCGGGCGCGGCTTGCCGTCGGCCTGCGCATCGCGGATGGTGGCGTCGAGTTGGGTGATGCTGATCCGCGCCTTGATGTCGGGTGTCTGAGCGTTCGCGGCCCCGCCCCCACCGCTCCCGCTCCCACCCGTCTTCTGGCCGGGCGCGGGCTTTGCGGCGGCGATGCGCGGCGCGATCGCTGCATCGAGGTTGGTCGACCCGTCGGCGTATCGGATGAGGTCGACGTTGCCGCGGACGGTGATCGTGCCCAGGTCGAGCGAACGCGCGGACCACCACCGTCCGGCGACGACCTGCCAGAGCGTGATGGGCGTGTCGATCCGGAGTTGCGCGACCTGCTGGCCCTTGGGATCGAGCAACTCGACCGGGCCCGCGGCGGTCGGGGTGAACCAGCCGAGGGCGACCTGATCGACCTTGACCGAGCCCTGGATGGACCCGCGGGCGGCGGACTCGATGATTCCCGGGGCAAGGCGCGACGCGAGCCACGGGCCGAGCGCCACGGCCGCGAGCAGCACAACCGCGAGCAGCAGAAGAACCCGACGGAACCACCGGCGGGGACGGCGCGGCGTGGGCTTGTTGATGTTCTCGGCCATGAATGTGGTCCCTCCCGCGGAATGTGGTTCCCAAACTGTACAGGCGGACCGGGGGTGAGGACGCTTGCGCGGGAGGTTCTGTTTGGTATCCGGAAAGGCCCTGAAGCGGGAGGCCCGGGCTCCTCAGCGATTACCAGGGCACAACCTGGGTGACGGCGTGCGCGGGTGAACGGCGCGGGGGCATTGGCAACGGGCCGTGGCGGAGCGTGTACAGGGGCGCCTGCCATGGGCAGTTGATGCGCAGCCCTTCGAGTACGCCGTCGCCGACGCCGCGAGAGATGCAGCAGAGCGTCTGCTCGAGCCGCAGAATGCCCGACGCAAGGTGCGCCGGGACATCGCTGGAGGTGTGGGGCGCGAGGCGGGAGGACAGGCGTATCTGGCCGGCGTGGGTGTGCCCCGCGAAGACGAGCGGGAGGCCGAGGCTCGCCGCGGGGATCATGGCGGTGGGGTAGTGGGCCAGCGCGATGGTGAGCGCATCGCCGCCGTCGGGCGGCGCATCGATCATGGCGGCGACGAAGTCCTCGGGCCAGTCGAACCCGACGATCCGCAGTCGGGGGTGCGGGTGGGCCCAGCGCGGGGCGCGGCCGGGTCCGCCGAGCCAGGTGATCCCGCGGACGGCCTGCGCGTCGAAGAGCAGTTGGTTGGAATCGTGATTGCCGAAGATGCCGAACGCGCCGATCGTCGGCGGGCGCCACGCGCGGGCGAGTCGATTGAGCATGCTCACGGCCGCGGCTTCGTGGCCGGGCTCGTCGGCGTAGTCACCTGTGAGGATGATCAGATCGGCGGACGTGGAGGCGACGGCATCGCAGAGACGGGTAAAGCGGCCGGAGGTGTGCGCGATGCGCCGCACGTGGAGATCGGAGAGGTGGAGGATCCGCAGGCCTTCGAGGCCGCGGCCGGAGGCGAGGCTGCCGGCGGGGATTCGCGGGTGAACGACATCAAAGGCCTCGACGGGCTCGGGCGGGATGGGGGTCCTGAAGGACGGGGTTTGCACGGGCATGGTTGCGGGGAGGGGTGGGTGTTAGCATTCGCCAACGCCCGCGGCTGCGGGCGGTATGAGTATCGGCGGGGAGGAGCAAGCAGGGAGGTCCGCGATGGACTCGATGGTAACCAATCGTCGGTGGATGGCGGGGCTGGTGGTGGGCGCTGTGGCGCTTGTCGGCGTGGGCACGGCGGCGGTGACGGCGTCGCTGTCGATGCTCGGCGCGCCTCCCAAGGGGGCGACCGTGGCCGTGGTGGATCTGGAGAAACTGATCAACGGTCTGGACGAGAAGAGGGCGAAGGGAGAGGAGTACAAGAAGGCGTTTGACGCCAAGCAGAAGGAATTGGAGAACCTGCAGAAGCAGATCCAGGAGCGTGCGACGGCGGTGAAGGCGATGCCGGAGGGCACGGGCCGGACCAAGGCCGCGGAGGAACTGCGGGAGATGGTGTATCGGGGCGAACTGGAAGCGAAACTCGCCAGCCGCCGGCTGGACAGCCAGCAGGCGGACCTGTTCCGCGATCTGTACCTGAAGGTGGATGCCGCGGTGGAGCAGATCTCGAAGCAGAACGGGTACCACATGGTGCTGGTGAGCGACGAGGGGGCGGAGATCCCGGAGAACAGCAACTCAGAGAACATCCTTCGCGCGATCACGATGAAGCGCATGCTGTACATCGCCAAGGAACTGGACATCACCGACGAGGTGATCAAGTTCATGAACAACTCGTTCGCCGCCGCGGGCGGGGTGGCTCCGAAGGCGCCCGCCGCGGCCACGAAGCCCGTGGCGAAGGCGAACTGATCTCGACGGGGACCGACCGTCAGGTTTTCTTCAGGCCGTCCCTCCGTCGGGACGGCCTTTTTTCTCGGCCCGGTCTATCGGTCCCCCCCTCTCCCTCTCCCCCTGTCGTGGCGCAGGGAGGGGTCCTGCAAGGACGGTCGGCATGAGCGACATGAACAAGCGGATGTCGCTGGATGGTCCTTCCGGCCTTGCCGGTCGGTCGCCGAACCCTGGCGGAGCCGCGGAAACGATCGCGGGAACGCCGGGGAAGCGGCTCTCGGCCGCGCAGTTTGCCCGCCTGTTCGAGGAACACTGGCGGCTGTTGTGGTGCGCATCGGCGGCGGTGCTGGGCGACCGGGCGCATGCGCAGGACTGCGTTCAGCAGGCCGCGGTGATCGGTCTGGAGCGGCTGGGGACGTTTGACGCGGGGACGAGTTTCGCGGCGTGGATGACGCAGATCGTCCGGCACGTGTCGATGAACGAGGCCCGGAAGTCGCGGCGAAGGCGGACCAGCAGCGTGGAGACGGAAGTCTTGGATGCGCACGCAGGACAACCGCAGGCGAATCCCGGGGCCCGCGCGGTGACCAGCCGCGGCACGCTGACAGCCGACCAGGCGGCGTTCGACGACGAGTTGGCCGGTGCGCTGGAGGGGCTGGACGAGACCGCGCGGTCGTGCCTGCTGCTGCGGGTGGTGGCGGACCTGCCCTATCGCGAGATCGGGCAGGCGCTCGGCATTCCCGAGGGCACGGCGGCGAGTCATGTTCACCGTGCAAGGAAGGCGCTGCGGGAGCGTTTGACCGCGGCGGACGCGGGGGTTGCCGGGAAAAGGAGTTCGACGTGAGTGGCGCGGGCGATGACATGCGGGCGGCGATGCGCACGGAGGCGTATCTGCGCAACGAACTGAGCGCTGATGACCGCGCGTCGTTCGAGCGCGATGTGCTGCGCGATCCGGCGCTGCGCGCGGAACTGGAGTTGGAGCGGCGGATCGACGACCGTCTCCGCGCGATGTATGCGCCTCCCTCGCCTGTCGCGCTTGCCGGCGCGCCGGGCGAGAACCGCCGACCGGCGGGCTGGGTGCGGGCGGCGATGGGCATCGCGGCAGTGCTGGCGGTGGCGGCGGGGGTGCATTTCTCCGGCGTTCTGCGGACCGCGCCCGGCGGCACGAAGGCGGATGCGGTGCTGGCACGGCTGGAGCGGACCGGCTTTGAGCCCGCGTGGCTGTGCCGCGACGACGCGGAGTTTGCGCAGTTCACCAGGGCGCGATACGGCCAGGCGTTCACCGTCGCGTCGGCGCCGGGGATGCAGGTGGTGGGCTGGCAGTACTGCTCGGGCGTGCTGGGTGACGAGGCGGGGGTGATGATGGTGAAATTCGGCGAGACCGAGAGGGCGATCGTGGTGGTGGACAAGCGGGAGCACGACCGGCCGGTGGAGGTGGACCCGGCGAGCGGGCTGCGGGTTCACCGGAAGAAGATCGGCGGCGCGGTGCTGTACGAGGTTTCGGGGCGCGACACGCCGGCGGTGCTGCCGCTGGTGCACGCGGCGGATTGATCGCGGGCGGACCGGCGGCGGAGCGGCGGTATACTCGCGGCATGAAAGTCATCGCCGACGAACCACAGATCGAGAAACTGCTCGACGCGCTCGCCTCGGACATCCGCAAGGCGACCAAGGACCCCGCCAAACTCGCGTTCATCGGCATCCGCCGCCGGGGCGATGTTGTCGCCGCGAAACTCGCGTCGCGGCTGGGGGTGACCGATGTGGGCTCGATCGACATCACGCTGTACCGCGATGACCTTTCGGAGACGGGCGCGGCGGCGCGGGTGGGGCGCACGTCGATCCCGTTCGACGTCGGCGGGCGCGAGATCGTGCTGTGCGACGACGTGCTGATGACCGGGCGGAGCGTGATGGCGGCGCTGCGGGAGATCCTGGATTTCGGCCGCCCGGCGCACCTGCGGCTGGCGGTGCTGGTCACGCGTCCGGAGCGCGAGATCCCGATTCAGCCCGAGCACACCGCGCTGAGACTGGC
Source organism: uncultured Phycisphaeraceae bacterium (assembly GCA_964409775.1). Classification (GTDB taxonomy): domain Bacteria; phylum Planctomycetota; class Phycisphaerae; order Phycisphaerales; family UBA1924; genus JAHBXL01. The sequence continues at coordinate 75,896 of CAYPEI010000013.1, read as the reverse complement.
GCCCGGGCCCGGGGAGAAGGTGGATGTGCGGCTGACGCCGCAGGACGCGGAGAACCGCATCACGATCAATCCGCGGGAGTAGGGGAAGGGACCAAGGGACCAAGGGATCGGGGGATCGGGAGGAGGGGGAATCGGGAGGTACGGGGTCGCATACCCTGTGTCTGCATGACCACCATGAGCGCCGCCCCGCCCGCAGCAGTCGCCGGTGAAGCCCGGGCTCCGCATTGGACCCACCGTTCACTGCTGGGATTGCAGGGGCTGGGCGCGGAGGAGATCCGGACGCTGCTGCGGACCGCCGCGGGCTTTGCGGAGGTGTCCGGGCGGAGCGTGAAGAAGGTTCCGGCGCTCCGGGGGAAGGTGGTTGCGAACCTGTTCTTCGAGGATTCGACGCGGACGCGGCTGAGTTTCACGCTCGCGGCGCAGCGGCTGAGCGCGGATGTGATCGACCTGACCAGTTCGGGTTCGAGCGTCAGCAAGGGCGAGAGCACGGTCGACACGGCGCGGAACGTCGAGGCGATGGGGGTCGATGCGCTGGTGGTGCGGCACAAGTCGTCGGGCGCGCCGGGGCTGGTCGCGGCGGGCGTGAAGTGCTCGGTCATCAACGCGGGGGACGGGAAGCACGAGCACCCGACGCAAGGCCTGCTGGACATCTACACGCTGGCGGAGAAGCACGGCCGGCTCGACACCTTCGACCTGACCGGGTTGCGGGTGGCGATCGTGGGCGACGTTGTCAGTTCGCGGGTGGCGAGGTCGAACATCGCGGGGCTCACGAAACTGGGGGCGCAGGTCGTGTGCGTCGGCCCGGCGACGCTTGCCCCGCGGGGCATGGAGTCGCTGGGCTGCACCGTGGATGATGACCTTGAGGCCGTGCTGCCGACCGTCGACGCGGTGAACATGCTGCGGATCCAGTTCGAGCGGCACGGGGAGGCGGGCGCGAAGGCCACCGGCGGGGATGCGCCGCGGGCCTCGCCGGCGTTTGCCAGCATCCGCGAGTACTCGCGCGGCTATGCGCTCACCGCCGAGCGCGCGGGGCTGCTCAAGCCCGGGGCGATCGTGATGCACCCCGGCCCGATGAACCGCGGCATCGAGATCGCGGACGAGGTGGCGGACGGGCCGCGGAGCGTGATCCTGCGGCAGGTGGCCAACGGCCTGGCAGTGCGGATGGCGGCGCTGTATCTGTGTGTCGGCGCGGGGCAGGGGTGAGGGGCGAGAGAGCAAGGGAGCGAGGGGGCGGACCCGGCACGGCTCACCGCGCCCAAATCGCGGCACTTCGGGCGCTCCGATGCCGCCCGCATACCCTTCGGGCATGACCGTTCCCCGCGTAGCGATCGTCGGCCGCCCGAATGTCGGCAAGTCGTCCCTGCTGAACATGCTGGCCCACGACAAGGTGTCGATCGTCGATCCGACGCCGGGCACGACGCGCGACCGCGTGAGCATCCTGGTCGACCTGACGCACTCGGATCAGCCGCTCCCCGGCGAGGGCGGCATCGTGAGAACGATCGAACTGACGGACACGGGCGGCTACGGCGTCTACGTCGCCGACGGGCGGCGCTACGACGATGTCGGCTCGGACCTCACCCGGCTGACGAAGGACATCGAGCACCAGATCTCCGAGGCGGTGGCCGGGGCGGACCTGGTGCTGTTCGTGATCGACGCGCAGGCGGGCGTCACCGCGGCCGACGAGCAGATCGCCAAACTGCTGCGGGAGCGGGTGCTGGGCCGGAAGTCGAATCCGAACCTGCGCGTCATCGTGGTGGCGAACAAAACCGACGGGCCCAAGTGGGAGGCCCACGCCATGGACGCCGCGGCGATGGGCTTCGGCGAGCCGCTGGCGGTCTCGGCGAAGAACAACTATTTCCGGCGCGACTTCATCGATGCGCTGTACGAGGCGGTGGCGAAACTGCCGGGGCAGCAGGACTGGGACCGGCAGGACGCCTCGAAGGCGCGGACGGAGGCGGCCGGCGAGATGCAGATCGCGATCATCGGCAAGCGCAACGCAGGCAAGAGCACGCTGGTGAACGCGCTGGCCGGGGAGCAGCGGGTGATCGTCTCGGAGATCGCCGGGACGACCCGCGACGCGGTGGACGTGCGGTTCGAGATGGACGGGCACACGTTCGTCGCGATCGACACGGCGGGGCTGCGGAAGAAGAAGAGTTTCGCGGACCGGATCGAGTGGTTCGCGTTCGATCGTGCGCAGCGGAGCGTCGAGCGTGCCGACGTGGTGCTGCTGCTCATCGACGCGACCGAGCCTGCGAGCCAGGTGGACCAGCACCTGGCGCAGATGATCCAGAAGTCGTACAAGCCGTGCATCATCGTCGTGAACAAGTGGGACATGGTGGAGGGCCGGCGTGCGACCGAGGGCCCGCACCGCGGGCGCGAGGTGACGCCCGAACTCTACGAGGAGTACCTGCGGAAGGAACTCAAGGGCCTGCCGTTTGCGCCCATCTCGTTCGTCTCGGCGCACAACGGCGAGAACGTCAAGGAGACGATCCGCCTGGCGTTTGAACTGTTCGAGCAGTCGAACAAGCGGGTGTCGACCGGCAAACTGAACCGGGTGCTGCGGAACATCCTCGCGACCCGGGGACCGTCGAGCAAACTCGGGACGTTCGCCAAGGCGTTCTACATCGCGCAGGTCGCGGTGCGACCGCCGACGATCGTGCTGGTGGTCAACACGCCCGCGCTGTTCACGATCAACTATCAGAAGTTCCTGCTCAACCGCCTGCGCGAGGAACTGGAACTGGGCGAGGTGCCGATCAAACTGCTGATCCGCGCGCGGAAGCGTGCCGACCTCGACGACCTGCTCTCCGGCCGTCACGCGGCGGCAAAGGGCCACGCCGCGTCCCTCGGTGAGGATGCCGAGGACGATGCAGCACTGCTCGGCCAGTTCGGTACAACCACGCGGGAAGACGGCGACGAGCCGGACATCGAGGTGTCGGCGGGCGGCTTCGACGAGGCGGAGGACGAGGGGGAAGACGACGCCGCGGCTTACTTCGAGGAAGACGAGGCGCCCGCCGCGCAGCTCGAGGCAGCGAAGCCGAGCCGTGAGGCAAGCGGCAAGCAGGGCAAAGCGGCCAAGGTCGCGGCTGGCGCGGCCACGGCACGCAGAGGGAAGGCGCCGGCGAGCGCCGCGAAGAAGCAGGGCGGCGTGCGCCGCAGCGGCCGCGGCAGACGATAAGACTTCGGGCACAGGAGAGGACGAATGTCGGGCATCGCAAGAGTGGTGTCGGTGGCGGCGGGCTTCCTGTCATTGTCGGTCACTGCCCTGGCGGGCTGGTCGCAGCAGCCGCAGCCGGTTGCGGGAGCGACGCAGCCGGCGCCGGCGGCGATGCCGCCGGAGGTGCGGACCGTGCTGGAGCGGGCGCGGCGCGTCTACAGCGCGGCGAGTTCGTACCGCGACCGCGCGGAGGTGACATTCGACCTCCGCGGGAAGGACACCCGGGGCGAGGCGGTCGAGCAGAGCACGACCAACGAGATCGAGTTTCTGTTTCAGCGGCCGGGCCGGTTCGTCATCCGCACCGACGAGATGCGGATCGTCTCCGACGGCACGACCATGTGGGCGATCATGGAGCAGATCGGGCAGTACACGCAGGCCGCTGCGCCGGCGGATATCGGATCGGCGTCGAGCGACCCGGTGCTGAGCCTGGTGCATCAGCACCGCCCCGCGCTGGTGCTGCTGAGCGCGCCGGCGGCGGATGCGGGCGGCGGGATCGAGCGGTTCTTCCGGCAGGGAACCACGTTTGAAGGCGCCGTGCTGGAGCCGCGCAACGGGAAGCCGGGCGTGCGGATCCGCGGCGTGACGGACCCGGCGATGCCCGGGATGGGCGCCTCGCCGTACTCGGCGTGGTTCAGCGATCAGACCGGCCTGCTGGAGGAGATCCGGATCGACCTCACCAGGACGTTTGGCAGCATGCTCGTCGGCGCTCCGGGCGACGACATCCCCGGCACGCCCAAGACGGTCGACAAGGCGGAACTCCTCTACGTGTTCACCGGAATCCGGATCAACGAGCCCGCTCCGGCCGCGACGTTCACCTACAAGCCGTCCGGTTCGATGAAGAAGGTCGACACGTTCGATCTGGGCTCGCCCGGCGGGGCGGCGCAGATGGCGCTCATCGGCCAGGAGGCACCGGGATTCGCCGGGCAGACGCTCGGCGGGGACGAGATCGCGCTGGAGCAACTCCGCGGCAAGGTGGTGGTGCTGGACTTCTGGGCGACGTGGTGTGCGCCGTGCGTGGCGGTGATCCCGCAGGTGCAGAAGGTCGCCGAGCGCTTCGCCGGGCGCAACGTGGTGGTGATCGGCATCAACCAGGACCGGGCGGGCAGCGAGGAGAAGGTGCGGAAGTTCCTGACAGACCGCGCCATCAACTTCCGGCAGATCCTCGACTTTGAGGGAGAACTTGGCGGGGCGTATCGGGTCTCGGCGATCCCGTGCACCGTCATCATCGATTCCAAGGGCGTGATCCAGGACATCGACCTTGGCGGTCACCAGAACCTGGAGGAGTCTCTGACCGAGCGCATCGAGACGGTGCTGCGCGGGCAGCCCATCCACAGCGCCGAGGCCATCGCGAGGTTTGCGCAGGGCGTCGATGACCGCCAGATCGTTGACGACGACACCGGGCCGTCGGCCTCGCCGGCCGGGCCGCAGGCGACCAACCCGCAACTCATCGCCGAGGGCGATCGGACGCAGGGCGTTTCGGCCGCGGCGGGCGCTCGCATGTCGGACATCAACTCCGACGGCAAGGCGGAGTTCATCGCCCCCGATTACTCCAACGGCGGGCTGGTGGTGATCTCTCCGGATGGGGAGAACGTGCAGAAGATCCGGCTGCGCGGCGCACCCCGGGGATTCATCGGCTACGCTGCTTCGGCGCAGGTCGCCGGGGCGCGGGGCTGGCTGGTTGCCGCGGCCGAGGGCTACAGCGAGTCGCCCACCGCCGTGGTGCGCTATCACGATGCCGAGGGCGAACTGGCGTGGTCGTTCACCGTTCCGACGCCGGCGGGCATCGCGGCGCAGGTCCCGTTCGTCGAGGCAGCGGACCTCGACGGCGACTCGCGGGCGGAGGTCGTCGTGCTGGCGATGCTCTTCCCACGGGGCGGATCATCGAACCCCGCGACGAACAAGGCGTGGCTGTTCATCCTCGACGCGACGGGGACAGTGATCTCGGCCCGCCAGGTGGGGAGCATCGCGACGGGCGCGTTCATCACCACACCGGGCACGAAGGACCTGCGGACGATCGTGGTGCTCGCGGACAACTCTGTGAAGCGGTTCACGTTCGACAACCGCAAGCGCTGAGATTCGACCGAGATTGTTCGGCAGGCACTCGCGCTGGCGATGGTAGCTTCACGTCGCGCTCGGGCCGCTCGGGCCACACCCTGCGCGGGCCGCGGCCCTGGTCCGGGCGAGGAACGCGAGCGACACCGCCGCACCCAGCATGAGGGCGACGAGTTCCGCCGCGGTGACCATGAGCACGATGAGGCTGAAGGCGTCGAAGTCGACACCCGGCAGGACCTTGCCCGCGAGGCCCGCTGTTCCTGCCTCGCGCAGACCCAGTTGCCCCGCGGGCGAGACCGAACCGATGAGGTAGTAGGTACAGCCCGCCAGCGGCGACTCGTCCCAGCGGATCGTCCGGCCGACGATGGCCGCGGCCACAACGAAGCGGGCCGACTGCGTCGCCAGATCGGCGAATCGCCACGCGAGCACACGGGCGACCGCGCCGGGCGAGCCGAGCATCCGGGTTCCCTCGCGGATGCGCTCGAGCATCGCGCTCTGGCGCAGACGGCGCGGCATGGGGACGCCGCTCCACACGCGCTCGATCAACGCCCAGCCCGGCCCGGTCCCGGCGAAACGCGCGACGCCGATCACCGCGGAGCAGAGCACCACGACCCCGCCGATGCTGGCCGCCCACCACAGCGCATCGGCACGGCCGCGCCAGACACCTGCGCACAGCACCGGGCCGAGCACGCAGAGCATCAGCACGCCCATCGCGCCCATCCAAGCGGCGATCGTCAGCAAGGGGAGGGCGTTGCGGCGGTTGTGCGTCAGGATGCGGAAGATCAGGCCCAGTTTGAACGGCAGGTAGTTGCCCAGCGACGCGACGAAGTTGACGGCGAGGACATCGGTCCGCGGCAGTTTCCGGACGGGCGCGATCGCGTCGCCGAACGCCATCGCGTTGAACACCACGCTGAGCATCGACAGCGCCACGAGCGACCCGGCCTGCCACCACGGCGCCGCGGCGAGCCGCCTGAGTTGCTCGCTGTTCTCCGCCGAGAGCGCCCGGGCTCCACACCACCACAGCAGGCCCAGGCCCAGCGCAAAGCCGGCGAGGTTCAGAGTGACCGCCAGAGGGGAGCGACCGACCGGGGCGGTCACGCCTTCGCGCCCCCCCACTGCATCCAATTCTGGTCGGTCGGCTGGCCGCTGGTTCATCGCTCTCCTCTATCGGCCCTCGCGCCCAGCCGGACCAGCACGCGGCCGGGGCGAGGACCCGCGGCGGTTTGAATCGTCCAGACCTTGACGGGCACGCACATCGCGGCGGGATCGGACAGCCACGCGTCGACCATGGCCATCGTGACACCCGGGTCGAAGTAGCGATCGTTGTCGATCAGGCGCGACAGTTCGTCGAAGTTGATGAGCACCAGGCCGATGCCTCGCGCCCGGAGCGCAACGGTCCACGCGGCGGGGTCGCTCGGCGATGCGCGAATGGCATCGCCCAGCGGCGAGGAATCCCAGGTGGTGTGGTACACGACGCCCGCATCGGCGCTGCCGGTCGCGCCCAGGTAATAGAGCGGCGTTGCATCGCCGAGCAGGTAGACAGCGCCCGGCTCGCCGGGCGCGGCCGCGCCGGCAGCCCCGAGCATCGCGGCGCGGGTGTCGGCGCCGAGCGAAGCGGGCTGGACCGACAGGTTGATCAGTTCATATGGTCCGGCTGCTTCGCGCAGCGCCGCGGCCTGCTGCGCCGGCGACAGTTCCGGGTACACGCTCTGGGCGCGCTGCCCGCCGGTGAACTCGGCGACTCCGCCGATGAGCAGGGCGTTTGGTGCGCCTCCTCGCTGCTGGAGGAATCCCAGCACTGCGCCCCACGGCAGCACCAGCAGGAGCGCGAGCACCGCGTAGGAGACGAGGCCGCTTCGCAGACGCGTCTGTCGAACGCCCGGCTGTTCGCCGCCGGCAAACGCGACGGCGGTCCCGATCCCCAGCAGCAACGCCATCGGCGCGATGAGCGGCACGAGGAAGCGCGATTGCAGATGCGTGAAGAACAGCCACGCCGCCACGCCGCAGGCCAGACCGCCCAGGAGGAGGGTCGTCAGTTTCCGCGTCCGTGGTTCGAGCAGCCCGACGATGGACGCGACGATCGCAAGCCAGGGCATGGCCCCCCACTGCCCGTTCAGCCAGCCGCGATCGGAGAATAGGAGCGAGACTCGATCGAGCAGGGACCCGTCGAATGCGTGCGCCCTTGCGTGGCGTGCGACCTGTTCGGGCGTCCAGTGTCCAGTTCCGAGGAGTTTGGCCGCGAACGGGAACACGGGGTTGCCCGACGCGACGGCGTTGCGGACCAGCCATGGCGCGAGCGCGACGATCCCGCCGATGCTCCCCGCGATGACCGCGCCCACGCCGGTGCTCACCCGCTCCCGCAGCGTCCGGGCGCGGAGCACGCCGAGCATCAGGATGCCCACGGCCGGCCCGATGAGCAGGAGCGCGGTGGGCTTGCACGAACTCGCCAGCCCGACCAGCAGCCCGATCGCCGCGAATCGCAGTGGCCGGCCGACGACGGGCGACTGACCGGCGGCCTTGTCGATACAGAGCAGCAGCGCGCCCGCGGCGGGCAGCACGACGCCCATCTCGTTGTACGCAAGCGAGCCGCACACGATCATCCACCCGGTGCTCATCACGGCCATCGTCGCGACGAACCCCGCGATGGTTGCCTGGGCATCGTTCGCGCCCACGGCGCGGGCCGCGGCCCACGCGCACCGTCCGCACACCAGCGCGGCGAGCACCTCCATGAAGGCGTGCAGGAACTGGCAGGCATAGACCCAGACACCGTCTCCGCCGAGCATGCGATCGATGACCGATCCGCCGCCGGGCGCGCCGCTCCCGATCATCATCTGGCCAAGGTGCAGGTACCCCGCCTCGACGTATCCGGGCAGATAGGAATAGATGTTGTGCGCGCCGGGCGCGAGCCCCCCGACGGCCCACTCCTTGGGCAACTGCAGGTGGTAACTCAGCGCATCGTACGCGCCGAACTCCGACTCCCACAGCCATCCCGGCGGGTTGGCCGCGGCGACCAGCAACGTCGCGAGCGCGGGCGCGGCGAACACCGCGAGCCACGGCAGCACGGGCCACTTCTCGGGCGCCAGGTCGCCGCGGAGCATCTGGTCGGCCAGCAGCGCCAGGCCCAGACCGACCGTCGCCCACGCGACGATCCGCGGCGTCATGCCCTCGCCGCTGAGAAGGCCGATGCACCCGAGCAGGTGCGAGAGCCAGAGCATCAAACCCACACCCAGGGCCGCCTGCACCCACAGGCGAGATTCCAAACCGCGCGCGACGACCGCCGCGGGGATGCGTGCCAGGCCGATTGCGCCCAGGACATAGGCCAGCGCGAAGAGCCCGGCATGCAGGATGATGGCGACGGCGGAGAGCACCCCCGCCGCGGCGGACGTTCCGCCCGCATCCACGCCCTGCCCGATCGCGCTGAACACGCCGATGAGCGCGAGCGTGAGACCGGCGAGCGCGATGGCGGGGCCGGTCCCGCACGCGGGCATGGTGCCGGGGGTTCGAGCGGCCGTGTCGGGCATCGGCGGAGTGTAGTTGGAACCGCTCAGCCGCCGCGGCCGCCGCGCCCGATCCGGCAGTGGCCGCTCGCTCGATCCTACTCTTCCCGCGTGAACCTGCCGCCTCTCAAGCCCGTTCCGCCGCGCGATCCCGCCGATGATGACATCCGCATCATCGAGCCGCTGTGCGCGGTGTTTCGGCGGAAACTGAAGTCCGAGGGCCTGAAGTACACGCCGGAGCGGGCGTACATCCTCGACGCGATCATGCGGCGGGCGATGGAGGCGGAAGCCGCGGCGAAGCCGAACGGGTCTCCCTTCGCGTCCGCGGGCAGAACCGCGGGCAAGGCCGGTGCGGGGGGCAACGCCCACAAGGGCGGCGTCTTCGAGGCGGAGGAACTTGTGGAGACGATGCGGAAGCAGGGCTTCCGGGTCTCGCGCGCGACGGTGTACCGCACGATCAAACTGCTGGCCGAGGCGGGGATCATCCAGCAGGTGCTGTTTGATACGGATCAGGCGCACTACCAACTCGCCTATGGCCGAGCCTCGTCGGGCCTGCTGGTGAACGTCGACACGAACGAGATTGCGCCGATCGATGTTCCGGAACTCGCGGCGATCCGGGACCGAATCTGCCGCGAGCGCGGGCTGGTCGCGGAGGGGCACAGGCTCGTGATCTATGGACGGCGGGGATAGGGGCAACCGGCGGTCATGGACAACGCATCAACATGGCGTGCCGAGTCGTTCGAACTGGTCTACGAGATCCAGCGTGAACTGTCGCGTCTGTCCGACCCGGCCGCGCTGGTGAGCACGTTCGTCGGGTCGCTGGCGCGGGTGCTGCCGATCACGCGGATCATGTACGTGCTGCCGTGGCCGCCGGCGGTTCGGCGATATCACTGGGTGCCGGGGCCGGATGTGCCCGCGGGCTCGCTGGGGTATCGCGTGCTGCTGAATGTCGACACGACCGATCCGTCGTGGCGGGAGACGACCGACTTTCGCTCGCTGTTCACGCCGCGGGCGGGGTTTGATGCCGATGCCTCCGGCGGCCTGCTGGGCGAGATCACGGCGCAGCACATGCCGCTGCTGCGGGAGGAGATCACGATTGACCCGACGGAGCCGGGGCTGGGCGTCGCGGCGGCGAGGCACCGCTCGATGGTGGCGGTGCCGATCTTCTGGCAGGGGCACACGCAGGCGTGGATCGTGGCGTTCGCCGATGAGCCGGGCGCCTTCCGCGATGACGATGTGCGGCTGCTGCTGACGACGGGCAACATGCTTGCGCGGTCGGCGGTGTATCTCGACACGCTGGAAGAAGTGCAGATGGCGAACGCGCGGCTGCACGCGACGTTCGACGAGATCGGGCGGGTGCAGCGCCTGCTGTTGCCGGCATCTCTGCCCCAAGATCCGCGGCTGGGCTTTGCGACCAGTTACATGCCTTCGGAGGCGGCGGGCGGTGATTATTACGACGCGTATGAGCCCGATCCGGACACGCTCGAACTGGTCATCGCCGATGTCTCAGGACACGGGCCGGTCGCATCGGTCGCGATGGCGATGCTGCGGACGGCGATGCAGTCGTGGTGCCGCGGCGGGCACGCGCCCAACACGGTCGTCCCCGAGATCAACGAACTGATGCACACGAGCCTGGATGAAGGCATGTTCATCACGGCGTGCTTCCTGGGACTCGATCGCCGGACGGGGGTGTTGAACTACGTGAACTGCGGGCACAACCCGCCGATGCTGCGCCGCCGCGGCGGGGGAGTCGAACTCCTTGATGCGGGCGGCGGGCCGCCGCTGGGCGTGTGCAAGGAACTCGATCCGCCCGCGGCCACGTTCACGCTCGCGCCCGGCGACCTGCTGGTGCTGTACACCGATGGCATCCCGGAAGCGTTCAGCCCGCGGCAGGAACTGCTGGGCTTGCGGCGCGTGGCGGAGGCGGTCGATCGCGGCGAGGGCGACCCGGAGAGGACGAAGCGTGAGGTGCTGGAACTGGTGGATCGCCACGCGGCGGGCCGGCCGCGGGTGGATGATCAGACGCTGGTGGTGATGGGGTATCGGGGAGGGTGAGGGGGGAGGAGATTTTGGATTTTGGAGTGCGGAGTGCGGAGTGCGGAGTGCGGAGTGCGGAGTGCGGAGTGCGGGTGATTGTGGCTCGCGCAGAGGCGCGGAGACGCAGAGAGAGGCGGAAGGCTGGTCACGGTGGGTAATGGGCAGGGGGGCAGAGTGCCGGGGATCACGATTCCCTATCATCCAAGGTGAGCAGCGCAGTTCCCATACCAGATGACGTTCTGCAAAGGATGGTGGATGCCGTGGAACTCGTGCGCCAACGTCTTGTTCGAGCGGCGGCCGCGTTGAAGGCCGGGAGCGTGCCGTACGCGATCGTTGGCGGGAATGCCGTCGCGGCGTGGGTTGCGACAGTGGATCGGGCTGCGGTGCGGAACACGCAGGATGTGGATGTGTTGATCCGGCGGGCGGACCTGGAAGCCGCGAAGGTAGCTCTGGAGAAGGGTGGATTTGTCTATCGGCAGGCCGCGGGCATGCACCTGTTCCTCGACGGTGCCGATGCGAGCGCGCGCGATGCGGTGCACATCGTATTCGCGGGGGAGTTCGTCCGGCCGGGCGAGCCCGCGGCAAACCCGGATGTCGCCGAGTCGAGCGACATGGGCTTGTTTTGCGTCATCAACCTCGACGCGCTGGTGCGCATCAAGCTGACCGCGTACCGCCGCAAGGATCAGGTCCATCTGCTCGACATGATCGGCGTCGGGCTGATCGATCAGTCGTGGACGGAGCGGCTGCCGTCGGTGCTGGCGGGGAGGCTGCAGGAGTTGATTGACACCCCGGAGGGTTGACGAACCCAAGCACCTCGCAGGTGCTTGTCCGCGCCCTCTGCGCTGCTCGGCGAACTCGGCGTACCTGCCTTCCCAGCCTTACTTCAGCAGCCGCTCGAGGAAGTGGATATCAATGCCACCTTCCTGGAACGCCGCGTTCTGCATGAGGCGGCGGTGGAGGCCGATCGTCGTCTTGATGGGCTCGATCCTGAACTCGCGGAGGGCGCGCTCGGTGCGGACGATCGCTTCGCGGCGGGTCGGGGCAGAGATGATCAGTTTGCCGATCATGCTGTCGTAGTTGGTCGGCACGGTGTAGCCGGTCACAACGTGTGTATCCATCCGCACGCCGGGGCCGCCCGGCGGCTCGAACTTCGCGACCAGACCGGGTGAGGGCATGAAGTTCTTGTCGGGGTCTTCGGCGTTGATGCGGCATTCGATCGCGTGGCCGCGGACGACGACGTCTTCCTGGCGGATGCTCAGTTTTTCGCCGAAGGCGACGCGGATCTGTTCCTTCACGATGTCGACGCCGGTGATCTGCTCGGTCACGGGATGCTCGACCTGCACACGCGTGTTGACCTCGAGCATGTAGAAGTTCTGATCCTTGTCCATGAGGAACTCGACGGTCGCCGCGCCGGCGTAGTGCGCCTCGCGGATCAGCTTCGCGGCCGACTCGCACAGCGCGGTGATCCTGCGGCGATCGACTCCGGGCGCGGGCGCTTCCTCGATCACCTTCTGGTGGCGGCGCTGCATGGAGCAGTCGCGCTCGAACAGGTGCACGGCGTTGCCGTGCTTGTCGCCGAGGACCTGCACCTCAATGTGCCGCGCGTGCTCCAGGAACTTCTCGATGAAGACCGCGCCGTTGCCGAACGCGGCCTTGGCCTCGGTCGAGGCGTTGCGGAGGTTGGTGCGGAGCGCGCCCTCGTTGTGGCAGACGCGCATGCCGCGACCGCCGCCGCCCGCCGCCGCCTTGATGATCACCGGATACCCGATCTTCTCCGCGATCTTCGCCGCCTCATCCTCATCTTCAACCGCGCCCGGCGAGCCGGGGAAGATCGGCACGCCCGCTTCCTTCGCGGCGTTCTTGCAGGCGACCTTGTCGCCCAGGCGCGCCATGGCCTCGGGGGAGGGGCCGATGAACTCGATCTTGCAGTCGCGGCAGACCTGGGCGAACTCGGCACGCTCGGAGAGGAAGCCGTAGCCGGGGTGGATGGCATCGACGTTGGCGACCTCCGCCGCGGCGATGATGCGGGGGATGTTGAGATAACTCTCTTTCGACGGGCCGGGGCCGATGCAGATGGCTTCATCGGCGAGCGTCAGGTACGGCGCGCCCTTGTCGGCCTCGGAGTAGACGACGACGGACTCGATGCCCATCTCGCGGCAGGCGCGGATGACTCGGAGGGCGATCTCGCCACGGTTCGCGATGAGGATTCGGCTGAACATGGCGTTAGGAGGGCCTCACAAGGAACATCGCCTGGCCATACTGCACGGGCTTGCCGTTCTGGATGAGGACGCGCTCGATGGTGCCGCTGACCTCGGCCTTGATCTCGCTGAACACCTTCATCGCCTCGATGATGCACACGGTGGTGTCGGGCCCGATGCTGGCGCCGACGGTCGCGAAGGGCGGGGACTCCGGGTTGGGCGCGAGGTAGACGGTGCCGACCATCGGGGAGTTGATGGGGACAAGCCCGGTGGTGTCCTCGACGGCGGCGCCGGGGCGGCCTGCGCCCTGGCGGCTCTCGGCGATGTCGGTCGAGGGTGCGGCGGACTCGCCGGTGGTGGCGCCGTAGCCCGCCGCGGCGGCCGATGGGGCCAGCGCTGCGCCCGAGTAGACCGGCGCGTGGTGGATGACTGGCGCTGCGCCGCCGCGTTTGACGGTCACCGTCTCCTGCTGGTCTTTGAGGTCGAGTTCCGACAGATCGTTTTCGACCATCAGGCGGACGAGTTCTTTCAACTTGCGGATGTCGATCATGTGGAGGGATCCGGGGGAAGGGATCGAGGGACCAGGGGAGCGAAGGCGGCCGGAATCGAACCCGCCGCTTCTACAAAGCAGCCCACTTCGCATCTCTCTTCATGCGGCAGAGGCACTCGGACCCGTCATCGGTGACGAGGTAGTCGTCCTCGATGCGGACCCCACCGACGCCGGGGAGGTAGATGCCCGGCTCGATGGTGACGACCATGCCGGGTTCGAGTTTGCGGGGCGTGAGCATGTTGGTGAGGCGGGGCTCTTCGTGGCCGTTGAGCCCGATGCCGTGGCCGAGGCCGTGGCCGAAGAACTCGGAGTATCCGTGCTTGGCGATGTGCTTGCGGGCGATCATGTCGATTTCGGTCGTGGTCTTGCCGGCGGCGAGAGCCTGGGCCGCCAACATGTGGGCATCGTACACGATCGTGTAGATTTCGTTCATCTTCTCGGGCACCTTGCCGACGGCGAAGGTGCGGGTCATGTCGGAGTGGTAGCCCTGATAGACCGCGCCCCAGTCGATGAGCAGGAGTTGCTTGGCCTTGATCTTCGCGCCGGTCGGGCGGTAGTGCGGGAGGCTGCTGGCGGCCGCGGCGGCGACGATGGTCTGGAAGCCGGGCTCGGAGGAGCCGCGGGTCTTCATCTCAAACTCAAGGCGGGCCGCGACTTCCAGTTCGGACTGACCCCCCCCCGGCTTGATGGTCGGCAGGACGGCTTCGAGGGCGGCCTCTTGGATCTTGACGGCCTTGCGGATGAGGGCGATCTCGGCGGCGTCCTTGATGACGCGCAGGGCTGAGACTAACCCATTGGTGTCAATCAACTTGCGCTTGGACTTGCGCTGGATCGAGGCCTTCTCGGCGAGGGTCATGGTCTCGGCCTGCACGCCGATGCGGGCATCGCCGAGGGGCTCGAGAACTTCGGCGATCGCCTCGACCATGGAGCGCGAGCGAATGAATATGCGCGCAGACCCCCCTGTTTCGATGGGTTCCAGTTCTTCCTTGTATCGAAAGTCGCTGATGAGTGTGGGGACGGGGGGTGCGCCGGAGGCGGATGCGGAGGCGTGGCAGAGGAGGTAGGAGTCGCCGCCGAGGAAGCCGGTGAGGTACCCCACATCCTTGGGGTTGGTGATGAGGAGAGCGTCGAGTTGCTTGTCGGCGAGGGCGCGGGCGAGGCGGGCCTGACGCTGGGGGTAGGCCGGGGCGTCGGCGGCGCGCTTGCTGGATCTGGATGAGGTGGCGGCGTTCGTGGCCATATGGGCCGAGATCATACCGGGATCGCGGGAGATTGTGAGCGCGTGGCCTCATTTGGTTGCGTCGGCACCTGAAGCGGGCAAAAGGTTTGCCTGCAGCAGGTAGACTTGCCGCGATGTCCTCCATCGCCCGCCGATTGACCTCCGCCGACTACGGGACGGCTCTGCTGTGGGTGATCACGGTGGTGCTGGTGATCGTGCCGGCGGGGCAGGTGTTCCGGCGGGTGTGGGGGATGGAGTCGCCCATCGCGGCGGGGGACCGGGTGGGGTTCTTTGCGCACTGGGCGGGGCCGATCGCGCTGGGGCAGACGGTGCTGTGGTGCTCGCTGATCGGCGTGCTGGCGGCGGGGCTGGGGCTGGTGTGGGGGTGGTGGATGCGGGGGCTGTCGGGAAAGGCACGCGGGTGGGCGATGGGAATCGGGATGACCCCCCTGCTGCTGCCGAGTTACCTCGCCTTTGCCGGGTGGAACCTGCTGCGGTCGCCGGGGAGTTGGCTGGGGGATGCGCTGGCGGTTGCGCCGCCGTGGGCATCGGTCTGGGCGTGGCGCGGCATGGCGATCGGCGGGCTTGTGCTGTGGGTGTGGCCGCTGGCGCTGCTGGTGCTTGCGCCGGCGGCGGGGCGGGTGTCGCAGGGTGTGCTGGATGCGATGCGGACGGATGGGGCATCGAGTGTGATGCGGGCGGGGCAGGTGTTGCGGATGCTGCGGGGGGACCTGGCGCGTGCCGCGGCGCTGTGCGGGCTGATCATGGCGGGGTCGGCGATCCCGCTGCATGTGGCGCAGGTGAACACGTACACGATCTGGCTGTGGTCGGAGATGAACCGGGTGCCGGACATCCGCGGGGTGTGGATCGCGTCGCTGCCGATGCTGGGGGTCGCGGTCGCCGGCGCGATCTTCGTGCTGCGGCTGATCCCGCCGGGGCCGGGGCGGGAGGGCGGGGAACCGGAGAACTGCGAACCGCCGGTGCATCATCGCCGCGGGGTCGCTGCGGTGGCGCTGACGGGCGCGGCGTGCTGCATCTGGGCGGCGAGTGTCGTAGCGCCGATGCTGTTGTTTGTGCTGAGCATCCGCGAGCCGTCGGCGTATGCGGGGTTCTGGCGGGATGCGGGCGCGAGCGTGGCGGCGAGTTCGCGGACGGGGGCGTGGGTCGGCGGGCTGGGGTCGCTGGTGCTGCTGGGGGCGTGGGTAGCGGTGGCCAACGGCCGGGGAGAGGACCGGACAAGGCGGATCGGCGGGCCGGTGCTGTGGCTGACGATCGCGGGGCTGGTTCCCGGGGTGCTGGTGGGGAGCGCGTATTCGCAGGGCGCGGCGTTTTCGGGGGCATCGCTGGTGGTGGCGACGCACCTGGCGCGGTTCGCGTTCATCGGGGTGCTGATCGGGCTGTGGAGCGGGACGAGCGAGGGGCGGGAACATCGCGGGCTGCGGGAACTCGACGGGGCGATGACGCTGCGGGGCTGGCTGGCGGCGTGCGTTCGCGGGCGGTGGGGCGTGGTGATGGGCGGGGCGGTGGCGCTGGGCCTGCTGAGTGTGCACGAGATCGAGTCGAGCGTGCAAGTGCAGCCGCCGGGGCTGGAGAGCCTGGCTCAATACCTGCTGGACCAGTTGCACTATCTGCGGGAGGACCAGTTGGCCGCGGCGGGCGCGACGATGGCGGGGATCGGGCTGGTGGGGGCGGTGATCGGCGGGGTGCTGCTCTCGCGCGCCGTTGGGCGGCGGGAGTGATACCCATATTCCGACAGGCCGAGCGCGGCGACTCTGCGCCGAGTTGACCTCCCGAGCACACGGCCGCACTTGCGTTCCTGATCGCGAACGTGCCGTCAAACAGCCGGAAGGTCTGTGTTACGGCACGCACGGCCCCTGGCCCGTGGCGAACCACGTTGCCAGGAATGCGAAGATCGCTGGGACGCCCGGGGTTCCGCCATAGTTGCGGGCGGTCGAATCGTTGGCGAACCAGTCGGAGAGGAAGCAGAAGATGTCCGGCACCCCCACCGAGCCGTCGTGGCACCAGTCGGCATCGCAGGCGGTCTGGCAGGAATCCGGGATGCCGTCGAGATTGAGATCGGGCGCGCCGTTGGCGATCTCAGTCGCATCGGGAATCCCGTCCCGGTCGCAGTCGTGCATTACGGGGATGCTCCCGCAAATCCCGTACCGGTGGGCGCTCTCAAAGAGGTCCATGTCGCTGCCCGCTCCATCGCCGTCCGGGATCCCGACCAGGCCGTTGCGGTTGAGGTCCGTCTCGATCTTGCCCGACAGCCAGTCGCTCCCGAACTTGTCGGCGTCGAGTTGATCGATCACGCCGTCCTGGTTCCAGTCCGCGATGCACTCCATCCCCATGTACACGGGCAGCAGGGTCGTGATGTACGCCTGGTGCATGGCCGCGATCGCGTCGATGATGGGCAGGAAGTTCGCGTTGGCCGCGCCGCCGCCCATGATGTTCGGCCGATACCAAACGAAGTGGCTCACCCCGTAGTTCATCGCCTGAATGCCGATCTCCGCCCAGTCGCTCCCGCCCAGCCAGCCGTCCTGGGCCGTAAAGGGCGCATTCGGGTACGTCGTCTGGAACGAGACCTTGATCCCGCCGGCGTGGCCATACCCGACAACCGACCCCGGCGAGTAGTACACCGCGTACGGGTTGTCCGGCAGCGCCCGCGTCTGCCGCAGGGTCTGCTCCGCGGCCCACTTCTTCATCGTCGCCTCGAACCCCCACCGGTCCACGGCCTGCCCGTAACGGTCGCAGTACGTCTCCATCGTCGGCCAGATCGCCGTGTTCGCCGCTGATTCGAAATACTGAAGACTCGGATAATAAAGGACGAACGCATCACCCGGAGCGACGGCGTACTCGAACGCCGACGCCAGCGTGAAAGTGTTTGTGCCCCCATCCCATGCCGTCACCTCAATGATCCGCCGGTCAAGGGAGTTGGCGCCCGAAGTGAACTGGACGAAAAGGCGGTGATTCTCTATCAGATAATTCTCGGGATCGAAGAATGGATCGCTGAGCACACCAACCAACAGGCTGCCCGTCGCTGAAGCCGCCGTCCCTTTCATGACGCTCGCCGCGTCATAGGTCATCGGCCGCACCCCTCCATCCTCGCCCGGGCGCCATCCGTGATCCGGATTGGTGATGCAGTAGTACGCGTCCCACGACACGCTCCCCTTCCAGTTCCGCCGGCCGTGATGCGACGCCGTGCCCGGCCCGGTCGGCACCTCGTACGGATCATCGTCGTGCGTCACCCCGTACCCCTTGCCGAGGATGTACTGCGTCAGGCCGGCCCGCGGCCAGAGGCCCCGGAAGTGCCGCCACGTCGACACCTCCCGGTGGTAGTTGTACGCCGTGATGAACGTGCTGCTCAGGTAGGAATGGTAGTTGCCGTTTGCAGGGCTGTAACCACCTGTCGGTAGTGGGTCGAAATCGAGGTCTCCCGCGAACTCCGAGTGCCACTGCGCCAGCGTGTGGCTCGCATCGATCTTGAAGTTGTTGTTGCCCGCCTTCGGATCGTTCAGGTATTCCACGTAGTTCGACCAGTCGATGGAGACCTCGCCGATGTCCTCGGTCCCCACCACCACGGCGACTGGGTGCGGCAGTCCGGGCGCGTTGGAAGAGATGAACTCGCAGAACGTGGTCGCCCATTCGCCCACCTCGATCGCGCCGTTGCGGAAGAAGTAGCACGGCAGCAGCCCGCGTTGCGGGTGCGCCGGATCGCCGCGGGAGATCGCGAATGCCGCAGCGCCCGGCGGGACCGCCCCACTGAGCGTGAAGACGCCGGTCGAGGGGTTGAAAGCCGTCACGACCCCGGCGGGCGCCCCGTCGATCGTCACCGAGGCGGGGCCGGAGGTGTAATAGGCGTTCGTGAACTGGCCGAAGAACGCCCGCTCCTCCTCGATCACGTGGAACGAATCGCCCGAGACCTGTCCGACGTGCCCCCTGTGCGCGATGTAGTCCTTCTGGGCCACGCGGGCCACGCCGGTGGTCGTGGGAAGGTCCGCCTCGTGGTTCGAGAACGTCGCCAGCATCGACGCCGCGCCCTGCTCGTGCCGGTGCGACTGGCCAAGGTTCTGCAGGCGCAGCGCCCAGTGGAAGGGGAGCGCCGGGTGCGCCGTGTGCCAGGCGACCTCCGCGGCCTGGACGCGGTCGATGACGTCGGCGGCCGCCTCCTCCGCGTTCGCCCCGATGCTGCTTGCGTCGTAATCCCGCAGATCGACATGGAACTGCGGCGCGATGACCGCGCCGGTCGCCAGCAGGCTCCACATGCCCGTGATCGCCGGGTCCTCGGACGTGTACAGGTCGATGGGCTGCGCATCGCTCCAGATCGTGTGGACCACGCCCTGCCGCACCAGCCGCCGCACCGCCGCCTGGCTCATGCTGACGCCGGGCTCCAGCGAGCCGCAGGGCGTCGGCTGCGTCTCGCCGCTCACCTTGAAGATCCCCCCGAGCACGTGGCAGTTCCACGGAGAGGTCGAGAGCCACGTCCCGTCGGGCAGGCAGCAGGGGCCGTCGTTCTGTGCCGCGGCCGGGGCGACGGACACGAGGCAGCCGACCAACGCGGCGACGATGGATGCGGAGCGGCAACAGAGACCTTGCAACATGTAATCCTCCACAGAGCGGACATTGAGGTCGGAAGTAACCTGCGAGTGGTCTTATAACCGGTGGCTCTCCCGAGTGCAAGTCGTGCTCGGCCGCCCGCGGAATCCTCTTCCACTCCGCCCAGCCCACCCGCCCTTCACTCCCTTCGTGATTGCGATTGCCCGGCGGTGCAATTGGTGGTAATCTGAGCAATCTCCCGCTCCTGCACGGATACTCGAGAACGAGGCGGCCATGCGATCGACTGTTCGGAGGTGGCTTGTGTTCGGGGTGTTGGCGACGCTGGGCGCCGCGGCCTCCGCGACGAATGCCGAACTGGTTGTCAACGGGGGCTTCGAGTCCGGCGCGTTCGCGCCGTGGTTTGCGCCGCCCAACGTGCCGCTTGGCCAGCCTGATCCGCAGTACTTCCAGATCGGCAACAACGCCGCGCATGGCGGCGTGTTCTTTGCGATCATGTCTTCCACTCAAACGCGATTCATGAGCCAGGTCCTCCCCACGACGGCAGGGTCGGATTACGAGTTGTCGTTCTGGGTGCGACGGACGTCTGCGTCACCGGATACCTTTCTCGTGAAGTGGGAAGGCGCCGTCGTGTGGGGGCAGTTCATGTCGGGCTCAAACTATTTTGAATGGCGGAACATCACGGTCTCGCTGCACTCCAACATCACCGGATCCCTGCTGGAGTTCGGGCAGGACTACTTCCCAGGCGAGTTCCACCTTGACGACGTCTCAGTGATCCCCGTCCCCGCCCCCTCCGCCGCGGCAGTGCTGTTGATGGGCGGGGCCGCCGCGGCGATGCGGAGGAGGAGGACGTGACGCCGAGTCGATGATCGCCTGGAGGTCAAGAGCGCTCTCCCCGACCCCTCCCTCTGCGAGGGGCACTGATGAAGAGCCGGTTGCCCCTTGCCGGCCGTCTTCGGCGCCGCGCAGAGTCGACGGTCGCCAAGCACCGAAATGACTCGCAACAGTGGTGGACCACGAGGGCGGGGAGTCGAGCAGGGACAGGCTGGGCGTGGCACGAAGAAGACCACAGGATGCGCGGAGGGCGGGCGGGCGACCTGCCCCGGCGGCAACTACACGTGCGCCGTGTTTGCGCGAAACCCGCGGCGGCGGATCGGAATGATCCTGGATCGGATGTCGCGGCGTACCGTTTGGGCCGCGGCGAACCGTTTCGCTGGTGCAACGGGAGCGGACGTGTACAGGTAGTCTGGGCGTGACGAACGGCCGGCAAGGTCGTGTTCGGGGGTGGCGAGCGGCAATGGATGCGCGCCGAGGCGTGCGCGGACGGGTGGCCGCGCCGGCGATGATGGCGCTGGCGGCGGCGGTGGCGGGGTGCGACCGGGCGCCTGGGCCCGGGGAGCCGATCCGGGTGTCGGAGGTGTTCGGCGGGCTGGGGGACATGCCGGGGCGGTTCGGGTATCCGCGGGCGATGGATGTCTCGCCGCGGGGCGTGGGGATTTCGCCCGAGACGGGGCTGCTATGGGTGATCGACAAGACTGGGCGCGTGCAGGGGCTGGACCCGCGGAGCGGCGCGTGTGCGGCGCTGTGGAAGATGCCGGAGCGCGACCTGGGCAAGCCGGTTGGGCTGACGGTGGCGCCCGGACCTGACGGCGCGGGCGGGTGGAGCGAAGAACTGCTGTACATCGCGGACACGCACTATCACCGGGTGATGGTGTATCAGCCGCCGGCGGCGGACCGGCATGATCCGGCGCACGAGCCGACGCTGGTGCGGTCGTGGGGGAAGTATGGGACGGGGCCGGGGGAGTTCCGGTATCCGACGGATGTGGCGGTGCTTCTGAAGGCCGGTGGCAGGGCGATCGAGCGGGTGTATGTCAGCGAGTATGGCGGGAACGACCGGGTGAACATCTTCGACGGGGACGGGGCGTTCGTGTCGAGTTTCGGGAAGTTCGGGGCGGGGCACAATGAGCAGCCGGGCACGCGGGATGTGGAGTTTGACCGGCCGCAGTCGATCTCGATCGAGACGGTGTCGGGGAAGCAGGAACTGGTGGTGGTGGATGCGCACAACCACCGCGTGGGGCGGTTCACGCTGGATGGGGAGTTGATCCGGTGGTATGGCGGTCGCGACCGGCCGGGGGACGGGCCGGGCGAGTTCCGCTATCCATATGGATTGGCGTCGCTGGGGGACGGGACGGTGCTGGTGTGCGAGTTCGGGAACAACCGGGTGCAGCGGTTTGACCTTGCGACCGGGGAGGGGCTGGGGACGTGGGGGCGCGCAGGGCGCGGGGATGGAGAACTCGCGGCCCCGTGGGCGGTTGGTATCCTCGAGAAGACGGCGTACGTGCTGGATTCGGGCAACAACCGCGTGCTGGCGTTCAGCGCGCCGCGTCGGCGGTGAGCGGCGGGGAGTTCCGGGAGTTCTGGACGGATGACACTCGGAGCCCTGAGCCTCGGCCCGTTTCACTTCGACCAGCCGGCGTGGCTGCTGCTGGCGCCGGCGTGCGGCGTGGCGGCGGTGTGGATCGCGCGGCAGACGCTGTCGGGGATGGGGACGACGGCGAGGCGGGTGGCGCTGGCGGTGCGGATCGTGGTGATCGTGATGATCGCGGCGTCGCTGGCGAAGCCGTCGTGGCGACGCGAGTCGAAGAACGTGAACGTCACGGTGGTGATGGACGAGAGCGAGTCGGTGCCCAAGCCGCTGCGGCAGACGGCCGACGCGTGGCTGGAGGAGGCGCGGAAGCGGTTCCGGCCGGGCGACCTGATGGCGAAGATCACGGCGGGGCGGGACGCGATCGTGCAGGTTCTGCCGAGCCCGCCGAACGATGCGCCCGACTCGATCACGCTGGGCGGGACGGACGCGACCAACCTGTCGGAGGCGGGGCGGCTGGGCATGGCGACCAAGCCGGCGGACCGCGCGAACCGGCTGCTGTTCATCAGCGATTTCAACGAGACGATCGGGGACATCCGGTCGTTCGCGGACACGGCGGCGGCGGCGGGGGTGCCGATCGACGTGGTGATCCTGCCGTACAAGTACGAGAATGAAGTGATCGTGGACCGGGTGGTGGTCCCGTCGACGGCGCGGATGGGCCAGAACGTGAACATGCGGGTGCTGATCACCGCGCTCAAGCCGACGACGGGCCGGCTGACGGTGCTGATCAACGGCGAGGCGGTGGACCTTGACCCCGGGAGCGCGGACCTCTCGCGGCACATCGCGCTGGACGAGGGGCTGAACGCGCTGTGGGTGCCGATCTCGCTGCCGCAGGCGGGCCCGCAGACGTTCCGGGCGGTGTTCGAGCCGGACGACCCGGGCGCGGACGCGATCAAGGAGAACAACGAGTCGCTGGCGGTGACGTTCGTGCAGAGCGAGGGGCGGATCCTGATCATCGCGCCGGACCCGGAGGAGGTGGCGCCCATCCAGCGTGCGCTGACGGAGTCGCGGATCGCGTGCGACGTGCGGACGCCGGGGCAGGCGCCGGCGTCGCTGGTGGAACTGCAGGCGTACGACGGGGTGATCATGGTGAACACGCCGTCGGATGTGATCCCGATGACGATGCAGGAGGAACTCAAGTCGTATGTGCACGACCTGGGCGGGGGGCTGATGATGGTGGGCGGGCCGGACTCGTTCGGCGCGGGCGGGTGGATCGGCTCTCCGCTGGCCGATGCGCTGCCGATCAAACTCGACCCGCCGCAGAAGCGGCAGATGCCGCGGGGCGCGCTGGTGCTGGTGATGCACTCGTGCGAGATGCCGGAGGGGAACTACTGGGCGAAGCAGACGGGCCTGGCGGCGATCAACAACCTGTCGCGGCTGGACCTTGTGGGCGTGGTGGAGTATTCGTACTCGCGGGGCGACACGTGGGTGCACCCGCTGAGCGAGGTGGGGAACAAGACCGCGGTGACGCGGGCGATGAACGCGCTGACGTACGGGGACATGCAGTCGTTCGACGGGCTGATCCAGATGGCGTACACCGCGCTGAAGAACGCCGACGCGGGCGCGCGGCACATGATCATCATGAGCGACGGGGACCCGCAGTTGACCAACACGGGGCTGCTGGGGATGTGCCGCGCCGCGAAGATCTCGATCTCGACGGTGCTGGTGTATCCGCACGAGCGGACGGCCAACGGCCCGAGCGGGCAGCAGATGAAGATGATCTCGGACCAGACGGGGGGGAAGTTCTACCCGATCGTGGACCAGGGGCAGTTCGCCGAACTGCCGAGCATCTTCATCAAGGAAGCGCAGATCGTGAAGCGGTCGCTGATCTGGGAGGGCGCGCCCTTCCAGCCGGCGGTGGTCAACGCCGTGGCCGAGCCGATGCGCGGGCTGGGCGGGAGCGTGCCGGCGATCCAGGGGTACGTGGTCGCGGCGGACCGGGACGGGCTGTCGATCGTGACGCTGCGCGGGAAGGAGAACGACCCGATCCTGGCGCACTGGCAGCACGGCCTGGGCAAGACGGTCGCGTTCACGTCCGACGCGGGGCAGCGGTGGGCGAAGAGTTGGCCGACGTGGGGGAAGTACAAGGCGTTCTGGGAGGGGCACGCGCGGTGGATGATGCGGCCGGGCGGGTCGGCGGACATGCGGGTGATGACCGAGGACCTGGGCGACAAGACACGCGTGGTGATCGAGGCTCTCGACGACAAGGGCGAGCGGCTGAACTTCGTGCGGTTCATGTCGCGCGTGGTGGGCCCGGGGAACGGGAGCCAGCCGGTCGAACTGCGGCAGGTCGGGCCGGGGCGGTATGAAGGGGTGTTCGATTCGGACAAGGCGGGGGCGTATGTGGCGAACTTCAAGTACATCGCGCCGCCGGAAACGCCGGGCGGCCAGCCGCGGGAAGGGAACCTGCAGGCGGCGGTGACCCGGCCGTTCGCGGATGAATATCGCACGCTTCAGGACAACGG
Source organism: uncultured Phycisphaeraceae bacterium (assembly GCA_964409775.1). Classification (GTDB taxonomy): domain Bacteria; phylum Planctomycetota; class Phycisphaerae; order Phycisphaerales; family UBA1924; genus JAHBXL01. Next base: position 51,685 of record CAYPEI010000013.1, on the reverse strand, counting down.
CGCGCTGGGGCGGATCGTGGCGGAGCGGACGGGGGGGCGGGTGATCGACCTGACGACGAACCCCTCGACGGTCGACTTGTGGCTCCGGGACAACCTGAAGATGCCGGTGGCGCTGCGGCCGATCTGGCTGCTGGTGTCGCTGCTGGCGATCGGGCTGTTCCTGGTGGACGTGGCGGTTCGGCGCGTGCGGATCGATCCGGAGATGATCGCCGCGGCGATTCGGCGCGGGATGGGCAAGGGCAAGTCGCGCGGGAACGAGCAGATGGGCAACCTGATGGATGCGCGTCGGCGTGCGCAGGCGGGGATGGCGGCGAAGGCGACGTCGACGGAGCAGCGCGAGGCGATCCGGATGGCGGCGAGGGCGGACGAGTCGACCTCGAAGGCGAAGTTCGAGGCGTCGGCGGCGGAACTGGCGGGGGCGAAGGAGAACCTGGCGGTTCCGAAGTTTGACGACACGAAGCGGGCAAGTTCGGGGCAGAAGCAGCAGGCCCAGCAGGCGGCGGACCAGGGGGAGGGCGGGCTGTCGCGGCTGCGGAAGGCCAAGGAGCGGGCGAGGGAAGACATGAAGGACGAGGAAGGCACGAGGCACTAGGCACTGGGCACTGGGCACTGGGCACTAGGCACTAGGCACTAGGCACTGGGCACTGGTGGGGGAGGCGGAAGAGGACTCGGCAACAGCATCTCGAGCGCGACGAGCGCATTTCAAGGACTCACACCATGGCGACGAAGACCGATTTCATGCCGGATACTCCGGAGCGTGTCAAGCAGGCGTGCGAGGCATTCCGCGGCACGTTCAAGTCTCTGCAGGAGGAGATCGGCAAGGTGATCGTGGGCCACCGCGCGGTGGTCGACGCGACGCTGATCGGCCTGTTCGCGGGTGGCAACGTGCTGCTGGAGGGCGTGCCGGGGCTGGGCAAGACGCTGCTGGTGCGGACGCTGGCCGAGAGCCTGTCGCTGCCGTTCTCCCGCATCCAGTTCACTCCGGACCTGATGCCGGCGGACGTGATCGGCACGAACATCGTGACGGAGGACCCGGCGACGGGGCGGCGCGGGTTCCAGTTTCAGAAGGGCCCGATCTTCGCGCAGATCGTGCTGGCCGACGAGATCAACCGGGCCACGCCCAAGACGCAGTCGGCGCTGCTGGAGGCGATGCAGGAGCGGAGCGTGACGGTCGCGGGCGTGACGTACAAACTCGACAAGCCGTTCTTCGTTCTGGCGACGCAGAACCCGATCGAGCAGGAGGGCACGTATCCGCTGCCCGAGGCGCAGATGGACCGGTTCATCTTCAAGATCAACGTGGGGTACGCGCAACTCGACGAGTTGATGACGATCCTGGACCGGACGACGGGCTCGGCGACGCCGGATGTGCGCAAGATCCTGGACGGGCCGTCGATCCTGGCGGCGCAGGCGCTGATCCGCGACTGCGTGGTGGCGCCGCACGTGAAGGAGTATGCGGCGCGGCTGATCCTGGCGACGCACCCGGGCGGTGAGTTTGCGCCGAACATCACGGGCAAGTATGTGCGGTGCGGGAGTTCGCCGCGCGGCGCGCAGGCGATCCTGCTGGGGGCGAAGGTGAAGGCGCTGACGGACGGGCGGTACCACGTGAGTTACAAGGACATCCAGGAAGTCGCGACGCTGGCGCTGCGGCACCGGCTGATCCTGAACTTCGAGGCGGAGGCGGACCGGGTGAGCGCGGACGACATTGTCGCGAAGATCCTGGAGGCGACGCCGCGGGAGCCGGTGAAGGCGGTGTGATGACCGAGAGTCCACAGAGAGCACAGAGCGGACACAGAGGCACAGAGGAAGGCATGGACTTTGACACTTCCAGAGTCAACGGCGCGGCGATGGAGGTGCACTCGGTCCTCGGTCCCGGGCTGCGCGAAAAGATCTACGAGATCGCTCTTGAGCACGAGATGCAGGAGCGTGGGCTGACCGTCTCGCGTCAGGTGCCGTTCGAGGCCAGTTACAAGGGCGCACCGCTGCCGGTCCAGGTGATCGATACGGTGGTCAACCACACCCTCATTGTGGAAGTGAAGTCGGTCACGAGGCTGTGCGACGAGGACCACGCGCAACTGGTCGGCTACCTCTGCCTGACCGGGCTGCCCCTCGGCCTGCTTCTGAACTTCGGCGCTGCCCAACTCCGCAACGGCATCCATCGCAAGATCAACTACCCCGCGAAGAGATCGGCCGACGTCAAACTGGTCCGGTCGCCTCTTCCCTCTGTGAACTCTGTGTCCGCTCTGTGATCCTCTGTGGACGGCCTTGATACACAATGCTCAAGACACCCAACATCAAGCGCCCGCAGCGGCTGGACGACCTGCTCGAGCCCTCGCTCATGGCGCGGCTCGGGCAACTGGATGTTTCCAGCCGCAAGATCTTCGCGGGGAAACTCAAGGGCGAGCGTCGGTCGAAGAAACGCGGCCAGTCGGTCGAGTTCGCCGATCACCGGCCGTACGTCGTCGGCGATGACCTGCGGCACATCGACTGGAACATCTACGGCCGTCTCGACCGGCTGTTTCTCAAACTCTTCCTGGAAGAAGAGGATCTGTCGCTGCATGTGGTGGTGGACTGCTCGACGAGCATGGATGCGGGCGAGCCGAACAAGTTTCTATTCTGCCAGAAACTGGCCGCGAGCCTGGCGTACATCGGCCTGGTGAACCTGAACCGCGTGGCGATCTCGGCGATCGGCGAGCGGATCGAGACGGTGGCCGTCGATGCCCCCCCGCTGTCTCCCGAAGCCGCGGCCGGCGCGGCGAGCGGGCTGGTGTCGTCGCTGCGGGACCTGCGAGGGCGCAGGCGGCTGGACGACATCTCGCGCTATCTCTGCGGGCTCGAGCCGATCGGCGGCACGCGCTTCACGGACGCGTGCAAGCGGATCGCGGTGACCCGCCGCGGCAAGGGCGTGATGATCGTGCTGTCGGACTTCATGATCAAGGAGGGATACGAGACGGGCCTGCGGCTGCTGGTCGGGCACGGGTATGACCTGTTCGCGATCCAGGTGCTCAGCCCGCAGGAGATGGAGCCGAGCATCGGCGGGGACCTGCGCCTCAAGGACATGGAGGACGGCGACACCGCGGAGGTGACGATCACCGCGCCGCTGCTGAAGAAGTACAAGGCCACGCTGAACGCGTACTGCAACCGCCTGCACGAGTTCTGCGCCCAGCGCGACATCGTGCACATGACGGTCAAGAGCGATACGCCGATCGACACGCTGGTGCTGGATTATCTGCGGCGACGGGGGTTGTTGAAGTGAGTCGGAGAGCGACGGAACTCAGAGAGGCAGAGAGAGCAGAGGACAGCAGAGACGAGGGTGAAGGACGGAAGGCCACGGACCAAGCATGAACATCGAATCGCACAGAGTGATTCCGGCGGCGTGGAACGATGTGACACGCGAAGTCATCGCCGCGGCAATCGAAGTACACTCTGTGCTCGGCCCCGGACTGCTCGAACGGCTCTACGAGGATGCGCTGGCTTACGAACTCGTCGAACGCGGACTGCGACTGGAACGCCAGCGGCCGATTCGACTTCGATACAAGGCCGTTGAAATCGGCGACCTGCGGATCGATCTGGTCGTCGAAGATCTCGTGGTTCTCGAACTCAAGGCGATTGAACGCGTTCTGGACGTACACCGTGCTCAACTTCTCTCGTATCTCCGCTCGGCTGATCTCCCACTCGGCCTGCTCATCAACTTCTGTGAAGCCCGCGTGCGAGATGGCATGGCCCGCATCGTGAATCCGCATGCCTCGGCCATGCGGCAGCTTCCATTCATTGACCTATCTGCGAATCCGATTCGTGCCTGTGCAAGATCACCGGGTGATGCCGGCGATCCCACATGATCCGCCATCTCGTGCGACCTCGCTTTTCTCTGCTCTCTCTGCTTCTCTGAGTTCCCTCCGTTCCGAGTTTCTTCCCGAGAGCCTCGAATGACCTTTGCCACACCCATCCTCGCAGGGATCGCCGCGGCCATTGCCGTGCCGGCGCTGATCATCCTGTACTTCCTGAAACTCCGCCGTCGCGACATGGAGGTCTCGACGACGCTGCTGTGGAAGAAGGCGATCCAGGACCTGCAGGCCAACGCGCCGTTCCAAAAACTCCGGAACAACATCCTGCTGCTTCTGCAACTGCTGGTGCTCGCCGCGGTGCTGCTGGCGCTCGCGCAGCCGGAACTGAAGGACCAGGGGAAGACGAACGCGCGGCACATCATCATGATCGACAACTCGGCGAGCATGAACGCGACGGACGGCGAGCCGGCCTCGCCCGGAGCGCCGGCGGGCACGCCGGGGGCCACTCGCCTGGAGGCCGCGAAGAAGCGGGCGCTCAAACTCGTTGAGGCGCTGAAGGAGCCGGGCCTGTTCGACGACAAGGGCGAGGAGGCGATGGTGATTGTCTTCAACACCTCGGCGCAGGTGCTGCAGACATTCACCACCAGCAAGTCCGACCTGAAGAGCGCGATCGAGGGGATCAAGCCGACGGATGCGCCGGGCTCGCTGGAGCGGGCATGGTCGCTGGCCGAGGCGTACACCGGGAAGATGAAGTTCGAGGAGAACGTCGGGTTCGTGGCGGTCGGGCCGGGGGCGACGATCCACCTCGTGACCGACGGGCGGCTGGCGGACGCCGAGAAGATCCAGCGGGGCGAGACGGACGCGGTGCTGTATCACCGCGTGGGCGAGTCGGAGGCGCCCAACGTCGGCATCACCGGCCTGCGGGCCGAGCGCGCGTTCGACAACCCGCTGCGGCTCTCGATCTTCGTAGGGTTGCAGTCGACCGACCGCGCCGAGCGCAGCGTCGATGTCGAACTGGTGATCGACGGGCAGGTGAGCAACGTGCGCGATGTCACCGTGGGCGCGGCGAAGTTGAAGGACGGCCTGCCGCCCGCGGAGGAAGGCAAGCCCGACCCGAAGGACTCGGGCGAGAACTGGGTGCCGGGGCTGGGCGGGTTCGTGTTCCCGATCGACCGCGCCGAGGGCGGCATCGCGACGGTGCGCATCAACAGTTCGGGCATCGACTCGCTGCCCACGGACAACATCGGCTACGTCGTCATCCCGCCGGCCAAGCGTCTGTCGGTCGCGCTGGTCAGCGAGGGGAGTTTGTTCATCCAATCCGCGTTCCGCGGCATGAAACTCTCGCAACTGGATGTCATCCGGCCCGCGGACTTTCAGAAGTTGCTCGATGAGGGCAAGACGGGGCAGTATGACGTGTTCGTGTTCGACCGCTGGCTGCCGGAGGTGAAGGTGAATGCCGCGGCGACCCCGGCTTCGCCCGCTGCGACACCCCCCGGCGCACCCGGCGCGACGCCGGCCGCGCCGGCGCCGATCGCGACTCGCACGGCGGGCCTTCCGCCGGGGCGCAGCGTGGTGATCGGGATCGCGCCGCCGCCGCCGCTGGGCGTGACGGACCTTGGGCCGGAGCCTGAGGGTGCGGTGGTCATCAACTACCGGCGCGACCACCCGGCGATGGCGCTGTCCTCGATCGACAAGATCAACATCACGAAGTTCCGCCGGGTGCGGATCGAGCCGGATTCGCCGGTTCGAACCATCGCCGATTCGGACAAGGGCCCGGCGGTGGTGGAGGTCTCGGATTCCAGCGTGCTGGCGATCGTGGTGCCGTGGGACGTGACGGACTCGGACTGGTGCTTCGACCCGGGCTGGGTGCTCTTCCTGGCGGGCTCGGTGCTGTATCTCTCTGACGCCGGCGCGGGCGCAACAGGCGAATCGGTGCGGCCGGGCGAGACGCTGCGGACACGGATCCCGCTGGGCGCGAGCGACGTGCGGGTGTCGCTGCCGGACAACTCGCGCACGCAGGTCGAGCCGGCGAGCGACGGCTCGGTCGCGTTCGGACCGGTGATCACCTGCGGGATCTACACGGTTTCGTGGCTTGGCGCGGCGGCCGCGGCGGACTTCACCGCCGACGGGCGCAACCGTCGGCCCATCGCCGCGAACCTGACGGATCCCGGCGAGTCGGACATCGGCGCGGCGTCGACGCTGTCGCTGGCCAACGACGAGGTGGCGGCCAAGAGCGACGCGGATGCGTCCCTGACGCGCAAACTGTGGCCGTATCTGCTGCTGGCCGCGCTGGCGGTGATCATGCTGGAGTGGTGGGTGTACAACCGGAAGGTGGCGATCTGAACATTCCGGTCAGGGCCGCGCTCGAGGCAGGGGCGACATTCGAACGCGACCCGGCTCCACGACACTGAACATCCCGGCCCAATCATCGCGGGAAGCGACTGCCGCGGCCGCGGTCGCGGCCATCCACTCTGAACTCGGGGATCCCAGCCGGAAGAGGATTACGCCGGCCGAGCAGGCCGCACCCGAGCGGTACACCAACTCACCAAAGTCCTTGTCCAACGTGAGGAGCACACGCAGTTCCGCGTGCGACCGCGCGAGCACGTGTTCATCGTCCGCGCTTGATTGATCCTCGCACACCCAGGCAACGTCACGGACTTGCGCCCGGAGCATTCGTACCGCTTCGCCCGGGAAGTTCTCATCAGCCAGGAACCTGAGCATCGGGCTCACGCCGAGAGCGGGTATACCCGCTCAGATGAGAGCCGCTCCGATGCGTACGCAAGACACGCCCGGATGTCCTCGACGGTGAGTTTCGGGTAGTTCTTGAGGATGTCCGCTTCGGGCCACCCTTGCGCAAGCAGGCTGACAACGAGTTCGACCGAAAGGCGCGTGCCTTTGACGACGGGCTTGCCCACAAGCACCTTGGGGTCGATCGCGATACGTTCCTGCCAGCCCATAAGGATCCCTTTGGCTCAATGATACATCACGGGGATAGTCCGGCCTACCTCCACACGACCACCTCCTCGATCGGCTTTCGCCGGATATCCGGCACAACGCACTCCAGGGCGTGGTAGCCGACGGGGATGAGCAGGAACGGCCGCTCGTGCGCGGGCCGTTGCAGGATCCGGGCCAGGAAGTTCATGGGGCTGGGCGTGTGCGTGAGCGCGACCAGCCCGGCGTGGTGAACGGCCGCGAGCAGCAGCCCGGTGGCGATGCCGACGCTCTCATTGGCGTAATACACCTGGCCGCCGTCATCGGTCTTCATGAGTTTGAAGACGACGATGAGCCACGGCGCGACCTCGAGGAACCGCTTGTCGGGGGTGGTGTCGAACGGCTTCAGATCCGCGAGCCACTCGGCGTTGGCCTTGCGGCCGTAGAACTCGCGCTCCTCGGCCTCGGCGCCGCTGCGGATCTGCTTCTTGAGCGCCGGGTCGCTGACGCAGACGAATCTCCACGGCTGCTTGTTGGCGCCGCTGGGCGCGGTCGCCGCGGCCATGCAGATCGACTCGATTGCTTCGCGCGGGACAGGCCGGTCCGAGAAGAACCGGACGCTGCGGCGACGCCGCATAACCTCATAAAACCGGCGTGCGTGGGCCGCGGCGTCTCCCGGCCCCGGGGGCACGAACGGCCGGAACGGCACGTGCGGCGAGCCGGCGTTGGGTGCCGCACCCTCTCCGCCGGGTGCCTCTGGTTGGTGGTTTTCCATGGTGTTTGGATGCCGCTCGGGGTTGGACCGATGAATCGTGCCGCGGCGGGTTGATTCGATCACACAGAATCACCCGGCCGGTGTCAGATAGGAGTGGGCGGCTTGCCCAACTCGCGTATCAGACTATCAGGAGCACTCAAGATGTTCACCCTCGATACCACTTCCCGCCCGCGTCGTGCAGCATTCGGCGTTGCCGCCGGGCTGGTCGTTTTCATGACGTTTGCGAGCGGCACAGCGCACGCGCAGGGGCAGCCTTCCCGGACGGGCAAGGCCGCGGAAGCGGCGGCGTACAAGACGCCGGCAACACGGGAAAGGAACGCGGCCTTGGAGTACATGACGCTGCGCGACACGTTTAGCCCGGAGTTTCTGAAACTCGTGGCCGAGGAGTATCGATCGGAGACCGGCTGGTCGCCGAGCGAGAAACTGAGCGTGCTGCTGGAGGAGAACCAGCCGCTGATCCGGCGGCTGATGGAGGCTTCGAAACTGCCGACATCCGACTTCGGCATCCGGTACGAGGACGGCTTCGACGCGCTGCTGCCGCATCTCTCGCACATGCGGCAGTTTTCGCGGGTGCTGGCGGCGGACGCCCGGCGGCTGGCGATCGGCGGGCGCACGGATGACGCGGCGGAGCGGCTGATCACCTGCTTCCGCATGGCGGCCCACCTGACGCAGGACAAGATTCTGATCTCGTCGCTGGTGTCGATGGCGATCTCGTCGCTTGCGCTGGGGCAGGCCGAGATGACGGCGCGGGACTACGGCATGAACGATGCGGCGCGGCGCGAGGTGATCAAGGCGGCGCGGAGCCTGCTGACGAAGGACTCGTTCGGCACGCGGGGCTGCATCCAGATGGAAAAGCAACTGGCCCTGGCGTCGATCCGCCCGAACTACAAGGGCAAGGGGGAGAACGCCGGGCGTGAACTGGCACGCAAACTCCGCGGCTGGCAACTCGGCGATGAGGCGGCGAAGGACGTCGAGAAACTCAACGAGGAGCAGATCGACGCGCAGTTGGACCTGCTGGATCGCTACTACGCGACGCTGACGAACCTCTGGGACGCGAAGGACGCCGAGGTGCGCCTGAAGGAACTGGAAGAGCGGCTTGCCAAGGGCGAGTTCGGCGTGCTGGTGCGGAACATCGCGCCGGCACTCTCCAAGAGCCGCACCTCGACGACCAAGGCCGTGAAGGAGATTCAGGACGTGACGGCGCTGCTGGAGGCCGGGATGTCGCAACCCGCCGCACCATCCCCTGCTCAGCCCGTCCCCGCCGCCGAGCCCGAGACGCACGACGACGGCGAGTAAGTCCCCCACCCCCACCTCCCCGCCCCTTCCCTCCCTCCAGTCGAGCGCTCTGCCCGCAACGATCGCATGCTGATGAACGAGCCCCATCCCGCGGCGACTCTGCTGGCGATCCGTCGCGGCGATGAAGCCGCGGCGCGAGCGCTGTGGAACATGCACGCGCCGGGGCTGGTTGCGTATGCCCGTGCCGTGCTTCGCCGCCGCGAGAACGGTCAGGATGCCGACGACATCGTGCAATCGGCGTTCTGCCGGATCATGCGTGTGGACGAGCGCGAACTGCTGGCGGTGCGCGACCCAGGCGCCTGGCTGGCGCGGATCACGCGGAACACCGCGATCAACTGGCTGCGCACGCACCGGCGCGACCTGGCGCGGCGCGGACGCGCGGGCCCGGAGCCGCGCAGCGCGCCCAGCCCGACGACGGACCCCGCTGTCGCCGACGCCGTGGATGCCCTCCCGCCGCGGCTGCGCGAGGTGATCGTGCTCAGGCACATCGCCGGGCTCACCTTCGACCAGATCGAACTGGCGACGGGGGTGAACCGCAGCACCGCGGCATCGCGGTATCGCGCTGCACTGACGTTACTTCGTGAATCGCTCGAGTTGTCCGGTCCGAACTGTCCTCCGGCCGCGGGATCGGCGCGGCCCCACCTGGTGCACCATGACTGACCCCAAGCCATCGGCGAATACCGTGGAAGCCCGTCTCGATGAATGGGGCGCCGCCGAACGCTCGCGATTGATCGAGCCGGGCCCGCAGTTCCTCCGCACGGTGAAGTCGACGCGGCCTGCGCGGGGATCGCGGATGGCGCGGCGGCTGACGACGCTGCTTGCCGCGGCCGCGGCTGTGGCGCTGGCGGCGATCATCGCGTTGCGGCCCGGCCCCGGCGCGAACCGCGCGGCCGTTCCCGGCGATCGGGGAGTCGCGGTCGGCGTTGCGGGCGCATCCGGCGAGGTCGTCACGGCCGGGCTGAGCCGGCGGGCGGGCGTCGCGGAGGTCGTCGAGATGCTCGACGCGATGCAGCAGCGCGAGCCGCATCGGGCCGCGCCCGCGCGCGCGAGCGACGCCTATTGCGCCGGCTGCGTCGACGACCTGATGCGGCTGTGACGGCGTGCGGCGGACTCACACGGCAGGACATGCCGCCCGCGTGGTGATGAAGGCCTCCAACTCGCGCCCGATCCGCAGCACGAAGATCGTGAACGCCGTGCTTCCGGCGGCGCGAAGCCGCACCTGGAGCCCGTCGGGCTCCACCGCGCGGGCGCGGGTCTTCACTTCGACCGGGCCGCCGTCGTGCTCGCGCAGCCACGCACGCACGCGCTTCTCGCTCCACGGCATGCGGGCGAGGATCTGGAAACTGCTGAACCACGCATCGTTCGCGGCGTGATCGGCCGTGAGCAGCCCGATGCCCGGGCAGAGCGACCTTGCCCCGATGCGCCCGGCGAGCAGGCCCAAGAGGCCCGCTCGCTCGGCGGCGTCGTCCGCTTCAAGCAGATACGTCCCCATCGCCCCCTCCATCGCCTCGCCACGATCGCCCGCGATCGACCAGTCGCGGCCGTCGCGCAGCATCGTCGCGCGGACGCTCGCGCCCGTCGCCGCCGCGCCTACCCAGGCCACGGCCTGCGCCATCCGCCCGTTCTCGCTGATGTACTCGACCTCGACCGGGACACCCGCGCCCAGCGCCGCGCGCACCTCCGCATCATCTGCGCCGGGTCCGAGTTTGATCGCTCCGCCGAAGGGCTCGCCCGGCGCAGCCGCCCGTGCGAGGTCGATCACCGTGCGCCACACATCCGGGCCCGGGACGAGGTCCTCGAGCCGGAAGGTGCGGCGACCCTCGGCGGTGCGGCGCGCGGGGTCCAGGTGAAACCACGCCGCCCGCCACGATGCATCCTCCACCCGGGCGTGCAGGGTTGGGCAGCGGGCGTTCAGGCCGCACATCCACGCCCGCACGGGGTCGGCATCGACGCCGACGACATCGAGCCCTGCCGCCTGCATCGCCATCGCGTCGCCGCCGATGCCGCAGCACAGGTCGGCCACGCGTGCTCCGCGTCCGGCGACCTGCACCAGTCGCGCGGCCTTGTGTGCCGCCACGGCCATGGAACTGGCCATCTCGACCCCGGCCCGGTCGGCGAGGAGCGACGCGGCGCGTTGTTCGCCAAACTTGGCCGCGGCCCGCTTTCTGGCCTCGCCCAGTTCCGCCGCCGCGGCCACCAACTCGGCGGGGAACCGTTTCCGGAGCGCGGCGACCCGGGCGACGGAGAGCGTCGCACCGCCCGCGGCGGCGGCACAGAGTTCGGCGGAGTCCGCCTCGGTCAGCCTGCGCCAGGTCTCCGCGTTGCCGATCATCGGGCCGAGGATACCCCGGGCAGGGCCGGAGCCGGGGCGGGTGGAGGGGGGTGTTGTTGACCGGCACCGCCCGAGAGTGCCGATAACAGCCCCATGGATCTGCACCAGAAGGCTGTCGATGCGCGCCGGGGGCCGGGAGCGAACTGCCGCCCGGCCGCCGCGTGGATGCGCACGGCGCTGGCGGCGGCGATCGGCGCATGGGTCGCGATCTCGGCGGCGGGATCGGCAGCGGCCCAGCCGCCGGATGCCGACGGGATTGCGCGGCCGGTGGGCGCCCGGCGCGTCACCCGCATCTTCGACTTCGAGGAGCCCCGGAACCCCCACCCCATCCCGGACGGGTGGGAACGGGCGATCGACAACCCCCGGGCCAACGTCCGCCGGCCGGGCTTCCCCGAGCACAACGAGCCGGCGTTTGACTTCACAACCGGCGCATCGGGCACGACGTCGGTCCTGATCGCGACGCGCGGCGGGAGTTCGGCGCTGCGGCTCAAGCCCGGCGAGGTCGCGGTCTTTGTTGACGCGGACTATGCGGTGACGGCGAGAGTGCGGACGGCGGGCCTGCGGCACGCCCGGGCCTTCCTGACGGCCCGATTCCTGAACGACCGACTCGCCACGGTGCCCGGCACCGAGGTGCGTTCGATGCCCGCGCCGCCGGACACGGCCGGGGCGTGGGTGGAACTCTCGGCCGAACTCGGGCGGGCCGCGCCGGGCGCGGCGTGGCTGCAGATCGAACTCGAACTGCTCCAGCCTGATCAGTTTCTGCCGACGGACCCGCGGCTGGGCCGGCACGAGATCCGGCGCGAGGATGTCTCGGGCGGGGCGTGGTTCGACGATGTGATGGTGCTGCAGGTGCCGCGAGTCCGGCTGGGCACCAGCCCGCCGGGCAACATCGTGGTGGCACCCGAGCCGGTGGTCATCGAGGCGGTGGTCCGCGACCTTGGCGGCGACCTGCTGACGGCGGACCTGCGCATGCGCGACCTCAACGGCGTGCAGGTGGATTCGTTCTCGTCGCCGGTCGATCCGGGCGGCAAGCCGCTGCGCTGGACGCCGAGGCTGCCCGCGTACGGCTGGTACACCGCCGAGTTGGCCATTACCGCGGGCGGACGGGTCGTGTCGCGTTCGCGAACGCCGCTGGTGTGGCTGTCGCCGGAACTGGGCGCCTCGGGGCAGGAGCGGCGGCGTTTCGGCATCGCGATCAGCGCCGAAGACCCCACGCCCGAGTCGGTCATCGCGGACACGGCGGCGAAGATCCACTCCGGCTTTGTGATCCTGCCCGCGTGGGACTCGACGCTGCTCTCGACCGAGATCGGCGCGACCACGCCCAGAAGGCGGGCGCCGATCGAGCGGCTGCTTCGTTCGGGGCAGGAGATCACGCTGTGCATCCCCGGCGCGCCCTCGGATGTCGCGGCCCAACTGGCGATCGATCCGGCCGAGATGGGCGAACTGGCGCGGCTCGCGCCGGAGAAGTGGTTCGGCCCGCTGGGCGAACTGCTGGACCTGTTCGGCCAGCGGCTCCTGCGGTACCAGATCGGTCCGAGCGGGACCGACGCGTGGTTCTGGGACTCGGACCCCGCGGGCGCCTTGCGGCTGTACCGCGACACGCTGGCGCGGGTGGTGCCGGGGCCGATGATCGGCGTGCCGTGGCGCGCGGAGATCGATCCCGCCGGGGCGTTGTTCGCCCAGACCGGCTCGCCGCGCGGGCGGGCCGACCTGGTTACGCTGAGCATCCCGGCCGGATTCGACTCGCGGGACGGCATGCGTCGCATCGCCGAGTCGTGGGCCGGTCTGGGCGATGCGCCCGAACTCACCGCGCTGGTCGAACTCCCGGATCCGGAGACGTTCGGCCCGGCGGCGGGGGTCGCCGAACTCGCGCGGCGGGCGCTGGAGTTCTGGGGCGCGTTCGATGCGGGCGAACCGGGGAGTTCGGGCAGGCCGCCGCGGCTGGCAATCGCGCAGCCCTGGGGGCGCCGCATGGGCGACGATGCGACGATCGCTCCGTCGCCCCTGCTCCCGGTGCTGCGCGAGGTCATCGCGCGGCTGGACGGGCGCCGGGTCATCGGCGAGTTTCCCGGTCAACCCGGGGTGCGGTGCCTGATCCTGGCGGCGCGCCGGCCCGGCGGAGAACTCACGCGCGGGTGCCTCGCGGCGTGGAATGTCTCCGCCTCCGATTCGGAGGCCTTTGTCGATGTCACCGCCCTGGGATCGGACCTGGCCGTGCACGACGTCTTCGGGAACGAGATCCGCGGCGTGCAGGCGTCGAAGGAGCGCTCGATCGTGCGGCTCGGGCAGACGCCGGTCTTCATCGAGGGCGCGGAGCCGTATCTCGCACTCTTCGCGGCGGGCGCGAGGATCGAGCCGTCGTTCCTCCGCGCCGTCGCCACCGAGCACGAGGGGGCGATCGTGCTGAACAATCCCTGGCCGATGCGCATCGCGGGCCAGGTGCAGGTGAAGGATGCGGATGACTCGCTGTCGCGCCGGGCCGACTGGACCTTCTGGCCGCAGGGCGTGGTGGAGTTTGCCGCCGCGCCCGGCGAGACCATCCGGATCCCGCTCACGATCTCGTTCGGCGCATCGCAGATCGCCGGGACCAAGGACCTGTGGCTGGTGGCGCGCGTGCAGGCCGATCGCGAGTATCCGCCGATCCGCCTGCGTTCGCCGCTGGAGATCGGCCTGGAGGACCTGGACCTTCAGGCCGAGGTGGCGCTGTCGCCCGGCCTCGACGGCCCGGACGCCGTTGTCGTGGCCTCGGTCACCAACAAAGGGGCGCGGACCCGGGCCCTGCGGCTGGAGGCCGCGGCGTGGGGCTTCCCGACGCAGCAACTCTACCTGAGCAACCTCAACCCCGGGCAGACAGTTTCGCGGCGGTTCCTGCTGAAGAACGGGGCGGTCTCGCTGAAGGGCCGGCGGGTGGTCATCAGCCTGGCGGACAACGAGGAGGCCGAGCGGCTGAACAAGGCGGTTGTCGTGCCATAACCGGGGCTTGGGCCGGGGAGAGCCGGTCCGGGAATGCTCCGGGACGCAGGAGTTCTCCCAAGCGACTTGCATGCAAGTGGGTGTGGGTTAGACTGCACAAGTCGATTTCGTGGTGGCCGCGCCCGGATTCCGGGCCGGTGGTGGACGCGTTCTCGGTCACAAACCCTTGTTATCTGGGCATTTGCAGCAGAAGAGGAGATTCTCCATGGTACGAGATGTGTCTGTGCGCGCTGCGCTGTGCGCAGCGACGGTGGCACTCGTTGCCGGCGCCGCGTCGGCCGGGCCCGACGTGATCGTGGGCGAGGTGTACGGCATGAGCAACTACGCCTCGGGCGTGTTCTCGATCGGCACGCGCTCGTGCAACCTGGGCGACACGCCGCTGGCGTGGGTGTCAACGACGACCCAGCACCCGGTCATCTCGCAGAACATGTACCGCCTCGCGAACGGGCGCTTCACGCAACTCGGCCAGGCGTGGCTGAAACACGGCTTCTGCGCGCTGCAGGGGAACTTCTGCTCGACGTGCACGCCCGGCGGCGACTGCTCGGCGCTGTTCCCCGGCTGCTCGGACCCGTATGACTCGGGGCTGAACGGCCAGCAGTCGGGCCTCGGGCCCAAGAGCGAGGTGAACGCGTTCACCGGCGCGTTCCTGTATCCGTGGAGCAACCAGGGCTCGGGCTCGGGCGCGGCGTTCAAGCGGCTGCAGGCCGCGCCGGCGCTGCTGGGCGTCTCGGGCGCTTCGTACTTCGTGTCGAGCATGTACGTGCAGCCGCAGGATGCGCTGGCGGGCAACGGGCTGAACAACCAGTCGTACCGGGCGTGCACGATCACGTCGACGGCGATCACCTATACGGCGGCCACGCAGCAGATGAAGCCCGCGCTGCAGGCGTGGAAGGACAGCGACGCGACGGTGCAACTGGTGAACTTCGATGTCCCCGGCGAGGGACGATTCATCGTCGCGATGAAGGCGACGAGCCTGGGCGGCGGCAACTGGCACTACGAGTACGCCATCCAGAACTTCAACTCCGACCGCTCGGGCCAGGCGTTCGTCATTCCCATCCCCTCGGGCACGACCGTCACCAACATCGGGTTCTCCGACGTCGACTACCACTCCGGCGAGCCGTACAGCCTTACGGACTGGACCGGGGCTGCATCCTCGACGCAGATCACCTGGAACACACAGACGTACGCGGCGAACGTGAACGCGAACGCGCTGCGGTGGGACACGATCTACAACTTCTGGTTCGACGCCAACGCCGCGCCGGCGCAGGGCAGCGCGACGATCAACCTCTTCAAGCCGGGTTCGCCCACGAGCGTCTCGGGCAACATCCAGGTGCCGGGCGGATCGGGCGGACCGGTCGAACCGGCGAACAACGCCTGCGCCAACGCCGCGAACCTGAGCGCCTACGGCACGTTCCCCTTCGACACAACGGGCGCGACGACCGACGGGCCCGCCGAGACGTTGTGCAACATCTCGGGCAGCAACCAGGTCTACAACGACATCTGGTACACCTACACGGCCTGCTCGACGGGCGACCACACGGTGAGCACGTGCGGCGCGACGTTCGATACGCGGATCGCGGTCTACGGCAGCGCATGCCCGGCCGCGGCCAACGCCGCCATCGCCTGCAACGACGACTCCACGGCCTGCGGCGCCGGCTCGCTGCAATCGAGCGTGACCTTCGCGGCCACCTCCGGGCAGACGTACCGGATCCGCGTCGGCAGTTTCACCAACAACACCACGCAGGGCCAGGGGTACGGCACCGGCAACCTCGTCCTGACCGGCCCCTCGTGCGGACCCGCGGGGCCCGCGGGCGACTCGTGCTCCAGCCCGATCGCGCTGACCGGTTATGGCGCGACGGCATTCACCAACGTCGGCGCCACGACCGACGGCCCGACACCGACGACATGCGGCTCGGGCAACCAGATCGGCAACGACATCTGGTACACGTACACCGCGTGCGCCGCGGGCAGCCACACGGTGGACTCGTGCACGGGCGGCAACTTCGACACGGTCATCGCGGTCTACACCGGCGCGTGCGGGTCGCTGACGCAGGTCGGGTGCAACGACGACACCTCCGGGTGCGGGACTGGCCTTTCCTCGCGCCTGACGTGGACGGCGACGGCGGGCACGCAGTACCGCATCCGCCTGGGCGGCTATAACGGCGCGGTCGGGTCCGGCACGCTCACGCTGACCGGCCCGTCGTGCGGGCCGACAGCCCCGCCGAACAACGCCTGCTCCGCGGCGACGGTGATCTCCGGCTATGGCAGCACGGCGTTCACGACCGTCGGCGCGACGACCGACGGTCCGACGGAGGCGCTGTGCAACAACGCCGGCGACAGCCAAGTGAACTCCGACGTGTGGTTCCGCTGGACGGGCTGCGCGAGCGGCACCGTGACGCTGAACATCTGCGATGCAACCTACGACTCGCGCATCGCCGTCTACCCCGGGGCGTCCTGCCCGTCGGCCACCGGCTCGGTGCTGGCGTGCAACGACGACTCCTGCGGCACCAGCAACCTGCGGTCGCAACTGACGTTCACGGCCGTCGCCGGGACGCCGTACCTGGTCCGCATCGGCGGCTTCACCACCGCGACCGGCACCGGCACGCTGGTGATCTCGGGCCCGGCCTGCCCGCCGCCGGGGCCGGCCAACGACAACTGCGCCAACCGAGAGGGCGTGGGCATCGGCAACACGCCGTTCACGACCGTCGGCGCCACCACCGACGGGCCGGCCCACCCGGGCTGCCTGGCCTTCGGCAGCGACCTGGTGAGCAACGACATCTGGTACAACCACCCGTCGCAGTGCCCGGGCTCGATCCGCATCGGCCTGTGCGACGCCAACTACGACACCAGACTCGCCGTCTACGACGATGCGGGCTGCACCAACCTCGATGCACGACTGCTCGTCTGCAACGACGACGCGTGCGGGACGGGCGGCCTGGCGTCGCAGGTCCGGATCGCCTCGCGCATCGGACGCAACTACACCATCCGCGTCGGCGGCTTCAACGGCGCCACCGGCAGCGGCAACATGACGATCGTCTACTGCCCGGCCGACTTCGACGCCAACGGGATCGTCGAGGTCCCGGACATCTTCGCGTTCCTCTCGGCGTGGTTTGCGCAGGACCCGCGGGCCAACGTCGACGGCAACGCCGCGGTCGAAGTCCCGGACATCTTCGCGTTCCTCAGCCTGTGGTTCTCCGGCACCGGCGTGTGCGGCTGATCGGCACGATTCACGTCTGAACCCAAGGGGCTCGCGCACCGGCGCGGGCCCCTTTTTTCATTGGCGAATCGCGGATGAGGCCCGCCCGACTCTCTACACCCCGAGTCCCTCCGCCGCGGCCCTGCGCGGCTCGGTCCGAGGTACCCCGAAACTCAGGGGCAATTGCCTGCGCTTTGTGCGCAATCCCGTCGCCGACCCGTGCGCACACGGGTTCATCGCTCTCCTGTACACTCCGGACCGGTCAGGCAAGGAGTGACTCGGGATGGTCGTGGCCGTCGTCAAAGAGACTCTCGCGGGCGAGCACCGCGTCGCGATGGCGCCCGCGGCGATCAAGCCGCTCAAGGCCAAGGGCATCGATGTGCTGGTGCAGTCCGGATCGGGCGCAGCAGCCGGCTTTCGCGATGAGGAATACACGGCGGAGGGCGCGAGGCTCGAGAACGATCGCGGCGCGGCCTTCGCGGCGGCGGATGTGGTCGTGCAGGTGCGCACGCTCGGTGCGAACCCCGGCGCCGGCGAGGCAGACCTGCCGCTGTTCCGACCCGCGCCATTCGAGCAAGCGCTGATCGGCTTCTGCGAGCCGCTGACCGACGCGCGGCCGCTGGAAAAACTCGCGGAGCGCGGCCTGCGGACGCACGCGGTGGAACTGATCCCCCGCACCACCCGCGCCCAGAGCATGGATGCGCTGTCATCCCAGGCGATGATCGCGGGGTACAAGGCCGCGCTGCTGGCCGCGGGCGCGCTGCCACGGCTGTTCCCGCTCATGATGACTGCCGCCGGGACGGCGACCGCGGCGCGGGTGCTGGTGATCGGCGCCGGCGTGGCGGGGCTTCAGGCCATCGCCACCGCGAAGAGGCTTGGCGCGATTGTCACGGCCTACGACGTCCGTGCGGCGGTGAAGGAGGAGGTCCTCTCGCTGGGGGCCAAGTTCCTCGAACTGGACCTGCAGACGCGCCAGCAGGGCGACGGTCGCGGCGGGTATGCCGCGGCGATGGACGACTCGTTCTACCGCGCCCAGCGGGAATTGATGACCACCGCCGTCGCGCAGAGCGACGTGGTGATCACGACCGCCGCGGTCCCGGGCAAGCGTTCGCCGGTGCTGGTGACGGGGGCGATGGTGGAGCACATGCGCCCCGGGTCGGTCGTCGTCGATCTCGCCGCGGAGCGCGGCGGCAACTGCGAACTGACCGTCGCCGACCAGGCGGTCAACCATCGCGGCGTGACGATCTTCGGCCCGTCGAACATCGCCGCGACCGTCCCGTACCACGCCAGCCTGTTCTATTCGCGCAACCTGGTCTCGTTCATCCTTCACATGTTCAAGGACGGCCGGCTGCGCGATGATCCGTCCGACGACATCATCCACCAGACGCTCCTGACCCGCCATGGCCGGATCGTGAACGAGCGGGTCCGCGAGGTTCTTCAACTGCCCCCGCTGGAGACCGGCCCGCGTCCGGCCTGAAAGCCACCAGGGCGCGCGTCCGGTCCTTGTGCACGAAACAGGAAGCCCCCATGACGACTCTCGTGCTGCTGCTGACGATCTTCGTGCTGGCGATCTTCGTGGGCTTCGAGATCATCACGAAGGTGCCGCCGACGCTGCACACCCCGCTGATGTCCGGGGCGAACGCCATCTCGGGCATCACGGTGATCGGCGCGCTGGTCGCCGCGGGCTACGAGCGATCGACGCTGACCGGGCTGCTGGGCGCGGTCGCCATCGCGCTGGCGACGGTGAACGTGGTGGGCGGGTTCCTCGTCACGCACCGCATGCTCGAGATGTTCCGCAAGAAGTAGCGTCCGGCGCCGGCCGCACGATCCGCCGCCTCCTTTGCCGAGAGCCACCATCGTGAACATCGACCCGTCCGTTCGCAATCTCGCCTACCTCGCCGCGGCCGTGCTGTTCATCTTCGGCATCAAGGGGCTGACGCACCCGCGCAGCGCCGTCCGCGGGAACGCGCTGGGCGCGGCGGGCATGCTGCTGGCCATCATCGTCACGCTTCTGGACCGCCAGATCATCGGGTGGGGATGGATCGCGGCGGGCCTGGCGGCGGGCGCGGCCGCCGGGGCGCTGATGGCCCTGCGCACGCAGATGACCTCGATGCCGCAGATGGTCGCGATGCTCAACGGATTCGGGGGAGCGTCGAGCGCGATCGTGGGCGGGGCGGTGCTGCACGAGGCGATCGTCGACGCCGCGGAACACTCGACCACGGTGCACGCCGCGCTGGGGGCGGGCGGGCAGAACGCGGTGCAGACGCTGATCGCCATCGCCGCCAGCGGGCTGATCGGCGCCGTGACGCTCACCGGCAGCATTCTGGCCTGGGCCAAACTGCAGGAGGTGGTCTCGGGCAACCCGCTGACGCAGGCGTGGATCAAGGCCGCCAACACCGTGCTCACGCTCGGGGCGCTGGCGCTGGCGGTGTACCTCTTCATGCACCCCGACGCGGTGTGGGCCTACTGGGCGCTGGCCGCGGTCTCCGGGCTGCTGGGCCTGGGCCTGGTGGCGCCGATCGGCGGGGCGGACATGCCGGTGGTGATCTCGCTGCTGAACTCCTATTCGGGCATCGCCGCCGCGGCCACGGGCTTTGTCATCAACAACGTCGCGCTGATCATCACCGGCGCATTGGTCGGCGCTTCGGGCACCATCCTGACGCAGATCATGTGCCGGGCGATGAACCGCTCGCTCGTCAACGTGCTCTTCGGCGTGATGGCCGAAGCGGGCAAGGGCCCCAGCGCCGACGACGTGTACGCAGGGCGTGTGAAGGCGGCCACGGCCGACGAGATCGCGATGATCCTCGACTCGGCCCGGCGGGTGATGATCGTCCCCGGGTACGGGCTTGCCGTGTCGCAGGCGCAGCACGCCGTCCGCGACCTCATGCGGGCGCTGGAGACCCGCGGCACGACCGTGGAGTTCGCCATCCACCCCGTCGCGGGGCGGATGCCCGGGCACATGAACGTTCTCCTCGCCGAGGCCGATGTGCCGTACGAGAAGATGCTGGAGATGGACGCGGCCAACGCGGTGATCGACCAGGCCGACGCCGCGATCGTCATCGGCGCCAACGACGTCGTCAACCCCTCGGCCCGGACCGATCCGGCCAGCCCGATCGCCGGCATGCCGATCATCGATGTGGATCGCGCGCGGACGGTGATCGTGATCAAGCGCAGCCTCAGCCCGGGCTTTGCGGGGATCCCCAACCCGCTGTTTGCCGCCGACAACACGCTGATGTTCTTCGCGGACGGTCAGAAGGCCGTGATGGATCTTCTCGCCGCCGTGAAGGCGCTGTGACCCCCCCTCCCCCCCATTCCCCCACGAACGCCACTACCCGCCCCCCCCCCCCCCGGGGGTACAACCGCGAAGCGGTGCCGAAACACGGGAACCGCGCGACCGATTCGCGCCTCCAAGAACGCGTCGGACCTCGATCCACACGGGAGCAAGGCATGTTTCTCCGCATGGTGTACGACGAAAAACTGGCCGAGGCCGCGTACCTGATCGGGTGTCAGCGCACCGGCGAGGCGATCGTGATCGACCCTGAGCGCGATGTGGACCGCTACGAGCAACTCGCGGCGGCGCACGGGCTGAGGATCGTCGCCGTCGCCGAGACGCACATCCACGCGGACTTTGTCTCCGGGGCGCGGGAACTGGCGGAGAAGGGTGCGAAGGTGTTTGTGTCGGATGAGGGAGACGCCGACTGGAAGTACCAGTGGCTCGACAAGAAGACGGGCGGCGGAGCGTACACCTACCGCCTGCTGAAGGATGGCGACACGTTCACGGTGGGGAACATCGAGTTCAAGGCCGTGCACACGCCGGGGCATACTCCCGAGCATCTGTGTTACATGGTGACCGACCGCGGCGGCGGAGCCGACAAGCCGATGGGCGTGGCCACGGGCGACTTTGTCTTCGTGGGCGACCTGGGGAGACCCGACCTGCTGGAGTCCGCGGCAGGATTCAAGGGCAAGGCCGATCCCTCCGCGCACCGGCTGTACGGGACCGTTCGGAAGTTCATGGAGTGGCCGGACTACCTGCAGATCTGGCCCGCTCACGGGGCAGGGAGCGCCTGCGGCAAGGCGCTGGGGGCCGTGCCGACCAGCACCGTGGGGTATGAGAAGATGTTCAACCCTTCGGTGCGGGCGGCGAGCAGCGAGCGATCGTTCGTGGACTTCATCCTCGACGCCCAACCCGAGCCGCCGCTGTACTTCGCGCGGATGAAGCGCGACAACAAGATGGGTCCGAAAGTGCTGGGGAGCGTCCCCGCGCCGCGGAGTCTCTCCGTGGACGATCTGCGGGGCATCGACGGAAAGAAGGCCGCGATCATCGACACCCGGCCGTGGGTGGCGTTCAGGGGCGGTCACATTCCCGGGGCGCTGCACCTGCCGCTGAACAACACGTTCAGCACCGATGCGGGAGCGCTCATCGGCGAGGGCGAGTCGATCGTGCTCATCGTTCCACCCGGGCGCGTGGAGGAGGCGGTGCGGGATCTGATCCGGGTCGGCCTGGACAACTTCGCCGGCTGGTTCGACGCGAACCAGATGGAGGCGTATCGCGGCGCGGGCGGCAGGCTTGTCTCGACCGATGAGAAAACGGTGGAGGAGGCACGCGTGCTGCTGGATACGGGCAGGCCATTCGTGCTGGACGTTCGCCGCGCGGCGGAGTTTCGGGAGGGTCACATCTCCGGGGCGGTGAACATCGCGCACACGCGGCTGCTGTCGAGGCTGGCGGAGGTGCCCAGGGACCGGCACATCCTGGTGAACTGCCGCAGCGGGGCGCGGTCCGCCCGCGCGTGCTCGTTGCTCCAGAAGCACGGGTATGAGTGCACGAACCTTGCGGGCGGGATGCTCGCGTGGGAACAAACCCTGGTGCCCGTGGAGCGTTGAGCGGCCGCCGCCGAATCGCTGAGTCTCAACGAGCAGGTTTGTCCCGCTCGCCGGGGCGATGGAACGCGCTGTGCCCGTGGGCGGAGGCGGGTGCGGAACGCGTTGTGAAGGAGATTGCGCGTGATCTGGGCATGGTTCGGGGCGGCCGCGGTGGGAGTTTCCCTGGGCCTGCTCGGCTCGGGCGGGGCGAATCCGCCAGGAGGCGCTCAAGCGCGTCTTCGCGGTCTTTCTAGTCCTGATGGCGGGGTACATCCTCGTGCGCCAGGCTCCGCGCGTCCTGCCGGGGGTGTTTGGGCCTCCGCCCTCCATCGTCCTCGCCTCGCCATAAAACCGGGAACCTCTCCGGGACTGCGTGCCTCTCAACAAGCGCCAACCGCACCATCGCTCCGGAGTTTCCGGCGAGGTGCGCGAAAACGCCCCCCCTCGGGCTCGGACAAGGAGTCGGCAAGGCCCATGACAAGCACGAATGGAACATCCGCGACAACGACTGCTGCGCTCGGGACGGGAAAGGACTCGCCTGCTCCGGAGGCCGCGCCGAGCGACGTCGGGCGATGGCTGCACACGGGCGAGTGCGTGCTGATCGACGTGCGCGAGCCTGACGAGCACGCCCGGGAGCGGATCGCGGGCTCCAGGCTGCTCCCGTTGTCGCGATTCGATGCGCGGCAGGCGGCGGGCTGGGCAATGCCAGGCCAGAAGGTTGTTCTGCACTGCCGGAGCGGACGCCGCTCGGCGGATGCCTGCCGCATGGCCGCGTCGCTCGCCGAGTCGGGCGTGACGGTCGTCAGCCTGGCGGGCGGGATCGAGGCGTGGAAGAGAGCCTCGCTGCCGGTGGAAGTGAACACGCAGGTCTCGCGGATGAGCGTGATGCGTCAGGTGCAACTGGTCATCGGCCTGTGCGTGCTGGTCGGCAGCGCGCTGGCGTGGTTCGTGGACCCACGTCTCGTCGCCATTCCCGCGTTCTTCGGCGCCGGGCTGGCCTTTGCCGGCGCCTCGGGCAACTGCGCCATGGCCACGCTGATCGGCAAGATGCCCTGGAACCGCGCGGCGACCGGAGGGCAATCATGCACGGGCGGCGCCTGCGGCTGACGCTCGCCGACGCCCGCTCACATTTCGCGTCGACAGTTCCTGAGAACACACGCCAGAAAGGCGATCGCCATGTCACACAATGCAGCCGACTTCTACGCAACCTGGCCCGCGACCATGACGGGAGTGAAGTCCGCAGCGCCCGACCTGGGCAAGGCCTTCGGGCCCTTCTTCCAGACGCTGATGAAAGACGGCGCGCTCTCCGGCAAAGAGAAGGAGTTGATCGCGGTAGGGATCGCCGTGGCCACGCGCTGCGAGCCGTGCATCTACGCCCACGTCGAGAAGTGCATCAAGTTCGGAGCGACCCCCGCCGAGGTGCTCGAGGCCGCCGGGGTGGCGGTGATGATGGGCGGCGGCCCGGCATACACCTACACGCCCGTCGTCGTCGCCGCGATCAACCACCTGGCGCCTGCCGGCGCGACCGGCACAACCTGAAGCGCGCGGGTCCGCCGCATCGAGGGGAACGACGGTCACAAGCCCGGTGCGACCAAAAAGCAAAACGCCTGAACCCCTTCGGGTTCAGGCGTTGACGGGAAGTGGAGGCGAAGAGACTCGAACTCTCGACCTCTTCCATGCCATGGAAGCGCTCTACCAACTGAGCTACGCCCCCGTCCTTTGGCATTGCCGGCCCGGCTTGCGCAGGGACGCGACATTTGAAGTGCAAGGGTAGATCGTCGTTCCGCGGCGTCAAATGAACCCAAACAAGGTCCGATTTGGAGGCGACGGCCCGCCGCGGTCGTCCCGGCCGGTCATCCATGCACCGTGCGGGCGCTCCGCCGCAGCAGCGTGTCGGCCGCGATGACGACCTGCTCTGTCTCGATCCGGTCGATCCGGCACCGCTCCGGATGATCGTCGGCCACTTCCGACTCCGGCAGCGACGGGTCGGCGAGCAGGTCAGCCCGCGCTGTGCCATCGCCGGGGAGCGTGGTCCAGCGATGGTCGGTCGGTCCGAACAGGGTCACGGTCGGCACGCCGAACGCTGCGGCGATGTGGCGCGGCCCGGTGTCGTTGGTGATCATGATCGCGCACCGCCGGATCACCCCTTTGAGCGAGCCGATGGCGATGCCCAGCGCCGGCAGTTCCGCGACGGACAGCCGCGCCGGGCCGGCGTGCTCCTCGATGGCGCGCCGGGTCAGCCGGGCGACCTCCGCCACCAGTTCGCGTTCGCCGGGCGAGCCGTTGATCGCGATGTCCATGCCGCGACGGGCCAGGTGCGCAGCGACGGCGGCGAACCGGGGCGCGGGCCAGCGCTTGGCGTCGTCGTTGGCGCCGGGGTTGATCAGCGCGAACGGGCGCAGCCCTGTTATTCCCCCCGCGTGCAACAATCGTTCCGCCGCGGCATCCTGCCCGGGCGTGATGCCCAGTTCCAGTCGGATGGGCGGGCCGGCCCTCGGGCTGACCGCATCGTTTCGGGCCTCGTCCTCTTCCAGCACGGCGCGGGCCGCGCGCAGGTAATACTCGACCATCGGCACGGGCGCAAAGCCGCGGCCGATCCGTTCGGGCTGGAGCCGCTGGGTGAGGAGCACGCCGCGGCCGTCGCGGTCATAGCCGATGCGGCGCGGGATGAACGCCAGCCGTGCGACCAGCGCGGTGGAGAAGGAGTTGGTGAGGAGCAGCGCGGTGTCGTAGGCCCGGCCGCGGACCTTCGCGGCGGCGCGCTTGGGGCCCATCAGGCCTTGCGAACTGGCGACGTGCACCTCGTCGAAGAAGTCAGACCCGGCGAGGAGTTCATCAAGACCCGGACGGACCATCGCGCCGATGAACGAGCCCTTGAGGTGCGACCGCAGCAACCGGAGCGCCGGTGTGGCCATGACGACATCCCCCAGCCACGACGGGGCGACGACCAGCAGGCGGAGGGGGATGGCGGGAGGAGGGGGCAAGGCGGAAGTTTAGGGGACGAATCGAATTTGGAATGCGGGTTTTGGAACGGCGCTAGGCTCAGGAGATGGCAGGACCTCGCCCCGCAGTCTTTCTCGATCGCGATGACACGCTCATCGCCAACCGCGAGGTGACCGCACGCACACCCCACCCCGGCGACCTGTGCGACCCCGCCCTCGTGCGGTTGCTGCCGGGTGTCGCGACGGGCCTGCGGCGGCTGCGCGATGCCGGGTTTGCGCTCGTGGTGGTGAGCAATCAGGGGTGCGTGGCACGCGGGGTCTGCCCGGTCGAACAGGTCGAGGCCTGCAATCGGCGGATGCGGGACCTGCTGCGGACCGAGGCGGGGGTGGAGTTGGCTGGTGTGTATTACTGCCCGTATCACCCCAAGGGCACGGTCGCGCCGTTCAACGTGGAACATCCGTGGCGGAAGCCCGCGCCGGGCATGATGCTGGCCGCGGCCGCGGACCTGGGGCTGGACCTCACGCGGTCGTGGATGATCGGGGATGCGGAGCGGGACGCGGAGGCGGCGGTGGCGGCGGGGATTGACAGCACGAGAGCGATCCTGGTCTCGGACGCAAGGCCGGCGCGCGGGCTGACGGCGCCTGATTTCGACGCCGCGGCGCGGATGGTCATCGACCGTCGGCGGTGACGTCGGAGCACGGCTGGACTTCGCGTGAGGCGCGGAACAGAGCGACTCAGGCCCGTTCCTGCTGCACCGGCTCGATCTTCGGGAGTTGGCCCGACTTCCGCAGGATCTGCTCGGCGTGCAGTTTGCCGCGGATCAGGTTCAGCCGGTCGGCCACCTGCTCCATGCTCGGGCGCTGGTCCGGGTTCACTTCGACGCACTCCATCACGAGTTTGTCGAGCATCTCGGGCACGCGCGGGTTGAGATCGATCGACCGCTTCGGCCTTTCCAGCAGATGATCCTCGACCGAGCCCAGCAGCGAGTCGCCCTTGGCCAGTGCGGTGGGGACGAAACTCCGCGTCAGCATCCAGTACATCGCCGCGCCGAGGTTGTAGACATCGGTCTTGGGCGTGATCGCCCGGCGGTGCACCTGCTCCGGGGCGATGTAGTCGGGCGTGCCCTGGATCCGCTGCTTGACGGTCCCGATCTTGCACGACTGCCCGAGGTCGATGACCTTGGCGTTGAGTTCGTTGTCCACGATGATGTTGTTCGGCTTCATGTCCGCGTGGACAAACCCCGCGGTGTGCATGTTCGCCAGGCCCTGGGCCACCTGCTCGCAGACCAGCACCGCGTCCTCGAACGTCGCCGGAGGCTCGCGCTCCACGCTCGCCCCGTCCACGTGCTCCATCACCAGGAACAGTTCGCCGACCGTCAGGAGGCCCGTCTTCTTCGTGATGCACTTCTCGACCCGGCGGATCCGCGGGGAGCGGATCTTCGAGCCGATCTCGTACTCGGTCAGCGCCTGATCGAGGAACCGCTGGTCCTTCTCCGAGTCGCGCACGACGTTCTTGAGCGCCCAGATCTGCTTGGACTTCGGGTCCTGAACGAGATAGATGATCGAGGCCGCGCCGCGCCCCAGTTCCGCCATGACGCGGAACCCTTCCACCATTTCGCCTTGCTTCTTGGGTTGCAGAGGCACTCGATCTCCCGATCCGAACAAACCAATCCCGCGCGAGGCGGGCCGGCAAGACGCGCCGGACTCCGAAACCCCACTCCGCCCCCCCTCCCACCCCCCACCCGTTCCTCCCGCCCGTTCAATCCTTCGCCGCGAACCACCGACCCGCCCCCGAATCTCGTCGCCGGAATCCCGATTCGGCTCCCGCGGGCCGGTTGCGGGAGATGCAGGATACCGGGACAGTCCATTCGTCCCAAATGGCCGGGCGGATCGTAGCAAGGCGGAAAGTATCGGCACCGTACCGGGGGACTTCAATGCCCGGTTTGCAAACTGAACAAACCCCGACGGCGACCGCCGGAGGCCGGTCCCCCGCGTCGACTTCTCAATTCGTGCTCAGTTCAAGGCCCCGCCGCTCAGCGAGCGCCCGCGGCCAGCGACCGACCGGCCGGGAACAGTTTCCCGGGGTCGTTCACATTGGCGATCTGGGAATGCAGCAATACCCGGTTCTCCGGGATCCCCAGTTTCCGGCACAGCGACTGCGTCAACTCCGCCAACTCGCGCAGTTGGGCCGGCGTGAACGGCTTGCGGTCCCCATCGCCCACCAGGCAGATGCTGATCGCGTGGTGGTTGTACCAGTCGCCATCGGGACCCGCGGCGTGGGCACCGGGCAGTTGATCCCGCCAGCGGAAGCCCAGGTACACCTGACCGTCCTCCATGCCGCGGCCGTTTCCGATAATGAAGTGGTGCCCCAGCCCCTTGAGGCTGCGGGCCTCGTGCTCGCGCTCGATGGTCGCGGGCGAGCCCGTCAGCGATCCGGAGTGGTGGATCACAATGGCCTGCCAGCGGGAGGTATCCAGCGGCCGCCGGGTCTCGAACACCGGGTCCGTCACGCCCGAGACACCCACGCCTGACGCCACCGCCAGCGGCGAGAGCGTCAGACCGTCGGTCCGGGGGACGTTGCCCTTGTCCAGGAGCATCAGGAGGCCGCCCACCGCCGTCATCGAAGCCAGAAAACTCACCCAGACGACCTTCGCGCGCCGGCCCACCGAGGGGCTCGCGGCGGACTTGGACTTGCGACGGGTGTAGACGGCCATGGGTGCTCCGCGATGGTATCAAACGATCGGGTGAGAGGCCGCGATCTCTTCCCAATTTCGCGCGCGATATCGCCGCGACGGCTCCAGTCCGCCCGTACGGACGTTACGCGCCGTTCATCCACCGGTTATTCGGACAGGTTTTCCACAACCCGTGACGATTACTCCGCGCGCGGGGTCGGATCGACCGACCCGTCGGGCGGCAGGGGCTTGAGTCCGAGACGATCGAGGATGACCGGGATCGCTTCGGCCGGCGGTGTCCGAATGCCGCGGAGTTCGTCGACCTTCTTCAGGATCGTCCAGCGCTTGAGCATCGAGCGGTGGTCGGCGTTGATCTCAACATGATCGTCCACCCCGTCAAGCCGCGTGGATGCCGCGGGCACGATGCCGTCGCCCAGCGTCTGTACCGCCGCGCCCGCCTGGGTTGCCAGAGCCGCGGCACGCTCGGGGCCCAGCAGCCCGGCCCAGCGCCCGGCCGCCTCGCCGCGGAGATACGCGCCGGCCCCGGCGGGCGTCATGATCCCGCAGATCGTGGTGCACTGCACGTTGAGCGGGAGGGGCCTGGCGTTGAGCGTCTTGAGGAACTCGGAATCCTCGCGCAGGTCGCGCCCCGCCTCGCCAAGGCCGTCCCCGGATGACGCGATGAGGCCGGAGCCGTTCGCGCTGGTCCCTGTCGCATGGCGATACACCTGCTCGCGTGCCTCCGCGACGGGCTGCATGACGGCCAGCGGCGTGCCGTGGTTGGGTGTGCCGCACATGATCAGCCGCTCCACGGCGGGCAGGTCCGCCGTCGCCGCGCCGTCGCCGAGGTACCCGTCCTCGCTTGTCAGCGCCTCGCGGCTCACCAAGCCCCCCATCGAGTGCGCGACAATCGACACACTCCCGATCCCCAGCCCCCGCAGACGCCGCAGCGCCGCGGCCAGATCCTTCCCCGACGCGACCACGCCCTGGTCGTTCGGATAGTCGAACCGGATCACGATTGCCCCGGCGTCGAGCAGGTGCGGCGTCAACTCGTCCCAGATGGTGCCCGGTTCATCAAGCCCGTGCACCAGCACCACGACCGACGCTCCGGGCCGCCGGGGCATGGTGGCGGCGTCGTTGGCGATCGTCTCCCACTGCACCGCGCCCGGCGCGGCGTCGGCGGACTCCGCCCGGCCCGCGATGGCCAACGTCGGTTCAACCACCGCGCCCTCGACGCCGAGCAGTTCCTGCCGCGCCCGCGCCATCGCGTGCTTGGCCGCCTCTTCCGTGCTCGCGGCCCGGGCGCGGAGCCAGGTCTCTGCCCTCGCGGCGCGTTCGCGCCACGGCGCGAGCGGATCCGGCTGCGCGGCTGCGCCGGGGTCGTTCGCACTGCCTGGCTGCGCGGGCGACTGTGGATGAGCGGCGGTGACGGCCACACACGAGAACGACGCCAGCAGGTACAAAGTCGAGAGGTTCATGACAGATTGTTCCGGATCAGCCGCGCCGGGATTCAACCCCGCGAACCGGCGACGCCGAACACACTCCGATCGGCGGCTACTTCCCCTGGCTGACCCAGCGGTCCATGAACGCCTGCTCGGCCTTCTGGTACGACTCAAAGGCGTCGCGCAGGCGGGCCGTCAGCGCATCGATGGTCGCCTGATCGATCCGCCCGCCTCCCGGAGCCGCGGCGCGCTCGGCCGTGGCCTTGAGCGCCTCCGACGCCGCGCGGAGTTGCGAGACCGACTCCGAATAGGCCCGCACCGAGTTGTAGAGCAACTCGTTCTCGAGTTCCTTCTTGGTCGGCTGGTAGAGCAATCGCCACGGCGCCGCCCGGACCTCAACCGTCGCCAGTTTCAGTTGCTGCGCCGCCAGCATCGCCGCCGTGATCGTCTCGCCCAACTCCGGGCTCTTGGTGGTGATCAACTCGTCGGCGCGTGCCGCGGCGGAGGCGAAGGAGTCCAGCCCCTGCCGCCCGCTCTCCAGCGCGCCCATGAACTTGTCGTACGCCTCGCCCTGGGCCTTGCGCGTCAGTTCGCGGACATACTCCACCGCCTCGTCGATCTTCGGTCGGTTCTCGTCCAGCGTGCGCTGCGCCGAGGACACGAAGTCCCGCCCCTGCTGGATCCCCTTCTCCACCGACTCGACAATCTCGGGGATCCGCCCCGACGCCGCTTCCACGCGGCTGACGATTGTGTCCGCGCTATTCCCCCATTCGGTCCATCGCCGCCGCGCGTCGTCCGTGATCGCCCTCACGTTATCCACCGATGCCGTCGCATGGTCCAGCAGCGGTCCCACCCGCGGCTCGACATCCGCCACAATCTTGTTCACCCGGTCGATCACGTCCTGGATCTTGGCGTAGTCCCCCGGCGACAGAAACCCCGGCGGGCCGACGCGCCCATACAACCGCCCGCCCGGGCTCAGCACCCGCGGCGGGCCCACCGGCACCACCCCCGCCGGGCGGAACGCAGGGATCGGCGAGATGTTGATCGTGCTCGCCGTCCCCAGCAGCGGACGCTGCAACTGCACATCCGCATCCTCGTACAGCCGGACTTTCGCGTCGACCGCGATGCGCACGTCGATCCCCACCGGCTCGCCGCTGGCCTCGTCATAAATGAACCGGGTCTCGGTGACATGCCCCACCTGCTTGCCGCCCACCTTGACCACCGAGCCCCTGTCCAGCCCTTCGGCCCCGTCCACCAGTGTGAACGACACCACGTACTCGGACTTGGCGCCGAGCCTCTCCCACACGTTCGAGATCAGGATCACGATGAACACGCCCAGCGAGAGCGTGAGCAGGACGAACACCCCCGCCAGGACGTTGTTGCGTGTGCTGCGACCGGAAGCCATGATGCGCCTGAATGCAAAGACCCGGATGATTGAACTCGGCCACGGGACGTCTCGGTCCGCAGGTCCGGGAGGGTACACGAACCAAACCCCGGGTGCATCCGCCCACGCCTCCCTCCTCCCCGATGTGGTAGAACACCCCGATGCACAGGATCCACTGGACGCAGCCGCTGCCCGCGGCGGGCCAGAGAGCCCTCGTCGGAGACGATGAGGCCGCCCACGCGCTCCGCGCCAAGAGGCTCCGCGAGGGCGAATCCGTCGAGTTGCTCGACGGCCTCGGCGGGATCGCGACGGGAACTGTCCACCTCGCCGGCGGGGGACGGCGGACCGAACTCCATGTGCAGGTCATGTCAGTTCGGCATTCCCCCGAACCCCGTCCCGTGGTCGAGGTATGGGCCGCGACGCCCAAGGGGGGGCGCGTCGACGAGATGGTCGAAGGCTTGAGCGAGGTCGGTGCAGCCTCGTGGACGCCCCTTCATGCAGCACGGTCCATCGTCGAGCCGCGCCCGACCAAACTCGACCGCCTTGCTCGGCTCGCCGTCGAAAGCGCCAAGCAGTGCGGCCGGCCTTGGTTCCTGCGAATCGAGCGCGAACGCACGTTCGACGAGGCTCTCTCCGTACCTCCCGACACCGAACTGATCCTCGCCGATGCATCCGGAACGCCCTGCGAACCCGGCGCAACACCCTCGGCCGTGCGGCTGCTGATCGGGCCGGAGGGTGGCTGGGAAGCCCGGGAGGTGGAGGCGGCCCGCTCGGCGGGCGCTCGGGTTGCCCGCTTCGGGCCGCACGCGATGCGGATCGAAACAGCGGCGGTTGTCGCGGCGGCGATCGTCATCGATCACCTCCGCCCGCGTTCCGCCTGAATCGACCGTCGCCCATGCAGGTACAACCCCGGACCGCCAACAATCACGGGGTACACCCTTCCCCCGAGCGAGCACACATGATCCTCCATCTTCTCTCCGTCGCCTCGTGCATCGCGCTTCAGACGGCCCCACCCCCTGCCGCGCCCACCGACGCGCCAACGGCGCCGGCCGCGGCGCCCGACTACCGCGAGCACGCCCGCGAGATGGCGCAGCGCGCTGAGGCATGGCTGATCGCGAGCCAGGACAAGGCCAGCGGCGGCTGGAATGTGCCCGGCCCCGAGACCGACGAACAGGGACGGAGCAAGCAGCCGCACATGCCGGGGGTCACCGCGCTGGTGCTCACGGGGATCCAACTCGGCCAGAAGGCCCGCGCGGGCGACGGCGCGGCGGCCCCGGCGGTGCGCCCGGAAGTGGTCATGGGTGTCAAGTACCTGCTCAACTGGCAGCAGCCCGACGGCGGGATCTATGACCGCACGCTGCCGTCGTACAACACGTCGCTGGCGGTCTCCGCGCTGTCGAAGATCGACCTGCCCCGCGCCCGCGAAGCGCGCGACACCGCGCTGGCGTTCCTGCGCAAACTCCAGTGGTGCGAGTTCTCGGACAACAGCGTCGGCGGATCGGAGGCCGCGCGCCCGGTCGAGAAGAACCATCCGTTCTACGGCGGCGTCGGATACGGCCGCCACGGACGGCCAGACGGCTCCAATCTCAACATGTTCATGCAGGCGCTGAGCGACTCGGGTGTCCCTGCGAGCGACCCCGCCGTGCAGCGCGCCATGGTGTTCCTGCAGCGCCTGCAGATGACCGACCGCGTGAACGACATGCCCTACGCCGACCGCAGCAACCAGGGCGGGTTCATCTACGCAACCGTCGAGAACGCCGAGTCGGTCGACGGCCGCGCGGGGCAGAGCCAGGCCGGGACGATCGAGGAAACGCTCGACGACGGCACCACCGTCAGCCGCCTCCGGGCCTACGGCTCGATGACCTACGCAGGCTTCAAGAGTTATCTGTACGCCGACCTGAAGAAGGACGACGAGCGCGTGCAGGCGGCCTACGGCTGGATCCGCCGCAACTACACCCTCGACGAAAACCCCGGCATGGGGACCAACGGCCTGTACTACTACTACCTCACCTTCGCGCGGGCGCTCGCCGCCCTGAACGAGCCGGCCATCAGCCTGATCAAGGGCGAGGGCATGGAGACCGACCGGCGCGACTGGCGCAGGGACCTCGTCGACAAACTCGCCTCGCTCCAGAACGAGGACGGCTCGTTCCGCAGCGTCGATCAGCGATGGATGGAAAACGACCCCGTGCTCATCACCGCCTATGCGCTCATCGCGCTGCGCGAAGCGACCAACTGATCCCGCCGCACCGGAGACACTCCATGGCATCGCGCGCCCCCACCCGCCGCCTCCTCCTCGCCGCGGCGGCCGCCTTCGCGCTCGTGGCCCCCCTTCCTGCGCACGCCCAGCCCGGCTTCGGCAAGCCCAGGCCCAAACCCCGGACCGATGCCGATACCCCGGCAAGGCCCGACAACCGGCCCGCACCCTCCGCCGATGACGCCATCCTCGGTTCCACGGGCAACCCCGCCGCGCCCGGATGGAAAGAGTGGAAGGACACCGACCCCGAACGCCTCGCGCCCTCTTCCGACGCAACACCCGGCAAGGCCTACGCCTGGAAGACGCGCGAGGGCCTTCGCTACACCTGGACGCTCCCCAGGGACTACAAGAAGGGCGAGGGCTACGACCTGGTGATCCTCTGCCACCCGGACCGGGCCGACTTCCGCTGGGGCACGCAGAACCACCCCACGCCCGAGACCGCCGGGGATCGCGGCTTCCGGCCCGGCGACATCGTCGTCGCCATCGACGGCACCAGCGCCGACGCGCGCACCCCCGACATCCGCTCGTTCGAGCCCGGCGCCGACGCCATCATCCACTTCCGCGACCTTGTCCTGGAGGTCTCCCGGACCTTCCCGGTCAACCGCATCTATCTTTATGGCATGGGCGGCGGCGGGGCGTTTGTCCAGTGCTTCGCCGCGGCGTTCCCCGCGCTGGCTGATGGCATGGTGGCCCATGGCTGCGCCGCGCCCTCCGACTGCGTGAAGAAGGGCACGACCCCGCTGGTGCTCATGCACGGCGCCAAGGACCTCATCGTCCCGCTGCACGTGTGCTTCGATGCCCGCCGCGCCTACGCCGACGCCGATCACCGCAACGTCCGCATCCGCGTGCTGCAGTCCTTCAACGATTTCCCCAACCCGGTGCGCGCCTCCGAGTGCCTGGACTGGGTGAAGGCCATGCGGACCGATGACCCCGCGCAGGCGCTCGACTCGATCCGCGCCATGCTCACCCCCAAGCGCCCCGACGAGTATGAGTACCGCACCTGCGTCTGGTTCGGCGCGGCCCGGGAGGCGCTGTCGCGCCTCGTCGGCGCGGGAGAGAATCCCATCAAGAACGTGCCCGCCGAAACCGCCGCGGCGGCCCGCGCCCTTATCGACCGGATCGAGGCCGAGGGCGCTCGGCACGTCGCGGTGCTCCGTCCGCTTGTCGACCGCGCCGGACTCTCGGCGCAGCCCCTGGATGGCAAGCCCTGGCTGGGCCACCTCGTGGCGCTCCGGGAGGACTTCCGCGGCGTCAACTCGGTGGAGGAGTTCATCGCCGCGATCGGCTTTGACGCCCTCGCCGCCGAGCACGACAGCGCCGCCGCCGGCTTCGCCGAGTCGTGGTCGCCCGATGGCGACCCCGTCGCCGCGTTCGACGAGGCGGTCGACGCGATCCGGACGTGCTGGCTCTCGCAGTTGCTGCCGATGGGCATCGGCCCGCGCATGCGGTTCATCGCGCGCAAGGCCGATGAACTCAAGATCGCGCCCGACGTGATGGAGAAGTTCGAGTACTTCCAGAACTGGGAGAAGGGCTGGAAGGACGGGCTCGAAGCCTATGAAGCGCTGTGGCGCAAGTGGGAAGGGCCCGGCAACGGCTGATCGTCCGGCCCGGGGCGCATCAGAACGGGATATCGAAACTGAACGAGAACACGCGTTCCTGGTCGCCGAAGCGCTTGATGATCGGGAAGCCGAAGTCGAACGCGAAGGGGATCGGCGTGAGCGCCGGGATGTACACCCGGAGGCCCAGGCCCGCCGACACCCGGTAGTCGGCGAAGGTCGCTTCCTCCGCCACCGTGCCGGTGTCGATGAACGCCGCGACCGAGATCAGGTCCTGGAACACCGGCTTCTCGATCTCGACCCCGGTGAAGAAACTGAACGTGCCGCCCGAGGGCTCGTTGGTCAGCGAGCCGTCGGACTGCCGGATCCCCTTGGGCGAGATCGTCCGGAAGTCGAACCCGCGGAACGTCCGGCCGCCGAGGAAGTACCGCTCGAAGATCGGCGCTTCATCCGTCCCCTCGGGGATGTACGACGCCGCGATCTTGAACTGCAGCACCGACTTGTACCCGAGGAAGTCCTCCCCCACCGTCACGAACAGCAGGTGCTCGGCGTTGAGTTTGGTGAAGTTGTAATCGCCGCCCATCGCGCCGACGCGCTCGATCTCGGCCTGGAACCGCGTGCCGCGGCTGGGCCTGAAGCGGCTGTCCACGGTGGAGCGGACCAGCCTCGCGCCCACGCCCGAGATGGTGCTCTTGCCCTCGACCTCGAAGATGTCGACGATGGCGTTCTCGTCGACGTTCGTGATGTCGATGTCCTCGTACCGCGCGAACACCGCCGCGGTCCAGCGCTCGCCGAACCGGCGGCCCAGCGACGGCCGTCCGCCCA
Source organism: uncultured Phycisphaeraceae bacterium (assembly GCA_964409775.1). Taxonomy (GTDB): domain Bacteria; phylum Planctomycetota; class Phycisphaerae; order Phycisphaerales; family UBA1924; genus JAHBXL01. The sequence goes on along the minus strand of CAYPEI010000013.1, from coordinate 16,465 downwards.
GTCGAGCCTCGTCGTACTCGTCATATTCACGCGTGCGGTAATAGCCCGTGATCGAGCCGGTGTAGTCGGTGTCCAGCAGCCGCGGGTCCGACAGCGAGATCTGGTACGTCTGCGTCTCCGTGCCGGGCTGGAGTTGGATGTCGAACACCTGCCCCGCCCCGCGGAACGCCTGACCGGTGAACAGTTCGCCCGCCGAGTCGGGCAGATCGAACAGGTCGAAGTTCCGTTGCGTCAGCCCGAACGTGCCGATCAGACCGGCGTCGGACGTCACCGCCGCGCCGAACGACAGCGAGCCCGTGTTCGTCTCCTTCACCTCCACCAGCAGGTCGCGGTAGCCCGGGTTGGCCGGGTCCTCGGCCTGCACGGTCATCTTCACCGACTGCGGCTCGAACAGCCGCGTCTCCGACAGCCTGCGCTCCGAGTCGAGCACCTTCCGGTCGCCCTGGCCGCGCCGGAAGGTCAGGTTCAGCGGCCGATCCGGGACCTGGTCCAGTTCCCGCATCACGACCTTCTTCTGCGTGACGTCGTTCCCCGTCACGCGCACCAGCCCGGTCTTGAAGCGCCGCCCCTCGCGCACGCGAATCAGCAGGTCCACCTCCGGCTTGTCCGGGTCGCGCTTCTCGCGCCGCTCCAGCCCCACGTCCACGTAGCCCTGCGACGAGTACGCGTTCTCCAGTTCGTCCATCGACTTCCGCAGTTTGTCCAGGCTGTACGCATCGCCCGACTTGATCGTCAGGATGCCCGCGATCTGCTCGGACGTGAACACCCGCAGCGGCGCCGTCTCCCCCGCCTTCTCCCCCGGCGTGGCCGACTCCACCCGCACCGAGCGCAGCGTGTACACCGGGCCCTCGCGGATGATGAACTTCACGATCGCCTCGCGGCTGTTGGGCGCGAAGATCAACTGCCGGTCCGCCTGCACATCGAGGTAGCCCCGGTCCTTGTAGTACCCGATCAGGGCCGCCACGTCCTGGTCCAGCACCTCCGGGTCGACCGGGCCCGACTCGAAGATCCCCGCGATCTTCGACTTCACCACCGACATCAACTCGCTCGGCTCGAACGAATCCGCACCGTCGAACCGGATGTCCGTGACCCGCAATCGCTCGCCCTCGGTGATCTTGAACAGCACCGTCCCCGTCTGGTCGAGTTCCTTCTGGTCGATAACCACGTCCGCCGTGAAGTAGCCCTTGTCCCGGTACAACTTCAGGATCCGCGCCTTCGCGTTGCCCAGTTGAAACTCGTCGACCGGCGTGTCCTTCAGCAGCGACACCACGCCCGCGATGTCCTGGTCGCTGATCTGCCGGTTGCCCGAGACCGCCACGTCTGTGATGATCGGCGTCGGCACAAACTCGAAGATCAGCGCGATCGAGCCGTCGTCGTACGGCTGCGCCTTGGCCAGGATCCGCTTGAACCGTCCCAGCCGGTTCAGCCTCTGCACATCGTCCCGCACCGATTCGGCCGACAGCGGCGAACCAGCACGCGAGCGGATCTGGTTCCGCACCAGTTGCTGCTCCGATGCGGGAACACCCTCCAGCCGGATCTCGCGGATCGGCCGATCCTGGTACGGCACCACCGACTCATCGCCCCCTGCCCCACCGCCCTCGGGCGGCCGCGGCCTGGACAGCGGGTCGGGCTGCGCGGCGGGCTTGGCGGGCTCCAGCGGCTGCGCGACGGCAAACCCCGCACCGAGCGTCACCGCGGCCAGCGCCGTGGCCAGTCCCGCCGCACGACACAGCCGCCGCGAGGAGCGGATGCCGGAAACTCGAGACCGACCGGGTGGGCACGGACAGGCTTTCACAAGCGGGGACGATATCGGGGCCGGGTGCGGAACACAACATCGTGCCGCCGCTTGACTTCCGGCGCCGGGCCCGGTCACCGACGCGCAAGGACCGCGCGATACAGCCCGGCGAGTTCTCCCCCGACGGCCGCGGCGGACAGATGCTCGCGCACCCAGACCATCCCCCGCTCAACCATTCCCGCTCGATCGGGGTGCCGGATCGCGCCCACATAGGACGCGGCAAGGGCCTCCGCAGTCGCTTCGCACGAGATGCCGCCATCGACACCCGCCAGTTCGGGCGCGAGCGCCAGGTTGCTGGTCATCACCGGGATGGTGCCCACGCACAGCGCCTCGACCGCCACGAAGCCGAAGTTCTCGTGCTTGGAGTTCAGCGTCAGGACATCCCCCGCCGCCAGCGCGGGCCACTTGTCTGCGCCGGAGATGAACCCGGCGAAGCGGACTCGCCCCGCGATGCCCAGTTTCGCGGCGTGAGCCTTGAGACCCGCCACGTACTCCGCCTCGCCATCGCCCAGCAGCAGCAGGTGCAGGTCCGCGAGCGTCCGCGACGCCGCGGCCACCGCGTCCATCGCCAGTTCCACACGCTTGACATGGTGCAGCCGGCCCATGAACACCACGGTGGGCGCATCCACCGGGATGTCGAACCGCTCGCGGGCGGCGGCACGCATCGCCCCGCGCGGCGGGAGCCCGCCGGGCAGTTCGAGCGGCAGCGCGACCACGTGCATCCGCTTGGGCGGAATGGCCCGCGGCGGGACGGACTGTTCGCGCTCCTCGCGGGTGCAGAAGATGATCGCCGCGGCCTCGATGAGCGCCCGCCGCAGACCTAGCGCGAGAAAGAGTTCTTTCTTCAGACGCTTCTGCCGGATGGCGGCGCGCACGAGCATGCCGTGGGGCTGCCAGACGTAGGGAATGCCGGCGCGCCTCGCCGCGTTGGCGGCGTGCAGCAGGTCGGGCGACCACAGCCCGTGCAGGTGCAGCAGGTCGAACTGCTTCGCCTCCGCCGCGAGTGCGACATCGCGCCCGAGTTGGCCGGGCCGGATCGATCGGCCGAAGGTCGCGGCGAGACGCCACGAGTCCTCTCCGAGGGCGGCGCGGTCGCGCGCGATGTGGGCTTGGTGCGGGTCTCCCGCGGGCGGCGCGGTGGAGAAAGCGCGAACCGTGAACCCCGGCTGCGTGCGGATCGCGCCCAGCACGCCCAGGAAGGCGGTGGAGGTCCCGCCGGCGGGCGCATCCACCGACTGGATCATCTGCGCGATGCGGATGTGAGGGCCGGCGCCGGGGGTCTGCGCGTTCATGCCGCCGACCCGTTTCCCGACGGCCCGCGCGCCAGTTGCGCGCGCCGCGCCTCTTCCTCGCGCCGGGCCGCATCGGCGGTCTGCATCTCGTGGTGCTTGGCCATCGAGACGAACTCGTACCACGCCAGCAGGCGGCACATCACGTATCCCGGATAGCCGTCGCGGATCCCCAACTGCACGAAGTAACTGAAGAGGAACCGGAGCGTCGGGCGGAAGGGCAGTTTCCGGGCGAAGCGCTTGAGCCAGCGGCGGCGCTCGATCGGCCCGCCGAAGAGCGACGCCTGCACCGCGCCCGCGTCCTTGGCTTTCATCGCGTGCGCTTCCCACGTCGTGTAGCGGTTGTGCTTCTCGATCCACGCCGTCAGGTCGGGGTAGGCGTAGTGCAGGAACTCGTGCTCGAGATACCCCGCCGGGCCCGTCGACAGCACCACGTGCTCGTGCACCTCGTTGTCGCCCGAGCCGGTGTTGCCGAGGTTGCCGATGCGCTCGTAGCGCCCGACCGCGTGCTTGAACAGCCGCACGTTCCACGACGGGTAATACCCGCACCCGCGGATCCACCTTCCCATGAACATGAACCGCCGGTTGAGCCAGTAGCCGTCGCCGCAGCCGGCCTTGCGCGCATCCCGCGGCTTGTACGTTCCGGCGACCACCTGCCGCACTTCCTCGGTCAGTTCCGGGGTCATGTACTCATCGGCATCGAGGATCAGCACCCACTCGTTCTTCCACGGCACCTGCTCGAGCGCCCAGTTCTTCTTCTTGGGCCAGCCTTCCTTTGAGTAGTGGAACTGGTAGACATCGGCGCCCAGCGCCTGGGCCATGGGGATCGTGAGGTCGGTCGACTGGGAATCGACCACGACGACCTCGTTGGCCCACATGCAGTGCCGGATGCACTCGACGATGTTGCGCTGCTCGTTCTTCACGGGGATCAGCACGCTCACCGGCACGCTGCCGCGCGCGGGCCACTTGCCGGGCGGAAACCCGACCTCGCCCATCTCCGCCCGCACGCGCGCCAGGCGGCTGTCGTGGGGCGCCGGTCCCGGCCGCTCGACCGCCTCCGGCAGCACCGCGCCGGTCGCGGCAACGGTCGGCTCCGCACGGCGCGATACCGCCGCGGCGATCTCTTCCGGCGGCTTCACGCTCCCCGCCGTCGCCGCGGTGATCACCGTCATGTCGCCCTCGGCGACCGCCAGGCCGCGCGCCGGGGGAGGCGGGGCCGCGGGCGAGGCGATCAACTCCAGGTTGCGGTCGGCGCCGAGCGATCGCAGTTCCGCCAACTTCAGCGAGATGAACGTGTCGTACATCGCCAGCAGCAGGCAGAAGCGGAAGCCCGCGACGCCATCGAGGAAGCCGAGGCGCACGACGTACATGTACAGGAACCGCCAGATGCCCGAGAACGGCAGCCGCGGCAGGACGTTGGTCTTGAGCCAGCGGCGCGTGGCGATGCCGCGCTCCAGCCGCGTAGCGCGGTCGGCGGGCGTGCGGGCCATCTCGCGGATGAGTTCGCGGGCTTCGAGCGTCGAGTAGCGGTTGTGCTTGGCGATGAAGTGCTCGAGGCCGCGCCGGTCCTCGTGGAGCATGTAGTGCCGCAGGCGGCTGGTCGGCCCCTGCACCACCATGTGCTCGTGGACTTCGCGGTCTTCGTAGCGCGCGCTGCCGCGGCGGAAGAAGCGGAGGTTGTAACTCGGGAAGAATCCCGCGTGGCGGATCGGTGCGCCCATGAACTTCGTCAGTCGGTTGACATAGAAGCCCGCATCGGGCGTCTGCGCGGCGGGCCTGGCGGCGATCGCGATCATCTCGTCGCGCAGTTCGGGGGTGATGGATTCATCGGAATCGAGGATGAAGACCCAGTCGCTGGCGATGGGGAGGTTCTCAAGGCCCCAGTTCTTCTGGCGGGCGTATCCGAGCCACGGGCGGTGGATGACCTGCGCGCCGGCCTTGCGGGCGATCTCCTGGCTGCCGTCGTTGGAACCCGAGTCGACGACGTAGACCGCATCGGCCCAGCCCATGACGCTCGCCAGCGCGTGGGGGAGGTTCGCGGCCTCGTTGAAACTGAGGATCATGACCTCGATGTTGGAGCGGCGTGTGCGCTGGACACCGATCGAGCCCGGCGCACCGTTGGGCTGCGGGGTGCCCGCCGCGGCGGATGCGGGGGCGGCGGCGGTCTGGGCGTGAGAGACAGGGGTCATGGCGAATGAAGACCAGTCGGCGGCCGGAACGAGGGCATTACGTCCCCGCCGCGGGGGTGGGTCGGCGGGGACGAACGTGTTCACAGATTATTCGGCTGTTCGCGGACACGACCGCACGAAGTGGAGTTGGGAAGTCGGAAGTGGGACGAACGAGAATCTGCGCGCAGAACCGCTTGAACAGGGGGCCTTAGAGCCTGGAGGTTGGAAGTTGGAACTCGACAGGAGAACGAATGAGTCGATCGCGGGGATGACATCGCGGCGCGAGGAACACGGAATCTGCGCGCAGAGTAACCTGATTTGGGGGTGTATCTGAGGTTCAGGAAGAACGGCGCGGGGGCCTCGCGAGGCATGCGGTTAGTATACTGTATGGATTCCGTGCGGGTCAAGCGGGAACTCGAAACCTGGAATGCAGCGAGGGGTGGCATGAGCGCGCCGCTTCCAAGTACACGGGATTCACCGCCGCATCCCGTTCGCGATGTCGGGCGCGATGCCTGACGGTTTTCAGGAGGAACACGGCCCCATCGGCGTGGCGAACCAGACTTGGAGGAACGCGAAGATCGCCGGCACGCCGCAGGCCCCGCCGAAGCAGCGTGCCGCGGTGACATTGGCGAACCAGCCTGAGAGGAACGCAAAGATGTCGGGCACGCCGACGCCGCCGTCGTGGTTCCAGTCCGCGACGCAGCCGGCGGGGACGGACATCGAGACGGCGCCGCCGCAGTCGCCGGACTCGAAGGCGACCCGGAACGTAAGGAGGTCGTCCTCGTCGGGGCGCGGATTGCCGAACTCGTCGACATCGGGATTGCCGTCGTTGTCAAAGTCGGTCTCGAGGCTCCGGGTGACCCAGAGCGTCTCGAACTTCACAAGGTCCTCCTCCTCGACCGTGCCGTCCATGTCCCAGTCGGCAATGCAAGCGATCTGCTCGTAGATGAAGCGGTAGTGCCCGAGATAGTCGCCGCCGATCCCGACGAGCGCCGCGAATATCACGCGCATGGTCTCCAGCGACTCCGACAATCCCGGCGCAAACCAGACAAAGTCGTTGACCCCGGAGTTCATGGCCTGCAGCCCGACGTCGTACCAGTCGAACACGCTGAGCCAGCCGTCCTGGCAGTACATCGGGGGATTCGGATAGGTCGCGAGAAAGGAGACGCGCTCGGCCTGGCCGTCGTAGGGCTCTGGGCCGTGGAAACTCCCCGGGGCGTAGCAGACGGAGTACAAAACTTGCGGGAAGGGCGCGGGTCTGGGCCCGGGCGGTCTCCGCGGCCCAGTTCTTGGCCGCGTTGAGGAACCCGCCGGCGTCGACGTTCAGCCCGTAGCGCTCGCAGAACGTCTGGATGAGCGGCCACTTGACGGGGTTGGTCGCGCGCAGAGAGTCCGCGCCGGGACCGCTCGGGTAATACAACACAAAGGGTTCATTCGTGCTCACGGGGCCGATGAGCGACTCGTCGAGCGCGAAGGTCAGCGTCGAGGCGTTCCAGGAGGCGACGGGGATGATGCGCCCGGCGTTCGCGCTGCCGCCGCCGGTGAACTGCACAAACAGCGGGTAGTTCAACGAAAGCCAATCGTCTGGATCGAAGCCACTAAAGGGCTGCACCATCAACTCGCCGGGCGTCCCCCAGTCCCACGAATCGACAGCGACATCGATGTACCTGGCCGAGGGCTGATAGATCGGCACCACCCCGCCATCCGGGCCGGGTCGCGCGGTGTAGTTGGGGTTCAGGATGGGGTAGTAGGCTTCCCACGAGACGCTCCCGGCCCACTTGCGCGTGCCGTGGAACACCGCCTCCTGCGGGCCGACGGGCACCTCGTACCGCGCGCCTTCGTGCTGCACGCCGTAGCCCCGGCCGAGGAGGTACTGCGACAGGTGGGCCCGCGGCCACAGGCCGCGGAAGTGCCGCCACGTCGATCGTTCGCGGTGGTAGTTGTACGCAGTCTGGTAAGTGCAGTTCAGATAGGATCGAACTTCTTCATTCAGCGGACTGTAGTCCGATCCGTTCGGCACGAAGTCCGAACTGGTGAAGGCGTCCCCGTTCCGATGCCGAGCGTATGCATCATGCCATTGCGCCAGCGTGTGCGTCGCGTCGATCTTGTAGGTCGAATCGCTCGCCCGCCCGTCGGTCCGGTAGGTGTCGTAGTAGTTCGAGTAATCGACTGCGGGCGAGGTGTGGTCCTCATCTCCGACGATCACGGCGACGGGTGGCCCAACTCCAGGGAGCCAGTCCTGGCCTTCCATCGCGGCGCCCATCGCGCCGCAGAACGCGACGACCCACGCCTCGACCTCGGCCGCGCCGTGCTTGAAGAAGTAGCACGGGTACAGACCACCGTCCGCCCCGGGATCGGCACGGGTGATGTGAAACGGGGGATTGGCATCGCTCCCGGTGTACGCACTGTCCAGCGTCAGCGTCGACGTGGCATGGTCGTATGCGGTGATCGTTCTCACCTGCGCATCTTCGCCCTCGCCGATGACGATCACAGCGTGCCAGGGCGCGGTGTAGTAGTCGTCGGGGAACTGCTCGAAGAACGCGGTGTGGGAGTCGATGTCGGCGATGCGGACCGTCGGCGTCGGCGACGCTGAGGACGCGATGACGCGCCCGCCCTGGTCGATGTACCGCTGGCGCGGGAGTTTCGTCGAGGGCACATCCTCCCGGTGATTCGTGAAGCACGGGAGTTTGCCCGGCCCGACCTGCCAGTCGAACCCGATGCCGAGGGCCTCGATCCGCAGCGCCCAGCGGAACGGCACGCCCTCGAGGCCGTAGGGGCTGGCGTCCCACACGACCTTGGCGCTGGCGAGTTTGGCGATGAGACCCGCCGCCGCGGCCTCGGCGCGGGCTTCGAGGTCCGCCCCGTCATAGAGTCGGAGGTCGATGCCGATCTGCGGGGCGATCAGCATGCCGTACCCGGCCTCGGAGATCGGGCGAGCGAGCGACCAGATCTCAAGGTCGGCCGCATAGAGTTCCTCGGGATTATGCACCCAGAGCGTGTGGACGGTGCCTTCGCGCACGAGGCGGCGGGCAGCGGTCTGGCTCATGCTCACGCCGGGAAACGGGGCCGGGCACGGCGTCCCGTTGCAGTTGTACTCGTCCAACCGCCAGACGCCGCCGGAGCGGTTGCAGTCGTAGGCGGTCGTGGTTTCACAACTTCCGTTGGGCAGGCAGCAGCGACGCACTTGCGCAAGTGATGAGGATGGGCCGCAGAGCAGAACGATCGCCGGCAGGACGGACCCGAGGATATGGAATCGATGCATGGTTCCTCCACGAATGCAGGGAGTATGCGACGCGCAAGTTCGCGGCAGAGGCTTGGATGAGTCTGTATAACTTTGATCGCCTCGACTTGCAAGTCGCGCCGGGGGGCTTCGTCGAACCGTCTTTCAGACGTAGACGAAGAAAGGGATCATGCGCAAGAGGCTTGCACGACGTGCGTGCGGGTGGTATCTTCTGGCCTGCGGCCTTCCACGATGTTCCGCACGGAGTCCGAACATGATCCGGTCATTGTGTCTGCCGGCGTCGGCGGCTCTGGGCGCGCTGGCGGCCTCGGTCGCCCTGGGGCAGGAACTGGTGAGCAACGGGGGATTTGAGACGGGGGGGTTCTTCCCGTGGAACGCGCCGCCGGCGGTCTTCCCGCCTCAACCAGATCCACAGTTGTTCCTCGTGTCGGGTGGGGGCGGGCACACCGGGACCTACTACGCTCAACTCTCGTCCACCCAGTTGCGATACGTCAGTCAAGTCCTTCCCACCACAGCGGGTGCCGACTACGAGTTGTCGTTCTGGCTGCGGATTGCGATCCACGCGCCCGAAGTACTCCGCATTCGATGGGAAGGACAGCCCGTCTTTACGCAGTCCATTTTGCTTCCCGATTCCACCAACTGGTACCCGTTCACACTGCCTCTGCATTCCAGCATCAACGGGTCGCTGCTGGAGTTCGGGCAGAACGTCTTCCCCGGCGTGTTCCACTTGGACGACGTCTCGGTCCGGCCGGTCCCGGCGCCGGGCGGGGCGGCGGTGCTGCTGATCGGCGGGGCCGCTGCGGCGGTGCGGAGGAGGAGGCGAGGCGGGACGGGTTGATGGCGGAGCGCCCCGGACCAACGTTGGCGCGGGCGTCGACGGCCGCGAGGCTCAATAGGCCTTCCGCAGCCGCGCGGATGGGATGTTCAACTGGTCGCGGTACTTGGCCACGGTGCGCCGCGCGATTTCGATCCCCCGCTCCTTCAGGGCGTCGGCGAGGGCGTCGTCGCTGAGGGGGTTCTTGCGGTCCTCGGCATCGATGATGTCCTTGAGCGCGGCCTTGATGGCGTCCCAACTCATCTCCTCGCCCGACTGGGTCTGCGTGCCGCCGGAGAAGAAGGAACGCAGGGGGACGATGCCGCGGGGCGTGAGGAGGTACTTCTCGGCGACTGCGCGGCTGACGGTGGCGACGTGGACGCCGAGTTGCTCGGCGACGAGGGTCATGGGCAGGGGCCGGAGGGCCTGCGGGCCATAGTCGAAGTACTCGCGCTGGGCCTCGACCACGACCTTGATGACGCGGAGGAGCGTCTTGCGACGCTGCTCGACGGCGTCGATGAGCCACGAGGCGTTGGAGAGCGATTTCTTCAGGAACTCCCGCGTCGGCTTGGGGGCAGCGCGGTCCCTGGCGAGCATCGCGTACTCGCGGTTGATGCGCAGGTTGGGCATGCGCGAATCATTCAGGTACGCCACGTACCGGTCGGCATCGGCGTCGTACTCGACGATCGCGTCGGGCACGATCGCGCCCGGCGGCTCCTGCACCAGTTGCCGGCCCGGCGCGAGGCTCAGCACGCGCATCCGCTCCATCGCGTGCTTGAGGTCGTCCATCGACAGGCCGGTCTTCTCGACGATCCGCGGCAGGCGGTTCTGGGCGAGGTCCTCGAGGTGGTCGTTGATCAACCGGCGGACGATCGCCCACTGGGCGCGGTCCTCGCCGGGGTTCTCGGCGATGGCGTCGATCTGCAGGAGCAGGCACTCGCGGGTGTCGCGCGCCGCCACGCCCGCGGGCTCGAGCAGGAGTTGCACCGCGTGGAGGGCGCGATCGAGGTCGGCGGGCGCCGGACGGGGTTTGTCGGCGGGCCAGCGGTCGAGGATCGTCGGGAGGTCGGTCCGCAGATAGCCGTCGTCGTCGATGAACGCGATGATCTGCTCGCCCAGGGGGCGGAGCGCCTCGTCGACATCGGCCAGCCGCCACTGGTCCTGCAACTGCTCCACCAGCGACGCCCCGCGCGACGCGGTGTTGGCCATCGCCTCGCTCTTGGCGTCGGGCTCGCCGTCCATGCGGGCGCGGGAGAACGAGCCAAGGTCCTCCAGCCGCGGCAGGTCCTGCGTTCGCGGCTCATCGTCGAACGCGTTCTCCGCCGCGTCGGGGTTGGTCTCCTCGAAGGAGTCGAGCCGGGCGAAATCCTCCTGCCCCTGCCCCTGGTCGACGTGCATGGGGCGGTCCTCGGCGGGCTCGGCCGCGGCGTCGGCCTTCGCCTGGGCCTGTGCCTGCGCGGCGGCGCCCTCGCCGCCCTCCTCGCCCTCGGCGAGTTCGAGCGTGGCGTTGGATTCGAGTTCCTGCGCGATGCGCTCCTCCAGTTGCTGGAGGGGCATCTGGAGGATCTCCATGGACTGGATCATCCTCGGGGCCAGTTTCATGTGCTGGCCCAGGCGCATCTGTTGTGAGGCGTCGAATCTCAAGGCGGCGAGTGCTCCTTCTTACGATTCAGGCGGGGCGAATGTACCACGGAGAACACGGAGGGCACGGAGGAGAAGCACGAACGGTGAAGGCTCCGAACCTGTGCCGGTCGGCATCATTCATCATCGGCGCGATCGGGCTTGCTCCCGAGTGCGCCTGCCGCCTTGAGCCTCTCCGTGATTCTCGGCGCCCTCCGTGGTGAAAAACTGAACAGTCAGCCGATCGGCCGCCGGCCCTCGATGGCATCGGCGAGAACGGCCTTGTTGGCGTATTCGAGTTGAGTCCCGGTCGGCACTCCCCGCGCAAGCCGCGTGACCTTTACGCCGCGTTTCTCCAACTCGCCCGCGAGGTACAGGGCGGTTCCGTCGCCCTCGAGGGTGGGGTTGAGCGCGAGGATGACCTCGCGGACCGGCTCGCCGCCATTGGCCGCGGGGTCGTCGACGCGGGCGAACAGGTCGGCGGTGGTGAGGTCGCCGGCGCTGACGCCGTCGAGTGGGCTGATGCGGCCCATGAGCACGTGGTAGACGCCGCGGTACATTCCGGTGCGTTCGAGCGCGATGAGGTCTCGCGGCTGCTCGACGACCATGACGGTGGCGCGGTCGCGCCGGGGATCGGCGCAGACGGCGCAGAGCGCCCCGTGCGGGTCGCCGGGGATGCCGGCGAGGTTGGAGCAGATGCGGCACGGGCGGACGTTCTGCTTGACGTCGGCGATGGCCCGCGAGAGGGCGAGGGCCTGCTCCCTGCCGGACTTGAGGATGTGGAATGCCACACGCTCCGCGCTCCGCCGGCCGATGCCCGGCAGGCGCGCCAGTTCGTCGATGAGCCGCAGCATGACCTCGGGGTAGGCCCCCCCGGCGCCCGCGCGGTCCGCGCCCTCGCCACCCGGGGCGCCCGCGCGTGCCGATCGTTCCGCCCTGCTCTGCGGTTTGCCTGCCATCGACCGATCATAGGACGACGGCCCGAAAAACCCGGCGCGCTGCGCCCACCGTACAGTTCCGCCCGATGCACGAACCGCACGAGCGACACCGGCTTCCCACCGACACCGACGACGGGATGATCGCCATCTTCTCCGGCCCGTCGGGCGTGGGGAAGACGACCATCACCCGCGCGGTGGAGCGGTCCATCCCCGGGGCGGTGTTCAGCGTCTCGGCCACCACCCGCCAGCCCACCCCCGCGGATGTCGACGGCGTCGATTACCACTTTGTCTCCGACCAGCAGTTCCAGGGGATGATCGACCGGGGCGAGTTCCTGGAGTGGGTCGATCTCTTCGGGAAGAAGTACGGCACGCCGCGGCTGTGGGTGAACGAGCAGATCGCCCGCGGCCGGCTGGTGATTTTGGAGATCGATGTCGTCGGCGCGCAGAAGGTGAAGGCGCAGATCCCCGGGGCGTTCGGCGTGTTCATCCTTCCGCCGAGCGAAGAGGTGCTGCTCGAACGCCTCCGCGCCCGCAAGCGCGAGGACGAGGCGGTGATCCAGAGGCGCTTCGCCGAGGCGCGGCGGGAGATCGCCCAGGCCCGTGCCGGCGCGATCTACGACCGCTTCATCGTCAACGATGTGCTGGACCGGGCGATCGACGAGGCGGTGTCCTCGGTGACGGGCGAACTGGCCCGCCGGCGCGCCGGGGTGCGATAACCCGTTCCGGCCCCGGCCGGCCGCGAGCCCCCGCGCGGCCTCCGATAACGCCTGTCGGGTCCGCCCGCAGCGTTATCGCCCGTGACAAACTGTTCCGTCTGTGACGGCTGCGCCGCGCGGTCGGCCTGCGCCCACCAGTCGGTACAGGTTCACCGTCCGAGAGAGTTGAGCCCCCGCGCGGCGCTGTCGATGCACCGGGCCGAACGCAGAGTCTCTGACCGTCGTCACCCTGCGCCCCGGAGGTTTGTGTGGACAAGGCAAGTGTCATCGGGACGATCATCGGTCTCGCCTGCGTGGGGCTGGTGCTGTTCGAGGTCAGCCACGGCCACTTCGCGATGTTCTTCTCGATGGAAGGCGTGCTGATGGTGATCGGCGGCTCGATCAGCGTGACCTTCATGGCCATGCCCATGGACCGCATGAAGCAGGTCCCCGGGTATGTCAAGCGGTTCCTGTTCAACAAGAGCGCCAGCGCCGCGGACACCATCAAACTGATCAGCGCGATGGCGGAGAAGGCCCGGCGCGACGGCATCCTCTCGCTGGAAGCGGACATCGCGAAGATCCAGGACCCGTTCCTGGCCGCGGGCCTGAAGATGGCGGTCGACGGGAACGCCCCGGAGACGATCGAGTCGACGCTGCGGATGGAACTGCTCGCGATGGCCGAGCGGCACAAGGCGGGCAAGAAGTTCTTCGACCTGGTGAAGGTCTACGGCCCGGGGTACGGGCTGGTGGGCACGCTGGTCGGGCAGGTGGGCATGTTCGGGCAACTGGCGTCGGCGGACATCGGCAAACTCGGCAGCGCGCTGGCCGTCGCCGTCGTCGCCACCCTGTACGGCGCGATCGTCGCCAACGCGATCGCCGGGCCGATCGGCGACAAACTCGGCTACCGCTCCAGCGAAGAGATGCTCAACCGCGAGATGATGCTGCAGGGCATCCTCTCCATCCAGGCGGGCGACAACCCGCGCGCCACCACGGAGCGCATGCTGGCGTTCATCCCGCAGGTCGGGCGCGCACAACTCAAGATCGCGGCGTAACCGTCGTTCACCCGGTCGCTGATCCCGCTTCCCTCGATCCCCTCCCCCCCTCCCACCCATGGCCGACAACCACGACAAAGCGCACGGTGAAGAGGGCCACGAGAAGGGCCACGGCGGCGGCGGCCATGGTCCCGGCGGCGGTCACGAGGAGCACCACGAGGGCGCGCCGGAGTGGCTGATCTCGTTTGCCGACAACGTCGCGCTGCTGATGGGCTTCTTCGTCATCCTGCTGGCGATGAACATGCAGAAGCCCAAGGCGGGCGGCCTCGGCGGTGTCGACAAGAACCCGTCGACCGAGAGCGCCGACCGGCTCGACTGGGTCATCGGCCTGCGCCAGGCCTTCAACAGCCCGATCGACATGAACTCGGACAACCCGGCCGAGACCGCGCTCCGCAAGCGCATGCGCGAGCGCCTGCAGCAGGGCGACACCATCCAGCCCGGGCCCGACGGCGACAAGCACAACGCCCAGGCGCCGCGCCCCTCCGACTTTGTCAACATCACCGCGCTCATCCTGTTCACCGACGGCGAGTCGCTCGTCACCGAGGACGCCGTCCGCACCATCGCCCAGACCGCCGAGCAACTCCGCGGCACCCAGTGGATCATCGAGGTCCGCGGCCACGCCAGCGCGGCCGAGACCGCCCGGGACAAGGAAAAATCCATGAGACTCGCATTCGACCGTGCCTTCGCCGTGGCGCAGGAACTCGTCCGCGCCGGGGTGCCGTGGGACAGACTCCGCGCCGCGGGGTGCGCCGACAACGAGCGCGCTGTGCCCGCCGCGAGGGACCTCAACGGCAACCGCGCCAACCAGCGGGCCGAGATCGTCGTCACCACCGAGCCGGTCGCGGCCGATCCCTACTCGGCGGGCAGCGGGCGCGACTGAACGCCGCGCTTCGGCTCGGCTCTCCCGCGTAGCCGCCGGCACAGCCTCGACCAGCGCTGCCACGCGACCTCGACGCCCACGCCCATCCGCGCCGCGAGGGCGGAGACGGGCAAGCCCGCGAGTTTCATCAGCAGAAGTTCGCGGTCTGCATCGTCCGCCAGCGACGACAGCACGCATTCCAACTCCGCCGCGCCCGTTTCCTTCCGCAACGGACTTTCCTCCGGCCGCCTCAACGGCCCGCGCTCATCCTCCTGCAATCGCCGAAGCCGCGCCGCAACTCGATACTTCTCAAGAACGAGATTTCGCGCCGTCTTGAGCGCCAGTGTCCACAACTGCGCATCCATCGCCGCCCGCAGGCTATCCGCCGCGGCAAGCCCGTCGAGCCGCCGGACCATCGAACTGAACAGGTCCTCCGTATCCGTCATGGCCCGTGCCGAACGGGCTGCGCTGAGCTTGTTGCGAATCCGCCTGAGTATTACCTCGCGGTTGCGGAACATGAACTCGGCGACCTCCGCCCGTGTCCGTGGCAGCGCTGGCTCAGACATTGGGATCGGCGAGCGGGGTTCATTGACGTCCGTCTCCACGAACATTTCTCCCGCGTCCATGGTACCGACTCGCCCACTGTGCAGATTTTCTGCGATCGAGTGTCAGGAATCGAGCCCGGCGCGCATCTAGGCAGTCGGGGCGGGAGGATTGATCATTACCTGGAGGCTCATTGATGCGATATTGCATGTTTGCGTGGGCGGCGATCTGGGCGTTGGCGTGTGCTGGGTGCAACAGCTTCCCGGGTGGCTGGCCATCTTGTTCGGGTTGGCAGCTCGAAACGGGCCCCGTAGACACAGATGGCGACGGCGCACCGGACGGGTTCGGTGTCAGAGGGGTGAAGCGGTTCCTCACTGCATGTACGGTCCCGGGCGAGGATGTTGGAGTTGTGCTGACAACGGAAGTCTCCGGAGGAGTTCGCTCCTACCGGCTGAACGTTGTGGAAGGGCCGGGAACGGGAGATTCGTTCAAGATTGCGGACGTCTACGATGCGATCAGCGCGATGGATCAGGTCTTCAAGGGCGGCGGATATGATATGAGCTATCAAGTGACGAGTGATTACCGGGACTCAGTGAAGGCATGGCTCATCAACAACTGGATGTCGGCGAACGACTACCATGCCATCACGGGGTTTTAGTCTGGCCGTCGGCAGGTCGTGTTCATGAGAGTAATGAAGATTGGACTTCCAGCCAGGGCTGCGTTCGTGGCAACCACGAGCGCAGCCCTTCTTTGTGCGGGTTGTACGCCAAACCGCTACGAACTGCCGAGCAATCCCCGGCTTGAAGTCGAGGGCCGCCCTGTCGTGAAAGGTCCGCCAACGGCGAGATTGACGCTTTTGCCCCGCAGGTCGCTTCCGGTTGTCAAGATCCGGGTGCGAGGCCCATTCGGCGAGGCCGTCTGGATCGACGCCCTGATCGACACAGGCGCGCTGTCGTACATGGACATACCGCGAACCGTGAGCGACATCGTCAAGCCGTGGGTATGGCAAGATTCTGTGGGACGAGTTCGTACATGGTCATTGGGGCGCGGGACCGCCGCACTCGGAGTTCTTGAGTCCATCCAGATTGGAACGATCGATCTCGTTGACGTTCCGGTGATAATCAGCCCGGACAGCATCAATGGCGGAGGCGCGATCCTGGGTATGCAGGCCTTGGCCGTCTTCGATGTCGTCCAGTTTGATTGGGCGCTGAACCAAGTCGTGCTTTGCCATGGTCTGCCTGAACCGTCGAGCCGGAGTGGCGAATCGACTGGGCCGGGTCAACGGACGCCCATCAGATGGTGGAGCCCGACTGACAGACTGGTGGGCCGGGATCGAGGCTACGCCGTCATCAGTCTGAGTATCGACGATCAGGCGTTTGAGGCGTGGATTGATACAGGGGACTTCTGATCAACCGCCTTGTGGGCCCGATCGACGCGAGGCGACGGCGTGA
>CAYPEI010000012.1:0-101178 GCA_964409775.1 uncultured Phycisphaeraceae bacterium | reverse complement strand
GGTGGTGGGGGCGGGGGGGGTGGGGCGGCCAAGCCCGCCCCGGCGCAGGGCAAGCCCGTCCGCAAGGACGATGAACTTTCGCAGATCGACAGCCTGCTGGATGACCTCGGCGAGAGCGACTTTGACATCGATCTGAACGACAAGCCCAAGAAGAAGTAGCCTCTGCCGGGGCGATGGCGCGGTCAGCGGATGATCAGCACCCCGTGCGGCCCCTGGCCGAGGCCGACGAAGAAGTCCATCTGCTCGAGCGAGGGGGTGGAACCGTCCCGGTTGACGCGCCAGAAACTGAGTTCGCCCGTTGTGGCCGCGGGATCGAACGATCGGAACTGCGTCACTGCGAGGAACTGGTCCTTGCTGTCGAAGGTGATGCCCGCGGGCATGGCGTTGATGGGGAACTCGCCGGCGAGCGTCAGTTCGCCGGTGGCCGGGCTGAAGGTGAGCAGCGAGAGCGAACCCTCGCGCGTCGCACGGGGGTCGCCTTCGGGCAGGAACGAGCGGAGCAGGTTCGAGGTCGCCACGAGGCGGCCGTCGTTGCTGATCGCCAAGCCCTCGGGGCTGATGCCCACGCCCGCGGTGGAGACCACGCGGTGCGCGCCGGCGTCGTCGAGGCGGATCGAGGTCAGTTGGCCTGCGGGCGCGCCGACATTGAACCCGTCGACGTCCTGGCCCCACTGAAGGTCGGTGGAGATGAAGAACTTGCCGTCGGGTGTGAACGCGCCGGAGTACGGGAACTTGCCCACTTTCACCGGCGTGCCCCACGGCAGCAGCGTCGCCGAGCCGTCGTCATCCAGTTTGAAGCGGTAGAACATCACCTCGTTGCGCTCGGGGAGCGTGACCGCCAGCGCATCGCCCTGCGGCCGCCATGCGACGCACGTGGCCCGCGCGCCGTCGTCATCCAGCCCGAACAGCGGCCACGCCATCGGCTCGCCGGTGATCTGTCCGTCGCGGTTGAACGGGAGCATCACCACCTGCTGGCGCGGCGTGCGGTTCACCACCGCCACCAGGCTGTCCTTGGGATGCACGGCGACCGCGGTCGGCTCCTCGCCCACGTACACTGTGCCGACGACCTTGGGCGAGAGCGGCGTGCTCAGATCGACCACGGCGAGGTTCTCGCCCACGGGCAACTCGCTCAGACTCCGGGCGCTTCCGGTGGCGCCCTTGCGCGACTCGACCACGAACGCCAGGCGGCCGTCGCGCGAGACGTCCAGCATCGTCGGCGGGCCGAGAGCCGAGTTGGACACCTCGACCTGCGCAAACTCGGTCTGCGGCTCCTTCAGCGGGAGCGCGACCACCGTCAGCGTGTCCTTGGCGTGCATCGGACGCTCGCCCAGGTCGCCCGTGCTGAACGCCGTCGCCGCCATGTCGGCATCACACACCGCGACGATGAAGCGGCCCGCGACATCGCCCGGCCCCGACGGCTTGCCGGCGCACCCGCCGAGCACCGATGCGCTGATCGCCGCGCCGCACGCCAGAACCGTCATCGCCGTCTTCTTCATGCCGTTCATCACACTGTCTCTCCGTGTGCGTTGCCTTGGGGTGGGGGCAGCATGGTACCAACATTCACCGTCGCACCCGGGGGCGGGGGGTCGAGGATTTCCACATCCACGCCCCGCTCCCCGCACGCCCGCACCAGCGCGGCCACCGCGGCCCGCAGGTCCGGCGGCAAGGGCGCATGAAACTCCATGCGTTCATCCGTCACCGGGTGCCGGAACCCCAGCGTTTCGGCATGCAGGGCCTGCCGTTCAACGATCGCCGCGGCGTCCGCCAGCCCCAGGTCCGCGCCGGCCAGCGGCCGCCCACCGTACATGTCGTCGCCCACGATCGGGTGTCCGCCGTGGGAGAGGTGCACGCGGATCTGGTGCGTGCGGCCGGTCTTGAGTTCGAGTTCGACGAGGCTGAACCCGCCGCCCCGCCCGGGCCCGGCCCGCGAGGCATCCTCGGGCAGAGGGAAACGGGCCCGCACTCGGCAGATGGTGACCGCGGGCTTGCCGAGGTGGTCGTGGCGCACGACGTACTTCTCGCGGTATCCCTTCTCGCGCGAGGGATGCGGCCCCAGGGGCAGATCGATCACCTCCACCGGCATCGCGACCTGCCCGTGCACCAGCGCGAGGTAGCGTTTGTCGACCGTGCGCTGCTCGAACTGCCGGGCCAGCCGCCAGTGCGAGGTGTCGTCCTTGCCGAAGACGATCGCGCCGGATGTATCGCGGTCCAGACGGTGGATGACTCCGGGGCGGGCAAACTCCTTGCCGACCTTGGAGAGCGCACCCGAGGTCCGGTGCTGGAAGTGCCACGCCAGGGCGTTGATCATCGTGCCGGAGTTGTGCGCGCGAGCGGGATGCACGATGATGCCCGGGCGCTTGTTGATCACGATGATCGCGTCGTCCTCGTGCATGACCTCGAGGTCGATCTGCTCGGGTTGCACCTCCGTCGGGGGCGGCGGGGGCACGAACACCTCGACGCGATCGCCCGCGTGCAGCACGGTGGAGGACTTGGGCTTGCGGGCGTTGACGGTGACGCCGCCCTCGTCGATCAGCCGCTGCAGTTGCGCGCGGCTCATGAACGCGATCCGTGATGCGAGGTACTTGTCCAGCCGCGTGTCAAGGTTGCGCTGCAGCGCGAACACCACGCGGTTGGGCGCATCGTCGTCGGCGGGCTGCTGCCCGGCGAGCCTGTCGGGGTCGACCTCGCCCTCCTCGGCGCCCTCGGCCGCGGCGGCGCTCAACGAGCGATGCGTTTCCCACGCCTTCCGCAGGGCGCGCTCATCGACCTTCCCGCCGGCCTTGAGCAGCGGGCTGGATTCGGGCGTGTCGCCGCCGCTCCGCGACGGACCTCTGGAGGAACGTTGTGTCACGGCGGATTGTTGCAGGCTCGGTCAGCGGCCCGGATTGGCGGGCGCCGGCTGGGGCTGCGGTTCGCCCTTGGGGGTCTCTTCCTTCGGTGCGGGCTCGCCGGGGGCTCCGGCCGCCGGGCCTGCCGCGCCGGGGGTCGTCGCCCCGGCGTCGATCGTCACAACCGACCCGTCCGCGGTCTTGACCTGGATGGGATTGGCCGCGCTCTTCACGACGTACAGGTCATTCTGCGTGAAGATCCGCGGCATGGTCTCCAGCGAGGGCAGCGTGTCGATCCGCTTCTGCGCCGCCGCGGCTTCGCGCACGAACCCGACGCGCTTGGCCAGGTCGATGAGTTGGGTGTACCGCTCGCGGGCCTTGGCCATGTCGCCGCGCGACTCGGCCACGCTCGCCAAGCCGAACAGGGCGCTGATGGCGTGGATGGCCATTCCGTCGTCGCGTCCGGCAGCGGCAAACACCGCTTCATATTCCGCCGCGGCCTTGCCGAGTTGGGCGGTTCGCTCGTCGGCGGTGAGAAGCGTTGTTCCCTCCGGGAGCGAGCCCGAGGGCTCAAGGGCGATCCCCGCGGGAACGCCGGTGCGAGACGATTCGAGGTACAGGTCCGCCGCGGCCAGCCGCGCCAGCAGCGGGACCGCGGCCTTGCCGCTCTGTTCTTCGGCGACGCGGATGAGTGAACCAGGATTGCGGGACACGACCGCGGCGTCGAGGTCGGCGAAGGCCCGGGCCATCGCGGCATCGCGCGAAACCTGGTACTTGCCATAGAGGAAGTAGGAACCCGCGACCGCGGCGATCACCATGAGCACCGGCGTGGACCACTTGCGGAGGAAATCGATGAACTCGGTGTTGAGCCGGCTCTCTTCGAGTCCGGCGCCTTCCTTCAGTCCACCTTGGATGCGATCTTCCATTCCAGGCTCCAGAACCAATCCGCGTCGGGAACACCCGCCGCAAGCCCAAAGTCTACGCACAACCATGCTTACATCGACCCGCAAGGCCATCGGCAACGTCCCAGAACCTCCACGCCCTGGTATCCCGCAGGCATTTTTCGGGCACAAGGTGCTCCCGCAGCACGCCGACCAGCATGCCAAGGCCCTTGCCTTGCCGCACACTTACTTCCACCCCGGTGCCCGGCCAGCCCGCCGGGAGGCCCAGATCGGTCCTCAGGGCAACGATGACACGCCCGGGCTCAGCCGGCAGCAGGGTGTCGTCGGGAAAGCCGGAGGGGGCATCGCCGCAGACAACAAGCAGGTCGGCGGCGGCCGCCGCCGCCATCGCCAACTCCTGTGACTCGGCTTGCAGCGGATCGCGATCGGTCCCGCCGAGGCCGGGGCAGTCCATCCACCGGACCGCGAGCCCCCCGAGGTCGAGCGTCGCGCCCACGTGATCCCGCGTCGTGCCCGGCGCATCCGCGACGACGCTCACGTCTCTTCCGGCCAGCGCGTTGAGCAGGCTGGACTTTCCGACGTTCGGCAGGCCCACCGCGGCGACGAGCGGCGGCCGGATCAGGCGAGACAGCACTCGGGCCGTCGATTCATCAACCTCGCCGATCTGCCGCGCAGCGCGCCACCGCCGCGGCTGGTCGAGCAGGAGGTCGATTGCCAGCGGGCTCGCGGCGTCGGCGAGCGCTGCCAGCATCCTGGCTTCCACTTCGTCGTGCGCTTCGGGATACAGCGACCATGCATCCTGGGGTGCCCGGGCCGCGCCGTGTGCCGCAAGCGTGTCCGTGATTCGCTCCACGATGCGCTTCCCGGCGTGCGGGAACATGAGGAGCGTGCGGTCATCGAATCGAGCGAGCACGCAGCGGTCGACCCCCGCGACTTCGCGCAGCGCGACTCGACCCGGCTCAACGTCGCCCGCGCCCAGGCCCCGCAGCAGTTGATCGACTCCGTCGCCCCGCACCTGCACGACGGCGATCGCGCCCCGCGCCGGCCACGCCGTGGCGAGCGACCAGGTCAGCGGCATGCCGGCGCTGCTCATGATTCGTCTTCGTTGTCGCCATCGTCGCGATCGATGGCCTCGGCCGCGGCGACCATGCCCACCAGAGTCAGATCGGGCACGATGTGCTCAACAAGGTCGTCCCCCTCAAAGAGCAGCGCTGCATCGCCTCCCGTGGCCACGACGCGCGGATAAGCGCCGTAAAACTCGGCGTAACGGTCGATGAGCAGGTGCACCAGGCCCCGGACAGCGCCGGCCACCCCGAGCGCCATGGCCTCAGAGGTCGTTTTGCCGAAGGGCGAGGCGGCGCTGAGCAGTTCCGGCGACAGGTTCACCTCGGGCAGTGCCGCGGTGTGCTGGTGCATTGCGCGGAGCATCATCCTTGCGCCGGGCGCGATCGCGCCGCCGTGGAACACGCCCTGGCCGTCAACAAAGTCGACGGTGACCGCCGTCCCCGCGTCGATCACGATGCACGCCTGCTGCGATCGGCTGAACGCCCCGAGCGCATCGAGCAGCCGGTCCTGGCCCACGGTCGAGTCGTCCTCCAGCGTGTTCTGAATGGGGATGGGGATGTCGCGCACGAACCGCGTCACCCGGCACCCGGCGCCTTCGAGCGCCTGCTCGAGGCGGTCCGCGGCGGGGTCGTTCACGCTGGCCATCAGCACCGGGAGCGTGCCCGAGGCCCCGGTCGCGGCGTCGATCGCCGCGGCGCTCGCGCCGGCGATATCGGCGTTGTCGACCACTCGGGAGGGCTGGAGTTTGCCCTCTTCCAGCCGGGCAAACCGCGTCCGCGTGTTGCCGACCGAGACCACCAGCATCGATGACACCATGGGCGGAGCATAGCCCGGCGGGTGCGCACGCCCGGGGCGTGCGGAAAGGGCATTCCCGGCGGGCAAACCGCACCGGGTTCGAAGGTCGAGGCCGGTCCACCTAGCATCCATTTCTGTCCGGTTCCCGAACCCCTTGTTCGCATGAGGACCCTCACCCCATGGCCGCAGCACCCGCCGATCGCGTGTATTCCGACAGCCACGAGTGGCACAAACTCGAGGGCGACACCCTGACCCTCGGACTGACCCAGTTCGCGGTCGATCAACTGACCGACGTCACGTACGCGGAACTGAAGCCCGCGGGGACGAAGGTGGGGGCCGGCGGCGCGGTGGGCGAGGTCGAGTCCGTCAAGACGACCAGCGATATCTACTCGGCCGCGCCGGGTGAGATCGTGGAGGTCAACAAGGCCGTCATCGACGATCCTTCGATTCTCAACTCCGACCCCTACGGCAAGGGCTGGCTGGTCAAGATCCGGGTTTCCGACAAGTCCGGGCTCTCCAAACTGATGGACGCCGCGGCATATTCCAAGCAGTACTCGTGACGCACTCGCCCACAGTTCTCCCCAAGCCCGACGCTGTTTCGCGGACCGGCGCGGCGGGTTCCCGCGCCGCGTCTCCGCCCGACGAGGCCGGATCGGTTCGGTGCATCAACGTGCACAAGTCCTACCACCTCGCGGGGGAGGACGTGCACGCTCTTCGCGGCGTGAACCTGGAGGTGACCCAGCCGGGCTTCTACGCCATCATGGGCGCCTCGGGCTCGGGCAAGAGCACGCTGCTGCACCTGCTGGGGGCGCTCGACACGCCGGACCAGGGCGAGGTGCACGTGGGCGGACGGCCGCTGCACCTGCTGAGTGAGCGGGAGTTGACCGACTTTCGGCGCGACCACATCGGGATCGTGTTTCAGCAGTTCAACCTGATCCCCACGCTGACCGCGCTGGAGAACGTGGAGTTGCCGGGCATGCTCGCCGGCCGCAAGCCGGCGGAACTGCGTGACCGGGCGCGACATCTGCTCGAAGCGCTGGGCGTGGCCGCGCGGGCGGGTCACCGGCCCGATGCGCTCTCCGGCGGCGAGCAGCAGCGAGTGGCGATCGCGAGGTCGCTGCTGTTTGCGCCTCGCATCCTGCTGGCCGACGAGCCGACAGGGAATCTCGATTCGGCGTCGTCCAACCGCCTGTGGGAGTTGCTCGCGACGATCGCGAAGAAGGAAGCGACGACGGTCCTGATGGTGACCCATGAGCCGGCCGCGGCCGCCCACTGCGGGCGAGTGTTCGTCCTCCGCGACGGCCAGATGCACGGGACGATCGACACGGAGGGTCTCGATGCGGCCGGCGTGGCGTCTTGCTATCAGCAACTTGTCCATACGGCGTAGCCGCACGGCGCTGCTCGTCGCCAGCGTCGCGCTGTCGGCCGCGCTGATCGCCGCGGTCGCGTGCGCGATGGCCTCGCTGCACGCCGGCATCCGCAGGAAGGTCGAGCAGACCGTGGGCGCGGCGGACCTCCGCATCCAGCGGGTGGGAAAGGACGTGTTCGACGAATCCGTGCTCCGGCAGGTTGAAGGATGGCCCGAGACCGCGCTGGCGGTCGGGCGGCTGCAGGGCGCGCTGTCGCTGGTCAATCCGCGGACGGGCAAGGACGCAACGGCGATCGGCAACGGGGTGATGCCGGATCGGGAGTATCGGATCCGCCCGCAGGACATGCTCGCGGGCCGGGCCGTGCAGGCCGACGGGGAGATCGTGCTTGATGATGCCGCCGCGGCCGATCTTGAAGCGGTGGTGGGGGACACGCTGAATGTGCAGCGGTTCGGCGATCCGATCTCGTTCACGGTCGTGGGGATCGCCAAGCGTCCGCCGCTGGGGATGCTCAGCCGGTTCGAAGCGTTTGTGACGGTGTCGGCGATGGCGGCGGCGGCGGACCGGCCGGGGAAACTGCGGGAGATCGACATCCTGCTGAAGCCGGGCGTGCAGGCCGAGCGCCTGGCCGAGAGCCGGGCGGGGGAGTTCGAGAAGGGGATCGTGCTCCGACCGGCGAGCAAGGTGACGAGCGGGCTCGACAAGAACCTGCAGTCCAGCCAGATCGGGATGACGATCGCGTCGATGCTCAGTTTTCTCTCGGCCGCGTTCATCATCATGACCGGCCTGAGCACGAATGTGAACGAACGGCAGCGCGAACTGGCCGTGCTGCGGTGCATCGGCGGGACGAAGCCGCAACTGGCCGAGAGCCAACTGGCGGTCGGATTGATCGTGGGTTCGCTGGGTGCGCTCATCGGGATCCCGATCGGCATCCTCGGCGCCTATGTGATGGTGAGGCTCTTCCCCGACCAACTCCCCGGCGGGCTGGCGATCAACTGGTTCGGCCTGGCGCTGGCGTTCCTGGGCTCGGTGGGCGCCGGGCTGGTCGGGGCGCTGTGGCCGGCGGTTCGCGCATCACGAACCAGCCCGCTGGAGGCGATGGTGGTCCGCGCTCGCCCGCCGTCGCGTCGCGGCATCATCCTGTGCCTGCTCACGGGCGTGGCGCTGGCCGTGATTCACGTCTGCATCCTGACGGTCCCGCGCGATGCGCAGGTCGTCTTCTGGCTCGACATGATCGTCGGCCTTCCGTGCGTCTTCACGGGGTACTTCCTGCTTTCGGTTCCCGTGATGGTTCTGGTGACGCGGTTTGCCGGACCGGTGATCTCGCGGATGTTCAGGCTGCCGCCGGGCGTTCTGGTCCGCACGATCCTGGCGTCGCCGTACCGGTTCGGCTTCACCGCGGGGGCGATGATGGTCGGTCTGGCGATCATGATCGCCATCTGGACCAACGGGCGGGCGATCATGCGCGACTGGCTGGGTTCGCTCACGTTCCCCGACGCGTTTGCGAGCGGACTGGCGATGACGCCGCGCACACAGGAACGCATCAGCAGGCTTCCGTTCGTAACGGCGACGTGCGCCGTGACGATCCAGAACTTCCGCACCGACGCGTTCGGCGTTCGGGCGATCTCGAACCCCACGACGTCGTTTGTCGCGTTCGAGCCGGAGCCGTTCTTTCAGATGACCCGGCTGACGTGGATCGAGGGCGACCCCGCCGAGGCGCTCCGGAAACTCAAGCACGGCGGGGCGGTGCTCATCGCCAAGGAGTTCCGCGTCGCGCGGGGACTGGGCGTCGGGGACTCACTCACGCTCCACTACAACGACAAGCCGTACACGTTCGAGATCGCCGGCGTGGTCGCATCGCCGGGGCTCGACATCGCCAGCAAGTTCTTCGACATCGGCGATGAGTACCTCGACCAGGCGGTGAACGCGGTGTTCGGCTCGCGCGAGGACCTGAAAAACCTGTTCGGCAACACCGGGATCCAACTCATCCAGATCTCGCTTGACAAAGACATCTCCGACGAGCGGGCGATGAAGGAACTCCGGAAGGCGGGCGGGTTCGAGGTGATCGCGGCCGGCTCGGGCCGGCAGATCAAGAGCGAGATCAGCAAGTTCCTGAGCGGCTCGCTGCTGGTGTCGTCGGTGGTCGCGATCTGCGCGATGCTGGTCGCGTGCTTCGGCGTGGCGAACCTGATCGTCGCGGGGATCCAGGCCCGGCAGTTCGAGTTCGGCGTGCTGCGTGCCATCGGTGCGCAGCAGGGGCTGCTCGCGCGGCTGGTCCTGGCGGAGGCGACGCTGGTCGCGTTGGCGGCCTGTGTTGTCGGGACGATGATGGGCGTGCACGCGTCGTGGGGCGGGCAGCACATGTACGAACGGCTGCTGGGCATCGTGCTCTCGCTCCGGATCCCGATCGTTCCCGCGGCCGCGGGCTGGGCGACGGTCATCGCCATCACCCTGGCCGCGGCGGCGCCGGCGGTGATTGCCCTCGCGAGGAAGCAGCCCCGGGAACTGCTCGGCGCGGTGCGGGGATGACTCTGAGGTTTCGTGCGCGCGGCCGGGCTCTGCGGGTTGTCGCCGCGAATCTTGCCGACAGTGAAGATTCGGATACGGCCTTGGCCGTGGCAGGCAAAATCTGCGAAATCGACGTCAATCAAGAGTGCAGGGAGTGCCGTCACACCCGCGTGGCCGTTCTCCGCGGGGAGGGAATGGCGGCTGCATTCCGGTGGTTCGCCTGCGGGTTGCAATATCCTGATGGCCACCCCGTTCAGCCCGCCGGAACCCCTCGCGGACCACGACCTGTCCCCCGGGAGAGTTCAAGGCGCCTTGCGGCCCAGCGCCGGTGGACGGGCCGCGACAATGTCGAACGGGGCGAACGCCCCGGAAGACCCGCCCCCCTTTTCTCCGAGGTCTCGCATGTCCAGCATGGCCAGGTCGTCCATCGCCTACCTCGCGCTGTTTGCCCTGACACCGCTCGCCGCGGCTCAGACGCTGCTTCCCCCGCCGGTCCCGCCCCAGAACCCGATCACGGAAGCCAAACGCGTGCTGGGCAAGATGCTGTTCTGGGATGAGCAACTCTCGACGAGCAACGTGGTGTCGTGCGGCACCTGCCATGTGCCCTCTCGCGCGGGCGCGGACAACCGCATCGCTGTGCACCCGGGTCTGGACGGCATCACTGGTACGCCCGATGACGTTCGCGGCTCTCCCGGCGTGATCCGTTCGGATGCGGTGAACGACTACATCCGCAGCACGCTGTTCAACCTCGCCCCGCAGGTCACCACGCGCGCCGCCAACTCGATGATCAACGCGGCGTACGCCGTTGACCTGTTCTGGGACGGGCGGGCCCGCAGCCAGTTTGTCGACCCTGTGTCCGGAGCGGTGGTCATCCCGAACGGGGGCGGGCTGGAGAGCCAAGTGGTCGCGCCGCCGGTGAGCGATGTCGAGATGGCGCACCAGGGCACCAACTGGAATGAACTCACGGTGAAACTGACCCGTGTGCGGCCCTTGGCGCTGGCGACCAATCATCCTGCGGATGTCGCGGCCGCGCTGGCGACGAGTCCCGGGTATCCCGCGCTCTTCGCCGCGGCGTTCGGCGATGACGAGATCACCGCGTCGCGCATCGCGATGGCGGTCGCGACGTATGAGCGCACGCTGATCTCCAACGATTCGCCGTGGGACCGCTCGCAGGCGCAGCAGCCGGGCGGCCTTTCTCCTCAACAGCAGCAGGGCTGGCAGAACTTCCAGGCGGTCGGTTGTATCGCGTGCCACACGCCGCCGCTGTTCTCCAACAACTCGTTCCGGAACATCGGCCTGCGTCCCATCGCCGAGGACAACGGCCGGCAGGCGGTGACCGGGAACGTCGCTGACCGCGGCAGGTTCAAGGTGCCGTCGCTTCGGAACGTGAATCTCAAGCAGACGTTCATGCACAACGGGCAGTTCAACACGCTGCAGCAGGTGCTGGGCTTCTATGCCGGGCCGCCCCAGTTCCCGGACAACCGCGATCCGCTGCTGCTCCCGCCGCCGAATCTCCCGCCGCCGGTTGCGCAGACGATCGTCGACTTCCTGACGGGCGGGCTGACCGATGCGCGGGTCGCCAACCAGCAGTTCCCCTTCGATCGGCCGACGCTGTTTGTCGACCGTCCGGCGGACCAGGCGGTGCTGCTGGGCGGCGGGGTTGCCGGGACGGGCGGCGTCGTGCCGCGGATCGTTGTGCAGGCCCCGTCGATGATCGGCAATCTGGAGTACCGGGTCGGACTCGACGCCGCGGCGGCGCTCGGCGGTTCCATGGCGCAACTGGCGGTGAGCCTCGCCCCGCCGGTCAACGGCCGCATCAACCCCAACGAAGTGTGGAGCCCGGTAGAGATCAAGAACGCCGCGGGCACCGCGGGGGTCGCCACGTGGCACTGGCCGCTGGCGGCCGGGCGTGTGACGCCGGGTCAGCAGGTGTGGATGCAGTGGATCGTGAGCGATCCGGCCGCGCCCAACGGTCAGGCCCGTTCGACCGTCGCGCGGGTGACGCTCTTCTGCGGCTCGTCGGGGTGCGAGAAGACGTGCATCGCCGACTACGACGGGAGCGGTTCCGCGGGCGTTCCGGACATCTTCGCCTATCTGAGCGACTACTTCGCCGCGCGGATCCGCGCGGACATCGACGGAGCGGGCGGCGTGAGCGTTCCCGATCTCTTCGCGTTCCTCAGCCGCTGGTTCAACGGCTGCTGAGCGTCAGTCCATGAACGAGGTGTCCCTCGAAGCCGGTCCCTGGGGGGCCGGGCCCTTCGAGGGACCTTTCTTCGGATTCATGTAGTCGTTGTCGAGCAGCCACACGCCCTCGCAGGCGGGGCTCAAGGGCCGCTGCGGGGAGCCGGGGGGCGCACCGTCGCGCAGAAGCAGAAGCAGGTCCGACATCGCGGCCGGGTGCTGCATGATGTAACTGTGCGTGGAGAATCCGGAGACCTTGGCGTTGATCGCCTGGATCTGCCCGACCTGCGCGAGTTTGGCGAGGGCGTCGGGGGGGATGTCCTCGACGTGCAGTTCGCCGAGGCGGCGCCTGCTGTTGAACAGCCAGCGGGCCCAGTCGAGGGCCTTGTCCTCGGCGGAGAAGTAGATGACGATGCGATTGGCTCCGCGGACGAGGTTCTCGCCGAAGAAGCGCTGGTTGAAGACCTGCATGTCAAGGTCCGGGGCGGCGAGGATCCACGTCTCGAGTTTGAGCAGTTCCCAGGGCATCTTGCCGGGGAGGGAGCCGTCGGCGGGCATGGGGACGCCGCGCTCGGGCGCGAGAGGCGTGAAGAAGGAAACCCCGGTGAGGCCGCGGAGTTCGGCGTTGATCTCGCGGAGGGTGGTGAAGGCGACATCCGTGCCGCGGCTGTGGGAGATGATGTGGACCTTCTCGACTTCCGGGCAGGTGGCCAGCGCGTAGAGGAGTTGCTTCAGGTGGACGATGGTGAACTCGCCGGACTCACGGTCGTAGGCATAGCCAAGCAATCCACCGATGCCGGCGGGCCATGTGTAGACGATCGGGACGCCGACGCGGCCGCCCATGTGCCAGGCCTGGGCGAGGCGGACGACGGCATCGTCGAACTGGTTCGCGAAGCCGTGGATGAAGATGACGACTTCCTTTCGATCGGTTCGGGCGAGCCAGGTCCGAAGCACCTTGTGGAAGGCCTCGACCTGTGTGGTGAACATCTCGTACGCCTCGGGCTTGCGGATAAGGCGGCCCTGGGACGGCTGCAGAAAGTCAGCGAAGGGACTCAGGCGACCGAGTTCGGTCACGGAACTCACGCGCACGCTGTAGTCCTGGCTTCGCTCGCCGGTGCTGCTGATCTGCACGAGTTCGTCCCACGTCGGCTCCGGGGAGAGCGCGACCTTGGCCTCGCCGAAGCCGAGGCTGACGGAGCGGCCCGAGCCGTAGCGCACGGAACCGTCGGCTGTCTTCAGCCGCTCGCGGTCGGTGACATAGATGACGGGGATCTCGGGAGTCTGGAGAGAGGGGTCGATGCTGCGGAGTTGCCGGGCCGCGGCCTCGTTGCGGGCGACATAGGGCGTGACGATGAACTTCTCCTGGCACGCCGAAACGAACACGAGCATCAGGAGCGAGAGTGACGCGAGGAAGGGAATCTTGAACCGGGACATCGGGGTGTCTCCAGGCATGGGGCTCGACTATCCGCACCGGAGTCTACACGTCCGGGAAGAGAACGGTCCCGGCGTATGATCGACCATGCCGCGTGAGGCCAGGGAGTTCCAGGTCGTTTCGAACTTTGCCCCGACCGGCGACCAGCCGCAGGCGATTGAGCAACTTTCGCGGGACCTGCTCGGCGGGGCGGGTGCGGTGTGCCTGCTGGGCGCGACCGGGACGGGCAAGACGTTCACCATGGCGCACACGATCGCGCGGGTGCGGAAGCCGACGCTGATCCTGAGCCACAACAAGACGCTCGCCGCGCAACTCTTCGAGGAACTCCGCGAGTTCCTGCCGCACAACAGCGTCAACTATTTCGTCAGTTACTACGACTACTACCAGCCCGAGGCGTACATCCCGCAGCGGGACATCTATATCGAGAAGGACTCGTCGCGCAACGACGAACTGGATCAACTCCGACTTGCCGCGACCAGCAACATCCTGTCGCGGCGCGACGTCGTGGTGGTGGCGAGTGTCTCGTGCATCTTCGGCCTGGGCAGCCCGATGGCGTATGGGCAGAAGGTGCTGACGATCACGCGCGGCTCCCCGCTCGGCGGCGGGGGCGAGGGCGGGAGCCGGGGACGCCGCGAGTTTCTGCTGCAACTCAACGCGATGCAGTACAAGCGCTCGGAGATCGAGTTCCAGCGCAGCATGTACCGCGTCCGAGGCGACAGCATCGAGATCTGGCCGGCCTACGAGACATTCGCGGTCCGCATCGAACTGTTCGGGGACGATGTCGAGCGGATCGAGTTCTTCAATCCCACCAGCGGCGAGGTGCTGGCCGAGGAGAAGCAGTTCTTCCTCTTCCCCGCGGTGCACTATGTCATGCCGGAGGATCAACTCCAGTACGCCGTGAACGGGATCCGCGAGGAACTCGACGCCCGGGTCATGCAACTGCGCCATGAGGGCAAGTTGCTGGAGGCGCAGCGGTTGCTGGCGCGTACCAAGTACGACCTGGAGATGATCCAGGAGGTGGGGTACTGCTCGGGGATCGAGAACTACTCGCGATGGATGGATGGTCGCTCGCCCGGAGAGCGGCCGTACACCCTGCTGGATTACTTCGACTTCGCCCCGCCCGGCGAAGGCGAGCGCGAGCGCGCCGAAGGCCCGCCGGCGGGCGCATCGGGTGATGCCCGCGCGGTGGCGTCGGCGGCGGTGCGGCCCAACTTCAAGGACTGGCTGTGCATCGTCGATGAGTCGCACGTCAGCCTGCCGCAGGTCCGCGCGATGTACAACGGCGATCAGGCACGCAAGAAGGTGCTGGTGGAGCACGGCTTCCGGCTGCCTTCGGCGCTCGACAACCGACCGCTGAAGTTCGAGGAGTTCGAGGCGGTCGTGCCCAGGATGATGTTTGTCTCGGCGACGCCTGGGCCCTACGAACTCGAGAAGTGCAGGGGCGTCGTCGCCGAGCAGGTCATCCGCCCCACCGGCCTGCTGGACCCGGTGGTGCAGGTCAAGCCGGCGCAGGGACAGGTCACCGATCTGCTTGAACTGTGCCGGGCGCGGGCCGCGACAGGCGAGCGCGTGCTGGTCACCGCGCTCACCAAGCGCCTCTGCGAGGACCTCACCGGCTACCTCGACGAGAAGGGGCTCAGGGTCCGCTACCTGCACAGCGAGATTGAAACGCTCGAGCGCATCGAGATCCTCACCGACCTTCGTCGCGGCGATTTCGACGTGCTGGTCGGCGTCAATCTCCTCCGCGAGGGTCTTGACCTTCCCGAGGTCTCGCTGGTGTGCATCCTGGACGCGGACAAGGAGGGGTTCCTCCGCTCGCCGACGTCGTTGATCCAACTGATGGGGCGGGCCGCACGCAACGTCAACGCGCTCGTGGTGATGTATGCCGACAAGGTCACGCCGGCGATGCAGGCGGCCATCGACGAGACCGAGCGGCGACGTGTCAAGCAGTTGGCCTACAACGCCGAGCATGGGATCACCCCCACCACGATCAAGAAGGCGATCCGGGACGGCTTTGAGACAGAACTCAAGGCCCGCCGCACCGCGCGCCAGGCCGTGAAGGAGAACGAGCAGGAGTTCGAGATCGGGGAACTGATCCGCGAGATGGAGGGCGAGATGATCGCCGCGGCGGAGGCGATGGAGTTTGAGCAGGCCGCCCGGCTCCGCGACGCGGTGAAGAAACTCAAGTCTCGGGCCGCGGCCGCCGGCGGGAACGGGGGGAAGGTCAAGCGCTCCGAAGTCGAAGGCGATGGTTCGGAATCCAGACGCAACGGGAGCCGAAGCGGCGAGAAGAAGGCCGGCATGCCCGGGGTTCGGGCCAACAAGCGGAGCCGCAAGGGGGGAGGAGGGGGCTGATTCGGTCCGGGTGCGGCACAGGAGGGGGGCCGCTACAGTGGCCCCTTCATGGCCCGCTGCCGCGTGGACAAGTCGATCGAGCGGATGGAGATCAACGGGTTCACGTTCCCGCTGGGGGCGTATCCGGTTGAGGAAATGTCGCCGCGGCCCGGCTACACCGTGGCATTCGAACCCGCGGATGGGGGGGACCAGGGCATCGAGGGCGGTGGCGAGGGCGGCTTTGAGGCCGGCGAGGACTTCGATCCGGAGGCTGAAGGGGGTGATGACGAGGGTGGATTGCGTCCGCCCCGGGAGGGTGGGGGAGGGGGCGAGTGGGAAGAATGGCCGGACCGCTACGTCTTCGATGTGCTGGTGTCGGCGACGCGGGTGGAAGCCCTGTGCCGGGCGTTGTTTGCGCTGCTTCCCGGCCGGGTGTATCCGATTCTCGACTTTCTCGGGACGGACGAGTATCGCGAAGTGGATCCCTACGTTTCGTACGAGTTGCTGGGTCTGGATCGCCTGCTGGACACGGTGAGGCGATTCCGGGGTTTCTTTTATGAAGATGGGCTGGTGGGCTTTGGCGCGATGAGCGAGGAGCCCTTCATCTACATCTTCGTGGATGAGCACAAGATCGTGACCGTGCGGGCGGAATCGGGTCTGAAGGACCGAGTCGAGGCCATTCTCCGGGCGTTTGATCTGGACGAAGTGGATGAAATCCGGGGCGCCGACGCGGCGACGCATGAGCACCGGGGGGTGCTTGAAGCCCCGCCCGAGAGGCTGGACCTGCTTACGGCCGAGGAAATCGTCGAGGAACTCCGCGACGAGTGGCGGCTGGTCCTGAATATCGATCCCACCACCAACATCGACGAAGATGGAAGCCCCCTCGGGATCACCGGTTGGCGGTGCATCGTGCGGCACGAGCCGATGCTGCCGAACGATGCCCCCCCGTCAATGGAACAACCCCCGTTCCGGTACCTCGAGGTGCTCTTGCGGGCCGACTGCCTGAACGCGGCCGAAGAACTGGCTCTCGAAGCCTTGGACGACCTCTTGCGAAAAGCAGGGGGGACCCCCGGCCCGGGGAGCACCGAACCCGGTGGCCATGCTGAATCGGAAGTGGAGGACCTGACCCCGGCCACGGTCGTGGTGGCGGATCGGCTCAGGCCGGAGAGTTTTGCCGCGGCCCTGGAGCGTGTGGGTTCGGCGGACCGGGGCACGGAATCGATGCGCGTGCTGCACGCCGCGTGGGTTTCGTCCTAGGGCGGAAAGGCTCGGGGTGCATGAGGTGGGGGCGGCCGCGCATCTTGTGCGCCACTTTTCCCGGCTTTGTCGGCAACAGGCTCCGACAGCCGACGAATAGAGTCGCGCTGCACACGTCGGAAGTCACCGGGGCGGGGGGGTTGAAATGGGTTTGCGTTGCAGCCCCGGGCCCTGTATCTTCCGTGCCTGCCCGGAGGCGGGACGAGAAGCGGGGCGGGGAGGGCCGGACCCTCCGGGACCAAGACATGGACGCAAAGACTGGACGAGACCACCTTTGCGACCAACCCTAGGGCCCCGGAACTGACGCACGATCGGGTGCGAACCGCAAGCACGCTGCATGGCCCGAGGGCCTGCGCCACGGAGAAGCTGTCATGTTCAACACACGGACGATCCGCAACGCCAAGGCCCTTGCCGCCATCGCCGCGCTTGCAGGAACAGGAGCGGTGATCACTCCTTTGGCGCTCGCGCAGGCCGCGGGCGACGCGAAGGGCGTGAAGACACCGGCGATGTCCGGCGGCGCAGCGCTGCTGGCCAGGGCGGAGTCGTTGCTGTCGGAAGGCCGTGCGGTCGAGGCGCGGGTGGTGATGACCAAACTGCTCCGCTCGACCGAGGTTGATCAGTTGAACGACGCGCAGCGTGCCCGCGCAGTGGAGTCGATGCGTGCGATCGAGACGCGCCTCAAGACGATGGACGCGATCGAGGTGAGCCTGCAGAAGTCGGAAGTGGCGCTGACCGAGTCGGACCTGCGCGAGGCGGAGCGGCAGGCCAAGGCCGTGATCGCCAAGCCCGGCGCAACGCCCGAGCAGCGGGGCCGCGCCGAGTCGGTGCTGGCGGACTCGGCGACCCGGCGGGCCGAGTTGGCGCCGGTCGTTCCGGGCCTGATCGAGCAGGCGATGGCGGACTTTGATGCACAGCGTTTCGGTGCGGCCAAGTCGGCGATCCTCGCCGCGGTGCGCTCGGGCGTTCAACTCGATGCGTCGCTCGCCGCGAGTATCGAAAAGACTCAGATGAAGATCGTCGACCTTGAGGCGGCGCAGGGCCGTCCGTTCGATGTCGACACGGATGCCGCGCTGGCGATGATGCAGCCTGGGAGTGTCCGCCGGGGCACTCGTCCGGCCGGAGAGCCCGAGCCCGAGCCGCTCCCCGAGCCGGCCGCCCCCGCGCCGGCCGAGCCCGCGGTGGAGATGCCGGCCCCCGCGCCCGCACCCAAGCCCGCACCCCAGCCCGAGGCAACCCCGACACCGCCCGCGCCGGCGCCTTCCGCCGCACCCGCCCAGGATGACCTGATCAAGGCGGCTATGCGGGCCGAGGCCCAGCGCATGCTGGCGGAGGCCGATCAGGCGTACACCCAGTCGCGGTTCGCGCGTGCGGCGGACCTGTACGACGCGCTGTTGTCGCGGATGCGGTCGTATCTGAACGCCGATGAGATCGCCCGTGCCGAGCAGAACCGCTCGGAAGCCCGCGTGCGGATGGAGGCGAACGTCGGCCGGAACCTCGGCCAGGCGACCGTGGAAGGTCTCGACCTCCAGCGTCAGCAGGCGATGGCCGAGTTCAACAACCTCATGGAGCGTTCCGCGGCGGCTCTCGCGGCGGGCGAATCGGGCAAGGCCAACGACCTCGCCGCCAGCGCACGCCTGTCGATCAGCCGTTCGCGGGGAGCGTTCTCCGACGCCGAGATGACCGGGTTCAACAAGCGGGTCGACGACCAGATCCGGGCCATCGAAGCGAAGCGCGAAGAGATCTCCGAGCGCGAGCGCAAGCGTGCGGAGGAGGAACGGACCAAGACCGAGCAGGAGCGGCAGGCGACCCTCGCCCGCGACCGCGAGCGGAAGATCAACGAGAGCATCGACCGCGTGCGGGCGCTGCAGCAGGAGCGGAAGTACCGCGACGCGCTGCAGGTGACCGAGCAGGTGTTGTTCCTCGATCCGAACAACCCCACCGCGCTCCTGCTGAAGGACATCCTCCGCGACATCGTCATCTACCAGGAGTACAACGACGTCCAGCGGGACAAGCAGTTCCGCCACGCGCTGGCGACGATCGACAACGAACGAGCGATGCTTCCCGCGACCGGGATGATCGAGTATCCCAGCGACTGGCCTAAGAAGAGTTTCCAGCGCGGCGAGACGGCCGCGTACAACGAGCCGCCGGAGAACCGGCGCGTGCTGGCGGACCTCGCCAGCAAGCGTTTCCCGGCGAACCTGACGGACAACCGGCTCGAGGACGTCCTGCGGTTCTTCCAGACGCTCACCAACCTCGACATGGATGTGGACTGGGAGAGCCTGGGCTCGATCGGCGTGACGAAGGACTCGCTGGTCTCGCTGAAGTTGACCAACGTCCCCGCGGAAACGCTGCTGGACCGGATCCTGCGCAAGGTCTCGACGGACCAGTTCTCCACGGCCAACTGGTGGGTGGAGAACGGCGTGCTGACGATCGCGTCGGACGAGGCGCTGCGCAAGAACCGGTCGCTGGTGATCTACAACATCCAGGACCTGCTCTTTGACATCCCCGACTACACGGATGTCCCGGAAATCGATCTGCAGTCGGTGCTCCAGCAGGGCGAGGGCGGCGGCCAGAGCCCGTTCGAGGAGAATCAGAATCAGAACCAGAACAACCGCCCGACGCGCGAGGAGCGCGTCCGGCAGATCATCGACATCCTGCAGCAGAATGTCGACTTTGAAGGCTGGCGCGACAACGGCGGCGAGACGGGCACGCTGCAGGAACTCAACGGCTCGCTGATCATCACAAACACGCCGCGGAACCACCGCGAGATCGTCGGCCTGCTGAGCAAACTCCGCGAGATCCGCAACATGCAGATCAACGTGGAGACGAAGTTCCTGCTCGTGAACCAGAACTGGTTCGAGCGGATCGCATTCGACATCGACCTGGTGCTCAACGCCAACAACAACCAGGTTCGTGCCGCCCGCGGTGTCGACCCGAGCGTGCAGCCGGGCGACTTCTTCGACTTCGAGAACACCTCGGGCCAGCGCGGCCTGCAGCGGACGATCCAGGGCCAGGGACCGGTAAACGGCGTGGCCGGACCGATCAGGGCCCAGCAGAGGACCAACCAGGCCATTCGGAACCCGCGCGGATGGTCGCCGATCGGCGCGCAGCAGAACTCTTCGGGCCTGGCCGCGATCCTGTCGGAAGGCGACTTCGCGAACACCATCCTGAGCGCGGCGCCGGCCTTGGGTATCGCCGGGCAGTTCCTCGATGACATCCAGGTCGACTTCCTGATCCAGGCGACCCAGGCCGACAAACGCACGGTCCAGATGACCGCGCCGCGGCTGACATTCACCAACGGTCAGACGGCCAACATCTACGTCGTGACGCAGCAGGCCTTCGTTTCCGACCTCAACCCGGTGACGGGCGACTCGGCCGTCGGCTTCGATCCGACCGTCGACGCCGTGTCCGAGGGTGTGACGCTGCTGGTCGAGGGCGTCATCTCGTCGGATCGGCGGTATGTCACGCTGAACGTCGACGCGGGCGTCGGCCGGATCGACGGCTTCGCCCAGCAGCCGGTCTCGGCGGTCGCCGGCGGCCAGTTGGTGAACTCGGCGGACACCCAGTCGTTCATCCAGTTGCCGACGGTGACGGTCACCCGCGTGCGCACCACCGCGACCGTGCCTGACGAGGGCACGATCCTGCTGGGCGGCCAGCGCCTGGTGACCGAAGTCGAGATCGAGACGGGCGTGCCGGTTCTGTCCAAGATCCCGATCATCAACCGGTTCTTCACGAACCGTCTGGAGAGCAAGGAAGAGCAGACACTGCTCATCCTGCTCAAGCCGACGGTGCTCATCCAGACCGAGGAGGAGGAGAAGTCCTTCCCCGGCCTGCTGGACTCCGTGCGGTCGGGCCTCGGGAGCCGCTGACCGGCCTCCCGGGCGTCGAGAGTCACCCCAACGCACGGCGCACCGGCGCCGTGCGTTTTTCATTGGGGAAAGGCCAGCGTGGCGGGGTTGAGGTCTGTATCATGGAGGAGAATTCACTCCAGGAGAACCCGCGATGCCAACCGGCTCTTCGCGACTTCGCGTCAGGCAGGAAAAGGACGTCACCCAGGTCGAGTTCATCGACCGGAACATCCTCGACGAGGCCAACATCCAGCAGATCGGCGACGAGATCAGCACGCTGATCGACTCGGCGGGGAACCCGAAACTGCTGATCAACTTCGCCAACGTGGATCACCTCTCCTCGGCCGCGCTGGGGACGCTGATCACCATCAACAACAAGATGAAGGGCCGCAAGGGGCAACTTCGCCTGGCGAACATCGATCCGCAGATCTACGAGGTCTTCAAGATCACCAAGTTGGACAAACTGTTCTCGATCCACCAAAGCACGGAGGCCGCGCTGGCCAGCTTTTCCTGATCCGATCCGCCGCCGCGACGCGGCGGGTGCTCCTGCGGGGGAAAGCGAGAAGCGGCCTGGATGCAGCCCAGCCCGACGCCCAGTCCTGATTCGGCCCTGCTCCTGATCACCAATCATCGGGAGGAGATCGAGCGCGCCGAGGAGATGCTGCTCGAGGCGATGGCGCGTCACGGCTACGCGGACGCGGCGAGATTCGCCGTGCGGCTTGCGCTCGAGGAGTCGCTGGTCAACGCCTTCCGCCACGGCCACAAGAACCTGCCGGCGGATACGCCGGCAAGGGTCGAGTTCGCCGTGACCGACGATACCGTGGACCTCGCGATCGAGGACCAGGGGGCGGGGTTCAAACCCGAAGATGTCCCCGATCCCACACTGGACGAGAACATCGAGCGTCCGACCGGGCGCGGCCTCCTGCTCATGCGGGCCTACATGGCCCGGGTGGAGTACGTGGGCCGGGGAAACCGCGTGGAGATGACCTACAGGCGGCCGTCAGGCAAGCCGTGAACCTCGCGGTGGAGCAACTGGATCACGGACCCCGAGGGCCGAAATCAGCGGTTTCGAGGGTATTTTGCGCGCTATACTGGAATGATTCTAAAGCGCAACAGAAGCGGCTTGGCGGAGCGTAACCAACGTGCCGCCGGCTCTTTGGGCGACTGATCAGCGAGGACCTCATGGCACTGAAACTGCCGGTTTACATGGATCATGCCGCGACGACGCCGTGCGACCCGCGCGTGGTCGAGGCGATGCTGCCCTATCTCACGAAGATCTTCGGCAACCCCGGGAGCCGGAACCACCGCTTCGGCTGGGAGGCCGAGGAGGGGGTCGACAGGGCCCGCGAGCAGGTGGCGGCGCTGCTCGGAGCGAACGAGAAAGAGATCGTTTTCACAAGCGGCGCGACCGAGAGCAACAACCTGGCGATCAAGGGCGCGGCGGAGATGTACGAGAAGGCCGCGGCCGGCTCTGGACAGTGCCGCGGCCACATCATCACCTGCCAGATCGAGCACAAGGCGGTGCTGGATCCGTGCAAGCGTCTGCAGAAAGAGGGCTTCGAGGTGACCTACCTCGATCCGCCGCGGGACGGCGTGATCACGCGGGCCCAGGTGGAGGCGGCGCTTCGGCCGGACACGATCCTGGTGAGCCTGATGTGGGCGAACAACGAGATCGGGACGGTGAGCGAGATCCGCGAGATCGGCGCGCTCTGCCACGAGAAGGACATCATCTTTCACACCGACGCGACGCAGTGGGCGGGCAAGATGCCGGTCAACGTGGAGCGGGACAACATCGATCTGCTGTCGATGTCGG
This sequence comes from uncultured Phycisphaeraceae bacterium, assembly GCA_964409775.1. Classification (GTDB taxonomy): domain Bacteria; phylum Planctomycetota; class Phycisphaerae; order Phycisphaerales; family UBA1924; genus JAHBXL01. Next base: position 78,848 of record CAYPEI010000012.1, on the reverse strand, counting down.
GGCACAAGATCTACGGCCCCAAGGGTGTGGGCGCGCTGTACGTCCGCCGGCGCAAGCCGCGGGTGCGTCTGGTGGCGCAGGTGGATGGCGGCGGGCAGGAACGCGGCTTCCGGTCGGGCACGCTGAATGTGACCGGCATCGTGGGCCTCGGCAAGGCGTGCGAACTGGCCCTCGCCGAGATGCAGCACGAGGGGGAGCGGCTGCTCAAGTTGCGCAGGCGGCTGGAGCAGGCGATCACCGGTGGCCTCGACCATGTCCAGATCAACGGCCACGCGGAGAAGCGCCTGCCCCACATCACCAACATCAGTTTCGGGTTTGTCGAGGGCGAGAGCCTGATGATGGCCTGCAAGGACATCGCGATGTCGAGCGGGTCCGCGTGCACCTCGGCGTCGCTGGAGCCCAGTTACGTGCTCAAGGGCCTGGGCATCGGCGACGACTTGGCGCACTCCTCGCTGCGATTCAGCCTCGGCCGATGGACGACCGAGGAGGAAGTGGACTACACGGCGAAGAAGGTGGTCGAGTCGGTCACGAAACTCCGCGGCCTGAGCCCGCTGTACGACATGCACAAGGAAGGCATCGACTTGACGAAGATCGAGTGGGCGCATCACTAGGGAGTGTTCAAGTGGCAGATTGCCAGGCGGCAACTGCCGAAACGTCCGACTCGACGGTTCTCTGAGTCGGCCAACTGGAGCGAAGCGATGGCATACGGACCAAAGATCATCGACCACTACGAGAATCCGCGCAACGTCGGCTCGTTCGGCACGCAGGCCGAGATCAAGCAGCGCAAGGACCTTGGTGTGGGCCTCGTCGGTGCGCCCGAGTGCGGCGACGTCATGCAGTTGCAGATCAAGGTCGACCAGGCGACCGGCCGCATCGCGGACGCGAAGTTCAAGTGCTTCGGCTGCGGCAGCGCGATCGCGAGCAGTTCGCTGGCCACCGAGTGGCTCAAGGGGCGGACGCTCGACGAGGGCCTGGCGATCAAGAACACCGAGATCGTGCAGGAACTGAGCCTGCCCCCGGTGAAGATCCACTGCTCGGTGCTCGCCGAGGACGCGATCAAGGCGGCCATCGCGGATTACAAGACCAAGAACGGCATCCCGGTCGAGGATCATGACCACGAGCACGCCCACTGACGCGCATGCCGGAAGTGACGGCAGATGGCCTTCGCCCCGGCCGAACCCCCGCAGACGCCCTGCGTACCATCAATGAGCGGTTTTTCGGAGAGTTCACCCATGTCCACGGCGGCGACAACCAATAGCACGACAACCCAGGGCAGCGACGTGGTCAGCCTGACCGAGGGCGCAGCCCGGGAAGTCAGGAACATCATCCAGCAGCAGGAACTCGACGCGGAGAAGGTCCGTCTGCGGGTCGGCGTCAAGGGCGGCGGGTGCTCGGGCTTCTCGTATCTGCTGGATCTGACCGAGACCCAGAAGGAGACCGACGAGGTCTTCGAGCAGCACGGGATCAAGGTGATTGTGGACCCCAAGAGCCTTTTGTACCTGAACGGCACGGTGATCGATTTCCGCGACGAGATCATGGGCCGCGGCTTCGTCTTCCAGAACCCCAACGCCACCACGACCTGCGGGTGCGGGTCGAGTTTCTCGGCCTGACGCGCCGGGCTCATCCGACGCGCTGAACGAACCGACCTTTAGCCCGGCTGCCGGTGTGCCCGGTTCTGGGCGGCTTTCCGCCATGCGCAAGGGCCGATAAACTCAACCGAGGTTGAGGACCGGCAGCCGCCGCGGCGCCGGCGGTCGTTGGAGCGGGTCGGCGGGGAAGGTGGAGGTCGGAATGTCTCAGGCATCGTCACCGTCGGAAACCACTCAGGGCTATGCCACGCCGAGCGTGACGCAGTTTTCCGTCTTCCTCGACAACCGCGTCGGCAAGTTGTACGAACTGCTGCGGGCCTTCGAGCACTCCCCGGTGCACCTGGCGGCGCTGAGCGTGCATGACGCGAGCGACTGCGCGATTGTCCGGATCATCACGAACAACGCCCAGGAGGCGAAACTGCTGCTGACGCGGCATCAACTGCCGTTCACCGAAGTCCCGCTCATCTGCGTCGAACTGTGCAAGGGGCACACGCTCGAACGGATGTGCATGTACCTGCTGGGCGCGGAACTGAACATCCGGTTCGCCTACCCGCTTATGGCAAGCCCCACGGGCAACCCGACCATCGCCATCTGCGTGGACGACGCCACGCTCGCCGGCCAGATACTCCGACGCAAGGAGTTCCGGCTGATCTGTGAAGAAGACCTCGGCCGGCAGGGCATCTGACCGCGGCCAGCAATGATCGGGTGCGCGTGCGCACACCTCGCGGCGACCGCGCGGGCGTCGAGCGATCGGCAGCATTCCTTCCGGTGAGTCCCCCGGGCCTCAGCCGCCCAGGCGCGAGACGTACTTCTCCGGGTTTTCCTTGAACATCTTCATGGAGTCGGGCGAGGCAAAGCGGAACGTGGTTCCCTTGTGCTCGATGGTTCCCGCGGCGAGGTTGCTGGGGAACCGCCGGTTGAGCACCGGGTCGGTGGCCATGTTGTCGCGCTGATACTGCTCGACGAACTGCATGTTCAGGTAGGTCTTCATGAACGACAGCAGGCGCTCGTCGAGCCACGCCGCGACGAGGTCGGACTTCAGCCCGTCGAGCGGCAGCGTCAACTTTGAGAACTTCTCAAACTCCATGAAGACCGGGATGATCCGGAGTTCGTACCCGAACAGCACCTGCTTGAACGCGTCGTCGTGCGAGATGGACAGGATGATCTCGACGAGCGCGGACCGCTCCTGGGTCCGCGGGAAACTCAGGATCAGGTTTGCGCCGTCGATGTCCTTCTTCAGATCGTGCTTCACCCCCGGGATCTGCGCGACGAGTTCATCCAGCCGCGGCTTGATCACCTTCTCCGCCAGTTCGATCCGCACCTTCTCGTACTGCTGGTACCTCTTGTCGAGATCCTTGGCATCCGCGGCTGCGCTTGTCTTCAACTTGTCCACCGACTTCGCGAACTCCGCCTTGACCGCCTCGAGTTTGCTCTTGAACGAAGATCCCTGTGACATGCTCGTGCTCCTTTGCTCCGGCGGCGGCGCCGCCTGGTGTGTGCCCTCATGCCCGCTTCAACGGGCGCCTTGTCGCTCGGTCCACCGTCGATGATGCTCACGCACCGCGGCGATTGCCTCGTCGGCACTCTCCAGGCAGACCGGGATGTTCATGTCCTCCGCGTTCGCCAGCGCGACCTCCCCCTCGACCATGTGTCTCCGTGCCCAGACCACCAGTTCCTCCCACATCTTCCCGACGACGATCAGCGGCGCGCCCTCGACATGCTTGACCTGCAGGAGTTGCCAGACCATCAGCATCTCCAGCACCGTGCCGATCCCACCCGGCACGACGATGAACGCGTCCGAGGCCAGCACGAAGTGGTGCAGCCGCGTGAAGAACGTCTTGTGCTCGAACATCTGGTCCACGAACGGGTTGACCTCCTGCTCGAACGGCAGGTCCACGCGGATGCCGACCGAAGCGCCGGCGGCGCTGCCGGCGCCTGCGGCGCCCTCGTTGGCCGCCTGCATCAGGCCCGGTCCGCCGCCCGTGAGGATCTCGCACCCCATCTCCGCGAGCGCTGCGCTGACGCGCTTCACTTCCTCGTACACGAAGGTGCCCGGCTGGGCCCGCGCCGAGCCGAAGATGGTCACGCGGAACCGCTCCCGACGAGTCGGCTTGATCCGAGTCAGGTTGTTCACGACCTCCCACAGGCCGAGCACCGAGTCGATGAGCACCTTCTTGACGGCCTCCTCGTCGCCGAGGCTGACGCTCCCTGAACCTGCCGGAGTGGTAGACGCATCAGTCATTCCCGCCGACTCCTTCAAACATGATCGTTGGATTGGCTTCTTCCAGCCGCGACCGCATCGGCCACCGTCGAGAAGCGGTCAACTCGACCGATCCTCTGCTCGGTGGCCATCATGCGCAACCGGTCGCGGACCGACGACCTCGCCTCCACGATGCGCAGGCGGGCATTCTCGCCCGAGAGTTCCTCGGCAAGGCGGATGAGCACCTCCGCTCCCGCGATGTCGATCCGCGGCGAAGCGGACAGATCGAGCACCACCAGCGAAGGCCGGACAGCCTCTGACCTGAATCGGCTCATCACTCGGTCGTGAACATGCTCCGCGTTGAAGTACAGGATCCCGCCCTCGGGCCGGCAGATCAGCGTGCCCGGAGTCGGTTCGTTGTCCGGGTGGCGCTCCATGTCCGAGTACCGGTCGGTGCCTGGGATGCGCCCCAGGAACGAAACCCGCACGCGCGACGCGAGGTGCAGCAGCCAGAGGATCGAGAGGAGCGAACCGATGAACACGCCGCGGAGGATGCCGCCATTCAGCACACCCAGGAACGCGGCGAACGCGATGAAAAACTCTGCGCGGTCAACCCGCCAGAGCAGTTTGATTGCCTTGACCTTGATGAGCCCCATCGCCGCCGTCAGCACGATCGCCGCGAGCACGGTCTGCGGCAGCAACGACAGCGGCCCGGTAAGGAACAGCACGACACAGATCACGACGACCGAGGCGATCAACCCCGAGAGCGGCGTGCGGGCACCCGCGCCGTCGTTGACCAGCGATTGTGACATCCCGCCGCTGACGGGATATCCATGCCCGATCCCGGCGCCGAGATTCGCCGCGGCGAGCGCGAGAAACTCCTGGTTCGCATCGAACCTCGTCCCATGCTTGGCGGCAAACGTGCGACCGATCGCCGCCGTCTCGACCGATGCAAGCAGGAAGCAGGCGACGGACAGTTCAAGAATCGGATCAATGTCGGCCCAGGAGATCAGCGGGAGACCGGGCCGCGGCAGGCCCTGCGGCACGGCGCCTAGCGTCGGCAGGCCGGCGCGATCGAGATGGAACACCGCCGTGCACACGATGCCGGCGATCACCACGAACAGCGCAACCGGCTTGTTCTTCATGAAGAGCGAGCCGAGGATGAGGACCAGGAGCGCGCATCCTCCGACTCCCGCGGCGGTCAGGCTGGTGTCCGATGCGTGCGTGATGATGTGCCACATCCGCTCCCAGAACGAACCGTGCGAACCCTTGAAGCCGAGGAACTTGGGCAACTGCGTGCTGAAGAGATACACGGCGATGCCGGCCTTGAAGCCGATGAGCACCGTCTCGGAGATGAAGTTGACGAGCGCACCCGCCCGCAGCAGCCACGCGATCAGCGAGTAGGCCGCGACCAGGAGCGCGGTGCACGCCGCGAGCGCGGCGAGTCGCACCTGGTCTCCCCCGGCCAGGCCCGCCAGGGAAGTGCCCAGCAGGATGGAAATGGCCGAGGTGACGGTGATCGCCGTCTGCCGCGAACTGCTGAACATCCAGAACAGCAGCCCCGAGAACAGGCAGGCGTACAGACCGGTCTGAGGTGCGAGCCCGGCGAGCGAGGCGTCGCCCATTCCCGCGGGGATCAGGTACGCCGCGAGCGTGATGCCCGCGACGACATCCGCGCGAAGATCGAGGCGGCGGTAGGCCCGCAGCCAGCCGGCGCTTGGTACCCATGCGGCGGCGTTCATGCGTCGCGGCTCGGCCTGAACGGCGTGACCTCGATCTGGGAACCGGTGACCTTCAGGAACGAACTCTGCGGCACAGTGAGCCACAGTTCGCGCGCTTTCCCCGTAGGCTCCGACGCGATGAACCGCGTGTCTATCGAGAACTTGCCCTCGAGGTCCGGGTTGATCTTGTACACGTCCTCGACATCACGGGTGTAGTACAGTGTCGGCGCCTCGCCGTCGCTGGCGTAGCGGAGCGCGTACAGCGTCTGGCCGTCGGTGAGACCGAGGGTCATCCACAGCGTCTCGGGCACGCCATGCTTCTTTGCCACTCGTTCGACAAAGCCCGCCATGCGTGACAGCGCGCCGGGGGGGTCCTGCTCGAGCCCGAGCGTCAGGGCGAGGTAGAACATGACCTCCGAGTCGGTTGTGCCCAGGATCTCTGTGAACAGTTCGTCGGAGACCGCTTCGACCAGACGCTTGCGGAACTTCTCGATCCCGTGGATCTCGCCGTTGTGCACGAACAGCCAGTTCTTGTAGCGGAACGGGTGACAGTTGGTCTCCTGCACCGTCGCCTGCGATGTCGCGCGGACATGGGCCAGGAAGAGGTGTGAGTCGATCTGCGCGGCCAAGTCGCGCAGGTTGAAGTCGTTCCAGGCCGGCCGGATGCTGCGGAACAGGCCCGGGAACGGACGCGACCCATACCACCCGACGCCAAAGCCGTCGCCGTTGGTCGGTGTCTCCGCGGACTTGGCGCTCATGCTCTGATCGATCAGCGAGTTCTTGGGCTTGAACAGCACCTGCTCAAGCGAGATCGACGCCCCGGAATACCCAAGCCAGCGGCACATGGTCTATCTCCGTGTCATCAGCCATCCGCGGCGAGGCGCTAGTACACCTCCGGCACGAACCGACGCCCCTTCAACGACGCCTGATCGTCGTACGCGTGCTTCTTCGAGCGCGATGGGAGTTTGATCTTCTCCCGCGGCAGTTTCTTGTGCGGGATCAACTTGAGCAGGTGGCTGATGCAGTTCAGACGCGCACGCTTCTTGTTGTCCGAGCGGACGATGTACCACGGCGAGGTCTCGGTGTCGGTTGCCTCGAGCATGCGGTCCCGTGCCCGCGAGTACTCGAACCACCGTTCACGCGATGGCAGGTCCATCGGGCTGAGTTTCCACTGCCGGAGCGGATCCTCGATCCGCGCTTTGAATCGGCGCTCCTGCTCGTCGTTACCGACTTCCATCCAGAACTTGATCAGGATGATGCCGTTGCGGACGAACTCGCTCTCGATCGCGGGGCAGAGTTTCAGGAACCGCTCGTACTGGTCGTCGTTGCAGAAGCCCATGACGCGCTCGACACCCGCGCGGTTGTACCAACTGCGATCGAAGATCACGACCTCGCCCGCCGCGGGGAAGTGGGCGATGTACCGCTGGATATAGAGTTGCGACTTCTCGCGGTCGGATGGCGCCGGGAGCGCAATGACGCGGAAGACGCGGGGGCTCACCCGCTCGGTCAACGCGCGGATCGTGCCGCCCTTGCCCGCGCCGTCGCGTCCTTCGAAGACGATGATGACCCGAAGTCCCTTGTGCTTGACCCACTCCTGAAGGGTGCACAGGTCGGCCTGCAGTTTGCGGAGTTCCTTGGTGTACTCCTTGTTCTTGAGCGACTTGTCCTTGGACTTCTCTTCGGACTTCCGGGGCTTCTTCGACATGTCAGCGCCTCCGCACGGTTGGCGCCGCTCGGTCGAAGCGGGCCGGTATCCTTGAGGAAGTCTACAAAGACTTGCCCTGCAATGGATAACAGGATACTGTAGTCCACAATAGGTTTCAATCGTTGATGCGCGTTTTTTTCCGGGACGCTCAGACAAAAGGGGTTTTCATGGGCACCGTAATTCCGAGTCGTCGAAAGAGCGCACGCGCTGCGTGCGCGATCGTTTTCGGCGCAACCGCTTTATGCGCAGCCGGATGCGAGTCCGCCGGTCAAGGCGCCCTGTCGGGCGCGGCCATCGGTTCGCTCGGCGGACTGGCCATCGGTTCGCTGACCGGTTCTGCCGGCAAGGGCGCGGCCATCGGCGCCATTTCCGGCGCGGTTGCCGGCGGGGTCATCGGCGACCAAAACCGCCGCGCGCAGCAGCAGCAGCAGGACATGCGCTACTCGGGAGGTGCACAGTGATGCCGAGCCGAACCGAAGCCTTGATCCGGTCCTTCCGCACCGCGGTCGTGATTTCGATGCTGTGCGGAGCGGCTGTCGGCGCATCGGGATGCCGCCAGGGTGCGGCGAAGGAAGAGTTCGGCCCGAATCCCGCGCTCCGCGCCATCCAGACGCCCGCGGGCGGAACCAAGGCGGATGCCGATCGCGCTGTACTCGCGAGGATCGTCGGCGTCTGGCGGTTCGACGGCTGGTCGATCGGGAGCGATGGCGCGAAGATTCAGGCCGCGGGGACCGCGGCGGGCACCATCGAGAACGAGCACTTTGTCCTGCTGGATGTGCAGAGCAGCAGCGGACAACTCGGCGGGCGAGCGGCACGCAAGGGCGGCTCCATGCTCTTCGCCTCCGAGCCTGAAGCCGGCCTGACGCTCACCGCCTGGGGCGACGCCTCGCCTGCGGTGCGGCGTCTGAACGGCGAGGTGCGCGGGAATGGCTCGGCGCTGACCTTTGCCGATCGTCGCGGCGCGGACGTATCGCTGAAACTCGTCTTCACGACCGACGATCGGTGGGTGTTGGAGGCCGTCGAGCCGGACGGTCGTGGCACGCGGACCGTCGCGAGATACGTCTTTGAGCGTGTGACCAGGTAGCCGCGGCAGCATCGCGGGCGGCGGTGTTCGGGCCGATTCGCTCCAGATCTGGTAGACTTGGCCCATGCGTACGTTCGCGATCATCGGCGCCGGATTCGGCGGGACCATGACCTGCGTCCACCTGCTCCGGCTGCTGGCCGAGAAGCAGCGCGAGGCGGGCGGTGGCGAGCCGTTTCAGGTCTACCTGATCGAGCGGTCGGGGAAGTTCACCGCGGGCGTCGCCTACTCGACGTCCTCGATGGGCCACCTGCTGAACGTCCCGGCCGGCCGCATGAGCGCGTTCCCGGACGATGCTGATCACTTTCTCCGCTGGGCGCGCCAACAGGACTCGAAGATCAGCGGCGGTACGTTTGTGCCGCGGCCCATGTACGGCAGGTACCTCGCCTCGATTCTGGAAGAAGCGGATGCGGCGGCGGGTGAGGCGGTGCGGCTGACAAGGGTGCCGCGGGGCGCGGCAGGGTTGCGGGTCCGGGGCCAGGGTGTGTCGGTCGAGTTGGAGGGGGGGAGCGAAGTCACGGCCGACGACGCGGTGCTGGCGATCGGGAACTTTCCGCCAGGCAATCCGTGGGTGGAGGACTCGGCGTTCTATAGGAGTTGGCGCTATGCGAAGGACCCGTGGGGAACGGGCGCGCTGGATGTGGAGCCCGATGGCGAAGTGCTGCTCATAGGCACGGGCTTGACGATGGTGGACATCGCGATCGCGCTGAAGGAGCGGGGGCATCGCGGCACGATCCATGCGGTCTCGCGCCGGGGACTCCTGCCCCAGCCGCACCGAGTATCGATCCGGCCGCCGACATCGCACCCGCGGCCGAAGTCGCTGGATCAATGGCCGCGGACCGCGCTTGGTCTGCTCAGGTCCCTGCGAGCAGAGGTCCGAGCCGCGGCGGCCCGGGGAATCGACTGGCGCGAGGTGGTGACGAGCCTGCGCCACGACACGCCGGCGCTCTGGCAGAGCCTCGATGAGCGCGAACGGGCGCGGTTCCTGCGGCATGTGCGGCCGTTCTGGGAGACGCACAGGCACCGCGCTGCGCCCGAGAGCGCAACGCCGATCGCGGAACTGATTGCGCGGAACGAACTGGTGGTGCACGCGGGGCGTGTGCTGGGCTATTCGGAAGACGCAACGGGAGTGCGTGTGAGAATGCTGCCTCGCGGCGAAGAGAGCGAGACCGCCCTGCGTGTTGCGCGGGTGATCAACTGCACGGGCCCGGAGACGGACCTGCGCAAGGTGGAGGATGCGTTCGTGCAGCGGCTGGTGGCCGATGGGCTGGTGCGTCCGGATGCACTCGGGCTTGGGCTGGAGACGGACGCCCATGGCACGATCGTGGACCGCACGGGCCGCGTGCAGGAGCGGCTGATGCTGGTGGGGCCGCTGCGCAAGGGCCAGTTGTGGGAGAACACCGCGGTGCCGGAACTGCGGGGCGAGACGCTGGCCATGGCCAAGCGGCTCTCGCAACAGGTGGTAGTTCGGCGAGGCGCAGCGGCGGTGATGGCGGGGGCGTAAAGGCGAAGGAAGCCGACACGGAGTGCCGGCCCACCAGAGACAGTGCCAAAACGGCCGCGGGCCCCCGGTTTCCCGAGGGCCCGCATCTGGAATCGGCGCGGACGCATAAGCCGAGTTCTGTCTCGCCGCGTGGTTCCCGCCCCCCTTTCCCTCCTGGTCCTCATTGACGGGGGCTGGAGGGAGGAGAGCGGGCCTTCGTGGCGGAGCGGCCATTTCTCTGGGCCCGCCATTGCTGACGGGCTCGAGCGGTCTACCCGCCGCCTTCCGCCCGGACCGGGCGTCGTCCCCGCAAACACAAGGGACGCGGCGACTGCTGGACCTTGCACGCGGCGGGGTTTTCCGTGCCCCGCTTGTCACCAAGCGGGCGGTGGGCTCTTACTCCACCTTTTCACCCTTGCCTGAGCCCTGTTGAAGGGCCATCGGCGGTTTGCTTTCTGTGGCACTTTCCCTCGCCCGCGTTCCAGTTGAACCGGTTGCGGACGGGTGGGCGTTACCCACCGCCGTGTCCTGTCGTGCTCGGACTTTCCTCCGGCACCGGTTTCCCGGCGACGGCGGCCGCTTGTCCGCGCCTGTCACCCAACTATATCGGCGTGGATGGCGCCGGGGTTCGCGCCAGTCGGTAGGGCTTGGAGGCCCGGCGGGGCAGGGGCGAAGGGGCCATCGAGGTGCAACTCCGCGGCGATTCTCCGAATGAGTTGGAGGATGCCGCGAACAGGGGAAGGGGGTAGGGGAGATGGGCGGGGGGCGCGGTATCCTGTACGAGCAGGCTCGCCCATGGGGCGGCCCTAGAAAGGCGGGAAGCAGCAATGGGCATCTGGGATCGTCTGAAGCAGGAACTGATCGACATCGTCCAGTGGATCGACGACACGAACAACACGATCGTGTACCGGTTCGATCGCTTCCAGAACGAGATCAAGTACGGCGCGAAACTGGTGGTGCGCGAAGGGCAGGCGGCGTGCTTCGTGAACGAGGGGCAACTGGCCGACGTCTTCAAGCCCGGCACGCACACGCTGACGACCCAGAACCTGCCGATCCTGGCGACGCTCAAGGGCTGGAAGTATGGCTTCGAGTCGCCGTTCAAGGCCGAGGTCTACTTCGTCTCGACGCGGACGTTCACGGACCTCAAATGGGGCACCATGAACCCGATCATGGTCCGTGACCCGGAGTTCGGGCCGGTGCGGCTGCGCGCGTTCGGCACTTACACCATGCGCGTCAAAGACCCCGCGGCATTCCTGAAAAACGTCGTCGGCACCGATGGCCGCTTCACAACCGAGGAGATCGCGAACCAACTCCGCAACATCATCGTCTCGGAGTTTGCGGACATCCTCGGCGAGTCGAAGATCCCGATGCTCGACCTCGCGGGCAACTACCGCGAGTTGTCGGAGTTCATCACGGGCAAGTGCCAGGCCGACTTTGACAAGTACGGCCTGGAGATCCCCCGGCTGACGGTCGAGAACGTTTCGCTGCCGCCGGAGGTGGAAGCAGCGCTCGACAAGCGTTCGAGCATGGGCGTGGTCGGCAACCTCGATGCGTACACGAAGTTCAAGGCCGCGGAGGCGATCGGCGACGCCGCGAAGAACCCGGGCACGGCGGGGATGTTCGTGGGCATGGGGATGGGGCAGGCGTTCGCCGGGACGATGGGCGGCGCGATGCAGCAGAGCGCGGGCTCCGCGGCGGGTGCCGGGGGCGGGCCGGGCGTGCCTCCGCCGGTGCCGGGTGCCTCGGCTCCTCTGTTTCTTGCGATCGACGGACAGCAGCACGGCCCCTTCGAACTGGCCCTCGTCATCGCGAGGGCGAGATCGGGCGATCTGAAGCCCGACACGCTGGTGTGGCGACAGGGGATGGCCGCGTGGACCGCGGCGAAGGATGTTCCGGACCTTGCCGCGGCGTTTGGCGGCGGGGCAGCGGGAACGCCGCCGCCGCTTCCGCGGTAGTCGGTCGGCAGAGACGGGAATCAAGATTCGGCATGAAGACAGAGAACATTCAGGACGAACACCCGTTGGAAAGCCAGGCCGAAGGCAGCCCGACCGAGCATCAGGCGCACGCGGCAAACGAGCCGCGGCGGTATCCGTGCGAGCAGTGCGGGGCCAAACTGGAGTTTGCGCCCGGGCAGATGGCGCTCAAGTGCCCGTACTGCTCCCACGAGAATCAGATCGATGATGCGGGCGGCTTCGAGGCGGTCGAGGAACTGAGTTTCGACTCCACGCTTGCGGAGATGCAGAACGCGGCGGCGAAGGTCGAAGCGCCGACGCTGAAGTGTTCTTCCTGCGCTGCCGAGATCGTGAAGCCCAGGGGCGTCACCAGCCTGGCCTGCCCTTTCTGCGCCAGCAACATCGTGGCCGTCGAGTCGACGTCGACGGTGATCCTGCCCAACGCGGTTCTGCCCTTCGGCGTGCCGCGGGAACGGGCGATCGAGAGTTTTCGTTCATGGCTGAAGAGCCGGTGGTTTGCTCCCAATGCGCTCAAGAACGAGGGTCGGCTCGATGCGGCGGTCAGCGGGGCGTACGTGCCCGCCTGGACCTACGACACGCACGTGACGACGCGGTACGAGGGCCAGCGGGGCGATGCGTACTACGTGACCGTCGGCACCGGAAAGAACCGGCAGACCGTGCGGAAGGTCCGCTGGTCGTACCGCGCGGGCGTGGTCGAGAACACCTTTGATGACGTGCTGGTAATCGCGAGCCATTCGCTGCCGAGCAAGCGGATGGAAGCGCTGGAGCCGTGGGATCTGAAGGCGGTCGTGCCGTTCTCAACGGACTATCTCGCAGGCTTCCGTGCGGAGTGCTACCAGATCGACCTGAGCGAGGGCTTCGAGATCGCCAAGGACATCATGCGGGGAGTGATCGAGAGCACGATCCGCCGCGACATCGGCGGCGATGAGCAGCGCATCAACTGCATGAGCAGCCGGTACGACCGCCTGACGTACAAGCACATCCTGCTCCCGGTGTGGGTGAGCGCGTACCGGTATCAGAACCGTGTCTACCAGTTCCTGGTGAACGCACGGACGGGAGAGGTGCAGGGCGATCGGCCGTACAGTTGGATCAAGATCACGCTGTTCACGATCATGTGCCTGATCATCGTGGGGATCATCGCGATGGTTGTGGCGGCGGCGAACAAGTGAGCAGTCGGCGCGATTCCAACTGGCCGCGATTGAGAATTGCATGTTTTTCACGGCGATCGACCTGTTCGCCGGGGCCGATTTCTCAACCCGGCACCCGATCCCTCGCCAACAATCGCCCGCATGAGAGATGCGTTCGCCGACATCAGGCAGGCCGTGGCGCTGCTCCGACAGGGGCGGCTGGTGGCGTTCCCGACCGAGACCGTGTACGGCCTCGGCGCCGATGCGATGAACGAGAACGCGGTTCGGGCCGTGTACGAGTTGAAGGGCCGACCCTCGATCAACCCGCTGATCGTGCACGTGAGCGGGCCGGAGATGGCGCGCCGGGTGGTCGCGGCGCGCGCGTGGAGTGACGGGGCCGAAGCCCTGACCCGCGCGTTCTGGCCCGGGCCGTTGTCGATCATTCTGCCGCGGGAAACCGGGATCCGTGGGCTCCCCGCGATCGTGACCGCGGGAGGTCCGGGCGTGGCGGTGCGGTGCCCGGATCATCCGGTGGCGCTGGCGCTGCTCTTTGAGTTCGGCGGGCCGCTTGTGGGGCCGAGCGCCAATCCATCGGGGATGATCTCACCCACCACGCCCGAACATGTCCGCCAGGGCTTTCCGGGTTGCGACCTGTTTGTGCTGGAGGGCGGCGCGTGCCGCGGCGGAATCGAGTCCACCGTCGTGTCACTGAGCGGCCCCCGACCCCGCGTGCTGCGGCCGGGTCTGATCAGCGCCGCCTCGATTTCGAGCCTTCTGGGAACGGCGGTCGAAATCGGCGCGGGCATCGCGGCGAGCGGCGCGGGCGCGACGCTGCTGGAGTCGCCGGGCATGCTCGCCAGGCACTATGCGCCGCGGACGCGGGCGAGGCTTGTGCGCGGGGAGGACCTGGCGCCGGCTTTGCGTGACGATGGCGGTTCACCCGCGGCGGTCCTGACCATCGGTTCGCGCTTGGTCGCGAAGCCGCATGTGGCGATCGCGATGCCATCGGATGCCGAGTCGTACGCCGCAGCGCTCTACGCGCGTCTGCGCGAAGCGGACGCGATGGGCGCAGCGAGAATCCTGATCGAGCAGCCGGAAGTGCGGGCAACGGACGCGGATGCGGCGCTGTGGGAGGCGATCGGCGACCGGCTGCGAAGGGCGACGGCGGAGTGAAACCCTACATCCCCGGCGGACGGACGTGCTTGCGCGACGCGAAGCGGTACGCGGTGCCGACGCCGAGCATCGTCCACACGAAGTTGTTGATGGCCAGCAGGCCGTCGCGTGTCGAGTCCAGCACGTCGCGCCACGCGACCTCGTCGCGCCGCCAGTAGTCGTTGCACGACAGGTACGTCCCCGGATACGCCACGCACAGTTGGGTGCAGAGGGTGATCGCCGCGGCCCACACGCCCAGTCTCCACGTCCCGCCCCGCGCGGCACGCAGACAAGCAAGGCCGACGGCGATCCCCGCCGGCCAGATCAGCCAGTCGAACCGGTCGCGGAACGCCGCGGCGAGGCCGAGCCACAGCGCGCTCACCACGACCGCGGCCATGATCGGAGCGAAGACGGGCGCGCCGGGGGTGATGGGATCGGCGGCGCGCGGCGCAGGCGGGAGCGTGGCCTTTGGCGCGGCCGGCTTGTCGTGTCCGAAAGCGGCGTGCATCCAGGTGAGTTGCCCGGGTGTCGCGTCGGCGGCCGATGCGTGTCCCCCGTTCTCGCTTCCCGCGGGCTTCGGTTTGTCCGATGCCGCGCGGTAGTCGGAGACGCTGTGCAGATACGCGGCGAAACGGGCCTCGAGTTCAGGAGTCAGACCGAGCGACAGATCGCGGTACACACGGCGGATCTCACCGAGCGGATCGGCGACCAGGTCCTGGTAGCGGACGCGAGAGAGCGTGCCCGGCGGCAGCGTCGCGGCATCTCTCAGAAACGCCCGTTCCGTCGCGTCGTACTCGGCGATAATGCGGTCGCGGATGACGGCGTCGCCGGGATAGTCCTGCAGAAAGTAGGGCTCGAATCGAGCGTGCATCGCGACGTTGGAACGCAGCACCGCGCCCGCCTCTCGCGACAGATGAACGAACTTCGTGTTCGGCCCGAGCAGCCGGCAAAGTTCCGCGACTCGCGCGGTGTGCGCGGGCGTCTTCAGCAGCAGCGTGCGCGAAGGGAACAGCCGCCGGAGTTTCCAGCAGAAGCCCACAAGGGCGCTGCCGAACGCGTCGCGGTCTGCGGGCGGCGTATGCTCGATGTCGTTGAGATTTGAGAATCGGTCCCAGGCGCGCGGCAGCAGCATGCGCCCCGGCATCGTGCAGCAACCGGTCCAGTTGTTGACGGCGAAGTCGTCCTCGGCGGGCCACTCCGGGCCGATCGCGACGTCATCCTGCGGCCGCGTGCTCGAGACAAACGGCGTCATCAGCCACCGCAGAGCCTCCCACGAAGCCAGGAACCCCGTCGGCGCGAGCACCTGATACCACTTGGGCGTCACAAACCGCGGGTCGCACGAGAGCAGGTAGTGCAGATGCGTGGTGCCGGAGCGGTAGTACCCCACGATCACGACCGTTCCGGGATTCGTGGCCGACGCGCGAGCGTCGACCGACCGGTGCCGGCGCCGATACGCCGCGGCGACGAACGGCGCAAGGATCAGACGCTCCGGCAACGTCGCGACGGTGGCGATGCAGGAGGTGAACAGGCACCACGCAAGCCGCGGCCAGAACCGCGGCGAGATCGGACTCCGAGCCCGACCAAGCACGCGGGCCCACGCATCCAGGGGCGCGAACGCCATGAAGTGGGCGGAGGGCAGGGCGATGGGCAGGCGGTACGGCCGCGGGGGAGGCATGGGGGGAGGATGGTAGAGGAACGCGCCGGCGGGTGAGTTCGGAAGCGGTGCTCGCCCCGGGCTATGATTCCACAGTTTTCAAGAAGTGTTGAAAGCAGAGCGCGGCGTGCCGCCGGGCTCGACGCGGGAAGGATGCGTGATGGCGACGATCGCGACAGCAGAACCCGGGGCGGGGGTGACGAGCCGGCCGGCAAGGCCGCGGGGCGCTGGCGGTGTGGCCGGCGGGCGAGACCGGCGGCTGGATGTGATCCGCGAGAAGGTGGAGCGCGGCGAGCGGCTGACGCTTGAAGATGGCGACCTGCTGTACACAACGCCGGACATCTGGACGGTGTGCGAACTCGCGGCGATGGTGCGCAATCGGCTGCACGGCGCGCCGGGCGAGGGGGGCGTGGCGTACTACAACATCAACCGGCACCTGAACTACTCGAACGTCTGCGCGCTGTCGTGCAAGTTCTGCGAGTTCTACCGCAAGAAGGATGAGCCGGGGGCGTACACGCGAGACATGGCGTACGTGCGGGAAGAGGTGCGCAAGGCGGTGGAGGGCGGCGCGACGGAGATCCACTCGGTCGGCGGGCTGCACCCGTACCTGCCGTGGAGTTATTACCCGGAACTGGTTGCGACGATCCGCGATGAGGCGCGGCGGCTGGGGAGCGAACTGCACGTGAAGGCGTTCACGGCGGTGGAGGTGGTGCACCTGGCGCGGATTGCGAAGGTGTACAAGGGCGCGAACGACGCGACGGAGGAGGGGCGTGCAGCGCGGCGCGACGGCATCCGCTGGGTGCTGAGCGAACTCAAGAAGGCGGGGCTGGGGTCGCTGCCGGGCGGGGGCGCGGAGGTGTTCGACGACCGCGTGCACGATGAGGCGTTCAAGGGGAAGATCCGCTCGGATGTGTGGCTGGATGTCCACCGCGAGGCGCACGGGCTCGGCCTGAACACCAACGCGACGATTCTCTACGGGCACATCGAGCAGCGGCGCGAGCGGCTGGTGCACATGGAGATGCTGCGTAATGCGCAGGATGAAGCGCTGCGTCGGGAAGCCACGAAGGGACAAAGCGACAAAGCAACGAAGGGGACGGACAGCGAACCAACCGATTCCGGCACTTCGTCGCTTCGTGGCTCCGTCGCTCCGTCCCTTCCTTCCGGGCGATTCCAGACCATCATCCCGCTCCCGTTCTTCCCCGATGGCAGCGACCTCGAGCACCTGCCCGGGCCGACGGGGCTGGAGAACCTGCGGACGTTGGCGATCTCGCGGCTGATGCTCGACAACTTTCCGCACGTCAAGGCGTTCTGGATCATGCAGACGCTGCCGATGGCGCAGTTGATGCTGCAGTGCGGCGCGGATGACCTCGATGGCACGGTGGTGTGGTACGACATCACCAAGGTGCCGCAGGGGGCGAAGGATGTCCCCACGCACCAGGAAGTGAACGTGTGGACGCTGCAGAAGGCGATCCGCGATGCGGGCTTCGAGCCCGTGGAGCGCGACACGCTGTACCGGCGCGTGGTGCGGGAGGGCAAGGGGTGGAGGGTGGCGTGAAGGCGCGAGAGGGCAAGGGCACGACAGTCACTTGATGAGCAGTTCCGCTACCTGCACCGCATTGAGCGCTGCGCCCTTCAGCAACTGATCGCCGCAGATGAACAGGTCGAAGGCGATGCAGGGGACATCATCGACCGAGCCCTTGCTCTTCGAGAGTGCCGCGAGCGTGTCGGGCGGGAGGCGCGAGGCATCTGGCCGGATGCGGCCGACAAGGACTTCGTCCCTGCCGCTGGCCTTGAGGGGCGTGGGAAAGGCGTTGCTCGCGTGGTCATCGACGATCTGCACGCCGGGGAACGCCGCGAGGGCAGCGCGGATCTGGCGCGCGGTGGCCTCGGTGCGGAGCGTGACGTTGACGCTCTCGGCGTGGGCGCGGCGGACGGGGACGCGGATGCAGGTTGCGGTGATGGCGGCGCGTTGCGCGGCGGGCAAGGACTCTTCCGACCAGATCTTGCGGGTCTCGAGGATGACCTTGGTCTCTTCGACATTCAGGCCGGTGAGCGGGTCGATCGCGGTGTTGTGGCTGAAGAGGTTGAAGGCGTAGGGCTCGTGAAAAACCCTTGGAGTGCTGCGGTTGCCGGCGAGGTCGGTGCGGGTCTGCTCCTCGAGTTCGTCCATGCCCTTGGCGCCCGCGCCCGATGCGGCCTGGTAGGTGGAGATCACCGCACGCTCGACGCCGAAGGCGTTGCGCAGCGGGGTAAGGGCCATCAGCAGGATGATGGTGGAGCAGTTGGGATTCGCCACGATCGCGGGGACGGGCCTGCCCGACCACTTCACGTTGAGCGTCTTGTTGCTGCGATCGCTGAGCGCGGCGGGGTTCACTTCCGGCACGACGAGCGGGACGGACGGGTCCATGCGGAAGGCCGACGAGTTGTCGATGATGACGCAGTTGTGCTTGGCCGCGGCAGGGGCAAGGTCGCGGGTGATGGATGAGCCCGCGGAGAAGAGCGCGATGTCGACACCCCTGAGCGCATCGCCGGTGAGGGCTTCGACTCGGATATCGCGCCCGGCGAAGGGGAGCGTTGTGCCGGCGGAACGCTCCGACGCGAAGAGACGGAGCGAGGCGTGGGGGAACTTGCGCTGCTCAAGACACGTGAGCATCTCGCGGCCGACTGCGCCGGTCGCTCCGGCGATGGCGATGGTGAGTGGGGTGGGCATGGGGATCAGAATCCTGATTCACCGCAAGAGACGCGAAGGACGCGGAGTGGAGAAGACTTGGCGGGAAATGCCGCGATCTCTGCGTCTCTGCGGTGAGTTGGTGATGGGAAACTCAGAACGCGCGGGAGACGACCTGGTCGGCCATGAGCATCAGCATGCGTTTGGGTGCGCTGGCGGGCAGGGGGTCGATGGCGTGCTTGGCCTGCTCCACCAGTTCCCTTGCCTTGCCGCGTGCGAAGTCGACCGAGCCGGTGGTGTTCAGCCGTGCGACAAGGTCCGCCGCGGCGTGGCCGTCGAACGCGGACTGCTCCGAAAGCATGGTGAGCGTGCGGCCCCGCTCCGGCGCGGCAGCGGTCGTGAGGTGGTGAATGACCGGGAGCGTGAGTTTGCCGAGTTCGACATCGCGGTGGATCGGCTTGCCGACGACCGTCTCGTTTCCGGTCAGATCGAGCAGGTCGTCCTGGATCTGGAAGGCGACGCCGAGGCGGAGTCCGAAGTCCTCGAAGCGGGTGCAGAGGTCGGGCGATGCGCCGGATTGCCACGCGCCGAGGCGGCAGGCGGTCGCGATCAAACTCGCGGTCTTGCGCCGGACGATCTCAAAGTAGGTCGGCTGGTCGATCGAGAAGTTGTCGCGGTGGTGGAGTTGGAGCAGTTCGCCGGCGCAAAGGGTCATGCCCGTCTGGCCGATGAGCAGGGCCGCGGCCTGGGAATCCAGGGACGAGCAGAGGCGGTAGGCGGAGGAGAAGAGGTAGTCGCCGAGGATGACGGCGGCCTCGTTGCCGCGGAGGCGGTTGACCGTTGCTCCGCCGCGCCGGGCATCGGCGTCGTCGAGCACGTCGTCGTGCACCAGCGTGGCCATGTGGATCATCTCGCACACCGCCGCGATGGAAAGATGGGACGGGAGGATCATTTCCTCAAGCGAGCCCGCATCGGCCGCCCTCGCCACCTCTCGATGGGCGGCCATCCCCGCGAGAATGACCAGCACCGGACGCAGCATCTTGCCGCGATAAGTTTCGATGTGGCGGACCAGTTGCTGGAGGGGCGGAAGGTCGGAGCGGAGGGCGCGGTCGAACTCGGTCTCGACGCGCTGCAGGGCACGTCCGAGGACTTCCTGCACGGGGAGCAGGTCGGGGGGGATCGAGAGTGAGACCGGCATGGCCAAGGGTAGGTGGGGGAAGCGATTTTGGATTTTGGATTGCGGAGTTTGGATTCGGAAGAACGGCGGTGGGGAATGCGGAGCGAGGATTGGGGAACGAATAGCGGGGGGCCACGAAATCGGAACCCGAGACCCGGACCCCGGCACCCGATGGATCGCTTACTTCTCCGCCACGATGTAGCAGATGAACGAGTCGCAGCAGTCGCCATGCTCCGACGGCCGGAAGACGCCGTCGCCGCCCCCCTTGCCGTCATCGCCCTCCCAGTACACGGTCGAGCGCGAGAAGCCGGCGTCGGCCAGCACATCACGTATTTCCGGGAGCGACCAGAGCCGCCAGTCGTAGGTGAAGGCGTCATCGATGCGCGAGCCGTCCGGCAGTCGGAAGTGGATCTTGCAGAGCATGTCCCCGGTGATGGGGTCGAACGCGGCATGGTCCCAGACGTAGGTGTAGAACGCGCGGGTGCCTTTCCGCCCGATGGGGCGGAACTCCTTGCAGATCCGAACAGCATCCGCTCCGCCGCAGGCATCCATGAAGAACAGGCCGTCTCTCGCGAGGCTGGCGCGGACCTTTCGGAAGTAGTCCACCAGCGTGGCGCGGTCCTTGAAGCACCAGTACGAGAAGTTCATCGCCAGCACCGCGTCGAAGCCCTTGGGGGCGAGGCTGGGGACACGCGGGGGCTGCAGAACATTCGCGCCCAGGATGTGGACGCGTTCCCGCTCGGCGGGCCTGAGCGTGACAAGGTTGTGCTCCCGTCCCCACGCGACGGGTTCGGGGTCGATGTCGAGACCGACAGCGACGTTGCCCTTGTGCCGCCTCGCCCATTCGCAGCAAACGCCGAAGGTGCCGCAGAAGTCCTCGCGGAGGATGCGGGCCGGCCGCCCGCGAACCTTGCGGAACGTCTCGGTGACAAAGTCGACCTCGGCCTCGAAGCACTGCACAGCACGCTGATAGAGGTCGTAGCGGTCGGCCTGGGCGGCCAGGCCGCGGAGTTTCCGCGGGGGGGTGGCAACGGGTGCCGGGTGCGTGGCGGTCTTGTGGACGGGCTTCTTGGAGGGGGCTCGTGACATGGGGCGGGGAGTGTACAGAGGCGGGGGTGCACCCGGCTCGTCCGGCTTGTGGCTGGTCAAAAGGGCTGCGAGCGAAGGGCCGATGAACAGAGCAGACGGCGGAGCCGTAGGGCGATCAGGCCGCGGGTTACAGGACCATGCGGGCCTAAACTGCCCCCCGGAATGGCCTTGAGGCAGGTCCGGGCGAGTTCAGGCTGAGAGAAGGAGACCCCGAATGCGGCTTTCGATGGTTGGAACCGGGTACGTGGGCCTTGTGACCGGGGTGTGCCTTTCGAACACGGGCAACGACGTGACCTGCCTGGACACCGATGCCCGCAAGATCGACACCCTCAAGCGGGGCGGCTGCCCGATCTATGAGCCGGGGCTGGTCGAGTTGATGGAGCGAAACGTCGCCGCGGGGCGGCTGAAGTTCTCTACGGATGTCTTCGCGGCCCACAAGGATGCGGACATGATCTTCATCTGCGTGGGCACGCCCAGCGATGAACGCGGCCACACGGACCTGAAGTACATCCAGGGCGCGGCGGATGACATCGCGGACGTCCTGAAGAAACTCGGCCCGGGCCAGAAGCCCAAGGTCATCGTCGTCAAGAGCACGGTGCCGGTCGGCACAACCTTCATGGTGCGAGACCGCATCCGCGAGCGCGTCGGACCGACGATCCCGTTCGACGTTGCGGACAACCCTGAGTTCTTGAAGGAAGGCGCGGCGATCGAGGACTTCAACAAGCCCGACCGCGTGGTCGTGGGCGTGGAGAAGGAGTGGGTGGGCGAGGCGATGCGCGACCTTTACGACCCGTTCGTGCGCAACGGGCATCCCATCTACGTGATGGACGTGCTCAGCGCCGAGATGGTCAAGTACGCCAGCAACAACTTCCTGGCGACCAAGATCAGTTTCATCAACGAGATGGCGAACCTGTGCGAGGCGTACGGGGCCGACATCAACCGCGTGCGCGAGGGCATGTGCTCGGACAAGCGGATCGGCCACCAGTTCCTGTACCCGGGGCTCGGCTACGGCGGCTCGTGCTTCCCCAAGGACACGCTGGCGTGCATCATGATGGGGGACAAGGCGGGCATCGAGGCGACGCTCAGCAAGAGCGTGCACGCGGTGAACCAGAAGCAGCGCGACCGCTTCTTCGACAAACTCCAGACGCATTTCAAGAACACCGGCGGCCTGCAGGGCAAGACGATCGCGTTCTGGGGCATCGCGTTCAAGCCGCGGACCGATGACATCCGCGAGGCCCCGGCCCTGACGCTGATGCGCAAGGCGGTGGGCTTCGGCGCCAAGGCCATCGGCTACGACCCGGTCGCCAACGAGAACGCACGGCAGGAACTCGGCAACGCCGCCGCGATCGTCGAGGACATGTACGACGCGGTGCGCGACGCCGATGCGCTGGTGGTGTGCACGGATTGGGACGAGTTCAAGAGCCCGGACTTCGACCGTCTGCGCAAGACGATGAAGAGCCCGGTGATCTTCGACGGGCGGAACCTGTACAAACCCTCGGCGATGGCGGGCCTGGGCTTTGCGTACTACTCGGTGGGCAGGGCGGCGGCAAAGGCGAAGTGAGCGGAGGCGTCAGGTGAAAACCTAGCCCCGCTGATAGCGCTTGAACACGCGGCGCAGCCGGGTGAGGTCAAGCGTGAAGCCGGGTACTGCCTCGCCGACATAGCGCTCGCCGGTTGGCTGGACTTCGATGTAGCGGCCGCGGAGCAGACGCAGGAACTTCATCGATGCGCTGTATGGATCAACGATCCAGTACTCCGCGATACCGAAGCGCTCGTAATCCGCGAGTTTGGTGCGCTGGTCCAGGGCGGCCGAGCTGGGCGAAAGCACTTCGAGAACCATATCGGGCGGGAAGTCCACCAGTTGCAGCGCTTCGTCGTATCGGCCCTTGATGAAGATCAGATCGGGCTTGTAGACCACAGTCGCCGAGATCCGCAAATCGATCTCGGAGAGCACGAGCCCGGACTCGTGTTCATCGGCGAATGCGCGGAGCTGGGTTTCGATGAGGCCGCGAAGGTCCTGGTGCTCGGGTGTCGGGCTCGGCGACATCACGACGACTCCATCGATGAGTTCGTAGCGGAAGCCATCATCCTGCAGCGACAGGTACTCGTCGGCGTCCATTCGGAGGCCGGCGAACTTTGCGAAACGACCGGGATCTTGCCGGGCGATGACCATTGAGGAAGTGTATCACACGATTCAGGAAGGTGCGACAAAGCGGCACATCTGGGTGTTGAGATCGAGCAGGCTGCCGCGATGCGATCCCGACGTAGATGTTTCTTCGTGCTCGCCGCGATTTCGATCGTACTCGCATTTGGGACGACCTTCTTGATGGCGGGGGGCGATGAACTGGTGTACATGGTCATGCTGGATGCGACCTCCTCGCTGCGGAGCACTGGCGCGATCAGCGAGGATCAGTACCAAGCATTGGCGAATGACATCGCCAAGTACGCGAGGCCAGCATTCGCCGGGCAGCGGTACGTTCCTGCAGGTCTGTTTGTGGTGCTGGCCGTGGCCCAACTGATCGCCGCACTGGCATGTCCCCGTACCATCGCCCATGGCGCAGGCGGAAACCTTGCAGAAACAGCGGCATGATCTCGGGGCGGAATCGCCGCGAGTTGTCTGTTCCGACTGGCTCGTCTTCGCCCCCACGCTCGCGCCGGCTTCGGTGGACTTCGTCTACGCCGATCCGCCGTTCAACACAGGCAATGTGCAGTCCGACCGCGCCGGGTCATACGAAGACCGGTTCGCATCGACCGACGCGTACATCCAGTGGCTGCGGGAGCGCCTCATCGCCACAGTCCCGACGATCAAGCCGACGGGGCTCATCGCCCTGCACGTCGACTGGCGCACCAGCCACCGTGTGCGGGTCATGCTCGACGACCTGCTCGGCGAGGACCGGTTCGTCAACCACCTCATCTGGTCCTACGGGCTTGGCGGTTCCTCGCCGCGGCGGTTCGCCCGCAAGCACGACGACATCCTGCTCTATTGCCTCGACCCCGATCGCTACTGGTTCGAGCCGCCCATGGTCCCCGCGACAAGCCAGCGGATGAAGGGGCAGATGAAGAAGGCCACCGATGTGCTGGACATCCCGTCGATCAACAACATGGCCGCCGAGCGGGTGGGGTATCCCACCCAGAAACCCCTTGCCCTGCTGGAGGTGCTGGTCGGCGCGTGCTGCCCGCCGGGTGGAATCGTGCTGGACCCCTGTTGTGGGAGCGGCACCAGCCTGATCGCGGCCAAACGGCTCGGTCGGCACGGGCTCGGGTGCGATACCAATCCGGAAGCGGTCCGGATCACGCGTGAAAGGCTGATCGCTGAGAGCGGCACGACACAGCCGCCATCGTGAGTACGATCCCGCGATGCTGCGTTGGCTCGGCCAGTGCTACGCCCGACGGATCGTCAACGTGAACGTCAACATCGTGTTGGCGGGCGTGCTCGCGTTGCCGCCGACCCTTCTGGCCGTCTGGATCGCCCACCGGCTGGGTGTGCCCCAGGGCTGGCGGATCTCGCTGATCACCTTCCTCACCGACATTACCGCCGACGTCGCGGTCTACTTCGTGCTGCACTGGCTCGCCAACCATTGGCCCGCCCTCCACGTGCTTCGTCGCGAAGAACCCGATGAACCGGCCAAGCAGCGACTCTCCTTCTTCAAGGACGCGACGCTCGTCCAGGTCGAGCGAGCCGCGCTCTCGCCCCTGCTGTACCTTCTGCTGCTGGGCACGCAGTACATCCTGATTCATCGCGGCATGCATCCGGTCCCGGCGACGGTGATCGCATTCGCCCTGGCGATCGGCGCCACGCGGACTCTGCACACGATCTGGATGTACAAGCAGGAGCGAAAGGCCCGCCTCATCCTCAAGAAGCGTGCCCGCAAGGAAAAGGCGGCCAAGCGGCGCAACGGCCCCGTCGGACCGATCGCGGCAACCGCGTCCGAGCGTCCGCCTGTTCACCCGGCGGTCGGCGATGCCGCGGCCGCCGTGCCGTCGCCCGAGCGGCCATAGGTCGCACGCCGCCGCCGCACCATCCCATACAGCGTGAGGTCCGCGATACGCGGGAACAGCGTGTTGAACGACATGCCGAAGCGCACAAAGTGCCCCGCGAACCCGGTCCAGACCTCCGGCCGCGGCCGTCGCAGGCACGCGACCGTGCGGTCCGCGACAAACTCGGCGGTCTGCGTGAACATTTCCGGCGAGTGTGCGATCATGGATCCGTTGGCCGACAACTTCTCCGCCGTTTCAAAGAACTCGGTCCGCGTGCTGATGGGGTGAATGGTCGAAACCGAGATGCCCTCGTGCCGAAGTTCCAGATTCATCGATCGGCCGATGTGGTTCTGCGCGGCCTTCGTCGCCGAGTACACGCTGAAGTAGGGAAGGAACATCTTCCCCAGGCATGAAGAACAGATCAGCACGTGCCCGCGCAGGCGCTCGCCCGGCGAGGGCGAGCCCTTCCGCATCTGCTCCACCGCGGGCCGGATGGTGTTCAGCGTGCCGAAGAAGTTCACCTCGAACATCGCGCGGATCTCGGCGTCAACCATCTCGTGGACGGGCTTCTCGACGCCGTAGCCCGCGTTGGCGTACACGGCATACAACGACCCGAACTCCCCTACCGCGGCGTCGATCAGCGCCCTGCACTGGTCGGGCTCGGCGACATCCATCTGCACGGCGATCGCCCGCCCGCCCCCGGCGCGGATCCGCTTCACGATCGCGTCGAGTTTGTCGGTCCGCCGGGCGCCGAGCGCGACCGGCATCCCCGCCCGGGCGCAGGCGATCGCCGTGGCCGCGCCGATGCCCGACGAGGCCCCGGTAATCGCGATGGGCTTGTTCCGAAGATCGATCGCCATGGCCGATTGACTCCCTTCAGAGCGGCAGGCTCGTCCGCAATCGTATGCGAGAGTCGTTCGCAGGCCGGAGCGCCCGGAATCATCGCCGCCGCAGCGAAAGCAGCCAGGTCATCTCCTCGACGCCCAACACCCGCGAGGCCGCAAGGAAGGAAGCCCCGCCCACCGCCGATCCCACCGCCACCCCCAGACACTGGGTCCACCACGTGTTCCGCGGGCCGATGAGCCAGAGCGACGCGGCCACCGCCGCGCCCATCACGATCGTGGCCAGCGCGATGCGGCTCGCCCCCCGGATGCACGCCGCGTCGATCGGCGAGCGTCCGGCAAGATGCCGGCGGATCAGGGCAAGCAAGATCACGCACTGTACGATCGCCGTCAGACTCGTCGCCCAGGCGAGCCCCGCTTCGCGGAGCGGCCAGATCAGCGCCAGGTTCAGCCCGAGGTTGAGCGCGACCATTGCGATCGAGACGAACATTGGCGTGCGCGTGTCGTGGCGGGCATAGAACGCTCGGGTCAGCACATGGTTCAGCGAATAGGCCCACACGCCGGGGGCAAAGCCCAGCAGCACCGCCGCGGAGCGCTGAACGCCATCCGCGGAAAAGCCGCTCTTCCCATGGCCGTACAGCACCGCCGTAAGGTCGTGACGGATGAGGATCAGCCCGACGCTCGCCGGAAGCCCGATGACAAACGACAGCCTCAGCCCTCGCCGCAGCGTCGAGAGAAACTCGGACTCGTCATGCGCATGGCGTGCCAGCAGCGGGAACACCGCGGTGGCCACGGCGATGCCGAAGACGCCCAGCGGGAACTGGTACAGTTGCTGGGTGTTGAAGAGGATGGCGTTGGAGGCGCGGTCGAGCCGGTACTCGATGCCGAACATCGTCGGCCCGATCCAGATCGGCCACATCGCGATCAGCATGTCCAGAAACGCGTTGAGTTGGATGGTCCCCATGCCGACCGCCACGGGGATGAATCGCCCGAGCATGGCCCGTGCAAGCGGAAGCGCCTCGGCGTCCCTCGACCATCGCACATGCGGCCGGAGCAGCCGGAAGAAGAAGAGCAGTTGCGTCAGGCCGGAGAGCGTTGTGGCGCCCGCCAGCGCAAACGCCGTAAGCGGTCCGCCCGTCTCGCCGCGAATCATGAAGAACAGCCCGACGCCGACGATGAAGGCGTTGAGCACCAGCGGCCCCGAACTCGCCCACGCGAACTTCCCATGGACCTGCAGCATGCCCGCCAGGATGGCCACGCCGCAGATGAGCGGCATGAACGGCAGCATCACCATGATGAGTTGGAGCGAGAGTTCCCGCTCCGGCGGGTGGTGCATGAACAGCAGCATGCCGAGCAGAACCAACTCGATGGCGACGGTCAATCCCGCGGTGACCACTCCCAGGACAATCAGCGTGAGTCGCGCGATGGCGCCCGCCCGGCTCGGCGCGTCGCCGCCGATCGCCTGTTCATCGTGCCGCAGTGCATGCGTGTATGTCGGAATGAACGCCGCGGAAAGCGCCCCCTCGCCGAACAGCCGCCTGAACATGTTCGGAGTCTGGAACGCCGCGGCAAACGCCGAGCCAACCACGGTGTCGCCAAAGACACGCGCGATGATGACGTTGCGGGCCAGCCCCGCCAGCCGGGAGACCAGCGTCACACCGCTGACCGCCCGGACGGCCCGCGCCAGCGGCGCGTGGGCCGCGACCTCGGAGCCGGCAGACGCGACGGGGTTTGCGGGGGTGGGTTCCAAGGCCAGATTCATCGGTCAGGCGGCGGTTGCGGGGCGAGTGTCGCGGCAGCCGGCTCGTCCGTCTCGGGACCGCCGCCCGAAGTCGTGACGGAATAGGCCTGCGAGGCCACGAACGCGGCGTACACCGCCAGCAGGGCCGCTCCCTCGATGCGAGAGACCGTTCGGTCGCGCGTCCGGGACATGATCATCAGCACGACGCACAGCCCGCACATCACCACGATCGCCAGGATTCCCTGCGCCGGGACCGCAAACGGG
The DNA here is from genome assembly GCA_964409775.1 of uncultured Phycisphaeraceae bacterium. Taxonomy (GTDB): domain Bacteria; phylum Planctomycetota; class Phycisphaerae; order Phycisphaerales; family UBA1924; genus JAHBXL01. The sequence continues at coordinate 51,404 of CAYPEI010000012.1, read as the reverse complement.
CTGATCGCTGCCGCAAGCCCGAAGATGCAGGCGATGTTGAATATGCACGAGCCCACGACGTTCCCGACCGCCAGGTCGACATGTCCCTTGCGCACGGCGATGATGCCCGTGATCAGTTCGGGCAGCGTTGTTCCGACCGAGACGATCGTGAGGCCGACAATCGTCGGGCTGACGCCCAGGAGCGTGGCCGCGCCGCTCGCGCCGTCCGCGGCGAGCGACCCGCCCGTCCCCAGCATGGCGAGCCCCGCGACAAAGCCCACCGTGCACGAGAGCACCGACCGTTCGAAGTTCCGCTTATGCGCCTGCTCCACCTGTTCATCAAGCGGCGTCGCCGAGGGACGTTCACGGATTCCGCCGAGGATCGTCAACGCGGAGTAGACCGCAAACACGCCCAGCAGCAGCAGGCCCTCCCAACGCCCAAAGCCCGGAGCGCCGAACAGCGCCAGCGCAAGCATGAGCGCCATCGCCAGGCCGACGACGGGCAGTTCCCGCCGGATGACCGCGTCGCTTACCGCCAGCGGGCGGATCAGGGCGCACAAGCCGATGACGAGGCCGATGTTGCAGATGCTCGCCCCGACAAGGTTGCCGAACACCATCCCGGTCCTGCCCTTGAACGCCGAGATCGTGTTGAACGCAAGTTCCGGAGCGGATGTCCCCCACGCGACCACCGTCAGTCCTACGAGCAGCGGAGAGATCCCGAGCCGCGCCGCGATCGCGACCGCGGCATCGACGAGTGTTTTCCCGCCCAGCAGCAGCAGGACGAGCCCGCCAGCAAACATGCCGATATGCAGGAGAATATCCATCGGCGTGAAGGCTACGCACGCGGCGGCACGCTGTGCCCGCCCTCGCGCCGCCTGAAAACCCTCGCCGCGATGCACGCGCCGATCGCGGCGACCACAACGCCCGCGACGTTGGCCCCGAAGTCATCCCACGCGGCGGTGCGATGGACCCAGGGAATCGACTGCGAGTATTCGTCGACCGCGGCGGTGCACACCGCGATCGCCGCGCACAGCGAGATCGAGCGGAGCGACCGCCACGGGCCGACCAGTTCGGCCGCCAGCAGCAGCACAAACCAGCCGCCGAACGCGGACATGTGGATCAGCAGATCGGGCCGGTCCACGTTCGGAACGCGGATCGTCAGGTCCGGGATGTGTGTGCTCACAAACAGCGCAACGGCATACACCACGAACGCGGCGCGGCGGGCGCGGCGCGTCATGTCTGAGCGCCCGACGGCGCGGTCTCGCGCACCACGATCTGCGGCGCGGGCGGCGTCGCGCCCGAGATCCCGCCGTCGGCCCGCCGCTGGAGCAGGGTGTCCCAGTCCGCCATCACGCGATCAGCCAGCGCCTTGTAATCCGCGGCGCCCGGACAGCCGGGGGCATAGTCGAAAATCGTCTGGCCGAAACTGGGGCACTCGGCCAACTTGATGTTTCGGCGGATCGGCGGCTGGAGGATCCGCGCTGTGCGATAGGGGACATCCTGACCGGAGTTCCGGGCCTGCTCGAAGAAGTCCGCAAGATCGGCGACCACCTCGCGTGAATGCGTCGTGCTAGTTTCGTGCATGCACAGAATGATGCCGGTCACGTGCAGCCTCGGGTTGACCGACCGGCTGACCAGCGACACCGTCTCCAGCAGTTTGCTCACGCCCTGCAGCGCGAGGAAGTGCGCCTGCATCGGGATGAACACTTCGCGCGCAGCGCCCAGCGCATTGAGCGTGAGCAGCCCGAGCGAGGGCGGACAGTCCATCAGCACGAACTCGAAACGGCCGTCAGTGGCTTCCAGAAAGCGCCGCAGCCGCGTGGTACGGTCCGGTGCCCCGGCCAGTTCGGTCTCGACCGCCGCGAGGTCGGTCTCCGCGGGGAGAATCCACAGATTCGGCCTTGCCTGCCTGAGCGACGCCGGCGCGACGGATGCCGGATCGAGCAGCACGTCATAGGTCGTGGCATGTTCGCCCGGGCCATCGGCTCGCGCCGGCTCGATCCCGAGATGCAGCGTGGCGTGCGCCTGCGGGTCCAGGTCGATCAGCAGCGTCGGCCGGCCCGCCGCCGCCAGCGCCGCGGCGAGATTGACCGTGGTCGTGGTCTTCCCCACACCACCCTTCTGGTTCAGCAGCGCGATGGTGCGGACCGGCCGCGGCAGGCCGGGGGACAACGGATTGGAAACGGGGCTCGGCATCGGCTGGAGTATACGGAGTCGGCGGTACGCTCCCTACTCCCGGCTCGCGCCCGAGGTTTATGCGGCCTTCGGACCCGCGGGGGTGGACCCGCTATGGACGCTGCCGATCGCCGTCGCGACCGGGGCGGCAGGCCCCGGCGGCGCGACCGGACGGGGTGCCGCCCTCGCGGCCCGTTCTTCCTCGGCCTGCGCTTCCTGGTTTCTCCGCGCGATTTTGAACGCCGTCACGCCGATGAACGCGACCACGACGAGCGTCAGGGCATAGGTGACTCGGGCTCGCCCTTCCGAGAGCGTGATGCCGAGCACGGCGAACCCTCCCGCGATGCCGTAGAGCACCAGCACAGCGCCCTTGACGCCCAGCGCCCGCTTCAGCATGTGATGAAGGTGCTGGTCATCCGCGTCGGAGATGCTCCTGCCGGCGAGTTTCCGGCGGACAATCGCCAGGCTCGTGTCGATGATCGGGATCAGGTAGATGATCAGCCCCGCGAGCACGAGATCGGTGCGACCCGTGTCGCCGAACGTCAGCACGGTCACGATCGTGCAGAAGCCAAGCAGCAGCGACCCGGCATCGCCGAGGAAGATGTTGGCCGGGTTGAAGTTGTACGGAAGGAAGCCCAGGCACGCCCCCAGCACCCCAAGGCACAGCACGATGCGAGCCCCGTCCAGCACGCCGTCATCGGACCGGGCCATGCTCAACGCGATGACCAGCAGCCCCGCGTTGGCGATCGCCGTCACCCCGGAGGCGAGCCCGTCGAGGCCGTCGATCAGGTTCGAGGCGTTGCACGCGCCCAGCACGAAGATCGCGATCACCGCCGTTCCCACCCAATACACGATGTCGAACGACAGCACCCCGCCGGGCAGCGGAATGTTCAGCAGGATCGTTTCAAGCCCGGCGACGGTGTGCGTGGCGATGCCCAGGGCCTTGGCCGCGGGGATCATCACGCCCGCGGCGACGCGGACGCCGATGTCCTGCGTCGCCAACGCCGCGGCTGCGAAGAGCATCCCCGCGATCTTGGCTCGGGGGTGGATCCCCTTGATGTCGTCGAGCAGACCGCAGGCCATGATCACCGTCATGCCGATCAGGATCCAGATGGACAAGCCACCGGGGAGGCCGTGCGCGGCATGTTTGGAGGCGTGAAAGTTGATCAGGCCATGCAGCGGAGCGGCATACGCGAAGAGCGAGGCCAGCAGGATGCCCAGGTAGACCGCCAGCCCGCCAAGGTACGGCGTCGGAGCCTTGTGGATCTTCCGGGCCACCACGGGCCGATCGATCACGCCATACCGGATCGCCACCCGGCGCATCAGCGGCGTCGCCAGCAGGGTCGTCAGGAATGCAACCACGAACACGCCCACGTATCCGTGAAAGATCTCAAGGCGTGTGGGACCGCCCTTGTCGAGCCCCGCCGCATGAAGCAGCGAGTTGTAGTCGGCCGTGAGCGATTCGAGCCGGGCGCCGAGCGCCTGGATGTGCGAACTCACATCCGGCGGCCCGGAGGGCGTCGATTGGGTCAGGGGATGGAGCAGGGTCGCGAGCATCGTTTACGGCACGGTTCTAGGCCGCGCCGGCCTCCGTTCTCGTGGGTGGACGGACGACGACGCCCTTGGACATGGACGCGGCGATATCCACGATCGTCGACTCGAGCGTGTGAGACGGGCGAAAGCCGATCGCCGCGCGGATCCGGCGGAGATCCGGCTCCCGCCTGCGCAGATCTTCAAACCCCGCGGCATACGCCCGATCGTAGGGAATGAACGACTTGCGGGACCGTGAACCCGTCGCCGCGATGACCATGTCGGCGAGTTGGGTGATCGAGACCGAGCGGTCCGATCCGACATTGAAGACGCGCCCGTGGCACGCGGCCGTGCGGATCAGCCGCGGCAGCGCGCCCGTGACGTCACGGACATCGCAGAAGCAGCGGGTCTGCTGCCCGTCCCCATGGATCGGAAGATCCGCGCCGGCGAGCGCCGCGCCGATCAGGTTCGGAAGGACCATGCCGTACGATCCGACCTGTCGCGGACCCACGGTATTGAAAAACCTCGCCACCACGGCCGGCATGCCGCGCTTCTCGTGGTACGCCAGCGCGAGATACTCGTCGATGGCCTTGGAGCACGCGTACGACCATCGCGAGCGCACCGTCGGCCCGTACACCACGTCGTCGTCCTCCGAGAACGGCGAGCGCTCCGACTTCCCATAGACCTCTGAACTCGATGCAACCAGTGTCGGGGCAGGGCCGCCGTCCGGCCCGTGGTTCATCGCGAACCGGAGCAGGTCCGCCGTGCCGTGAACGTTGGTCTCGATGCAGCGGATCGGGTCGTCAACGACCAGCCGAACCCCGACCGCCGCGGCAAGGTGGTAGATCTCGTCGAATCGCTCCCCGGGGCCGAAGGCCGCCAGTGCGTGCGACAGATCCGCCTCGATGAACCGCAGCCGCGGGTGCGCGGCCGGCAGGTTCTCCCGACGACCCGTCGAAAGGTTGTCGATCACCGTGACCGTCGAACCCTCGGCCAGAAGCAGATCGCACAGGTGAGAGCCGATGAACCCCGCGCCGCCGGTGACGAGCACGCGCAGCCCCCGCGGGTCCGCGTCTGCGGCGCGGGCATCGGTGCTGTGTTTGGCGGCGATGTCGGGGTCGGGTCTCACTTGGCTTGCGACTGGTAGGCGTGCGTGGCCTGGATGTTGCGCTTGAAGTAGCCGCCGGCGGAGGACCGCACGGCGTTCACGATCACGCCCAGCATGTCGGCGCGGGTCTCCGACAGTTGGCTTCGCAGGCGATTGACCAGCCCGCGCTTCTCGTTCATCGCCCGGACGACCAGCGCCACCGCGTCCGCGCGGTTGGCGATCGCCATGCCGTCGCCCGACACGATCGCCGGCGGCACGTCGATGATCACCCGGTCAAACTTCGTCGTGGCCTCACTGATCAGCCGCGCCATCGCCTCCGAGGACAGCCGCTCGGGCACGGCGCGATTGGCCAGCGAGCCCGCGGCAAGAACCGACAGGTTCTCGACCCCGGACGCCTGCACGGCCGCGTCGAGCGTGGCCTGGCCCGCGAGGATGTCCCCAAGGCCCGGAGTCTCGGCGAGTTTCAACGCCTTGTGCACGCCCGGCCGGCGAAGGTTCGCGTCCATGATCAGCACGCGCTCGCCCGATCCGGCGCACGCGATGCCCAGGTTGCACACCACCGTCGTCGCGCCCGAGCCGGGCATGCCGCCCATGACCACGAGCGAGCGCCGGCCCTCCTGGTCCATCCGCTTGATGAGCGGGTTGCGGATGAGCCGGAAACTCTCCGTGACGACGCCGCCCGGCGTGTCGCGGAACGCGGTCTCGACCGCCTTCGGCCGGGACGGGTCTTCGCTGACGTCGGGAACCATTCCCAGGATGCTCAGCCGGGGGATCACGGCCAGGTCCGCCGGGCCGCGGACGCGCTGGTCCAGCAGTTCGCGCAGCACCAGCAGGCCGCCCACCAGGCCGGTGATCAGCACAACGCCCAGCGGGACGAGGATCTGCCACTTGGGGAAGGAGACGCGGTCGGGGGTCTGCGCCCACCGCAGCACGCGCACGCGGTCATACACACGCGTGTTGGTGATCTGTTCCAGGTTCTTGATCGCGACCGAGAGTTCGCCCTCTTCCTTCGAGAGCGCATCGAGTTCGTGGTTGTACTGCTTGATCTTCACCAGCGTGCGGACGATGTCCTCCTTGCGGGTGTTGGCGGTCGTGCGCTTGGCCTCGAGTTCCTGCTTCTGCATCTCCATGCCCGCCAGTTCCGTCCGGAACTGATCGAGCCGGGCATCGAACATCTTCCGCAGAACCTCGTCCCGCCGCGATTCGAGTTCGCGTTCCGCGGCCTCGATCCGGCGGCGCAACGACTGCACGCTGTTGTGCCCGGGGCCGAACCCGCGGGCCAGCAGCGAGCGCTCATCGACCTTCATCGAGGAAATCTCCGACTCCGACTGCCGGATGATCGGGTCCTCACGCGTCGCCGAGACGAGTTCATCGGGATACACCGGTGTTGTCGTGACGGCCAGCAGGTCCTTGTACTTTTGCTGCAGAGACTGGATCGCCGCCATGCCCGAGTCGATCTTGACCAGGCTCTCGGCGATGTTGGCCAGTTCCATGTTCTCGCTGGCGCCCGCCGTCTCCAGGTCCGCGATCTTGCTCTCCTGCAGCAGGCGGTCGCGCGCGTTGATCACGCGGTCTTTCTCCTGGCCGATCGCCTTCATGCGGTTGCTCAGCGACTCGCGCCGGCCCGAACTCTCCGAGCGGTTCATGCGCTCCAGGTCCTGCATGTAGGCTCGGGCCACGGCGTTCACGACCGCGGCCGTGTCCGGAGCCTTGCGCCACGTCATGCTCAGGGTGATCAGGTTCGTCGACGACCGGACGCGGGCCGAGAGGTCCTTGGTCAACTGCTGCATCGCCCGGGGCGTGTTCACGCGTCCGTTCACGTAGAACTGCCGCGCCCAGTCGCTCCGCTCCAGTTCCGGGTCCTTCAGCGCCGCGTTGAGGATCTCGTCGGCGGTCATCATCGCCACCTGCGTACCCATGAACCGGGCGTTGGCGTCCTGCGACTCGACTCCCTGCGCCGTCTCCAGCGGGTTCACCACCGGCGGATCGCACCGGAACACCGCCGCCGCGTCATAACTGGGGTACACCCGCAGCAGCACGATGTGCGATGCAAGCCCGAGCACGGCCCCGACGATCGCCGAGCCGATAATCAGCGGGTAGTGCCGGCGGAGCAGCCGCACCGGATCAATGGAGACCAGCCCCATCGGTCCGGCGGCTGGCGGCGGAGCCGCACGCGAAGGCGTGGGAACGGTTCGGGTCTGGATGGGTGCGGTGGTCATGACATTGTTCCGTGAACGAACCTATCGGTCCTCGGCGGGGGGAGTCCATCCGGTTCTCGGACGTTGGAAGCCTCCCGGCGATGTTGGCGCGGTCTCTCCCGGCGGGCGCTCATTGCCCATCGAGTGATTGGAGCAGATCCTTGAGTTCGGCTTCGTAATGGTCCTTGAGGTAGGGATTTGCGTCCAAGAACTGCGACGCCATCTGCGCGTACTTCCGGGCCTGGGTTCGATCTCCCAGGGCCTTGATCGTGGCCGCCAGGTGCAGCAGCGCCGGCACCCGTTCCGTGGGCGTGACGCTGAGGTTCACCGCCCGCTCCAGAACCGGGCGGGCCTGGTTTTCCTTGCCCAGCGCGTGATACAGCGCCCCGAGCGTGTCCAGGATCATGGGCGAACTCGGCGCGGCGCGGGCCGCGCTCTCCGCGAACGGCAAGGCCTCGGCCGGACGCTTGAGTTCAATCCCCAGCGTGTACGCCACGTTGTTGTTCAGTTCCGCATCGTCGGGCGTCGCCACCAGCGCGCGCTGGAATGCCTTCAACGCGTTGTCAAAGTCTTTGTTCCGGTATGCCGCCGACCCCAGCGCCGACCACGCCGCCGCGATCAGCGTCTGGTCCGGTCCGGGCGTCTCGGCCAACTGCCGGAACGCAGACGTGGCCTGGCTCTCAAGCCCGGGGATCTTGGCCCGGATGATCGACGCCCGATACAGCGCCCAGCCCGTGAACGGGTTTCGACGCTCCATCTGCGTGAGCGCCTCGGCCTGGTCTTTCGGGCTCTCGAACACGGTCGTGAATGTCCTGAAGTACAACTCGATGTCTTCGGGCTTGGTCTGATCGGTCTTGTTCCAGGCGAGCGTGGCGTCGCCCAGCGCCTCGGTCGCCTTCTTCGCGCGGGCCCACACCCGCGCCCGCAGCATCAGCAGGCGCGAACTCTGGTCCGTGTTGAGCGCCGGGCTCTTGAGGACCTCCATCGCTCGCGACGGGTTCGGGTTCGGCCCGCTGGTGAGCGAGACTACGTACAGTTCCGCCACCTCCGGCGTCGGCACCTTGGCGAAGATCTCCCCGACGAGTTGCGAGGCGCGCTCGAAGCGATTCGTCTTGGTGAACACCGAGGCGGCCCGCAGTTTCCACTGCAGGTCCTCCGGAAACTGCTTGATCGCATCCTCCAGCAGGTCCAGCGCCTCTGAGGTCCGCGTCAGCGCCAGCAGCAACTCGACGAAGTCCATCCGGAGCGCGACGTCGCCCGGCGTGGCCGTCAGGGCCTTGCGGATCTGGTCGATGCCCTGATCGGTCCGGGCCGAGGCGAAGTACATGCTCGCCAGCATCCGCCGCGCCGACGTCAGGTCGGGCCGGAGTTTGAGCGACTGCTCCAGGTCCGCCTCCGTGTCCCGGGACAGCGTCGGGTCCATCGACGTGAACTCTGCCCGCTTGAAGTAGACCAGGTAGTTCTCCGGCTCGGCCGCGACGGCCTGGTCGAGCGCACGCCTCGCGCCCTCCATGTTGTTCTGCCCCGCCATCGACTGGGCGCTCAGGATCAGCAGGACCGCATCGGTTTTGGCCCGCGGCCCGAGCGAGTTGATCAGTTCCTCCGCCTGCTGGAACTTGCTGCGACGCAGATAGCACTCGATGACGCGCTTCATGACCGCCATGCCCTCGTCGGGAGCGCCCCCCGCGAGCACCTGTTCATAGGCCGTCACCGCCTTGTCGAGTTCGCCCGCGTCGAAGTACAGATCGCCGATCGTGCGGTCGATCTCGCGGTTGACAGGATCCTGTTTGGACCGCGCGGTCTCCAACAGCGCGATCGCCTGCTCCCGCCCGGCCACCTGCGACAGGAAGTTCGCCGCGGCGACATACTCCGCACCGACCTTCGCGGGGTCCGTCACCGTGTCGAGATACACCCGGTACGCGGCCACCGCGCCGGTCTTGTCGCCCCGCCGCGCCAGAATCGCAGCGCGAGCCGCCGCCCCGAGCCGCGCGTCTTTCGACGTGATCTCTGCCGCCAGCGGCTCGGCCTCTTCGATGAGATTCGCGCCCAGCAGCAGCGAAACCAGCGAGAGTTTGTTCTCCAGATCGTCGGGCTGCGACGCCGCGATGCGCCTCCTCGCCGCCAGCGCCTTCTCGCGGTCGCCGCCGGGTCCCTCCGACTCCAGCATGAGCAGCAGTTTCGCGAACTCCGGGTCGCGCCCGCACTGCGCCTCCGCACGCCGTGCAACCTTCAGCGCCTCGTCGTAGTCCTTCAGAGTGAGCAGCGCCTTGATCAGCGACGTGTTGCTCACGAGGTCTCCCGGTCGGATCTGCACCGCGCGTGTGAACGACTCGGCCGCGGCCCGCGCCTGTCCAAGGTCCAGTTGCACGATCCCCAGCATCCGCCAGAGAGCCGGGTTCAGTCGATCCTGTGTCAGGGCCGTGCGAAGTCCCGCCGCGACCGTCTCCATCCCGCCCCGACGCGCCTCGGCCTTGGGCACCTTCGACAGCGCGACCAGATCGCGCCGCGCGCGGAACACCATGCCCTTGGACTGGTCCAGGTTCTTCGCCTCCGCCAGCACGCACAGCCGGTCCATCTCCGTCGTGTCGTTCTTCTCCGCTGCCCGCATGAACAGCAGTTCGACGACCGCCGGATCCACAGGGTCCATCCTCGCCGCGGCGTCGAGTTGCGCGTTGGCCTCGTCGGTCCGGCCCGCGGCCCGCAGCACCCGGTAGCGATCCAGGTTCTTGTTGAGGTCGGGGATGTTCGCCTGATCGATCGCCCGGAGTTGCGAGTTCACCGGGTCCGGATCGTTCAGCGCTTGATCAAGTTGCTTGAGCGTCGGATGGTCCGGGTTGGCCGCCAGCCCCGCGCGAACCGCCTCGACGGCCCCCGCGCGGTCATTCTGGGCGAGCAGCAACTCCGCCAGCAGGCGGGAGAGCCGCGGCTCTCCCGGATTGGCCCGCAGCCCGTCACGCACCTTCGCCGTCGCGCCGGCGAGGTCGGGCGCCACACCCACCGTCATCTTGCGGACCTCGTTGATCACCTTGAGGACCGGGTCCTTCGACTCGGCGCCCATCGACATCTCAGTGACAGTCCGCAGCGTCTCCTTGAGACGCTGGTCGTTTGGCGCGAACTTCACCGCCGACTCCAGCAGCCGCCGGGCCTTGCCGAAATCGCGCTCGGCCATCGCCATCTCCGACAGCCGCGTCATCGCCCGCACGCTCCGCGGGTCCAGGTCCAGCACCCGCTCGTAGTTCGTCCGCGCTGCGCCAAGGTTCTCCTGGCGGATCAGAACTTCCGCGAGCAACTGCAGCGCCAGAACATCGCGCGCGCCGGTCTGCTCGTTGTAGTCAGAAAGCAACTTCCTCGCCGCGTTCAGGTCGCCCTCCATGTACTTCAGCCGCGCATCGACCGAGAGCAGCATCGGGTTGTCCGCGGCGACATAGTCGCCCATCGCCTTGCGATACGTCTTCGCGCGGGCCTCGAGCGACTCCCGCTCTTCGGTCGTCGTCGCCCGCTCCCATGCCGCGAAAATCGTGTCGGCCTGCATCGAGACCGCGCGGGCCCGGAAACTCAGCAGGATCACGCCCTCAAGGCTCACCGGCGGATCCGGCAGATCGATCAGCGCCTGCAGCCGCTCCACGGCCTTCTCTGTGCTCCCGCGGAGCATCTCCATCCGGCCCCAGGCGAGCATGAGTTGCGGGTCGTTGGGCCGGCCCTGCAGCGCCTGCGTGAACAGCATGTCCGCGATGTTCGAGCCCGAGTCCAGCGTGATCTCCGCGAGTTCGGCGACCGCGAGCGTCGTGCCGGGCTCCAGACGGTCCTTGCGTTCGGCCAGCGCGGCATCGACGATCTGCTGGACCTGGTCGCGCCGCGAGCGGAACGCCTCGGCCCGCGTCGTCCCCGGGTCCGCGACCCGGGCGAAGGCCTCCATGTCGATCTGGAAGATCGCCAGTCGCGACGACGTCGCCGGCGGATAGGCCTTGACGTAGTCCTCCAGCCGCTTCCGGGCCGCGCCCTCGCGCGCCTGCACCTGCTCGTTCTCCGAGCGCCGACGGTGATCCGCCGCCGCCATCAGGTCCAGCGAACTCAGTGAAATCACCGACTCCTCATCCGACGGGTCGGCCTCCAGCGCCGCCGTCAGGTCCTCCACCGCGGCACGGGCCGCATCGGCATTCAGGTCGGTCTTCTGCTGAAGGAGGCGCACCTGCGCGATCCCGCGGAACCGCCGCAGCGCCTTGCCATCCTTCTCGTCGCCATGGAACCGCTTGAGCATGTCATCGACGTGCGACAGTTGCGCCTCCCACGCGCCCAGGTCGCCGCCGTTGATCGTGATCCGCTTGTGCACCTCGTCGAGGTACCGACGCAGCGCCGCGGCGTCGGTGCGGTCCGCATCCGCACGCGCCCGCAGCGCGAGCACGTACTGGCCGAAATACCGCTCTGTGTACAGTTGCGAGGTCTTGGGCCGCGTGTTGTGGACCGCGTTGATCCACTTGTCGATCCACTCGACCTTGCTCTGGTCCTTCGAAACGGCGCGCGAGTACATCAGCATCGCCGTTTCCCAGTCGTTCTTCGCGGCCGCCTCGTCGCCGAGTTGCACGCTCTCCTCGCCCGTGCGGGTCAGCCGGTCATACGCGTACCACACGCCGGCAGCGCCCACGATGGTGAGCACTGCGCCGGCAATGGCGATGAACTTGATATTGACATTCGCAGCCATCTCGATCGTCCTTCCGATTGATCCGATCCCGTGCAGAGGTCGGGCGGGTTCACCTGGTCACTGCGGGTCCGGCGCCGCCCGGGCGCCGGGGGTTGTTCTCTGGATACTCACCGGCCAGGACCGCGTACCAGTCCGGCGCACACAGCACGAGGTCGGGAAGCAGGTCCTCCAGCAGGTCCGCCGCCGCCGCCCCCAGTTCCTCGGGCGTGTCGAACCCGCCGGAAAACTGGACCTTGAGGTAGTACGCGTAACTCGCGCGGAGGTCGAACGCCAGCCCCCGCACATCCTCCGCCGTCGAGGCGATCCCGCCGTTGGCGATGAAGAAGTAGCCGGCGATCAGTTTCCGCCCGCCCTGCGGCGTCGCGAACTCGGTCGTCCGCAAGGCCACGCCCTCGATGCCCTGCGGCAGCCGCACCTGAGGGCGGATGATCACTTTGCGCTCCGTGCCGTCCGGGCCGATCGCGTCGCGTGTGCGGTAACTCCGCCGCGACAGCACCGTTCCCTCGAACCCGGGCACCGTGGTCGCGTTCCATGTCGAAAGGTCGAGCGCGAGCGGGATGCTCCGTGTCGTGCCGGTGATCGTGAACCCCGCTCCCACCAGGCACCGGTCCGGGACATGCGGCACCGTGTCGATCATCCCGGTGTAGTACGCCGCGTGCAACTCCAGCACCTTCGCCGCCGGGTCTCCGGCCTCCTCGTTCCGCACATACGCGCGCGTCACGTAGTTGTGCGTCCCGAGCGTTTCGAGCATCTCGGCGCCCTCCTGCCGCTCCGAGACCATCTTCCACCGCGCCGTCTGCGTCGGGAGCGAGGGCAGTTTCAGTTCGGCCTCGATCGGGAGTTTGCTGAGTTGGAACTTCAGCGCCGCCACCGTGCTGCGGAACGCCGCGCCGCCGCCGAACAGCACCACCAGGCTCACAATGAATGCCGGGGCGCTGACCGCGCGGAGGATGGATTCCCGCCGGCTCATGCCGCGGCCTCCGCCTGCTCGGGGACCGCCTTGTGCAGCGTCCACACAACCGCCATGTACAGCAGGAACCCGGGGATCAGCAGCAGCGTCCCGATGAATGTGTGCGCCTCCCCCTGGCTCAGTTGCGCATCCCACAACGTCAGGAACCCCAGCACCGCCACCCGTACCACGTTCAGGAACAGCGCGACCGGAACGGCGAGAAGGATCAGCGAGATCCGCTTCCACCACATCCGCGTCGCCACCAGCGCCACCGCCGCGCCAAGCGCAACGAACGCGATCAGCATCCGCATGCCCGAGCACGCCTCCGCCACGCTCATCGGCGAGGTCTTCAGCGTCGCCGGGTTCGTAATGTTGATGATGTTCCCCGTCAGGTCCGCCTGAACGCCCAGCATCCGCAGCAGCACATAGCCGCCCTCCGCCGCGAAGAGTTGCAGCGGGAACGTCATCTTGATCATCACCATCTCCGGGAGCGTGATCGCAAACCCGAGATAGGCGATGGGCAGAAACAGCGAACGCATCGCCGCCGGTCCGAGCAGCAGCAGCGACAGGCCGAACACGCACAGGATCAGCGCCAGCCCCTGGCCAAGGTGGTTCGGCACCCCCACCGTGAAGAACACATAGCACCACACGCTCAAGAGCAGCGGTACCACCCCCGGCCAGAACGTCATTCGAGGCGATCGCTCAAACTCCGCCCGCGACTGCCAGAGCAGGTACGCGCTGATCACCGGAACCAGGAACGCGTGCGACCAGTCCGGGCTGCCCCAGGAGTGCAGCGACTGGTTCACGAACCAGCCCCAGAACAGGAACACCACCCCCGCCGTCAGCAGCACAAGCATCAACACGTTGGCGGGGTTGCGCAGCAACTCCACAAGCGACTGCCGGGTCGTTGCCCGGACAGGTGTCGCCGTCGGATGTGGCCTCCCGTTGGCGATGCCGAGGGAGGGGGGGCTGGGAGTCTGCGCAGTGGTCAACTCGGCTCCATTGTTGCCGGACCCGGGCACGGCGCACCGATCCCGCCGGCGTTCTACGCCCATCGGCTGCCTGTGTTCGCCGCTTCAGCACGCTTGCCGTCGGATCGAGCGCACATACTGCGCGATTCCCGCGGATCAGTTGTTGACCTGCTGGAGGTCGGCGCCCCAGATGTCACCCGCGAAGTTCCGGTCCAGGATGAAGCCAAACCCGTACGACATCCTGAAACCGCTGCGGATGATCGCCAGCGGGTACGCAAAGAAGTTCGTGCCGATGTTGATCATGTCGTCCGGTTTGAGGTAGATGTCCGGCTGCGTCTGCTCCGCGATGGCCCGGAGATTCAGGCGAATGGTCGCCTGGCGGTCCTTGCCGACCACCCGCGTGAGGTCGACGCGTTCCGGGATCGCCAGCGCGCCCAGTCCGCCCGCCGAGGTCAGGGCCCGCAGGAGCGTCAGCCGGCCGTCCGACGGCAGGTTGTACGGGCCGGGCCGGGAGACCTGGCCGGCGATGTACACAAGCCCGCTCTTGGGCGCGGGGATGCGGACCACGTCCGACGGCCGCAGCACCACGTTGACGTCCGCCTTGCCCGCCAGCAGCGGGCCGGTCGGAACTTCAATCACCCGCTGCACCATCTGTGCGTCGCCGGGCCGCGTTCGTGGACTCGTCGCGGCGTCTGCACCCTCGGGAGTGCCGCCGGCCACCTGCGTCCACTGGCCATTCAGGAAGATCCAGTTGGATCGGGTTCCCGAAGGCTGCTCGGGCTTCTCAGACGGGGTCGGGGGCTTGGAAGGCGCGCCCTCCGGAATGTCGATCGGGGGCTGTGTTCTCGCCGCCGCGGCGACCGTCGAGCCTTCTCGCCGGCCGAACACCGCGGGCGAGGGCTTGGTCTCCTCCGGCTTGCTGAGCGAGTCGATCAGCCGCATGAGGTCTTCACCCGCGGGTGTCTCGCCATCGCGCTTGGCGGGTTCATTCCAGTTCTGGACCTTTCGGTCCGGCTCCGTCCGGCTGATGCCGTCTTCGCTCAGCGACTGCTGCCGGATGATGTAGATCGTCGGGATGACCTCCGACACACCGCCCGCCACCGTGATTCCTTCCAGCAGGCGGTAATCCCTGCTGGGGATGTAGTACTGCCCCGGCGATTGCACCGCGCCCAGGACGGAGAACGTCTGACGCCGGAGTTGCAGGGGGGTCACCGCGACAACCGGGTTCGCCTGAATGTCCGCCGCCACCAGGGAGTTCTCGATTGATTCACGGGCCTCGGTGGGCGTCCGGCCTTCGAGACGGAATGCCCCGAGTTTGGGCAGATCGATGAAGCCCGTCCGGTCGACCGTTCGCTCAAACCGCTCCTCAACCCGGAGTTCGAAGAAGTCGCGGATCCGGATCTCGATGATGTCCCCGGCGGAAATGCGGTACTCATCCGCATCGGGCATCAGGTCCGCCGGCTGCACCGGCGTCGCCTGCACGAACTGACCCGTGTCGTCCTCGATACTGGCGATGCGATCGAGGATCGGCATCACCGTCGGGGTCGCCTCCCAGCGACCGATCACCGAAGGGTCAAACCACGAGTCCACTTCGCAGCCCGTCAGGCAGGTCAGCCCCAAGGCCAGGCCGACGCCCGCGGCGAGACGGTACGGAAGAGCGGTTCGACGGCGCAACTGGCGCGAGGGCGGGAGCGAAGATGTAGACACGTGGATCCTCCTTGCGGAATTCGCGGGCCAGTTCCTGCGGCCCGTGTGCTTGGCATCGGCTGATTGCTCGTTGGGGACCTGTTTATCGGCACTCCGACAGGCCGAGGCGCAAAGGACGCGCGGATCTTCTTCAGAATCTTCGGCCGCGCTTGCTGCCCTCCCGCGCCTCCAGAGTGCTCGGTCTGTTCCGGGGCGCCGGGCTTCCGCCCTACGGCAGGCGCCGCCCTACAGTTCTCACGAAACATGCACCCGCCCGCCACGCCATCGCCACAGCCTGCTCAGGATGTCGATGCCGGCTTGGCACGCACCCTCGCACGCCACCCGCGGCCGCTGGGCGGAGATCCCCTTAAAAGGCTGGAAGCCCCGCTCATCAGCCTTTCCGGAATGGTCCTGAACAATCAGGATTCCAACCCGCAGCAACTCGCCAACAAGAAGAAGCCTGACTGGCTCCGTGCGAAGGTGCCGGGAGGCCCCGGATACACCACATTGAGGGGTATCGTTGACAGCCATCGGCTCCACACCGTCTGTCAAGAAGCAAACTGCCCTAATATGGGAGAGTGCTGGGCACGGGGTGTTGCAACGATCATGATCCTCGGCGACACCTGCACCCGCGCGTGCGGGTTCTGCAATGTGAAGACCGGCCGGCCCGCGATGCTCGACCTCGATGAGCCGCGCCGAGTGGCCGAGAGCCTGCGCCTGATGTACGAAGGGGCCCGCCTCAAGCACATCGTCATCACCAGCGTCAACCGCGATGAACTCAAGGACGGCGGGGCGGCGGTCTGGGCCGAGACGATCGTGCGCTCGCGCGAACTCTGTCCGGACATGTCGATCGAGGTGCTCATCCCCGACTTCCAGGGCGACTGGGATGCCCTGCAACTCGTCATCGACGCCAGGCCCCACATCATCAACCACAACCTCGAGACCGTCCGCCGCATGTACCCGGCAGTCCGCCCGAGCGCGAAGTTCGAACGTTCGGTCGAACTCCTGCGGCGTGTCAAGGCCGCCGGAATGGTTGCCAAGACCGGAATCATGGTCGGCATCGGTGAACATGATGACGAAGTGCTGGAACTGATGCGGTCCGTGCAGTCCGACACGCAGATCGCCCAGCGCGACGGTCGCTCCGACTCCTGCGACATCCTGACCATCGGTCAATATCTCCAGCCCACCCGCAACCACCTCCCGGTAGACAGGTGGGTCAGCCCCGACCGCTTCGCGGCGTTCAAGGCCGCGGGCCTCGCCGCGGGCTTCAAGGTCGTCGAGTCCGGCCCGCTGGTGCGGTCGAGTTATCACGCGGACCATCAGGCCGATGTGCTCAGCACCATCGAGGACGAGCGCACGCGCCGGGCATCGCGGTGATGTCTCGATGACCCCCGCCGCGATCCACGCTCTCGTGAAGGACCTCGAGCACAAAGACGGCCCGACCGCCGCGCACACTTGGCGCGTCGTCCTCTACACGCGGGCCCTCGCCGAGGCATTCGGTCTTGATGCACCGCTGATCGAGCGGCTCACCATCGCCGCGGCGGTTCACGACGTCGGCAAACTCGATGTGCCCGACGCCATCCTGAAGAAGCCCGCCCCCCTCACCGACGCCGAATGGCGCATCATGAAGCAGCACACCGTGTGGGGAGAGAAGCGGCTCCGCGGCCTCGGCGTCAACGATCCGCTGGTGCTCGACCTCGTTCGGTCGCACCACGAGCGCGTCGACGGCAGCGGTTACCCCGATGGCCTCATCGGCGCACAGATCTCTGACGGCGCGAGGTACTTTGCCGTCATCGACTCGTTCGACGCCATGACCAGTGTCCGGCCGTATCGCGCCGAGATCGGCCCCGCCGCGGCCGACCGTGCGATCGAGCAACTCCTCGCCGAGCGGGGGACCCGTTACTGCGGCGAGTGCGTGGCGGCGTTCGCATCGCTGTACCGCGACGGCAGGCTCGGCTGGATTCTCGAGTACTTCAACGATCGCTGCGAACTGCCGGCCTTCGGCCTCGCCCAGGCGGCGGGCGCAAGGACGTCATCCGCGGCCTAGGCCCGGATTCACTGCATCTTGTCGGCGACGTTCAGAGAGCGGCCGGCACGACGCTTGGCGTTGATGATCTTGCGGCCGGCCTTGGTCTTCATGCGGGCGCGGAAACCGCACTTCCGCTTCCGCTTGATGCGGCTGATCCGCTTCTCGTAGTGCATACCCATCGGCGACGACCTCCGGACCCGGAAACTTGGGGCGGAGAGTCTAGGCGGGCCCATCCGGGGTTTCTGCACTTGCCCGAGATTGGCGGCCGGAACAGTTGGGCAATGCCCAATCCGGGTGTTAGACTATGTCCGGCGACCCGCGTGCAGGTTCGCCGGGAATAGGGGGGGGGTGTTGGGCCGGTCGGGAGCGATTGCTCATCGATCGCCGGGCTCGCGTCCAATAACGCGAGGCCTCCGGCGGGCGTCGAGCAGGCGCACCCCTCGGCGAGAGGGTTGGCAAGACTGCCGTAGGCCGAGCGGGACGCACGCCCCGTCACCCGGCCCGGCCAGGACGAGTGCGCCGATGGCCCCGGAAGACCGTCTCGAACAGGCCCAGGCCGTGCTGGGCTACAGGTTTGCGGATCCTTCGCTCCTGGCGAAGGCCCTTACTCACGCATCGCTGACCGACAGCCGCCTGAACTCCAACGAACGCATGGAGTTCCTGGGCGATGCTGTCCTTGGTGTCGTCTGCTGCGAGCAGGTCTTCTCGCAGTTCCCCGACCTCCTCGAAGGCGAAATGACCAAGATCAAGTCGCTCGTGGTCAGCCGCTCCAGTTGTGCCGCCATGGCCCGCCGCCTCGGGCTCGATGCCCTTCTCATGCTCGGCAAGGGCATGCAGCAGCACCGCGAAATCCCGCAGTCCCTGGCCGCGGGCACCATGGAAGCCGTGATCGCGGCGATCTTCCTCGACGGCGGCATCGAGGCCGCCCGGGCGTTTCTCCGGCCAATCCTCGGCCCGGCCATCGCTTCCGCCTACGCCAGCGGCCACCAGGAGAACTACAAGTCACTCCTGCAGCAGCACGCCCAGGTGATCTTCCAGAACACGGCCGACTACGTCGTGCTCGACGAGAAGGGGCCGGATCATTCCAAGGCCTTTGAACTCTGCGTCGAGATCGGCGGCCGCCGGTTCCCGGCCTGTTGGGGCTCAAGCAAGAAACAGGCCGAACAGATGGCCGCCCTCGCCGCGCTCACCGAACTCGGCATCACCACGCAGGATGCCGATGGGCGCATCCAACTCGTTCGCCAGGTCGGCGCGGCGTAGGTCCGCGGAGCCACCCGCTCCCACACAACTCGATTGACCATGAAAAAACCCCCGACCTTGCGGCCGGGGGCTTTGCGTTGTCCAGAGAACAGATCCCGATACTCAGCCCGGGCGGATCAGCAGGGGCCGACGCCGTGGGCGAACCACGCGGTCAGGAAGGCGAAGATGGCGGGAACGCCGAAGTCGCCGCCGAAGCCGACCGCCGCGGGAACCTCCGCGAACCAGTCGGACAGGAAGGCGAAGAGGTCGGGCACGCCGACGACATCATCCTGGTTCCAGTCAGCGACGCACGGAGTGCCGACCGGGGCGCTTGGCGCGACGACGCGAGCGATGAAGTTCGCCGGCTCGCCAGCCGCGGCCGGACGCCACAGGCCGACCGTCGCGTTGCCATCGGTCGGCGCCGTGTCGGCGATGAAGCGGAAGTTGAACGTGTTGGCCCAACGGATCGCGTTCGCGTTGGCATTCACCGCGTACGGCTCGGTCGCCCAGCCGACCTTGCCGCCGGAGGTGTCGGTCGCCCAGTCGGTGCCGCTGCGGCTGACGTTGCCCTCGCCGTCGCCGTTGCGATACGCGACATCGTGGAAGCCGATGTTCGTGACGTTCACGCCGGCAGGGACCGGCACGTCGAACGAGCCGGCGGAGCGGTTCGAGTTCTGGTTGAACACCGCGTACTCGTACTGCCAGGTGCCGTTGCCCAGGTTGTAGGCACGTGAGCAGACAATGTACTTGCCCTCGCCCCGGTACGGGTCGCTGCCGATCGGCGTCGCGTTCGGAACGATCACGACCGACTTCAGAACGTTCGCGTCGAGCGTGGGCCACATCTCGATCGCCGAAGTCTGGCGGGTCGTGCTGCCCAGCAGGCTGAAGGTCCAGTTCGCCGAGGAACCGGAGATGTTCATCGAGCGGACCGACGAGTTGTTGAACTTGTTGCCGTTGGAGGCATCGTCCGGCGTGACGTACTGCGCCTCGCCGAAGTGGCGAACCGCGCTGCCGCCCAGGAGGGGCAGGGTGTTCGAGGCAACCGCGTCCGTCGCGACGAACTCAAGCCGCCGGGCCGTGCTGCCGGAGAAACTCGGGTTCGCGGGCGGATACGTGAACACGCCGGTGCTGGCGTTCACCTGCCACTTCGGACCCGCGCTGCTCTGCGTGCCGTTGCGGTCCGAGGTGTACGGGTCCGAGCAGCCCACGCCCAGTCGCGTGCCGTCCGTGCCGGCGCACGAGGCGCAGCACAGGTTCTGGGACAGCGCGAAGAACCCGTGCTTCAGCCAACTCTGGCCCAGTTGCTCAAAGGTCGCGTAGCGGAACGAGCCGCCCGACGAGAACTCGCGGTACTGATACAGCGAGCCGCCGATCACCGGGTGCTGGTTGTTGCCCGAGATCCACAGCAACTGCGCCGTGCCGATATTGCACGAGGTCGTGCCCAGCGAGGTCGCGTCCAAGCCGTTCGCGGCCGTGTAGTTCGAGGGACCGGTCACGTCGCCGACGATCACGTCAGGACCAGTCGAGGTCTGGCACTGACCACTCGCAAACCCCGCGGCGAGGGCGAGCGTCGCGGCTGCCGAAACCATGCCCAGCGTTTTGCCATTCTGTTTCATCGGGTGTTTCCTCTTCTTCTGTTCTTCCGGACGGACCTTCGGACAACGCGTGAATCGCCCCACCGTGGGGACGATGGACAAAACTCGGAGAAACCCATCAGCAATGCCAAGAGTGTCGACGAACGACCTCTCTTTGTGACTGGGAACAAACTCGTGCCTGAACGGCTGCTTCGAAACCACATCCGAACGGACGCTCCGGGCAATGACACGAAACTCCATTCACCCGTACGTCCGTTATACGCCAGCGAACCGAATCCGGATGCATCCGACTCGCGCGCCTACGTATCAACATACAGGATCAATGCCCCCGCTGCTAGAGACCCTCGGCAAATTCTGGGGGATACCCCCTTACTTTTCGTCCCATGCCGATTCATACCAATCAAAACACTGACATTGCGCACCGAACCCCACCGTTCCGTCTCAGGCTCTCCGCCGCCCCAGTCTTTCGGACTTGAATCTCTGGTATTGCTTCAACGATCCGATCCGCGGCCAAGTTCGCCACCTCGCCGAAAAGTCCGCTCACCGTTGGAATCACCACGCTGCCTCCGAGAACCACCCCGTTCAGCGGGCAGGTGCTGCGAGGCCCGGCCGTGTGGCTTGGTAACGCCCGCACCTCCCACCCCAGCCCTTCGAACACTCGTCGAACCTCTTCCCGGTCGGCCTCCATCCGCAATCGGGCCGACATTGCCGCCGCGGCGTGTCCCGGCACTCTCGGATCACTCCCCAGCCCCGCGCGGGCGGCGAGCGAATCCAGCGCATCCACAAACAGCAGGAAGTTCCCCACCTCGGACTCGCCCGGCGTGTCCTGCGTGTACCGGTTCGCGAGTTCCAGCGGGAATCCGCCCCGAGCAGGCACTTCACGCCCGATCGCCCCAAACACCCGCTCGATCGCCGCGGCATCCGGGGAGCCCGCGGCCGTTGTCGCCTCGATCCGTTCCCGCGTGGACGCGTCGATCATCCCGGCGTGTTCGAGCACCGCGAGCCCCGCGGCAACCACCACGCCCGCGCCCCAGGCCTGATCGCCGACAAACGCCGTCACGCGCCCGGTCGAAGGCGACGTCACGCACAGCACCTCGTAATCGATGTGGTAAGACGCCGCCGGCAGCACCACGGCTTCATCAGAGAAGAACTCCACCCGCAATGCATCGATCGCCTGCTCCCGCGTCAGCCCCAGCCCGATATTGCGGTACACCTCCGCCTCGCCGATCAGGAGCACGCGGCGCCGATTCGCGCGGTCGTCCACCACCATCGTGTTCCCGCCCTGGAAGTGCAGCGGCGATCGTGCCACCGTCACGCCCGCTTCGCCCAGCGATTCCGCGCAGATCGTGTCCCCCGGGACAAACGCGGTGAACTCCTCCGCGCGCGATGCATATCGCGGCAGAAGCGCCGCCGGGCCGCGCACGCCGCCCGACTCCACCGTCCCCGCCCGGGCGTTGTCCTGGGCCCACTGCGAGACCGTCACGCTCTCGGCGATCACCGTGATGGGCGCTGTGCGACACCCGGCTCGGGCCCATTCCGCCGCGTGCCGCCGCGCCGACTCCGCATGATCCTGCCGCGCGGTCAGCAGCATCGGGATGCCGGGGAACATTGCTGCCGCCTGCCGCGCGATGTCGAGTGCGCCGCCATCCCCGCCTCCGAGCCAGTCGTCGCCGCGTGTCAGTTGGAGCCTGATCAGGTGCGGTTCGGCTCCGCCCGAATCGCTCGACGCCCGGAACGTGTTCAGCGTCGGCCGAAACTTCGCGCTCGCCCCGCCCAGCACCGCACGGATGGCAGCGCTCGGGCTGTGCTTTCCCTCGGCGAGTCTCGCCGCCAGCCAGTCAACGCAGCCGCCCCGGGCAAACCCGCCGCTGCCCGGCGCCTCGAAGACCGCCAGCAGGTCCACAGGGAGCCCCGCCCGGCGAAGCAGGCTGCCCACGGCGACGGCTCCGCAGCCGGCGCCAAGCAGTGGTCGCATCGCGACGGCAGCCTCCAGCGCGGTTGCCGGAAGACCGTTGCGGGCGAGGTTTTTCGAGATGACCGCCGCCGCGCGGCGAAGTTCATAGGGCTCCGCAGGGCCCGGCAGGCCTGGCGCTCCCCCGCCATCACCATGCGGGAACGCGAACCCGCGGAGCACAGCCGTGGTCTGCGTCGGCAGTTCGCTCCACCGCCGGTCGCGCATCGACGCGCCCTCGAGCACGCGCACACCGGCCGAGTGGGGGGAGGGGGGCTCGAACGGGGGCTGGACCTGCTCGGCCCGCGGCGGCGCATCGCCCACCACGATCCGATGCCGCTCGTTGAAACTGGACACGATCACCCGGTCGGCGCATCGCCGGATGAACTCTTCGGGCAGGTTCAGATCGGCAACAGTCCCCACGCCAAACGCCTGCCCGAGAACATTCCCGCGCACTTCACGCTCAACGGCCCGGGCCGCGGCGTTGGCGGATGCGTGTCGTGGTGCTGAACTAGACATGCGGCGTGGCTCGCGGCGGGATGCATGGCGCCCGCAGCGAGCGTAGCAGCGTCGACCGAGATCAAGGAAGTTGGCCGCTGTCGATGACCTTCTGCGCGACCACGAGCAGAGGCTGCCGCATCGATCGGGCACGCTCCTGCAGCAGTTTCATCGACTCGGGCTCGCCCATGCGGCGCTTCTCCACCAGGATCCACTTCGCCTGCTCGATGATGCGGCGCTCATCCAGCCGCCGACGCAGGTCCGCAGCCTCGAACGCGCTCGTCGCATAGTCCGTGAACCGCTTCCAGCCGATGTCCAGCGTCACCCGCAGTTGATCGATCATCACCGGCTTGACGAGATAGCCGAACACCCCGGCCGCGCCCGCAGCCGCGGCATAATCCCCGGTCGCGTGCGCCGACACGATGACCGATGGCACCGCGAGTTCCGACAGCAGTTGTGTCGCAACCGCAATCCCGTCCTTGCCCGGCATCCGGATGTCGAGGATCGCGAGGTCAGGGGGGCTCGTCCGGGCCAGCCGCAGCGCCGATTCACCATCCACCGCCGGGCCGACCGTCTTGTATCCCAGTTCCGCCAGTTGAGCACATAGTTGCGTCGCCACCAAGTGCTCATCCTCCGCAACCAGCACGCGCTCCGGCCGCGACGGCAGTCGCTCGAGTTGAACTCGCTTGCGCGCGGCGATCGCCGGACGCTGTCCGGAATCCGACGAAGAGTTGGCTGTCATGAGCAGGCTCACCTTCGGCTCCCAGGCCGATACTTCACGAGGCCTCGCTCGACCCACGAACGAGAACATCCACCGGCAACGATCCGCGAGGCCGCCGGGGAATCGTGCCCGCGGCATCCGTAAATGCGTACGCCCGACGCTTCAGGTGCGTTCGCACTTCGCAACTTTACCAGTCCGTGCCCAGCGCGTCCAATCCGGGATTTGAGATCCCTTATTAGGGTGAATCACGGACAACCTGCGAACCACGCAGACAGGAATGTGAAGATGTCCGTCACATCCACCTGACCCGACCGATCGGAGTCGGCCAGGCACGCCGGTGTCGCCGGCGCGCCGCCGCCCGGTGCGACCTGCATGATCGGCGCCTGCCGCACCGCGATGCGGAACGCGTAGTCCCGCGTCGTGGCCGACCACGGCGTCGGCGTCGGCGAGGTGTCCCGCTTCACCCCGGGGGTGATCTGCGGCTGCGTGCACGCGGAGTCGCATGGGCGGACCGAGTTGGCGAAGAACGCGCGCGTGCTGAAGTTCCCGGTGTTGTGTGCGCCAGCGGCCAGCCAGTAGTTCCGCCCCGGTTCGAGCAGCCAGCCCGGCATGTCCAGCAGCAATCGGTACCCCTGGTACACCGATCCTTCGATGAGCGCCGACTCACCCGTCGCGATCGCCCGCGTCGGCGGAGCCGAGAACACCGGCGCGCCATACGGCAGTTTGCAGTCGTTGTCGTAGATCTCGATGAAGCCGTGCACCGGATCGCAGTTCGTCCAGATCCACGCCTCGATCAGGCAGACCTTCGCAAGGTCGCAGGGCGTCGTGATGAAACTGTCCGCCGTGCGGCTGACCTTCGAGCGGTTGGCGCCAGCCGGCGAGCCGCCCTTGCCCGCGCCCAGGTCCGGGCGCCCGTTGTCCCACAGGACCTTGCACGACTCGCCCCGGAGTTTGAAGGCGAGGTTCACGCAGCCCACGCAGCACTCTTCCACCGGTTCCCAAGGGCCATAGTTGAACACGCCCCACGTGCCCGTCGGGATTCCCTCCGCCTTTCGCGGCGGAGTCCCGGCCAGCGCACGCGGCCCGGAGGCCTCATCGATCGCCCAGAACGACAGGTCGGTCATCTGGTTGTCGGTGATGCCGTAGAACGAGACCCAGTACGTCCGCCCGCCCTCAAGCCACAGGCTCGCATCGCACAGGTCGAAGTAGAACGTCACCAGGTCGAAGCCGTCGCGGCTGGGCGTCACGCTCACCACCGAACTGTTCGAGAACGTCGCGATCGGCGTCCCGTCGGGCTTTCCATTGCAGTCGTTGTAGAACTCCACTTTCGCGTGGCGGATCTGCACGTGCGAGTCCGTGAGCAGGTAGCCGGTAAAGCCGTTCAGCCGGTGCACCTCGCCCGGACGGAGGTAGAAGTCATCAGCCGCCTTCGAGCCCAGCGGCGCGCCGCCGCCCTCGTGCGAGAGTTGGCCGTTGGCCGCCGTGCCGTCCATCGGGGGCTCGCCGTTGTCCCAGAAGCACTCGCAGGTGTCCGGGATCACGTTCTGGTTGCAGTCGATCGCGCCGCCCGCCACCTCGCAACTGTCGGGGATGCCGTTGGGCTGGCAGTCCTCGGCCAGCACGGTGACCGCCGCGATGCACGAACTCGAAAGCCCGCCGCTGTCCGTCACCGTCAGCGTGACCAGCGTCCGGCCCGGCGCAAACGGCCCCAGGTTCGAGACCATCCGCTGGATGTTGAAGCCGTCCTCCGGGTCCGACGACCCGTTGTCCACCTGATCGACCGTGATGAACAGGCTCACGCACTCGGTGCGGGCGTCGATCGTCACGTCGCGGCAGCGCGCCACCGGCGGGTCGTTCACCGGGTTCACGGTGATCCTCACCGTGGCGATGTTCGACAGCGCCGTCCCGTCGAACGCGCGATAGGTGAACGTGTCCGGCCCGTTGTAGTTCAGCGCCGGCGTGTAGTTGAACGACCCGTTGGCGTTGAGGGAGAACGACGCCGCGTGCGCCGGACCGGCGACCAGTTGCGCCGTCAGCGTGTCGCCGTCCACGTCCGTGTCGTTGGCCAGCACGCCCGTGGCGGTCGGAACCAGCAGCGGCACATCCTCGTCGGTCGTGTACGCGTCATCCCGCGCCACCGGCGGGTCATTCACCGCCGTCACCGTGATCGTCACGGTCGCGATGTTCGAGCGCGCCTGGCCGTCGAAGGCACGGTACCTGAACGTCGTGGAGCCGTGGAAGTCCGCCGCCGGAGTGAACGTGAACGAGCCGTTCGCGTTCAGCGCGAACGCCGCCGCGTTGGCCGGGCCCGCAACGAGTTCCGCCGTGAGCGAGTCGCCGTCCGCATCGGTATCGTTGGCGAGCACGCCCGTGACCTCGGGAACGCTCAGCGTCGTGTCCTCGGGAGTCGTGTACGCATCGTCGCGGGCCACCGGCGCATCGTTGATCGGCGCGATGTTGATGGTGACCGTCGCCAGGTTCGAGAGTGCGCCGCTCGGATCGCGGGCGCGGTACGTGAACGTGTCCACGCCGTTGAAGTCGGCGACGGGGGTATACGTGAACGAGCCATTGGCGTTCAGCGCAAAGTTCTGGGCGTGCGCGGGCCCGGTCCCCAGCGCCGCCACGAGCGCATCGCCGTCCGGATCGCTGTCGTTCCCCAGGATCCCCGGCGCGGCCACGTTGAGTGTCGTGTCCTCGTTGATGTTGTACGTGTCATCGACCGCGACCGGCGGGTCGTTCACCGGCAGCACGTGGATCGTCACCGTCGCGATGTTCGAAGGATCCATCCCGTCGAACGCCCGATACCGGAACGTGTCGTCGCCGTTGAAGTTCGCCGCCGGAACGTAACTGAACGAGCCGTTGCTGTTCAGGCTGAACGACAGCGCGTGCGACGGCCCGCTGACCAGTTGCGCCGACAGGGGACCACCGTCGATGTCCGTGTCGTTGGCCAGAACGCCCGGAACGCTGATTGTGAGCGGCGTGTCCTCGTTCGTGCTGTAGGTGTCGTCGACCGCGACCGGCGGGTCGTTCACCGCGTTCACGGTGATCCGTACCACCGCGATGTTCGAGAGCGCTCCCTCCGGGTCCCGCGCCCGGTACGTGAAGCCGTCCAGCCCGTTGAAGTTCGGCGAAGGGGTATAGGTGAACGATCCGTCCGCGTTCAGCACGAACGACTGCGCGTTCGACGGTCCGGCCACCAGCACCGCCGTCAGCGGGTCGTTGTCCGGGTCGGAGTCGTTCGACAGCACCCCCGTCAACGCCGGGACCGACAGCGTCGTGTCCTCGTTCGTCGAGTACGCGTCGTCCACCGCCACCGGCGGGTCATTCACCGGCAGCACGTTCACCGTCACCGTCGCCGGCAGCGACGGTGACATGTCGTCGCTCACGCGGAACTGGAACGTGGTGTACGGCGAGCCCGTTTCGCCGGGCAAGGGCCGGAACACCACGCGGTTCATCGGATCGGTCACTCCCGCGGGAGCGGTCACGATCGGCGTCAGCGTGCCGAACTGCAGCAGCGTGCCCCGCGCCGGGAGCGACGAGATCGCCGCGGTCACATCGAGCCCCTCCGGGTCGATGCCCTCCAGCGTGATCGTCACGTCGGTGTCCTCGAACGTGGTCACCGTCTGCGGCAGCGCGGTCGGTGGGAAGTTCAGCGGCACCGCCACCGAGAACTCCGATGTGCTCCCCGGCAGCGCGGTCGGCCCGCCCAGCGTCGCGGTGAGCAGTTGTCCGCGCCCGCCGCCCCGCACCGGCGGGAGTTCCGTCGCCGTCGTCGTGACCCACACCAGGTCGGGGTACAGCGCCGGGTCGAACGAGAAGTGCAACACGCCCGTCGTGCCCGCCGCGTTGGTGGTCACGTCCATCCCGCCCAGGAACACCTGCCCCTCGCCCAACTCGCTCGGGTCCGGCAGGCGGTTGAGGAAGAACTCCACCCAGTACGCCGTGAGCGGGGCCGAGTTGAGCACGTACGCCACGTTGCCGCTGGGCGACACGCTCAGCGCGATCGCGAAGTTCTGCAGGTTGTTGGGCCCGACGTCCGCGTCGAGCGGGTCGTTCAGCGTCACGCCCCGCACGCCGTTGGGCGCGAGATCAATGCCCAGTTCCCCGTTGTCGTAGATGGAGTTCGCCAGGATCGACGTGTCGATGCCCCCGGTCACGATCACGCCGCACAGCCCGTTGAACGCGATGGTGTTCGACTGCGACGGGTCGAAGTCCAGCCCGATCGCGGCCCCGATGCGGTGCTCGCCCACGGTCGGGCTCGCCGCGACGACCACGCCGTCCCCGGTGTTCGGCAGCGGTGCGGCACCGGTCGCGTTCGTCCCGATGAAGTTGCCCGACACCACCGAGCCCGTCGACGGCGCGCCCTCGATCAGCACGCCCGACCCATGGTTGCCCGAAATCAGGTTCCGCTCGTTGACGTTGAAACTGTCGCCCGAACTGTCCGTTCCGATGATCGTCCGCTCCGCCCCGGTGATCACGATGCCCCCGCCCAGGTTCGGCAGCGCGAGGAACCCCGACAGGTCCGTCCCCACGCGGCAGCCCGCCAGCATGTTGTCCTGGCCGCTCCCCGTCGCCCGGAAGCCGTTGCGAGCATTGGCCGACAGCACGCACCGCTCCGCCTCGTCATCCACCCCGTTGCCGTTCGTGCCGATGCGGTTCCGGAACGCGCCCTGCCGGATCTGCACGCCGTCCGCGCCGTTGGGCCGCGCCAGCAGGCCAAACGGGTCAACTCCGAAGTGGCACCCATACACCCAGCAACGCTGTGTCGCCGCGCCCTGGATCACCAGCCCGTTCCCCGGGAAGTTGCCCAGCGTCAGCCCGCGGACCACGCAATCAGGGTTGCTGATCACCAGCCCGTCGCCCGACGCCAGCGCCGAGCCGTTGATCTCGATGATCGGAAGCCCCGGCCCCGCCGGTTGCCGCTGCGACCAGCCGTCGATCGTGATCCGCTGGATGAGCGCCGGCAGCGGCGTCAGCAGCGAGATCCGCCACGTGTCGGTCGCCCCCGGCACATACCCCGGGTCGCTCGTGGGAATCGCAAACTCGATCAGGTGAACGCCCGGCAGCGCATTGGCCGCCGAGACCGCCGAGCGCAACGACCCCAGCCCGCCGTCCGCCGTCGAGGTGACCAGGAAGTTGTCCGCGCGCGCAGCGCCGCAGACCATCCCGACCAGAACAATCGCGAGGAGCCGACTGAGCCGACGAACAGATGAACACAAGCCCATGGCCGAATGCCTCCTGGCTTTGGCTTGCTCAACAAATGCAAACCACTGCGGCGACGCTCGTTTCGAAAGCGACCGCCGCGCGAACAAATTTCCCCCGTTCGGGGGTTAAGACGCCATTAGAGCATCCCCCGGTTATGGGCACAAGCCCCCTGTGGTAGAAAATCCCCGTATTTATGGGGTCAAACCAAACATAATCCAATCTCGTCCGCCGTTTCTCGGACCTTCAACCACCATCTCGACCGTTCTGCGGACATCTGCCCGCCGTCCGCCAAACATGCGGTCCATGCCCAAAGGCCACTGGGAGATCTGCGCGGACACCGGCGGCACGTTCACCGACGCCATCGGTGTTGCCCCCGATGGCGCTGTCCACCGTGCCAAGGTTCTCTCGTCCGCCACCCTCCGGGCCCGGGTCGTCGAACACCTCGCCGAGGACCAACTTCGACTGCAGCACAGTTGGGGCGCCTGGGCGGGGATTGACGACGCCGCGACGGGCTGGACGCTCGCGCACCTGGGCACAGACCTCGGCGCCCCGCTGGTTCACTGGCGGAATGGGTGCATCGCTCACATCGCGGGCGACACGTCGCGGTTCGCAGTCGGCGATCTGGTCGAAGTCCGCAGCGGCGAAGAAGCCCCGATCCTCGCCGCAAGGTTGCTCACCGGCACGCCCGCCCGCGCGGCGCTCCCGGCGATTCGGATGCGCCTGGCGACCACCCGCGGCACCAACGCCTTGCTCACCGGCCGGTTCCCGCCCACCGCCCTCGTCATCAATCGCGGTCTCGGCGATCTGCTCCGCATCGGTACGCAGCAGCGACCCGACCTCTTCGCGCTCGACATCCGCAGGCCGCCCCCGCTCCACGCCGCGGTCCTCGAAGTCGCGGGAAGGCTCGACGCCCGTGGCGTCGAGATCCAGCCGCCGGATCCGGAGGCCATCGCGCGTGACGCTCGGGCATTGATCGCCGCCGGAATCCGCGACGCCGCAGTCTGTCTGCTCCACGCGGACCTGAACCCGTCGCACGAGGAGGTCGTGGCGCAAGCGCTCCGCGGCTGCGGCTTCGACCGGGTCTCCGTTTCCTCGCGCATCGCGCCCTTCGTCAAGATCCTTCCGCGCGCGACCACCACACTCGTGAACGCGTGTCTCGCGCCGGTCATCGGCGAGTATCTCGATCGTGTGCGGAACGCCCTGAGCCATCCCGGGTCGTCGCTGCTGGTGATGACCAGCGCGGGCGGGTTGTCCTCTTCAGCCGACTTCCTCCCGAAAGACAGCCTGCTCTCCGGGCCCGCCGCCGGCGTCGTCGGCGCGGCCGAGGCCGCCGCCGACGCGGGCCTTGCCCACGCCCTCTCCTTCGACATGGGCGGAACCAGCACCGACGCCGCGCGATGGTCCGCGTCCACCGGGATCGAATACGTCTTCGAGCACACCGTGGGCGCGGCGACCCTGGTCGCGCCCGCCGCGGCCGTCGAGACTGTCGCCGCGGGCGGCGGCTCCATCTGCACCTTCCGCGCCGGCGCCCTGTGTGTCGGTCCCGAGAGCGCCGGGTCGCAGCCCGGGCCGGCGTGCTATGGCGCAGGCGGGCCGCTGACCCTCACCGATGTCAACCTGCTGCTCGGCAGGCTCTGCCCCGACCGCTTCGTGATCCCCGTCGATCGTGCCGCCGCCCAGCGGGCCTTCGCGGCGGTGAAGACGCTCTGTCCTGCGCCCGCGCAAAGCGACGACCGCCTGCTCGAGGGGTTTGTCTCCATCGCCGCCGAGCGAATGGCCGGCGCCGTGCGGCGGATCTCCACCCGCCGTGGGCACGACCTCCGCGGCGCAGGCCTCGTCGCGTTCGGCGGCGCGGGCGGACAGCACGCCTGCGCCATCGCCCTCCGCCTCGGCATCGACACCGTCCTGGTCCCTCGCGATGCGGGCCTTCTCAGCGCCCGCGGCCTCGCCGCCGCGGCGGTTGAGCGCTTCGCCCAACGGCAGATTCTCTCCAGCATCAACGCCATCGGCTCCCGCCTCGCCCAGTGCCTCGATCAACTCGGCCGGGAGGCGGTACATCTGGCGATGGAGGCCGGAGATGGCGCTGCGGCTTCCGTACGCCGCCGCATCGCCGCCGTGCGCTTTGTCGGGCAGGAGTCGGCGCTCGAACTCGACCTCCCGCCCCTGGGATCGATCGACGCCGCGACGCTCACCAGCGCCTTCGCCGCCCGGCACGCCGAGATCTACGGCTTCGCGCCAGGCGGCCGCGAGGTCGAGGTCGTGTGGCTCCGCGTTGTGGCGAGCGTCGTGCCGACCATGCCGCGCGAGCCTCGGCCCGATGCCGCGGGCCCCGCCGCCCGCGCTGTCGGCCCTGTGGTGCAGCAGGCGTGCTTCGGCGGCCGGTGGGTCCCGACCCGGGTCATGGATCGCTCGCTGCTCCAGCGCGGCGAGCGGATCGAAGGCCCCGCGATCATCGCTGAGGAGCACGCGACCATCGTCGTCGAGCCGGGCTGGACCGCGGCCGTCAACGCCGTCGGCGATGTGGTCCTGCGCCGGACCGGCGCAGACACAGCCGCCGCGTCCGGTGCAACCACGGAGGTCGATGACCCGGCGGCCATCGAACTCTTCACCGCCCGGTTCGAGTCCATCGCATCGGAAATGGGAGAGATGCTCGCACGCGCGAGCGTCTCGGTGAACGTTAAGGAGCGGCTGGACTTCTCCTGCGCCCTGCTCGACCCCTCCGGATCGCTGGTCGCCTGCGCCCCGCACGTCCCCGTGCACCTGGGGTCCCTGGGCGTATGTGTGCGCTCCGTCGTCGCGGCCCTGCCGCTCGGACCCGGCGAAAGTGCCATCACCAATCACCCCGCCCACGGCGGATCCCACCTCCCGGATGTCACGGTGATCACCGCGGTGCACACCGACCAGGCCCGCTTGCTCGGATATGTCGCCAGCCGCGCCCACCACGCCGAGTTGGGCGGCGTGACGCCGGGTTCGATGCCCCCCGACGCCACCAGCCTCGGGCAAGAAGGCGTCATCATCGCCCCGTTCAAACTTGTCGAAGGCGGATGCCCGCGGCTCGACCGCCTCGAAGCCCTGCTCCTCGGCGGGGCGAACCCGTCCCGCAATGTCGCGGACAACCTTGCGGATGTGCGTGCCGCGCTCGCGGCCAACGCACGCGGGGCGGCGATGCTGCGCGAACTCGCCCATGCCGGCGGCGCGCCCGCCGTGCACGCGTTCATGGAGGCCATCCAGCGACGTTCCGACCGACTCCTGCGCGAGCGGATCTCGCGTCTCCCGCCTGGCGAGCGATTCGTGGCCGATGCGATGGACGACGGCGCGCCCGTCCGCGTGCGCATCACCCCCGATGGCGACGGGCTCGTCGCCGACTTCTCCGGCAGTTCGCCGGTGCACCCCGGGAACCTGAACGCCACGCCCGCGATCGTGTCCTCCTGCATGGTGTACGTCATGCGCGTCCTGCTCGGGCACGCCGCGCCGCTCAACGAAGGTCTCCTGCGGCCCGTGCGCATCATCCTGCCCGCGGGAATGCTCAACCCGCCGTTCCCGCCCGGCGTCTTGCCGGACCGTCTGCCCGCGGTCGTCGGCGGAAACGTCGAGACCAGCCAGCGCGTCGTCGATGTCCTGCTCCGGGCCCTCGGCCTCTGCGCCTCAAGCCAGGGCACCATGAACAACCTCGTCTTCGGGGCCGACGGCGCAACCCCCGTGCCGTCCTATTACGAAACGATCTGCGGCGGCGCAGGAGCGGGGCCCGGCTTCGACGGCGCCGCGGCGGTCCACACCCACATGACCAACACCCGCATCACCGACCCGGAGATCCTCGAACGCCGATACCCCGTGCGCCTCGAGCGGTTCGCCGTCCGCGCCGGTTCCGGTGGCCAAGGTCAGCAGCGGGGGGGCGACGGCGTCGAACGCATCATCCGGTTCCTCGCGCCCCTGCGGGTGTCCCTGCTCACCCAGCGCCGCGTCGCCGGGCCGCCCGGTTTCGCGGGCGGCGAGCCCGGAGCGCCCGGTGCGCAGTTTGTCACCGCCGCCGATGGCCGACGCACAATGCTGCCCCCGATCACCGGCTTCGATGCCCGTGCGGGCGACGTGCTCACGATCCTCACCCCCGGCGGCGGCGGCTATGGCCCGCCGGGCGCACCGGGCTGAGCGCACGAAAAAGGCCCCGGACACGCCCGGGGCCCTTTGTTGCATGCGACACGTTGGGCCGGATCACTCGCCCGGCTTCTTGTTCTCGCCCGTGGCCGATGCCGGGCCCGTCGGCGCCGGCTCGGAGGGAGTCGGTTCGATCGGCCGCGGCGATCCCGTCGGGTTCAGCACCGTCACGCGCCGCGCCGCCACCAGGTTGAGGCGGAGCGCCTCATCCAGCCGCGACTCGCCCACGATGCCCACAACCTTGCCCGAAACCGTGAGCAGGTCGACGCCCTCCCGCGGCACGACGTAGCCGATCGTGCGCGTCGACGACGAATCCGCCGACTCGATGCGGTACATCAGCGGCATGCCGCGCTTCCCGTCGTACACCGTGCTCGGCACGATCCGGCCCACGATCGTGTAGATCGCCTGCTTCTCAACGTCCTCGACATACTGCCGAAGTTTCAGTTCCTTCTCGTCCCACGTGCTCGTCGTCTCGCGGATCTTCTTCGCCGCCTCGAACACCTCCAGACGGAGGCTCAGCGCCTCTTTGCGCGCGGCCAGCGCCTGGCGGACGCGCTGATCCTCATCCGTCGCGCCCAGGGACGCCGTCGTGCGGTCAAACTCCGCCATCACCGTCTTGATCTCTTCCTCGCTCCCGCCCTTCTGCATCGCGCTGTTGAACAGCGTGCGAAGCGTCTCGAGATCCTTGATCGCCTTCAGTTTCGGCGCTTCCGCGGCGGGCGCCGCCGCCACCGGCTGAGCCGGAGTTGTCTCGGGCGCCTGCGCGGTCGGCGTGCTGTCCGGCTGCGGCGTCGCCGGGTCGCGCTGCGGCGCGGCAGGGGGCGTCGGCTTCGCGACGATCGGCTTGGGCTCCTCGGTCGCCGGCTTGGTGGTGTCGGGCTTGGTCTGCGCCGCCGTTTCCTCGGGGGTCGCCCGGCGGATCTGGTCGTTCTTCACATATCCGCGCGACTGCGCCGGTGCGGGCACCAGGTAGCCCTCGACCGTCCCGTCCGTTCCCTTCACCGCCTCGAGCACCGTGAAGCCCGTGCCCGCCGGCAGGTCGCTGTCCAGCAGGAACTGCCACGGCCGCGAGCCCTGGACGTTGGCCGCCATCAGCCGCGACGGCCGCGAGAGTTTGATCGTCTTCCCCGTTGCATCCGCCGTCGCGTCCGCCGCCTTCACATACGCCTTCATGCCCGGCAGATACTCGACGCGAAGCCAGCCCGGTCCCTCGCCGTCGACCCGCAGCACCTGGCCCTGCTTCAGGATCGACACGGCGTAGAAGATCCCGCCGTCAGCGCACTTCATCGGAACGTTGTCCTTCGTCACCGTCGCGAAGTACGGCTCGACGGACTTGATCTGCTGCGCCAGCGCCGCGTGCGCCGGCGCCAACGCGGCGAGGCCGATCGCACCGGGCAGAGCGCCGCGCACGCAGGCTCGGAGCGCAAGGCCGGCGACAGGGGCGAGTGGATTACGGCTGATCATCATCTCGGACTCCTCGAAAAGGGGAGCGGGGGGGCGGACGCGGTTCGGGCCAACACCGACAACCATCGGCCCTCGCGGCCGGGTTGATTGCGCCCAAACCGCATCGGAATGCGTATCGGGCGGGGTATAGTACCGCCTCCCGCGTTGAGGGCCGCGCCGAACCTCGCGGCACGGGTCGCGCCGACGCATCGGTTGTGACCCAAGGCAGGGGAACGGACGGGTCCGCGGCGCCAAGCCCCGGCCGCGTCAACGGCTTGTAGACCAACCACTTGTCGCGGCCGCACGGCTCGCGGCGACCAAGGGTGAATGCGTGTCGAGAACACACTTGTTTCGGGCGACGCGGGCTGTCGGAACCTCCTCCCGCGCGGTGGCGAGCGCGGCGGTCCTCGCAGCCGCCGCGGGGTGCGCCTCGCCTCTCCGCGATCAGCCCGACAAGGACCTCCGCAGGTACGTGCGCGAGTCCACCCAGCGCGAACTCGCCGAGGCACGCACCTGGCCCGAGGCTCGGCCCCTCCAGCGCGAGCCGCGCATCCCCGCGCTCGACATCGAGCCCCGCATCATGTCCGAACTGGCCACCATGGCCGGCCCCGATTCCTATCCCAACAAGGACCCGCGTGCCGCCGGACAGGTCATGTTCAACGTGAACTTCCCGGTCGCCCAGATCGGCCTCCAGCGCGCCGTCAAGACCTCCATCGAGAACAACCTCAACGTCCAGTTCGCGCGCCTCGCCCCGTCCATCGGCCAGGCGCAGGTCGCCGCCGCGGATGCCGCGTTCGACTGGGTCTTCTTCGGGAACACCCAGTGGTCCGCCACCGACCAGCCGCGCTCCAGCCCGTCCATCGGCGGCTCCACCGTCGGCGTGTCGGCCGACCAGCGGCAGGTGGTCGACACCACGGTCGGTGTCCGCAAGCCGCTGATCTCCGGCGGCCTCTTCACCGTCCAGACCCAGTTCACCTACACCGATGTTGAGACCGACAACCTCTTCAACCGGCCCGACCCGGCCCGCGAGTCCAACCTCGTCGTGCAGATCGACCAGCCGCTGCTGCGCAACTTCGGTTCCGATGTGGCCCTCGCCCAGGTCCGCCTCGCCGAGAACAGCGAACGCGACCAGATCCAGAATCTCAAGGCCGACCTCATCACCAATGTCGTCGATACCGAGAATGCCTACTGGACGCTCGTCCGCGCACGCAACGACGTCCTCGTCCTGCAGCGCCTGCTCGAGCGCGGCGAAGACGTCCTGAGCAAACTCCGCGCGCGCAAGGAGTTCGACGCCAAGCCAGCCCAGATCGCCGACGCTTCGTCCGCCGTCGAGGCCCGCCGCTCCCAACTCATGCAGGCGCAGAAAGTCCTCCGCGACGCCAGCGAGCGCCTCAAACTCCTCATGAACGACCCCGAGTACACCGTCGGTTCCGAGGTGCTGCTCCTCCCCGCCGATGAGCCCATCGATCAGCCCATCGAACTCAGCCTCGTCGATTCGATCAACGCCGCTCTCGCCAACCGTCCAGAGGTCCAGCGGGCCATCCTCTCCCTCGACAACACCGCCATCCGCCTCGGTGTCGCCGACAACGCCCGCCTCCCCCTCTTCAATCTCCGCGCCCTCACCCGCCTCAACGGCATGGGCGATTCCGGCGACTCGTCCTACGACACGCTCGAGGAAGCCCGTTTCGTCGATTACCAGGTCGGCGTGAACTTCGAGATCCCCATCGGCAACCGCGCCGCCGAAGCCAACTACACGGTCCGTCGCCTCGAACGCCAGCAGGCCGCCATCGCCTACCGGAACACCGTGCAGAACATCGTTTCGGAGGTCAAGGCCGCCATCCGCGATGTCCAACTCAACTACGTCCTCATCGAGCAGAACCGCGCCGTCCGCATCGCCGCCGCCGAGAACGTCCGGACCCTCCAGGTCGAGGAAGAAACCCTCGGCCGACTCACCCCCGAGTTCCTCGACCTGAAACTCCGCCGCCAGCAGTCGCTCGCCGCGGCCGAGCAGGCCGAACTCTCCGCCCTCACCGACTACAATGCATCCCTCGCCAAACTCTACGGCGCGGTCGGCAGCGTGCTCGAACGCAACCGCATCCGATTCGATGCGCCCAACGTCACGCCCGAGAGCAAGCCCAGCGACCTCTTCCCCGACTATCAGTCCGCGCCCTGACGCCCCGCCGTCAGTCGATCGCCGCGCACAGCGCCGACACGCCGTCGAACATCGCGCCCGCCGCGCCGATGATCGCCTCCGTCTCCGCCTCGCTGTACGTCCCGCCGCCCATCGCCGCGCGGAACGCCTGCCACTTGGCACGTTGATGCTCGCCGTACGGATCCAGGTATGTGTCCCCGCTGCCCGGCGACAGGCCCAGCCCGCGCCGCAGCGCAATCGCGATGTACCTGTTGCCGTTCTTCGAACCCTCCAGCACGTAGTGGAAGCCCAGCAGCGAGACCGGCATCACCGCCGCGGCAGCGCGGATCGCTTCGCACACCGCCGCCGTCGCCGCCGTCGCCGCCGACGCGCCGATCGCGCCGGGATCGATGCCCAGCGTCCGCAAGTCCGCCGCCAGCCGCGGATGGCCGAACTGGTCGTCTGCCGCGACGGCCAGCCGGGGTTCCGCCGCGCGACAGAATTCGATCTCTCGCTCAAGCGCTATGTGCACCACCAGCATCTGGCCCAGCCACTGCGTGTACTGCTCGCGCGTCGCCGTTCCCGAGACCAGCGCCCGCTGCAGCGGTTGCTGCTCGGCGCGCCGGTGGTGCTCGCCCGTCCGCTCCTTCAGCGCGTCCATGATGTTCCTGGTTTCCACCGGTGCCACGCGATGCCTCCTTTGGGCCACAGGCCTCTGCAACGCCCCGCCGTTCGGTCCGCCCCCGCGCCGCTGTGTCAGCCCGCCGACGCCCGCCACCACACAACCAGCGCCGGCACGATGAGCCACGCCAGGCCCTTGATCAGGAAGAACAAGAACGCCAGCAGCGTCAGCCGCTTCCACCATGGCAGCGGGCACTTGCCCGCGCCCGCATGCGCTGTGTCGATCGGATCGACGGTGATCGCCCCCGGGTCGGTGTGCTCATGCTCCATGCTCAGGCTCCAAACCACGACGACAGGAACTGGAAGATGTCCGGCACATCGCACACCCCGTCCGCGCTGAAGTCGCCCCGCCCGGCAAACCAGTCCGACAGAAACACGAAGATGTCCGGCACATTCACGATCCCCGAGCAGTCCCAGTCTGCCGGCGCCCCCACGCACGCTCGCAGCGTCAGCGACGCCGGAACCCCGCCGATCGCCCCCGGCGTCTCCTTGCAGTAGAACGCGGGCACGTTCGACGACTGCTGCTCCGTGATCGCCAGCGACGACACCACCACCGTCAGCCGCCCCGCCGCCAGCGATTCACGCAGATACCGGATCGTGCCCGCCGCCGAAACATCGATGTCGAACGTCATCGCCGTGTTCTGCGGCACCGCCTGCCCGGCCGTGAGCCCCGCGATCTGGCCGATCGCCATCGGCCGCGCCTGCCGCCCCTCGTCCCGGTTGTTCGAGTTGTCGATCAGCACGCCCGACCCGTCATACTCCGCCGCGAACGCGTTGCGGATGCCCCGCGCCGGAAACGGGAACGGCGCGCCGTTGTGAAACGGCGTCGACTCGCCGAACGCGCTCGCGCCCGTCAGCGACCAGCCTCCCCGATACCCGCACATGAACAGTTCCACCGGCTGGCCCGGGTCAGGGTCCGACACCCCGCTGCCGGGAATCAGCGCGCCGATCGGGTCCACCGTCGGGTCGTACACAAACGTGCTGTCGCGGCTCGTCACCACCGTCACACGCGCGGCGAGAATGCGATAGTGAGTCGTCGGTGCGCCCGCGGCGATGAACCCCGCCGTGTCGAACCCGATGATCATCTGCCCGTCCCGGTTGTCGAACGACGACTCTGTCGGCGCGCCGATCGGCGAAAACACCGTCGCGTCCAACTCCGACCCCGCCGGGTTCGCGCTGTTGAATGGATACATCCAGCGATCAAACGACGGAACACTTACCGTCACGTCAACCACACCCGCCATCGCGGCGGACGCCGCCGCCGCCCCGATCGTGACACCCAACAGCCCAATCTGACGTCTCATCGCACGTTCTCCTCGGCCCACGGTCGCAAATTGCGGCTGCACAGGGAATATTCTTGCACGGCCGGAATGAGGCTATACTCGTTGAGATTGAATCTCAAGTGCCCGGCATCAACTCCCGACGGAGACCTTCCGCATGCCAGCCCCGCGGCCGCTGCGATCAGCATTCACGTTGGTTGAACTCTTGGTCGCCATCGGGCTCGTCGCGCTCCTGGTGGGCCTGCTCCTGCCCGCGATCGGCCGCGCTCGAAACGCCGCGCGAGACACGGCAGAAATCGCCGCCGGTCAGCAGGTGATCACCGCGTTCATCCTCTACGCAGACGATCATCGCGGCGAGGTCATGGTGGGCTATGCCACCGACGCTATGGTGAGACTCAAACCCGCCCCGGGACAATCGACGCTCCGCGCAATCGACGAGACCGGAGAGGCCCTCACCGGCGTCACCGCGCGACGATACCCCTGGCGCCTCGCGCCCTACCTGAACTTCAAGTTGGAGGGCCTCTACAAGGACTCCGGCGTGCTCCAGCGATACCGCGAACGCGAGGATTTCCTGTACGTCACGAGCCTTTCTCCCTCCTTCGGGCTCAACAGCATGTTCATCGGCGGTGATGCCGACCGCTTCGGGTTCAACCCCGCCGCGCTCGCCGCATACGGCTCGTTCTACATCACGCGCCTCGACCAGGCCCAGCGCCCCGATCGCCTGCTCGTGTTTGCGACGGCTCACGGCGTGAACCCCGATGGCGGCGATCTGGTGCCCGGCTACTTTCGAGTCGATGCCCCGAACCGCACCGTCCGCACGTGGTCGGCCGCGTTCGATCCGCTCGCCGCGCCCGGCACCACCGGAAACGTCGACTTCCGGCTCGGCCGCGCGACGGGAGGGGGTCGATCGCGCATCTCAGGGAAGGCCGGAGTTATCCACATCGACGGTCACGCGGAACCCCTGGATTTCGAACTCTTGGACGACATGACCCGCTGGGCGAGCCGCGCGGACACGCGAACATGGGTTATTGGGTCACCTTGAGACCAAAATGATCGTATTTTGTACGGTTCCGACAAACCCGTCAATAAAAAGTGCAATCCGGGGGAACGTTCTCCGGATATTTGTGGTATAGATATATCGCCGGAGCGGGATGGTGTTTCCCCCTGTCTCCAGTCGCATTCAGCGTCAAAGCGGGCCGTTCTGGTCCGTTGAACAAGTCAAGGCATTGCCAATCGCCTCGCCTGGCCAGGGAGTGGAAGCGATGATCCAACAGAAGAGTCCTTCGCGCCGTTCAGCGTTCACGTTGATCGAGTTGCTGATCGTCATCACGATCATCACGCTGCTGATCTCCATCCTCCTCCCTGCCTTGAAGCAGGCCAAACTCGCCGCGGCCGCCCTGCTCGAGCAGGCCTCCGGCAACCAGAAGGCCACCGCCTGGCACACCTACGCCACCGACAACGCCGATGCCGCCTTCACCGGCTACATCCCGTGGGCTGTCGGCCACCTCAACAACATCCTCGCCGCCAAGGTCTGGCTGCACCCGGATCCGTGGTACCCCGGCTACTTCGTCGAGGGCAACGTGATCAAGATCAACGGTCTGCGCTTCATGGGCGCAACCGGCATGCCGCTCGAAGGACTCGTGGTTGATAAGCGGCTCGCCGCCGACTTCGCCTCCCGCAGCATCACGCCGTCGCAGACGAACCCCGGCTACTCCCCGCCGACGACGCTCTACGACTCCGACGTCTCTTCCCGAGCCGCCGCAGTCGCATACCACCCGTCC
This sequence comes from uncultured Phycisphaeraceae bacterium, assembly GCA_964409775.1. Classification (GTDB taxonomy): domain Bacteria; phylum Planctomycetota; class Phycisphaerae; order Phycisphaerales; family UBA1924; genus JAHBXL01. Next base: position 11,403 of record CAYPEI010000012.1, on the reverse strand, counting down.
TTGGGTTTCAACTCGACCTATGTCGGCGGCAACTGGCACCGCGGCGCAATGCAGGGCTTCGTCGCCGGTAACCCCGGCAGCATCGGCCACCCCGTCCGCAAGTGGTACGTGACCCACGTCCACGAGGTCGCCAAGACCGACCGCCTCTACCTCCTGTCCTCCGCCCGCGGCGTCGACGTGAAGCAGACCGGCTCGTTCTCCGGCGCAGGCAACTACGGCCGTGATCCTTTCGGATGGTCCGCCGCATCGATCGTCGTGCCGGGCTTCTGGGAAGTCGCGCCGCCCGCTTCGCCAACCCCCACCAACTCCGCCCAGATCACCTGGACGACCTCCAACGTCTTCCAGGAGAACACCAACCCCGCTCAGTGGGGCTTCGTCCACCCGCGCCACAGCCGCAAGGCCGTGACCGTGAGCGTCGATGGCCACGCCGAGATGAACTCCCTCGAGCAGATGCGCGACATGCGCCGCTGGGCCAACAAGGCCGACCGCGCCAACTGGGTCTTCACGCCCTGAGCCGGCCGTCTGATTCAGAACAACCAACGGAGACCGGCGTGTGCCGGTCTCCGTTTGTTTTTGACACCTAGACTCTCGCTCGTTCCACTGCGCCGCGGACCGCGGCCCGATCGTGAGGTGCGGAACTTGGACACGCAAATGCTGCAAGACAAACTGCGCGGACTCAGCGACAAACTGCCCGAAGACCGCGGCGACCGGATCAAGTTGCTTTCCGTCGCGATCGTGCTCCCCATCCTGCTCATCTGGCTCACGTACTACCTCATCGCCTCCATGTGGCCGCCGCCCAAGGCCGTCGAACTGAACACATCCGGCTGGCAGACCGCGCGCGAACTCACCGAGCAACTCAACAAGGACACCGCCTTCCTCGATGTCGGATTGGTCGTCGAGAGCGAGTCGCCGCTCAAGTTCGGCGTCAAGGGCGCGGTCCACGCCGACAGGGACCTCGTCAAACTCACCGCGAAACTGAAGGAACTCCGTCCCGAGGGCGACTACGAGATGCACGTCGAGGTCCTCAAGCCCCAACCGCAGTGACCAGCCGCGACCGGGCCGCTCCGCGGGCAATCGGCACGTGCCTCGGGCTATCCTTGTCCCCATGCCCGGCACAACCACCGACTTCCTGAGCGAACTCCGCTGGCGAGGCCTGCTGCAGCAGTGCACCGACGAGCCGGGGTTCGCCGCGCACCTCGCCTCCGCCGACCGCTCCTCCGGCGGCCGCCGCGCCTACGTCGGCTTCGACCCGACCGCCGACTCGCTCACCATCGGCAACCTCGTCGGCATCATCCAACTCGCCCGCTTCCAGCGCGCCGGCCACACCCCCGTCGTCATCATGGGCGGCGGCACCGGCTTCATCGGCGACCCGTCCGGCAAGAGCGCCGAGCGCACGCTTCTCACCGCCGAGAAAATCGCGGACAACGTCCGCAGCATCATGCGCATCTTCAAGCGCCCCGGCCTCATCGACTTCGACGCCGCCCAGCCCAACCGCGCCCTGCTCTTCGACAACTTCGACTGGCTCGGACAGTTGTCCTACATCCACGTCCTCCGCGATGTCGGCAAGCACTTCTCCGTCAACATGATGATCCAGAAGGAGTCGGTCAAGGAGCGACTGCACAACCGCGACCAGGGAATCAGTTACACCGAGTTCAGTTACATGATCCTGCAGGCCTACGACTACCTGCACCTGTTCGAGAAGCACGGCGTCACGCTCCAGATGGGCGGCAGCGACCAGTTCGGCAACATTGTCTGCGGGCTCGACCTCATCCGCCGCGGCCGGGCCGAGGGCGATCCGCACCACGCCTTCGGCCTCACTTGGCCCCTCGTCACCAAGGCCGACGGCGGCAAGTTCGGCAAGTCCGAGTCCGGCGCCGTCTGGCTCACCGCCGACCGCACCTCGCCCTACGCCTTCTACCAGTTCTGGCTCAACGCCGCCGACGCCGACGTCATCCGGTTCCTGAAGATCTTCACGTTCCTCTCGCGGAAGGAAATCGAAGCCCTCGAAGCCTCGCAGGCGGCCGACCCCGGCAAGCGCGAGGCCCAGCGTGCCCTCGCCCGCCACATGACCGAACTCCTGCACGGCCCGACCGAGCGCGACCACGCCGAGGCCGCGGCCCGCGCGCTCTTCACCGGCGACATCGCGCACCTTTCCCTGGCCACGCTCCAGGAGGCCCTCGCCTCCGCCCCCGCGACCGACCATCCCAGGGCACAACTCGATGGCCCCGGACTGCCGCTCGTCGATCTCCTCGCCCAGACTTCGCTGGCCAAGAGCAAGAGCGAGGCCCGCACGCTCCTGACGCAGAACTCCATCAGCGTCAACGGACACAAAGCTGCGCCCGATGCCCGCGTCAGCACCGCGACGCTGCTCCACGGCAAGGTCATCGCTCTGCGAAGAGGCAACAAGGCCTGGCACATCACCCGATGGGCCTGAACCGCCCGATCACCTCGCCCCCACCATCCGCAGGATCGTCTGCGGCGACTCCGCCTCGCCCGTGCGGGCGCTGAGCAGCGCCGCCCCCGCCGCGCCGAGCACGCCCGCCGCGTCCGTCGGCGGCGGCGCTGGCAACCGCGAATCGAGCATCCGTGACAACTGTTCCGCCACCGCGTCCACCATCGCTTCGTCCGCGCGTTCCTCCGCGCTGCGCTTGCGACGGGCGGGCCGTGAGGTGTCCACCGTCGCGCCATCCGCGCTCAGCCACGTGAAGCCGCCCGTCCCCGTCCCGGTCCCCGCCGCGCCGTCGTCGGTGATGTGCAGCCGACCGCCCTCGCCGATCAGCGTCACCGCTCGGCTCCATCGTGCCGCCCGGTCAGAGATCGCGACGCTCGCAGTTCTTCCGTCCGCAAACCGCAGGTTCGCCGTCAGGTCGCCGCTCAGGCCGCGCAGCGTGTCGCCCGCTGCCGGATGCAGCGCACGCCCGCGAACCGGCCACACATACGACGCGTGCACCTGCTCGGGCACGCCGAACAGCGCGATCACGCAGTCCAGTGCATCCACGATGCGCGAGCCCAGCGTGCCCTGCCCGGCGCCGCACCAGCACTCCATCGCCACCGTGCGCACGTGTCCGAACTGTTCCAGCACGTCCGCGGCTTCCCGCATCGCCCGACAGTGCCGGAGCAGCGGGACCATCCTCGCCCACCCGCCCCCGGAGTCGGCCGCGTGCCGCGCTCGTGGCGCGACCTCACGCGACTCCGCTGCGCGAACCGGCGCGCCTTGCCCGAGCATCACCCCCGCGCCGACCGGCGCGCCGATCACCTCCGCCCCGGCGTTCACCGCCGCGTGCTCCCCGAGCGCCGGATCAAGCGTGATGCCCAGTTGCAGCGCCGAGCACGGCATGGGCTCGAGCGTCGCGACCACCACGCCCCGCGATCGGCACGCCGCAAGCGCCGCCGCGTCCTCACGGTCCATGCCGCCCTGCCGCTGACCGCCGGCAAAGTCGCCCGGCGCCGCGATCAGCACCAGGTCCGTCGAGGCGGATGTCAGCACCGATCGAAGATCGTCGCTCAGCGGCACCGAGTCCCGGTCGCCGCCCAAGGCCGCGATCAACTCGGGTCCACGCCCGGCCTCCGGGCTGCCCGCCCCGATGATGGCGATGCCCGCCCGGTCCATCGCCGAGCGGAGCCACGAGGCCTGAACCGGATCCGCCCAGACGAACGCGGTTCGGCCGCCCGTGGAGGTGGGGTTGTCGCTCTCGCCGGACACCGCGAAAGAGTGTACACGGAGCCTGCCCGTGTGCGACTCGCCCCTGCGCCGGGCCGCAAAAACAAACACGGCCCGGGCAAGGCCCGGACCGTGCAGAAACTCAAACCAAAGTCATGACGCTCAGTTGCTCGCCGCGGCCGCCGACAGCCACGTCGGGCGCGGCTCCTTGGTGTCGAGCGGATCAACACTCACCTTGCGGCCCTGGAACACCACCCGCCCGCTGATCAGCGAAAACAGGGTGTCATCCCGCCCACGCTCAACCATGAACCCCGGCTCGAACAGCGTGCCACGCTGCCGCACGATGATGGAACCCGGCTGGGCCACCTCGCCGCCGTAGAGTTTGATGCCCAAGTACTTGGGGTTGGAGTCACGACCGTTGCGGGTCGAGCCTTGTCCCTTTTTGTGTGCCATGACGCGTGCCCTCTGCAAATCCCGCTGCGATCGCCGCGGCGGGCCACAACCTTAGGCCGACTCGCCGACCCATTCCAGTACGAACAACATCCTATCGGCTGCCATCACCGCATAATCCAGGTCGTTTCGCGCATCGGAATCGCTTCCGACCGGGTCAGATCGCCGGGCGAGTCGAAGTCAATCCGCAGCGACTTCCGCAGCACGAAGCGATGGTCCGAGTTGGGCGGCTCCACCGTTGCGGTCTCGCCGGAGAACCCCGCCGCGTAGACCGTCAGGCGTTCCGGGTTCATATCCGTTACCGGCCAGATCACGACCCCGTCCTTGCCGTGCTCCCGTCCCTGCAGCAGTGTCCCGATGATCGAGATCTGGTCTTCCGCAAAGGCGTTCTGCAGCGATTTCAGGATCTCCTCCGTCACCGCGTTGGGCACATCGCGCCCCGATCGCAGGATCTCCCCCTCCCCGTTCGCCAGTTCAAACGCCGGCGCAAACAGCAGGTCCTGCCCGCTGTTATTCACGACCGAATAGTCCATATACAGGTACATCCGCGGCCCCTGCCCCGGCACACTGATCGTCACCGACCGCATCGTGCCGGGGGTGATGTCTAGTTGCCAGCGTCGCGGCACAGGATCAGGCTCCGGCGCCAGACCGAGGGCCGCGCCCCCGCAAATCACGGCCAAGGCCGAAACTGCCAGCCGGATGAACCGGCTCGCGGACGGGCGGCGGGGGGTACGATGAGCCTCGCGGGCGCTGACGGGCATGCGGATGTCTCCTGATCGCGGTTCGGACTGATGTCCGAAGGTTGGGAGTGTACAGAGCGGGTACGCGGCGGGAAAGCCGGGGTTCCTTCGGATGACCACCTTCGTTGGCGACATTGAATCCGGTTCCGCCGGCAGGCCGCTCCCGCCCAGGCCCCCGGTCGCCGTCTTTATCCCCCCAGAACTGCGTCTGGCCGCGTGTGCCCGCCTGGTCGCCGACCACGCTCCGGAGCCGCGCCAGGCCGCACGCCGCTTCGTCGAGACTGCCGAGGAACTCGGGATCGACCTGTCTCTGATGTGGGGCGTCCTGGATCCGTCCCGCACGGAAGTGCGTCAGGTCTGTCTGGCGGTGCTTGGGGCGGGGAGAACGGCGATGCTGTTCGTCTCAGGCGAGCCCCGAGGCAAAGGGCACGCAAGCGGACCCGGAAGGGGAGCAGGGGTTACGGCAGAAGAGCGCACGGCCGAACGGGCGGCAGTGCTCGAAGCGGCCTGCCGCACGCTCTCCGGTCCGATCCAGGGCAAGACCTCGTCCGGAGTGCGCCTGGCCCAGTCCCTGCTCGAGCCCCATGAAACGGCGGTGCTCCAGGCGCTCCGCCGCGCGGGCTTCCGTCAACTCGGAGACCTCGCCTACATGCGGCGCGAGCCCGCGCCGGTGCCCGCGGGCCGACCCGCTGTGCTCCCTCCGGGCGTGCGGATGGAGTCCATCGCCCAACTCGTCATGGCGGGCATGAGCAGCGCCCAGGTCGATCGCCTGCTGACCGACGTGCTGGAGGCCTCCTACGTCGACACCAAGGACTGCCCCGAACTCTGCGGCCTGCGCGAGGCGGCCGATGTCCTCGAATCGCACAAGGCCGTCGGCCGATACGACCCGGCGCTCTGGTGGCTCCTGATGGAGAACGACAGGCCCGTGGGGTGCGCGCTCTTCTCCGTTTCGCCCGAGCATGACTCCCTCGAACTGGTATACCTCGGGCTCGATGTCAGCGCCCGCGGCCGAGGTCTCGGAACCGCGCTCCTCGACGCTTCCCTCCGATGCCTCGGTGACCGCGTGCTCATGTCCGGCGGTGTCACCTGCGCCGTCGACACGCGCAACACCGCGGCGTTGCGGCTCTATCAGAACGCCGGCTTCCGCCGATTCGGCGTCCGCATCCCGATGATCCGCCCGCTCGCGCCCCGCTGAGGCGCGAGCCCCGGCAATCACAGTGCGGCGGTGCGTTTTCCACAGTGTTCTCCACCCGATGCGGCCGCCGATGCGCGAAGACGTGGACAAACTTTTTTACGTTGCGCAAGTCCCGGCTTTTCCAGTGCTGCGATGAACATTCCCGCGCACGGCGCGACGTGTCCGCTTGAGCAACGCAAGACATGTCGATACTCTGTGCCCCGCGGCCACGGACTCGGCCGCACGCTCACCGTCACGATGATGACCTGATCAGTTCCCCGCCCGCGCCGCCGCGATTGCGGATCGGCAACGGCTTCTGGTTGATGCCGCAGAATCTCTGCGGCGAAGGGTCATGGCTTGCTCGCCCAGACGCACGCTCCCGTGCGCCCGACGATGCCGCCTCGTGGTGTGACCGCCGTGGGATGGACTCCGACTTCCAATCTCGGCCACGATCGCCGTGGTGCACCTTCTCCTGCCGCGCGTTCCACGCGCCGCGGCGGAGTTACAAACCCAAAGGGGTGTGACCTGTGGAGACACGTCACGCTTCGCTCGAAACGCCCGACCTGAGAGACACGGAGCCAGACCAGCCATGCCGGTTCGACGACACTGAATCACGACGTTCCTCTGCCACCGAGTGGTCCAGCCCGCCCGGAGGCGCGCTCCCGCGCTCCGCACCACGGGCGCCCGAGGCCGTCCCCGCACCGCTCACCGAGCGCACGCTCCGCGAGCGGCTCGTCCGCATCATCGGCCAGGCCGGTTTCGACCGCTACTTCGACGGCCGTGTCCGGCTCCTCCCCGCGCCCGGGCGCATCGAGGTGCGCGCGCCCAGCCGCGCCGCGGCCGATGTTCTCCGCCGCCGCTTCGGCGTCGCCATCCGCCAGGCAGGGTCCGAGGATGCCGCCCCCGATGCACGCTCGCCCGAAGTCGTGTTCATCGCCGCGCCCGACGCCGCGACCACCGAGCCCGCTCCGGCCCCCGCCCCCGCCCACGCTCCGGCCGTCGCCCGCGCCGAGCCGTCCGTCACCGTGCCGCGAACCCACGGCGCACGTGCCGCCGCGCAGCCACGCTACCGCCTCGAGGACTTCGTCGTCGGCGAGTCCAACCGCATGGCCTACAACGCCGCGGCCCACCTGGCCGACGGCCACGACGCCGGGTCCTCGCGCACGCTCTTCATCCACGGCCCCTGCGGCCTCGGCAAGACGCACCTCCTCCACGGCGTCGCTCAGCGCTTCCGCGAGCGACTCCCCGGCGCCACCGTGCGCTTCACCAGCGGCGAGGCGTTCATGAACGACTTCGTCGCCGCCATCCGCGCTGCCGGCGCCCAGGGCCGCTCCGGGCCGGGCGGTGTCGCGAAGTTCCGCAGCGCCTACCGCCGCGCCGACCTCCTCTGCATCGATGATGTCCACTTCCTCGCCGCCAAGCAGGCGACGCAGGAGGAACTGCTCCACACCTTCGACGAGATCGAACGCGGCGGCGCACGCGTCCTGCTCGTCAGCGATCAGCACCCCCGCGCGCTCCGCAAGTTCAGCCCAGCCCTCGTCTCGCGGTTCATGTCCGGCCTCGTCGCCAGCATCGCCCCGCCCGAGGCCGCTCTCCGCGAGCGCATCGTCCGCGTGTTCGCGATCCGCCGCGGCCTCGCCCTCGACGACTCCGGTATCCGCGCCGTCGCGTCCCGCGCCGCATGGCTCCCCGCCGCCACCGCCGGGCCCTCGATCCGCGATATCGAGGGCATGCTCACCAAGATCGATGCGCTCCGGCGCGTCGCGCCCGAGTACCTCAGCCCCGAGGGACGGCTCGGCGCCGCCGCGGTCGATCGCGCCTTCGGCGCCGGCGGAAACGCCGCGGACCACGCCCCCGGCACCATCGCCGCGCCGTCGCGCCCTACCCGCCCCGTGCGCATGCACGTCATCATCGCCCAGACCTGCAGCGCGCTGGCGATCGACCCCGCCGAACTCGCCACCCGCACCAGGCACAAGCGCGTCGTCCTCGCACGCGCGATCATCACCTACCTCTCCCGCGCCCTGACCACGCTCAGTTTCCCCGACATCGCCCGGGCCATCGGCCGCCCGAGCCACTCCACCGTCATCACCGCCTACCAGCGCATCCAGAAGCAGATGGGGGCCGATGAGCCCGTCCTCCTCGACCACGGCGCCGAGCCCACCACCCTCAACACCCTCACCAGGCAGTTGATGGAGGCCGTCGTGCACGCGTCGGCGAAAGGATGAACCCGACGCCGGAACGCGGAATGCGGAATGCGGAACGCGGAATGGGGATTGCGGAGTGAACCGAAGCAGCAATCAGAAGTAGCCCCGCTTCGGCGGTCGCCATCTCGGCGGCGTAATCTCTCCGCATGGAGCATTGCGACCTGAAGCAACGGACGCAGTCGTTCGCGATTCGAGTCATCCGTCTCTGCGATGCCCTCCCCCGATCGCGCTCGGCGGACGTGATCGGCCGCCAACTCCTCCGGTCGGCAACCTCGGTCGGCGCGAACTACCGGTCCGCCTGCCGGGCACGCTCAAAGCCCGATTTTCTCAGCAAACTCGGCATCGTGGAAGAGGAGGCCGACGAGTCGGCGTATTGGCTGGAACTCCTCGAAGCCTCCGGGTTGATCAAACCGAGCCGGATAGCCGATCTGAAAGCCGAGTGCGGCGAACTGACCGCGATCATTGTCGCATCAATCCGCACCGCCCGACGATCACGAACCGCCGAAACAAGGCACGTGCGTTGATCGAAACTCCGCATTCCGCATTCCGCATTCCGCATTCCGCATTCCGCACTCCGCATTCCGCACTCCCCATGCACGAAATCCCCCTCTCCCGTCCCGACATCACCCAGCCCGAGGTCGACCTCGTCGTCCAGACCCTCAAGTCCGGCCGCCTCGCCCTCGGGCCCATGGCCGAGCGCTTCGAGCAGGCCGTCGCCGCCGCCGCCGACCGCCAGTACGGTGTCAGCGTCAACAGCGGCACGTCCGGCCTCCACCTCGCCCTCCTCGCCCTGGGCATCGGCCCCGGCGATGAGGTCATCACCACGCCTTTCTCCTTTGTCGCCTCCGCCAACTGCATCCTCTACGTCGGCGCCAAGCCCGTCTTCGTCGATATCGATCCCAAGACGCTGAACATGGACCCGGAGAAACTCCAGGCCGCGATCACCCCGCGCACCAAGGCCATCGTCGCCGTCGAGACCTTCGGCAACCCCGCCCACATGGACGCCTACGAAGCGATCGCCAAGCGACACGAGATCCCCCTCGTCGAAGACTGCTGCGAAGCCCTCGGCGTCCGCCACCGCGCCCGCCCCGCCGGCAACTTCGGCCGCATCGGCGTCTTCGCCTTCTACCCCAACAAGCAGATCACCACCGGCGAGGGAGGCTGCATCGTCACCGACGACCGCCGCCTCGCCAACCTCTGCCGGTCCATGCGCAACCAGGGACGCGCCATCGTCGATCCGCAGGACACCAAGCCGGATCTGTCGCGAGCGGTCGCTGGCGCGATCGGCGGCGGCGGGGGCTCCGTCGGCTCCTGGCTCAGCCACGAGCGCCTCGGGTACAACTTCCGCCTCTCCGAGATCAACGCCGCGCTCGGCGTCGCGCAGATGCGCCGCCTCGACGAGATCGTCCACAAGCGACAGCACGTCGCCAACATGTACTTCAAGCGTCTCTCCGGCCACCACGACATCATCCTGCCGACGCTCCTCCCCGAGACCGAGATGTCCTGGTTCGTCTTCGTCATCCGCCTCGGTGGTTCCGGAACCTGGACCCGCGACGAGCGCGACCGAATCATCGCAGGCCTCCGCCGCCACGAGATCGGCGCATCCGACTACTTCCCCTGCATCCACACCCAGCCGTTCTATGAAGCCCTCGCCGCCGACGGCCGTGTCCGCGGCCGCGCCGGCGACTTCCCCATCGCCGAGAGCGTCAGCCAGCGCACCATCGCCCTCCCCTTCTACAACGACCTCGCCGAACGCGATGTCGAGATCGTCTGCAGCACCCTCGAACTCATGATGAGCCGCGAGAACCTCGGCCGCGGCTGACGGGGTGGTGGGGCGTGAGGGCGGAGGGCGGAGGGCGTGGGGCGTGGGGCGTGGGGCGGGGGGGGGGGGGGTGAGCCGTTGAGTGATCGGCGAGTGGCTCCATGCCCCCGCCGGTCTCCTCCGAACTCCACAGATCTGTGGAATTCCGGTCGTTTTTCCACACATCTGTGGAACGGGGCGAGAGGCAATCATCAAGATAAGTAGATTTGTGATGAGTTTCGGCAAACCTCGCAACGCTCATTGGCTTCGGGCGTACGGGGTGGTACCTTCCTCCACGGATGAGAGGGTGACTCGGCGGCCGCACTCCGCGGCCGCCCGGAGACCGCCCTTGTTGCATGCAAGCCGTTCACACACTATCGGACCCTCTCCCCTGTCACCGACGGGGGAGATGTCGCCTCAGGCGACAGAGGGGGCGAACCGGAGTTGGCTTGCAGCGATCGTGGTTCTCGCCCTCTCTTCGCCCGCCCTCGCCGACGGGGGGGTCGACCCCCTCTCCGGCATCGACTTCGTCCGGATCACCCACCCCGGCAACGCGCCGTGGATGGGGAATGGGACGCCTGACGACCGGGCCATCGGCCGCGGCGGGGTGGACTACGAGTACCGCATCGGCCGGTTCGAGGTGACCACCAGCCAATGGGTCGAGTTCATGAACGCGGCCAAGGACCGTCCCGCGGCAGACAGCATCCCGTTCGTGGTCGTGCCCAGCATCTGGGGAGGGAGCGGAGTTCCGGGTCAGAACGGCGGCCAGCGTTGGCAGGTGTTCCCCGGCCGGGAGATGAACGCCGTCGGCGGCATCACGTGGCGGACGGCAGCGATCTATTGCAACTGGCTCCACAACGGCAAAGGCACGAATCGTGAGGCGTTCCTCAGCGGGGCGTACGACGTAAGCACGTTCGGATACAACGGCAACATCTTCACCGACCAGCTCGCGCGCTCCCCCGGCGCAACCTACTTCATCCCGACGTGGGACGAGTGGCTGAAGGCTGTCCATTTCGATCCGAATCGCTACGGCGATGATCAGCCGGGGTACTGGCTCGGTCCACACACCCGGGACACGCTCCTTGGCGGCGGACCGCCGGGAGTTGGCGCTGCGAACTACGGCGAGTTTGCCGGGTGGCAGAACGTACCGCTCGGCGCGTACGACTTTACGACGCCGTGGGGGTTGTATGACGCCTCGGGCGCGACAGGGGAGTGGACGGAGAGTGTTCAGCAGTCAGTCGGTGGCAGCCGCTGGCGTATTTATGACGGATCGTTCTGGAATTTCAATGGCAGCGTCGTTGCCGATCTGATTTCCCAGTGCTCTGTCCAAAGGATAGCGCAACCGCTGTGAATGGCCGTGCGAACAGTTGTGC
>CAYPEI010000011.1:0-107505 GCA_964409775.1 uncultured Phycisphaeraceae bacterium | reverse complement strand
CACAACTGTTCGCATGGCCATTCACAGCGGTTGCGCTATCCTTTGGACAGAGCAATATGCAAACATATCACGAGCATTTCTCAAATCTGTGGAATTTGACTCCAAATTCCACACATTTGGGGAAAGTGCGTGTGCCGCAATTCCATAAGATTTGCGACATTTTTTGCAAATTCCCGGTCGTTGTCGGCTGCCCGGAACCCCGAACGCGATTTACCACTCGGTGTCTTGGCTCTCCCGCTCCGCCTCAAGCAGTTCCGCCACCGCCACCGCGTCGTCCATCGTCGCGCCCAACTCCCGCCGCCCCCCCGCGATCGCCCCCAGCAGGTGCCGCACCTCCCCGTCATACCCCGTCGCGATCCCCGGCACGGTCGGCTCCACCGCGCTCGTGCCCTCCGCCGTGTGCAGCACCAGCGCGGGCGAGCCGGGCGCACGTGAGAAGTCAAACTCCGCCGTCCCCCGCTCGAAGTTCACCACGAACCGCATCCGGAACCCCGCCCCCGGCGCAAGGTCCCACGCCCCCTCCGCAACCACGTGCACCGGCGCACCTGCGCCCGCATAGCGGTACAGCGTCGTTACGTGCATCTCGTCCCCCGTCGAGCACACGCTCTCCGGACGCCCGAAGCACCAGTACACAAAATCCGTGTCGTGGATGTGCAGGTCCATCAGCGCGCCGCCGCTCCGCGACGTGTCGCGATAGAACCCCGATGCCCACGCCGGCCCGCTCCCCATCCGCGTGAACGTCGCGCTCCGAACCCGCCCCAGAGAGCCGTCCGCCACCCGCGCCCGAAGCCAGTCCCACCCCGGCCAGAACCGCATGCACATCGCCGGCATGCACAACAGCCCACGCTCCTCCAGCGCCCCCTTCGCCGCCGCCGCCAGTCGCCGAACCTCGCCCGCGTGCAGCGACACCGGCTTCTCCACCAGCACGTGCTTCCCCGCCGCCAGCGCGGCCAGCGCCAGGTCCACGTGCGTCTCCGTGTACGTGCAGATGCTCACCAGGTGTACCGATGCGTCCGCCAGCAGGTCTCGCGGCTCCGCATACGCCTGCACCAGCCGCGGATCGAACAGCAGCTTCTGTTGTGCCCCTGTGCCGACCGCGATGTTCCCGCCGCCGCCGACCCGCCCCGCGCGCCGCTCGCCGTCCGAGTCGCACACCGCCACCAGCCGGCACCCAAAGCCGTCCGCCGCCGCGCTCTGATACGCCCGAACGTGCGTCTGCCCCATGAAGCCCAGACCGATCACGCCGATCCCGATCGAGCCCGAAGCCGCGCCCGCGCCGGTCGATGGTGAATGCGTCATGGCCGCGGCTCCCGGATGTCGGCCTCCGCCCCGAGCCCCGCCCGCAGCAGCGAAGCCGCCGCACGGATGTCGTTCACCCGATCCTCCCTCGCCTCCCGCTCGATCATCAGGTCCACCCCGGGCAGCGACCGGCACAGCACGCCGAAGAACTCCTCCCAGTCGACAGCGCCCGTCCCCGCCGTCACCTCTTCGCCCCACGACCCCGGCGCGCGCGCGGGAACCGCGTCCTTGATGTGCACCTGCGCCACGTGCGCCGCAAGATCGCGCAGCGCAGCCACCGGGTCCCCCATGCCGTACAGGATCATGTTCGCCGGGTCAAAGTTCACCCCCACGCTCGCCGCGCCCCGAACCCCGCTCACCGTCGCCAACTCCGCCAGCACGCCCAGCAGCGTCGCCGCCGATTCCTGCCCAGTCTCCAGCGCGATCCGCACCCCGCGCTGCGCAAACTCGTCCGCGATGTCCCGCAAGCGTTCGAGCATCTCCGCCCGCAGCGGGCTCGCGGGGTCGTGCGGCAGAAAGCCCGCGTGAAACGTCACCAGGCCCACGCCCAGCCGCCGCGCCAGTTCCGCGTTCGCGCCCGCCGCCTCCAGGTTCTCGCTCCAGTGCTCATCCGAGCGCACCCCGCCCGTCCGGCGGATGCTCTCCAGCGTCGAGTAGTCCTCCCCCTTCATCGCCATCATGCCCGAGGCGATCTCGATCCCGCCCCGCGCCAGCGCGTCCACCGTCTCCGCCTCGCTCCACCGGCCGTCACGAATCGGGTCCAGCGCGATCTGCACCCGCGCGATCCCGCAGGCGCGCAGCCGCGACACCAGGTCCTCAGGACCCGACGGGCGGAGCGACCATGAGCAGACGCCGACGCGATGCACGTGCGTGGTATATCCGAAACGCCGGGCCGGGCAAGCCGGGTCAGGGTTTCTTCGCGCCCAGGATCATCGTCTCCCACGCCTTGCGGTTCGCCTCCACCACCGCCTTCGGCCCCGTGAACCGCGCAAACACGTCACCCCCCGGGCCGGTGAAGATCACCGCACGGAACGCCGCGTTCTCCAGCGGGGCCGCCGGCGCCCCGCCCGCGGCCATGCCGGTGTACGTCCCATCCATCGAAACCACCGTCGCCGGCATGCCCGCGATCGTGCGCTTCTCAACCTTCGCGTCCGCAGGCGAGCCCGCCTCCGTCGTCACCTGCTGCCGCCAACGGTTGATGTTGTTCTCCACGCCCCCGCCGATGTTCGCGAAGAACACCACCTGCGCCTCGCCGTCCACCCGGTACGCCGCCGCCTGCATCGGCCCGGGAGCGACCTTCTCCCACGTCGTCGGCACCGCGAACTCGATCCCCCCCACCACCGAGCCCGCCGACTTCCCCGCCAGTTCATCCGCAAGGCCCGAGGCCTGCTCCTGGCTCTGCTCCGCCAGCCGCGCCGCGTTCCGGCCCGCCGCCGCCGACTTCCCCGCCAGCGACGTCGGTGTCTCCGTCAACCCGCTCAGCGGCGCGGCCGAGGGCGGCGGTGCCGACTTGTCCTCGCAGCCGCAAAGAACCAGCAGGGTCGAGCCGACCAGAAACAGGGCTTTGGCGTGGAGTTTCATGCCCGAATCCTACGTGCGGTGCGCCCCCCGGGCAGCATCTCCCCCTTCCTTGTATCATGCGCATCCATGCCCGCCGACGCCATCGACACGCGAACCGCGGAGCATCGAATCCTGCGCTTCCGAGGCTTCCCGGAGATGTGGGCCGATGTCGAGAAGATCGCCGCGGCCGAGCGCGCCGGAAGACTCCGCCGGACCGGCAACTGGACCGCAGGCCAGATCTTCAACCACCTCGCCACCTGGATCGAATACGCAAACGATGGCTTTCCCTCCACGCTCCGCCCGCCTTGGATCATCCGACTGATCGTGCGCCTGCGGAAGTCCCGGTATCTCAACCAGGGAATGCCGCACGGCGTGAAAATCCCCGGGATCCCCGGCGGAACCCTTGGGATCGAAGACGCCGGGCTTGACGCTGGACTGCAGCGCCTCCGCCGCGCATGGGACAAACTGCTCGCCGCCCCGCCCACCCACCCAAGCCCCATCTTCGGGCACATGACGCACGACGACTGGATCAAGAGCAACCTGCGCCACGCCGAACTGCACCTGGGGTTCCTCCACCCATGAACGCCGCCGGCCAACCCCAGTCCGCCCGCCTGACCATCGCCGGCGAAGCGGTGGAACTCCTGCCCCAGCGCGCCGCCTGGTGGCCCTCCCGCCGCACGCTCATCGTCGCCGACCTGCACCTGGGAAAGTGCGAAACCCTTCGCGCCCACGGCATACCCGTCCCCGCGGGCGTCCTCGAGCGCGACCTGCTCCGCCTTGCCGACGTCGCCTCCCGCACCCGTGCCGCCCGGATCCTCATCGTCGGCGATCTCCTCCACCACGCCTCCGGCCTCACCCCCGAGGTCATCGACTCTGTCGCCGCCCTCCGCGCCCGGGCGCTCAGCGGCGTCGATCTCGCCCTCATCCGCGGCAACCACGACCGCGCAGCCGACCGCATCATCCGCGACTGGCGCATCACCCCACTCCCCGACGCCTATCTCGATGGCCCCTTTGGCTTTGCGCACGATCCCGCCGACGGCCCCGTCGCCGCCGCGGCCTGCACCTGGTTCGGCCACGTGCACCCGCTCTGCCGCGTTGGCGGACGGGGAGATGGGGTCTCAATCCCCTGCTTCAAGGTACACTGCGCGCAGATTCTTTTGCCCGCATTCAGCCTCTTCACCCGCGGCGTCGCCATCCGCCACGATCCCAAGTCGCGGGTCTTCGGCATTGCGGACAATCATGTCCTTGAAATCCCGGCCTTGCCTCATCGGCTCCCACGCCGTCCCGAACCGGCAGTT
Source organism: uncultured Phycisphaeraceae bacterium (assembly GCA_964409775.1). Classification (GTDB taxonomy): domain Bacteria; phylum Planctomycetota; class Phycisphaerae; order Phycisphaerales; family UBA1924; genus JAHBXL01. The sequence goes on along the minus strand of CAYPEI010000011.1, from coordinate 103,348 downwards.
GCTTGAGCACAGGACACGGCTAGACTTTCAGCCCGTCGGACGCTCCCGTTCGATCGGTCTTTGTCAGGAGTCGCCAGTGGTTCGCATCCGCATGAAGCGCATGGGTCGTCCGCACCGTCCGTTCTATCGCATCAGCGCGATCGAGAAGACCGTGCGCCGCGACGGCAAGGTCCTCGAGAATCTCGGGACCTACGACCCCATGGCGACCGACGAGTCCAAGCAGATCGCGATCAACGAAGAGCGCATCAAGCACTGGCTCAGCCTCGGCGCTCAGCCCTCCGACACGATGATGGACCTGCTCGTCAAGCGCAACATCGTCGACGGCAAGGCCTGGAAGGCCCACCGCGCCGATCAGGCCGAGCGCCGCAAGGCCCGCGCCGCCGCCGCGGCCGCCGCGCCCGCTCCCAAGAAGAAGTAATCGCTCTCAGACAACGAGTCCAACCAGCGCCCCGTGCCACCGCACGGGGCGTTTTCGTTCAGGACTTCGCCGCTTCCTTCGCCCACGTGTCCTTCAGCGTGACCGTTCGGTTGAAGACCATCGCGCCGGGCCTGGAATCCTGATCGGCAAAGAAATACCCCAGCCGCTCGAACTGGAACCCCCCGCCGCTCTCCCACGCGTTGCCGGGCTTCAGTGCCGCGGCGACGTGCGGCTCGACGAACGCCTTCACCACCTCCAGCGAGTTGGGATTCAGGTCATCCATCCAGTTCTCGGTGCGCTTGCCGGGCTGCTCGGCAGTGAACAGACGATCAAACAGCCGCACCTCAGCCGGCGCAGCATGCTTCGCGCTGACCCAGTGGATGGTGCCCTTGACCTTGCGGCCATCGGGCGAATCGCCGCCGCGGGTCGCGGGGTCATAGGTGCAGCGGACCTCCGTCACCTCGCCCGCGGCGTTCTTCTCAACACCGGTGCACTTCACGAAGTACGCCCACCGCAGCCGCACCTCGACGCCCGGCGCAAGCCGGAAGAACTTCTTCGCCGGGACCTCCATGAAGTCCTCGCGCTCGATGTAGAGTTCGCCGCAGAACGGCACCTTCCGCGTTCCCGCGCCGGGGTCTTCAGGATTAGCGACAAAGTCGAGTTCGTCGACCGTTCCCGCCGGCCAGTTCTCGATGACCAGTCTGAGCGGCCGGAGCACGGCCATCGCCCGGGGCGCGGCCTTGTTCAGGTGCTCCCGCACCGCGTTCTCCAGCCGCGCAAGGTCGATGAAACTCTCGACTTTCGTGACGCCGATGTCCTCGCAGAAGTTGCGGATCGCCTCGGGCGTGTATCCGCGGCGGCGGAGGCCGCTGATCGTCGGCATGCGCGGGTCGTCCCAGCCGTTTACCACCTTGTCCTGCACCATCTTGAGCAGGTTGCGCTTGCTCATGACGGTGTAGGTCGGCCGCAGTTTCGCGAACTCGATCTGCTGGGGGTGGTTGATCCTCGCCGCGGGCGAGCGCCCCTCGTTGATCGCGCCGATGAACCAGTCGTACAGCGGGCGGTGGTCCTCGAACTCGAGCGTGCAGATCGAGTGCGTGATCCCTTCGAGCGAGTCCTCGATCCCGTGTGCCCAGTCGTACATCGGGTAGATGCACCAGGCGTCGCCGGTGTTGTGGTGGTGCTCGTGCACGATGCGGTACATCACGGGGTCGCGCAGGTTGAAGTTGGGCGAGGCCAGGTCGATCTTCGCCCGGAGCGTCTTCGCGCCGTTGGGCCACTTGCCCTGCTTCATCTCCTCGAGCAGCCGCAGGCTCTCCTCGACGGGCCGATCGCGCCAGGGGCTGGTGGCCGGGACGCCGGGCTTGCCGCGCCTCGCGGCGACCTCCTCCGCCGACAGGTCACAAACATACGCCTTGCCCTTGCGGATCAGGTCCTGCGCGAACTCGTACATCCGGTCGAAGTAATCGCTGGCGAAGAACAGACCGCCCCCGTGCGGACCATCCCAGTCGGCCCCGAGCCACTTCACATCGCGCTTGATGGAATCGACGTACTCCTGCTCTTCCTTGGCCGGGTTGGTGTCGTCGAAGCGGAGGTTGAACTTCCCCACGTACTTCTTCGCGAGGCCGGAGTTCAGGCAGATGCTCTTGGCATGGCCGATGTGCAGGTAGCCGTTGGGCTCCGGCGGGAAGCGCGTGTGGACGCGCTGACCCCATTTGCCCGAGGCGTTGTCGGCCTCGATGATCTGCTCGATGAAGTTGGGCGGACGGGCGACGGGCCCGGCATCAGCGCCGGCGGCGTTGTCGGCGGGCGGGGCTGGTTTGGGGCGGGGAGACGGTGACGAAGGGGCGGTCATAGACCGGATTCTACGTCGCTTGAACACTCTCACATGCCAAGCCACGCCGTGCACCCGAGGATGGCCGCGGTACTCGCCGGAACACCGCCGCAACCATCAGGACTACAGACACTCCGACGTTCCGAATCGCCAAGTCTCCCCAATCCGCGACGGGCACCGAAGACCCCGCGCATCCGCAGGGAGCAGGAACTGCCGGCGGATGAAGCCAGAGGAATCCGGCGTAAGTGCCAAGGCATGCGAAAGCAGCGCTGCACAGCCACCACGCGGTCCGCGAACTCGAATCCGCGAGAAGCCAGCGGAGGGCGACAATCCCGACCGCAAGCTCTGCCAGAGGAACTGCCCACGTCGCAAATGGGATCATCGAATGCGGCAAGAGTGCCTGCCGCGAGAGCGCATCGGCGAAGGCGCTGGTATCGGCGAGCTTGGCGAAGCCGCTGATGAGCAGCCATGTGATCGCGACGAGCAGCACAAGTACAGCAAACTCACGCGCCGCGAAATCAGCAAGCCGACGGAAAGCAACAATCATATCGTGCCTCGACGGCGCAGCCACGCCAATAGGGCGATGACGATGAGGGTTGCACCTGCAAGCAATACACCGGTGCGGAGCGAGGAGCCAAAGAAGCCTGCGGGTGCCGTGCGAATTGGCTCAGGCTGGGGTGCATCAGGGTCAGAACTGGGGATCGGCGTTCGCAATGGGCCGTCGGCGATTTGTCGGGCGACCACGCGATCCTCAACAGCTGCGAGTGTGAACATATCTGATGGCGGACTCCTGATCCACTCGCACTCGATCAGTTCGACGTTGCCAAGATGGAGTGGCTTCTTCGCGACTTGAAATCCTGTTGGCGAACACTCTGCGCGGCTTAGATCCTCACCACCCGAGCCCTTTGTCTCGATTCGCACGATTGCCAGGTCCTTTGAAACAAAGAACGTGACAGTGCGCATGAGAGCTTCGATGCCACCCGCACTCTTGACGACTGCCTCTGGCAGCGCATGAGCGGGCTGAATGCGTGACCCCCTGACGAGCCGCGAAGTGACGGCCCACCCATCGGCTGTGGGCTCCACGCTTTGCACGGATGAGGGTTCAGCAAGCACCCCCGCGAGGAACAGCGTCGGAAGGAACTGGTCCAGCACAGATGCGTGAACGAGTCCGCTCGCCTCGGAATAGCTGCCCGAACCCTTCGTCGCCCGTCCACCGAACACACGGCCACCTACATCGGCACCGGCAAAGCTGGTCGAAACGGCGCTGCCAGCCGGAACGTAGCTTGTCCGGAACCATGCTTTGCTTCCAAAGTCGTAACAGACAGTAATCTCCTGACCGCCGCCGACCCTGTACTGTGCCCGGATCGCGCCCGTCTTCGGCATCGCCTGGACGATCAAGTCGGCCAGTTCTTGACGATGTCCGTCATCCACGCCCCTTGGCATCATCGCCACCGCGGCAACGCTTGTTGCAAGCAGACCAACGCAATAGTTCAGCGGGAATGAACGGCTCATCGCTCCGCCTTGATCTCGCAGCATTGCTCGCCCGATGGCGTGTTGAAGTTGCCGCCGGGAGGGGGCAGGCCGTTGTCAACCAGGTCGCCAAAGCAGCATGCCCCGTTTTCCGCGCACCCGATCTGAACGAGAGTGGCTGGCGGTGTCGCATCGCAAGGGTGGGTCACTGCGTTGGTCAGTGTCCAGCACTTCCGGGCTAACGGAACGTCTACGGGTCCGCGGAAGCCGCATCCGGTGTCGGTGCTGGCGGTGTATGAAAACTCGCACACTGTGCTACCGTTTGTGCAAAAGGTCTGCCCCGATCCGCATCCCTTCCGCATTAGGAAGTAGCACGTATTGCTGCCAAACGACGCCGCTGCAAGCCCAACGACGATTGCAACACCAAGACTGCACTTCACTATGTTTGACATTGTGAGTCTCCCGAGTGGTCACTGTATGGCAGAAGCTCGACCACGACGGTCGATACCGTGTACTCCGGACCAAGTCGAGATCACCGGGTGACCCACCCAGTTCTCGAAGAATTCAAAATCGAGCACAAACTCCGAGCATCGCAAACGCGACACCGATCCGTCCGCAAAGGTGATCGGTGAGATTGGCCCGTTTGCCGGGGTATAGCTCCACATCCGATGCTCATCCGAAAGCACATGCACCCATTGCACCAGTATGCCCTTGGAGGAAGGATGCACAACATGCGACTGGCGGATCGCCGCGCTCTTCGCTATATCGATCGGGACCGTGCCGCCGGGCACCATCTGCTCCGGCAAACATGCCGCAGCTCCGCTCAACGCCACCCGCTGGACATTGTCGCGCTTGATGCCATCGGGATCGACGTCTCTGACGTGTTCAATGAGCCCGACATCGATCAGCGGCTGGTACCACTGAAGCATCGCTCTGCCGACCGTATCCGCGCCGAGTGGGAAGCGATCATCCTGGTCCTTCGCGTAGAGCGCGAGCAACTCGCCATTGGACTTCATCGTCGCGACCATGCGCGTATCGAGGGCCCGCTGCCGCGCACCGCTGAGCGTCGGCATCAACATGCCCAGCAGGATCATCAGGATCCCGATGCACAGGACAAGTTCGATGAGCGTAAATGCGCGCTGACCATGCACCCGACAGAACTGCCGGAACTTCCACGAATCGCCGTCTCGGACAAGTCCTTGACGCATCGCGGTGCCCCTTCACAACTGAGTATACCGCCCCCGCCCCCCCCCGTGTCAAGTGAGTATGCACACAGCGTCGATCGACTTGCATGCAAGTTCGATACAAAACTCCTCAGGGCATCTGTCGCGGCGCATCGTCGAGACAGCAAGCAGACCAGCGTACCGTCTCACTTGAGCGCCGACTCGGCAGTCTTGAGATCGACGCCCAGGACCTGCCTGGCAATCGGGTCGAGCGCCTCACGTGGCCCCACAATGTGAACAGTCCGGTGCCGGTGGCTCGCGGACTCGCCCGGCGCGAGTGCCGCGGCGGGCGAACTGGTCTCCAGTTCATAGAACCCGTTGACGGGCTTGCCGTCCTTGTCCACATCGCCGTGGTTGTAGGAGTTGATCACATCGCCCGCGTACGGGTCCTTCTGGATCTCCCACATGGAGTTGACGTAGGGGAGCGTGCGGGCGGTTTCGGGCAACGTGTACTTGACGATCGTGAGGACACTGCGGGTGGGGTCCCACGAGCCGACCACGGGCGTGGACCGCGAGGGGGAGAGGCCGATCTTGGTGCGCATCCTGGCATCGCCGCGGAAGAAAATGACGCGGTGCTGTTCATCGACCGCAACTCGATCCTCGGGGACCTTGCCGAAGTAGTTGTCGTTGACGATGGGTCCGAGTTTCGCGGCATCGCCCTTGATGAACGGCGCCATGACGACAGCGGAGTCCGCGGGCTTGAACATGCCCAGCACCCAGAGAGACAGAAGTCCGGTGTCCTTCTTCCAGGCGTCGGTGCCGGTGTTGGTGATGGAGTTGTCGGATTCGAAGGCGACGACGCCCGCGGCGTCGGGGATGGTCACGCCGAGATCCGCCGCGGCGGCGGAACGGTCGATCAGCCGCACAGTCCGGTCGATGCGCACCTTGAACTTCGTGCCGGAGTAGTTGGCAAACGCGGCATCGTGCTTGAAGTGCACCGTCTGGGCGTCCTTCGAGACGACGTCGTACGCGACAGAGTCGATGCACGCGGGGGTCTGCCAGTCGTCGAGCGTGAACTTGTCCCCCGCATCGAAGAAGATGGCGAACTGCCCGCCCTCCGGGCCCATCCAGAAGCGATCCTCGCCTCCGAAGGCGTTGATCTTGGGGATGAGTTTGCCGGAGGCGATGAGGTCGTAGTTGATGGACCCGAACGATGTGCCGGTGTCGCCCGCCGCGGTGCTGGTCATGATGCGCCCCTGGAAGCCGGGCACGACGGCGATCTTCGAGTGGCCGTCTTTCGACGACAGCACGATCGTCTCCTTGTGCCTGCGCAGGAACTCAACATCGTCGCCGAAGGATCGGTCCTTTGCGGTCGCGGCGGGGTTGGCGGTCGAAGTAAGCATGACGGCGGCGATGAGGAGGGACATGGGGTGCTCCTGTTGAAGGCGCAGTGTACCGCGCGATGGGAAAGTAGGATTCGCCGCAAGAGACGCGGAGGACGCGGAGATCGAGTTGCGTGAAGGCCGTCTCTGTCCGCACCCGCGTCCTCTGCGCCTCTCGCGGGGATCGCTCACCCTGCAACGGTGCGCAGGCAGGTATCGATGCGCTTCAGGCACGAGAGTTTGCCCAGGGCGGCCATGGTCTCGCCGAGGCCGGGACTGACGGCGCTTCCCGTCAGGGCGATGCGCAGCGGCTGGGCGATGGGCCCGGGATTGGGCAGAGAATGGGCCTGCGCGAATGCGTCGAGATGCGAGGCGAGACCCCCGGGCGTGAAATCGAGGAACGCGTTCAGCGACTCGCGGAACTCGCGGAGGAGGGTTACGCCGCGGCTGTCGTCGGCACGCATGTGCTTCTCGACAGACTTGGCATCAAAGTCCGCGGCCGCATCCTCGCGGAACATGAACGCGGCGGACTTGAGGCCGTCGCGGAGCGTCTTGGCGCGGGGCTTGATCGCCGCGGCGAGGACGGCGAGGCGGTCGCGCGGGATCGCGGCGAGGCGAGCGTGGGAGACGGGCTCGAACTCCGCGAGCCATGCGAGCATGCGATCGGCCAGCGCATCATCGGCCAGCGCGCCGATGTAGTCGGCGTTGAAGGACAGCAGTTTTGCGCGGTCGAACTTGCTGTTGGTCCTGCCGATGCGCTCGATCGAGAAGTGCGTCGCCAGGAACGCGTTGTCGAACTTCTCAAGGTCTTTGCCGTCGGCCGTCTTCATGCCGGGGTTCCAGCCGAGCAGCGCAAGATAGTTGCAGATCGGCTCGGGCAGGTAACCGGCAGCGCGGAAGTCGGCGACCTCGATCTCGGGGAGCGCGACGTTGTAGACGCGCCCGATGGCGGAGGCAACCTCGAGCGAGTCGTTCTCCTTGGCAAGAAACCCCGCGACATCCGCGGCGGCGACGCTCAGGCGCTGCGACAGAACGTCCGGCGTCAGGCCCGGCTCCTGCTTGATGCGGGCCTGGATCGCCGCGCGCGCCGCCTTCGCCTTGTCGCGCTTGCTCATCTTCGTGCCGTCGACGTTGAAGATCAGCGGCATGTGCGCATACACCGGCGTGCGGAAGGGCTGTCCGCTGTCCAGCCGCTTGAGCGCCTTCTGCATCGCCACGTGACGCGGCGTGTTCGCAAGATGCTCCTGCGCACGCATCACGTGCGTCACGCCCATGAGTTCATCATCGATGACAACCGCGAAGTGGTACGTCGGGAAGCGGTCGGCCTTGAGGATCACGAAGTCGTCCAGTTCTCCCGCGGCGATCTTCACATCGCCCAGCACCTGGTCGTGAACGATGACCTCCTCGTGCAACGCGACAAACCGCACCACGTGCTGCTCGCCGTTCTTCGCTCGCTCCCATCGTGCCGCGTTGAACACGCCGGGCTGAACATCTGCCGGCCGCTCGTAGCGATAGGTCTGTTTCGCCGCGACGGCGGCCTTGCGCTTCGCTTCGAGGTCCGCGGCGTTCTCGAACGCCGGATAGGCGCGGCCGGCCTTGACCAGCGCCTCGATGTAGGCGTGATAGGTCGGCACGCGCTGGGCCTGGAAGTATGGACCGACAGGGCGGGATGATGCACCGATCGCGCGGCCATCGGCGGCTTTCAGGGTGGGGCCGTCATCCCACTCGATGCCCAGCCACGCGAGGTCTTCGAGAATGCCGCGGGCGGACTCGTCGCTGCTGCGGGCCTGATCGGTGTCCTCGATGCGGATCATGAAGCGACCGCCGTGCCGCCGGGCATAGGCCCAGCAGAAGAGCGCCGACCGCGCCCCGCCGATGTGCAGGTGGCCGGTGGGCGAGGGGGCGAATCGTGTGACGACGTGGTCGGAAGCGGTCATGGGAGTGGAGGGTAGGAGAGCATGTGAAAAAGGCCCCGGCGCGATGCCGGGGCCTCGTGGATGTGCGAAGTGTGTGCCGCGGAGTTACTGACCCTGCTTCTTTTCCTCTTCCGGCATCGGGGCAGGGCAGGGCAGGCCGGCTTCCTTCAGGAGCGCATCGATCTTCTTGGTCTTGTCCGCCAGCGCGGAGCCCGGATGCAGACCGTTGTGACGGACCTTGCCGGCGGCATCGATGATGGCGACGTGCGGGATGCCCCGGACGCCGTACGCGGGGTTGAAGACTTCCTGATCGCTGAAGGCGACGGTCCACGTCATGTCCATGTCCTTGACGAAGCCGGACATGAGTTCCTTCTCCTTCGCGGGGTCGTCCTTGGTGTCGGTCCGCTCGCGCGTCTTGGGGTTGTTGTGCGAGCCCTGCAGGCTGGTGACGCCGATGATCGTGACCGGGTATCCCTCGTACCGCTTCTGCAACTCGCGCACGTTCGGGAAACTCGCGATGCACGGCCCGCACCACGTGGCCCAGAAATCCACCACCACCACGCGGCCCTTCAGGTCCGCGAGGCTCTTGATCTTCTCATCCGTGGACCAGTTGAAGGTCATCGCAGGCGCAGTGTGGTCAATCAACTCGCCCTTGGCGAACGGCCCGTCCAGATAGGCCAGAGACCGCTTGAGGTACTTGGCGACGGGGGTCTCAGCGCCGTCGGCCCCTTTCGGGGCGGCGGCCGCGGCCTTCTCGATCGCCTTCATGGTCTTCGACCGCACGCGCTCCTTCACGGCCGCGTCGATCTTCTCATCGCCCGCCACGGCGTCGAAGAACCCGACCGTCGAGGCCGCGACGCCCGGTTCCAGATCCATCGCCAGCAGCGGCTCGATGGCGTCGATGAGTCCGGCTTCGCGGACGACATCATCGTCGATCGCCCCGAAACGCGTAAAGACCTCGTTGCCTTCTCGCTCGGTCTTGAGCAGCGCACCGACCGCCGGGTGCTTGAGCGCGTCCTTGTACGCCTGTGCGAGCGCCACCTGCCGCGTGTGGCGGGCGTCGGCAGTCTGGTTCTCGGCGTCCGGGAAGTTGGCGACGCGCATCATCGCCGCGCGGGCGCCGTCAAGATCGGTCTGCTTCGCAAGTTCGGCCAGGCGCGGAGCGACGGCTTTCTTCGTCTCCGGCAGCCGCGAGAACAGGCCCGACTGGCTGAGTTTGCGCAACTGACCGACCGATGCCTCGGAGAGCGTGAGCGCGCCCAGACCCTCTTCCGATGCGGCCTTCATCGCCTTCATGGATTCGGCGCGGTCCGTCGAGGTCTTCCCGGCGTCCATCACCTTCGCGATGAACGCGTCGACCTGCTCGTCGGTCGGCGGGGCCGCCATCACGCTCGTGGCCATTCCCGCGGCGAGGGCCGTCGCAAGGACCATGTTCCGGATCATCCGCATGTGCATTCTCCTGCCCGCCGCCCGGTGTGAGTTTCTCGCCACGAGGCCCATCGGCCTTGGGCGCATCATTGTCAGCGATCTGTACCTTCCGCCGCAAGTCCCGTTTCCCAACTCGCAGGGCTTGCACTCGATGACCGGAATCTGGTAGGCTCCCGCTCGGATCAGACCGGCCACGGACGGCCAGGGAACCCCTGCATGGGCCGTCCGATTCCGCTGGTGATGATCGCGTTCCTCCTCGTGGGAACGCTCCGTGGCGCCGCCGCGGCCGATCCGGCCGCTACTTCGCCTTCCCCTCCGACGCAGGCGTTGACCACCCAGCCGCAGGCCCGAAAGGTGCTGCACCTGCATGTCCGCGGCGACCTGGACTGCCTCCGTCTCGCCCGCGACTTTGCCGACACCCTTGCCGCGGCCCGCGACGACGGCGTGGAGGTGTTGCTGCTGGAGTTGTCGGGCAACCGATGGCGCGCCGATGTGATTCACGCAATGGCCGCCGCGATCAAGGACCCCGGGAGCGGAGGCGGCCAGGGGAGGGCCGCGCCACGAAGGCTGCTCGCGCTGCTGGACGATGAAATCGACCACCGTGTCGGCTTCGGGCAGGCGTCACTGGCCATGCTGGCCGATGCATGCGCGGTGTCGCCGCGAACCATGCTGGTGTTCGAACCCGCCGACGATCTCCGCGCGACCGCCCCTCCCGACACCGACTGGGAGCGCGTCGATCGCGAACTCCAGGGGCTGGTATACCTCGCGGCCCGCGATCGCCGGGCCGATGCGCTGCTCAACGCGGTGCTGCCGCGGCCGAGCGGACCGGTCTGGGCCGCGCCGGCGGCCGATGTGGCGCTCCCGTGGCGTCTGGCGCCGAACCAGCCGGAGCATCCCGCCGCGGCGCTGATCGTCCCGCCCGAGACGGAAGGCCGTGCAACGTGCGTGAAGTTCGACAGCGCGACGGCCGAGCGGCTCGGCATCGCCACCTGCCAGGCGAAGGATGCCGGGCTGATGCTGGCGCTGCAGGGCCTTCGGGCGCGGCCGATCATCCGCAAGGAACTGGTGAGCGGCCTGAACGAGTCGCGCGCGAAACTGAACCGGCTGATCGGCCAACTCGACGATGGCCTGCGGGCGGTGGACATCGATCTGGCGCAGGCGGCGAAACTCCGCGGGCTGGATGCGCCGCGACAGAAGCGAGAGGCGGGCGAACGTTCGCGCCGCGCAGTCGCTGATGCGGAGAAGCGTGTGATCGAGGCCGAAACGCTCATGGTCGACTACCCGGAGTTGCTGGCGAGCCTGCCTCCGGGGCGGACGCCGGTGGGACAGGACCCGGCAAAGCACCCGATGCTGTGGCGCTGGCGGTTCCAGGACATCCGCAAGGAGATCGACCGGCTGCTGGCGTCGGCCGAGTCTCTTTCCCGTACGCCGTGACGAACCGGTCCGGCGCGCAGACAATACGCCATGGAACCGACCAGTTCGCCGCCCGCACACCCGCACGGCCAGGATGCAGGCGCCGTCTCGAAGACCCGGATGCTCTTCTGGAACAACGTCGTCCGGGAGATGCTCAACGACCTGTCCATCATGTGCCAGACACGCCCGGAACTGTTCGACGGCCGCTTCGGCATCGTGACCAACCAGGGCGTCCGCGTCGGTATCAAGAACATCTTCCCGCTGTTCGCCTGCAGCATCCCCGGGACGACCTGGGAACGCGAGGCGTCTGTCGCGGTCCAGTGCACCGTGTTCCGGATCGCCACGCCCGATGGTGAGATCTACACCCTGCCGGTGCATGAGATCGCCGCGGTGCACTCGATGACCCCCGAACTCATCGAGCAGATGGCCAAGGCCGAGCGGGAGTCCGAGGGCGAAGAGGAGGAAAAAGAGTCGAGGCCCTTCGGCCTCGCCGCGTTCACCGCGCTCCCCCGGACACCCGCGACCGGGCCGGGAACCGAATCCGCGATCTGAGCCCGCGGCAGAATCCGCAACCCATTGGACGCACGAACATACCCTAGCACGGCGGGTCGGTCCGCCTTCAGTCTGTCCTCCACCCCCCCATGGCCCAACCGACCACGCTCATCGCGATCCCCGTGTACAACGAGGAGAAGTACGTCTGCCGCGTGCTCGCCCACGTGCTGGAGTACGCCGACGACGTGCTCATCATCGACGACGGATCGACCGATCGGACCACCACGCTGCTGCCCAGATTCCCGGTGGACGTCATCCGCCACGCGGTCAACCGCGGCTACGGCCGGTCGATGCGCGACGCGTTCGACTGGGCCCGGCTGAACCGCTACGACTGGGTCATCACCATGGACTGCGACGAGCAGCACGAGCCCGCGGCCATCCCCGAGTTCGTCCAGGCCGCCCGCGAGAACCGCTGGGACGTCATCTCCGGCTCCCGCTACATGCGGCGCGATGACGCGATCGACTCGCCCCCGCCCGACCGCCGGAACATCAACCAGTTGATCACCGCGGAGATCAACAGCCGCCTCGGCCTGGGCCTCACGGACTCCTTCTGCGGGTTCAAGGCCTATCGCGTCGACGCGCTGCGCCGGCTGAAGTTGAGCGAGAACGGCTACGCCTTCCCCATGCAGTTCTGGGTGCAGGCCGCCGCCGCGGGACTTCGCATCACCGAGATCCCCGTGAAACTGATCTACAACGACCCCAACCGGACCTTCGGCGGGCCGCTGAACGATGCCGACACTCGCCTGCGGCACTACCGGCAGGTCCTGCACTGCGAACTCGAGCGCTGCGCCGACCGACTGCCCCCCGCCGCGCTCGACGGCATCGACTCCGGATGCCGCTGCGGCTGATCCGCGCGTACCGCCCGCCCGCCGCGACAGATCCCCTACGCTGTCTCGACCGATGGTCCCCGCGTGCCAACACACCACTCCGAAAGCCGCCTGCGCACAGGCGGATCATGCGCCGGATGTCACGATCCGGCCCCCCGCCCGGGAGTGGCCGCTCCCGAGCGCAGCCTTTGCCATCGACCCATCGTCCAGAGTGTTCCGACGTGAACTCGGCCTGCCCGACGATCGCCCGATCATCATGTCCGGGCACCAGGCCCAGGTCTGGCATCCCGGCATCCTTGCGAAAGTGATTGCGCTGAATGCCGCGGCGACGCGGGCAGGTGCGGCCGCCGCGTGGATCGTCGTCGATCACGATGAAAACGACCCGTTGAGTCTGCGTGCGCCGTACATCGACCGTGACGGCCGGCTCGCCCTCGCCACGTTTGGCCCGCAGGCCGTCAATCCCGAGGCGCCCGCGTGCCGGCTCGCCCCGTGGAGCCCGCCAATGCCGTGGCAGTTCCCCGCCGGCGCGGCCGATGCCGCCCCGGGCGTGCGCCAGGGCCTTGAGCGTGTGCGACAGGCCCTCATCAACTTCACAAACTCTCCGGATGCCGCATGGCAGGCCACGGCCGCGACGTTTGAGTTGGCCCAGCCGCTCGCGCCCACACCGTTCATCGTGCGGGCCACCGCGCTGGCGCGCACCTCGCTCCTGGCCGAACTCGTTTCCCGGATGCAGCACGACCCCCGCGCGTGCGCCGAGGCGCACAACGCCGCGGTGCGTGCGTTCCCCCACGAACGCATCGCCCCCCTCGCCATCGAGAGCGGCCGCATCGAGTTGCCGCTCTGGGCCATCGCCGATGTGCCCGGCTCGCCGCGACGCCGGGTGCTCGCCGCCGACCTCGCCTCGATCCCCACCCACAGCCTCGCGCCGCGAGCCCTCCTGCTCACCGGGCTGGTCCGACTGGCCGGCTGCGATCTGTTCATCCACGGACTCGGCGGCGAACGCTACGACCGCATCACCGATCTCTGGCTGCGCACCTGGCTCGGCCGGACGCTCGCCCCGACCACCGTCGTCTCCGCGACGATGCGGCTGCCGATGCAGGGGTGCAGGCCGTCTCCCGCAGTTATCGCCAAGTCCGTCTGGGCCTGGCACCACGCAGAACACGATCCGGCCATGCTCGGCGATGCCGCCCGCGCCGCGCGCAAGCAGGAACTGCTCGCACGCATCCGCTCCGCCCCGCGAAACAGCCGCGCGAGGCTGGACCTGTTCGCGCAACTCCACGAACTCCGCCGGCAAGCCGCGTCCGACCATCCCGACGCGATCCTGCGGTTCCAGAACGACGCCGCGGCGATGCAATCGCGTGCCGCCGAGGCGGCCATCGCCGACGACCGCACCTGGGCCTTTCCGCTCCACGAGCCCGAGCGCCTCGCCGCGCTCCGCGACGCGATCCACGCTCAGTTCGTCTGACCCGATCGATGGCTCGGCGGTCCGAGCGCAAACAGCGCGACCGCGGCCGCGACGGCGACGTTGAGCGAATCCGCCGGCGCCCCGTGCGGGCCGGGCGGCATGTCGATCCGCACGCGGGCATCGGCGCGGGCCATGGCCTCTCCGGTCAGTCCCGGGCCCTCGGTGCCCACCATGATCGCCAGCCGCCCGCCGCGGCCGTCGGCCATCGATGCCGCGATTTCGCGGATGTCCCGCGAGCCCGCGCCCGGCGTCATCGCCAGCAGCCGCACCCCGGCCGCTCGCACGCGGTCAAGGTCGCCCGGCCAGTTCTCCATCCGCGTCCACGGGATCAGCAGCGCGTGCCCCGTCGAGACCCGCAGAGCCTTGCGGTACAGCGGATCCGCCGTCCGCGGCGAGAGCAGCACCGTCACCCCAGCACCGCCAAGGGCCGCGGCGTTGCGGAAGATCGAGCCGATGTTGTCGTGGTTGTACAGGTCCTCGAGGATGACGAAGGGGCCCGGGCGCGACAGCAGTTGCTCCAGCGGCGTCGGCCGCGGCCGGACCCCCGCCGCCAGGATCCCCCGGTGGATGTTGAACCCCACGATGTCGTTCAGCACCTGTGCATCGGCGACGTACACCGGCACATCGTCGGGCAGCGGTTCGACGACGTCGCGCAGCGCCTCCACGCGGTTGGCCGCGACGAACAGCGACCGCGTGCGGTAGCCCGATTCCAGCAGCCGCCGGACGACCAGTTCGCCCTCGGCGATGAACAAACCGCGGTGCCCCTCGGGGTCGAACGGGTCCGCCCGCTGGAGCAGTTCGTGGTCGCGCAGGCTGCGATAGTCGGCGACGCGCGGATCGTCGAGCGTTTCGATGGAGACGAGTCTCACGAGAGCGAGGGTATCAGCCCAGTTTCTTCAGACGCATCTGGAGTTCGTCGACGTTGGGCGAGGCCTCGATCGCGGTGCGGACGTGGATGTACTCGCCCTCGACCAGTTCGACCAGCGACTGGTTGAAGTCCTTCATGCCCGCCTGCTGCGCTTCGATCGTCTGGAAGTACTCGCGCAGGTCGCCCTCGCGCCCCTCCAGGATGTGCTTGCGCACGACCGAGTTGTTGATCAGGATCTCGATCGCCGGGATGCGGTGAATCTCCGGCCGGAGCGTGGGCAGCAGTTTCTGGTACACGAACGCCCGCATCTGATAGCCCAGGATCTTGCGGACCTGTTCGACTTCCTCCTGCTCGAACAGCCCGTAGATACGGCTGAACGTCTGCGTCGTGCTCGACGCGTGGATGGTCCCGTACACCAGGTGGCCGGTCTCGGCGGCGTGCAGCGCGGCCTCGAAGGTCTCCTTGTCGCGCATCTCGCCGACGAGCACGATGTCCGGGTTCTCGCGGACCAGCGCGCGGAGCGCGATCTTGAAGTCCAGGCAGTCGATGCCGATCTCGCGCTGATTGACCGTCGCCTTCTTGTCGTTGAAGATGTATTCGATCGGGTCCTCGATCGTCACGATGTGCACCGGCTTCCGCTCGTTCACGTAGTCGAGCATCGCCGCGATCGTCGTCGACTTGCCCGAGCCCGTCACGCCGCACAGCAGCACGATGCCCTGCGGCTGCATCGCGATCTCGGACATGATCGGCGGCAGGTACAGTTCATCGAACCGCCGGATCTTCGAGGTGATCAGTCGCGCCGCCACCGCCAGTTTGCCGCGCGCCTGGAACAGGTTCACGCGGAAGCGGTTCGACTCGTCGTAGTCATACGCGAAGTCCACCGAGCCGAAGTGCCGGAGGTCCTTGAACTGCTCCTCGTCGAGGATGTGCTTGGCGATCGCCAGGAACTCCTCCCCCGATACCGGCGTCGTGTCCAGGGGCTTCAGCGCGCCGCGAAGCCGGATCTTGGGCTTCTGCCCGGTCTTCATGATCAGGTCCGATGCCTCGAACTTGATCGCCGCCTTCAGGAAGTCCCCGAACCGCGTCTCGTGCGGGTCGTGCTTGGCATCCGGATCCAGCGTCACGTGCGCGGTGTGGGGGGCGGTGTCGGAGGTGGCGCTCATGGCGGACCCGTTCTTGTCGCTCTGCCCGGCGGCAACGTTGACGGCACCGGCGGACGAGGCAGTGGCTTGGTCGTTCAGCACAGATTTCAACGGCCCCAGCGGCCGCTCCTTGGAGTGTACACCAATCCGCCCGGCATTCGAGGCCGCGGGCATCGCCCCCGCTCGCTCTTCCCGGAGCGGGCGGGCAGTCCTCACAAGCCGGGCTTTCGGGGAGCCGGCCTGTTCCGTACGCACCCGGCGCGATGCCTGTTTCCGCCCACGGTAATGGGACAAGCGGACCTACGGTCCGCTCCGAAGGCAGGCACCAGGAGACGACAATCCGGTGATTCGCACGAGAAAAAAGGCCCCGCGTGATGCGGGGCCTTCGAAGGTGCATGGGATTCTGAGCGGCTGATCAGTTCAGGGCGACAAGTTGCTCGAACTGGCCGTCGGAAGGGCGAGACTGCTGCGGAGCCGGCTGGCCAGCCCCCGCCGCACCCCCTGCACCCCCCGCTGCCGCCGCGGCGGCTTCGGCTGCGGCCTGGGCTTCCTCGGCCTTCTTGGTGCCGAGGAACTTGGCCTCCAACTCAAGGCGGATCTTCTCCATGGCCTTGTTCTGGATCTGCCGCACACGCTCCTTGGTGACGCCGATGATCTGCCCGACCTGCTCGAGGGTCATGGGCTTCTCCTCGGTGCCGGATTCGAGGCCGAAGCGGTGCTCGATCACGGTGCGCTCGACCTGCGTCAGGTCCGCCCGGTTCTCGAGGACGATGCGCTTGACCTCTTCCGCGGCGTCACGCTCGAAATCGGCCCGCTTGGTCTCGAGGAAGTTGGAACGCTCGAGTTTGGGGTCGAAGTCGGTCGGGAACCGCTGGCGGTACTTGCTGAGTTTCATGCCCTGGCGGCTGAACGCCTTCAGGATGGCGCGGCAGGCGTAGGTCGAGAACTTGTAGCCGCGGCCGGCATCGAACTTGTCGACGGCGCGGAGGAGGGCCATGTTGCCTTCGCTGACCAGATCCGCGAAGTCGACCTCGCTCATGCGGGTGCGCTTGGCCATGGCGAGAACGAGGGCAAGGTTGGTCTCGGCGATCTGCTCGCGGATGGTCTCCGACTTGCGGTACCAGCGCAGGATCTCCTGCGCCTGCTCGGTCGTAGGCTTGCGCGTATCGCTCTCCCAGATCGCCTCCTGCAGGCGGGCGACCTTGAAGCGGGCGAAGTTGAACTGGTGGAACAGGACCTTTTCCTGCGCGCCGGTCAGGATCACCTGCTGGGTGCTCTTGACGGTCCGGCTGCGGCCGGGAGAAAGGTCGTCCATCACCGGGTGGTACCAAGACGTGTCGGGCTTGGCGATATCGCCGCCCTGCTGGTAGATCGACTCCTCGGCGTGCTTCTCGACGAAGGCCGGCGAATCGATGTAGTCCTGCGGGTTCGCGGGGTTGAGAAGAGAGGCGAGCAGTTTCTCGTCTTCCTTGCTCAACGCGCGCTTGACGCCCCGGGTGGCGACGCCACGTGAACCGGCCTCGGCAGGCGCGGACGAGAACTGCACGCGGGTTTTCCGACGGTGCTGTTCGAGGGGGCTTGGAGTTGACATGTTGACCACTTCTGCACATTCCCCGGGGCAGGCCGCCCCGCAAAGCCGAATCGGTCTTGGACCGGCTGTCGGCCCAGGATCGAAGGGGCGATGTTGATCGACCCGTCTCCCGGATTCCCCGCACACTTCCCTCGTTCCAACCGAAACGCACTCAGACGGGTGTTCCCTCGTGCCGTCGCGATCCGGTCAGTCCTTGGCAGGCGTGCTGTTGTTTGTCCTTACGCCGCAGTCCTTCGCGGCGTTCAAGGCCCTTTCCATAGTTTCTGCAGACTTTCCCGATCGTCACGGATCGAGGAGTTTTCGCTGCAGCATCCGACACGTTTCAGTTCAGATCTCCCCCGCTCCGGGATTCGATCCGACGCTCTTGTATATGACCTAATCGCTTGCTTGTTCCCAAAAAACCCAGGCAGGCACGAACAAATCCCCACAATAGGGGTTTTCCGATTCAAGCATCCATGCCTTGAACAACTGGTCACATATCCCACCCACCCCCAACTCCGTCGGGCGGCGGGCCGAGCCCCTCTTGGTTGACGGCTTTCGCCGCTACGCGTAGGCTCGCCCTATAACTCATCGTCCCCGCCGACACCCGCATGGGTCTCGGCGTCGACGGCCGCAATGTACCCGATGTTGCCGCCCGCTGCAAGGTGAGCCGGGAAAACCTGTGGAATTCGCAAAGATTCCTACCAAAGTCCTATCATCCTTGCTTTCCGGGTCGGTTTTTCAGGAGGACCGCTGATGCCCTTCACTCTCCCCAGCCTGCCGTACGCTCCCGCCGCGCTCGAGCCGCACATCGATGCCCGCACGATGGAGATCCACCACGGCAAGCATCACAAGGCCTACGTCGACAACGCCAACAAGGCGCTCGAGGGGACTAAGTGGGCCGACATGCCCGCCGAGCAGGTCATCCGGCAACTCGCCGACCTTCCCGAGAACATCCGCACCGCCGTCCGGAACAACGCCGGCGGCCACGTGAATCACTCCATGTTCTGGAAACTCATGGCGCCTCCGGGCAAGGGCGGCGGCGGCGAACCGACCGGCGAGGTCGCCAAGGCGATCAACGCCGCGTTCGGCAACTTTGCCCACTTCAAGGAAGAGTTCGCCAAAGCCGCAACCACGCGCTTCGGTTCGGGATGGGCGTGGCTGTGCGTCAAGCCCGAGGGCAACGGCGTGCAGATTTGCTCGACGCCGAACCAGGACAGCCCGCTCATGGGCCAGTCGATCGCCGGCTGCGGCGGCAAGCCGATCCTCGGCATCGATGTCTGGGAGCACGCGTACTACCTCAACTACCAGAACCGCCGCGCGGACTACATCACCGCCTGGTGGAACGTGGTGAACTGGGCCGAGGTCGAGAAGAACTTCAAGGGCTGAGCCGGACCGATGCACACCCCGGAACGGCCGCGGCAATGACCGGTTCGAACCAGACACCCAACTCGCAGGAGCCGGTCGAGGATGCCATGGCCGGGCAGCCCCGCCTTGGACGCGTCGCGCTGCTCATCTGGCTGGGCTTGCCCTTGCTGATCGTGCTTGGACTGTGGTTCATGATGGACCGAAGCCGCGGCCTGCCGCGCCCCGACATGTCAGGCGCGCTCGGCCCCGGGCAGCGTGCCCCCACCGGCGGCGAGGCCCCTCCGGCCCCCCGCTGAAGGCCGTCCGATAATCCTGCCCGCGGTTCCGCGTCGAATTGCTCACGAATCGCGCCGGGGCGAGCCGATGGCCTGTATTCCGAGGTTCTCGGAACCGTCAGGTGTCGTCCTATGCGAAGCGCAGATGAACGCATCGAGTCGATGGAGAAGCAGGTACGGACGTACCGGCTCTTGGTCACGCTGACGTTCGCGCTCCTGGTCATTTCGCACCGCCACACCGTTGTTGGCTGGGTCGATTCGATCGGCAACTGGTTCGGAGCCGTTGCCAGCGCACGAGCAGGTCAGTAACAGGCGGAGCCTGAGCTCAACGACCAGCACAGTCTCCCCGCATGCGGGCCGCCCGTCGGCCCGGCGTTGTCATGCGCGGCGAGTGAATCAGCCCGGCGCGGGACTACCCTCTCCGCATGAATCGATTCTGTCAGGCCGGAAGAGTCCGGATCGGGACCGGCGAGCCCCTGTGCATTATCGCCGGGCCGTGCGTGCTCGAGAACTTCGACCTGGGAATCCAGATCGGCCGCAGCGTGCGCGACACCTGCCGCGAACTCGGCCTCAACTACATCTTCAAGGCCAGTTTCGACAAGGCCAATCGAAGCAGCATCGACTCGCCCCGCGGCCCCGGAATCGAGCAGGGCCTGTCGTGGATCGCCCGCATCGGCCGCGAACTCGGCGTCCCCACCACCACCGATATCCACGACCCTTCGCAGGCCGAACCCGCGGCCCGGAGCATCGACCTGCTGCAGATCCCCGCGTTTCTCTGCCGCCAGACCGATCTGCTCGTCGCGGCCGGCCGGGCGGCCGCCGCCCACGGCCGCGCCGTCAATGTCAAGAAGGGCCAGTTCGTCTCCCCCGGCGAGATGGCCGGCCCGCTGGGAAAACTCGCCGAGGCCGGATGCACCAACGTCATGCTCACCGAACGCGGCACGTTCTTCGGCTATGGCCGCCTCGTCAACGACTTCCTCGGCGTCGCCGAGATGATGGAACTCGATGGCGGCGTTCCGACCTGCTTCGACTGCACCCATTCGACCCAGCGTCCCGGCAAGGGCGAGGGCGGCAAAGTCACCGGGGGTGAGCCTCGCTTTGCCCCCCTGCTCGCCCGCGCGGCCACGGCGATCGGCGTGCACGCTCTGTTCATCGAGTGCCACCCCGAGCCGAAGTCGGCGATGTCGGATGCGGCGACCATGCTCCGGCTGGGGGATATGCCCCGAGTTCTCGGCGAAGTGGCGGCGGTGAGGAAGGCACTGCATTGAGCGCGTTTTGACGCCCATCCACCTACGCTTTGGGCTTGCCTAAGTCTCCTGCCAAAGCCCGTCCCAAGCCCGCCCCCGACGACGTCTCCTCCGTCGCGTTCGTCTCCCTCGGGTGCCCCAAGAACCTCGTCGACTCCGAGAAGATGCTCGGCCTGCTCGCCGAAGACGGCCTGGCCGTGGTCGCCGCCGATGCCGAACGCGGCGGGGCCGATGCCATCGTCATCAACACCTGCGGCTTCCTCGAAGCCAGCAAGGACGAGTCGCTCGAGGTCATCCATGATGCCATCCGCGCCAAGGAAGAGGGCCGCGTCCGGCGCGTCGTCGTCGCCGGCTGCCTCGTGCAGCGGCATCGGGCCAAACTCCTCGAGTGGGCCCCGGGGATCGACGCCCTCGTCGGCGTCTTCGACCGCGACAAGATCGTGGAAGCCGTTCGCGGCGGAACGATCGCCCGCGCCAAGATCGAAACCGACGGCCCGAAGTACTGGATCGCCGGCAACGCGCTCGTCGCCGCCAAGGAGCGTGGGCACAAGACGGTCGGCCTGACGGTCAACGGCAAGGACGGCACAGGCATCGGCTACTTCGAGGACGACTCGGCGCGGCTGCGGATCACGCCGCGGCACTACGCCTACCTCCGCGTCAGCGAGGGCTGCAACCAGAACTGCGCGTTCTGCACGATTCCCTCGATCCGCGGCAAGATGCGCTCAAAGCCGCTGGACCGGATCGAGGCGGAGGCCCGGGAACTGCTCGCCGACGGCGCGTTCGAGTTGAACCTCATCGGACAGGACACCACGAGTTACGGTGACGACATCGGGATGGGGATGAAGGCAAAGGGGGGCGGCGGCCTGCCGGCAATGCTGCACGCGGTGTCCGAGGCGATCGACGAAGCGGGGGGCGGGGGCTGGGCGCGGCTCATGTATGCGTATCCGTCGAACTTCTCCGATGCCTGCATCGACGCGATCGCGGAACTGAGTTGGCTGGAGCGCAAGGGTGGGAAGGGCGGATACGTCCTGCCGTACATCGACATCCCTTTGCAGCATGCCTCCGACAACATGCTCACAGCCATGCGTCGCAACGTCACGGCGCGGCACCAGCGCGACCTCCTCGCCCGGCTGCGGAAGCGCGTCCCCGGCATCGCCATCCGCACGACGTTCATCTCCGGCTTCCCCGGCGAAACCGAGGACGACCACAAGCGCCTGATGGACTTCGTCGCCGATGCAGCCTTCGAGAACATGGGGGTGTTTGAGTACTCCCACGAAGAGGGAACGGTCGCGGGCACGATGGAAGAAGTCCCGCGGCTCGCGGTGCCTGCGGAGGTGAAGGCTCGCCGGCGTTGTGAGGTCATGGAACTCCAGCAGCGGTTGGCCTTCGCGCGAAACGCGGCCATGGCCGCGGAGTTTGATGAGCACCAACCGGGATCAACCGGGCGCCGGCTCGATGTTCTCATCGACCAGGCCACCCAGACCAAGGGCCGCAGGACCGCGGGCGTGAGCAAGGGCGGCGGGCTGTACATCGGGCGGACGTACTTCCAGGCCCCGCAGGTCGACGGTGTGACGTTTGTGCAGTCGACGCGTGAACTCGCCCCGGGCGAACTCATCCGGTGCGTGGTGGTGGGAAGCGACGGGTATGACCTTGTCGCCAAGCCGGTTGATGAACTGGAAAAGCGGGTGGGTTTGAAGGTCGTTCGGTAGGCTATCGCCGCATGGAGAGCGGCGACCGGGGTAGCCGATAGACCCGGCGATGCTGCGCTCCGGACAAGTCGTCGTGCTGTGTGTCCTTGCCCTGCTCACGCTGGGCGTGGTCATGGTCAACTCCGCGGGGATGAGTGTCGACCCCGGCCAGGCGGTCACGGTCGAATCGATCCTGCTCTCGCGGTCGACGATCTACATGGCCCTGGCGATGGTGGCCATGGGGGCGTGCGCAATGCTGCCGGTCCGGCGGATCGTTCCCGCATCCTGGCTCGCGGAGGCCGGGAGCACGCCGCCGGAAACCGGCCCGGACGGGCTGCTGGTTTCGGGGGAGTTCGCCAAGGGCCTGTTCCGCACGCTGCTGGGGCTCTGGCCGATGTGGGTGCTGGTGGCGGCGTTGCTGGCGACGCTGGCGACGGTTTACCTCCCCGGGATCGGCCGCACGGTCAACGGCTCATCCCGCTGGATCAGCCTGCCCGCCCCCGGCCTCGAATCGATCCAGCCCAGCGAACTGGCCAAATGGGCCATGGTGTCGATCCTCGCGTGGTACGGCGCGGCGAACATGCACCGCATGCACAAGTTCTGGCGCGGGCTGCTGCCCGGTCTGGCGGCCGGCGGCGTGCTGGCCGGGTTCATCGTGCTCGAAGACCTCGGGACCGGCGTGCTGCTGGGCCTGGTGGCGTGCGTCATGCTCATCGCCGCGGGCGCAAGGGTGTGGCAACTCGTCGTGCTCGCCCCGGCGCCGCTGACGCTTGTTGCGGTGGCGATCTCGTCGAGCCAGTACCGGCGCGACCGGCTGCTCGCGTTCCTCGATCCCTACGCCGATGCCGACGG
The DNA here is from genome assembly GCA_964409775.1 of uncultured Phycisphaeraceae bacterium. Classification (GTDB taxonomy): domain Bacteria; phylum Planctomycetota; class Phycisphaerae; order Phycisphaerales; family UBA1924; genus JAHBXL01. Next base: position 80,470 of record CAYPEI010000011.1, on the reverse strand, counting down.
GATCGGCTACCACATGATCCAGTCGATGGTCGCCGTCGCCAACGGGCAGGTCGCGGGGCGCGGGCTGGGGCACGGCCTGCAGAAGTTCGGCTACCTCCCCGAAGACCGGACCGACTTCCTGTTCGCCATCATCTGCGAGGAGTTGGGCGTGGCGGGCGCGCTCGTGGTCGTCGCGCTCTACGGCGGCATGCTCTGGGCCTGCTGGTCCATCATCCGGCGCGAGCGGGCGGCGATGCTCAAACTCCTCGGGCTGGGCGTCGTCGCGACCGTCGGCATCCAGGCGCTCATCAATCTCGCCGTCGTCACCGGCCTCGGCCCGACCAAGGGAATCGCCCTCCCGCTGCTCTCCAGCGGCGGCACGGGGTGGATCCTCACCGCCGCATCGCTCGGCCTCATCGTCGCGATGGACCGCACGCAGGACGGCTGGTCGCCCGCGATCACCAGCAAACACAACTCCGGCCTCGACAGCACCGAACCCGAGGAGCCTTCCGACGGCACGCAAGGCGCATTGCAGCCGGAACATCCGGTCGCGGCCGGGCCCTCCACACCCGACGAGCACGCCCGCTGGGCGCCGCCGGACCTCTTCACGGCCGGCACGCTCGCCGATACCCCCGACTTGCACACCGAAGAAACCCCGCTCGAGATCGCGCCCGCGGTGAATGCCACAGAATCCCAGGCGACCGCATCCGCGCAGCCCACGGGCGAGAGCCGCCAGGGCTTCCTCTTCGCGGCCGAACCCGATACCGCATCCGCGGACGCCCCCCCGACCGACGAGCCGAAATCCGATCAGTCGGATGAAGCCGTCGCGCTGGCCGAGTCCGGGCTTGTGCTGCCGGTGGGCGATGCCCCGATGATCGAGCCCAGCGGGCCCCTCGCCCGCGTCGAGCCGCAGCCGGTCGTCGACCTGATCACCACCGTGCATGGACCGGCGGAGCAACTGGTCATCTCCCTCGCCGATGCGCCGCCCCAGCCGGCTGGCGGCGAGGCGGGCGCTTCCTTGAACAACGGGGCCGACCTCCTCCAACGCGGCGTTTGAGAGCGGGGAGCGAGGGTTGTCCAGCCACACGTTCATCTTCGCGGGCGGCGGCACGGGGGGACACCTCTACCCCGGCCTGGCCATCGGGTCGGAACTCCGAGCCATCGCCCATGCCGCGGGACGCGATGTCCGGTGTCTCTACATCTGCTCCAACAGGCCGCTGGACGCGGAGATCCTCAAGGCTGCCGGCGCCGAGCATGTCGCGAGCCCGGCGAGTCCGATGAGCCTGCGCCCCCGCGGCCTTGTGCGATTCCTCAAGACCTGGGGACGGGCGATCCGCGAGGCGCGAGGCGTGATCCGCGCCGAGCGTGCCGCCGGCGCGGGCGTGATCGTGGTGGCGATGGGCGGCTTCGTCGCCGCGCCGGTCGTGCAGGCCGCGCGGGTCGAGCGCGTTCCGATCCTGCTGGTCAACCTCGATGCCGTCCCCGGCAAGGCCAACCGCCTGATCGCGTCCCGGGCAGCGCGGGCGCCGCTGGGTCTGGGCGTCTACAGCGCAGCGCGCGTCGATGCCCCATACGCCAGGAACTGGACGACCGTGCCGCCGATCGTTCGGCGGGAAGTCCGCATGCGTCGCGACGCCGTTGCATGCCGTTCCAGTCTGGGTCTCGATCCCGCCCGGCCGGTGCTCATGGTCACCGGCGGGAGCCAGGGCGCGCGGTCGTTGAACGCGTTCGTCTGCGCATTCGCGAAGTCGGACGCCGGCAGGTCCGCGCTCCGCGCGGGCCGCTGGCAGGTGCTGCACCAGACCGGAAAGGACGCGGCGGAGGCGGCGCGGAGCGAGTATGCCGCGGCGGGAATCGACGCCGTGGTCGAGGCGTTCAGCGACCGGATGGGCGACTGGTGGGGCGCGGCGGGCGCAGGCGGGCTGGCCATCGCGCGGTCGGGCGCGGGAAACGTCGCCGAGGTGTGGGCATCCGGAACCCCGACCGTGTTCCTCCCCTACCCGTTCCACCGCGACGATCATCAGAAACACAACGCCCGTGTGCTCGTCGAGTGCGGCGGCGCGGTGCTCTGCACCGACCACATCGAGCCGGAGGCCAATCTGAAGGCCCACGGCCAGACGCTTGCAAGCCTCATTGCCGACCCTGCCCGGCTGGAACGCATGCGGCGGTCGCTCGAATCGCTCGGTCCCGCCGATGGTGCCGAACGCGTGGCGCGGGTGTTATGGGAAGCGGCCAACCGCCGGAAGTGAACCCAACTTCGCTCTCCTCCCGCCCATTCCGGCACCCCGCGCCGGTTCGTGGTTTAGACTTGAACAATGAGCGGGAACCAGAGCAACGGAGTCCAGCGAAACGCCGGCCATGGCCGCGCGATGTGCGTGGTGCTCCATGCCCCGGGAACCGCCGTGCCCCCGGAACTTATCACCACCATCGGGCGCAAGTTCCCCAGTTTGTGCCTGTTCTCCGACGCCTATCTGGCCTTTGCCGAACTCTGCGTCTCCCGCAAGGCCGGGGGCATCGGGCTTGTGCTCGTCGAACCGGCCGGCATCCCCGACGCCGCGGACCTGATCGACGCCGTCCGGATTCACGCGCCCTCCGCGGCAGTATGGTGGTACTCCCAACACGATGAACTGATGCTGCGCCGCGTGAAGCCCGGTGAGCGAGCCGACTGGTCGCCCCCCCCCGGTTCCCCCCAGCCCCAAGCCGCTCCGCCGCCTGCCGCCGCTCGCGGGCCCCGGCTCGCCCCAGCGCCAGGACCGGAAACTCCGCGTTTCAAACCCGGCGAGGCGGCGGCCTTCCGACCCACCGCAAAGCCGTCGCGACCGTCGAACGAACCGCCCCGGATCACCGTACGACCGGGCGGGGGCATCGGAGTTCGGCGATTGAGATTGGTTGGCGATCCGCTCGACTCAGGGCGGGCAAAGGGGCCCGTGCCGACTCCGCCGTCCGGCAAGCCCGCCGAGGGCGGGCTGCCTGCTGCCCCCCCAGATGCCGGGGATAGCAACACTCCCGAACAGGTGAGTCTGCGCGCACCTATGCTGACCGAGGAAGAACTTCGCATGCTGCTTTCAGACGAACTGCCGGACACGACTCGTGGACCCGGCCGGGAGAAGAGCGGCCCGTGAACAAAGCCGACGGACCAATCTCTGCCGACGCAAGCGGCCGGTCAGAACCGGTCGTGCGCGTCGTGCTGGTCGGCCGGAGCGATGCCGAGCGGCGGCTCCGCAGGATGCCCGCGATCGAGTTGATCCGGGCGCGTCAGCCTCTGGCGGCCATCGGCGAGAGCGTCGTGCCGCCCAACCACGGCCCGCCCGATCGCACCACCATTCTGGTCGCGCCGGGAACGGTTCCGGCCGACCGGGCCGCGACCTTCGCCTCGGCGATCAGGCGGGCGAACCCCGCGGCCCGGATCATCGCGCTGGACGGCCCCGCCGCTGCGGGGTTCCACGGAACCGTGGCGTCGGCCGATGACGACGAGCAGTTCCTCTCACAACTTGCCGGCACAGCATCGATGGCAGAACCCGGTGATGAGCCCGTCATGCCGGCTTCACCACCGCCAGAGATCGAACCGGAGCCGGCGCATCGTGATCCCGCGGGCGCGATTGTCAGCGCGATGCTGCGAGGTGCAAACGCGATCGAGGAAGCGATGCGCGGCGTGCGTCAGCGGCTGGGCGTCTCCAACGCGGCGTTTGTCCCGGCTTCCCGGGCAGCGCCCGACGCGCGGCCGCCGACCGGCGGCGTCGCGGTCCGTTTCGGTGACCGGGTGCTGGGCCACCTGGTTGCGCCCCGCGCCGATCGGGCGGTGGTGGAAGCCGAGGCGGCCGCGCTGGCGCCCTGGGCCGCACTGGCCGCGCAGCACGAGCAACTCAAACTCGCCGCGTTTGTTGATGATCTCACCGGCGCCTGGAACCGGCGGTACTTCGAGCGGTTCCTCGGCGCCGCGATCACCAAGGCGAGAGATGCGCGGCACTCGGTGGCCGTGCTCTACTTCGATCTGGACAACTTCAAGATCTACAACGACCGGTACGGACACTCGGCCGGGGATGAGATCCTCATCGAGACCGTCAAACTGCTGCGCAGCGTGATCCGTCCATCCGACCGGGTGTGCCGGATCGGCGGTGATGAGTTTGCGGTCATCTTCTACGACCCGGCCGGGCCGCGCGATCCCGGACGCGGGCAGGCGCCCTCGGAGATCGGCCCCATCGCCCGGCGATTCCAGCAGCAGATCTGCCGGCACCGATTTCCCAAACTGGGTGACGAAGCGCCCGGAACGCTGACGATCTCCGGCGGAATGGCGGCATTCCCGTGGGACGGCTCGGACGTCCAGACGCTGCTCGAACGCGCCGACCAACTCGCCCTGCAGAGCAAACGGATGGGCAAAAACGCCATCACGCTCGGGCCCGGTGCCGAGCGGGTGTGCAGCCTCGACTCCGGCGAGAAACCGTGACCCGCGATCGGAAGAGGCGACGCAAAGCGGCGCGATCACGACGCTAGAGTTCGCTCCATGGCCGCAGTTCCCAACTACGACCTGATCGCGATCGACCTGGACGGAACGCTCCTGTGCCCGAAGGGCGAAGTCTCGCGGGCCAACATCGAGGCGATCCGCGACGCTCGGGCCGCCGGGCTCACCGTGACGGTGTGCACCGGCCGCGGCCTGCTCGAGTGCCGGCACGTCACCGATCGCATCGAGCAGCAGGATCCTGTCGTCGTCGCCGGAGGCTCCATCCTGGCGTGCCCCGTGCGGCAGCAGACAATCCACCGCTTCGCCATGGACGCCTCGCTGGTCCGCGGGCTGGTTGGCCGCATGACCTCGCACGGGCACGCGGCCCTCGTGCTCAAGGACCCGACCGCCACCGCGCCGGCCGAAGTCGGCAATGGCCCGGTCCGCGCCGCCGGCCATGACTACGTTGTCGTCTCGCCGAACGGCTGGAAGGGCGTGGACCCCGTGACCCGCTGGTGGTTCGACACGCTTAAGGTGCCGGTCCGGCTGGTCGCATCGCTGGATGAGGATGAGCACATCGAGCACACGGTCCGCGTCGGCGTGTGCGGAACCCGGGCCGCGACCGAACCGGTCGCCAGCGAGATCCTCGCGGCGTTTGATTCCCGCGTGAATCATCACCACTTCGGTGCGGTGGTGCCCGACGGCATCGGCGGCGACCCCGACCAGCACGTCGTGATCTTCGAACTCTTCGACAAGAAGGCAAGCAAGTGGAGCGCGATCGAGTGGCTCGCCGCCGATCGCGGCCTCCGCCCGGAGCGTATCTGCGCCATCGGCAACGATGTCAACGATGTCGACATGCTCGCGCGGGCCGGGCTGGGCGTCGCCATGGGCAACGCCATCCCCGAGGCCAGGGCGGCCGCGAGGGCGCAGACGCTGGCGAACGACGCCGACGGCGTGGCCCACGCGATCCGACAGGTGCTCGACGGGAAGTGGTAGTCGAGCCCGATCACCCCGCGGCAGATTCTCCAGCGAGCAGTCCCTCAACCCGCGATGATCTGCTTTCTTTCAGGCATCTCGCCGCGCAAGAACCTGCATGCCGCTGATCCCGAGTACGATCCCGGCGTGCAGACGCTGACCGAGATCCGCGCGCTCCTTGAGTCCCGCGGGCTTCGCCCCAAGAAATCGCTCGGGCAGAACTTCCTCATCGATCAGAACTTGATCCGGAAGTTGGTGGATGCGTCCGGCATCCGCGCCGGGTCGCTGGTCCTGGAAGTCGGTCCGGGAACGGGCACGATGACCGAGGAACTCATCGCCCGCGGCTGCGAAGTGGTCGCCTGCGAGATGGACGACTCGCTCGCGGAACTGCTTCGGGACCGGATCCCGGCGATCCTCGGCCCCGGCGAGCAGCATCGCTTCACGCTTGTCCATCGCGACTGCCTCGACGGGAAACGAGCCCTCGCGCCGGAGATTCTGGCTGCTCTCCGCGGCCGGCCTTTCTCGCTCGTGTCGAATCTCCCATACGGGGCGGGCACCCCGTTGATCTCCAACCTGCTCATCGATCACCCCCGGTGCGAGGTGATGGCGGTGACGATCCAGCGTGAAGTCGCGGACCGGATGCTCGCCGGGCCGGGCTCGGGTGAGTACGGCGCTCTGGCGGTGATCGCGCAGGCGCTCGCGGAGGTCCGTCTTCTGGCGGTTCTGCCGCGAGAGTGCTTCTGGCCGAGGCCGGATGTCACCAGCGCGATGGTGCTGATCACCCGGCGCGACCGGCCGCTGGTGAGCAACGCCGAGGCGTTGAGCGCGTTCCTCCGCGATCTGTTCGCGCAGCGGCGCAAGCAGATCGGCTCGGTGCTGGGCAAGGGCATCGACTGGGGCGCGATCGAACGGGCCGAAGGGTGCGAGGGGGTTTCCCCGACGATGCGAGCCGAGCAGTTATCGGTGCCGCGGATCATCGCCCTCGGCCGCGTTCTCGGGCGGATCTGATGAACCGTTGTTTTTGATCGCCGGACTCGCCGGCACGCCGATGCTCCAGTGCTTTTCTCGCTTTCCGCTGACCGTGAGCCGCCCGAGGCAGCCCGGCATCGGCGAACCGGGGATCGACACCGAGCGAACTTTCAGGTAGTCTCTGGTGTGTTCCCGGCTGCGCAACGGAGGGTGCTCTCCGGATGAGCGAAACACCGCCGCACTACGGCACTGGCTCTGCCTCCGGAAGCATCGGCGCCGGCGACGCGGGCGGTGCATCGTCGCTCGCCGCGGCGTTGGAGCCCGTACTGCGGGACGTCTGCCAGGGCCGACTGTCCGAAGTCCGGTGGTTCCGATCCTCGTGGCAGGCCGGCGGCGCGGCCACCGGGTTTGCGACGTTCCAGGTCGAAGGGGCGGAGCCGGCCGAGGTCGTGGTGAAGTTGCCCGTGGGCCCGGCGGAGTTCCGCTGGACCGTGGCGCTGGGGGGCCTGCCGCACGCCGCGGAGAAACTCGATGACGGACCGCTGGACGGCGGCGCGATGTGCGAGGTCAGCCCGGGGTATGCATGCGCGATGGGCCCGACGCCGCGCGTGTTCGCCGCGGGCACGGTGATCGGCGGGTATGACCTGGCGTGGCTGGTGGTGGAGCGGATGCACGGCACGCCGGTGTCAGGGAGCATGTCGCGGAGTTCGATCGAGGCGATGCTTCGAGCGGCGGCGGACTGGTATGCCCGGTCGTCCCGCCTGCGCGAGGTGAGCGTCGCCGCGGGCGTCAAGTCGGAGAACTGGGAAGGACTGCTTGCCAGGGCACGCGAGGCGGTGAAGACTCACAACATCGCCGAGCAGCAGCGCTGGAACCACATGGTGCACCAGACGCAGCGATCGCTGCCCACGCTTCTGGCCCGCTGGAACGCGCGTCCGATCAACACCTGGTGCCACGGCGACCTGCACCCGGGGAACGCGATGCTGCGTTCAGGCTTCGCGGGCAACGGAACGGGCGGATGCGTCCTGATCGACCTGGCACTGGTTCATCCCGGGCACTGGGTGGAGGACGCGGTGTACCTCGAGCGTCTGCACTGGGGACGGAGCGAGGCGCTCGACGGGGTCAAGCCGGTGAACTTCCTTGCGCGTGCGCGGCGCGATGCAGGACTGCCGACCGGCGAAGACTACACGCTGCTGGCCAACGTTCGGCGGGTGCTGATGGCCGCGACCGCGCCGGCGTTCCTGGCGCGGGAGGGGCACCCCAAGTACGTGCACGCGGCGCTGGAAACGCTTGAGCGGTGTCTGCCGCTGGCGGTCAGGTGAACGGGGCGGGCGCCGGCGGCTCAGGTGACCATCGCTCGCACGACCACCAGCGCGACAACGCTCACCGCGATCCACATGATCACGCCCTGCAGCAGCGGCCGCCAGCCCGCCTCGGCGAGCGCGCGGCGCGACAGACCGGTGCCGATCAGGAACAGCGCCAGGGTCATCGCGGTCTTGGCGATCGACTTCAGGAAGTCCGCCGTCGGTGCGATGGCGGATACACCAAGACTTGCCTCACCGATCGTGCGGAGCAAGCAGGCAACCAGGAACAGTCCGACGAACCACGGAATCGGCGCGGCGGGCCTCTTCGCCGCCGATGCGACATCTCCCGGGGCGGAGCGAGCCATGCGACCCAGGACCAGCGCAACGGGCACGATCCACAGCACCCGCGTGAGTTTGATCACCGTTGCGTCGGCAAGCGCCTGATCGCCGTACTGCTTGGCAGCGGCGACAACTCCGGCGACATCGTGGATCCCGACGGCCGCCCACGCACCGAACTGCGCCTGGCTCAACCCGAGTTGGTGGCCGATGAGCGGGTACAGATAGACACCGCCCGCGTTGAGCAGGAAGACAACGGCGGTGGCGACGGACATCGACGACGCGGAAGCGCCGATGACTGTTCCGGTCGCGGCGATGGCTGAGCCGCCGCAGATCGCGGTGCCGGCTGTGAGCAGGGACGACACCTGACTGTCGGTCCGCAGGGCTCGCTGGAGCAGCGCGGCGATGACGAAGACCAAGGCGATCGTGGCCGCGGCGAAGACCATGCCTGGAAGCCCGGCCTTTGCGACGTCGTTGAGACTGATGGAAAACCCAAGCAGGACCACGCTGGTCTGGATGAGCACGCGGCTGAACTTCCGGGCGTGCTGCTGAAAGGCGACGAGCCCGAGCAGCGCGAGGACGATGCCGATGGCCAGGGCGATCGGTGCGGTGGCCCAAGGATTCCAGTCGCGAAAGCCGGTGACCGAAAACGCCGCGCCGGCCAGAAAGACGGCTTCACGCGGACCGAATGCTGCGGGCTGGCGTGCGTCAGTCATCGGAATCCGGATTGCGCGCGAGGGTGGGCATGCGGTCGAGAAGAGCCATGCGGTGCGGGCCGGCGCCCGACACCGGGAGCCGGAGATGCGAGGGGTGAACGATGCTCAAAGGCCGTACACGCCCTTGAGTTTGCCTTCGAGGTGCCGCATGAGCGGATCGGCGGAGAGGGGCTTCCCGGTGATCTGTCGGCACAGTTCCGCCGCGCCGTAGCGACGGCCGTGCTGGTGAATCTTCTCGCGCAGCCAGGCGAGCAGCGGGACGAAATCGCCGGCTCGCATCCTGTCGCGCAGGCCCGGCGTCTGCGCGTGGATCGTCTCCCAGAACTGGGCCGCGTACAGGTTCCCGAGGGTGTACGTCGGGAAGTAGCCGATGAGGCCGAACGACCAGTGCACATCCTGCATGCAGCCGCGGCGGTCGTCGGGCACGTCGATCCCCAGCAGGTCCTTGAATCGCCGGTTCCATTCGCCGGGAAGGTCTTTGACGGGCAGTTCGCCGGAGATCAGGGATCGCTCCAGCCCGAAGCGCAGCATGACGTGCAGGTTGTACGTGGCTTCGTCGGCCTCGACGCGGATGAAACTCGGCTGTACGATGTTGGCGGCGCGGAAAGCATCGTCGACACTGAAGCGGTCGAGTTCGCCGCCGGCGAACTTCTTGGCGTGGGGCAACGCCCACTCCCAGAACTCTCGCGAGCGGCCGACAAAGTTCTCCCACATGCGCGACTGGCTCTCGTGGATGCCCAGCGAGATCGCCTCGGACAGGGGCTGGCCGAATCGCTCCGACTTCGGGAGACCCTGCTCATACAGCCCGTGCCCGCCTTCGTGCATCGTGCCGTAGAGCGCATCGGTGAACTTCTCGTCGCGGTAGCGCGTCGTCAGGCGCGTGTCGCCGGGCGCCATGCCCGAGCAGAACGGGTGTGTCGTCGTGTCGAGCCGACCCGCGTTGAAATCAAAGCCCATGGCCTTGAGGACCATCTGGCCGAACTCGTGCTGCTTTGCGGCGGGAAACTGGACCTTCAGGAACGCGTCGCCCGGGGCCTTGCCCTTCGCGGCCGCGCCGGCGATCTCCTTCACGAGTCCACTCAGGCGCGGGCGAAGGGGCGTGAATACCGCCTCGATCTCCCTGCCCGTCGCACCGGGCTCATACTCATCGAGCAACGCATCGTAGAGTTCGCCCTTTGGCTTGCCCGACATCAGGCACTCGGCCTTCCGGCGTGTGAGTTCAAACATCTTCTCCAGCCACGGGCGGAACATCGCGAAGTCGTTCTTCTGGCGGGCGTCCTTCCACACTTCCTGCGCCTGGCTGCCGACCTTGGCCAGTTCGGCGACCAGTTCGGTCGGGATCTTGGTCTGCAGGTCATAGTCCCGCCGCATGCGCGCGACATTGGCCGCCTCTCGCGATCCCGCATCGCCCGTCAGGGCCTTGTCCGCCTCGCATTGTGCAATCAGGTCGCCCAGCCGCTTGCTTGTCGACCGTTCGTGCTCGATCGCCGAGAGCAGCGACGCCTGATCGGCCCGGTGGGCCGCCGCGGCGTGGGGCATGTAGGTTTCCTGGTCCCAGTTCAGGAGCGAACCGATCGAGGCCAGGGTCTTGGCCTCGTGCTTGAGTTTGCAGAGTTCGGCATAGTGGGCGGGCAGCGGGTTGGGGGTTGGCATGGGGAAAACGGTAGGGGCAAGGTCGAAAGCAGCACAGTCGCGGCACGGAAGTGCGGCAAATCGAGCCGTATGGGCGGAAGACTCCCCGTTCGGATCCGGTTTCAGACGTTGTTCCGGCGGATCGGCAGCCCGTGAGAGGTTTGCTGTCCTCGGTGTTTGCGGCTCCGGTTTACGTGGTATGCTGGAGGTGGGAAACCTCCTTTCGGAGGGCGCGGCTTGGCGAATCGACGGACAACGGCTTTCACGCTGATCGAACTGTTGATCGTCATTGCGATCGTCGCGATGCTGATCGGTCTGCTGCTGCCGGCCCTGGGCAAGGCGCGGGAGTCGGGCCGTCAGGCGGTGTGCCTGTCGAACATGCGGCAGTTGATGATCGGATTCCACGCCTACGCGAACGACTACAAGGTCATCCCCGGGGCCTACTGGCAGGGACCGCAGGATCTTGACTGGGTCGGCCGGAACAACACGACCTACCTCGCGAACCCATCGCTGTATCCGCACCCGTTCCACACCAGCGTGATGCGGGAGTATCTGCAGGTGGCGGACAAGATCACCGAGTGCCCCTCGGCCCGACGCGAGGCGAACCGGTTCTTTGACTACACCATGATCATCCGCATGGCCGGGGCGAGGATCGACCTCAACTGGCAGATGGACTATCCGGAGCGGCCGGAGATCGGGACATCGACGCGCAAGATCTTCCCGGGGATCGTCCTGCTCATCGAGGAGCACGACGAGTTTTACAACCGCTCATACGACGACGGCTCGTTCGCCGGCACGGACCAGTGGTCCACGCGACACGGCACGCGCAACGCCGGATCGGCGGCCGGCGGCAAGGGCGGCGGCGGGCATAACGGGTATCTCGACGGCTCGGTCGGGCTGTTCAAGGCGCCCACCGGCCCCAACGACCGCGTGGCCGAGACCCAGGACCTCAACGCATCCCAGATCCGGATCATCAAGGCCGCGAACACCGCATGGCCGGTCAACTCCTCCACCGCGGCGGAGTTCGGATGGGTGAACCGCGCACGGAACTGAGCGCCGCCGGCCGCGCGGCTTCATTGTCCGCGGAAACAGGCCGATATCCTCACGGCGTGATCCTGCTCATCGACAACTACGACTCGTTCACGTACAACCTCGTGCAGAGGCTGGGCGAGATCGACCCTTCGCTCGATCTCCGCGTCATCCGCAACGACAAGGTCACCGCGGATGAGGCCGAGGCGATGGGCCCGACGCACGTGATCATCTCCCCCGGACCGTGCACACCGAAGGAAGCAGGCGTCTCCAGCGAGATCATCCGCCGATTCGCCGGGCGAGTGCCGGTCCTGGGTGTCTGCCTCGGGCATCAGTGCATCGGCGACATGCACGGCATGACCGTCACGCGACACGCGATCCCGATGCACGGCAAGACTTCGCCGGTGCAGCACGACAACGCGGGCGTCTTCGCGGGGCTCTCCAATCCGTTCATCGCGACACGCTACCACTCGCTGGTGGTGCTGGCGGAGACGATCCCGCCCGCCGCGGCCGATGGGAGCGGGTGGAGGGTTTCGGCGTGGACGGATGAACCGGTTGACGCGGCCAACCCGAACGGCCCGACGCGACGGGTGGTCATGGGATTGCGGCGCATCTGGCCGCGGGGAGAAGAGAAGGCCCTGCTCGAAGGCGTGCAGTTCCACCCGGAGAGTTTCCTGACCGTCGAAGGGCCGAAACTGCTGCGCAACTTCGTTGAGAGCGGCAGAACAGCAAACCAGCACGCCAGCACGTAGGGCTCTCCTCCGCTGCTCTGCCCATTTGCTGCGTTGCTGGCTTCGACACTACAGTGTCGCCCATGATCCACCCCGCACCGACCGCCAAGATCGCCCCCACGCTCGCCCGCGGCGAACTCGCCGAGGTTTTCGCCGCGACCGCGACCAAGCCCGGCCACATCGTCATCGAGTTCCCCAACACCAGTTACCGCATGCACCTGATCCCCAAGGGGCCGATCACGACCCCGGTGGGCAAACGCATCATCGGGACCATCCGCGCAACAGCGCGTCGCGTCGATCTTGTCGAAACCGGCGGCAAGTACGTCGAGCCGGTGTTCGGACACCCCCGCCGCGTGCAGGGGACCGTCATCAGCGGCGATGACCGCACCCGCACGCTCACCGTCGATGCGGGGATGCCGATCCACTGCACGATGAACGATGCCCGCCAACTCCCCTCGATGTTCCCGCAGGGTGCGATGGTCAGTTTCGATGTGCTCGACGGGGCAACGTTCAGCGCGGAGTGATTCCGTACTACCACGGACTTGACATCGGCTTCTGCCTGGGCTGGGTCACCGGGCCGCCATTCGCCGCGACGCAGCAATCCATGATCCGGGCGAAGGCGCGACGCTCCACACGGCGACTTACCTGCCTTTCAGCCTCATGCCGCGTGTATCCATTGGCGACCTGCCAACCCTCATCCGCTTCCGTCCCATCGAACACTACCGCGCCCGAGGCAACATCGACCGCAATCGCTTCGACGCTCGACTGGTAGTTGGAGTTGAGCACCGGCGCGAGACCAAGCGTGAACAAGAACGGCAAGGACCACGTGTCGGATTCGTGTTTCGACCAGTAGGTGTACACCAGAAGGACCCTCGCGCCCAGCCGATGCGCCTCGCCGTGGAGGGTCTCCGCAGTAACGAGCAGACCCGGCTCCACGAACGCGGCGATCGGCCCAGACTCGGTGCCGCCGAGGTCGTGATCGACGATGCCGACCGTCCGCCGTTCATCATCGGACGGCGCGAGCGTCACCATCTGCAGCGATTGGTCATGCTCGGGGCTGGTCACGCTGCGGACCTTGGCGATCACCAGCCGCGCCGTGGAGTGAGCAGGCGAATCCTCCGGCGGAGCATCAGCAACAAGAACGATGTTCGAACCGCCATGAACCGCAAGAGACCGAAAACCGCCGAGGTCAGCCGCCGGAGTCTCCTTGGCCGGGAAGCACCCGAACACCGGGAGGCACGCCATCACCGCGATGGTGAACTTCAACCAGAGCCAAGTCACTCGCACCCTCCGTGAGTCGATACGGCTTCGGTCAGATTGATGGGCCTCACTCGATCCTCGGATCCACCCAGCGATACAGCACATCGACCGCAAGATTGAACAGGATCAGCATCGTCGAGTACACCAGCACCACGCCCATGATCAGGAACAGGTCCTTGTTCAGCACGGCATTGACGAAGTGCTGACCCATGCCCGGCACGGTGAACACGCGCTCCACAACGAACGAGCCGGTCATCGCCATCGCCGTCGCGGGGCCGAGGTAACTCAGCACCGGCAGGAACGCGTTCTTGAGCGCGTGCTTGAGCACCACGCGCGACTCGGGGAGGCCCTTGGCCCGTGCCGTGCGGATGAAGTCGGCCCCGAGGTGCTCGAGCATCCCCATGCGCGTGAGCCGGGCGATGTACGCCGCGAACGGCAGGCTGAGCGTGATCGCCGGCAGCACCGCGCCTCGGAGCCCCCACTGCCCGACAGGGAACCAACCGATCCAGACGCTGAATACCAGGAGGAGGGTGGTGCCGACCACGAAACTCGGGAGGCTGATGCCGATGAGCGCGACGGCGAGCGTTGCGACGTCGGCCGGCGAGTTCGGCCGCACCGCGCCGACCACGCCCGCCCCGACGCCCAGCACCACCGCGATCAGCATCGCCATCGCACCCAGCGCGATGCTCACCGGCAGCGCATCGGCGACGATCTGGTTCACACGCCAGTCCTCGTACTGCAGGCTCGGGCCGAGGTCGAACAACTGTCGCACGGGCGGAGCCTGTCCGGACGCCCGCGCGGCCGCTTCACGCTCCGCCGCGCGGCCGGTGATCCTGTCCCGCACCCACTTCAATCCCGTCGCGCTGTCGAGATACGAGAAGTAAAACCTCGGGAATGAGTCGAGGTTGTACTGCCGCTGCATCGCCTCGATCACGGCGGGGGGCGGCCTCCGCCCCTCAGGGTTCTCGATCGGATTCCCCGGCACCGCCCACGCGAGGGTCAGCGTCAGCGTGTAAATCACGCCGACGATCAGCGGCAACTGGATGAGGCGTCGGACGATCAGGCCGAGCATGCGCGGCCTCCCGCCGGAAAGCCGCACGCCTGCGCATCCGCAGCGACCCGGACGTGCCGCGGGAAGCGAGTCGCGCCCACTGGTTCCATCTGCCGGCCGCCGCACCTGCTGCTCTGCTGCTTCCGCTTGATGTCCCCTCCGCCCGGCGGCAGGGCTTTGGGAACATCGCTCCCCTTGCCATCGCCCAGCATGTCGATCAGGAACAGGTCCTGCTGCTGGCGAGGGTGCGAGGAAATGCCGCTGACCTTGTGCGGGTTGAAGAGATACACCTGCACGTACTGGAAAATCGGGATAAACGGAAGGTCTTCCTCCACGAGCAGACGCTCCGCATCGGACAGGATCGCCATCCGCCGCGCGGCATCCGCTTCGTTGGCCGCGGCCTCCATCAGCGCCTCAAACCGCGGTGAGCAGTACTTGCGGTCGTTGTTACCGTCTTCACAGCGGTTGATGTCCAGGAACGTCGTCGGGTCGCCGTAGTCACCGAACCAGCCGGCACGGCTGATCATGAAGTTCTGGTTCTTCAGGTCGTTGCGGAAGACCTTGATCTCCTTCTGGGCAAGCAGAACCGGCACGCCGAGGTTTTCCTGCCAGTCCTTGGCCGCGGCCTGTGCAATGAGGTCGTGCCCCGAGTCCTTGTTGAACAGGATTTCGACGGTGATGAACCCCTTGCCGCCCGGGTAACCGGCCTCGGCGAGGAGTCTGCGTGCTCCCTCGGGGTCGAAGCGAAGTCCCTTGGGCGACTCGTACCCGGCGATGGAGTCGCGCGGAATCAGCGTGTTCGAAACACGTTCGCCCGTGCCGCGGACCTGCGTGACGATGCGATCCTTGTCGACGGCCATGACAAACGCGCGGCGGATGCGCGGGTCGGCGAAGGGATTGTCCCGCCCGTCCACGAGTTTCGGCTGGCAGTTGAAGTTCAGGAAGTACGTCCCGAACGCCGGAAACGTGTGGATGTTCTGGCGTGGGTCGGGCGGAAGCCGGCGATCGATCTCGACGGGGTCGAGCCCTTGCGCGACCAGCGCGTCGTACTCGGCTTTGTGCTCGGCGTAGTACGCCCGCTTCTCCTGCACGATGAAACGGCGGTAGGGCGGCGTGACATCGCTGACCCAGTCCACCGCTCCCGAGTTGAACGCGAGGACCTGCGCGTTGGGGTCCTCGTTGCTGGGCATCGAGATCGTGTCGATCGCGACCGAGGCATGATCCCAGTAGAACGGGTTCTTCTCCATCCGCACTTCCCGCTTGAATCGCCAGTCGGCGAGAACAAACGGCCCGTTGCAGACCATGCTCCCGGCCATGGTCCACCCCGGCTGCTGGTCTAGCCGTCCGGTGGAGGGGTCGGGCGGCTCGTACTGCTTCACCAGCGGCGGGTACACCGGGCAGAACACCGCGAAGGCGCACAGGTCCAGGAAATAGGGCGTGGGGCGCTCGAGTTCGATGCGCAGCGTCCGGTCGTCGGGGGCCGACAGACCGACCATCTCGGTGAACTTCTGCTCGGTCAGCGGCCACAGAGCCCGGGCACGATCGCGCTTCTCCGCACTCTCGGGCATCGCGGCGATTTCGTCCAGTTGGCCGCTGCGCCAGTCATAGAACGCCTTGGCGCCGCGGATAAGTTGGAACTGGCCGGCATAGTCGCTGGCGGTGTCCGGGAGGATGCCGCGGCGCCAGGCATAGATGAAGTCGTGCGCAGCGACGGGCACGGCCCTGCCGTGGACGTTCCACGCCGCGTTCGCCCGCAGGTGAAAGGTGTACACGCGCCCGTCGGCGCTGATCTCCCACCGCTCGGCCACCCCCGGCCTGATGGCGTACTCGGGATCAAAGACATCGTTCTTGACCAGCCCCTCAAAGAGCATGCGAACAACCCGAAGGTCCTGCATCCAGGACGCTTTCTGGACGTCGAGCGTGGCGACATCGCCGCGATTGATGAACGTGAAGTCGGCGCGCGGCGCGGGCCGATCGGCCGCGATCACGGCGACAACGATGGCGACGAGCAAACCAACGGGGACCAGCAGCCTGCCCATGGCAGAGGGTAGTCCACGACCGCCGGGCCACGAACGCTGGCGCTCCGCCTCAGGGCGTCAGGAATCGCTCTTTCTTGTGATTGAACGGCGGCTTGACCAGGTCGCCTTCGCCGCCGATGACGTTCATCACGTCCCGGAAGTACTGCTGGTCGTTGCCGTCGCGTACCAGGACATCCAGACGATACTGCTTGCCGTTGCCGTCGAGCAGCGTGTGGCTGCGGGAAACGACGTTCTGGGCCTGGCCGACCAGCACGGCCAGTTGCTGGCGTTCGGCATCGCTGACCGCGCCGGAACGAAGGCGGCGGAGCGCGTAAGAAAGCAGATCGCCGCCAAACCCGCCCGCCTCGCGGAGCGTGTCGACCGGCGGTTTGGCCCCAAGGCCGACCTGCGTGAGCGTGTCGAGCACCGCCTTGCTCGCCCGGAGTTGCGCGGGCACCGCGCCGGCCTCCGCGCTCTTCTGACGGGCGATCTTGCCGAACTCCGTCGCCGCCGTCCGCAGGGCCATGTTCTGAGCATCCGACACCACGTTGACGGGAATCTGCAGCGCGGCCTCGTACGCCATCGCAAAGCCGTCGAGGACCTCCGGGTCCTTCTCGCGCTGCATCGCCGCGGCGAGTTTGCCCTCGATGCCCGCGAACGGCCCCGGCTGGATCGTGGGCGTGGTCCACAGGACCGAGAACGTCCGGGCGAGGCCCGACGCGGCCATCATCCGCACCGCGGGACGCTTGTCTTCCAGCCCGGTGACACAGAGATTCGCCCCGTCGATCGTGCCCAACTCACCTGCAACCCGCAGTGCATTGAGAGCGATGTCATCGCTGGCATTCCCCACCAGCGGCATGAGCACGGGCTTGAGATGGTCGGAGTACGCCAGGCGGAAAAAGACCGAGACGCTGCTGGCCCGCAGCGGCGTCAGCAGGTTCTGCCGCGACTGGCGGATGGCGTCATACTCCCCGCGAAGCCCGGGCGCGTTGGTCTCGACGCACGACTTGAGCGCGTCGTTGTCCACGTCTGCCGGAGAACGGGCCATGATGGTCTGCTCGGGCAGGTTGCACGCCGTCTGGGCACGGGCTGAAGCAGCAGCGCCGACAGCGATCGTCATGGCCATCAGCGCGGTCAGTGGTCGGCTCGTGATCATCGTCTGGCATGCTTCCCGGGCCGCGGCCCTGTCCAATCCTCGATCCACAGGCCTGTGGGCCTGCTCCCACACCGATTCCCCGACTCCCACCCGTACGCCAACACCTGCGCAGGGGTAGGAACGTAGCCGATCCGGCCGCGTCGGGTCAACCGCCCCCCCCACCTCCCCCGCCACCGCCGCCCCCTCCGCCCGGGCCACCCAGCCCGCCGGCCTTCATCATCGCCATGGTGATCTCCTTGTTCAGGTCGATCAGCATCGCATCGGCATCGGAGTATTCGCCGCCCGCCAGTTTCCCCGTGACCTTCGTGAACGACTCACCAATCGCCTTGAGTGCGTTGGCCATCATCGGGTTCGCGGCGCCGGCCATGCTCAGCACGGCGGTCAGATCGACCTTCCAGGCGCCATCGACTTTCTTGAGCATCAATGCCTGCGCAGCGCCCTCAACGCCAGGGAACGACACCGCCGCTTCGGTGGCCGACGTCGCGGTCACCGTCGCGTCAGCGGGAGTCATGGCCGCGGCCTGCTCCGGCGTCAACTGGAACTGATCCACCGCCTGGATCATCCCACCGATCAGGGGATTGGACTTGATGGACTGAACGCTGCTGTCGTTGATGGTCTGCCGGAGCGACTTGCTGTAGGCCTTCTCGCAGGCGGCGCTCAGCGCCAGCGGCGCGAACATCGCATCGACGGACTTCGCACCCGCCTCGCCGTCGGCGTGCATGCTGGCGCGGATGGCGGCGTAGTCCGACGACTTGACCGCCGCAAGGAAGGTCCCGAGCGCAGCGCGAATCTCGTCCTCAACTCGGGCGAGTTCGTTTCCGGAGGCGGCCGGCTGGGCCGCGGCCGGCGCCGAGCCGTCCGGAGCGTCCTGGGCAATCGGAGCCTTCTCCGCGCCCGCTTCGGGCTGTTTGCCCAGGATCGCATTCATCGAGGCTTCCAGCGCCTTCAGTCGGTCCTGTGTGTCGCCCGAGCCGCCCGCGCTCGAATACAGCGACAAGGCAGCGCGGAACGCCGTCTCCGCATCCGCCATCGCGCTCTTTGCGGCCTCGGTCGCGGCGGCCGCCTTGCTCGAGTAGTCCGAGGCCGCGGGCAATGCCGGCTTGGCGTTGGCAAGGTTGGTGAGCAGAGCGGCATACTCGTGCAGTCCGCGAGCCTTCGTCGCCAGCACGTCCGCCAGCGAATGCTGATAGTTCCCGCCGGCGATGGAGGCGGTGCTCTTCGCATCGCGAGAAACCTGCGCCGCCTTGCGGGCCGCGTCCACAGCCTTGCCGTAGGAACCGACCGCCGCATCCGTCGGCTTGGTAACGGCTTCGCGGGTGGAGGCCAGCGCGCCGGCCATCGTGTTCAGACGATCCGCCGCGGCCTTGGCCTCGTCGCGTGCCCGCTTCGCCGCCGCGGCGTTCTGATCAGCCCGCTGGCGGAGATTGTCCTTGTCGGTCCGCAGGAGTTGGATCTGCGCCGCGAGTTCATCGATGCCGCGCTGCAGCATCTCCGCCTGCGGCTTCT
The DNA here is from genome assembly GCA_964409775.1 of uncultured Phycisphaeraceae bacterium. Lineage (GTDB taxonomy): Bacteria > Planctomycetota > Phycisphaerae > Phycisphaerales > UBA1924 > JAHBXL01. The sequence goes on along the minus strand of CAYPEI010000011.1, from coordinate 61,370 downwards.
CCAGATCGACCCGCGCCAGGATCGTCGCCGCCTGCCGTTCGATCTCGTCCGCCTCGCGCCCGATGCGAACCGCCTCGGTAATCAGGTCCAGTCGCGCAGTCTCCGAGACATTCACCGCCCGGCCGCGGATTTCCGCCGACTGCTCGCGCTTCGCCTTCGCGCCCGCAACGAGATCGGCCGCCTGCTTCTCCAGGCTCGCGATCGTGGCGAGTTGCCGGTCCTTGGCGGCCCGGGCATCGTCGGCGAGTTTCTGCTTCTCAGTGATCCGCTTCTCGATCTGCTCGATATCCGATGCGGGGTTGTACGAGGCGAGAGCATCCGCCGCGGCGTTCTGCGCCAGCCACTGATCCAGCGCCGCGCTGATCGGCGAGAGTTGGAGCGCCGCATCGGCCTCGAGACGGGCCGCCTCCTGCGCGGAAATCTCTCCAAGGCCCGCGTGCCCGCGCGCCAGCAGAAGATTGGCCGCCGCGGCCTGACCGACATTCGTCGCGTTCACCGCCGCGGGGCTGCTTGGGGGTGCATCGGTGGTCGCGACGCCCTGAATGCGGAGGTTGCCGCCCGGCTTGCCCGAGAGCCGGTCGATCGCCCACTGGTACATCGCCCGGCGGTTCTCGACGCTGGGCAGCGCGGTGCTGCCAGATGTGCTGATGGCGCCGAGTCCCACGCTCACGCGGTTGATCTCGTCCTGCACCGGGTCGGACCGGTCGCAGGAGGCGAGCGAGACGGCCAATACGCTCGCCGCCATCAGTGCGGAAACTCGAGAGACGCGGGTGGTGGTGCTGGTTCTTCGGGTCATGCGTTGATCCGGTGCCGATGCCAAAGGCCCCCGCCCACCACATCCGGTGTACAGCCCGCCGGGCTCCAGCCTCGGCAGGGCAGACACTCTATCAGGAATCCGACTCGGGTACAGGCGTCGATCCGAACGGGGACAGGCCGAGTCGGTCCGCGTCTACCGCGGTGGCGGTTCCTCACGCGTGCCCCCGCTCCCGGGTACGTTGCCCCCATCTCGCTTCCCGCCGCCGGCATCGGCAGGACCCGACCCGCTTTCAGGGACCCCGGGCGACCGGGCAGGATCCTTCGGAGGGGCCGGGGCGGGCTTCGCCGCTGACACGGGAACCGGCTCGAACGGCTTGATGGGGGTATAGGGAATCTGGTAGTCCGGTCGCGGCTTGTACATCGAGCGGATCCACTCCACCGACTTGACGAACAGTTTTTCGTTGGCGTCCCGGAACGCCGGCTTCCAGCCATCCCGGCCGGCGGCTCCCAGCGGGGCGATCGGGTGCGAGACGAGCGAATCCTGCCGCGGGAGGGCCAACTGGAGCAGGGGCGACCGCTCAGGGTTTTCCCAGTCAATCAAAGGCTGCCCATCCCGCAGGCGGAACTTCTGCAGGATCAGCAGATTGGTGTACACCGTCTGATCGTGGTTGGGACGACGGGTCGCCAGCACGAACCGGCCGGCATCGCTCCCGCCGTGGCACATCGTCGTTGCGCAGGAGTTCAGCAGCCATGTGGCGTGAACGTTGTCGCGGAACTTCCGGATCGACCCCGGCATGTCCAGAATCTGAATCTGGGCATACAAGTCTCGGGCCTGGAGTCGGAAGATCAGTTCGAGTTGCTCGGCGGGGCTCTTTCGGAGCAGCGACTCGCGGCCCTCTTTGGTGACCGGGATCAGCGGGTGGCCGGTGTTGGCCGCCATCAGCCGCTCCATCGCATCGCGTGGAACGATGATCCTGGGCTTTTCAGCCAGATCGACCTCGTAGACCTTGATCAGGTCCATCTGCGCCGGCGTGAGCAACGGGAAGTCGGTGATCCGCGATCGCCGCGGCGCCGCCTCACCTCCGCCGGGTGTGTCAGCAGGATTCGCCGCGGGCTCGGGCTGCGGGCGGGTCTTTGCCCGGCTGCGGAGCAGAATCTGCTGTTCGAGTTCGAGTTTGAGCCGCAGGCACTCGGCGTGATCAGGCCGGATCTCCAATGCCCGGTCGATCTCGGAGAGCGCGAGTTCATACTTCCCGCGTTCGCGGAGCCACTCCGCCAGCCGGGCGATCTGGTCCGGGTCGTTGCCCACGGCCGCGCGGAGGTCGCGGTACCGCTCCATGAGCGGCGGCAGGAACTCGTATCGCTCAACGTCGGCGATGGAAAAAGATGCGTTGATCCCCGAGACCTTGACCGTGAGCGTCTTCTCGGTGACTTCGGCCAGGATCCCGGTGACCCGCTGGCCGCTTCGGAGAACAACCAGCACCTCGCGCTCGGCGTTTTCGTCAGCCGAGTCCGGACCGGCCGCCGGCATCGCCGGCTGGTCCGCGGGTGGAGCACTCCCTGCCGCAGACGACGTGAACGCTGAAAGCCCGCCCACGACGGAGCACAAGGCCAGCACGCTGAAACGGCATGGGAACGGGTTTCGACGCATCGAGGCTGCATTCTCGGCGAAGGGACGACACATGTCTAGCCGGCCCACCCCGGACCGCATTCCGCGCCCCGCTCCCACGGCACCCCTCGCCGCCGAAATCGGCCAGTTGGCGCGGGAGCCGCTCAACGATCCGCACCCAGGGTCCCTTAGGTTCGGTTCGAACGGCCTTGGCCCTTGCGTAGACGTCGCGGCGGGCCCGCCGTAGAGTTGGGGCCTTCCGCCGGGCCCCGCCCGGCTGACCACCCGCCCAGGTGGCGAAACTGGCAGACGCACTACCTTGAGGTGGTAGCGCCCGTAAGGGTGTGGAGGTTCGAATCCTCTCCTGGGCATTGTTCGACGAACGGCGGCCCCGCGGCCGCCGTTTGTGTTTTTGGCCATCCGCGGGTTTACCCACCGCCCCCATCCAACTTGCACCCGGGACCGGCCGGCGGTTCACTGCGGCCTTGTCACGGACGGCTTGTGCTCTGGCCGAAAGATGAAAACCCCCGCGCGACGGCCGTTGCCGGCATTCGAGCGGGGTTTCGAAGGGAGTGGCGACAGCCAGATCCCGGATCGACCGGCTCTTCCTGTTGGGGTTACCGGGCACGGAGGCTCAATGGACGACTACACGGCGGCGTTGCGCATCGCGCGCACGGATGACTCGCCTGCGTTGTTCGCGGCGGGTGCGATCGGAACGCTTCGGGGCGTCAACACGGCATCGGTGGACAGGGTCAGCGGGCAAGTGCTCGTCCGCTTCGATCGCTCTCTCATCACCATCGGCGACCTCGTGCGCTGGGTCGAGGACCAGGGACTCCGGGTCTTGAGCGTTGCGCAGGAGCGCGAGACCGCCGTCGCGGCCAATGCCGCCACGGCCTGACTCCATCCTCGCCGCCGTACCCTGTGTCCATGCGCAGAATCCGATCCGCGGCGATGCTGTTGGTCTCAGGCCTGGTTCTCTCAACGGTTGGTGCGTGCACGGGACCCGGCAGCGGCCGCTCGCCCGTCCCTGCCGAGACCGCCGCCGCGGCCCGCGACTACGCCCTGCGCTTCACCGCGCCCGAATGGCCCGCGCCCGGCATGGTCCGGACCGCATCGGGCGAGCCGGGACCGGAGTACTGGCAGCAGCGGGCCGACTACCTGATCCACGCGTCGCTCGATGAGCCCGCCCGCACGGTGACCGCGCGCGCCACCGTCACCTACACCAATCACTCGCCCCAGGCGCTGACGTATCTCTGGCTCAACCTCGAGCAGAATCTCTTTCGCCTCGAGAGCGACGGCGCACGGATGACCGGCCCGGGCGACCGATTCGGCAACCGGGACGGCTTTGCGGGCGGCCTGGAGGTGCTGGGCGTTTCCGCCTCGGCGACCCCGGAGGGCCTGCCCGACCCGGCGCAGACGCTCACGCTGCACATCTACGACACAGTCGGGCGGCTTGACCTGCCCGCGCCCGTCGCCGCCAGGGGGGGAACGACCACGTTCACCATCGCCTGGAAGTTCAAGGTCCCGCCGTACGGCTCGGACCGTCTGGGCATCAGCGAAGTCGCCGATGGTCCCATCTTCCAACTGGCGCAGTGGTTCCCGGCGGTGGCCAAGTACGACGATGTGCACGGCTGGAACACGCTACCGTACCTCGGCACGGGCGAGTTCTACACGGACTACGGCTCGTTCGATGTTTCGCTCTCCGTGCCCGCATCGCACCTCGTCGCCGCGACGGGGGTGCTTCAGAACCCGGACGACGTGCTCACCCCTCAGCAGCGCGAGCGGCTGTCCTCGGCGCGTGCTTCGAGCGACACCGTCGCCATCCGGCCGCTTGAAGAGGTCGGCAAGCCCGAGTCGCGACCCGCGACCACCAGCAGCGATGGCCGTCTGACGTGGCGCTTCAAGGCCGACAACGTCCGCACGTTCGCATGGTCGAGTTCGGCCGCGTTCATCTGGGATGCGTGCTTCCTGCCCGGCGCCGGCATCGGGTCCGACGGCGCCTTCGGCCGAGGCGAAGGCGTGCTGTGCCAGAGTTTCTACCCGCGCGAGGCGACGGCGTGGAGCAAGAGCACGCAGTACGTCCGCGACGCGATCGAGCACTACTCGCGAACGTGGTACGCGTACCCCTACCCGACCGCCACGAACGTCAACGGCGTCTGCGGTGGAATGGAGTATCCGATGGTGGCCTACTGCGGAGCGCGGGAAGATGCCCGCGGCCTCTGGGGCGTCACAACGCACGAACTGGGGCACAACTGGTTCCCCATGATTGTCGGCACCGACGAGCGCCGCCACGCCTGGATGGATGAGGGGTTCAACACGTTCATCAACTACTACCACCAGTTGGAGCGCTACCCCGACGAACTGCCGCGGCGAGGGCATCCGCGCCGCTGGTCGCGCGACAATCCCCGGCCGTCCACCCAGCCGATCGACACGCCCGCGGACCTGCTGTTGCAGGGCACACTGGGCGCGACGCAGTACGCAAAGACCGCGGTCGGCCTCGTGCTCCTGCGCGAGGGGATCCTCGGCGAGGAGCGGTTCGATGCGGCGTTCAAGGAGTACATCCGGCGGTGGGCGTTCAAGTCGCCGCGGCCGTGGGACTTTGCGCGGACGATGGAGAACGCCGCGGGCGCCGATCTCGGCTGGTTCTGGCGCGGGTGGTTCTATGAGGCGGGCGTGCTGGATCAGGCCGTGACGACGGTGATGCAGCCCGAGGGGGAGTCTCGCAATGCGCGCATCACGTTCCAAAACCGGGGCGACCTGATCATGCCGGTGGTGTACCGCGTGGACTACACCGACGGCACGAGCGAAGCGCGCCGGTTGCCCGTGCAGGTCTGGGCACAGGGGGACTCGTGGACGACGACGTGGGACACCAGAGGACGAAAGATCAAGGGCGTCACCATCGATCCGGATGAGCAGTTCCCGGATGTGGATCTGGGGAACAACGTCTGGCCGTGACAGCCTCGATGGACACGACTGCGATCCTCAGCCCATCAGACCTTGTTGGTCCTCAACCGCTTCCTCGACGTGCTCGCCCCGCCGCCGATCACTCCGAAGTCGACCAGCACCGCGACGATCACCAGAACCATGTACAGCCCGTCGACACTGCCGTTGGTGTTCTTCGCAAACGCATACGCCAGCAGCGTGTAGGGCATGAAGAAGAAGCCCAGCACCGGCCACAGCCACTCGTGGTTGAACGCGCGGCCGAGGTAGTCGGAGAAAATCGCCGTCAGGATGATCGCCAGGCGAGGGAAGAAGAACGCGATCGCGGCAACGAAGCAGGGCATGGGGCGCCTCCGGCGAAATGAGCAAGTGGCAAACTACCAAATCAGCAAACAAGAGGCCGAGACGGGCGATATCGCCCTTCCGCTTTGTTCCGCAGGACGGCCGCCGATTTTCAGCGAGATTCGCTCAGCCAACCCTGCGTCCTCCGCGTCTCTTGCGGTGATCCTTCTTCAATACACCAGCCGCGTCACCAACTGCACGACGATAAGCGTCTGCACGCCCGCCACGAGGTCATCCAGCAGGATCCCCCAGCCGCCGGGGATCCGCTGCAGGCCGTTGGCCGGTGGGAGTTTCAGGATGTCAAACACGCGGAACGCGAGGAAGACCAGCACCAGCGTCGCCGCGGCGTGAACCGGCGTCGAGACCGCAACCGGCGGCAGGAAGAGCAGCGGGATGCACACGCCCGCCGTTTCATCCGCGCACACGCTCCCCGGGTCCTTCTTGCCGAACCGCGCCTCCGCGGCATCGCCGTACGCCACACACGCGTAGCAGAACACCAGCAGCGTGCCGACGATCGCGGCGTTGTAGACCCAGCACCCCATGATCCCGATCGGGCAGGTCGCGTTCCCGAATCCCAGCGCGATGAGCAGCCCGGCGAGCAGAACCGGCGGCATCGAGCCCCACGTGCCCGGCGCGGGGCGCAGATTCCCGAGGCCGAAGGTCGTGACCAGCGCCATTCCTGTCGTCGAAATTCCCGGTCCGCTGCTCATGGCCCCTCCCGGCGTGCCTTGTCGTTGCGCATCATCGCCCACGCCCGGAAGACGTAAGGCAGCCCGGACCACACCGTCACCACCACCGTCGTCCAGACGATCGCGTCGATGGCGAGCCTCGCAAACGGCGGAGGCTCCGCGACACGGTGCCGCGGAATCGATGCCGCGGGGTCGGCCAGCGCAATCAGCACCAGTACGCTCGGCACGCAGAGCGACTGAAGGATCATCTTGAGTTTGCCGCTCCACGCCGCGCCGAAGGAAACGCCCTGACCCTCGAACACCGCGCGGATGGATGTGACCAGCAGTTCCCGCCCGAGAATGACCGCGACCATCCACGGGTACACGCCGCTGATCTGCTCCGCCGGGCTGCCGTCGGTCGTGAACCCAGGGCCCGCGAGGAAGACAAACGCCCCGACCACCAGCAACTTGTCCGCAAACGGGTCCATGATCCGCCCGAACACCGAAACCTGGCCCCACCGCCGCGCCAGATAGCCGTCGAGCACATCGGTCATCGCGGCGATGCTGAACACCACGGCGGCGTTGAGCAGAAGCCAGTCCGCGGCGGTCAGGACCGAGCCCTCCCGGACCGTCGCCACCGGGGCACGATGCCGATACCACGCAAGCAACGCGAAGAACACGATGGCCAGAACCACCCGCCCCGCGGTCAGCAGGTTGGGAAGCGATTGGCGGAGCCCGCCCGACCCGGGAGTATGGGTCGGGCCTGAGGCCGCGGCCGCAGATGGAGTGGGCTGGTTCGACACCGCGCGGATAGTAACGGACGGCGACATCGCCGCGCCGGCCTCGACCAACCCCCCGGACGGAGTTGTCCACGGTCAGGGGCGCGGCAGCCCGTGTGTTGAAGCCCCGCGCCCGGTCCTCTATCCTCTGCGTCCCTTCGGGAACCGGCCCAGCCGCCGCAGTCGCGGCCAAAGAAAGCCGACCCGAGCAGACGTGGAGCCCGTCACCTTGGAAGGCCTTGTCAGCCCGATCCTGCTCTACCTTGGGTGTGCGATCGGCGCGATCGGCATCGCACTGGCTCTGCCGCGACGGGGCCTGAACCCGCAACTGCTGGGCGCGCTGGTCGCGGCAATCGGCGCCGGGGCGGTCCTGCTGGGGATCAGCCTCCGCGCTGCGCAGACGGGAGCCACTCCCAACTTCAACTTCTACCTGTTTGCCCTGATCGCGCTCGGCGCTTCGCTGCGGGTGATCTCCCATCCCCGCCCCGTCTACGCCGCGCTGTATTTCGTGCTCACGATCATCGCCAGCGCCGGGCTGTATGTACTGTTATCAGCGGAGTTTATGGCGTTTGCACTGGTCATCGTCTACGCCGGGGCGATCCTGATCACCTACCTGTTTGTGATCATGCTGGCAACCGAGTCGCCGACCGCGGACGAGGTCGAGGCTCTGGCGGACTACGACCGCTATAGCCGCGAGCCGGCACTGGCGGCGGTGATCGGCTTTGTTCTCGTTGCGGCGCTGACCACCATGCTCGCCCACGGTGTCCGATCGCTCCCGATTCCGCCCGAAGTCTCTTCTCAGCAACAACTTGCGCTCGTTCCCGGCAAGGTCGAGAAGGCCCTCCGCGACGCCGGTGTGATCGATGCGGACGAGACCGTTGCCCGCGGTCCGGCCCGTCCTGACGGCACGCCCGGCGCCCCGGTGATCGATCTCTCGCCCGGCGGTGCAGGGGTCAAGATCGCCTACGGCAAGGGCCAGGAACGCTGGGTTACCCCGGCGCACGAGAAGTGGCCCAAGGACCTCCAGATCACCAATCCCGAGGGGGTGGGGTTCTCGCTGCTCTCCGGCGCACCCGGGGCGATCGAACTGGCCGGCGTCATCCTGCTGATGGCCATGCTTGGCGCGGTGGTGCTGGCGCGGAAGAAGGTCGAACTGGACGAAGCGGCGAAACTCGCAGCGCAGAACCGCCACCTGCCCGATGCCCCGCTCTCTCCCGCGCACGGGGGTGGCGCATGAACACCGCGCTGGCAACATGGGCCGTGACCGCGGCCGCGCTCGCGCAGCAGGGCTTTCCCGCGCCGATGCAGCAGGCCACGCTGTATCACTACCTCGTGCTGTCCGCGATGATGTTCACGATCGGGCTGATCGGCTTCATTACGCGGCGCAACCTGATCATCATGTTCCTCTGCACGGAACTCATGTTCCAGGCCGCGGGCATCGCGCTCATCGCCTTCAGCCGCTACCACCTCAACCACACCGGCGAGGCCTTCGTGATCTTCGTCCTGACGATCGCCGCGGCGGAAGCGGCGCTGGCCCTCGCGCTGGTGGTCCTGCTGTTCCGCCGTCGCGAGACGCTGGACGCGACGACCTGGTCCGAACTCCGCGGCTGACAACGCTGTTCCACTCTTCTCCCCGACCTGAAGTGAGCACGTGATCGAACTCCTGACACAGACTGGCAACGTCCTGCTTGCCGCCTCGACCGGCGCGATGTCGACCCCGCCCGCGCTCGCGGAGGGCGAGGCGCTCGCCGAGATCGCGCCCGGCGCGCCGCTCATGGTCTTCGTTCCGCTCCTGGCGCTGGCGAGTTGCGTCCTGTGCGGGATCTGTGCGGCGATGCGCGTCCGGAGCAAACTGCCCGCCTGGATCACCGTCGCCTGCCTGGCCGGTGCGTTCGCCCTCACCCTCAAGACCTACCTCGATGTCGGCACCATGCCGCACATCGCCCACGCGTGGAACTGGATCACCTTCCAGTACGGCTCGACCGTCGCCGAGACGTTCACGGCCGACTTTTCGTTCTACATCGACACGCTCACGCTGCTCTGGATGCTCTTTGTCACCGGGCTCGCCACGCTGATCGCGCTCTACGCCAGCGAGTACATGTCCCACGATGTCGGGCAGGGATACAACCGCTTCTTCGCGGCGTTCAGCCTGTTCGTCTTCTCCATGGCCTGCCTGGTCATGGGCGACAACCTGCTCCTGCTGTTCCTGGGCTGGGAGGGCGTGGGCCTCTGCTCATACCTGCTGATCGGGTACTTCTACAAGAAGCCCTCGGCGGTCGCGGCGGCCAAGAAGGCCTTCATCATGAACCGCATCGGCGACCTGGGCCTGTCCCTGGGCGTGATGCTGACGTTCGTGTACTTCGGGTCGATCGAGTACGCCGCACTCTTCGGCGCGCCGGTCGGCAACCTCGACGGGCAGGTCACCGCCTACCTGCACCTGGCGCAGGAGGGCAAGTTCGGTGAGATCCCGTTCCTCGTGCAACTCATCCCCGTGCTCCTGATGATCGGCGCGTTCGGCAAGTCGGCGCAGGCGTTCCTCTACGTCTGGTTGCCCGACGCCATGGAAGGCCCCACGCCGGTCTCCGCGCTCATCCACGCGGCGACGATGGTCACCGCGGGCGTCTACCTCGTCGCCCGGTGCTTCCCGCTGTTCCTGTGCAGCGAGTGGGCGCTGCCCCTGGTGGCCTGGGGCGGGGCGATCACGGCGTTCTGGGCCGCGACCATCGGCATGGCGCAGTTCGACATCAAGCGCATCATGGCGTATTCGACGGTGTCGCAACTGGGCTACATGTTCGCGGGACTGGGCGTGATGGGGGCCGTGGGCGGCGCATCGCACGTGTTCACGCACGCGTTCTTCAAGGCCCTGCTGTTCCTCTCCTGCGGCGCGGTGATGCACGGCTTCGCCGGGCAACTCGATCTCCGCAAACTCAGCGGCGTCGGCCGGATGCCGGGCTGGCGGCTGGTCTCGATCGCGATGCTGGTCGGCTGCATCAACCTGGCGGGCTTCCCGTTCATCACCGCCGGCTTCTACTCCAAGGACATGATCCTCGGCGACGCCTTCGCGAACACGCACCTGCAACTCATCGGCTGGCTGCTGCTGCTGACCGCCGGCATGACGGCCTACTACACGTTCCGCGTCTTCTTCCGCGTGTTCGTCGGCCCCGCACACTTCGAGCCGGGGGACGAGGTCCACGCGCACGAGGACCACGGGCATGATGCGCATGGGCATGACGATCACGCTCACAAGGCGCATGGGCAGGATGCCCATGCCACACACGACTTCCACCCGCACCCGCCGGGCCTGGCGATCAACTTCGTGCTGGGCGCGCTGGCCGTGCTCTCGATCGCGGCGGTGGCAACGTTCTTCGTCCACAAGGACCACCACGGCTGGGCGGGAATGATGGTCCACGCCTCGACGGCGGGCGTCGCGACCGGCCACCACGAGCATGCCCGGCCCCTGGGCATGGATGCGCACACGTTCGCGCAGATCGCCTCGAGCGTGGTCGGCATCGGCGGCATCCTCATCGCCTTCTGGCTGCACTTCGCCGGCCGCACGACCGCCGCGACGAGCCGGGCGGACTCGATCAATCTCGGCCCGCTCACCCGCGGCGCGCAGCACAAGTGGTATGTCGACGAGGTCTACGACTGGCTGTTCGTCAAGCCGCTGTGGGTGCTGGCGCACGTGCTGCACGCGATCGACAAGGTGCTCGTCGACGGCCTCGTCAACCTGTTCGGCTGGGCGCCCCGCGGCGTCGGCCGGGCGGCCCGCGGCTCGCAGACGGGCGTCCTCCACGACTATGCCGTGCGGATGGCCGGCGGGGTGGCGCTCATCATCGCGCTTGTCCTGATCATGCGGGAGGTGCGGCCATGACCGGACTCACCGCGCTCATGCTCCTGTTGCTGGTGCCGCTCTTCGGTGCGGTGGCGGTGGCGATTTCGCCCGCGAAGCAGGCCAGGTCGCTCTCGCTCTTCGCAACGCTCGTACCGGTGGCGATCTTCGCGTGGATGGCGACGCAGTTCGACTGGGCCCGCGGCGCTTCGGATGTCGCGGGCTTCGGCGGGTCGTTCACCTGGTTCGAGCCGCTGGGAATGCGCTTCTCGCTCGGGCTCGATACGGTCAGCATGCTGCTGGTCGGGCTGACCGTCCTGCTCGGGCCGATCTGCGTCGCCGCGTCGTTCACGGCCATCACCGACCGCGTACGGACCTACTACATCTGGCTGCTCATCCTCCAGACCGCGATGACCGGCGTCTTCGCCGCCCGCGATGTCGTCATGTTCTACGTCTTCTTCGAGTTCACGCTCGTCCCCCTGTACATCCTCATCAACCTGTACGGCTCGACCAACCGCAAGGCCGCGGCCACCAAGTTCTTCCTCTACACCTTCACCGGCTCGCTCATCACCCTCGCGGGCCTGGTGTTTGTCGCCTATCGCCACCACGGCATGACGCAGAGTTGGACGTTCGACTTCGCGGCCCTCGTGCAGACCTGCGCAGCGCTCCCGCTGCACGAGCAGGGCCTGGTGTTCTGGGCGCTCATGTGCGGCTTCGCCGTCAAGGTCCCGCTGTTCCCCGTGCACACGTGGCTCCCGCTGGCCCACACCGAGGCCCCGACCGCGGGCTCCGTTATCCTGGCCGGCGTCCTGCTGAAACTCGGCACCTACGGCCTGTACCGCTTCGCGCTCAACATGTGCCCGATCGCGGCGATTCACTACGCCCCGGTCGTCGGCGTGCTCGCCGTCATCGGCATCATCTACGCCGGACTGATCTGCTGGGTGCAGAAGGACGTCAAGAAACTCGTGGCCTATTCCTCGGTCAGCCACCTTGGCTTCTGTGTGCTCGGCCTGTTCGCACTCAACAGCATCGGGCTCACCGGCTCGATCCTGTACATGATCAACCACGGCCTTTCGACGGGCGCTCTGTTCCTCCTGATCGGCATGATCTACGAGCGCTACCACACCCGCTCGCTCAAGGAACTCGGCGGCCTCGCCGCGAAGATGCCCGTGTGGTCGACGTTCATGGTTTTCTTCGCCATGGCCAGCGTCGGCCTTCCGGGCCTGAACGGCTTCGTCAGCGAGTTCATGTGCCTGTTCGCGGCCTTCCAGGCCGGCGGAGCCACGTGGGAGATCCCGGGTGTGCAGTACATCCAGGCCGGTGTTCCCGCGCTCCTGCCGGGCGCTACCGCCGGCGAACTCGGCCCGTGGTTCGCCCTGTTCGCCGGAACGGGCATGATCGTCACCGCGATCTACATCCTGTTCATGGTCGGCGCCGTGGTCTGGGGTCCGTTGAAGGTCCCCCACGGACACGATCACCACGGACACGAGCACGACGCCCACGCCTCGTTGCCCACCGACCTGAACGGCCGCGAGATCGGCATCCTCGTGCCGCTCGCGGTCCTCTGCCTCGTGCTCGGCCTCTATCCCCGGCCGCTCCTGCAGGCGCTCGAAGCGCCGACCCAGCAGATGACCCGGATCCTCGACGAGGCACGCCGAAGCCCCGATCTGAACCGCTCGCCCGAGGCGACGGCGGTTGTCCCCATCACCCCGCTCACCCTCCCCACCGCGGGCCATTGATCTCGCCTGCACGCATCGCCCCAACCTGCACGCCACTCCCTTCCCGACTGACCCACCATGGTTGACAAAGTCGCCCAACTCTGGCCCGAGATCGCGCTGTTCGTCGGTGCGTGCGTGGTGATGGTCATGGGCCTGTCGCGCGACCGCACGACGCGCCGCCAGTGCGGCCTGCTCGCGGCGGTGGCGCTCGTCACGGCCGGCTTCCTGGCGTGGTACACCACCCCCGTCGGCCACGGCCCGCTGCCCCACATGGCCATGTACGCCAAGATGATCATCGCGGCGATCGGCCTCCTGCTCCTCATGCTCTTCGAGGGCGGGGTCGACCGCGACTACGAAGGCTCGGTCTCCCGCGGCGGCACGTTCGACCCGCTCCGCTCCACCACCGGCGAGTTCTGGGCTTTCGCGCTCTTCTCCCTCACCGGCCTCATGCTCTGCGCCGGCGCCGATGACCTGATCTTCCTGTTCCTCGCGCTCGAACTCACCTCCCTGCCCACGTACGTCATGGTCGCGCTCTCCACCGGCAAGAACCGGTCCATGGAGGCGGGCGTGAAGTACTTCTTCCTGGGCGCCCTGGGCGCGGCGATCTTCCTCTACGGCTTTGCCATGCTCTACGGCGCGACGGGATCCACCAGTTTCTCCGAGATCCACCGCATGCTCGGCGCAGGCTCGGTGAGCGACCTCGCGATGCTCGGCCTGCTCCTGTCGGTGCTGGGCGTGTGCTTCAAGATCGCCGCGGTCCCGATGCACTTCTACACGCCAGACGTCTATCAAGGCGCCTCGTCGCCGGTCGCGGCGTTCCTGGCCTTCGTGCCCAAGGCCGCGGGCTTCTTCGCGATCATGAGCCTCCTGGGCCTTGTGGGTTGGCGCTTCGGCGGTTCGGGCGAAGCGCTGCCGGAGATGCTCCGCATCGTTCTGTGGGCCATCGCCGCGCTCACCATGACCGTCGGCAACGTGCTGGCGCTCATGCAGTCCTCGGCCAAGCGCATCCTGGCGTACTCCTCGATCGCGCACTCGGGCTACATGCTCGTCGGTGTCATCGCGGGACCGGGGCCGGAGGGAGCATCGCTGGCACGCAACGGGCTCGGGGCGGTCCTGTTCTACCTTGCGACCTACGGCATCATGACGCTGGCCTCCTTCGCCGTGATCGCCTGCCTGGAGCGCAAGAGCGCCGAGGGCGGAACGGAAGAAGCCGAGGACGTCGCGGACCTCAACGGCCTGTGCAAGCGCGACCCGCTGCTGGGCTGGACACTGGTGATCTCCTCGGTCGGCCTGCTCGGCCTGCCCCCGCTGCTGGGGTTCTTCGGAAAACTCCCCCTCTTCTCGTCGGGCATCGCCGCGGGCGAACTGCCGCTGGTGCTCATCCTCGGCGTGAACTCCGCGATCGCCGCGTACTACTACCTGCGGCTGGCAGGCGCGGCCCTGCTTGCCGAACCGGAAGCCGAGGGCATTGCACCGCGGATCGTGCGTCACGGGGCACGGCGCTTCTCCGGAGCAGTGGCGGCCCTCGCCGTCATCCTGATCGCCGTCACCGGCGCGGGCTCATGGCTGGGCGCACAGGCCGCCGCGGCGGGGCGATACAACCGCCTCAGCGGCGTGCAAGCCGGCAATCCCCTGAACGCCCCGGCATCGACCGACCCGGTCGCCGCGGCCGCGCCCGCCCGCTGAGCCGGCCCGCCACATCCCGAGCATCGCCTGTGCACCCACTTCGCAGGAGGGGGAGTTCCGCTCTCAGCGTAACTGCGAGGACTCGATCAACCGGGCAACCCCGGCCTATCCTCGCTCATAAGAACATGCACACGCCGCGGCCGGAATGGCCCGTGTGCCGCCCGCCGATGGGCAGGACCCGGACGCGACAGCAATGTCCGGACGGGGCACGGGGCCGGGGAAGCGACTGGAGACACGTCCATGATGATGTTCACTCGGGCTCAATCCTCGCGCCGGTTCCGCACCGACTCGTCCGCGTTCGCGGCCGAATCGCTGGAACCCCGGCAGTTGCTCGCGGCCGACCTCGCCGTGAGTTTCCAGGACTTCGATGTCCCGTCGCCGATGGTGCCGGGCGATCGCTTCAACGCGGGCGTCTTTGTCACCAATAACGGACCAATGGCCGCGGTCGGCCTTGTCTCGATCAACTTCTTCCTCTCCACGGACACCAACTTCGACTCGGGCGATGTCAACATCGGGTCGTTCCCGAGTCTGCCGATCTCGCTCTCTTCAGGCGACTTCGGCGACTTCGCGGACCAGGTCCGCATCCCCGCGACGGCGACGCCGGGAAACTACTTCCTGCTGGTCCGCATCACGCCGAACAACCAGGTCAATGACACGAACCAGAGCAACAACGTCGCCGCGACAGAGGACTTCTTCCCGCTGGAGATCAAGTTCGGCACCCTGCCCGGACGCGGGAACGCGATCCTGGAGCAACTCGATCCCGAGGGAACCACCGTCCAGTTCCAACTGCTCAACGGCGGAACGGGCACCGTCGTCCGCAACAGCGACGGCCGGTTCGATATCAACGTGACCGGCGCCGGCGCGAACTCCCAACTGGGCATCGCCACCAGCGGCGGCGATGGCATCGTCGACCTGAACAACGTGATGGTCGCCGGGTCGATCTCATCGATCACCGGCGCCAACGCCCGGCTGCGTGGCTCCCTCTCGGTCTCGGGCACGCTCGGGACGCTGCGGCTGGGCAATGTCGGCGGTACGGCCTCCGAGGTTCCGATCGCGATCGGACAGGCGGGCGTCAACACGGTGATCACGCTCGGCGCCGTGACGAACGCCTCGATCTCGACCGCCGGGTCCATCCAGTCGCTGACCGTGACCAGTTGGACCGACACCAATGCCTCGCCGACGGACCTGATCAGCGCCGAGTGGATCGGCTCGATCAGTTCAACCGGCGACTTCGGTGCGAGCATCAACCTCACCGGCCGCTCCGGCGGACCGACGCTCGGCGGGGCGACCATCGGCGGTTCGCTCACCGGCGGCACGTGGCGGGTCATCGGCCGCGGCGGCGCGATCCAGGCGTTTACCTCCACCGTCAAGTGGAGCGCATCGTTCACGCAGTTGCTCACCTCGCTCACGACCACTCGCTCGTTCCGCGGCACGCTGGCCGCCAAAACGATCCAGAGCCTCAGCATCGGGCTCGACCTGGTCGGCGCCAAGATCCTCGCGGGTGCCAACCTCGGAACCGACGGCCGACTGGGCGGGACCGGCGGCGCGGCGGACTCCTTCGCCGCGGGCAACATCAACGCCATCGTCGTCACGGGCAAGGTGCAGAACTCGATCGTCGGCGCAGGACTGAACCCGGTCAACGGCGTGCTCAACGACGGCGATGACCGCATCCAGAACCCGGCCCAGAGCAAGATCGGCAACGTGACCATCGGTTCGACGATGGCGCAGTCCGCCCGGATCGTCGCCGGCCGCTTCACCGGCGTGGTCATGGTGAACGGCATGGTGCGCAACCCGGCGACCGACAGCCGCTTCCGCATCAAGGACCTGCAGAACCCCAGCGCTGAGTTTGTAAACGCGGATGTGTCCGTGAACCCGTCGCTCGTCCGGGTGCGCTTCGGCGACAACGTCGCCGTCTCCCGGGCAACCATCGGCAGCGGGGATGTCCGGATCGACGGGCCGGGAGGCTCGTTCTCCGTCCTGGTCGAACTCGTCAGCATCTCCCGGGCAACCGACGGCACCCCGATGGTCGCCACCTACCGCTTCACGCCGCCCGGCGGCTCGTGGGACTCCGCCGACAACGGAACCTACTCCGTCGTGCTGCTCGCCGGTTCGGTGACGGATACCTCGGGCAACCCGGTCGCCGCGGGCATGACGGTCACGCTCGGCACCTTCGAGGTGCTGGTCTGAGCCCCGCCCTCACCGCGCCCGGCGGTGCTATCTTGTCACCGCCATGCTGATCGCCCTCCTGCTGGTGCTGATCTGCTTCAGTTCGCTCTTCACCGCCGCCGAGATGGCGCTGGTGTCGTCGCGCCCCGCCCGCCTGGAGGCGATGGCCGAACGGGGCGGATCGGGCGCGAAGTCCGCCCTCCGCCTGCTGGCAAGCCCCACCCGGCTGTTCTCGACCGTCCAGATCGGCAACACCCTGGTCACCGTCCTTATCGGCGCGCTCAGCGACGCCATGGCGGCATCGACGCTCACCCCCCTGATCGCCGACCTGGGATTCACGGAGCGGACGGCCCGCCAGGGCTCGCTCATCGTCACCGTGCTGGTGGTCACGTCCTGCACGATCATCTTCGGCGAACTGGTGCCCAAGCGGATCGCGCAATCGGCGGCCGAACGGGCCGCGGCACTGCTCTCGCCGGTGATGACGCTCATCTCCCGGGTGCTCGCCCCGGCGGTCTGGCTGCTGTCGCACACAACCGATCTGGTCCTGCGCGTGCTGCGGGTCCACCCACGCGAGCAGCACGAGGGCGCCGAGGAGGAGGTCCGATCGCTCATGCGCACGGGCACGCGCGTCGGCGTGTTCCACGAATCCGAGCAGAAGATCGTGGACCGTGTGTTCTCGCTCTCCGACCGCACCGTGAAGTCGCTGATGGTGCCCCGCCCGGATATCGACTGGCTCCCGGCCGATTCCAGCGTGCACCGCATCCGCGTCGCCGTGGCCACCTCGACCCACTCGCACTTCCCGGTGTGCAAGACCGGGCTCGATGACCTGCTCGGCGTGGTGCACGTCAAGGACCTGGTCAAGAGCGGCCTCATCAGCGATCAGGTGACGCTGTCCGAACTCGTCCGCAAACCGATGTACATCCCCGAGACGCTGCCCGCGCTGAAACTCCTCGAGGTCTTTCGCCAGCGCGAGGACCGTGTCGCCTTTGTGCTCGATGAGTACGGCGTGCTCGAGGGGCTCGTCACGCTCAACGATGTCGTCGAAGCGATCGTCGGCGATGTCACCGGCAGCGCCGCCGCCGATCCAGAACCCATGGTCGTGACCCGCGCCGACGGCTCGCTGCTGCTCGACGGCATGCTGCCGGTCGACGAACTCCGCGCCCTCATGCACGGCGACCGCGCCGGCGACACGAAACTCCCAAAGGATGGCGAGGCGGCCTTCCAGACCCTCGGCGGGTTCGTGCTCGCCTATCTCGGGCGGATCCCGGCGACCGGCGACGTCTTCGAGTTCGATCGGTTCCGCTTCGAAGTCGTGGACATGGACCGCCATCGCGTGGACAAGGTGCTGCTGACGATCCGCCCGGCCGAGCCGGAGCCGCAGGCCGGCGAATCGGCGGAAACTTAGGCGCTCACTTGGGCGCGACGCCGCCCTGCAGGGCGTCCTCGGGGTTCTGCACCGGGCCGAGCATCTGCTCCCGATACATGCCCAGCGTGCTCTCGGTCATGCCCTTGGGCATCGGGAACCAGAAGGCAAACGGCGGTGCGCCCTGCTGCTCACCCGCATCAAGCCGGGCCCGCAGCGTGCCACGCTCCAGCAGCACGTACGTCCTGGCCTGCAGGTCCGTCGGGGCGCGGCGGTACATCAGCGCTCCCTGCGGGACACCCGCCTCCTGGACCAGTTCGGCCAGCACGATCGCCGCGATCTGGTCGAACGGCTTGAGGCCCATGCGGCCCTCGTTCCCGGCGACGGTAGTCCGGAAGTTCTGCTCCTTCTGATACGTCCGGTGGAACAGCAGCGCGTATTCAAAGTTGTTGCGGAACAGTTCGTCATCGCCCGCCAGCAGGCCGGTGATATACGCCGAGAACAGCGAGCCGATGATCTCCTGCTGGGCCACGGTCGGGCTGGTCTGCCGGGCATCGCGGGTGATCTCCTCCTCCACGAACTCGGCGAGCGGCTTGGTGATCTGGTCCTTGAGATCAGGCCGGTGCACATTCAGCCCCGGCCACTTCCGCAGGAGTTCGTAGTACTCCGCCGCGCGGCCCTTGTCGCCCCGACGGTACAGGAAGCGGATCGAGTCCCGCAGCAGGTTCTCGTACCCCGCCGAGTAGAAACTGAAGATCTTGGTCTCGGAGTCGAACTCGGACCGCTCCTTGAGTTTGTCGAGGACCTGCCCGTACACCGGCACAAACTCCACCGCGGGCAGCGTCTGGTAGAACGCCGGGTTCGCGATGTCGTACATCAGCCAGCCGGAGCGGAACAGTTCCTGGATCGCCTGGATGGTGACCCGGTCGGTGTTGAGCAGGTCGTAGTTCTTCCGGTTCTTCGCCGTCATGCGGAGCAGCGCCTCTTCCGAGCCGCGGGCCGACCAGTACACGGCGTGCGCCGCGGGGTGGCGCCAGTCCAGCGGACCGTACTCGCGCGTATAGCGGATCATGCGGTCCGGCTCCATGTGGTACTTGTCCACAAGCAGACGCTTGCGGATGTGCCGCAGCAGGTGCGGGGCCGCCGCCTGGTACTTCGGGTCGCTCGCGAGCCTCACCAGCGAATCAGTCTGGAACCACTGCGGCAGAATGCCGATCTCGCCGGCGTAGCCCGCGTAACTCTGCAGGATCTCGTGCGCTTCGAGCAGGCCCTCGTCAAGGTCGAGTCCCACCTCGGTCCGGATCTTCTCCACCAGTTCCCGGGCCTCCGGGTACTTGGCGTAGAGTTCATCCAGGGTCTCGTAGGCGTTGGCGATCGGCTCCAGCCACTCGGTAATGTACAGATCGCGGAGCGTGTTGCCCTCGACGCGCTCGCCCAGCGGGATCCGCGGCGGCGCGCCCAGCACGATCGTCCACTCGCGCGCATGCATCTTCTTGTAGTACTTCTGCGCGTCGTCGGTGTAGCCCTGCACCTTGTGCAGGTAGATCCACGCGAGTTCCTTGTGCAGCAGGATGTCCGCCGGGTTCGCCGGGATGCCCTCGCTCCGCAGGAGGTTGATGCCCGACTGCACCCACTGCCAGCGCTCCTCCTTGGTCTGCGTGGCCACCGAGATGTTGTACGCCAGGTTCCAGGCATGAAACGCCCAGACACGCGGGAACCGGGGCTGGAGCCGCGTGATCGTCCGCGCCAGGTCGATCGCCTCGTAGTACTTCCCGGCCTCTTTCAACTCGTTGGCGCGGATCCACAGGAAGTTGACAAACACCCCGCGGAACGCCCCCATCGCGATCCCCAGCCCGACCTCCGGCGGATCGCCCTTCTCGGCGCTGTCGGCATACACCAGTTTGTTGCGCCCGACCGACGCGGCGAGATACACCGACAGCACACTCTGCGCGCAGAGAAACACGACCAGGAAGGCCGCGGCTGCAAGTTGGATGATCCGGTCTCGTCGCATCGTGCGGAGGTTTCCTCGTCGTTCACTGCCCCGAGTAGGTCGCCAGTTCGCGCCGGCGGAAGATCAGGACTGCCATTCCATACAGCACCGAGGTCAGCGCCCCGAGCACAAGCACACCCGTGCTCACCGCGCCCCAGCCCAGCGCCCGCCCCTCGACCAGGTGCTGCGTGGGACGGAGGTTGGCGTAGAAGTTGAACGCGCCGGAAACGGGCACGGCGATCGCCCGCACCGCGACCCTCGACCAGAGAATCTCGTTCTTGTCCCCGCGCGACGCGTAGTACTCCAGCGACTCGGTGAGGAACCCCGCCGACTCGGCCATCAGGAAAATCCCGAAGGCGACCAGGCACGCCACCGCGAAGGACAGATGTGTGGCGGCGAACACGCCGACCATCGCGAGAAACGCGAGTTTCAGCCAGAGCACCACGACCACGCGGAAGAAGTTCACGCGGTAACTCGACACCGGGTAGTACACCTCGATCCCGTCCGGCGGGAACGTGATGGTCTCGGGGTTCGCCGAGCCGCGATACACATCGCCGTTCACCACCGTCAGGAACAGCGACCCGTTGCTGTCGATCGAGGCGGGGTTCAGGCTCAGCGTGAGCGTCTGCCCGAGCGGGACTTCCTGCACCACCGGCTGCATGTTGTCCGCGTAGAAGGTGATCCGGAGCAGGGCGCGCGGGTCATTTCCGCCGCAGTCGATGCGGTAGCGGAACGTGATGTTCTCGGCCAGTTCCTTGGCGCGGCCCAGGCCGACAAAGGCGTACTTCTCGCGGTTGCCGCTCTCGATGGCCAGCAGCGCGTCGCGATGCTCCTTCAGGATGTCCTGCATGATCCGGCCGCGCTCCTCCGCCGTCTCGCGGAACGATGGATCACCGATCCGCATCCGCTCGATGCGCTCGTCGATCTGCTCCCGCACGGCCTGCGGATCCATCGCCGGCAGGAGCGGCCGGATCGACTCCCGCGCCGTCAGCACCTGCGTCTCCAGCACCATCCGGTCCTCGGCGATGAACTCCGGACCGGCGGACTTGAACGGCGCCACCTCGCCCACTGCCCGCTGCTCACGCAGATAGCCCACGAACAGGAACACGCCTGTCGAACTGACCGCCAGCAGCACCGCCGCGACGCCCACCACGCCCAGCCACTTGCCCAGCAGGAACTGCCACGGCGCGACGGGCTTGGTCATCGTCTGCCAGATCACCTTGTCGCGCTGCTCAAACGCCACTGTGCCGACCGACAGGAACAGCACCAGCATCGCGACGATCCAGAACGCCCCGCCCGTCCCGTACTGAAGGAATGACTGCACGCGATATCGCAGCGGCGTGTCCGGGTCCAGTTGCCCCGGCAACGCCGCCAGCGCGAGCAGCAGCAGCACGATGAAGACCAGCGAGACCTTCATCCGCACGGCCTCGATCACCACGTTCTTCGCGATCGCCGTCACGGCCCACGGCCCGCTCAGCAGGAGTTTCAGCGTCTCCATCAGCACGATGAACGAGAACGCCAGCGAGCCGACCGCCGCGATGAACAGCCCCGCGTCCCGCCACCCGCCCTCGCCCCAGCGGATCAGCGGCCAGGCGACCGCGGCCAGCGCCACCGCGACCAGCAGAGACCACAGCCCGATCCCCAGCCACACCACGCACGCCGCGATCACCGTCAACGCGCCGATCCCGACCGCTACCGCCGTCGGGTCCTCGCGCGCGGCCAGGATCCGGTTGATCGCCGCGGCGGTCTTCTCCGTCATGGACTTCGCCTGCGCATACGCCTGGCGCTCCGCCTCGCTCGCCTCCGCCCCCGGGGCGGCGGCCATTTTGTCAAACTGACTCTCAACAGCGTCGTTGGCGGCCCTGGTCACGATGTATGTGCCCATCGCCGCCAGCCCGATCACCAGGATTGCGATCGATGCCGCGATCCTGAACGCGCGCGAGCGCTGCAGCCGGTCGATCGCCCCGATCCAATCCCGCACCTTCACGGCCTGCCCCCGTCGCCGCCGGGCTGCTTGCGCGAATCGTCCAGCAGGCCCTCGATCAGTCCCAGATCAACATCCGCTTTCGGCCGCACCGGCCCTCCGCCCGAGCCGGAGGGTGGCGGCGGCGGGGCCGGCGCTTCCTCCTCAACCGCAGGCTTCAGCAGTCCCGCGAGGACGTCGCGATCCGGACCGACCGCCGCGGCAGGTTCGGCTTCGACGCGGGCCGAAACCGGCTCGACATCCCGACCCGCCGCCAGCAGAGAGTCGATCACCCCCGATCCATCGTCATCGCCCGTAAGGAACGACGCCGTCTTGCCCCCGTGCTGCGCGCCGCTGGTCTCCGCCGACTTGGCCCGGGCCTCGTCGACGATCTGCACGAACAGGTCTTCGAGTTTCTGCCGCGGCTTGGCCACGCGGACAATCGACTTCGCGCCGTTGCTCCGATCGCGGATGATCCGGTCGATCGCGCTGATGGTGCCCTCGTCCAGAGGATCGGTCTCCAGCACAGTAGAGTCCTCGGTCTCGAGGAGTTCGCCGCACGTGCCCTCCCGCTGGATTCGCCCCCCGTACAGGATCACCATGCGGTCGACGCAGTCTTCCACATCTGACAGCAGGTGGCTCGACAACAGGATCGTCTTCCCGCGCCGGCCCAGCGCGATGATCAGGTCCTTGATCTGGCGCGTGCCGATCGGGTCGAGCCCCGTGGTGGGCTCATCGAGGATCAGGAACTCGGGGTCGTTGATGAGCGCCTGGGCGATGCCGATACGTCGCTGCATGCCCTTGGAGTACTCCCGCACGGGGCGGAACTGCGCGCCGGTCAGCCCGACCATGTCGAGCAGTTCATCGATGCGGCGCGTGCGGACACTCCGCTCCAGTTCGAACAGTTTCGCGTAGTACTCCAGCGTCTCTCTCGCGTTCAGGAACGGGTAGAGGTACGACTCCTCCGGCAGGTAGCCGATCCGCCGCTTCACCGCGACGTCGGTCGGCAACTTGCCGAACACCGAGACCAGGCCGGAGGTCTTGTGGAGCAGACCCAGAACGATCTTGATCGTCGTCGACTTGCCCGAGCCGTTCGGCCCGAGCAGGCCGAACACCTCGCCCCGTAGGATGTCGAAACTCACCTCGTTGACGGCCTTGGCCCGCGGCCTGAGCCAGAAGTCGCGGAAGACCTTGGTCAGCCGCTCGCAGACGACCACCGCCTCGCGGTCGCGCCCCGTCGCCGCTGCCCTGACCGCCGTGCTTGTCAGACTCTGGACCATCGCGGCTCCATCATGCCCCGCGGCGACTACTCGCTGACTTTCATCCCGCCCAACTGACGCTGCTCGAACCGTGCCCGCTCGATCTTCCTCAGCCGCTCGTTCTGCGCCGCGTCATATTCACGACTGTTCCGCTGGATCTCCTGCTCACGCACCAGCGCAGGGTCCCGGTTGATCATCAGCACCGTGCGCGCTGCGCCCGGGGGCAGCAGCATCATCTGCGTGTCGGCCCGCGTCGCGAACGCCTGGTAGGCGTCGGCCCAGTCGCCGTTCAGGAGCACCTTCGGGTTCACCTTCAGCGCCTCGAGTTTCGCGCTGAACAGGTCCGCCTCGGCCTTGGCCGTCGCGACCATCGTTGTCCGCTCCTGCCGCGCTCCGTCGAGCAGCGCCGTCACCGTGCCCGACACCCGCGGGTTCACGGTGCGCCCGTCGATCTCGACCGCCTGGCCCATCAGCAGGCCGTTGATCCGCGCCAGCGTCGCCTCCGCGGCCTCGTGATTCTGCCTGGCGAGTTCCAGTTCGTACCGGTCGATCTCGGCGAGGATCGGCTCCGCGGCATCGCCCGCCGCGGCCTGCAACTTCTCACGCCGCGACGACACCGCGTCCTCGATCTGCGCCGCCGACTGCGACTCGGCCGACTGAACCCGGTAGTAACTGGGCATCACGCGGCGCGGCGGGAACTTCTGCGTCATCACCAGTTCGCGGATCTGGATCCCCGACTCCAGCCGGTCGAGCATCGCCTGCGCGCTCCGCGTGGCCAGCAGTTCGACCGTCCGGAACGTGCCGTCCGCGCGGTTGGCATCCGGCACGTTGCGCATGAACTCATCGAGCGTCACGCTCGCGGTCGCACGCACGATCGACTGCATCACCACCGCGCGAACGATCTTCTGCTCCGCCTGCTCGTCGCCGATGTTGCGGGCATTGAGTTCGGGGTTCTGCTCGTCGTGCTGGTAACTCACCGACCACCGCGCGTGCACCATCGCCCCGTCCGCGGTGAGAAGTTGCCCGTCCACGTTCGGATCCAGCGAGTCCGACCCGCCGCCCGCGAGCACCGTCGAGCCGTCGGCCGCGAGTTGCTTCTCCTCGTTCTCCGAAAGATTCGGGAAGAACTCCTTCCGCAGTTCCATCCGCTGGGCGCCCGTCGGCACCTTGATGATCTGGCCGAAGGGCGCGGGCCAGCCGAAGTGCAGCCCCGAGTCCAGGTTGCGGGCCACCACGCGCCCGAACCGCAGTTCGATCCCCCGCTCCGACGCCCCGACCGAAGTCGATCCGGAACCAATAAACAGCCCGGCGAGCACCACGATCGAGCCGAGCATCACGCGGTAACTCCACCGCAACGCATCGGCCAGCGACCGCGTCGCCGGGTCCATCATCGACGCCATGTCCGCCGCCTGCGAGCCCTCGGCGCCGTTGAGCCGAACCGTCGCCGCGCCGCGGCGCTCTCGCCGCGACAGCGGATTCGTCGACGGCGTTCCGCCCGGGAAGTTGCTCATCGGCCATCCTCCTGCGTTCCGGTCGCCGCCGCGGCAGGCTTGCCGCCCCTGGTTGTCGGGGCGATCAGCCGATCAAGCCCGATCGTTGGGATGTTCCCGTCGCGGAAGAAGCCCGAGGCCCCGGGGCTGAAATACTCAAGCCCGGGAAGGCTGGTCGGGAGCACGAGCGTTGTGGTCTTGCCGTGGGCCAGCCGCATCAGTTCCATGTTCTTCAGGAAGACCGCCAGTTCCGGCTTCTCGTTCATGCGCTTGGTGAACTCCGTCACCTCGGCCTGGCCCTGGTTGCGGAGGTTCGTCGCCGATCGCTGGGCGAACGCCAGGATGCGCTTCGCGTCGTTCTCGGCGCTGGAGCGGATCGCCGCGGCCTGGCTCGAGCCCTGGCTCAGCGTCTCACCGATGAGTTTCTCCCGGTTCTTGTTCATGCGGTCGATCACGCTCTTGGTCACTTCCTGCGGCAGCGCGATCGTCGAGATGCCGACCGCCACGGGCGTCACGCCCGCATCGGCCAGCGCCGCGCCGGCCTCGCTCCCGCCGCCCGGCCGCTTCAGCATCGCCAGGATGCGCTCCTCGAGTTTGGGCAGGCTCGAACCCGCGACATCCGTCGAGAGCAGTTCGTCGAGGCGGTACTGGCCGACCTCGGTCATCGCGCTCCCCAGGTTGCTCGCCAGGATGCTCTCGGCGGCGGCGTAGTGATCCGTCGCGCCGTCGCCAGAGCCCGAGAATCGCTTGTAGAACTTGAGCGGATCGTCGATGCGCCAGGTCAGGTACGCCGTAAGCACGATCGGACGCTGGTCCGAGGTGGACTGCGTCTCGGGCTTCGTTTCGACAATCCGCAGCCGGGTGTCGTACTTCGTCACCGAATGCACGTAGGGGATGCGGAACCGCAGCCCAGGCTCGCTGATGACCGAGCCTTCGTCGGCGCGTCCGAACGTCGCAACGATGGCCTTCTCGTTGAAGCCGACCGTGTACGAAACCATGAAGCCGACAAACGTCAGCACCACCACCGCGATGATCAGGAATCGGACGATGAGGCCTGTGGAGCGTTGCAAGGGCCGGTCTCCTCAAGATGCGTCGGGCGCGAGCCGCCGCGCCGGTTGGTTCAGGGGTTGGGCTGCTGCTGGTTGACCGTGGGATTCTCGAACAGGTTGCCGCCGATGGCCGTGTCATGAAGGTCGACGCGCACCTCCAGCGAGTCGCTGTCGGCGACGATGTACACCCGCTTGTCCTTCATCAGTTCACGCAGCGCATCGAAGTACTTGCGGGCGATGTACACCGCCGGCGCCGCCTCGTACTGCGCGATCTCGCCCGCGTGCTGCTCCGCCCGGGCGCGGGCGTCCATGTGCATCTCCCACCGCTCGCGCCGCGCGGTGAGCAGTTCGACCGCCGCCGCGCCCCCCGCCTTCGACATCAGGTCCGCGATCTCCGCCTCGTGCCCAGCCTTCTTCGCGGGGTCGGGCTCGCGCTCAAAGCGATTGATCGCCGCGATGATCTCCCGCGCTCGATCCAGCGACCCGGCGGCCTCGATGAGCATCTGCTCGGCCTCCTTGGTCCCGTTCTCGATCGCGCCCTCCCGCTTCTGGCCCGCGCTGACGACTTCCTCGAACTTCTCGGCCGTCTCCCGCGGCGGGTGCACGCCCTTGATCCCCGCGAACACCACCTGGATGCCGTAGTCCTTGAACCGCTCGGTCAGCCGCCGCTGGATCTCCGCCGCCGCCGCCGCCCGGCCCCGCCCCAGCAGTTCGTCCACGCTGCGCGTCGCCATGTACCGCATCAGTTCGCGCTTGCCCTCGGCCTTGATGACCTTCTCGCGGTCTTCTGGTGCGGCGATGCTGTTGAACCGAACGAGGTCGCTGACGGTGTAGAACATCGGGACCTCCGCCGCGATCAGCGACCGGTCCCTCGCCGTCACCTGCCCGGCCGCGCGCTCCATCGCCTCGGGCTGGACGATGAACATCCGCTCGACCGCCTTGTGGTCGTTGGTCCAGAGAATCGCCGTGGTGATCGTCGGCGCCTCGCCGCCCAGGTCCACGCGACGCAGCGTCTCGGTGGGATACCGCTCGATGCGCTCAAACGGCCAGGGGAGTTTCAGGTACGGGCCCGGCCGCAGCGCCTGGTCCTGCGTCACGTTCCGTCCGAACCGGATCCGCAGCCCCTGCTCGTTGGGCTGCACCACCGTCACGCACGTGAGCGACCAGAGCACCAGCACCCCGACCACCACCAGCGCGGCAAACGACCGGCTGAGCAACTGGTAGAACCAACTGCCCGTCACATCGAAGCCGAACTGATAGTTCAGCGCGCCGCCGATCGACTCGGCGATCCGGTCCGGCGCCGCGGCAAACCCCAGGATCCTCGAGTCCATCGCCGGACGCGGGATCTCGCCCGGCCGCCGCGGGCGGTAGATGCCCAGCAGGAAGTTGAGCACGATCTCGCCGCCGATCACGATCATCGTGACCGGCACCGCGATCTGCATCGCGCGGGCGACCGAGTCGGTCCCGAAGTGATCGATCGTGTGGCCGACGGCCACCGCCGCGCCGACCAGCGCCGCGCCCACGGCCATCGCCGCGCCGGCGCGAAGGTTCGCCCACGCCGCCTGCTTGGCCATCCCCGCGACATACCGCGCCAGCATCAGCCCGACGAATCCGACGCTGAAGCCGATGGCGATCCGCCAGCCGGCCCCGACTGTCGGCTCGGCGAACTTGGGCAGCGCCATCGCGTCCCGACCGAGTTGCAGCCGCCACAGCCCGATCCCGATCAGCGCCGCCGCCAGCACCAGACTGACGATCGGCACGAGGATGCGGTGCATCCACTGCAGCCGCTTGGCCGCGATCAGCAGTTCTTCCCCCGCCTCGCCGAAGACCGACGCCGCCCGGGCGCCCTGCGCCGCGAGCGACTCCGCCTCCATCGCCTCGACCCGCTCGCGCCGATGCTGATCAAACACCACCGCCAGCGACAGCCAGACCACCAGACCCAGCAGCGCAAACAACGCCGCGCTCACCCCGGCCGGATCGTGCCCGACCACGCCGTACACCAGCAGCGCGAGCCCCATCGCCAACTGGAGCGCAAAGCCCAGCAGGCTGAAACTCGCCGCTCGCCTGTAACTCTGAAAGTCGGCCTTCATGCTTGTCACAGTGCTCCGGCCCCGTCCCCGTCAGCCCGCCCCTGCCCGGTCTCCAGCCTAACAGCCCCGCTGCACGAATGCGGGGAGACGGATTGTCACCGGGAACTCCGGGGCTGTCCACAGACAGCCGCCCGGCGCGTTCCCAAGCGGCACGACAAGCCGGGCCTGCCGTCCCCCTTCCCGCCTCCACAGCCCCATCAACCGGTCCGCCCCTCTCTCCGCCGACAGAACGTCGGACAGGGCGTTGACAATAGCCCCCGGCGACCCTTTACGAAGTCCGATCGCGCGAACCTCGGAACCCACCGGTACGTTGATGTACGACAGACTCGCCGCTATGTTCGTCCGCCCTCGCGGACTTTTCTGCCGCGAGCCGTCCGACCTCCTCCTCGGACCCCCGCCCCACCGTTCCCCCCGGGACTCCCTCTCCGAATGCTCTCGCAACTCCTCACCATCGCGCGCAACACCTTTGTCGAGAGCGTGCGGCAGCCCATCTACTTTGTCATCATCACCCTCGCAGGGCTTTGTCTGCTGCTGACCACCTGGTCCGCGGGCTTCACCATGGGGATGACCGAGACCGGAGAGGTCTCCGGAGACAACAAACTCCTTCTGGACGTCGGCCTGGCCACGATTTTCGTATGCGGCGTGCTGCTCGCAGCATTCCTCGCGACCGCCGTCATCAGCCGCGAAATCGAGAACAAGACCGTTCTGACCGTGGTCAGCAAACCGGTGTCCAGGGTCACCGTCGTCCTCGGGAAGTACGCCGGCGTCGCCGGGGCCATCCTGATCGCCGGCATCACCATGTCCGTCTTTCTGCTCCTGTGCGTCCGGCACGAGGTCATGTCGACCGCGGCCGACGATATCGACGCTCCGGTGGTTTTGTTCACCCTTCTGGCCGTGGGAATCGCCCTCGCGGTGGCGATCTGGTGCAACTTCTTCTACGGCTGGGTGTTCCCGCAGACCGCGACCATGCTCCTGTTTCCGCTGAGCGTCCTGGCGTATGCCGCGGTGCTGCTGGTCTCCAAGCGCTGGGGCATCCAGGCTCCCTGGGCCGATTTCAAGCCCCAGATCACCATCGCCGCGGGCTCGATCGTCATGGCCCTGCTCGTCCTCACAGCGCTCGCCACGGCCGCATCGGCGCGGCTTGGGCAGGTCATGACGCTGGTGGTCTGCTGCGGCGCATTCCTGCTGGGAATGCTCTCAAACCACTTCCTCGGCCGGCGCGCCATGGACAACTCGTTCGTCGGCGTGATCGGCGAGGCACAACCCCAACTCGCCAGCCACGCCGGCCTCGACCAGAACGGCGACCGCTACAACATCACGCTCGAGTTTGACCCGCGCCGCCAACTCACCGCCGGACTGCCGTTCTACTACGGCCCAAATCCAAACGGATTCCGTATGGCCGTGCCCGCTTTCGTACCATACAAGGGGAGCCTCACCGAGTTTGCCCAACTCGGCGACCAGAAACTCCCGCCAGCGCTGGTCATCGTCGATTCCAAGGGACCGGGAAAGTCCCTCCAGGTCCAGCGGGTCGGTGCGGATCGCCCGCTCGTCTCACGACCCCCCAGAAAAGGCGATTACGTTTTTCTGGCTCCCTCGAACTACCAGCCGTTGTTTCTGACGGCCTGGGCGGTCATCCCCAACGTCCAGTTTTTCTGGCTCGTTGATGCGGTTTCACAGGATCAGCCGATTCCCCCGGCGCACCTGCTCTTGGTGCTTCTCTACGGCATCGCACAGATCGGGGTCTTCCTGTCTCTGGCGGTCGTGCTGTTTCAACGACGCGAAGTCGGTTAAGATCTCTTACATTGGTGTGGCAACCGATCAGACCATCCGCACAACAGGGCACCTGACATGGCTCGCACTTCACTTGAATCGGGGATGAGTTCATCCAAGTCGTCCAAGGCCGCGCCCAAGTCCAAGGGCGGCGAGTTGGATCGCAATCAGAAGATCAAACTCATCGTGTCCGTTTCGGTCATCGCGCTGGTCGCGGTGTTCATCGTGTTCCAGCAGGGTTGGATCTCGATCGGCGGCGAGAAGCCCCCTCCGCTCGACGTCAGCCCGGAGATCGATCAGGAGGTCAAGGAGCGGATCCAGAAGCAGCAGAACGCTCCGCCGCCGCGCCCGACCGATCCCGTCCGCACCGGCTCCCAATAACTTCCGCCCGTTTCGACATTGCGGAGCACTCGGCCAGATAACCTGACCCGCTGCACCACGCACCGGTCGTGAGGGTTGTGACGTCGGTGCCCACGATCCCGCCGGACGCCGCCGCCGGAGTGCTTATCCGCGCACCGCCCCCTGTCGATGCCGATTCAGGCCCGATTCCCGGGCCCGGAACGAAGCCCGTTCAGGAGGCGATGCGTTGACCGCGCCATCGACGTCACCCCGATCCGTCGCCACCATTGTCGTCGCCGACGATGAGACGCACATCCGCCTCGTCGTCGCCGAGAAGCTGCGATCCGCGGGTTACACCGTCTTCGAGGCGCGCGACGGCGAGGAAGCCCTCGACCTCGTCCATCAGCACCAGCCCGATGCGATCATCACCGATCTCCAGATGCCGTACATGAGCGGCCTGGAACTCTGCCTCCGACTGGCCGAGGAGGCCCGGGCGAGCGACACGCAGCCCCCGCCGACGATCCTGCTCACCGCCCGCGGCCATGTGCTGGAGCCCGATCAGATGGCCCAGACCGGGATCCGCCGGGTCATTGGCAAGCCTTTCGGAGTCCGCGAACTGCTCGAGTTCGTCCAGACGTCGCTGCTGGGCGGCAGACACGCGCCCGGCACGGCCAAGCCCGACCCGATGGCCAGCCCCTCCGTGGGATGCCGCGCCGCATGACCACGTCACCGCACGCCATACCCGCCGCCATTGCCAACGCGCCCAGCGCCGCCATCCAGGCCCTGCGCTATCGCTGCAACTCGCTGGGGCTCGCAACCTGGCGCTGCGACAACGCGGGCGCCGTGCTCTCCGAGCCGCAGGAACGCGGCCCGGTCGGCCTGCTGCTCGGCTCGTCAACGATCACCAAACTCCTGCGCGAGGCCGTGAAACAGTGGGGACAACTCCCCGCGGGACAGCCGCCGTCGGTCGAGGAGTTGTTCCCCGGCTGCTGGGCGATCCCTCTCTCGGAAGAACGACGCAAGGAACGGGTCGGCTTCGTGGTGGCGATGGCCTTCGGCGAGCGAGCGCTCTCTGAGGAGTTCTTTCTGGCCGCGTGCCGCGCCGCGCACCTCGATGCCCAGGCGACCCGCAAGAGCCTCCTGCCCCGTGCGCGGTTCGATGCCCCGTCCGCCGCCGCCCTGCGCGACACGCTCCTCTGGATGGCGGCGGATCTGAACCGGCTCGAGGAGCACGCCAAGACAGTCTCGGGCTTCACGCACCAGTTGACCGACTGCTTCGAGACCATCGATCTCCTGTACACGCTCGGCCGCTCGATGAACGACCTGACGCAGCCGGCGCAGTTCATCCAGCGGATGTGCGACCGATTGCGCGTCGCCCTCCCCTTCGCCTGGATCGGCGCGACGTTCTCCAGCGATGCCGACGTCTCCGGCGGGGCCGCAGGGCGCTTCTTCTCCAGCGGCGAAGTGTCCATGGACCGCGAACTGCTCAGCGCGGCCGCGGCCCAGGTTTCCGAAGACCACGAGCCGCAGGTCCCGCTCATCCTCACCGAACTCAACGGCGAGTCCCTGCCCGGCTCCGGCCAGGTCCTCGTGCAGCCCATCTGGCGGGCCGGTCGGCACGCCGGGGCCCTGCTCGCGGGCGACAAGTACGGCGACGATCCGCAGGTCAGCAGTTACGACATCCAACTCCTCGAGGCCGCCAGCGGCTACGTCGGCGCGTTCCTCGACAACGCCGTGCTGTACGCCGAGCAGCAGGCGCTCTTCCTGGGCACGCTCGAGGCGTTGACCGCATCGATCGACGCCAAGGACCGCTACACCTGCGGCCACTCCCGCCGCGTCGCCCACCTCTCTCACCGCCTCGCGCTCGCGACGGGAATGAGCGAGGATGAAGCCGACCGCGTGCGGATCGCCGGCCTCGTGCACGATGTCGGCAAGATCGGCGTCCCCGAGGCCGTGCTCGTCAAGAACGGGCGGCTCACCGACGAAGAGTTCTCCGCCATCAAGAAGCACCCGGAGATCGGCTTCCGCATCCTCAAGGACATCCGGCTCCTCACAGACGTGCTCCCCGGCGTGCTCCACCACCATGAGCGGTTTGACGGCCGCGGCTACCCCCACGGCCTCTCAGGAACGGCGATCCCCCTCATGGCCCGGATCATCGCGCTGGCGGACACGTTCGACGCGATGAACTCCAACCGTTCCTATCGCGCGGCAATGCCCCGGGCAGAAACCCTTGCCGAGATCGAGCGGTGCGCCGGAGCCCAGTTCGACCCGCAGATGGCGAAGGTCTTCGTCGGGCTGGACTTCTCCGAGTACGACCGGCTGGTACGGGAAGAGGCCAAAGGCGTGGCCCTGGACCCTGCCTGAACGGTCGCACCGGGCTCCGAACGCCCCGGCAACCGACCAGAGAACCAACGAAAGCATCTTCCCACCTGAACCGCGGCCGCGTGGCAGGCGAATGGGGTTGCAGGTAGACTCCCACCGCCACACGGCGCGGGAGCGGCCTTTCCCTACCCTTGCCTGGACGGAACCGGGACGAGACGGGGAAAGGAAAAGTGGCCGGGCGGCGCCAGAACGCCGGTCCGTGACCAGAGCACACAGAGCAGGAGAGTCGTTCGATGCGCAAGACGAGGAACGTCCGCGGAGGCCCGGCGATGCACGCACTCGAGACCCTCGAGTCGCGGCAGATGCTGGATTCGGCCCCGCTGCCCCTGATCACCGACCTGCAGAACGTCAACAACACCGTCGTGCGCTTCGAGACCACGATGGGCGACATCGACATCGAGATGTTCGACAACGCCGCGCCGATCACCGTCGCCAACTTCCTCGCGTACGTGCGTCGCGGCGACTACGACCGCACGTTCTTCCACCGCCTCGACGACGACTTCGTTGTGCAGGGCGGCCTCGCGCGCATCGCCCCGTCCGGGACGGGATTCGCGGATATCCCGTCACAACCGCCGATCACCAACGAGTTCAATCAGTCCAACCTGCAGGGCACCATCTCGATGGCGCGCATCCAGGGGCAGGTGAACTCGGCCACAAGCCAGTTCTTCTTCAACCTTGGCAACAACACGTTCCTCGATACCGTAGACCAGGGGTTCACTGTCTTCGGGAAGATCGTCGGTGGGACCAGCGGACGCTCGTGGATGGTCTTGCAGGCCATTAACGACATGATGACCTCCAACCAGGGCTCGCCCTACAACGAACTGCCCGTCAACAGCGGCTTCGACGGCGGTAACGGCGTGCAGGAAAGTGAACTGCTCGTCATCACCGACGCCGAGATCATCAAGCCCGCCAATGTCGCCGCGTTCTACACCCACCGCTACTACTACCCCGAGGGCTTTGCGAGCAACTCCATCACCGAGTTCGTCCCGATGGGCAACCCCGGCGGGACCACCGTTTTCTACCAGGCCATCGTGCGCGCCGAGACGCGCCAGCCCCAGCCCACACCCACACCCAACCCCAACGACGCGGACCCGACTTTTTGGTTCCGCGACATCGTCGTGAAGACCGCCTCGATCCCGGCCAACTCGCGCCGCGGCTTCACCGTCTCCCGATCCGCCGACTCCAGCGCCGACCTGGTCAGCCGCAACGTCCCTTACGCGATCGAGATCTGGTCCACCGGGCCCCTCTCGGTCAACCTCAGCCACTACGACTTCGGCACGGCGACCGGCGAGGTCTTCTCCCGCGAGCCCGGCACCAAGTGGGTCCTGCCCGATGTGCAGAAGGGCGCCAACATCTTCGACTTCGTCGTCTGGCAGAACACCACCGACGTCGACACCACCGTCTCCATCCAGTTCTTCTTCGAGACGGGAAACCCGGTCACCCTCACGCGAAACGCCGAGGCGTTCCGCCGCGGCGGGCTCTCGATCGCCGACATCCCCGCGCTCCCCAACGGCAACATGTCGGTGATCATCACCTGCTCCGAGCCGATCGTCGCCGCCCTCACCCACTTCAACAACGCCGGCGACAAGGGCGGATCGACCTCGCTCGGAGTCACCGGCGACGGGCTGGCCCGCGGCATCCTCCCCGGCGGCAACATGGGCACGGGGATCTCCGAGCGCCTGAGTTTCGTGAACCCCACCACCACCGCCGCGATCATCACGCTGACCTTCACCTTCGACGACGGCTCGCCGGAGTTCCAGATCTCCCCCGGCTCGTTGATCCTCAGCCCGCGCGACCGCGCGACCTTCAACACCTCGACCATCCCGCAACTGGCCGGCAAGTCCTACACCATCCGGTACAGTTCCGGCGCGACCAACATCTACGCCGCCGCATCCCACGACGAGTTCGGCGACACGCTCGCGACTCCGTTCGCACACACCGCCGCCACCAACCACGACTTCGCCGAGGGGTTCATCGACACCCCCCGGGCCGGCGTCGACCTGTTCGAGCGGCTCAGCGTCTTCAACCCGAACTTCAACGTCTTCGGCGTAACGGCGACCGACGCCGCCGTGACCTTCCGCCTCTACTACACCGACGGCTTTGTGCTCAACCTCGACTTTGTGGTCGCCGGCGGCGAACGTCTGGACGTCGACCTCGACCAGAACTCGCAGGTCCGCGCGCAGTCCACCGGCGGCCGGCAGTTCTTCTCCATCGAGGTCGTCTCGGACATCCCGACCATCGCGATGATGCGGCACATCGATAACGGACTCGGCTTCGGAAACACCGACCCCTCCGGCGGCTTCATCACCCTCGGCGCCCAGCGCGGCACGGTCCTCGCGCTCAACCACCTCGCCGACTTCGGCGGCTGATCTCGACACGAACGATTGTCACTGCAATCTCGCGCCGCCCGCTCCAATCACGGACCGGGCGGCGTTTTTGTTTCGTTCGCGGCGCCTGCGCCCGGCCCACCCAGCCGCCTGACCGCCCCCAGCACGCTCCGCGCCGCCGCCGAGAGAGGCCGCGGCAGCGCATCGACGATCCCGTGCACTCGCCGGGAAATCCTGATCACCGGCTTCGCCTCATACTCGGCGCGGATCCGTTCCGCCTCCTGACGGGCCTGCGCGACCGCCTCAGCGAGCGCCTTCTCCGCGGCTTCCCTCGCCGCCCGGTCCCGGACCGACTGCTCCCGCAGCGCAAAGCACTCGTTGTACACATCCTGAACATGCGAGCGGAGTTGCTTCAGCAAGATCGACTGGCGGTTCTCGTCGATCCAGTGCGCATCCCCCGACCGCAGCAGGCCGTTGGCAAGCCGGATGATCTCGATCGAGTGCTTGTCGAAAAACGGGCGATGCCGCGAGACCAGCGCGCCGTACAACTCGTCGTGGCGCGACACCGCATCCGCGATCATCGTGTCATGGCTGTGCCGCCGCCAGACGAACAACGGCTCGGCGACACGCACCCCGCGCCAGCCACGATCGGCAAACCGCAGCCAGAGGTCCCAGTCCTCATACCCCAGCCGCATGGACGCATCGAACCCGCCCACCTCCAGAAACCGGTCGCGACGGATCAGGCACGTCACCGGGTGCAGATTGGTCACCGCCAGCAGCAGCGGATCCCACTCAGGCACATTCCACGTCCCGCTCCCCAGACCGATCAGCCGCTCCTGGCAATACGCATGACTGATCTGCGGCGAGTCCGCCGCGAAGAGTCTGGCGCATAACTTGCGCACAAACGACGGATCGACGTAATCATCCGCGTCCAGAAACACGAGCAGGTCGTGATCCGGGGCAAACACCGCCGCGGCCTGAACCCCCGCGTTTCTCGCCGCCGGAAGGCCCATGTTGGCCTGGTGCACGACATGCACCCGTTGCGTGCCACCCCCCCCATCGGCCAGCCTCGAACGGTCACACGCCGCCGCCGTCGTCCCGTCCGTCGAGCCGTCGTTCACCACCACCACCCGCACATCCGCCGCCTCCTGCCCAAGGGCCGAACGCACGGCTTCCTCCACAAACTGGCCGTGGTTGAAGCAGGGAATGACGAATGCGACCCGGGGCAGGGGAGGGTTCGCGGCAGGATTTGGCACGCCCCGACGATAGCCCCGAGGGCTGGAGTATGTGAACCGGCACGCCCATACTTCCCCCACGACGCGATGAAGCCCTTCTGGACCTTCGCAAGACGGATGCTCCGATACCGATGGCTGGTTGCCGCGGCGATGGTCTTTGCGCTGCTCTCCGCCGGCGGCCTCGGCGCGGGCCTGCTGGGCATGAAGCCCGTGCTCGACAACATCCTCGGCTCCGGCGGGCGGCCCGCACGCACTCTCCCCGAACTCGTCGCGGGGTGGAACACCAGTCTCCCCGCGTGGTCGCCGCATGTCCCGCAGGCCGCGATCGACGCCCTGCCGACCCGACCGTTCGACGCGGTCCTGTGGATCATGGTCGCGCTGGGCCTGCTGACGATGGTCGGGGCAACATGCAACTTCCTGCATGCCTATCTCTCGCTCACCGTCATCTCACGCACTGTGGCCAACATCCGGCGGGAGGCGTTCCACCGGGTCATCCACCTGCCCCTGAAGACCGTGCTCCAATCGGGCCCGAGCGACCTCGTCAGCCGCATCGTCTACGACTCGGCGACCATGGGCGCGGGCTTCAACGCCCTCCTCTCCCGCGCTGTCGCGCAGGTCACCAAGGGCATCGCCGCGATGGCCGCGGCGTTCTGGTTCGACTGGCGCCTCGCCGGCGCGGCGTTGCTCATCGCGCCGGCCCTCGCCATCGTGATCCGCAAGTTGGGCAAGAGGATCCGCCGCGCCTCCCGCTCCGCCCTCGAGGGCCAGGCCGGTCTCTACCACGCCGCGAGCGAGGCCCTCGGCGGGCTCCGGGTCGTCAAGGTGCACGCCAACGAACGCGCCGAGGCAGG
The DNA here is from genome assembly GCA_964409775.1 of uncultured Phycisphaeraceae bacterium. Lineage (GTDB taxonomy): Bacteria > Planctomycetota > Phycisphaerae > Phycisphaerales > UBA1924 > JAHBXL01. Next base: position 24,769 of record CAYPEI010000011.1, on the reverse strand, counting down.
CCGCTTCCACAAGATCAACAAGCGCGTCGTCTCGCAGGAGTTCAAGGTCCGCACCGCCCGCGCCCTGGCAAGCCCGCTGATCGAAACCCTCACCCTCTTCATTCTCGGCGCCCTCGCGGTCATCGCGATCAAGACCATCCTCGACAACCACCTCGACCCCGAAACGTTCATCATGGTCCTGGGCTCGCTCGGCATTGCCGGCGCGAGCCTCAAGCCCTTGACGGGCCTGCTCAATGACATCCAGCAGGCGGCCGCCGGCGCAGGGCGCCTCGGTGAACTGCTCGCGCTGCCGACCGAGCCCGGCCACGACCGCCGCCTGCCGCGACTGCCGCCCGTGCGCGAGTCCATCGAGTTCGCCGGCATCGCCTTCGCCTATCCCGGCGCCGCCGCGCCCGCCGTCCGCGAGGTCAGCCTCCGAATCCCCCACGGCTCGACCTACGCCTTCGTCGGTCCGAACGGGTGCGGCAAGACTACGATCCTGTCCCTCATCCCGCGCCTCTTCGATCCCGATGCCGGCAGCCTCCGCATCGACGGGCACGACATCCGGGAGTTCAGCGTGCGCTCCCTCCGCGGCCAGATCGGCGTCGTCACCCAGGACACCGTGCTCTTCCGCGGCACCATCGCCGACAACATCGCCTACGGCGCTGCGGACCTGGGCAGCGGCGCCGCCGCGCGCGAGAAGATCCGCGCTGCCGCGCGGATGGCACGGGCCGAGGAGTTCATCCTCGCCAAGCCCAACGGGTACGACTTCGAAGTCGGCGAGCAGGGCGCGGGGCTCTCCGGCGGCCAGCGCCAGCGCATCGCCATCGCCCGCGCGATCCTGCGCGACCCGGCCATCCTCATCCTCGATGAAGCGACCAGCATGGTCGACTCCGAGTCCGAGGCCCGGATCGCCGAAGCCGTCGCCGAGTTCGTCTCGCCGAAGGGCGCAGGCGCCACCCGCACCTGCCTCATCGTCGCCCACCGCCTCTCCACGGTCCTCGCCGCCGACCAGATCGTCGTCATGGATGAAGGCCGCATCATCGATCGCGGCCGGCACGCCGAACTCCTCGGCCGCTGCGACCTCTACCGATCGCTCGTCAGCAACCAGTTGATGAAGGGCCCGGATGGCACCGGGGTCTGAGCCCCCCATTCTCCTGCCCGCGCTCCTCCGCATCGATCCCGCGATGCCTCAACCCGCGACCAACCCGGGGATCAAACACATGGACGGCTTGACGACGATCCGGCGCCTCATCGAGTACTCCGACTGGGCCAACGCACACGTCCTGTCCGCCGCGGCGGGACTCACCGACGAGCAACTCGACCGCCCGCTCCAGATCGGACCCGGCGCCGGGTCCCTGCGCCGTGTGCTCACGCACACGTGGGCAGGTGAGGACATGTGGCTCCGCCGATGGCGGGGCGAGACCGAGGCCAAGTGGCCCGACGAATCCGAGAGACTCTCCGTCGAGCAACTGGCCGGCCGGTTCGACCGCACGCAGCAGGAACGTCAGAAGTTCCTGGGCTCGCTCGATCCCGCATCGACCGAATGCGTGCAGGCCTACCGCGACTCCCGCGGCAGTCTCTTCCGTGCCGTCCTGCACGACATGCTCCTGCAGGGCATTGTCCACTCGATCCATCACCGCGCACAGGCGACCAACGCCATCCGCCGACTCGGCGGAAATGCCCCGGAAATGGACTACATGATGCGGATCAGGCAGCCGGAGTGAACCTGCCCGTCTGCAACCGCGGACACTCTTGAGCCGCCGCTTTTTTGGCAAATCTGCGTTTGGACGCTCACACGGACCCATCGAGCAGCGACTGAACGGGGTAGAGGGAGTGCGCCCGGATTGCCGCCGCGGAGTTGTGGGGGGCGGGGGGCGAACCGGTCGCGCTGCCCATTCGAAAGGAGTTGCAGATGAAACAGCGTCAGGATCGAATAGAGTCCTTGGGCCTCCGGGCCTCCGGGCCTCCGGGCCTCCGGGCGTTTGGGCGCTTGCGCTTGCGGCAACAGGCGTCATGAGCACGTTACTTTGGGCTGATCACGCGACCGGACAAGTGGTCGCGCGGCCGGGAGGCGTGCGCGTGAGTCAACGCGACTGGATGTATGTGCCCATTGTGCTACATACCGAACAATCTGCGCACATTCCCGGTGTCCTCGCCCTTCGTGACCTATCGCAAGCGATGGGCGACAACATCGTGGCCGTCTGGTACAAGAACCCGTCCGAACCCGGTGGGACATGGACCGCCAAGGCGTGGGAGTCACAAGATCAGTGGAAGGCAATTCAGTGGGCCAAGGAACTGTTCAATATCGGAGACGAATGGAATCAGTTCTGGCCGACTTCGGCGGCAGCACCCAACTCGACCAGCGCCGATGCGCCAGTCAACTACTTAAAGGGGCTGCTCGAATCCGACCCGTTGGCCGGTTGGGTGGTCGGAACTGAAGGCGATGAGATTGTTGCTCTGCTCACCGCCATCGGGTACAAGTCAGCAAGCGTCCCCGTGGACAAAGAGGGTCCATGCGAAACGAAGATCGTTCTGGCAGCACTTGCTGATACAGCCGCCTTCGCGGTGCTTGCACAACCCTCCGCCGCCCAGCTCGACAGTCATTTCGCATCGCTTGTTCCCGTGACCTGCGCGCAGGTGGCCCCGCCTCCGCCGCCTCCTCCGCCTCCACCTCCGCCGATGGTTCCGGGCACGACGACTCCGCAGCCAGGGGCACCATTGAACCCCACAGCCCCATGGCAGCGGGACAGCCGCCCCCCTATGTACTCGCCCGGCTGTTCGACAACGGTCTCGTGTTGTTATGAGGCGCCGATCATCTGGCTGTACACGACCACAAACTGGCTGGGATTGACGGTCATTCGCTACTGCGAGTCAACGATCTCTTGGAGTTGCCCGAACCCCGCCGGTGGGCCGTGTCCCGTCGCTCCGAGCTGCGGTGAACCGCTAGGACCACACTTCCCGCCTCCGCCGCCAGGTGCTGTGCCCTGCGGCTACGACTACTACTAGTGCACGGGCCATGCTTGCCGCGCGCGGGCGACCGCACGCGGCGGCTTATGTATCGAGTAGCATTCCATGGTCGGTTCGGCAGGTTCATCCCGCTTTGGGTGCGCTGTGCATTGGCCGGGCTGCTCGTTTCCCTGCTCGCTGCATGGGCCCACTGGCTAGTGGTTGAACTCGGTGCGCTGCCGCGGCCAGTTTTCCTGCCGCCGGATTCGACAGCGAGCGGGCAGTCGCTGATCGAGGCTGTGCACTGCCGCATGACCGGCGAATGGCCACGCGAGGCGCCCTTCACTGTTGATGGGTACCAAACCATCGCGTACGGATGGCCGGTCGCGAACTGGGGTACGGTGTTTCGACAGCGCAGTTCTTACTACTGGCAGATCGGTGTAGAACCGCTGCTGACGCTCGATCTGCAGCGTGTTTGGCCGCGTGCCCCAATGCCGGACCCGTACGAGCATGCCGCGGCGCGACAAATGACCGCCCGCACATCGATTGGCGCCGGCAACCCGCGCGGATCGTCGCTCGGCTACGACCCGTATCAGCGGTACCTACCCATGTTCCCGCTCATCGGTCAATCACTTGTCGCAACCCTGGTTTATGGCCTGCCGATCTATGGTTACTCCCGTTGGCGTGAGATACGATTGCGTCGAGGCGCCTGCGAGTCATGCGGATACGACCTCGCGGCGACTCCAGAGATATCCAAGTGCCCGGAATGCGGCCAACAGGCGACACAACCGCGGAGGGAGCCAAGGGTGTGACCCAGGCGCAGGCGCTGATTACCGGGCAACTCAGCCACGCGGACCGGTTCGAGGAGGGCGTGGTGAAGTTCCTCGCCGATCAGGGGAGCAGCGCGACGGCGTGGCGCGTGGATGCCGCGTTCGGCGTGTTCGGCTCGCTACCGCTGCTGGGCGTGACGTTCGACGATGCGTTCGTGCTGCTGGATGCGACGGAGGGCACGATGGACGGGCCGTTTGATCTGGAGTCGCCGCTGGATGCGACCGCGCTGCTGGCGCAGCACGCGGCGTATGCCGCGACGACGACGGTGAGGTATCGAATCACCTTGGGCTGTGGCGCGGTCGCTGCTCCCATGTGGCAACCAACGCCCCCGCCGGGCGGACCGTTCACGCCCCGCCCGGCTGCCCCCAACCTACCGACGCCGCCCATTCTCTTGCCAGGCATACCTGCCGGTTACCCGCAGCTCCCGCTCAATCCGGCGTTACCAGGTTGGTGGACGGACTGGGCTTGCGTAACAACACCCGGAATGGGTCCATGGAGCGCCACATGCACGTGTTACTCTTATGGCCGATACGACGACCCCGCCGGCGGATCGCACTGGGTGCGTAGGAAATGCGTTGGCAACTTCCCCTGCAATGCTGGCCCAGCAGCCACGCCACCCGGCCAATACCCGCCGCTCCCGAATCCTGATGGCACGCTAACGACTCCGCCGTTCCCGACGCCACCTCCAAGTGTCTCGCCGGGCTCTGCTTGGACTTGTCCACTCGAGTACTTCTACTAGCAGTTCGCGACATCTCGCGCCCGTCGTCCGGGACACCGGACGACGAGGCCTTCATAAATGACGACTCGCAACTCCTTCATTCGAGTACTCTACAGTGCCATACTGATCTGGCTCTCGGCTGTAGCACCGATTGCTGCAGTCAACATGCTCGTGACGGACCAGGCGGCGAGAACTACGGTCGTCGCACGCACTGGGACCGAAACCAAGGATCTTCACACGATTGGAGCGATGCTTTCAACGCGAGTGTCCTCAGACACATTCTCGCGGGCGTGGGCGGAGTCGTCGTCTCGGGTTTGGCGGATGCCCCTGTCCACACTCCTGCTCTTCATAGCCGGCATGGTGACGGCACTCGTTCTGTCACTCATGTTCTGCTTCAAGGCACGTGATGCGGTGTACCGGCTTGCACGGCTGCAAAGCCGACGGCGGTTCCTACTGCTTCCGGCGCGCGAAGGGGATAGGCAGCGACTCGCATGGCGACTGCTCGCGATGACGCTCCCCATCGGCTGTCTTGTGAGCATGCTGGTGGGACTCGGCATTGCCTGGGAAACAGGATTTGCATGGACGATCGATGTGCTTGACGGCACGATCGCGGCAGCAGTGATTGGGGCCTGCTCGCTCGCGTTCTCCCTGATGATTGCGTCGTGCCTTGTCGAGTGTTCGAGTCGCGCTGGCGAGGCAGATCCGGTCCGACGTTGGCACTGTTCGAGGTGTGCGTATGAGATTGGGACGAACGTACCACTCGGTTGCCCAGAGTGTGGAGCCGGCATGAAGGACGAGTCGGTGCCTCTGCAGGCGACCAAGCCTCTGTACCTGCCTCGACTTGGTGACATTTGGCGAGAGCGACCGATCTGGCTTCTGACCTTCGTCACGATACTCGTTGTTGTTGGCGGAGTGCAATGGACTATTCGGCAAGCTCAAACAGTCCGCGCCGCACTCGCAGGGCCGCTACACATTGCAACTCGATGGCAAGGCGTCACACGCGTTCGCTGGGACGATGGGACTCAAGCGGTGTTTGCGCAAGGGTACTTTTCTGAGGACGGTCCCCTGATGGATAGCACCCAGTTCTCGCATAACTCGTATCGCCGTGTGGCGACATGCGCGTGGGCGCCTTCTCAAATGCATGCGGATTCGGAGACCTGGGACATTGCGCACTGGGTCTCGCCCTGGTTCGAAGTCGGAGCGTCGGTGGAGATACCAGGAGCATCGCGGCATCGCGTTGTGCTTGTGAGTCCCGGATCTGCCGGTTGCGCTGGCGAGGCATGGCTTTCACCCCGCTCCGTATCGCTGGTGGAGCAGTATGACAGAGATGCGATCCAAGCTGAAGGCACTCCTGCGATCGTCAAGCGAGTGTGGAAGGCACATCTGACAAAGGCGCTGGAGCCCGACGGATGACATCGGATTGCAGGAGACCACGCCCCGTCCCACGCCTGGGCACGGGCCCTCGCGTTGGCATCGGGCGTCCCCGCGGCGTGGGACTAGGCCAGGCGCCGCCGACTGCGGCCCACCGATCGCCAGAATTGTGGGTATGACCTCTCTGCGACTCCAGGGATACCCAAGTGCCCGGAATGCGGCCAACCAGCGACACACTTGCCAAGGCGGCCAAGGGTGTGACCCAGGCGCAGGCGATGATCACCGGGCAACTCAGCCACGCGGACCGGTTCGAGGAGGGCGTGGTGAAGTTCCTTGCCGATCAGGGGAGCAGCGCGACGGCGTGGCGCGTGGACGCCGCGTTCGGCGTGTACGGCTCGCTGCCGCTGCTGGGCGTGACGTTCGACGATGCGTTCGTGCTGCTGGATGCGACCGAGGGCACCATGGACGGGCCGTTTGACATCGAGTCGTCGCTGGATGCGACCGCGCTGCTGGCGCAGCACAGTGCGTATGCCGCGACGACGACGGTGAGGTATGTCAACGCGAGCGGGTGCTTGATGGTCGCCGCGCCAAGGTGGCGAGATCGCCCCCCGAATTCACCTTGGTGGCCTGCGCCCCCGGCTGCGCCGTGGCCGCTGGTTCCGGGCACGCCCCCGGGCGGGCCCGCGACTTACACCTGCGTGCCTTGGCCCGCTCCCGCTGGCGCTGGCTGCCGATGCACTCGGACTGACACCCGAACGCCACCCACCGGAGTACCGGGAGTCCCAACGCGAACCGTGTGTGATCACATAGCCGGTTGTGGTCCGGCAGGCGGTTTTTGTACACCAGGGCCCCATTTGCCGAACCCGACGACTGGAGACGCGCCTAATCCCGGGGCCTGTCTTCCTCCCTCCTGCAAGCCTCAATACCTCTATTGACTGATTTTCGTCAGGGCGCCGGGCTGCCATCAGCCCGGCGCCCTGACGCTTCGAGATCGAATGATGTCAACTGCGCTGCGCTGCATCGTTGCCGCTTCCCTCGTCGCGATTGCCGTCTGCGCGGCGATCGGGACGTTGCAATATGTTCGCTCCGAGTACTACCTGTCAACGCAGTACATCTGGAAGGAGGGGACGACGAGGCCGGATCAACTCACGGAGAGCTTTGCTCGGCGTTTCGTGGTCGGGCACTTTCTCAGTTTGGGAAATCACCTGACAGACGCCCAGCGCGACCGCTTCTGGCTCGGCAACTGGTCGGCATTGGGCACCAGTTGGCTGGATTGGCCGTTCGACTGGATCACGCTCATCGCCGGGCTCGCGTGTGTGTTTGCATTCGGCCCGCTTCTTGCCGCAACGACCGAGCCGCGCTTCCGATGTGCGTTGAGACCAAAGAACCGTTTCGTCAAGCGTTCGGCCCTCTCGGCGGTGAGATGGCGGACGGTTCGACATGTCAGTTGGCTCGTGATCTGTTGCACGCCGCTCGCATTGTGGCTCCTGATCGATCGAGAGGCGACGAACTCTGAGATTGAACTGTTGCCACGGTTTCGATTCGGGCCATTTAGTATCGCCGGCGCTCTGTTGCCCGTGGCAATCGGTGCGTACTGGTGCATCGGGGTGGCTCGCATCTTCGCGCGGCGAGCAGCACTGAATCGATCGGGCAACTCCGGACTCTGCCCCGCGTGTGGGTACGACTGCACAGACCAGACGCTGTGCTCCGAGTGTGGCCTGCCTGTCGGGAGCGCATCCAGCTCGAAGGACCGGCGGACGTTCCTGCGCCTCGCGGGCGCCTTCTGCATCGGAGTCGGAGTACTGGCGTTGCTCCCCGGCTCCTCGGGGTCACTGGGAATGTCATGGCTCCTCTTGCAGGGACACCGCCCGGTTCCGCCCATGATCTTCGCCAGGCCGAGCGATGTCCTCGAGATCCGGTGTGGCGACGAGACGCTCTTGGTTGCCTGGCGTGTTGAGTTTCTGCCGCCCGTCGGTGGGCAGTCCGTGCCTGACTCGGTTGTGTCGGCCGTCATGACACTCGATTCGGAGCGGAAGTCTCCTCATGGTGTGCAAGTCGAGTGCGCGCAATCCAGCCGGTTCGGGACATCGGGCGCATACTCGTGGCAACTCAATATTCCCAGTGGTCGTGCTCACCTTAAGGCAGGATTCGGTGGGAGGTACGCGCGACAGCAAGGTGAGTTCGTCAATAGCATGACCACGTTTGAGTTCACCGGAGTTTCGGAAGTACGTCGGTGGGACCCTGATTCCGATGATCCGCTCATTCGGGTGGTCGTGGCAGCACTGGAAGCGGTCCCTCACGGCCCCGAAGCGGCAAGCACCACAGGCAGTGAGAGTCACACCAGTGAGTAACCGGCGAGTTCGCTTCGAGGGAATCCGAGCGGGCTTGACTCAAACCGACCTCGGCAGCGGAGCGAGTCTTTGTGGGAGGGTGGCGCGCGTGGACGCAGCGTTCGGCTCGCTGCCGCTGGTGGGCGTGACGTTTCACGATGCGTTCGTGCTGCTGGATGCGACCGAGGGCACCATGGACGGGCCGTTTGATCTGGAGTCACCGCTGGATGCGACCGCGCTGCTGGCGCAGCACAGCGCGTATGCCGCGACGACGACGGTGAGGTATGTCAACCCGAGCGGGTGCTTGATGGTCGCTGCGCCGCAGTGGCGGACAACACCGCCGCCCGGCTGGACTCCTGCGCCCGTGATTCCGCCTAACCCCGCCACCAATCCTCTGGGTCGCCCGAGCCACTGGACGGACTGGCACTGCGACCCGATTCCAGGCATCGGAGGACGCGACTGTCGTTGCGTCAGCCTCGGGACAGGAAGCGGCACCCGCCGTCCGACAGTTCGAACAGAAGTCCGCTGCACATGCTTCCCCAACGCTAACGGCGACTGCCTTGGCGTTGGCTCAGGCACTCACCCGAACATACCGCCCACCATCACGCCGGGCATTCCCCCTGCTGGCGGGATGGCGGGCTGTGTCTGGATCCAATACTGGCATTACTAAACCGCTCGATAGCAAACCCGACAGAATGCGGGGACGACCAGACGGCCGTCCCCACACTTGAGCACACCATGATTTACCTCACTCGTTCGAATGCCGTTCCCGCGATGAGGTGGCTTCTCACCATAATCGCAGCACTCTCATCGGCAACATGGCTGCTGTCATATTGGTGGGAAGCATCACTGCATCTGCGTATCGATGACTGTGTAGCCATTTGGCGGGGCTGCCTGATGCTGAGTTACGACTATAGGTCGATGTGGGCAGATCATCAGGGAGAACCGACCGCGTGGATTGGTCGTACCCGCCCGCTACCCACACTCTACTGGGGAAGCTTCGAGTGGAGTCACCCGACCGATATGGTGTTCGCATTGCTCATCCCGCTGTGGGCCCTCGCGTTAGCATCGGGCGTCCCCGCCGCCTGGCTCTGGATGAGGCGTCGCAGACTTCGGCCGATCGATTGCCAGAAGTGCGGATACGACCTCGCGGCGACTCCGGGGATATCCAAGTGCCCGGAATGCGGCCAACCGGCGACACAATCGCGAGGGGAAGCGAGCGCATGACACAGGCGCAGGCGCTGATCACCGGGCAGTTGAGCCACGCGGACCGGTTCGAGGAGGGCGTGGTGAAGTTCCTCGCCGATCAGGGGAGCAGCGCGACGGCGTGGCGGGTCGATGCGGTGTTCGGCGTCTACGGCTCGCTGCCGCTGCTGGGCGTGACGTTCGACGATGCAATCGTGCTGCTCGACGCTGCGAACCCAGCAGCGAATGCTCCGCGATTCAAGCAGCGGTCGTGATCGTTCCCTTTGCACCATCAAACTCCGGCACGACCGGGCAGCAGTCCACCTCCGCGCAATCGCCGACATCGCCGCCCAGACCGATCCGCACAAGGTTGCGGCCGCCGTGCGATTCGTTCAGCGCGGCCAGAACGCCCCCCGGCTTCGCCGCGGCCGACTCATACAACCGCTCCGCGATCCGCGATTGGTCGTCCGAGCAATGGGCAAAGCTGGCAGCACGCAGCCGCGACACCATCGCCCCGGCACACAGCACATCCTCCATCGAGACCTCCCCGTTCGTCCCTGCACACAGGATGTGCACCGAGCGGCCATCGGGCGCGATCGCGTCGACGACCGCGGAGAGGTTCGCGAAACACCCGACCACAATCCGCGAAGCGCCCCCCGCCCATGCCGCGTGGATGGCGCGCGTCCCGTTCGTCGTCGTGAAGATCACCTCTCGCCCGCCGACGCGCCCGCTCGTGTACTCCCGCGGCGAGTTGCCGAGGTCAAACCCCGGGATCAACACGCCGCCGCGCTCACCGCCGAGGACGCACTCGCGCGGCGCCAGCGCGGCCCGCAATCCCATCGCCTCCTCCGGCTCCAGAACGGGCCGAACGCACGCCGCGCCGGCATGGAGCGCCGCGCAGATCGTTGTCGAAGCGCGGAGCAGGTCGACGACGACCGCTGCCGACCCCGCGAGACAGCCTTGCGGAGCCAGCGACGGAAGCAGGTGAACGCAGATGACGGCGGGCATGATGCGGACACTATGCCCAATCCCGAAGTCGCGGAGCCGCGGCCGCGAAAGAGCGGCGAAAAGAGCCGCGACGCCTCCAGGACCGTGCGCCGCGCTACAACATGCTCGCCGCGAGGCTCGCCAGTTCGCTCCGCTCGCTCTTGGGCAGCATCACGTGCCCCACGATCGGGATGCCCTTCATCTTCTCGACGATGTACGACAGGCCGTTGGACGACTGATCCAGGTACGGGTTGTCGATCTGCTGGATATCGCCCGTCAGCACGACCTTCGTCCCCTCGCCGACACGCGACACGATCGTCTTGATCTCGTGCGGCGTCAGGTTCTGCGCCTCGTCGACGATCATGAACTGGTGCGGGATGCTCCGGCCGCGGATGTACGTCAACGGCTCGAGCACCAGTTTGCCGTCGGCCATGAGTTTGCGGATCCGCTGCTCGGTCGTGTGGCTCTCGGCCGACTGGTGCATCGGGTTGCCGCGGGTCGAGAGCAAATACGTCAGGTTGTCGAAGATCGGCTGCATCCACGCGGTGAGTTTCTCGTCCTTGTCGCCGGGCAGATACCCGATGTCCCGCCCCATGGGCATGATCGGCCGCGCCACCAGCAGTTTCTCGTACCGCTCCTCGTTGAAGACCTTGGCCATGCCCGCCGCGACCGCGAGCAGCGTCTTACCCGTGCCCGCCGAGCCCAGCAGCGTCACCAGCCGCACCTCGTCATCCAGCAGCAGGTCCATCGCCATCGTCTGCTGAACGTTCCGCGAGATGATGCCGAACGTCGGCTTCCGCGGGTTGCTCACCGGGATCAGGTGATCCGTGTCCGCGAGCCGCCGCGAAAGCCCCGTGTGGCTCTCGTCCTTGATGTCCTTGAGAATCAGGAACTGATTGGCGAACAGTTCCCGCTTGTAGACCATCCCCTCCTCGTCGGTGTCGTTGAGCGCATCGGCCAGCCGCTCGACCGCCAGCATCCGCTCGGCGTACAACTCGTCGATCAGTTCGCCCCCCGCCGGGATCTCGTAGAACCCGCGGTACAGCCGGTCGGCGTCAACCTTCTGGTTCTCGAAGTCCTCCGTCCGGATGCCCAGCGCATCGGACTTGATCCGCGCGTTCAGGTCCTTGGACACGAACACCGCGCGCTTGCCCTGCGTGTGCAGGCTCCACGCGACGGCGATGATCCGGTTGTCCGGCGAATCCTCGCGCAGCACGTTCGGCCGGGTGTGCTCGGCCACGTCGATGCGGACATCCCAGCCCTCGGCCGCGCCCGGCCCGGCCGCGCCCGGCTCCTCGCCCGCCGACGATGCCTGCCCGACGGTCGGGCTCGCCGCGGGCCAGCGCACGCCCTCGATCAGTTTCCCTCGCGAGCGAAGACGGTCCAGGTGTCGGATGCACTCCCGCGCGTTCCGCCCGATGTCGTCGTTCTGCCGCTTGAGTTTGTCGAGTTCCTCGATCACCGCGAACGGGATGACGACATGGTTCTCCTTGAACACAAACAGCGCGTTGGGGTTGTGCAGCAAAACGTTGGTGTCCAGCACAAAGTGCTTGACGCCCGTCTCGCTCGCGGTCTCAGGCTCGGCCTGTGTCTCTCGCGCATGCCTGATGCCCGAACGCTTGTCGGGGCGCCCGGTCGCCGATTCGTGTCGTGCCACTGTGGACATCGCTTGCTGAAAACTCCTCCCCCGCCCCGCGCCTTCCCCACGCCCTCCCTGGCCGGCGTCCATGTTACTGGACCTATCGGCTCCGCGACACCCGGGATTGAACCGGACTGCCGACTCTCGGTGGCAACTCGGCCTTCACGCCGTCTTCACGATCAGCGAATCTCATACGAACGCCGCCGTGCCCAGGATCGCCGCCACCACGCACGCGAAGCCGACCTTGGCCACCGTCGCCGCCAGCCGCCCCACCGCCGCCCCGGCCCCGATCGTCGAGGCCTCGCGCCAGGTCTTCCGCCCCTCGTGCCGCTCCGCGATCATCGCCCCGCCCCCCGCGCCCAGCGCCGCGCCGACGATCGTCCCCAGGATCGGCACCGGGATCAACACCGTACCGAGCAGCGCGCCCGCCAGCGCGCCGATCACCGAGCCGATCGCGCCGCGCCGCGTCCCCCCCGCCTTCTTCGCGCCCACCGCCGATGCGAAGATCTCCACGCCCTCGGCGACGAGCCCGATGATGATGCACGCGCCCAGCGTCCACCATTCAAACATCTGCACCGGCGGCTCGCGCAGCATGAGCCACGCCTGACACCCCGCCGCGGCCAGGATCATCAGCCAGATCCCCGGCAGGGTCGCCGCCGTGAGCACAACGCCCAGAAGCGCGGCCACAACGACGATGCTCGCGGCCACGATCTCCACGCGCGTTCTCCACGTGCCGCGGCCACCGCGCCCGCCCTTCAGCCGCGCCCATCACTGGTTCGGATTCTCGCCCTCACTGTTTCCCGCACCGACCGTCGCCGCCTCCGGCTGCTCCGCCACCGCCGACTCCGGGAACGCCGTGCGCTCCATCGCCAGGATCCACTCCTCCAGCGGCACATATCGCAGCAGGTCGAACGTGTGCGCCGCCCCGCTCTTCAGGTTGACCGTGACAAACAGCCGGTGCCACCGGCGCTTGTCAAACTCCTTCACATCGTTCGGCGTGAACGACTCGCCCCCCGGCAGCGTCAGCGTCTGTGTCTGCGGGTCCCAGCGGTACTTCCTCGCGCCCGCACGGACCATCGTCAGCAGGATCCACGCCCCGCCGACAAAGCCGACCGCGACGAACACCCACTGCAGCGGCATGTCATAGCCCGACAGCGGCTTGACCTGGTCCCGGGTGTTCCATTTCTGAACCAGTTCTCCCAGCAGCCTCTGCGGCGGAATCTCGACCGGCGTCGCACCCGGCTGCGACACCACAAGGCCGATGCCGCGGACTGGGTCATACCGCACCGTGCGGGTCGCCGCGTCGACAAAGTCCTTGGGCAACTGCCCCGGCGAGACCACCACCTGCGGCTCGGTTGTCAGTTTCCACGCGCGGGCCAGCGCTTCGAGCCACTGTCCCCGCGCAAACTCCACCTTCGCGCCGCGCGATTCGACACCCGTCGCGGTCGTCGCTTTGAACAACTGTTCCATCCGCGGCGACAACTCGGCGAGCGCACCCTTCGGGTCCGCGACCGCGATCTCCGCGGGGATCAGCCGGCCCGCCTCCGAGGCCGCGGCGAGATAGTTCCGCAGTTTGAACGACGCGTCTTCCAGCCCGCGACGCGGATAGAAGTACAGGGCATCAGCCAGCCCCCAGAACCCAAAGACCAGCAGCACGATCAGAAAGACAACCTGCTTCAGAACCCAGTTGCCGCTCAGGCTCGTGGTGGTCGCGGCGGAAGTGACGGCAGTTGCGGACATTCATTCGCTCCGGGACGATGTCTGATGCCGACCGATCGGTCGCTGTTCGGCTCTTCCGAACTCTACCCGCTCCATCGGCCAAACACCGACATCGCTCCTGATGGCGAGCGGAACTCCGGCAGACAACGCCCCGTTTCAGGGCGGGTCCGGTGCCTGCAGGGCTTCCTCCCACCACCGATCCGCCCACTCACGCCCCTCCGGTGTGCTCACCAGGTTGGTGAACCCGCCGTCCCGCACCAGTCTCGTGGGTATCCGCGGCAACTTCGCACCGGCCCGCAGCGCCCGCGTCAGCCACGATGAGTGCAGCCGCCGCGCGAACTCGGCGCGGATGTCGAAATCATCGAAGAACAGGCGGCGAAACATGGCTGGGACCAAGTGTATCTCAAGTCCGGCGCGATGCGAGCGACCCGGCCGCCGCCCGCCGGAGCGCCGGCGAACCCGGCCTAAAGTGTCCCGTCGCGCCCGTAGCTCAGTGGATAGAGCGTCGGTCTTCGGAACCGAAAGTCGGGGGTTCGAATCCCTCCGGGCGTACTTCCCTCTCTCTCCGCGCCAAGCCTGACGCTTCCCGTCACAGCCGAAGGGAAATCGCGATCGCCGCCGCCGCGGGGACCGCCGACGCCAGGATGCACGCCAGCGCCGCCATGCGGGGCTTGAGCATCGGCGTCAGCACCGCATCGGCCATCAGCGACAGCGCCGGGCACACCGCGAAGATCGCCGCGCTGATCCACTTGAGATCGCTGTAGACAAACCCGCCCACAACTGTCCCGCCGAGGATGCACGCCCCGCACACGTGCGCTGCGCTCCCGATCGCCGCGCCCTTCCGCAACGTGCAGAGCGCCGTGGCGATCGCCGCCGCCGGGACAATCGACCACGCGAAGAACCCGCTCCGCGAACTGCTCGCGAGCATGAGCGCTGCACCGACCGCCAGCCCCATCCCCGTCAGTATGACCGCCGCGCTGATCCTCCGTCCCCGCCATTCCAGCGCGCCCAGGGACGCCGCGCCAAGCAGCATCCCCGCCGCGCTCAGCCCGATCGTCATCAACCTCCCGCCCAGCGCGCCGATGCCCGCGCTCGGCGAATACACCGTAAACGCCGCGGCGAACACCGCTGTCAGCGCCGCCAGCCCGAGCCGTGCGCCAAACGACCTCTGCAGCAGCCCGGCAAAGACCGACAGCACCGCGACACCCGCGAACACCCACCCCAGCCGATCGTCGCTCGAGGTCGGCGACCAGTGCGGCGCAGACCGCATCAACCCCGCCCAGCCCGCGACCGCGCACACGCCGATCATCAGCGCGCCCGGCCACATGCTCCCGATACGGATCGAGAACGCGCGCCCGTCCGCGCTCGGCTTGGCCTTCAGGAACAACCCGCCGACGATCGCGGCAACAATCGCCCCGATCCCGACGCCGAAGAGCCACGGCTGATAGATGGAAGGGTCCATGATTCCTCCTTCGGCATTCGGTGCGCCGTCAAAGCAGAACAGGCGGGCCCGGAGGCCCGCCCGTCGTGTGATTCTCAAGCCTTCTTCAGCGCTGCCTCAGCCCGCCGTGCCCTCCAGCGACACGGTCACCTCGACCTCGTCCGACAGCGCGCCCGCCCCGTACGTGCTGCCGAAGTCCGACCGCTTGATCACGAACGTGGTCTCCAGCCCCGCGAGTTTCTTCCCGCGCGCCTCGCCCATGCCGGTGCCCTTCACCATCACAGTGAGCGGCTTGGTCACGCCGCGGAACGTCAGATCGCCCATCACCTCGAACGCGTCGCCGCTCTTGGCCTTTACCGACTTGCTCTTGAACGTCATCGCGGCGAACTCCTTCGCGGAGAAGAAGTCCGGCGACTTGAGATGGTCGTCCCGCTTCGAGTTGCCCGAGTGCACCGAGTCCGCCTTGATGCTGATGTCCAGCGACCCGCCCTCCTCCAGCGCAAACGTGCCCGACGCCTCGTCGAACCGGCCGTAGAAATTGGCGACGTTGTTGTGCTTCGCCTTGAAGATCACCGACGAGTGAACCGGATCAACCGTGTACGACGCCGCGCGGGCGGGCGCAGGTGCGACGGCGCTGGCCGAGGGCACGGAGAACGAAACCGCCGCGGCTCCGGCAATGGCGAGAACGGCAGCGACGCACGGAATGCAGACCTTCATGCAATGTTCCTTTCGTGTGGAGAGTTGTTCGCCCCCACGCCCGTGGCCGGATTCAGCCACGCACATCGACCCGTCACGGGTTGCTCGGGGCGAACGGTATACCCTCCTGCCGACCATCGGGATGCAGCCGCTGAATGTGTCCGAAATGGACCGGGAGCACGACCTCATGCCATCGGTTTTCGACGCCCGCGCCGACTCCATCCTCTCGCAACTCCGCGATTCGGGGCAGTTCAAGCGACTGCAGATGATCGAGAGCCCCATGGACGCCCTCGTCCGCATCCGCGGCTACGGCGAGTGCCTCTGCTTCTGCTCCAACAACTACCTCGGCCTGGCCAATCACCCCGAGGTGGTCGAGGCCGGCATCAAGGGCCTGCAAGACTTCGGCGCGGGCACCGCCAGCGTCCGCTTCATCTGCGGCACCTTCACGCCGCACGAAGCGCTGGAAGCCGCCATCGCCCGCCTGATGGGCACCGAGTCCTCTTACACGTTCGTCAGCGCCTGGAACGCCGCCGAGGCGCTCTTCCCGACCCTCTGCGAGCCCGGCGACACCATCATCTCCGACGAGTTGAACCACGCCTGCCTCATCGACTCCATCCGCCTGGCCACGACCATCAAGAAGGGCGTGCACAAGGCGGTCTACCGGAACAACGTGCTCGAAGGCGAGAAGTCGCTCCGCGCCGCGCTCGACGCGGCCCGTGCCAACAAGGACGCCACCGGCCAGATCTGGGTCGTCACCGACGGCGTCTTCAGCATGGAGGGCTCCATCGCCGACCTGCCCGCGATGCGCCGCATGTGCAACGAATACAACGCGCTGCTCGTCGTCGACGACTCCCACGGCCACGGCGTCATGGGCAAACTCGGCCGCGGCACTCACGAGCACTTCGGCATGATCGACGCCCCGGACGCTCCCGCCCGCGACGGCAGCCCCGACCGGGTGGACCTTTTCACCGGCACGCTCGGCAAAGCCCTCGGCGGTGGCGCCGGCGGATTCATCGCCGCGAGCAGGCGGGCCATCGATCTCATCGTCCAGCGCGGCCGGCCCACACTCTTCTCCAACGCTCTTCCCTGCACCGTCGCCTGCAGCGCCGCCAAGGCCATCGAGATCATGCTCCGCGAGCCCCAGCGCGTCCAGCGTCTCAAGGACAACGTCGCCTACGCGCGCCAGAAGATCGGCGCCGCGGGCTTCGACGTGCTCAAGTCCCCCACCGCCATCTGCCCGATCATCGTCCACGACACCGCCAAGGCCATCGCCATGAGCAAGCGACTGCTCGAACTCGGCGTGTTCGTCATCGGCTTCGGCTACCCCGTCGTCCCCGAGGGCCACGCACGTCTCCGCGTGCAGATCTCCGCAGCCCACACCGCCGCGCACATCGACCGCCTCGTCGACGCGCTGCGGAAACTCTGACCCCCAATCGCCGATAGACTGCCCAGCCACATGACCACCGCCGCCGCGAACGCCCAGAACCAGCCCGAGACGATCAAGGACACGCTGATCTCGATCGTCATCGCCTTCGCGCTGGCGTTCGTCTTCCGCGGCTTTGTCGTCGAGGCCTTCGTCATCCCCACCGGCTCGATGGCCCCCACCCTCATGGGCGCTCACATCCGCGTCCGCAACCCCGACTCCGGATACTCCTGGCCCATCGAGCCATGGAACGCGCCCCAAGGGGCCCCCAGCGGCGTCTACAACGCCACGCAGGGACCCATCACCGTCAACGATCCCATGACCGGCCAACTGCAGACCCGCAGCAGCCTGCCGCTCATGTCCGGCGACCGCATCCTCGTCCTCAAGTACCTCTACTCGATCATGGACCCGCACCGGTTCGACGTGATCGTCTTCAAGAATCCCGAGAACCCCACCGAGAACTACATCAAGCGGCTCATCGGACTCCCCGGCGAGGAAATCGCGCTGGTCGACGGCGATGTCTTCGTCCGCACCGGCGGCACCCCCGCCGGACAGGCCGACCGCAACCTCTGGGCGCAGGACGGCTGGCACATCGCCCGCAAGCCTCACGTCGTCCAGGAGGCGACGTGGCAGCCGGTCTTCGATTCCGGCTACACGCCCCTCGCCCCCGCTTCCTTCATGCCCCCGTGGTCCAGCGCCCAGCCAGGATGGACGCTCGGCGACACCCTCGTCTACACCTACAGCGTCTCCGCCCGCACCGAACTTGTCTTCGACCGGACTCGGCTCCGCTTCGGCGCGCCCGGTCTCGAGAGCCCGCGCAGGGAACACTGGACAATCGACGACCGCTACGCCTACGACGAAACCCCGCGGACCGACTTCCAACTCCACAGCCGCTACCCGGTCTCCGATCTTCGTCTCCGCGCAGGAATAGAGCCCCTCGGCGCGGGGCTCACCGCCGAGGCACGCCTCACGCTCCGCGGCTACGAGTTCCGCGTGCGCATCGAGGGCTCGACCGCGTCGCTCTCGCGCCGCACCGCCGCGGGCGCAAACCCCGACTCTCCCTCCGCCGGAGACTGGGAATCGCTCGCGCAGGGCGCCGTGACGCCCCTCACCCAGGGCCGCGTCACCGATGTCTGCTTCTGGCACGCCGACCAGGCGCTCGGCCTCGAAGTCGACGGCAAGCCCGTCTTCACGCCGTGGACCTACGACTGGGGCCCCGCCCAGCGCATCCGCCAGGCCACCGGACGCACCCTCGAGGACATCCTCTCCGCCGACGCAAGCCGCGGCCGCAATCCCCTGCAGGACGAACGCCTCTACCTCAAGCCCGATGTCCGCTGGGTCTTCGAGGGCGCCGCCCTCCAGTTGCACCGCGTCGGCATCGAACGCGACCTGCACTACCAGCCCGCGCAGGACCGCAGCCACGGCGGCGCCGCACGCGCCACCGGCCCCGATCATCCGCTGACGCTCGGCCGCGATCAGTTCTTCGCCTGCGGCGACAACTCCCCCGCCAGCCTCGATTGCCGCCTGTTCAGCACCGTCAACCCCTGGGTCTCGCAGCAGTTCGACAACACCATCGGGGTCATCCCGCGGGAACTGCTCCTCGGCCGCGCGTTCTTCGTCTACTGGCCCTCGCTCCACAAGGGCGCCGGCCCCCTCCCGGTTCCGGACTTCGGCCGAATGCGATTCATCTGGTAGTCGCGACCCGCCACCGCAGCCCCATCGCATCCAAACAACACCCTATCCCTAGCCGCCGAGCCCCGCAATCCGCGCGCCGGATGCGCATTTCGTAGCAACCCGGTCCTTCCGTATTACGATTCTCTCATCTCCAAGGAGTGCCGGATGGCGGTGTTCAAACTGAGCCGGATGACGTTCGCCTGCGCAGCCCTCGCGGCCGCCGGCGTCGCCGCCGCGCAGCAGGTCACCCCGCCCTCCGCGCTCGATCCCAATCCCTACGCGGTCTTCCGGCCCGAGTCGATCGCGCCGTTCTTCGCCGCCGCCCGCACCCGCCGCGTCGACATGGCCATCATCGCCGACAGCAACACCCGCTTCGCCCTCACCTCCGGGCACGAAGACGCGATGGGCCGCGCGTTCGCTCAGCGATTCGGGTGCTACGCCACCCGCGTCGACCCCGTCGGCGCTCGCGGCGGCTGGACCGGCGAGTGCATGTTCTCCGGGTCCGCCCCGCTCGAGCAGTTCGTCGGCGATGGGCCGTCCGAACTCGCCGTCAACGACCTCCCGGATTGGTCCGGCTTCCCCGATACCCACCTCTGGCTTGCCCCCGGCGAGCCGATCGGTCCGCTCTACAACACCGGCCTCGGGATCGGCGCTGCGCATCCGATGGACATCGCCGGTCACCTGCGCTGGCACATGACGTTCTACCGATTCCCGGCGCCGGGCGCGGGCGAGTCCTCGGGCTCCTTCGCCCCCACCTGCCGCGAGCGCTACCCGGGCAACGCCTGGAACAACTACGCCTCCGCAGTTGTGGGAACCACCGCCGCCGATGAACCGGGCTTCGTGGACTGGAGCCTCGACGTTCCCGCGGCGCCGCGCGCGCAGACGGGCCTGCTGTTCTGCCTGACCAACTTCGCCGAAGCGCGCGGCGCTGTCGGCCCGTTCTACGCACGCTGGAACCGCGTCGAGAACGCCGACCACCTCTCCGGCATCGCCTACTCGCCGCTGCTCTACCAGGGCGGCCTGTGCGCACGCGACGCGGCCCTGTCCCTGCTCAACGGCGCAACCCAGGCTTCCATGGCCGAGTGGTTCCGCCAGGTCACCCGTCTGCAGAACGGACCCCCGATGCTGCTCGTGCAGATCATCCACGGCGGCAACGACGCGGCGGTCGAACTCCCCTCCGTGATCTATACCCGCGGCGCGCCCGCCCCTCCGCCCGGCGGCAACTGGCCCGCCGGTGCCCCGACCAACGAACGCGCCGGAATCAAGCAGAACTTCATGTCGATCATCAACCGGATGCGCGACTTCTGGGTCGGCGCCGGCTACGACGAGGCCAATCTGTTCTTCATCATCGGCTCATACTTCCCGCACCCGCCGAGTTGGTACGAGTCGGAGCCCGGCGCGGGAGACGGCACGCAATACACCGTCGGAACACAGAGAGCCATCCCCGCGTGGCAGGAGATCTGCTCCGAGAACGACAACATCGCGATGGTCAACGGCTACCAACTCAGCACCTGGCAGGAGTTCACCGCCAACGCGTGGTACAGGATCCCCGGGCTGCCCGTTCCCTTCGGCGACCAGGCGCACCTCGCGCCGGCGGGCTATCTCGCCTGGGGCAACGCCGTCGCCGAGGCCGTCACCCGCGCCTGCGACTGCGGACGCAGCATCGACTTCGACCGCAACGGCCGGCGCGAAGTGCCCGACATCTTTGCCTTCCTCTCCGCGTGGTTTGCCGCCGATCCCAGCGCAAACTTCGACGGCCAGGGCGATGCGCCCTCCGTGCCCGACATCTTCGCGTTTCTCGCTTCGTGGTTCGCCGGCTGCGCTGGCCACTGAACCGCCTTTGCGGTTCCGCCGGCGTCTTCTTCCGCGCTTACTTCTTCGCATCCGGTGTCCACACCAGTTCGAACATCCCGCCCCCCACCGGACGGATCTTCCCCTGCGCAAACAGTTCATCCCACACCGCCCGCGGATACTCCCGCGGCGGGGTAATCGAGGTCACGCGGGACTTCCCCGCGCTCAGCGGAGAACGCCCCAGTTTCGAATCTTGCTCCAGTTGCGTCAGTTTCAGCCGCTTCTTGAACGCCGCCATCGCCTTGGCCAGCAGTTCCGGCGTAAACGTGCCCGGCGGCGCGGCCTTCGCCACCGCCTCGACGGGCGCCTCCTCCCGCGCTGCGCCGGCGGCGGGCGCCGCCGCGACCGGCATCGGTCGAGTCACAGCCGGCGGCGACGGACGGGCTTCAGTCGGCTTCATCGTCGAGAGTTCGCCGACCAACTTCGCCAGCGCCTCGATGTTCCGTTCCGCCACGATCCGCGAGGCCTTCAAAGGGTCCGCGGGCGACTTCTGCAAAGCCTTGTGCACCCTCTGCCACAAGTCCCCGGCCTTCTTCGCGTCCGTGCACACCGCGATGTCCGACACCAACTCCCCCAGCCGCTGCAGCGAGATCGTGTCGAGGTTGTTGTAGTACCTCTTCACGATCCCCTGCTGGTACGAACTGAGATGCTGTCCCTTTGACATGTGCGCTCCTCCCCTGTGCGTTGCCGTCGTTCCGTTCCGCCGCGATCACTCCAGCGTGATCTGCGTCCCGATGCCCGCGTCCGTGTAGATCTCCAGCAGGATCGAGTGCGACACCCGACCATCGACAATGTGCGCCTTGGGCACCCCCGCACGCACCGCCTGCAGGCACGCATCGACCTTCGGCAGCATCCCCTCCCCGATCACGCCCCGCTCGATCATCCGCTCGATCTCGCGCTGCGTCAGGCTCGACGCGTACGAGTCTGGCTTGTCCGGGTCCGTCCGGATCCCGTGCGTGTCCGAGCACACCACCAGTTTCTCCGCCTTGAGCGCCGCCGCCACATGCCCCGCCGCCGTGTCCGCGTTCACGTTCAGTTTCCACACCCCGTGCTCATCGGCCCGCTGCGCCACCGCCACCGGGGCCAGCACCGGGATGAACCCGTCCTCGCACAGCGCCCGCAGCAGCACCGTGTTCACCTCCACGATGTTCCCCACGTAGCCAAGGTCCAGCCGTTCCCCCGCAGGCCCGGCCAGCGTCATCCTCTCGGCAAACAGCACGCACGAACCCATCGAGTGCAGGCCGATCGCCCGCGAGCCCGACGCGTTGAGTTGCTCCACCAGCCCCTCGTTCACCTCGCGAACCAGCACACGCTCGGCGATCTCCAGCGTCTGCCGATCCGTGTACCGGCGACCCTGGATGAACCTCGCCTTCAACCCCGCATCATCCATCGCGCGGTTGATCGACTTGCCGCCCCCGTGCACGATCACCGGTCGCATGCCCACCGCCGACATGAACGACACATCCGTCAGCAACGCTCGCATCTTCGCGTCGTCGTCCTGGATCGAGCCCCCCACCTTCACCACCACGATGCGGTCGCGGAACGACAGGATGTACCGATGGGCCTCGATCAGCGCGTTCGCCTTGTCGATCGCTACATTCATATCTCGCATCCACACTCCGCGGCCGACACCCCGGCCCGTCCAGCCGTCACTTCCGCGTGTACACCGTCTCGATCCGCACCCCCGCCGACCCATCCACGTTCAGGGCCGTCTGCACGATCTGGAAGCCGCCCCCATCCTTCCGCGAAAACTCGACCCTGTATTTCGTCTTCCCGTCCGCGTCCTCGAACGAGCCCTCCAGTTTCACGGTCTTCCCGCCGTCGTCGCTCTTGCCCGACAGCAGCGTCATCGCCGTCGATCCGGTGTACATCCACACCGACTCATACTTCCCCGCTGCGCCGTTGCATCCCCAGATCTTCTGACTCTTGAACGGATTGCCCAGCATCTCGCCGGTCTCGTCGATCGCCAGGAATCGCCCATCCACGATCGAGGTCACCCTCGCCGCGCCGCTCGATTCGATCGGGTCCGCGCCGTCGCTGATGATCAGCCGCGACTTCGTCGTGTACTCCCCCGCGAGTTTGGCCAGTTCCGCGTGCTGCGGCCCCGGCTCGCTCTGGTTCCGCACGCGGGTCGCGTCGTTGGCGGGTTGACCGACCGCCATCGTCGCAACCAACACCCCCGCGCCAAACGCGGCGGCAACAGGCACCAGCGTCTTCCAGCAACGAACCATGCTCGAACCTCCCGTTTCCCCGCGCCCGCCGACGGGGGATCGTTGGCGCGCCCCGGCCGCGGCGGAGTCGAAAACACGCCATCAACCGCAGAACCGTTTTCCGCCACACATCCAATCCGCGGATGCGCCATCCACCCTGCGAGTCCGCCCGGGGTCGTCCGGCGCACCGGGCCTAACCTCTCGCGATGGCACGCAAGCCCGCCACAACTCCCGCCGCAAAATCCGCGGCCGGGTCGCGACTGACCTCCGCCACCCGCGTCGCCATCCTTCACGGCGAGGACCGCTTCCTTCAGGATGAGCACCTCCGTGAACTCCGCGAGGCCCTCGCCAAGGCCCTCGGCGGATCCGACGCCTACGACGTGGTCCGGTTCGACGGCGCCCAGGGCCAGTCCGTCGTCGCCGACATCTTCGACGAGTGCCGCTCCTTTGGACTCATGCAGCAGCACAAGGTCGTCCTCGTCGACAACGCCGATCTCCTCCTCAAGAAGCAGGACGACGAAGACGCCCCCGCCTCCAGGGGCCGCCGCGGCGCGCCCCCGGTCGACGTCCGGCGCATGATGGAGGCCTACGCCGCCGAGCCCAGCGACTCCGCGACACTGGTGCTGCGCGCTTCCGGCTGGCGCCCGGGCAATCTCGACAAGGCGGTGCTCGCGCTCGGGGAGCGCGGCGCGATCATCGAATGCGATGCGCTCGATCCCGCGCGCGCGGCAACCTGGGTCGGCAAGCGCGCATCGCTCCGGCACAACTCCAGCATCGATGCCGAGGCCGCCCGGCTCCTCATCGCCTCCGTCGGCACCGACCTGGGCCGCCTCGACAACGAGATCGAGAAACTCGCGCTCGCCGCCGGCGGGAACGGCGCGCCCATCTCCGCCGCCCTGGTCCGCGAGATGACCGGTGTCTCACGCGAAGAGGAGTTCTGGCACCTCCAGTCGACCCTCGCCGTCGGCGACGCCGCGGCCTCTCTCGGCCGGATGCGCGAAATGGTCGAAGTCTCGCGCCACGACCCCGTCGTCCTTACCTGGTCCTTCACCGAACTCGCCCGCAAGATCCACGCCGTCCGCCGCCTCGCCGATGCCGGCCAGAATGTCCAGCCCCTGGTGTACAAACTCAAACTCTTCGGCGACGCGACCGCAGTGTTCAACGCCGCCCGCGCCATGCCCGCACCCGACGCCGCACGCCTCTACGACATGGCCGTCGACATCGACGCCGCGAACAAATCCGGCCGCGGCGATCCGATCCGCAACCTCGAAGTGCTCACGGTCAGGTTCTCCGACGCCATCCGCCGCCGCTAGCCGCGCCCGCCCGGAGCCGTTTCTCAAGATCCCCGCACCGCTCCGGCCGATCTTCTCCAGTTGGCGCACGCGGCGTCCATGCTGTCCGCCTGCGCACACATCCTCGCCGTGGAGCGGCGGGCCCGGTTCACGCTGGAGGCGAATGGTGAGTGCCCCGAAGCGCAGCAAGTCCTTCGTCCATCGCCGGGCCTGCGCGGGCCTCGCCGCAGCCCTGCTGCTCTCTGCCTGCGGCAACCAGAACGGCCCCGCCGCCACCGCCGACACCGATCCTGACCACCCCACAACCCGGACCGCCGCCCCTCCCAGGACGCGCCCGGGTGATTCGTCCCGTTCCGTCTACGAGTCCGCCGCCGTCGACCTCCAGGCCCTCTTCGAGAAACTGCAGCCCGCCGCGAGCGGAGCCGCCGCGGCCGACGCCTCCCCGCCGCGCCCGCAGCCCGGCCGGGCCGGGCC
>CAYPEI010000010.1:0-117064 GCA_964409775.1 uncultured Phycisphaeraceae bacterium | reverse complement strand
ACGTTGGCCGAGCAGTGCATCGGGAAGACGCCGACCTCGGGCATGTCGAAGTTCATGGCGTAGAAGAGGGACTTCTTCATCTCGCCGGCGTATTCGCTGCCGACGATGACGACGAGTTTGCGTGTGAGAGACTGGGCGATGATGACCGGGCTCTTGACGCCGAGTTTGGCCTGCTCGTCGGCGGTGAGGCGGCGCTTGCCGGCGTTGATGATCGTCCAGTCGTGCTTCCACTGGGCGTTCTTGCCGGCGGCGGGGGAGTCGGTCGGGATGAAGAGGGTGCGGATGAACAGGGAGTGCCATGCCTGCTCGGTGACGACGCGGGCGCCGAGGCGGTACTGCGGGTCCGCGCCGACAAAGCCCTCGAACACGAACAGGTCCTTCTGGGCGTTCAGGTGGTCGGTCGCGATCTTGTGGACCAGATCGAAGTTGTCGGGGGTGATCGGGGAGTTGAAACCGCCCCAGCCGATCTTGTCGTGGATGGCGGAGGTGTCTTCGAGGTACTTGTCCTTGGGGGAGCGGCCCGTTCGGTCGCCGGTCCGGCAGACCAGCCCGCCGTTGTTCGCCAGCGTTCCCTCGCCCCGCAAGATCGCCAGTTCGACCAGCCGCGCCGGGGCGAGATTCCGGTGGACGCGCGAGGCGGACAGATCGAGCGTGGACTTGCTCGCGCTCGTGGCGGGGGAGGCGGGGCTGGCGGTGGGCATGGTGATCTCCTCGAAGTGCGAATCAGAAGCCTCGCGGCCGGGGCGGGTTGTCGAAGTCGGCCCGAACGGACAAGCCGGGCCTGAATTCCGGGTCACCACGATAGCCTCGTCCACCGATTCCGGGAACCGCGGAGGGCGGTGGCAGGCCGGTTTCGGCCGCCGGAGGCAGAGACAATCCACGAGCAAGCGGCCTAAACTCTCGCCGCCCTAAAAGGCGCCAAGTCGGTGGTTGTAGCTCAGTTGGTTAGAGCACGGGATTGTGATTCCCGGGGTCGCGGGTTCGAGTCCCGTCAGCCACCCTTCACCTCCAGGCAGATTGCCCGCCGCTTCCCACGAGCCTCAGGAATACCCGAGATCGTGGAGGTCGTCTTCATCGAGGCCGACGTGGTGCCCCAGTTCGTGGAGGAGGGTGATCCGGATTTCCTCGTAGATCTCCTCGTCAACGCCGGGGGCTTCCCAGTGTGCGTCCTTTCCGAGTGACTCGAAGGCCAGAGCGACAATCCCCTCCCTGAACAGGTGGACGTGTTCCGGAACGCCAAGGTCGGCGCCCCAACTGGCGGGATCCTCGATGGAGCGCTCGGTGAGGCCGACTCCGGAATGCAGTCCGCAGAGGTCGGAGCCGTCTTCATCGGAACCGAGCAGTCCTTCACGACGGAGCCGATCGACCATGTCGGTAGTAGGCCGATCGAGGATGACGATCGGGACGTCCTGGACGAGTGCGGCGATGAGCGGCGGCAACTCGGCGACCACATCGTCGAACAGGCGATCGAAGCGCTGACGATGCTCGTCGTTCACGTGTCTGCCTCGCGAGGGGCACCGTCGGAAGCGGCAGGACCGAGGACCTGCGGCAGGGTGGGCCCGGGGACGGCGATGGCGCCGGCGATGCGGATGGTGTCCAGCAGCGAACCGAACACGCCGGCGGTGAAGAGCAGTGCGCCTGTGGCGAGAAGGATGAGCCCGGCGATTCGCGCGAGGTCGGCGAGCGCGGGCGGTCGGCCGGTGGTCGTAAGCCACACGGCCAGGCCGCCGAGACCGTGTCCGAGCGCGCCGATCGCCGCGGCGAACGCCATGGCGTACAGCGTCTGCCGGTCGACGCGCCCGGTCCGAATCGCGAGGCTTCGGGCGACGAGTACGCGGGCCATGGGACGCAGGCAGAGGACAATCGCGGCAAACGATGCCCACACGGCGAGCCCGAGCCGGGTTTCACGCGCGGTGGGGTTCCAGCCGGAGAGGTATCTGGGCCCGAGGGGTCCGGCGGTGAGCCCGTCGTAGAAGTAGACGGCGAGCGCGGCGGGGGCGTAGAGCATGATGCCGAGCACCGCCAGCAGCGGGCCGGCGAGCCCGACGCGGCCATGCGGGCGGACGATCGCGATCGCACCGGTTGCGGAGACGGCCATGGCAGCGATGACGCCCGCCGCGACATCGGGCCGCTGCACGCGCCATCCGGTCACATTGATGAGGTCGTAGACGATGGGCAGCCATCCGAGGAGCACGGCGAACAGAGCGCCGCCGGTCCAGATGTTGATCATCGCGGCGATGAGGCGCGGGAAACGGATCGGCTGCAGTTCGCTGGCGAATGGATCCACGAGCGCGAGGATGGTGGCGCGGATGCCGGTTCCGCATTCGGGGCAGAGCGACCGGATGGAGAGGCCGCGGAGGTTGTACCCGCAGACGACGCAGGGCAGATCTCCGCCGAGTTCCTGTCCCAGGTCGTGGGCGACAGGGGTCGGGGCGGTCGTGGGGTCGCGCTGGCGGGACTGGTCGGGCATGAATGCGTGAGGTTAACCGGAACGTGAACCCCCGGCGCACGGCGGCACGTATACTCCGCACAGACCGGCGTGAAGCCGGTAAACACAGGCGTGAGCGCTCCATGGCCGGACCGATCGAACTGCTTCGCACGAACATTGCCCGGGTATTTCTCGGGAACGCCCGGGCGATCGATCAGGTCATCTGCTGCCTGCTGGCCAAGGGACACGTGCTGATCGAGGACGTTCCGGGGGTGGGCAAGACCGTTCTGGCCACGGCCCTGGCGCGGTCGGTGGATTGTTCGTTTTCGCGCGTGCAACTGACGCCGGACCTGCTGCCGTCGGACATCCTCGGGGTGACGATCTACACGCGGGGCGAGGCGGGCAATGGGAAGAGCAACGGCGAGGCGGGAGGGGCCGGGGGCGCGGGGTTCACGTTCAAGAAGGGCCCGATCTTTGCGAACGTTGTGCTGGCGGATGAGATCAACCGGACTCCGCCGCGGACGCAGACCGCGCTGCTGGAGGCGATGAGCGAGGCGACGGTGACGATCGACGGTCGCACGTATCCGCTCGAGCAGCCGTTCATGCTGATCGCGACGCAGAATCCGTTTGACTTTGAGGGAACGTATCTGCTGCCGGAGAACCAACTGGACCGGTTCCTGATGAGGATCGGTCTGGGGTATCCGTCGGCGGCGGATGAGGCGCGGGTGCTGGCGGAGCGGCCGGCGGACACCGAGTTGCGGGACCTGAA
The DNA here is from genome assembly GCA_964409775.1 of uncultured Phycisphaeraceae bacterium. GTDB lineage: Bacteria > Planctomycetota > Phycisphaerae > Phycisphaerales > UBA1924 > JAHBXL01. Next base: position 113,867 of record CAYPEI010000010.1, on the reverse strand, counting down.
GCCGGTGCTGCACCGGGACGATGTGGTGAGGCTGCAGCGGCAGGTGGACGCGGTGCGGCTGGAGAAGGCTCTGGTTGAGTACATCGTGGAGATCGCGAACGCGACCCGGAGGCGGGAGGACCTGCAGGTGGGCCTTTCGCCGCGGGGCGCGCTGGCGCTGGCGCAGGCGGCCCGGGCGACAGCGGTGCTGGACGGGCGGGACTATTGCATCCCCGAGGACATCACGGCGAACATCCTGCCGGTGTGCGCACACCGGATCATCGCGAAGGCGTACACCTCGGCGCGGGTGCGGCACGGGGATGAGGAGTCGTACCCGCCGGGATCGCCGCAGGCGATCCTGCAGGGTGTGCTGGAGACGGTGGAAAGCCCGGCGTGAGGGTGGTCCCGTTCATTCCACGTTGAGCCCGCGGAGATAGCCGTTGAACTCGTTTCGCTGCTGCTCGATCCGCTGCTGGGCGGCGGTGCGCTTGTCGTTGATGTTCTCGAGTTCGGTTTCCTGATCGTTGAGTTTGGTGACGTAGCGCTTGTAGAGTTCGCTGGTCCGCTCGACCTTGCCCATGTTCTCGCGGATGCGGTTCTGCTCGGTGCTGATCGCGGCGGTCTGCTCGTTGAACTGATTGATCTGGCGCTCGGTGTCGTTGATCGCCGCCTGCATGCTCGCGGCCTTCCGCACCGCCTCCAGGGCCTTGTCGGAGAGTTTCCCGTCGCGGTTGAAGGCGACGAGAGCCGCGATGTTCATGTCCAGCACGCCGATGGACTGCCGGATGGTGCGCTCGCTGACCACCGGCAACTCGGCGTGCTTGCCGGCCTCGATCTCGACGACGAAGCGGTAGTGCGTCTGCGTCTCGTTCTCGGGCTTGGCGGGGTTGACAAGGCTCCAGCCGCCGCCGGCCTTGGGGTGCTCGACAAACAGGGTGCGAGGGCGCTTCTCGTCTTTGTTCTTGAAGGTGTAAGTCAGGCTGGTCTGGCTCTTGACGGTCTGCTCGATCAGACCGTTGACGATGCGCAGTTTGACGATGTTGTTGCTGTCCTCCTGCTTGGTCTGGGTGTCGACATCGAGATCGACCGAGTATGCGAGCAGCCGCTTGTCACCCTGGCCGACATGGCCGATCTGGGCATCGCCCGCGTAGGCCGCGCCGTCGAAGACGCTGATCGGTCCGGGCAGGATCTGCAGGTTGGAGTCGTTGACGAGTTCGACACCACGCATGGGGTGCTCTGACCCGTCGGCGAGATTGAAGATGCTGACACGCCTGCCCGGGATATTGGATGTGAGGATGGGGATCATGGCGGAGCGCTGCCGCTCGATGCTCACGGGCGTGTTCAGGGTGTACTGGAAGACCTCGCCGACCTCGCCGGCGCGGGCCTGAGACTGCGCGGCGTAGTCCGCGAGATCGCCACCCTCGATCCCCGCGTAGGCGTAGTTGCCCGCGGCCTCGGCCATGGCGGCCATCGCCGGCTCGGCGGCGGGCCGGGGAGCGGCGGGCGGTGCGCCGGGAGCGCCGGAACGCCGAGCGAGGGCCCGCCCGGCGGTATCGCCACCGCCACGGGGCCCGGCATCGCTCTTTTCCTGACGGTCCATTCCGCCGGCATAACTCCGCGGCATCACGCCCGGAATGGTCGGCACCGGGAGCGTGGGCCGGAAGGTGTACAGCGGCTCGTAGAGATCCATTTGGAACGAGACGGGTCTGCCGGAGACAAGGGCCATCGTGACCTTGTCCCAGTCCTGATCGGTGGTGTTCTCGACGATGGCCCATCCCTGGAGCATCACCTCGCCCTTGCTCGCGGCGCCACCCTCGCCTGCCTTGGCGCTCGGCTGGGCTTCGGGGATGATCAGGCGATAGGAGGTCTTCCAGACGGGCATCTCGTGGACATATCCCACGACGACGCGGCGCGAGCCCTGCCCGGCGAAGCGAAGGTCAACGGTCTTGGTGCGATCGGCGCGGTACTCGGCGAGCGTCGCGAGGGCCTTGTTCAACTCGCCGGCGAGTTCCTTGTCGAGGATCTCGAACGAGGAGACGTCGGTGATGGCGATCGAGCGCAGACCGGTGGCCGTGACCATGTTGAGATGGGCCACCTTGACCGGCTGCTGATTCTCGCGCGGGGGGAGGGTCCGGTCCTCTACGCCCAGGACTGTGCCGGAGATCTGCTCGCCGGAGACGACGACCTTCAGAGGCGCGCCCCGGAGTTGGCCCAGCAGGTCGGGGACGCTGGGGTTGTTCGAGATGTTGACGCCGAACGATGCGAGACGCTTGGTGAGCGGTTCCTTGGAGGCGTAGGAGACCGTGTCGATCCGCCCGCCATCAAGATCGAGGAGCACCATGGACTTGAGGATGTCGTTGATCTGCTCGGCGTTGAAGCGGAGTTGAACCTCGGCCATGCCGTCGACGGTTCCCATGCGCTCGAAATACCCGACGCCGGAGCGATAGAGAACGATCTTGCGGATGGGCACGGAGTCGGCCTGCTTGGCGACGGCCGCGCGGGCGTCTTGCGCGAAGGCGGGCGCGGCCGCAAGGGAGGCCAGAGTCGAGCAGGCCATGCCGACGGCGATGAGAAGTGCAGAGGCGCTGTGAACCTGACGGGCGGAATCGGTGCGGGGCGACATGGGATGCTCCTGGTGTGCCTTGCGGCGCGAGGCGCGTGATCGCGATTGGGGGAAGGCGGGGGGTGGGGGGGTGAGACTCGGTCAGCACCCTTGGGCGCCGAGCAGCATCGTTCCGATAACTGTATCGGATCCGATCGGGCACGCGCGGCGGCAGCCCACACGGATGGCCGGTCGTGGCGATGTGTCTCCGCCGTCCGGGTGAGCGGACGGGAAATGCACCGGACGCTTTGCGGGCGACCCTACCATCGCCCCACCCTGCTCGCGCTCCACCACTTCGAATCCCGAACTCATGGCGCAACTTCCGGTCCTGAACAACATGGTGCCTGATTCCGCGGCAGCGGAACGCGCGGCTCTGGCGGCCGGCCTCGAGGCTGTGTTGGGGCCCGAGGGAGGAGCGGTCCGCTTCGGGCGGCACGATCGGCTGCTGTATGCCTCGGATGCTTCGCTCTATCAGGTCGAGCCGCTGGGTGTGGTCGTTCCGTCGAACGTGGGTGCGGCGGAACGCGTGGTGCGGTACTGCGCGACGAAAGGCGTGGCGGTGCTGCCGCGGGGAGGCGGCACCAGCCTTGCGGGCCAGTGCACCAACCGCGCCGTCGTGATGGATCTGTCGTCGCGGTGCCGTGCCGTTGGGCCGGTGGAGGCGGCGGGAGGGAGCGGATTGCCGAGTCGGCCCGGCGGGTGGCGCGGGCACACCGTGGTGTGCGAGCCGGGGGTGAACGTCGATGAGTTGAACGAGGAGTTGTCTCGTCGGGGTGAGCGACTTTTCTTTGCGCCGGATCCGGCGACATCGCGCCAGGCGACGGTGGGGGGGTGCATCGGGAACAACGCGGCGGGCGCGAGGTCGATCCGCTATGGCCGGACGGTGGAAAACCTGGTCGGTCTGGATGTCTGCCTCGGGACGGGCGAGCGGTTGTGGCTGGGCCCGGGTGCGGGCGCGACGAGTGAGACCGCGAGGCGGCTGGCGGCGGGGGTGATTGAGATTGTGCGGCCTCTGGCAGCACCCATCCGGGAGCGGTTCCCACGGACGGTCCGCCGGAATGCCGGATATGCGCTGGACATGATCCTCGATCAGGTCGAAGCGGGCGCGACTGCCGAGACGCTCGACCTTGTGCCCCTGCTGGCCGGAAGCGAGGGAACCCTGGCGGCGACACTGGGCGCGAGGGTGCGGCTGATGCCGACCCCGATCGCCAAGGGGCTGGCGGTGATCAGTTTCCAGACGCTGGAGCACGCGATCGCGGCGGTGCAGCCGATCCTGGATGCCGGTCTGCCGATGGGCCTCTCTGCGGTGGAACTGCTGGACGATGTTGTGCTCGATGCGGCGAGGGGGAACATCGAGTACGCGCGGTACGTGGATCTGCTGCCGGGGGCGAATGCGGCAACGGGCGAGCCGAAGGCCGTGCTGTATGTCGAGTTCTTCGCGTTTGAGCGTGCCGACGAGATCGCGGGTGCGTTCGACGGGATTGCGAGGCTCGCGGGATCGTTGCCGGGCGTTCCGCCGGGGGGCGTGGCGTTTCATCGCGATGCCGCGGCGATGCTCGCGGCATGGAAACTCCGCAAGGCGGGCGAGCCGCTGCTGCATGGGCTGGATGAAGGCGGCCGGAAGCCGATCACGTTTGTCGAGGACAACGCGGTGCCCGTGGAGCGGCTGGGAGAGTTCGTGCGGGAGTTCAAGAAGATCGTTGCGGGGCACGGCACGCGGGCGGCGTACTGGGCTCACGCGAGCGTGGGGGTGCTGCACATCCGGCCGATGATCGACCTGCACGATGCGAGGGACCGCGAGCGGATGGTGGCGATCGCGGTGGAGGTGGCGGATCTCGCGCGGGCGTGCGGCGGGATCATGTCCGGCGAGCACGGGGACGGGCGTGTGCGGGGTCCGCTTCTGGAGCGGTTCTTTGGTCCCGAACTCATGGCGGCATTCCGGCGCGTGAAGTCGCTGTTTGATCCGAAGGGGATCCTCAACCCGGGGAACATCGTCGCTCCCGGGCCGGTGGAGTCGATTGCAAAGAGCCTGAGACTGGATGCGGAGAGGCTCGATCTCGATGACGGGACGCATGGGCATGGCGGTGGATCGGGCCGACGTGGAGAAGATCGGGCACGGGTCGCCATCTGCACGCACTTTGACTTCTCGGATCAGCACGGGCTGCTTGGCGCTGCGGAGCAGTGCAACGGCGCGGGCGTATGCCGGAAACGGTCGGGCGGGACGATGTGCCCTTCGTACATGGCGACGATGGACGAGCGCCACTCGACCCGCGGCCGCGGGAATGCGCTGCGCCTGGCGATGTCCGGGCAGTTCGGCGCGGGGGCCGGGGAGTCGGCAAGACCGAACTTTGATGACCCGGACACGATCGAGACGCTGAATCTGTGCCTGTCCTGCAAGGCGTGCAAGAGCGAATGCCCGAGCAACGTGGACATCTCGAGGCTGAAAGCGGAGTACACCGCGCAGCGGTATGAGGGCAAGGGCGGTCCGCCGCTGGTGGCGAGAGTGTTCGGGCACGTGCGGATCCTGAACCGGTTGGGCTCGCTGACGCCCGGGATCGCGAACTGGGTGAACCGCCTGCCGCTGTCGAAGTGGGTGCTGAGGCGGGTGCTGAGCCTCGACCCGAGGCGGGATGTGCCGCGGTTTGAGCGGTCGCTGTATTCGTGGTACGCCGCGCATCGCGCGGGCAGGCCTGAGCCGTCGATGACGGCGGAGCGGGTGGTGCTGTTTGCGGACTGCTTCACCGCGTACAACGAGCCGCGGATCGGCATTGCGGCGATCCGCGTGCTGGAGGCGCTGGGATATGTGGTGGACCTGCTGCCTGAAGAGGGCGGCGTGCAGGGCGCATCGGGGTTTGGCGCGGGGTGCTGCGGACGTGCGATGATCTCGAACGGCCTGCTCGCCGATGCGCAGCAGGCCATTGATACAACGCTCTCGCTGCTGCGCCCGGCGATCGGTGATGCGAGGGTGAAGGCGGTGGTGTTCTGTGAGCCGTCGTGCCTGAGCGCGGTGAAGGACGACTGGCTGCAACTCAAGGTGCGAGCGCCGATCGAGGAGCGGAGGGCGCTGGCGGCGCGGTCGATGCTCGTGGAGGAGTTTGTCGACCGGGAATGGGAGCGGCACCCCGTGGCGCCGATGATCAACGCGACAGCGGTGGCGGGTGCCGCGGCCGAGGGCGGCATCCTGCTGCACGGTCACTGCCACCAGAAGGCGCTGTGGGGCGCAGAGACAAGCGCCCGGCTCCTGCGGCGGTTCCTGGGCGACCGGGTAAGCGTGCTCGACTCCGGCTGCTGCGGCATGGCGGGGAGTTTTGGTTTCACGACCGATCGTTACGACCTGTCGATGAAGATCGGCGGACTGACGCTGCTGCCGGCCGCACGAACGGCGTCGCCGGGCACGGCCATCTGCGCCCCGGGAACTTCGTGCCGCCACCAGATTCACGATGGCGCAGGGCGCGAGGCTCTGCACCCGATCGAACTCGCGGCGAAACTGCTGAAGATCTAGCGCTCACACGTCATCGCGGACATCGATCACGGTGCGGCGTTCGCGGTCATAGACGTACAACTTGCCGGGCTGCTCGGCGTCGCGGCAAGCCTTGTGCGTGCCGTCGCACAGAGGAAACTTCTGGGACAGGCCGCACGCGCATACCGAGATCGGCTTTAGGTTTCCCTGATCATCGCGCGGCCAGGTCGCGGGGTCGATCTTCACCGAGGCGGTCGCTTCAAGACGGATCAGTCGTGCCATGCGGAGATGGTAGCGGCGGCGTAGACTCCGCATCATGCCGATGGCCAACGCCTCCACACCGCCGAAGCACCCCCTGCTGCACGTCGAGGACCTGCACACGCACTTCCCCATCAAGTCGGGCATCCTGCAGCGCACCACGGGCTGGATGAGGGCGGTGGATGGAGTGTCGTTCGACATCGCCAAAGGCGAGACGCTGGGACTGGTTGGTGAATCCGGGTGCGGCAAGACGACCGTGGGCCGCACGCTGCTGCGGCTGATCCCCAAGACCAGCGGCAAGGTGGTGTTCGATGGGCAGGACGTGTACGGGCTGTCGGGCCCGAGTCTGAAGGCGATGCGGCGGCGGATGCAGATCATCTTCCAGGATCCGGCGAGTTCGCTGAATCCGCGGATGCGCGTGGTGAACATCCTGGGCGAGCCGCTGATGGTGCACGGCATCTGCACGGACAAGGCGGAGTTGCGGGACCGCGTGGAGAAACTGCTGGTGCGGTGCGGAATGCCCAAGGCCGCGGCGGACCGGTACCCGCACGAGTTCTCCGGCGGGCAGCGGCAGCGGATCGGCATCGCGAGGGCGCTGGCGCTGGAGCCGAGTTTCATCGTGTGCGACGAGCCGACGAGCGCGCTGGATGTGTCGATCCAGGCGCAGATCCTGAACCTGCTGAAGGATCTGCAGCGGGATTTCGGCCTGAGTTACCTGTTCATCAGCCACGACATGGCGGTGATCCAGCACATGTGCGACCGGATCGCGGTGATGTATCGCGGCAAGATCGTGGAGGAGGGGCGGAAACTCGACATCATCAACAACCCGCAGCACAAGTACACGCAGTCGCTGCTCAGCGCGGTCCCGACGGCCAAGCCGGGGGCGAAAAAGCAACGGGTGGTGTTCGAGGGCGGCGCGGTGTGAGGCCCGCCCGGAGGATGGGCAGGTGTCTCCGCTACACTCTCGCCATGGGCGCGACACCGTCGGACGCACGAGCATTCGCCGAGAGCCTGATGGCTATCCGCGCTGCCCGAATGCGAGCGCCGGATCAGCCCACGCTGGGTGAGCGCAGGGCTTTCGCGGAGAATCCCGCCGCGCTCAAGCGGATCCGCAAGGTGTGGGCCGATCCGACGATCGCCGCGGCGGTTCACGATGCGTTCGATCACGCCAAGCACGCGTACAAGGCTGTTGGCGCGGCATCGATCGCGGTGGCGCAGACGTTCCCTTCGCACATCGCTGACAAGATCGAGGTTGTCAAACTGTCGCGCGGCGTGATGACGCTCGGCGTGCCCGACTCATCGACGCGGTACATCGTCGATCGGCTGCTACGGTCGGGCGCACAGAGTGCGCTCCTGAAGCGAGTGCCCGCATCGGTGCAGAGCCTGAAGATCGTGATCGTGGCGTCCCGCGACGACAAAGTGGAGACGTTGCGGAGGGAGCGGCCGGTCGATGAGGCCGAACGGGAAGATGGCGTTGAGGCGTGACCAACGGGAGCGAGGTCAGGCTTCGGCGCTCATGGCGACAGTTCGCCAATCAGCACATCCGCGTTCATCAACTCGAATGCGAGCAGGTCGTCTCGTCGAGCCGGCGTGAGGTTCCAGTTGACCTTGCCGGCCGGGAACGGATCGGCCATGACAAGCACCCCGCTGCCGGGCGATGCGGAAACCTCCACTCGCACCGTTTTCCCGCCGCGGCGTGTTGCTGACACCTTCCAGCCGCCCTGGGCACGCAGGTCGCGGAAACTCACGTCGCTCCACGCAGCGGGCGTTGCCGGGAAGATCCGCAGGATCCCGGAGTCACGCTCCCCGACCCGGCCGTGCGACTGGATCAGCATCTCGTGCACAGCCTGCATCGCGAGGAAGTTGCCCTCGAGCGTGAACGGGCGGTAGGTGAAGCCGGACAGGCCGCGGCCGCTCTGGTCGCCGTTGAGGTGGAATCCGTTGCGGCCGGTAAAGCAGAGGTACCTGGTGAGGTAGTCGAGCGCCCGCTCCGATTGCCCGGCACGCGCACACATGCATGCGAACCACGAGAAGGAATAGCCAACCCATGCCTGCGTTCCGTGCCTGTCGATCTGCGCGATCGTCCCCTCGACGATGCGCCGCTGCTCCGCGCCGGCGTGCACATCCACAAGGCCGAGCGGATGGATGGCCATGGCGTGGGAGAAGTGTCGGTGCGACTCGTCGTACGGAAGGCCGCGGGCGAAGGTGAGTGAGTCGGTCGCGGCATCGACATCGAGCGGCTCGAGTTCGTTGAGCGCTTCGCGCCAGTGTTTCGCTGCCGCGGCATCACCCGCTGCCTCGCCCATCTCCGAGCAGGCCGCGAAGATGAATCGCATCAGCGCAAGGTCGTAGTTGGAGTTCGGCGGCAGGAAGGCCTTGAGGGAGTTGTCGTAGATCTCGGGGGAACTGGAGAGCGGGAGGCGGCGCACGCCGGCTTCGTTGCGCGGCGCGAGGGTGCGCAGGGCGGTCGCAATCTCCGAGCAGAACGGGTACGCACGCTCGCGCAGAAACCGGTCATCGCGGGTGTACCGCCAGTGCAAGTAGAACGACTGCGCGATCCACGCGCCGTTCGTCGGCGAAAGCGAGTACATCGCCCATCCGCCCATGGGCTTGCCATCGATGGTCATGACGCCGGGAATCACCGCGCCGTCATCAAGCCCGTAGACTCGCCTAGCGACTTCGCGGTACTTCGCAAGCAAGTTCGAGTTGAAGCGCAGCCAACTCTCGCCCTGTTCGAACAGCCCGGCATCGAAGCAGGCCAGGTACGTCATCTGCGTGTTCAGGTCGTTGTGGTAGTCGCCCTTCCATGGGGGCAGATCGCCGTTGTCCGCGGTCCAGACGCCCTGCAGCGGGATTGGAGGCGCATCGGGAGAGGAAGCCGCGCCGTAGAAGTACTTCACAAGGTCGTAGTGCTGCTGGAGGGCCGGATCGGGGATGCACACGCTCGAACGCGACCAGAAATCTCTCCACCAGCGGCGGTGATCGGCGCGCATGCGGTCGTAGCCCACGGCAAGGGCATCGCGTGCGCGGGATGTCGCGACCTGCAGGCACGCCTGGGCTGAGGAGGCTTCGCCATCGGTGCCCACGAAGCAGATGGCCATCTCGGTCCCGTCGCCGATCTGCTTGCTCGCGACGACGATCGCGTATCCGCGGCCGCTGGTGCACGGCTGCACCATCGCCCGAGACCGGATGCCGGTGTCATCGCCCCTCTGGTCAGCGAACGTCGCCTGGCCGTACCCCAGTTTGTTCAGACCCTCCGGCCGCACGATCCGCACTTCCGGTTCCGGCCAATCGAACCGAAGCATTGCCACCTGCGCTGTCGCTGAGTAGAACGCCTCGACTCGCTCGCCCCCGAGGTCAACCCGCCCTTCGGCCTGCGCGAGATCGAGTGCAAAACTTCGGATCGTCGTCCCGGGCGGGAGTGTGAACTCGATCCGGCCGCCGGGGAGTTTCGTCGGGTACGGCACGCGGTCGTAGGGCACATCGAACATCTCGACCATGGACTTGTGGTCGCCGGATTCCTTCAGGCGTCGGAGCGTGGCCCAGGTCCAGTCCTCGCGCTGGAGCATTTCGGGCGTGCGCGTGTCCCAGAGATCGCCTCGGTCCAGCGAGAGGCGGAGCGTGTTCCCATCGCCCCAGAGGAGGCCGCCCACGTGGCCGTTGCCGAGGGGGATGGCTTCATCCCAGCGAGAGATCGGCGCTTGAAGGACGAGCGGCTGGGGGGCAGCGGCAGGGGGATGCGCAGGGGGGGTCGTGGCGTTGTGAGTCAGAAGGATGCCGCCAATTGCCGCGGCCGTCGTGCAGACCATGGGAAACTCCTGTTCTATGGGCTGCAGATTACCACGCCGGTTCCTGTACCATGTAGACCGTTGCTGTCCCAACCGGCAAATCCGGGTGAGGCTGAGGGAGAAGTCATGACTACGAATCGTTTTTCCCGCCGCGAGTCGCTTGGCCTCATGGCGGCGGGATCGTTCTCGCTGCTGCTCGCCGGACGCGCGGCGGCGAGGGTGTCCGCAATGCCGGAACCGCTTTTCAAGATCTCGCTGGCGCAGTGGTCGCTGAACCGCGCGTTGTTCGGCGGGCGGCTTGACCATCTGGAGTTCCCGAAGACGGCAAAGGAGGAGTTTGGGATTGACGCGGTGGAGTACGTGAACCAGTTCTGGAAGAAGAAGGGTGATGAGGAGTACACCCGGGAACTCCGGAAGCGCTGCAACGATCTGGGAGTGAGGAGTGTCCTGATCATGTGCGATGGCGAGGGGGCGCTCGGAGATCCCGATGAGAGCAAACGCAGGCAGGCAGTCGAGAATCATCGGAAGTGGCTCGACGCGGCGGCGGCGCTGGGGTGTCACTCGATCCGCGTGAACGCAGCCTCTGGCGGGTCGTTTGACGAGCAGCGCGACCGTGCAGCCGAGGGCCTGCGCAGGCTTTGCGAACTCGCGGACCCGCTGAATCTCAACGTCATTGTCGAGAACCACGGCGGGCTGTCCTCCAACGGCGCGTGGCTGGCCGCGGTGATCAAGCAGGTCGGGCACAAGCGGGCGGGGACGCTGCCCGATTTCGGCAACTTCCGCATCTCGGACAAGGAGTCGTACGATCGGTACAAGGGCACTGAGGAACTGATGCCTTTTGCCAGAGGAGTGTCGGCGAAGAGTTACGACTTCAACGATTCCGGTGATGAGACAACGATCGACTACCGCCGGATGCTCAAGATCGTGCTTGCGGCGAAGTACAGCGGGTACATCGGGATCGAGTATGAAGGCGGGCGGCTGAGCGAGCCGGAGGGCATCCGCGCGACCAAGAAGTTGCTGGAGCGGATCCGCGATGAACTCGCGTCGCAGAGTCCGGCACCTGTGCCGCCCGGAGCAACTCGCGAGGCGCAGCCATGATGAGTGTGCGGACGATCGAACGCGGGTTCGGAGTCGGGTTGATGGCGCTGGTCGCGCTGCTTGCGACTCTGGCACCGCGGGCAGCACGGGCGGATGTCGATGCCGCTGCGATTATCGACGGTGTGACGACCATCGCCGCGCCCGGAACTCCCGGCACGCTCGCGGTGTGGTCGAGTGATGCCGCGATCCTTGCGGTTGGGAAGGATGGAGGGGTGCGTGTCCCGGTCGTGGCGGCTGGCGAGTCAGGCCGCGGCCGGATCGTGGCCTTTACGCACACGGGGCACCTGGACGTCGGCTCGCTAACGGCAGGCAGCCACAGGAAACTCCTGGAGAATGCGTCGCAGTGGGCCGCGAACTGGAGTGGCAAGCGCAGCCCGCGGGTCGGGCTGATCAACTGCACACTCCAGCAGTTCTTCAAGGACATCGGCTTTGATGTTGTGGACCTCGGGAAGGCGTGGCACACGCAGCCGCTGAAGGATCGGGTCGACCTGCTGTGCATCGCCGGCAACGCGCTCGATGATGAACAGGTGCGCGTCATCCAGCGGTTCGTCGGTGACGGCGGTGGTCTGCTCGCTGCGCAGACTGCGTGGGCGTGGACCGCCAAGGGAGAAGCGACGCTCCGGGACAATCCGCTGAACCGCATCGCTGCCGCCGCGGGCATCGCGTGGACAGGCTCGTATGCGGAGAAGAACGCGGCGGGGATGTTCGATGTCGGGGGCGACACATCGCTCCTGAACGCATCGAGCGCGATTGATGCGATCCAGCGCCCGGATGCCAAGGAACTTGGTCGCGACAAACTCAAGCAGGCCAGCGCGGCCGCCACGGCGGCGGCGAGGCTGCTGCCGGAAGATGACAGACTGCTGAGGCCGAGGCTCAACAAGATGCTCGCGGAGCATGCGGGAACGCTCGCGCCCTCGCCGAAGCAGCCGATCGGGCAGGATCGACCGCTGGACCGGTTCCTGCTCGCATTTCAACTGGCCGAACTCCAGTCGATTCCGGCCGGTGAAGTCAGGGCGCATGCCGCGGCGGAGTTGTTTCCGGGCGCAGTGCCCGCGGATGCAAAGCGTGTGCGGCGAACGGTCGAGGTGGATACCGGTGTTCCTGACTGGCACAGCACCGGGCTGTATGCCGCACCCGGTGATTCCATCGAAATCGAACTGCCGCCTGATGCAGCGGACCTCAACCTGCGGGTTCGGATCGGCTGCCACAAGGATCAACTCTGGCATCTAGATCGGTGGCAGCGGGCGCCGGACATCACGATTGAGAAGCCCATCACGGGTAGGTCGACTCGGATCGCCAGCGCGTTCGGCGGGCCGGTCTACATCGTTGTTCCCGGAAAGGCTCCGGCGCGGAGGGTGGACGTGCAGATCGCCGGCGCGGTTGAGGCGCCGATGTTTGTGCTCGGCCAGACCGATCCCGCGGAGTGGAGCCGGACCATCCGCAAACGCCCGGCGCCGTGGGCAGAACTGGTGACCGAGAAGGTCATCATCAGTGTCCCGTCCGCATCGATCCGCGGGCTCGATGATCCGCGGGAACTGCTCAGTCTCTGGGACCGGGTGCTGGATGCCGCGGCGGACCTGGCCGCGATACCGCGCGAGCGCCGCCGCCCGGAGCGCTATGTGCCGGATGAGCAGATCTCGGCCGGGTACATGCACTCGGGGTATCCGATCATGACGCACCTGGACGCCGTGCCGGATATCACGCAGGCGGCGCGGCTGGGCAAGGGGTGCTGGGGCTTGTTCCATGAACTCGGTCACAACCACCAGCAACGGGAGTGGACCTTCAGCGGCACGGGCGAGGTCACCTGCAACCTGTTCTCGCTGTACATCTGTGAGTCCGTGTGCGGGCTGCCGATGTCGACCGGGCACGATGCGTTGAAGAGGCCCGAGGAGACGATCGGCAAGCACCTGGCGCTGGGCGCGAAGTTTGACCGCTGGAAGTCCGAGCCGTTCGTCGCGCTCATGATGTACATTCAACTGCGAGAGTCGTTTGGGTGGGAGGCATTCAAGCAGGTCTTCGCCGAGTATCGGGATCTGCCCCGATCCGAGCGCCCCAAGGACGATGACGAGTCGCGGGATCAGTGGATGGTTCGGTTCAGCCGGACGGTGAGCCGGAATCTCGGCCCGTTCTTCGAGACGTGGGGCGTGCCGACGAGCAAGTCCGCTCGCGACTCGATCGCTGACTTGCCCGTCTGGATGCCGGCGGGCTTTCCGCCGGGGTGACTCGGCTTTGAACGTGCGGTGTTTGCCCGTGGTACGCTGAAGCGACTGGAACGAACTCGAGAAGGAGCCACACATGCTTGCCCTTGCGTTTGCCCTGTCCGTTGGCAGCCTCAGCACTGCCGGCGCGGCCCCCCAGCCGATCCCGACGCTGCTCATCACGGGTCACAACAACCACAACTGGCAGTACACCAGCCGTATGCACGCGGAGACGCTGGAGGCGACCGGTCGATTTACGGTCACGATCACCGATGATCCCGCCGCGTCACTCGCAGATGCGGCCAGGCTTGGCGGGTACAGGCTGTTCGTACTCGACTACAACGACATCCAGGAACCCAAACGCTGGGGTGAGGCGGCGGAGAAGAACTTTGTCGCGGCGGTTGCGGGCGGCGTGGGCGTGGTCGCGGTTCACGCGGCGGACAACGCCTTCGCCGGCTGGGCGGACTACGAGAAGATGCTCGGCCTGATGTGGCGGGATGGAACCGGGCACGGCCAGTTCCACGAGTTCAAGGTCGAGGTGGTGGACAAGGAGCATCCGATCACCAAGGGCCTCGCGGATTTCAGCACGAGCGACGAACTGTATCACAAACTCGTGAATGCCCAGGGCGCGCGGTACAGCCTGCTGGCGAGAGCGTTGTCGTCGACCGAGTCCGGCGGCACGGGCGCGTTCGAGCCGATGGCCCTTACGCTGGAGTTCGGCAAGGGACGGGTGTTCGCAACGCCGCTCGGGCATGTGTGGACGGGCAGCGAGGAGACGAAAGTCTCGATCACGACTCCGGGGTTTCGCGCGTTGCTGTGCCGCGGCGCGGAGTGGGCGGCGACGGGCGCCGAGACGCTTCCGAACGTGTGGAAGGATGTGCGGACGCACAACACGCTGAGCGCGGAGGAACGGGCGGCGGGCTGGCGGCTGCTGTTCGACGGCTCCTCGACGGGCGACTGGCGCGGGTACAAGAAGAACTCGCTGCCGGAGGGCTCGGGCTGGACCGCGGCGGATGGTGAACTTCGGTACACGCCCGGTCGCGTCGGGGGCGACCTGGTCACGGCGGATCAGTTCGGGGACTTCGAACTCGCGATCGACTTCAAAGTCGCCGAAGGCGGGAACAGCGGCATCATTTATCGGTTGACCGAGGACCACGACTATCCCTGGCAGACCGGGCCCGAGTTCCAGATTCTCGACGATCTGCGGCACGGCGACAAAGCAAAAGCCAAAACTCGGACCGGCAGTTTCTATGACGTGTTCCCCTGCGCGTTTGATACGGCGCGGCCGGCGGGCGAGTGGAACCACGCCCGCATCGTCTGCCGCGGCAATCACATCGAGCATTGGCTCAACGGATTCAAGGTGGTTGAACTGGAACTGGGGAGCGAGGCGTACCGAGCCGCGCACGCGCAGAGCAAATGGACGAAGATGCCTGATTTCGCCACGAAGTCCCGCGGCCACATCGCGCTGCAGGACCACGGCGACGCGGTTGCGTTCCGCAATATCATGGTCCGGGAACTCCGGTAGATCACCCAAACCCATGCGAGAGTCGGGTTTGCGTCGTGGAGCGGCCTCGACGGCGCGGGGCGGCGCCTTTGAAATACAGTGATCTTGCGATCTTTGCTTGGCGCGGTCGGGTTTGCTCGTGTACGCTGAAGGTTCGGCGGATCTGTCGCTTGACCGGAGCACCGGTCGCGGCGGGTGTGCCTTGGTTTGCGCGCTCGCGGCGTGGTGGGTCGAAGTGTCATTGTTGTACTCACCGTTCCGGGGTCGGGGCAGACAAAGGAGCAGATAGATGACTGGGCATCGCGTTGTCCGATTGGCGTGCGTGCTGGCGGCAGGGGTGTTGGTGGTCGCTTCGCCGGCGGCGGCGCAGATGACGCCCCTGGGTGCGACGGGTTGGAACCGGGACATCGTGGTCGAGAGCGGTGCGTCGACTCCGTACAGCGGCGCGGCATTGAACTTCGATGTTCCGAACAACTGGGCGCTCTATGAGGCGGGGCTTCCTGGCTCGGTGAAGGGCCTGCCCGCGAGCGGCGCGTTCAGCAGCCTGGTTGACGGCACGCTGGTGCAACTCCAGCCGTACAACCAGCCCAACGCGCTGTTCCTGACCGGGGCGGCGCCGACGGGCACACTGTCGCTTGTGCCGGCCGCGCAGACGAAGTATGACTCGATCGCGATCTTCGCCAGTTCGGCCAACGGCGGCGGCACTGGCACGCTGAGCATCCGGTTCTCGGATTCGTCTGTTTCCGGCACCATTTCGTTCAATGCGCAGGACTGGTTCAACGTCACGACGAACAACGCGCTGATCAATCTCGGGCGTGTGAACCTCGGGACCAACGCGGTCGACGACGGCTCGGCGGGCAATCCGCGGATCTATCACACGACGATCAACCTCGCCGCGCTGGGCCTGAACAACCGCGATGTCGTCAGCATCGATTTCACGAAGCCCACCGGCGCGGCGAACACCACGACCGCGATCTTCGCGATCAGCGGGATGCGTGCGGTCACTTCGCTCTCGCCTGTCGCGACGAGCGGGTATAACCGCGACATCGTGGTTGAGAACACCGGCGTCGTTCCGTTCAGCAGTTTTGCCGAGCCGTTCGACACGTTCAACAGCATCTCCTGGTATGAGAACGGCCTTCCGGGCTCGACCAAGGGCCTGCCGCAGGGCGGCGCGTTCGTCAGCGTGTCCAACGCGGCGGTCCAGGGCCAGTTGCAGCCCTACAACGCCGCCAACGCGCTGTTCCTCGACGTGTTCTCGCCGACGGGCACGCTGACCTTCGACCCGATCGCCCGCAGGCCGTACGAGTTCCTCGCGGTGTTCGCGTCGTCCTCGAACCAGGGCGGCATCGGCACGATGGTGATCGAGTTCACGGACGCAACGACCTCGGGTCCCATTTCGTTCAATGCGCAGGACTGGTTCAACGTCACCACGAACAACGCGCTGAACAACCTCGGACGCGTCGGGCTGAACCAGGTGGCGGTGGATGACGCCTCGGCGGGCAATCCGAGGCTGTATCAGACCGTGCTGGACCTTTCAGCGCGCGGGCTGAGTACCCGCTCGATCGCCAGCATCACCTTCACGAAGCCGAACGTCGGCGGCAACGCTCAGAACACCGCGATCATGGGCATCAGCGGTCAGCCCGTCGCGGGCGCGGTCGGCGGATGCGTGCTGAATGACGGCAGTTGCGTGCTGCTGCCCGGGCCGAACTGCCCCGGCACCTACCTCGGCGACAACTCGGTGTGCCCGCCGACGGGCGCGTGTATCGCGGTGAATGGCGACTGCACAGTGCGCACGCAGGCCAACTGCGCGTTCGTGGGCGGTTCGTACCAGGGCAACGGCTCGTCGTGCCCGGGCGCTGGTTCGTGCATCGCTCCGAACGGCGCCTGCACGCAGTTGAATCCGTTCCAGTGCGCCTTCCAGGGCGGCACCTTCCAGGGCAGCGGCTCGCCCTGCCCGACCGCCGGGGGCTGCTGCGTCGGCGGGACGTGCGTGGTGCTCAACTCGTTCCAGTGCGCCTTCCAGAGCGGCACCTTCCAAGGTGCGGGCTCCGGGTGCCTCGCGGGAGCGATCGTCGGTCAGTCGCAGCCGAGCCTGGCCATTCCGGACACCAACACCGTCACGGATAACCTGGTCATCTCCGACACTACTCCACTCGATGCGCTGTTCCTGACGCTCAACATCAACCACACTTTCATCGGCGACCTGACTGTCACGCTGACCTTCTTCCCCAACTCCGGTCCCCCCATCGGGCCGATCGATGTCTTCAACCGGCCGCAGCGGTTGAGCAACGCCGGCTTCGGGTCCGGGTCCGACCTTGTCAGCACGGGCGACTACGTGTTCGGCGATGGCGGCAACAACCTGTGGGCGGCGCTTGCGGGGGCTCCGGCGTCGCTCCCGCCGGGCTTCTACAGCCCGTCGACGAACGACGGGTCGGCTTCCAGCCCGCCCAACGGAGCGTTCACATCGTTTGCGCCCTTCGCCGGACTCAGCCCCGCCGGCACGTGGACGATCACGATCACCGACTCTGCGGGCGGAGACGTCGGCACCCTCAACCGCTGGAGCATCAACCGCGGCCCGTGCCCGACCCAGCCCGCGGGCGGCGCCTGCTGCATGGGCTCGGCGTGCGTGATCGTCGCCTCGGCGCAGGACTGCATCGGGGCCAACATGTCCTACGCGGGCAACGGCACCTCGTGCAACAGCCCGGGCAACAACACCTCGCCCTGCTGCCGCGCCGACTACAACCACGACGGCTCGGTGGGCGTGCCGGACATCTTCGCGTTCCTGTCCGACTGGTTTGCCCAGAGCCTGCGGGCCGACTTCGACAACTCCGGCGTGATCGGCGTGCCGGACATCTTTGCCTTCCTCTCGGCATGGTTCGCGGGCGGCTGCTGATCATGCTGTGACAGAACACCGCGGGCCCGTCCGGAAGTTCCGGGCGGGCCCGCTTTCTTTGCTGTTGGGCCGGTGGCCGCGATTTACTTCGGAGCGGTGATCGCCGCTGCCAGCGGCGCGTCAATCGCCATCGGGTGTCCGATCCACGCCAGGCGGCCGTCGCGTCCGACGATGAAGGCGCACGGGATCCCGTTCTGGCCGGCCGGACGCATCCAGGTTTCAGCCATGGTGCGGTCGCTGTCGTAGGCCACGCGGTAGTTCATTCCGTCGCCGCGCTGATCGATGAAGCGTTTCAGCGAGTCAACACGGGTATCGGGCTGACCGTCCGATGGCTTTCGCTCGCTCCCGGCCACGCCGATGACGACGACCTCCGGATGATCGGCCTGGAGTTGATTCAGGTGGGGGATGCTCGCGATGCAGGGCGGGCACCACGTGGCCCAGAACTCCACCACGTAGACCCGGCCCTTCTCGAATCCTGAAACGGGCGCTCCCTTCAGCCATTGGTCGACGCTCAGGGCCGGGGCGGGGTCGGCGGCCTTGAGCGTGATCGGCGTCGCCTCGCGGGGTTCTCCGCTGGGCGCCGGCTTGATCGCGGCCATCGGCACGGACTTGCCATCACCCTTCTTCTCGCCTGCGCATCCGCACGCGGCGATCAGCATGCACCCAAATGTCGAGACTTGTGCGAGGCGGTTCATGGGCAGCACTCCGGGCAAACGGGAAGGCCGGTCGGCGTTCAAAGAGTGGGACTGTAGCCATCGCCGGCGATTGAACCCGGTCGGGTAGACTCCGCCCTGAAGGGAGTCCGGAATGATCATGTCCATACTGCTGGCGGCGCTGTGCGTGAGCGCTTCTTCTTCCGTCGAACTGGCCGCGCCGCCCGCGGCTTCGCGTCCGGTTCCGACGCCGTCCCAACTTGCGTGGCACGATCTGGAGGTGGGCATGTTCATCCACCTTGGGCCGCAGACCTGGCAGGACTCGGAGTCGGACCGGATGAACACGCCGCTGAGCGAGATCAATCCGGACCGACTCGACACCGATCAATGGGTGAGCGTGGCCGAGTCGATGGGCGCGAAGTACATCGTCTTTGTCGCGAAGCACGAGGGGGGATTCTGCTGGTGGCCGACGGCGACGACGGAGTACAGCGTCAAAGGCACTCCCTGGCGCGGCGGCAAGGGAGACGTGATGAGGGACCTCTCCGAGTCCTGCCGCAAGCACGGCATGAAACTCGGCGTCTACATCTCTCCACGCGACCTCAAGCACGGCGTCGGCATCGGCGGACGCGCGGAGGACCCCGCCAGGCAGGCCGCGTACGAGACGATGTTCCGCACTCAACTCACGGAACTGCTGACGAACTATGGGCCGATGATGGAGGTCTGGTTCGACGGTTCGCTGGTGTTCGATGTCGGCGACATTCTCGCCCGGCTCGCGCCCGATGCGGTCGTCTTTCAGGGACCGCAGGCGACGATCCGATGGGTCGGGAACGAGGACGGGCACGCGCCGTATCCGGCGTGGAACGGCGTGAAGTTCGGCGCGAAGAAGTGGGGGGATTACACGGCGGACGACGGCATCGCACCGGGCCGGGGGGCCGATCGCTGGTTGCCGAACGAGTGCGATGCCCGGATCCGAAACACGTGGTTCTGGCGGACCGACAACGCGGACACGCTCAAGAGCCTCGGTGCGCTGATGGAGATGTACGAGAAGTCCGTCGGTCGCGGCGGTGTTCTGCTGCTGAACCAGACTCCCGACCGCACGGGGCGCATCCCGGAAGCGGATGCGCTGCGGGCTGCGGAGTTTGGCGCTCAGGTCGCGCGGCGGTATGGCAAGGCGGTTCTTGAGACGAGCGGAAATGGGGATCTGCTCACCGCGCAACCGAGCGCGCCCGTTACGATCGACGCGGTTGTGACGATGGAGGATATTGCCCAGGGTGAACGCATCAGCAGTTACGCGGTCGAGGGCTTGATCGACGAACAGTGGAAGATCCTTGCCGCGGGATCGGCCATCGGTCACAAAAAGATCGATCGGCTGGAGAAGCCCGCGACCGTCTCGGCCGTGCGATTGAGAGTGCTTGAGTCCGATGGCGAGCCGGTGATCCGTCGACTGTCGCTGCACCGGTGGCGAGCGGGCAACGATCGGTCCGCGTCGAACGTCGATCTCGGACCGTTTCTCGGGCATGTCGGCCATGACCAGGCGAGAATCTGGGCTCGTGCGAGTCAGCCCGGGAAGGTGCAGATGTGGATGAGGCCAGTCAACTCGGCCCACGGGCCGCCGAATGTGCTGGTGGCCGAGGCGGACGCGGAGCACGACCTCTGTGTGACATTCAAGGCCGATGCACTCAAGCCTTCGACCGTCTACCTGTACGCCATCTCAAGCACCATGCCGGACTCAAACGACCGGTCGGCATGGCCGTACTCGTTTCGCACCGCGCCCGATCCTGCCCTGCCTGTGCGCGTGTCGCTCGCGTTCGGTTCCTGCTGCAAGGACAAGCCCGGCGAGGCTTTGCCGATCTTTGAACAGATCGCCGAGGCCAAGCCCGAGGTGCTCGTGCTCATCGGTGACACGCCGTACATCGATTCGACCGATCTTCCGGTGCAGCGCAAGCGGTATCGCGAGTTTTTCGGGAACCCGCAACTGGCGTCGCTGCGGCGGTCCACGGCGACCTATGCCACCTGGGATGATCACGACTTCGGACGCAACGACACGGACGGTCGCCTGGAGGGTCGCGCCGGTGCGCGGCAGGCATTCCTGGAGTATCACGCGAACGCCGGCGCGGACGGCCGCGGCACCGCCGCTGAGGATGGAGAGAACGGCCGCGGGATCTACAGCAAGTTCCGGCGCGGCCCCGTGGAGGTTTTCCTGATCGATGCGCGATGGTTCTCGCGGACGGAGCCGTCGCCGGTCGATTCGGGCAAGCCGACGTTGCTCGGTGCGCAGCAGTGGGAATGGCTCAGGCGTGAGTTGAAGGCCTCGACTGCAACGTTCAAGATTCTGACGACCGGGATGATCTGGAACGAGTCGGTGCGACCCTTGAAGACCGACTACTGGGGCGCGTACAAGCACGAGCGATCGGCGGTGTGGAAGTACATCGCCGAGGCGAAGATCGACGGTGTCGTGCTCATGGGCGGAGACATCCACCGCTCGCGTCTGCTCAAGCACCCGCCGAGTTTCACCGGCGCGCCGTATCCGCTCTATGAGTTCATCACCTCGCCGCTGCACCAGGCGGTCCACGAGAACGCGAAGGTCGATCACCCGTCCCTCGTCTGGGATGTCGGCGACCCCGCGATCTACCTGCTGCTCGCGGCCGACACGACCGTTTCGCCGCCGACCCTCACCGGCCGCTGGATCAACGCCGCCGGCACAGAACTCCACAGGGTCGAGATCAAGGCGGATGAACTCGCCTGTCCGTAGTCTCGCGGCTCACACCAGCGGAGTCTTCCCCGGCATCGCCACGGCATCAACGGGCAACGGCCCGAACTCCATCTTCGACGGCGTGAGGTCCAGGGGCGACTTCATCACATGGTCCCACGTCACCGCTTTGCCGGTGTACGCGGCCATGCGGCCCATCACCGCCGTCATGGTCGACTCCGCGACGTTCTGTGCTTCATTGATCGGCTTGCCGCTCTTGATCGCGTCGATCAGATCGACGTGCTCCTGCACATACGGGTTGTTGTTCTTTCCGCTGAACTTCCAGGCCTTCTCGCCGCGGATCTCCGCACGGCCCGAACTGGTGACCATGGTGCCGTCGGTGCCGCGAACGACTTCCTCGACTCGCGGATCGCAGCCGTCGATCTGCCGGCAGTAACTGGTGAGGTTGAGTCCGCCGTCGTACTCGTACTGCACGGCGAAGTGGTCGTAGATGTGTCCGTACGCCGCCGATGTTCTCGACTGGCGGCCGCCCATGGCCCAGCACGACACCGGGTGCGAGCCCGTGACCCAGTTGATCACATCGAGGTTGTGGACGTGCTGCTCGACGATGTGGTCGCCCGAGAGCCATGTGAAGTACAGCCAGTTGCGGAGTTGCCACTCCATGTCGCTCCACTCCGGCTGGCGGGGGTTCATCCAGAGACCGCCCTGGTTCCAGTAGCAACTCGCGGAAACGAGACGACCGATCGCGTTCTCCTTCAGTCGCTTCATGACTTCGAGGTAGCAGGTTTCGTGCCGACGCTGGGTCCCGGCGACGACGCAGAGGCCCTTCGACCGGGCCTCCTCTCCGGCTGCCATGACTCGACGGACGCCGACCGGATCAACCCCGACCGGTTTCTCGACGAAGATGTGCTTGCCGGCTTTCACCGCGGCTTCGACCTGCATCGGCCTGAAACCGGGCGGCGTCGCCAAGATGACGATGTCGATCTCCTTGTGCTCCAGCAGTCGCCGATAGCCGTCGAATCCGGTGTAGCAGCGATCTTCCGGCACGGCGGCGCGCTGGGAATACTCGGAGTCGAGCCCCGCCAGCCCCGAGCGGCAACTGGAAACACGCTCGGGCAGCACGTCCGACAGCGCCCAGATCTCGACATCGGGCGAAGCCTCAAGGATGTTGGATGCGGCGCCGGTGCCGCGGCCGCCGCAGCCGATGACCCCGACCTTCATCCGGCCCGCCCCGAGGTGCACACCGAAACGGGCGAAGGCAGGCATGGCCGCCGCGCCGACCGCGGCGACCGTGGAGGCGACGACGAAGCCGCGACGTGAGATGGCGTGGCCGGAAGTGTTCGGGTCAGACATGGGACGCTCCGGGAGTGTGCACAGTGATGGCAGTCCTTCAGGGAAGGCCTTCAGCCTACCGCGCCGCGTCGATCGCTGCGCGCAGGCCGGCGACCGCCGCGGCGTCGAACTTTCCGGCAACCCTTGCCGAGGAATGGACCTGCGAGCAGGAGGTGCGTGAGAGCAGTTCCGCGACGTTTGCGGCTCGAACACCGCCTCCGGGCAGGATCTGGATCCTTGGACCGGCGATTCGTACGAACTCGGAGAGTCGCGAGAGCCTTTGCGGCCAGGAGTCGATCTCGGGATCCTGGCGTCCCGGGTGCGAGATCGAGCCGGGAAGAGGCCCGGCCCGCAGTTCGGCGGCTGTTCCGAACTGGGACATTCCCGCGGTCAGAACTCGGGTCACACCAAGGTCGGCAAGGCGGAGCGAGCTCTCGAGCGGATCGGGCGTGAGGTCGATGGCCCTGTGAAACACCGTCTCCCGATCCTGTGCGATCGCGACCATCTCCCGGACCCGGCGCTGGTCGACTTGCCAGTCGGGCGAGAGGCAGGCGAAGACGATGCCGTCCGCACCCGCGGAAAGCAACCTGGCGGCGTGGCCAACCACGGTGTTCCAGTCCGCATTCGACCAGACGAAGCAGCGGGAGCCCGGATCATCGCTCACGGGCCGCACCATCGCAACGGTCGATACCGTGGGAAGTCGCGCCGCGGTTCGGACCAACGCGGGATCGGGCGTAAAGCCATGGTCCGCGAGGTCTGCGCACAGTTCAAGCCGGTCCGCGCCCGAGGCTGCGGCCACGGCTGCATCAGCCTCGCAATCGACGGCGATTTCCAGGGTCACGCTGCGCTGCACACGCCACCCGACCGGCTAGGAGAACTTGGTCTGTCCGGGTACGGCGACGACAACGGTCGGGGCGGGCGTGTCCCATGAGAGATTGTCGGGCACGAGCGACTCCTGGCTGCTCATGGCCTGCTCCCACGTGACGACCTGTCCTGTGTAGGCGGCTTGGCGCGCCATGATGGCCATGAGGCAACTGTTGGAACCGCGCTCGGTGTTGTTCAATGGCTTGCCGGCGCGGATGGAGGCAAACAGTTCGTTGTGCTCGACCTGGTACATCTGGCTCGCGTCGTCCTGAAAGCCCGAGGACTTCCAGATGGTGTCACCCTTGTACGCCTTGCTGACATACGTCGGTCCCCAGCCATTGATCAGCGTCCACGCGTTCCGGCCGTAGATGTAGTCGGTGTTGTCGCTCGGCGTGGAATCGATCTGCCGGCAGGTGTGGTGGGCGCGGCAACCGTTCTCGTATTCGAAGATGGCCGCGAAGTGATCGAAGACGTTTCCATGCTCGGGCCCGCTGCGGGCGGCGCGGCCGCCGAGGCAGGTGACGCGGGTGGGCGTGCGGTCGTTCATCGCCCAGGCCATGCGGTCGACACTGTGGACCGCCTGCTCGACGATGTGGTCACCCGAGAGCCAGGTGAAGTGCCACCAGTTGCGCATCTGGAACTCGAGGTCCGACCACTCCGGCTGCCTGGGCCGTCGGGAGAGCGTGCCGCTGTGATAGGTCGTGTGCACGCTGGTCACATCGCCGATCGCGCCGGAGTGAACATGCTTGAAGGCCTCGCGCATGCCCGGCGCAAACCGCCAGCAGAAGCCGGTGAGGCACGCCAGGCCCTTGGACTGGGCCATGCGTGCCGACTCGATCACCGACCGGATGCCCGGAGAGTCGACCGCGACGGGCTTTTCGAGGAACACGTGCTTGCCCGCCTCGATGGCGTATCGGAGATGCGCGGGACGGAAGCCTGGGTAGC
Organism: uncultured Phycisphaeraceae bacterium; assembly: GCA_964409775.1. Lineage (GTDB taxonomy): Bacteria > Planctomycetota > Phycisphaerae > Phycisphaerales > UBA1924 > JAHBXL01. The sequence continues at coordinate 89,583 of CAYPEI010000010.1, read as the reverse complement.
CGGTCAGCAACACGGCATCGACGCCGCAGTCGGTCACGCGCTTGTGGGCATCAAAGCCGACGAACCGGTGATCCGGAGAGACTTGCACACGCTGGGCGGCCTGATCGCCCATCTCTTCGGTGATCCCCGAGAGCGAGGCGGTGATCCGATCATCGAACACGTCGCCCATCGCCACGAGCGTGGTGCCCGGGTCGGCGCGCAGGGCCTGCACGCACGCGCCTGTGCCGCGCCCGCCGCAGCCGATCAGCCCGAGGCGGATCGTGTCCGTCCCGCCCGCCCACGCCGCGGCCTGGAGGCTGCGCGGAATGACCATCCCGCCGGCGAACGCACCGGCGCTTGCCGCCGCGGTGGTTGCCAGGAAGCCCCGCCGCGTGACGCTTGATTGCTCGGACATCGTCTAATCTCCATCGCGGTTTGCGGACCGCGTGCGCGTTCTATTTCTGATCTGGGCGATCGGCCGGCGGCGCGGCGCCCTCGGTGCGAGCCGGCTTGCCGTCGGGTGCGACCTCGCACACCACGCGGAAGCCCACGAAGTTCCCGTCGCTGAGCCACCACTTGCTCTTGGGCAGGTTCGGGTCGCTGGCGTTCCACGTGGAGTTCTGTTTCTGCGAGGCGCCGGCCTTGAGCAGTTCCGGCGGATCGCGCCATGAGCCGCCCTTGGTCACGGGCTTGCCATCGCGCCCAACGACCCACTCCTGAACGTTGCCGTGCATGTCGTAGATGCCCCAGGCGTTGGCCTTCTTCGTCGCCGCGGCGTGGGGCTTCTCGTCCGAGTTCGCGGCGAACCAGGCGTAACGACCCAACTCCGCTTCGCCGCCCTCGATGCCGAACTCGCCGGGTTGCCCCGCGAGGCAGGCATGTTCCCACTCGGCCTCGGTCGGGAGGCGGTATCTCAGCCCGCTGACCGACGAGAGCCACTTGCAGAATGTCTCCGCGCTGCGGAAGGTGAGCGAAATGGCGGCGTAGCCCTCGTGGCCGAAGCCGCGGTCGGGCGGAAGGTAGGGCTTGCTCGGCCGCGTCGCCGCGTCGGGCGCGTTGCTCTGCTGGGGCGAGGGCGTCTGCTCCCCATGCTCGTCCAGCCGATACGCCCAGACATCGAACGCTTCCCAGGTGAGTTCGGTCTTGCCGATGAAAAACGGCGCGATCGAGCCGTCGGCGGAGCCGGGAACGGGGAGCATGGCAAACTTGAACGCGGCGGATGGAATCTCCTGCCAGAACTGCTTGAAGTTCCCCTCGTTCCGAACGAGCGTCGAGCGCTGAGGAGTGGGCGGTGTGGTGCCGGGAGAAACGACCGGCGCGACAGGGGGTTCGTCTGTGCCCAGAGCGTGCTCAGCCAGGACGCCGCACGCGGCGGCCGCCAAGAGCATCGTGTACGCTTGAACTCGTCGCGCTGCAGCGGCCACCGAGGCTCCGTTTCCCGTGAGATTCCGCATGATCATGCGATCGATCCTGCTCCGCACGCTGCTGCTCCTGGCCGTCGCATGGGCGATCCTGACTGTCGGCGGGTGCTCCCGGGCAAGGCGGTTCGAGTTTACACGGCTGTGCATGGGGGTGCAAACCCGGATCACCATTCACGCCGCGAACATGGAAGAAGCCGTCGCCGCGGTGGTTCCGGCGTTCGATCGCATCGAGCAGGTCGAGCAGGCGCTCAGTGATTACCGGCCATCGAGCGACGCGATGCGGTTGTGCGAACTGGGCGATGCGCAACCGGGCGAGTGGCTGCCGGTCGATGGCGATCTTCGAGCGGCACTGACGGTTGCCCAGCGGGTGAGCCGCGGAACGGATGGGGCGTTCAGCGTCGCCGTTGGGCCCGCGGTGGCTCTCTGGCGGGCCTCGCGTCAGACTGGGGAAATCCCCGCCAGCACATTGCTCGCCGAAGCGGTGCGTCGATCGGATTGGCGGAACATCCAACTAAGCGAAACGCACGAGACCGTCCGGTTCGCGATGGCCGGCATGCGCCTTGATTTCGGGGGCATCGGCAAGGGATACGCGGCCCAGGCGGCGATTGACGACCTGAGGAAGCGAGGTTACTCGCGAGCGATGGTCGCGATTGCGGGCGACATCGCCGTGGGAGACCCGCCGCCAGGCGCTCGCGGCTGGCGCATCCGGGTGCGGGAAGGCATGCCAGACCTTGTGCTGGTCAACGCGGCGATCTCGACCTCGGGCGATGCGGAGCAGTATGTCGAGGTCGAAGGCACGAAGTACAGCCACATCGTGGATGCTCATACCGGGTTGGGGTTTCCGGCACCGAGGGGCGTCTTGGTGTCCGTAGTCGCGAGGGACGGCGCGATTGCCGATGCGCTCGGGACCGCGCTCTACGCGCTGCCGGTTGATCGGGCGGCAAGCGTTGTTGGAGCATTCAGCGCCGCGGCGATACTCGTCGTCGGAGATCCGGACAGCGATCCGGACGTGGTGATGATTGATCCGCACGGCCTGCTTCGATGGGCGGAGTGAGCCTCCGCGGCGCCAGACCCGCGCAACGCTGGGTGGGCGTGGGCACGTCCTAGCGGCGCTCAGCGAGGAAGACTCGCGTCACGTACGCCAGTTGGATGTGGCCGTCGCGCTGGTGCTGTTGGAACAGTTCATCCAGTCCTTGCTCCAGCGCGGCATGTGCGGGTCCGCTGCGGGGAATGTAACTCGCGCTCATCGCACGACCGACCAGTCCTGCGCGGTCCAACTTCTGCGCGTGCCGGAAGGTCTGTTCTTGGGCGCCGGTGAACAAGGCGGATGCGAACAGCGCCTGCGGCCGGGTGTGGTCATTTGCCGCGGCGTGGCCGCCCGAAGCCGTTTCGATCAGGCGCGAATACCCCGCGGAGAGCGGGTCGGCGGAGTCGCGATCGTTCCAGACAAGGGCGACCCTGCCGCGTGGCGCCAGGATCCGCGCGAACTCCGCGAGTGCTTCGGCGGCACGGAACCAGTGGAATGCCTGGGCGCAGGCGACGGCGTTCACAGACTCAGCTGGAAGACCCGTGGCTTCCGCGGTTCCCCCGCACCACTCGATTCGCCGGCCTGCGCAGCGTGCGTCGTGCGCGCCGGCCTCACGCATTTCGGGATTGGGTTCGACGGCGATGACCTTCGCGCCCGTTTCGGCGAGCACCCGCGTGAAGATCCCGGTTCCGGCGCCGATGTCCGCGACGGACAGGTCTCGCGGCGGGCCGAGCCCGTGGATCACGGCCTCCGCCGCGGCGAGTGGATACGTGGGCCGATAGAGGACGTAATCCCGCACGCGATCGCTGAAACGCCGCGTCGGCTCCATCTCATGCAGGGGACGTGGATCGCTCATGGTCCGCGATTCTCCCGCTGTTCGTCGATGCGTTGCTGGGCGCGGCGCTTGGCTGCGAGCAGCCCGCCTGATTCATCCGGCGATGCCGAAGCGCCCGGTTCCGCGATGCGATGCGAGGGCGATGTGCCTGTGGGAGCGACCGATGCCTGGCGGCGCGCCTGTCGACGGCGCTCCGCCTGCTCGCGGACGATCGCGACGGCGTCTTCGGCGCCAAGCCCTCCGCCGGCCGGAGTTGTGGCCGCGCTCCCGAGGGCCGGCTCCACCCGGCGCAGCCGCTCGGCCGTCGCCGCGGCCTGGGCTCCGCGGGCCTTGAGCACGGCCGCGGCATCGCGACGAAGCGAAGCCCCGAACTCGCGGCTGAGCAGACGGTCCCAGGCGATGCGGCGCGTGCCGATGTCGACCAGGAGCAGGGCGATGCTCCACGCGAGCAGCGCAGGCCAGAGGGGCAGCCGGGCTTCGACCGGCCGGACAGCAGAACGATCGAAGACGTTCGCGCCCGCAAGGGAGTCGAGTTCGATGAGTCTTCCTCCGGACTCCGTTGCAATGGCCGCGAGAAGATCGTCGTTTGATCGCAGGCTGGCGTACTCCAGCCCGGCAGTGCGACTCACTCCGCCGATCACGGGGCTGAGCGCCTGACCGTTCCGGCGCGGGGAAAACGTTGCGACATAGGTGCCGGAACTCTCGGCGGGTACTGCGCCCTCATACCGGCCCGGCCCTGTCTGCGAGAGCCGAACGTCGATCCGTTCGCCGCCGGGCGAATACACCGCTCCGGGAACGGAGAGGAGGTCCAGGGGCTTGCCGAGGTCGTCAGCGGCATCGAGGCGAAGCCGGAGCGTGTCGCCTTCCAGCGACATCGACAGTTCCTGCCTGCGGTCGGTTGGAGGGCGGGTAGTGAAGCGTGCGATACGAGTCCAGAGTTGGCCGTATCCGGGCCACTCCAGCCACCGGCCGGCCCAGTCGTGAGCATCGGAGGTAAACGCCGCGACGCGGCCGAGCCCGGCGTTCCAGTGCGCCAGCAGCGGCTCGCCGGTGGGTGTCGACATGGCCTCGACGACGGTCGGCGTGTCGCGAGGCTGGGTGAGCACGACGCCGCCCAGCGGCGGCATCCCGGCCGGCAGGCCCTGCACCAGGGGCGAGCCCGTCGCAAGCACGATCGGCTCAAAGTCGCCCACGCGTATCAGCGGAGAGCGCACGACACGAACCGCCTTGATCAGGATCCGGGGCAGAACCTTGGGATCGACGACGCGATAGAAGCGACCGTCGCCGCGGGTGGCCATCTCGGCAAGCGTGACCGAGTCGGCCTGCATGCCCACGGCGATGGTTGAGACGCGGATGCCGCGCTGCGCGAGGCGGCCGGCCAGTTCGGGGAGTTGCGATGCGCCCTTGGACTTGCCGTCGGAGAGCACGATGATGTGCCGCACCTCCGCTTCGCCCGCCGAGTCGTCCAGCATTCCCGCCGCGGCGTTGAGCGCCGGGCCGCAATCGGTCCCGCCGCCGGCGCTGATCGACCGGACGATTTCGGCGGACTTCTTCGGGTCACGGTTTCGCTGGAGGGGGATCTGGACTTTGAAGTCGCTGTTGAACGTAATGACCCCGACGAGGTCGGTCCGGTCCATGCTCTCGATTGCCAGGGCCGCGCCCTCGTTGGCGATCTCCTGCTGGCTGTATGGGGAGCCCATCACGCCGGCGTTCATGGACCCGGAGTTGTCGAGCACGAGAACGACCGCCGCGGATGGCTTGATGAGTTGCTCGGGCAGGTCGAGCAGGACCGGCAGCAGCGGCTCGATCGGGGTTCCCTTCCATCCGCCCGCGCCGAAGGACTCGGGCCCTCCGATCATCACCAATCCGCCGGCCAGTTCGGTGACGTAGCGGGCGAGGGCCGCGACGCTCTCTTCGCGGAGTGACTCGGCCCCCACGTTGGAGAGCAGCACGAGGTCGTAGGCTTCGAGTTCCAGCAGATCCCGCGGCGCGGCCTCCGGCGAGACCATCTGCACGGTCATGCCGGAAGCCTCAAGCGCGGACTTGAGTGGCGCGCCGCCGCCCGCGGGGTTGCCGCCCCCGACCCCGTCGATCTGCAGGACCATCCCGGGCGAGACGCTGAACGTCACCGCTTCCGCGCGGTTGTTCGCCGCGACCCGGTCCGCGGCGAATCCCGTCTCGGGGTGCGATGGATCGGCCGGATCGGGCGTGAAGACGGCTTCGAACCGGTGCACGCGCCCGGCGAGCAGTTCAGTCTCGATGAGTTCGACGTGCCGCCCGGGCCGCAGCAGCACCCTGCGGCCGGTTCCCGGTTCGCCGGGCGTGGCGTCGACATTCGCCCCGTTGTGGAGCAGGTCGAGCGTGCCCGACGCTGCGCCCGTCGAGCGGATCGAAACGCGGATGATCACCGGCGCCTTCGCCGGCGCGATGGCCGGAGCATCGACCGACTCGACCACGACTTCGGATTCCACCCGGTATCGGAGCGGGACGACATCGATCGGCGTTCCCGCGGCGCGGGCCAGACGGGCCTCAGAGAGCGCATCGCCACGGGTCTGGTTTCCGTCCGTGAACAACACGATTCGTCCGGTTGAATCGGCCGGCACCATCGCGCGGGCGAGACGGATGGCCGCCGCGATGTCGGAACCATCCGAGGCGGGCGTCTCGATCGCTGCGGACAGAGGATCGCCGCGTGTCGGAGCGGACCAGGCGATCGGATGTTCGCCCAGAAGAACCACGCCGGCCCGGTCATCAGGTCCGCGACCGGAGTGTTGAAGCGCTGCGGAGAGCGCTTCACGCATGCTGTCGAGTGGTCGCCCGTATCTGCCTGTCTGGTCGCGTGAATCGAAGAACGCATCGACCGAGCCGGAGCAATCGAACACGGCGATGGTGGTGAGCGACGAGGTGGTCCGCACGGCGGTCGCCCCTGCGAGCATGCCGGCAACTGCTGAGATCAGGAACACCCGCGCGACGACGCATGCCCACCTGCGCAGCCGGCTCATGGAGTTGAACCACAGCAAGCCCGCGGTTGCCATCGGCGCTGCGAGCGTCAGCAGCCACAGCCACACGGGTTGATCGAAGTGGATGCTCATCCTTGCGTCACGGTGCGTCCTGTGCCGGTACCGACGCGGGAGCCTCTGCCCTGGTGCGCTCAGCCACCTTGTCGGGGAGTCGCTGGAAGTAGCGTCGCACCATCCGGTCGTACCGTGCGGGGATGGACCGGTCGTCCACGGCCTGCTGGGCGCTGCGTGCCGCCTGGCGAACGCGTTCGACGGGGCTCGGGCCCGTGGTCGCGGCGGTCCCTTCTGCGGGCGGGGCAAGCCACTCGCCCGCGACCTGGCCGCGAGATTGAGCGATGGCCGGCTGCTCCCTGCCGGAGTTTCGAGCATCGACCAACTCGGTGCGGTCAGGCGTCAGCGGCGGTGCAGTGCGTGCGGCCGCGGCATCGCCGGCCCGGCCGTCCGGTCCGCCGCCGGCCGGGTAGTCGGTGCCGGCAGAGTCGGGAGTCATGCCCCTTCTCGGGTTCGCCTGCGGGTGACTTTGCGCAAGATCCGGCCGCGGTTGATCGGAGTCGGGTGCGCCATCGGGCTGGTTCATCAGCCGCCGGACCAGGTCGGGGTTCTCGCGGGCGATCCCCTCCGCCCACTGACGGAGACGATCCTGCTGCTGGGGGCTGAGGCGCTCGGCCATTCGGCGGGCCTGCTCGCGGGCTGTCTCCGCGGCAGCGCGGTCTGCCCGTTCGGCTTTGTCATCGGCAGTCATCTTGTCAAGATGCCGGGCGAGTTTAGAGATCGCCTCCTTGGTGGGCACCGGGAGTTCATCGGGAATCTGTGGTTCTTTGGGATCGCCCTCGGGTTGATGGGATGGCCTGCGGGGGTCGTGTGTCTGCCTACCGCGCGGAGCGTCCTGTGTCGGCGTCGAACCATCGGAGTTGGGCTCGTTCGCATCTGTGGCCGGAGTGTCCGCGCGATCCGGCTGCGGTTGCTCACCTTGCTGCCGGACAGGTGCGGCCTGATCGGACCGGCCGGGGGTTGGAGTTGGCGTATCGGGCGCGGTGGTGGGGGGTGTTGGTCGCGGTGTGCCCGAAGCCGGGCTCGATCCGCCGCGTGCCTCCGGTCGCGGCCCGTTGCCCGATTGCTCGGATTGCCGTTGGTCGCGGCCGGGGCTGGCGGCGTTCGTGGCTTCTTCTTGCCCCGCGTTGGGCTCTTGGTTGACGCCTTTCCGGGCGCCCTGAGTAGCGGCCGGTTGTTGCTGACTCTCGTTCACGCCATTCGGCTTTGGCTTGCCGTCATCCGCGAGGGACTTGGCGGCGGACTTGAGCCGTTCGGCCAGTTCGCGGCGGTCCTGCGCTGCGCCGCGCTCGGCCTCCTGTTCGCGGTTCTGCGCCGTCAGTTGCTCCGCCGCTCGCTGGGCATCTTCCGGGGACATGCCGGATCGCTCGAACTTCTCTCGGAGTTGCCGTTGATCTGGTGCGCGGGGTTGCTCTCGGGCAGCATCGCCGGCCGCATCGCGAGTCGTTCGCGTGGCCGATGGGGCGCCGTCCTGTCTGAAACTTCCTGGCTGCTCGCGGGCGTCCTGCTTGGCAGGCACGGAGTCGTCGGCATCGCCTGGGGGCCGCGTGGTGCTCTGACCCGCGTCCTGCTTGGCCGATTGCTTGTCCGGAGACGCGCGGGAGTCGCCTGAGGCGGGCCGGTCGTCGGTCGCCGTGTCGCCGCCTCGCTCAGAGCGTGTTCGCTTGGAGGTCTCGACTGCTCTTTCCCCCTCACGCTGCTTGCTTGGCTCTGCCGCCTTCTCGGAGTCTGAAGTAGGTGTTGGTTCCGCAGGCGACGCTGATGGCCGACTGGAATCTGGTGGTGCCGTGGGGACAGCGGAGTCTCGCCGCGGATTCGCGCTTGGAGTGGGTTGCTGATCGTCCGCAGCGGGCCGCGGAGACGGCGGTGACGCCGACGCGGGATCGGCCCGGCCGTCGGCGGCCTGGTTTTCGAGGCGTTTGGCGAGTTCGGGCAGCCCCTCTTCGCGGGATGCCGGCGATTCGCTTGCGGCATCGCGCTCGGCACGCGCAGACTCCTGGGCATCCAGTTGATCGAGGTCCGCCGCCAGCCGCTCCAGGTCGGCCGCGAGTTCGCGCCGGTCCGCCTCAGACATCCGGCCTCGTTGCATCAGGTCTTTCGCGGCTTGACGAGCCGCGGCAAGATCTCCGGTGCGAACGGCCCTGGTCAGCGCGGACTCCTCCACACCGGCAGAGGCATCGGCGCCTTGGGCGGAAGGGCGGTCTGCATCGCCGCCTCCGGACATCGTTCGACTGTCGGTTCGGTTCAGGCCGGCCAGTGCGCGGGAGATCGCGTGGCTTCTCGCGGCGGCATTCGCCGCGGATTGTTCTGAACGCTCCGCGATCGACTGCAACCGGTCGATCGCCTTGGACGCCGCCTGATCGGCATCGAGCCGTCCCTCCTCGAGTTCAGTGCGCAGCGCATCGAGTTCGGCCAGTTGCGCTGAGCGAGGATCAGAAACGGGCGCATCGCGCAGGATCGGATCGACTTGCTCCATCGCCTGCTTGATGTCGGCCGCGGCCTGGTTTCGGAGAGTCCGTTCAGTCTCGATCCGCGTTGCAGCGTGTCGACGCCCCAGCAGATCGCCCTGAGGCGCCAGGATGACGATGCATGCCGACGCGAGCAACAGAACCGGCCAGATCATCCATGCGGCGCTGAAGCGATACGGGATCGCCCGCGCCGGATCCGAACTTGCCGCCGCACTCTCGGCCTCCTGCCTCGCCAGGTCAGTGAACTCCGCGTCCTGTCCGGCATCGAGCGTCAGGCCGGTGGTGATCCGGTCGCGGAGGGCCAGGGCGTCGTCGATGACCCCGGCCGCGGCCCGGTCGGAAGGCAGGTGCAGAACGGATCGCGCAAGGCCAATCAAGGCTCCGGCGGAGGCCGGGATCGTGACGAGGAACCAAGGGGGGAGGTCGATAGCCCCGGCCTTGCCGGTCAGGACAGCAACGATGCTCGCACCGAGACCCCACACGAGCCCGGAACCAACCCGATCGATGACGCGGGCAACCATCAGCCGCCGTCGTGTCACGTGGATGGTCGTCCGAACGCCCCGCATGCACCATCGTACGTTCCCGGGCGGCAACACGTTGCGGTGTTCGGCGGTCTGGGGCGGCGTGGCTGCGATCCGGGCCACAACCCAACCCCCGGACGGGCCGATAGTGGAGAATCGCCATGCCGACCGCATCGGACATTCTGGCTCAACTGCTGACGGGCAAGCCCATGGATGAGCGGCAGGCCCAAGCCGCCTTTGCCCAGGTCCTGGCAGGCGATTGGAACGATGCGCAGATCGGTGCGATGCTCGCGCTGATCGCGGCGAGGCCCGGCGGCCCCACCATCGACGAACTCGTGGGAGGCGCCAGGGTGATGCGGGCACACGTGACACCCGTTCCGCGGCCGTCCGGCATCCCCGGCAGGCTGCTGGATACCTGCGGCACGGGCGGAGCGCCCAAGGCGTTCAATGTTTCCACGATCGCGGCGATCGTGACGGTGGCCGCGGCCCCCGGACGCGTCGCCATCGCCAAGCACGGGAGCACCAGCCGCACCGGGCGTGGGTCAGCGGAACTGATGCAGGCGCTCGGCGTCAACGTCGCCGCATCGCCGGAGACCCAGGCACGCTGCCTTGAACGGCTGGGACTGTGCTTCTGCTTTGCGATCCACCACCACCCCGCGATGAAGCACGCGGCCGGCGCGCGAAAGGCTCTCGGGTTCCCGACGATCTTCAACCTGCTGGGGCCGCTGACGAACCCGGCGGGCGCTCCCCGTCAACTCATGGGAACCTACAGCCGCGAACTCTCGGAGAAGGTCGCCCACACGCTCGCCCGCCTTGGTGTCGAGAAGGCGATGGTCGTGAGCAGTCACGATGGCCTGGATGAACTGACGACGACGGACACCAACATCGTGCACACCGTCGAACGCGGCTGCGTTTCGACGCGCGTGGTCGATGCCCTGCACCTTGGACTTGCCAGGGCACGGTTCGAAGACGTCGCCGCGGGGACGCTTGACGACGCCGTCCGCATCGCGCGGTCGATCCTCGCGGGAGAACGCGGGCCGGCCCGCGACATGGCTGTGCTCAACGTCGCAGGCGCGCTGGTGGTCGCCGATGCCGCGTCGGACCTTGCCGAGGGCGTCGCGATGGCGGCCGATGCACTGGATTCCGGCGCCGCCGCGGCGGTGCTGGACGCCCTGGTAGCGGAATCATGCCGGTAGATGCGGGATGGGGGCACCCCTCGCGGGACGGGCACCCGGGCGCGAGACTGGGCCGGGGCTGCTGGCGGTGAATACGGGATTCGGCTAGTCTGGGCGAATGCCCACCGCTGAACGGCTTCTGCCGCGACTGTCCGTCATGATGTTTCTCCAGTTCTTCGTCTGGGGAGCGTGGTACGTCTCCATGACGGGCTGGATGAAAGCCGTCGGACTCGACGACCTGATCGGCTGGGCGTACACGGTCGGGCCGATCGCCGCCGTCGTCTCGCCGTTCTTCGTGGGAATGATCGCAGACAGGTACTTCCCGACGCAAGTCGTGCTCGCCGTGCTCCATCTGGCCGGCGCGGTGATCATGCTGGCGATGCCCGGTGTGGTCGCCGCGGCGGGCCCGGATGTGCCCAAGACGTTCTTCCACCCCTACGTGCTGATGCTCCTTGCGCACATGCTCTGCTACATGCCGACGCTGGCGCTCACCAACTCGCTCTCCTTCACTCATCTCTCCAGCGGTCAGAAGCAGTTCCCGCTCGTTCGTGTCTTCGGCACGATCGGATGGATCGTGGGCAACATCGCGGTCGCCGGAAGCCTGGCTCCGTGGGGTCTGAGCGGTCTGACCTGGATCGCCGACGGGGACAAGTCGCCGGTGCAGTTTTACATCAGCGGCGGAGCCGGGATTCTCCTCGCCTTGTACGCGATGACCCTCCCGCACACGCCCCCGCCCGCGCGTGGAAGGTCGGTCTCCGCGCGGGAGATCCTCGGACTGGACTCGCTCAAACTCCTCGCCAGGCCGAGTTACGCCATCTTTATTGTCTGCTCCCTGCTTCTGTGCATTCCGCTCGCCGGGTACTACCAGCAGGCCCGGAACTTCATCGACTATCTCGGGTTTGATCGCCCGACCATCACGATGTCGTACGGACAGATGACCGAGATCATCTTCATGCTGCTTCTCCCCGCGCTCTATCTGCGGCTGGGCGTGAAGTGGGTCCTGGCGATCGGAATGTTCGCGTGGGTCGCGCGGTATGCGTTGTTCGCCGGTGCCGCGGTCGACATGGAGCGGTGGATGGCTGTCCTGGGCGTGGTCCTCCACGGGCTCTGCTATGACCTCTTCTTCGTCGCGGGCTTTGTCTACGTCGATAAGAAGGCGTCGCCGGAAATCCGGGCGCAGGCACAGGGGTTCCTCGTCCTGGTGACGCAGGGGCTCGGGCTGGGCGCGGGGGCGATGATCTTCGGCAACCTTGTGGCCTCGTTCACCTCCGCGGACGATGTCGGCAAGTTCACCGACTGGCGCGGCATCTGGTATGCCGCCGCCGGGTGTGCCCTGGTCGTCCTCATCCTGTTCGTCCTGTTCTTCCACGACAAGGGAGAGCGATCAACGGAAGCCAGTGCGTCCGCGTCGGAGGAGCCGCGGCCATGAGCCCGAAGCCGGGGAACGGGCTTCATGTCCGCGCGGCGAATCCGGGCGACGCGGCATTGATCCACGGCTTGATCCTCGAGATCGCGGAGTACGAGAAACTCCGGCATGAAGTCGTGGCGACCGAGGAACACGTCCGCGAGGCGCTGTTCCCGCGGGACGGTCTTCCCGCCGCCTGCGCGCTCATCGGCGAGGTTGACGGCCAGCCCCAGGGGTACGCGCTGTACTTCTTCAACTTCTCGACGTTCATGGGCCGCCCGGGCCTGTATCTTGAAGATGTCTATGTTCGACCCCGGTTCCGGGGCCGCGGACTCGGTAAGGCGCTGCTGGTCGCGCTGGCCGAGATTGCGAGACGCCGCAACTGCGCCCGGATGGAGTGGTCAGTGCTCGACTGGAACACCCCCGCGATCGAGTTCTACACCTCGATCGGCGCGCGTCCGATGAGCGAATGGACCGTGTTCCGCCTGGAAGAGAGCGGCATACACCGGCTCGCGGGCGGCTCGCCCGGGAGCGGCCCGGGCTGACGGACGAATCCTCAGGTTCTCAGGAAGTTGCGGTAGTCGGTCCGCGGATTGACGGGCTTCAGCCCCGACTGGTTGGAGGTTTCGTCGCCGGACTTGCCGATCAGTTTCGCGACCGTGGGCGCGATCCCGCCGCCGGAGCCGACGATCTGCTTCAGCGTCTTCGTGCGCAGAACGACTTTGAGTCCGCCGAGTTCGCTCTCGCGTGTGGTGCCGGTCGTGCGTGTCATGGCTGGTCTCCTCGTTGCCGAGTCAACACACCCCTCTACCCCCACAAGGCGCAGGACGCCCGCGGCGCGCCACCTTAACGCGCCGGCGTTGGTTCATAGCGGATCAGTTTCTCCACCCGGTTGCCCGGCGTCATCAGGAGCACCTTCGGCCGGTTGGTCGCGTACTCGTCGTCATTCATCAGCGCATAGTGCATGATGATGACCTGGTCGCCGACTTCGAAAAGGTGCGCCGCGGCCCCATTCAGTTCGATCTTCCCCGAGCCGCGTTCACCCTCGAAGACATAGGTCTCGAGCCGCTCGCCCGTGCGGCAGTTGGCCACGTGCACGTGATCGTTCACACGCATGCCGCACGCATCCAGCAAGTCCCGGTCGATCGTGATCGATCCGATGTAGTCGGGATAGGCGCCGGTGACACGGGCCATGTGGATCTTGCTGTGCAGTACTTGTCGGAGCATCGCCGTGATAGTAGGGGGCGCGGCGAAACCGGCGCTACGGCCGCGCGCCCACCGCCCGCTCCGCGGCTTCCACCACGTTGAGCAGCAGCATGGCGACTGTCATGGGCCCGACGCCCCCCGGGACCGGGCTGATCCACCCGGCCCCCCCGGCCTTGCCCACGTGGGAACCAAAGCCCGCGACGGCCTCGTACGCCACATCGCCCACCGTCCGCATCTTCCCGTCCATCCACGCCACGCGGTTCACGCCGACATCGATCACAACTGCCCCCGGCTTCACCATGTCCCGGGTGATCAGTTCCGGCACACCCGCCGCGGCGACCAGCACGTCCGCCCGGCGCGTCAGGTCCGCCAGCCCCGGCGTCCACTTGTTGCAGGACACCACCGTCGCATCCATCCGCATCAGCAGCACCGCGATCGGCTTGCCGACGTGATTCGAAGCGCCGACCACCACCGCCAGTTTCCCGCGAAGGCTGTCCGGACCGATCCCTGTGTGCTCGACCATCTTGATGACCGCCAGAGCCGTGCACGGCGCAAGCGATGAACGCCCGTACACCACGTTGCCGATGTTCGCCGGGTTGACGCCCTCGACATCCTTCTCCGGCGCGATCAGTTTCTGGACCGAGTACGGATCCACCGAAGGCGGAAGCGGCAGGTGCACCATGATGGCCGAGACTTCATCCTTGGTGTTCAGCAGCAGCACCCGCCCCGCGATGTCGTCATACCCGGCCCCGGTGGGCAGGGAGTGCAGCACGTAGTCAATCCCCAACTCGCGGCAGGTCCTGGCCTGCGAATCCGCGTACTGGTGCGCCGCGTCGTCATCGCTCCCCACCAGCAGCGCATCCAGCCGCACCGGCCGACCCGCCGCTCGCAACTTCGCCGCGCGAGAGGCAATCTCATCCCTGTGCTGCTTCGCCAGTGCCTTGCCGTCGATGACCTGTGCCGCCATGGTGAGTCATCGTAACCCGGCCGCGGGTATGCTGCGCGCATGGCTCAAACCCTGCTGCGCCTGGCTGTCTGGTCCGGCCCGCGCAACATCTCGACCGCCATGATGCGTTCCTGGGGCAACCGTCCCGACACCGCCGTCAGCGATGAGCCGTTGTACGCGCACTACCTGAAGGTCACCGGCCTGAACCACCCCGGGCGCGACGAAATCATCGCGCGGCACAACTCCGATGCCGACCGCGTCATCCGCCACCTCACCACCGCGATCCCGTCGGAGAAGTCGATCTGGTACCAGAAGCACATGTCCCACCACCTGCTGCCCGGCATGGATCGGGACTGGGTGCACAAACTCACCAACATCTTTCTCATCCGCGATCCGCGCCAGATGCTGCCTTCCCTGCTGAAGGTCTATCCAGAGGCCGGCCTGCCGGACACCGGACTCCCGCAGCAGGCCGAACTGTTCGACGAGGTGTGCGACCGGACCGGGAAGTCACCCATCGTCATCGATGCCCGCGATGTCCTCACCGATCCTCGCGCAGCGCTTACCGGTGTCTGCGCAGCCCTCGAGATCCCCTTCGATGAGTCCATGCTCTCCTGGCCGGCGGGCGGGCGCGAGACCGATGGGATCTGGGCCAGGCACTGGTACTCGGCCGTGAACGCCAGCACCGGCTTCGAGCCCTACTCCGCCAGGGCCGATCGGCTCGATCCGCGCCACGAACCACTGCTCGCCCAGTGCCTCCCGTTCTACGAGAAGCTCCACGCGGCGCGGCTGCACTGACACCAACCCGAGGACCACGTGCTCCAGAAGTTCAATCCCGCCAACCGCGACATCCTGATCAATATCAACGGCAGGCTCGCCCACCGCGATGCCGCGGCGATCAGCCCCTTCGATTCCGCCGTTCAGGGCGGCGACGCCGTCTGGGAAGGTCTCCGCCTCTACTCCGGCCGCATCTTCCGCCTTACCGCCCACCTCGACCGACTCCGTTCCTCCGCTCTCGCCCTCGCCTTCGCGCAGATCCCCACGCACGACGCCATCCGCGCCGCCATCCGCGACACCCTCGCCGCCAACAAGATGCACGTCAACGTGCACATCCGCCTCACCCTCACCCGCGGCGTCAAAATCACCAGCGGAATGGACCCGCGCCTCAACCAGTCCGGCCCAACGCTCATCGTCCTCGCCGAGCACAAGGCCCCCGTCTACGACACCTCCGGCCTCGCGCTCATCACCAGCTCGGTGCGGCGCTTCGCGCCCGACATGCTCGACCCCAAGATCCACCACTGCAACCTCATCCAGTCCATCCTCGCCAAGATCGAGGCCAACGCCGCCGGCGCCGACGACGCGGTCATGCTCGACCCCCGCGGCTTTGTCGCCGAGACCAACGCGACGCACCTCTTCGCCATCGACTCCCGCGGCACCGTCTTCACGCCCCGCACCGTCGCCTGCCCCGAAGGCATCACGCGACAGGTCGTCCTGGACCTCTGCGCCGCCAACGGCATTGCGGTGGATGTGCGTGACCTCTCGCTCACCGAGTTCTACCGCGCCAGCGAAGTCTTCTGCACCGGCACGATGGGCGAGCTTGCGCCCGTCACCGCCATCGATGGCCGCGCCATCGGCGATGGCAAGCCGGGTCCTGTCACCGCCAGGCTCACGGCCCTCTTCCGACAGGTCGTTGAGCGCGAAGCCGAGTCGATCTGATGTGGCATCGAGCTTCTGCTCGATGCTGCCGCGCAGAGCGGCATGCTCCAAGTGCACGCCTCCCCGCAGACGCCGAACAAGCCACGGAGCGCATCTCGGGTTTCAGTGCAACATGGAGCCTCGTTTCTGCACACCCCCGCCCCATCCTGCCGATCCCCCTCCCTGCACCCATACCCGCAGGAGTTCCCCCATGGCCGCGACCGCATCGACCATGCTCCCCCTCGGCACCAACATGCCGGGCTTCATGCTCACCGACGCCGTCAGCGGCAAGCTCGTCCGCTCCTCCGACCTCGCCAAGGGCAAAAAGGCGATGGTCGTTATGTTCATCTGCAACCATTGCCCCTACGTCAAGCACGTCCGCGACGAGCTCGCCCGCCTCGCCCGCGACTTCGCCCCCAAGGGCGTCGGCTTCGTCGCCATCAGCTCCAACGACATCGGTGCCTACCCCGACGACGCCCCCGCGCTCATGAAGCAGGAAGCCGCCGACGCCGGCTACACCTTCCCCTACCTCTTCGACGAGGACCAGGCCGTCGCCAAGTCCTACAAGGCCGCCTGCACGCCCGACTTCTACCTGTTCGACGCCTCAGGCAAGCTCTTCTACCGCGGCCAGCTCGACGACACGCGCCCGCGCTCGGGCATGACCGCGACCGGCAAAGACCTCCGCAACGCCCTCGACCGCGTCCTCCGCGCCAACACCTCCCCGCCCGACCGCCAGATGCCCAGCCTCGGCTGCAACATCAAGTGGAAGCGCGGCAACGAGCCAGATTACGCCCGCTGAACTGCACAGCGCCATGGACTGAGTCCACCGGGTTGCTCTCGTGCTGACGATCCGCGCGGCGACTCATCTCGGCTTTCGCCCCTTGGGCGCTCGGTCGTTGCGAGTGGCTTTCAGCCACTCGAAGGCGATGCATCTCGCCACTTCGGCCCCTTGGGCCGACGAATCCTCCCCCTCCCGCGTACCGGCATCACCGCCACAGGCAACGAGCCCGACTACGCGCGGTAGCCATGCCTCCACATTCGCGAGAGCCCCGAGCGAAAGCTCGGGCCGCGCGCATAGAAGGGCTCACTGTTGCGTTCATCAAACGTCTTCTGCTACGCTGCACGCGTGAACCGTCGCGCGCTTTACCGTCTGTGCTCTTTCGCGTTGCTTGGCCTGATGAGCACAGTTGCCGTTTCGCTCATCGGATCGCTTAGCTCAAACTACCGCGAGATGACGCACGAGTTCGCTGTCGATCACGTCGGTGCTCGAATCCGGTCGCCGTTCTGGCGCTCTTCGTCAGTGGTCCTCTTCGATGAGAAGATTGACGGGCCAGAAGACCGCCCGGAACTTCATCTGCAGACCGTGCGAAGCCGTAAGTACTCGCGATCACCGAACATGATCACTCCTTCACCGAAGTCGCGTTCCTGGGGACTGTATGAGGCCGGCTGGCCCATGCTCGCGTTCTGGGGATACACCCGCGACGACTGGACGTTCTCCGATCGGAGTCATGACGACTACGGTCTGATCCACCTCGCTCACCTCCGCCCGTCCTCTAAGCAAGACATGACTGTTGCTGTCCCTTTCCTCCCTCTCTGGCCCGGCCTCCTCCTCAACTCCGCCCTCTACGCCTCTCTCTGGTTCAGCCTCTTCGCAGGCATCGCCACTCTCCGCCGTGCTCGCCGCCGATCCCAAGGCCACTGCCCACACTGCAACTACGACCTCCGCGGCCTCAACACCGCCGTGCAGCCCCGCTGCCCCGAATGCGGACACCCTGCCCCCGCGCCAGCTCCGATAGGCCAAACCGCCCCCGCCCCGCCCGCGTAGCGTTCTCCAGCACATGCCGCGCGCGCCACGCAAATCCCGGTCCTTCCGCCTCGCCCGAAAGCCCCCGCCGCGCATCCGCCGACGCTACCGCCTCCGCTTCCCCGCCTACATCTACATGCTCGTCACGGTCTTCATCGCCGTCGGCGCGTTCAACAGCCAGAACAACCTCCTCTTCTGGGCCTTCGGCCTCTCCCTCTCGGCGATGGTCGTCTCCGGCGTCCTTTCCGGCACGATGCTCATGGGCATCGAGATCGAACGCCGCGCCCTTGCCGACGCCCGCGCCGGCGAGAAACTCGCGCTCGCCTACACAGTGCGCAACCGGAACCGCTGGGTTCCGGCGTTTGCCATGCGGCTGGAGGAGATTCCCCCTTCGCGGATCTGGTGGTCCAGGCGTTCGGCCCGTGTCGATCCGTGGACCGATCACATCGGACGTCCGGCCGCATTTGTGCCCCATGTCGCGCCGGGCGAGGCGGTAACCGCTCGTGTGGATGTGCCCGCACTCCGCCGCGGCCGCGTCCGGCTCATCGGCGTGCGCCTCATTTCCACCTTTCCCTTCGGTTTGATCCGCAAGACGGTCGAGTTCGCGCTGGCCGAAGAGGCGGTCATCACCCCCGCGGTCATTCCGCCTCCGCCCAACGCGACCGATCTCCTGGGTCGGATCGGCGATGCCGCCATCGCCTCTCGCCGCCAGGGTCCGGGTGATGAGTTCTTTGCGCTGCGGGAATACGTCCCGGGCGACAGCCCGCGGAGCATTGCGTGGCGTGCATCGGCGCGCCGGCTGCACATGGACCTGCCGACGCCAGGCGGCGGCTTGCTCGTGAAGCAGAACGCCTCTCCGGCGCCCGCTCGGCTCTGGATCGTGCTGCGCCTCGTGCCTCATGCCGCATCGGCCGCGGACAACGAACTGGCCATTTCCCTCGCGGTCGGGCTCGCCGCGGAGACGCTCGGCAAGGGCCTGAGCGTCGGCATCGCCGCGCCCCGCGCCGCCCTGACTCTCCGCCCGCTGCCCGGGGTCGGTCACCTTCAGACGCTGGCGCGGGAACTGGGCGTGCTGGATCTCGAAGCGCTCGACCGGCACCCTGAGGCGGGCAGATTCCCCGCCGCGGCCGCTGCGCCGGGGTCAATCGTCATTGCGATCCACGCGGGCGCCGCGGACCGATCGTTCGGGCCCGGCGGCGACCGAGCGACGCACCTGTCGACGGTCGGCCTTCAGCCCGTGGGCGCGCGGGCACAGGGGGTGGCGGCCTGATGGTCTCTGCCCGATTAAACGTGGTCATCTGCATCACGGTTGCCGTGGGCATCCTGGCGTTCACCATCGCCGACGAGGCGTGGGGCCTGCTGCTGCTGGGGTTGATCGGTTCGCTGGTGGGCTACCTCGCGGGCCGGCCCGACCCGGCCCGGCCCGGCGGCAAGCCGTGGACGCTGCCCCGCACGGCGATCAACCTGCTGGTCTTTCTGGCCATCGTCAACGCCGCGCTGCAGGCGTCGGTGCTCCGGGATACCCAGCGTCCTCTGGTCTCAACCCTCGGCGCGTTCCTGATTCACGTCCAACTCATCAAACTGGTCGATCGTCGGAGCGCCCGGGACGAGGCGCAACTGCTGGGTCTGAGTCTCTTCGGCGTCATCGCCTCGATCCTCACCAGCAACTCGCTGCCGCTTGGAGTCGCGATCACCATCTACACCCCGTTGATCGTCAGTTCGGCCATGCTCACGGAGATCAACAGCGAGAGCACAACCGGTGTTGCGCAGGCACAGATCGTCCCGCGGTCGCTGTTCCACCAACTCCGGAGGGTCGTCGGAGTAAGCGTCTTGATGGCCTGCGCGCTCGCCGCGGGTGTCTTTGTCATGACACCCCGCGGCATCGGGAACGATCTTCTCGGGGCGCTCGGCAAGCCCGGGCGACACGAGATTGGTTTCTCTGATGACACCCGCCTCGGTGCTGCGGGATTTCTCAACGAGTCGCAGACGCCGGTCCTGGAACTCGGCCTCTTCGACAGCGAGGGGCGCAACGTGGGCGATGCCTCCCGCCACGTCTACCTGCGCGGAGCGGTGCGGGATCTGTATCTCTCGCGCGGCCAGTGGGCCAGCACGGCCGACCCCAACTCTCACGGCGAAGACCGGGCCGAGCCGCAGTCGCGAGTCGAGATTTCGATGGGCGGACAGGGCGACTCGCTGTTGTACCAGCACATCACGCCGCGGGCATCGCACCGCGATGGCGAGGACTACCTCTTCCACGTCTGGCGGCCGGTCTGGTACTCCCCTTCGGTCGCGACCCGGCTCAAGCGTTCCCCCACAGACTTCTCGATGCGTCTCTCCGGCGGCGGTCGGACCGCCGGACGGGGGACCTACACCGTCGCATCCTCGCTCAACGATTTCAACTTCGTCGGGTACGACGCCACCGTGCCGACGACGTTTCTGCAAGGCCCGATCGCTGACCTGGCGCGGAGCATCCTCGCGAAGCCCGACGGCGCACCCTCGACGGACATCGCCGATCGCGACCCCGACGGCGTGCAGAGATCCGGAGAGGAACTGGCGATCTCTCTGCGTCGCCGGCAGGACGCAACACGCATCCGGGATTTTCTGCAGCGGTCGTACTCCTACACGCTTGAGATGGTTGCGCCGCGCGAGGGGCAGGACCCCATCGAGATGTTCCTCTTCGACACGAAGAAGGGCCACTGCGAGTACTTCGCTTCGGCGATGGTGGCGATGTGCCAGAGCGTGGACATTCCGGCCCGCCTTGTCCTCGGCTACGTCGCCACCGACTTCAATCCGTTCACCGGGCAGTACCTCGTCCGGGAGTCGAACGCCCACGCCTGGGTCGAGGTGTGCCTCGGCCAGGGACGCTGGATCACGCTCGATCCCTCGCCGCCGGCCGACATCGAGCGGATCCACCGTCCGCCGACCGGGCTCCTCAGCCGCCTCCGCGCCCTGTACGAGTTGATCGAGTTCAACTGGAACGAGTCGATCGTCGGGTTCGACAGCGCAAGGCAGCGGAACATGTTCGGAGGCTCTGAGAGCCGAGGCTGGCTCTCGGCGTCAACGCAACGCGTGCAGGATCTGTGGTCTCGGTTCTGGAAAGCGATTGGGGTTCCGGAGGACATGCGACTGGGCGCAGAGTTCGCGGCGGTACTCTCATGGTGGATCGGCCTCGCCGTGCTGATCTCGCTGGTCTCCTGGCTCGTGTGGCGCAAGCGTCGCTCCATGCTCTTCCGAAGGCTCGCACGCGGCGAAGTGGATGCGGAGTTGCGGGCGTTGCTCGCGCAGTCGGCCTTCTATCGCCATGCGCTCCGCAGCCTCCGGCGTGCCGGGGCCGACAAGCCGCGATCCCGGGCTCCGCTCGACCATGCCCGGCTGCTCGCCCGGGCTGCGCCGCATGTGGCCGACCCCTTTGCCCGGGTGGCTCGGCATTACTATTCGCTGCGGTTTGCCCGGCGGAGGCTATCGGACGCCGATCTGGCCGACGCTGAGGATGCGCTGAAGGCACTGGATGCCTCGGTTGCCCATCGGACCGCCACAACCGCCCCAACCCCAACCGACCCGTCCGCCCCGGGCTAACCGCCGCGGCGGCGAGGGCCGATCCCTGTTCCGCTCGTGAACACCCACGCCACGGTCGCGCCTGGGATGTTCCAGATGGGGAAGACCGCGCCGCATCGATCGCCGCAAGCGCGGCTGGGGGCGCGGGCCTCGCACCGCGCGACTCGAGAGGACCATGCCGTGCCGGCCTCACGATCCCGTACCGAACACTGGAAGGACCAACTCTCGCGGCTGCACGAGCGGGGGGGGGCCCTGGAAATTTCCATCCGCCCGGCTGACGGCGGGCTCCCGACGGACAACCACGACCTCAGCGGGGCATCGGGCCCGGAAGTTCGTGGCGGCGACGTGGTCTGGCGAGTCAAGATTGTCGCGATCAGCAATGACGCCATCGCCGTCGAGCCTCCTGCGGCCTTCGGCGATGCGGTCCCGCTCCGTCCCGGCATCGAACTCGTGGGAGCCATGACCATCGGTCAGAACCGATGGATGTTCCTCACCCGCACCCTGGCGGTCCGGCCCGGCGCCGGTGGGCAGCCCGGCCAACTCATCCTCACCATGCCGGAGAAGGTCGAGCGATGCACCAGGCGCGGCTTTTTCCGCATCTCGACCGCGGAACTCCGGCTCCCCGTGGTTCAGGCGTGGCCGCTGTTCGATCCGCTAAGCGTCGTCGCGGCGGAGACCTCGAACCGCGTGCGCATCCTGGACGCGATGGAGGGCCACCAGTCCCCGGACGAACCGGGCCAGACCGAATCGATCCTTCTCCCTGATGTGGGGCCCGCCTTCACCGGCCGGATGCTGAACATCTCGGGCGGGGGGCTGGGTTTGCTGGTCGATCAGGCCGACGCCCAGACGGCCACCAGTCGGGCCTACATCTGGCTGCGGATGGACCTGCGGCCGATCATTCCCGAGCCCGTGGCAGTCACGGGCCGGATTGCCCATACTCACCTGGACTCGACGCAGGCCCTGTATCTGGGTGTGGCGTTCGATTTTGCCGCAAATCCGGCCCACAGGCAGTTCGTGTCGGAACTCTTCGCCCAGTACATGGAAGAACTCCAGCGTCGGCAGGCCAGAACATCTGCCCGGGCCGCTTGACCGTTCGGCAACAATCTGGTTAAATCAACCCAGCCCGTCGGCGATGCCGCCGGGATTGTTCACTGTCGGCTGGCTCCGGTTGTCCGGAGGACCTTCCGGCTGTTCAGCGCGGCCCCATCGCGCCCTCCCGCCCTTCCGCTCTGCGGCTGGACGGACGGCCCGTGCAAGGCCACGCCCGCGTCCGCGTCGTGCCCCTGGCAGGACGCGGATCGGCATAGATCGAGAGTGCTCAGCGTGACCGTTGTTTCACATGTCGCCGCAGAACCGAGGGACCTCACCAGTTTCGCCGAGTGCGTTGCGCCCCCGCAGCGCGGTTGCCCCGAACCCCACTGGTGCAGACTCCGTTGACTCCTTCCGCGGCCTGAGCCTGTCGATCCTGTGTTGAGCAGCCCGCGCTACGCCGAGTTCCGGCGCAGGCGCTGTCCTCCATCCCGTGCCCAGCGGACGTAGCGCGACGCGACGGCATGACCGCCGCGCGTCCAGAAGGGACGCTCGCATGGACGGGATGTTCATCTTCACACTCGCCGACCTCTCGACGACCGTCGTGGCCGCAATCGCCGCGGGCGCCTTGGTGCTCGGCCTCGGTCTGGGCTATCTCATCCTGGGTGCAATCCGAGGGCAGACCCTCGCCAGCGCCCGGGAACAAGCCCGCCAGACCGAGGACAAGGCCAAGGACGAGGCACGGGCCATCGTGGAACGCGCCCGGGTCGATGCCGAGAAACTCGCCCTCGACAAACGTGCCGCCCTCGATGCCGAACTTGAAGAGGGCCGCAAGGAACTCCGCGAGGGCGAGAAGCGCCTGACCAAGCGGGAGGACCTTCTTGACAAGAAACTCGACACGCTGACGGCCAAGGAAGAGCACCTGTCCAAGCAGCAGGAGCAGTTGAAGGAGCGCGACGCCCTGCTCACCCGGCGCAACGAAGAGGTCGAGGCCGTCCTGCAGCAGCAGAAGGACAAACTTCTTCAACTCGCAGGTATGTCCGTCGATGAGGCCCGCAGGGAACTGCTCATCCGGGTTGAAGAGGACTCGCGGCTCGAGATGGCCAAGGTGGTCCACAAGATCGTCGAAGAGGCCCAGAATGAGGCCAAGACCAAGGCCCAGGAAATCACCCTGATGGCCGTGCAGCGCTACGCCACCGAGCACACCGCCGAGGCGACCGTCCGGGCTGTGCCGATCCCGTCGGACGACATGAAGGGCCGCATCATCGGCCGCGAGGGCCGCAACATCCGCGCCATCGAGAAGGCCACCGGCGTCGACATCATCGTCGACGACACCCCCGGCGTCATTGTCGTCTCCTGCTTCGACAAGATCCGCCAGGCCATCGCCGTCGAGTCCCTCAACCGCCTCATCGCCGACGGCCGCATGCACCCCTCACGCATCGAGGAAGTCGTCGAGAAGGTCAAGAGCGAGATGAACGAAAAGGTCCTCAAGGCCGGCAAAGACGCCGTCCTCGAAGTCAACCTCCGCGGCCTGCATCCCAAGGTCGTCGAAGCCATGGGCAAACTCAGTTTCCGCACCTCCTACGGCCAGAACGTCCTGCGCCACTCGATGGAAGTCGCCTACCTCTCGCAGATCATCGCCGAGCAACTCGGCCTCGACGGCACGATCGCCCGCCGCGCCGGCTTCCTCCACGACATCGGCAAGGCCATGGACCACGAGATGGAGGGCGGCCACCCGAAGATCGGCATGGACTTCGCCAAGCAGTACGGCGAGAAGGAGCCGATCCTCAACGTCATCGGCGGCCACCACGGCGATATCCCCTCGACGACCTTCTACACGCCGATCATCATGGCCGCGGATGCCGTCTCCTCCGCCCGCCCCGGCGCACGCCGCGAGAGCATGGAGAAGTACATCCAGCGCCTCAACGAACTGCAGGACATCGCCCTCAAGCAGCCCGGCGTGACCGAGGCCTTCGCCATCCAGGCCGGCCGCGAAGTCCGCGTCATGGTCGATGCCAAGCGTGTCGGCGACGATGAGGCCCAACTCATCGCCTTCAACATCGCCAAGCGCGTCAGCGAGGAAATGACCTTCCCCGGCGAGATCCGCGTCACGGTCCTCCGCGAGACCCGCGCGGTCGAGTTCGCACGATAAAGTCGGCCTCGCGCAGAGTCGCAGAGACGCAGAGCCATTCGATGACGCACAACGAGATCAGCGGCCAGATCGTTGACGCGGCCATACGCATCCATCAGGAACTTGGCCCGGGCCTGCTCGAATCTGTCTACGCCCGCGTGCTCGAATGCGAGCTGTGCAAACGCGGCCGTGCCGTGCGACGCGAGGTTCCGGTCCCAGTCATCTGGGACGGCATGGTCCTCGAAACCGCGTTCCGCGCCGATCTGCTCGTCGACAATCCTGTCCTCGTCGAGCTCAAGTCCGTTGAACAGAACGCGCCGATCCACCGCAAGCAGCTCCTCACACATCTCAAGCTCACCAAACTCAAGCTCGGCCTGCTCATCAACTTCGGCCAGCCGCTCCTGAAGGACGGCATCTTCCGCATCGTGAACGGTCTTGCCGATTGAATCTCCGCGTCTCTGCGCCTCTGCGCGAGGCCCTTCATAGAGTTACCCATGACCACCACCGCCGCAAAGACCCGCACCGAAAAAGACACCATGGGCCCCATGGAGGTCCCCGCCTCCGCCCTCTACGGCGCCTCCACCCAGCGCGCTGTGCTCAACTTCCCCATGTCCGGCCGTCCCGTCCCCGCCGAGGTCATCAAGGCCTACGGCCTCCTCAAGGCCGCATGCGCCACCGTCAACAACAAACTCGGCCGCCTCGACGACAAACGCACTGCCGCGATCATCGAAGCCTGCCGTGAGATCCAGGACGGCCTGCCCGCCTTCGGCGGCCTCGCGGTTCACTTCCCCGTCGACATCTTCCAGACCGGCTCGGGCACTTCCACCAACATGAACGCCAACGAGGTCATCGCCAACCTCGTCTGCGTCCGCGCGCACCAGCCCATCGGCCGCTCTAAAGACCCCGAGTGGATCAAGCAGGGCGGTGTCCACCCCAACGACCACGTCAACATGGGGCAATCGTCCAACGACACCTTCCCCACCGCGATGCACCTCGCCGCGGCGATCAGCATCCACAATGATCTCCTCCCCGCCGTCAAGAAGATCGCCGAGTCCCTCGAGCGCAAGGCCGCCGCGTGGGACAAGGTCGTGAAGATCGGCCGTACGCACCTCGCCGATGCCACGCCCATCCGACTCGGCCAGGAGTTCTCCGGGTACGCCTCGCAGATGCGCCACGCCGAGGAACGCCTCCATCGCGCCCTGCACACGCTCTCCGAACTCGCCCTCGGCGGCACCGCCGTCGGCACCGGCATCAACGCCCACGAGCAGTTCGGCTCGCTCGTCGCGGCCGAACTTACCCAGCGAACCGGCATCCACTTCCGCGAGGCCGTCAACCACTTCGAGGCCCAGCACGCCAAGGACGCCTTCGTCGAGGCCTCCGCCCACCTCCGCACCATCGCCGTCAGCCTGACCAAGATCGCCAACGACATCCGCTGGCTCGGCTCCGGCCCGCGCTGTGGCATCGGCGAGTTGAACCTCCCCGCCGTGCAGCCCGGCTCCTCGATCATGCCCGGCAAGGTCAACCCCGTCATCTGCGAGGCCGTCATCATGGCCGCTTGTCAGGTTGTGGGAAATGACACCGCCGTTTCTCTCGGCGGCATGGGCGGCATCGGCTCCCTTCTCGACCTCAACGTCGCGATGCCCATGATGGCCGCGAACGTGCTCGACTCCGCGCACCTGCTCGCACGCTCCTGCCACGTCTTCACCGACAACCTGCTCGACGGCCCGGAAGGAAGCGGGGGGCTCACGCCCGACCTCGAACGCTGCAAGGGACTCATCGAAGGCTCCCTCGCCATGTGCACCAGCCTCGTCCCCGTCATCGGCTACGACAAGTCCGCGGCCCTCGCCAAAGACGCCTTCAAGCAGGGCAAGACCGTCCGCCAACTCGCCTACGAAACCGTCGTCGGCCAGAAGGACATCAGCGGCAAAGCCATCACCCGCGAGGACATCGACACCTACCTCGATCCGTGGTCGATGACACTCCCCGGCGGCGAGGGCAGCGCGGGCGGCTGAACTCACGGGTCGGACAGTGCTCCGCGAGCGCGTTTGGGTGTGCGGGGGGCCGCCGCACATCTTTGCGGGTTATGCTGCGCACATGCTGCGACCCACCGCCACCCCCGGTTTGAAAGATGTCCTCCGAAACGTCCTCGTCAGGCCGGGGAAGCGTTTCCGCCTGAAGGACTACTCCAGCGAGTGGGTGCCCGGTGGAACGGTTGGCGAAG
This sequence comes from uncultured Phycisphaeraceae bacterium, assembly GCA_964409775.1. GTDB lineage: Bacteria > Planctomycetota > Phycisphaerae > Phycisphaerales > UBA1924 > JAHBXL01. The sequence goes on along the minus strand of CAYPEI010000010.1, from coordinate 63,100 downwards.
CCCTGTCGACTCTCGAAGAGGAGGAGATCAAGGACCGCGCCAAGGAGATCATCCGCAGCAATGTCAGCGAACTCGCCGATGCGCAGGAGTTGCTCTGGGCCAGCGACACGCACGCCGTGCTGGTGGTGTTCCAGGCGATGGATGCCGCGGGCAAGGACGGCACGATCAAGCACGTGACATCCGGGTTGAATCCGACCGGATGTGAGGTGGTCAGTTTCAAGGCGCCGTCCGCCGAGGAACTCGATCACACCTATCTCTGGCGTGTCCAGCGTGCCGTGCCCGAACGGGGGAAGATCGTGATCTTCAACCGGTCGCACTATGAAGATGTGCTCGTGGTCCGGGTCCGGCCGGACCTGCTGGAGAAGTCGCAACTGCCGCGGGAGTCGATCGGCCCGCGCCTGTGGAAGCAGCGTTTCGAGGACATCAACGCGTTCGAGCAACACCTGTCGCGCAACGGCACGCTCATCCTCAAGTTCTTTCTCAACGTTTCAAAGCAGGAGCAGCGCAGGCGGTTCCTCGACCGCCTGAAGGACCCCTCCAAGCGATGGAAGTTCGCGCTGGCCGATCTCGATGCACGAGCCAGGTGGGCCGAGTACATGCGGGCGTACGAGGAGGCGATCGGTGCGACGAGCACGCCGTGGGCGCCGTGGCACATCATCCCCGCGGATCACAAGTGGGTGATGCGGGCGATGGTCGCGGCGATCATGTCGAACGCGATCCGGAGCCTGCCGCTGCGATATCCCCGCGTTTCCCGCAAACAGGCCAAGTCGCTGAGAAAGGCGATGCGCCGGCTCGAACGGGAGGGCTGAGTGCAACGACACCCGGCGCGTGCGCTGCCGGGTGTCGGGGTTTGCTCATGTTTCAGACTTGCCGTCCGGACTATCGCTTCTCAGTGGGGACCTCGGTCACCGCGGACGAAGGCGACGGCGAGTACGGCATCTCGGCCGGGGGCATCCCGAACGACGGGCCGACGATCTCGCCCAGCGACGTGGCGAGCGTCGCGATCTCGCCGTTCTGCGGCTGCACGAAGTACGCCATGCGGAGCCGCTGAATCGCCCGCGACTTGTCGCCCGCGGCCATGTAGATCTTGGCCAGGCCCAACTGCGGCTCGACCGACCGGCCGCCGTCGATTCGCGCCGCGGTGAGCAGCGCGCGCTGGGCTTCGTCCATGTCACCCTGCTTCTGCGAATACTCCGCAAGCAGGAGCCAATCCTGCATCCGGCCGCGGTCGATCGTGCGGGAACGGAGAAGGCGATTCAGTTCCTCGTACTGCTTGTCGGCGTAGAGGCCCTCGCAGACGTGCGCGAACACCTCATCGTCTTCGGGGGTCAGGCGATAGGCGAGCAGCAACTGCTCGCGTGCCGGGCCGGTGCGGCCCTGCGCCAGGAGGGTGCGACCGAGCATGTAGTGCACTTCCGGCCGAGCGGGGCTCCGGTTCAGGTATTCCTCGTAGTCGGCCTGTGCCTCCGCATACTCCGCCCGCGCAAAGTGGGCATCGCCGGACTGCCGGACCGCCAGCAGCGATCGCTGGGCGCACCCGCCAAGGTTCATCGCGGCAAGAAGGAGGCAGACGAGGGGGAGCAGGCGGATCGACATGGGAACAACTCCGTGTAGTGGCCCCGGTTCGCGGGGTGCGGCAAGTGTACCGCCATCGGCCCCGTTGTCACACCCCGAGGTACCATCGGGCATGGGACGATGGGTATTGCTCAAGCACTCCGAACCCGATGGCCGCTGCCATCTGGACTGGATGCTCGAGCAAAGCGGGACCGACAGGCTCCTGACGTTCCGTCTGGCGGAGGGAGTCGATGTTCGGAGCGCGGCCGAGTTTGACGCCGAGCGGATCGCCGATCATCGCCCAATGTATCTGGAGTATGAAGGCCCCATTTCAGGGGGTCGTGGCGAGGTGCGCAGGTTGGCAGAGGGGACCTGCCGGCTGTCCCCGCAGCCGGGTGGCCCGCTTTCCATCGAGATTCCTGACGCCGGGCGGCGGTTGATCGGCCGCAAAGTCCCCGGAGCGACGACCAACCGCTGGCGCTTTGAGTTGGCATGACCGGCCGGAGTTTGGCATACTGGAAGTGGCCATTCGGCCGACAGAAGGGGAAGGGGGGATCGACAATCCGTGTGGAAGGAGGCCGCAATGGCGACTCGCGATGCGTTGCTTCACCCGCTGGGCGATGGGACGGGTATTCCCGCAACGGGAGTGATCCCGACGGCCAAGCCGCCAAACCCGACCGTCGGGGACCAGAGCGAGAACAAGCCGAAGATCCAGCACATCAACCAGGCGTTGATGGGGAACGTGAACACCCGGCACACGGACAACTGGAAGCGGAAGACCAACCTCACCGGGTCGGGGGCCACGCACGTGCGGTCGTTCCACTGCCGCCTGGCGCCCGAGTCGCTGGCCGCGATGGATGACCAGATCAACCAGTGGCTCGATGCGCACCCGGATTACGAGGTGAAGTTCGTTTCGACGAACGTGGGCGACTGGCAGGGCAAACTGAAGGAGCCCGCCTTGATCGTGTCGCTCTGGGTGTAAAGGGCGGAACAGCGGAATGATGCGGGATGGCTTCTCGGCGGGCCGATAAGGTCCACATGTGCGGAGTCGTTGCTGTCGTATCGTGCCGCGGGGCGGTTGGAACCAGTGACCAGCAGGTCGCGCGGATGCGTGACGTGATGTCGCACCGCGGCCCGGATGGGGCCGGGTTGTGGCGGAGCGCCGATGGCGCGGCGGTGCTGGCGCATCGGCGATTGGCGGTCATCGACCCGACGCCCGAAGGCGCCCAGCCGATGGTGAGCGAGGGCGGCCGCTGGGCGATCTCGTACAACGGCGAGTTGTACAACGATGCGGAGTTGCGGAGAGAACTGGCCGCGATCGGGGTCCGCTTCCGCACGCGGAGCGACACGGAGACCGTTCTCGCGGCGATCGCGGCGTGGGGGCCCGATGCCTTTGCCCGCATGCGCGGCATGTACGCGCTCGTGGCGTATGACACTCTGGCGAGGAAGGTGCTGATCGCCCGCGACCCGCTGGGAATCAAACCGCTGTACTGGTGGACGGATGGGGGCGACGGCGCGACATTCGTGATCGCGAGCGAACTGCAGGCGATCCTCGCGCATCCCGAAGTCTGCGCAAGGCCTGACCTCGCGACGATCAGTTCCTACCTGACCACGATCCGCACCACGCTCGGCTCACGCACGCTCTTTGAGGGTGTGCGGACCGTGCGCCCGGGCGAGGTGATCCAGATCGATCTGGCGCGTCATGATGTGAGCGCCGTAAGTCGGTGGCGGTCAGTGCCGGTGAACCCGGGCATCACGGGAGATGCCGCGGCGAGTATTCGTGAGGCGGTCCGTGGGTCGGTGGCGGCGCACCTGCGGAGCGATGTGCCGGTGTGCTCCCTGCTGAGCGGCGGGATCGACTCGACGGTGATCGCGATGTGCGCTGCACAGGCGGGGCTCGCCGCGAACGAGCCGGTACGGACCTATTGCTCGGGCTTTGATGACGGCGCGGCGGATGCGGACATGGCATGCGCGAGACGAGCGGCCTCTGAACTCGGAACGGTCCATACGCAGGCGCCGATTACCGAACGGATGTTCCTGGAGCGCTGGGCAGAGATGGTGGAGCGATTGGGCACCCCGTTGAGCACGCCCAACGAAGTCGCGATCAACGAGGTCGCGCGGCGTCTGCGGGCAGATGGGCGGATTGTCGCCCTCTCGGGGGAGGGCGCAGACGAGTTGCTCGCCGGGTATGACCTGATTCTCGCCGCAGCATTGCAGTTCGAACTGGCGGAGAGACCGGACGATGTTGGAACGCTCGCGATGCGAAGGGCGCTGCTGCATGTCGACGCCAACGCCTGGGTGCCGCCCGCCTCGAAGCAGGATGTGCTGAGCGAGGGCGTGTGGCGGGCATGTCAGAGCGATGCGCCGATGCGGTCCGAACTCGCGGCGGAGTTCGCAGACCTCGCCGCGGCCGCAGGGCCCGCGGCATCGGGGCTCGATGTTCACCTCCGGTACTTGCGGCGGGTGAATCTGGCGGGGCTGCTGCAGCGGCTGGATACTTCAACCATGCTCGAAGGCGTCGAGGGACGCACGCCGTTCGCGGATGTACGGCTTGCGGAACTGGCAGAGTCGCTGCCGTGGCGGTGCAAGTTCGCGCCCGGCGTGGGCGGAAGCGCAGCCGGAACGAAACTCCCGCTACGGGCCGCGTTCGCTGGCGCGGGCGGGGTACCAGATTGGGTGATCACCCGCCCGAAGGCGAGTTTCCCGCTGCCGTTCACTGGATGGCTCGGCGGGATGGGGGACGCCCTTCGCGAAAGCGAGTTCGCATCGGCAGTCTTCGCGCCGGGCGCGATCGAGGCCGTGGCGCAGCAACCGGCGGCACTCTGGCGGCTGGCGTGGCCCATGCTCAACATCGCGATGTGGGGCGATCGGTGGTGGGGAAGCCGGCGAACCGAGCCGCGGATCGAGGTGCGGGCCGCCGCGGCCGTTGGGGTGTGACTGAGCGCTGTGCGAGCCGCGCACTCGCCACCGCGGCGAGTCGGGCAGCCCAGTCTCACGGCGCTGGGTCTGGAGCCGGTGTTCCAGGGGCTTCGTCGTCAGGGGCGCTCGGGCTTGCGGTCGGAGCAGGTGGCTGTTCAACGGGCTTGAGCAGATCGCTCAATCGCGTGAGCAGAGCCTTGGCTTTGTACTCGGGGATGGCGAATGCCCAGCCGGCCAGCCGGGCGTTCAACTCATCGGCCTGCTTCGCGGCATCCGGCTGTTCTGCCGGGTTTGCGGCCGCGGCTTCGAGCGTCGTCCACTTCTTCCCGTCGAGTTCAATCGTGCGGGCGGTGAGGACGAGGCCTTCGAACGTGGTGCCCACCGCACGGGCGGCCGCGGCGAGCGCGGCGGCGTCCAGAGCAGAGGACTTCTTGACATCGTCGAACGTCAGACCCGTGAACACGCTGCCCAGCGAATCGCCCGCGGCCGGCGAAGTGAGTTCGCGGCCGGTGGGAACACCTTCGACAGCAAAGGTTGCCTGGCTGGCCTCCTGACGGCCGACGGTTACCGTTTCGCCATCGGCGTGCGTGACCGAGACGGCCTTCCACTTCTCGCGTGGAATGTTGACGATCGAGCGCTCGACCCACGCGAGTGCGTCCCAGGGGACATCGACCTTGCCGGTCGCGAGCCACGATTGCGCCTCGCCCGCACGGCGGATGTACACCTCCGGCGTCGAGCCCCACTTCTGCGTTCCAATGATCACCGATCCGAGGTCGGCGCCGGATGCATCCTTGACGGTGATGAGCGACGGCAGAGTCGCCGGCTCTTCATCCGGAGTGTCCGCCGGGGGCGGAACCGGCTGGGATGGATCCTGAACGCCGATGCGAGGGTAGAGATCGGGCCTTGAGGTCTTTGCCTCGGTGATGCGGAGTTCGGCAAGGCCGATCACCAGTGCCCGGAGGTTCTCTGCCTTCACCGGGTATTGGTCCTTCTCGAGCAGCCCCCAGCCCGATGGACCGCGGCGATAGGTGGAAGCCTGCCCGGCGCGGAGAATGCGGACCTCGGCGGCATCGTTGATCCGCGATGCGAGCGTCGGCAGCACGAGCGAACCGGTCGCCGGTGCCGAGGCGGAGTCCGACGGTGGCCGGGAAGTGACCATGATCGCGGCGACAGCGAGGGCCGCGGCGACAAAGGCGACGATGGCGATGGTGTGCGTTTTCATGGCAGAGATCCGCGATCAGCCCCGGGCGGTCGGCGCATGGCGATCCTGTCGGCGTCGTCGTGCGCGCCACGCGCCCAGGCCGACGGCCGCGAGGCCGACCAGTGCAGGCATCATCCAGATGTTCACGAGTTTGACGGTCCGGCCGAGACCCTCGATGTCCTTGTTGAGTTGGTGTTGAACATCGCGCAGTTGCTTGCGGGTCTGGACCTGCTCGGCTCGGAACTTCTCGATCTCGGCCTGCTGCTCCGGTGTCAGGATGACCGAGTTCGCAGTACTCTGCGCGTCCGTCCTCGAACGCTGCAACTCGTCGATCTTCGTCTGAGTCTCCCGGAGTTTGTTCTGCAGGGCCAGCTCGGTCGCGAGGTACCGCTGCTCCGCTTCGCGCCGGAGTTGGTTCACGCGGTTGAACGGTCGCTGGAATGTGCCTCGGGACCGCACGCTGATGAGGTCAGATGACCCGGAGAGGTTGTCGAGCGCGCCGATGGCCAGGTCGCCGTTGTCGGCGAACTTGTTGAGACCCAGGACGATCTGACCGAGCCGCTGCTCCTCGATCCAGAATCGATCCTGCAGCATGTCGCAGTCGGCGACGATGATGATGTTGGCCGGCTCGGCGGATTCGGCGATGTGAGGGCCGGCGGGGGGGGCGGGCGGCGGCTGATCCGGCGAGGCCGCGGGTGCCGGCGCGGGCGGTCCGTCGAAGGCGCTCCTGACCTTGCCCGTGATGCGTGCGGCGATGACGAGCGGACTGCCGCCCGACTTGTAGTCCGCAAGCAACGCCCTGGGATCGGGCATGAATGAAACCCGGTCCGCGCCGATGATCGCCGCGTTGGGGCCGGTGGAGACCAGCGGCTGGAACGTCGTCCCCGCCCCGTCGCGGCGGCGCAGAATGCCGGCGGTGGCGATGTTCAGCGTGCGGAGTTGACCTGTGACGGCGTCCTGCCGGTTCAGGTTGTCGCTCCCCAGGCTCAGCCACAGGACGTAATCGACCGGCTCGGACCGACCCTGGCCGCCGGCGTTCACGCGGATCGCCGCATCACGATCCGCCGCGAGGCTGCCGGGCACGAGTTCCACGCCCCACTTCTCAAAGAGCCGCGGCAGGTCGGAGTTCTTCGGAAGGCCCATCGCCTGCATGGGGTTGACCCCTGGGGGGATGTCGGCCTCGCAGTTCGGATCGACAAAGACCAGCAGCCGACCGCCCCGCAGCACGAACTGATCAATCGCGTAGAGCGTGGCCTCGCTCGGGTTCTTGGGGTGGACAATCCACAGGACGTTGATATCGCGGGGAATCTCCGCGGCGGTGGGAGGGACGGTTCGGAGGTTGAACATCTCGCGTGCGAGCGTCGCAACCTGCCACGCGGGCGGCGGCTGCTGCCGCGTCATCGGGTTGAACTCGCCGCCTTGGATGGGCAGCCAACTCATCACGCCGATGGTCGGCCGCTTCGCTTCCGAGAGCAGGTTGACGATCCGTGTCAGTTCGTACTCAAGGAACTCCTCTCGGTCAGGCCGGAAGAAGGGGATGACCTCCTGCTTGTCCGTCGAGTTGGTCGCGACCAGCCCGAAATAGAACCTCTGTCCGCCGGTAGGCCCTGCGGGAAGGCCGAGCAGGCCGGCCGCCACGGCCTTGTCCTCGGCATCAGAGAACGGCTCGGGGTTGATGTACTGCACAACAATCTTGCCACGCGATGCGTTCGCATACTCCGCGAGTACCTCGCGGACGCGCTGCGCGTAGCCCGTCACCTGCGCGGGAAGGTCCGCCGTCTGTTGTTCGGAGTAGTACAGCGAGAACCGGATCGGCTCCTGGAGCGAGGCCGCGATGTTCCGCGAACCCGTTGAGAGTGTGTAGAGCCGGCCATCCGTCAGATCGAGGCGTGCGGACCGCAGGCCCGCGGCGGCGAGCATGTTTACAGCGACGAAGGCGACGAATGCCGCGACGAAGACGCCGATGGACAGGAGCGTTGTGCCACGCATGGGGTGATCCGGGTGGAGGAGCAGGAAGCAGACACGGTGCACGAACGACTGGAGATCCGACACGAGGCCGCAAGCAGGGGTCAGGCGGCTTTCTTGGCTTCAACGGCCGCGCCGGTGCCGAAGAGGAACAACGCGATGACCGTGAGGTAGTAGATGAGGTCTCGAAGATCCACGACGCCCTTGCTGATCGATTCGAAGCGGTACAGGAAACTCAGCGAGGAGACGGCGTCGATCACGGACTGCGGGGCGCGGCCGGCGAGCAGCGACTGGAACGGCGCAAACCCGGGGAGCATGAACGTGAAGCAGACGACGACGGTGAGCACGAAGGCGATGACCTGGTTGCGTGTGAGCGCCGAAATGCACGAGCCGATGGCGAGATAGGCGCCGGCCATCAGCAGTGAACCGAGATAGCCCGCAAGGATGACGCCGTTGTCCGGGTCTCCGAGGTAGTTGACGGTGATCCAGAGCGGAAACGTCAGGAGCAGGGCGATCGCGGCGAAGGCCCACGCAGCGAGGAACTTCCCCAGCACCGCCGCCCACAGAGGGATCGGCAGCGTGAGCAGCAGTTCCAGCGTGCCCTGGCGGCGTTCTTCCGCCCACAGACGCATCGAGATGGCCGGGATCAGAAAGAGATACAGCCAGGGATGGAAGAAGAAGAACGGCCGCAGATCCGCCTGGCCGCGTTCGAAGAAGTTGCCCAGTTGCGGCCCGAAGGTGAACAGCCCGGTCACGAGCAGAAAGATGACGATGAAGACGTATGCGACAGGCGTGACGAAGTAGCCCGCGAGTTCGCGTCGCAGCACGGCCAGCAGCCGCGTCCACGGCGACGCCGCGGCACCCCGCGACGGGGCCGACAGAGCGGCCTGCACCGAGGCGGTCGTGCTCATTGCTCACCTCGCTTTCCAGCAGTGATCGACCGGAACACGTCGTCGAGCCTGCCCACTTCGACCCGCAGTTCGTCGATCTCCCAGCCTTTTCCCCGAACGCACTGCGTGACCTCGGGGAGAACAGACTTGCCGGGTCGCGGCAGGATCACGAAACTAAGTGTGCCGTCGGACGAACCGGAGGGCTCGACCGTGTCGACGTAGCGCAGCCGCGCCAGTTCGGCCCGGACCGACTCGGCCGAGATGCCCGGAGGCGGCCGGAGCACCAGGCGAACGGCGTTGTGGAATCGAGACCGGGTCTGGAGGTCGGAAGGCGTGCCGTCCGCGACGATCCTGCCGCGATTGATGATGATCGCGCGAGTGCACACCGCCTCGACTTCCTCGAGGATGTGCGTGGAGAGCACGATCGCCTTGCGCGGAGCCATCGCTCGAATCAGTTCGCGCACCTCGTGCTTCTGGTTGGGGTCGAGCCCGTCGGTCGGTTCGTCCATCACCAGCACTTCGGGATCGTGCAGCAACGCGGCGGCGAGGCCGACCCGCCGCTTGTAACCCTTCGAGAGTGTCTCGATCGACTGCTGCATGACGCCCTCGAGATGGACCAGCGAGACCAGTTCGGCGATGCGATGCTCCGCGTTCTGCCGGCGCAGTCCCCTGACGGACGCGACAAACCGCAGAAAGGAGTGCGGCGTCATGTCGGGATACGCCGGCGCTCCTTCCGGCAGATACCCGATCCGCTCTTTGACCGCCAGAGGCTCCTCGAGAACATCGTGCCCGCCCACGATGGCGGTCCCGCTGGTGGGGGCGAGAAAGCCGGTCAGCATCTTCATCGTGGTGGACTTCCCCGCGCCGTTGGGACCGAGGAAGCCCAGCACCTCGCCGCGCCGGACCTCGAACGACACGCCATCAACGGCGGTGAAGTCACCAAACTTCTTCGAGAGAGATCGAATCTCGATCATCGAGAGCCTCCGAACATGATCCGAATCCCGGTCGGTTCGAGAGAGGTTGATTCGTATTCCCTTGCTGACCCGGCAGCAAGTGACGCACGATGCCCCGACTTCCGCCACCGCAAGCCGGCCGCCATCAGCATCGCGGCGGGCGCGCTCAGTTGTGGTATTGTTCGGCACCGGTGGACACCAAGGAACACAGTTTGATCCAGCCCGCATCGGCACTCCGTTCTGACCCTGCGATCGGGATCGTGGTCGAGCACGCGCGATGCGTGAACTTCGCCCTGCAGCAGAGCGGGGCGAGATTCGTGCGTCGTATCGCATTGATCAACAAGGCTCCCCACGATCTTGAGGAACTCGTGGTGCGGGCCGAGATCGGCGGAGCCGATGCCGCCATCGCACGACCCTGGCACGCGCGAGTCGCGCGGGTCACCGCGGGAACGACGTACAACCTGCTGGATGTGGACGTTGCGCTGGCGCCGGAACTGCTCGCGCGGCAGACTGAACGCGAAGCAGGGGAGTTCCGGGTTGAGGTCGCTTCGCGCGGCAACGTGCTGGGCCGGCATTCGTCTCCCCTGGATGTGCTCGCCGCGACGGAGTGGTCCGGAGGGAACGAGTTTCCGGAGGTCCTCGCCGCGTTTGTGACGCCGAACCATCCGGCGGTCGAGCGTCTCATTGTCGATGCGGGACGGTTCCTGCGCGAATGGACGGGAGACGGCGCCATCAGCGGATACCAGAGCCGGAACCCGGCGCGGGCAAAGGCCATCGTCGCGGCGTTGTACACCGCGATGGCGGGGCGGGGAATCGGCTATGTCAATCCGCCCGCGAGTTTCGAGGCGACCGGGCAGAAGGTTCGGCTGGCGGACCAGGTGCTGGAGGGCAAACTCGGGACGTGCATCGATCTTGCGCTCGTACTGGCCGCCGCGATCGAGCAGGCAGGACTCCACCCGCTGATGGTGATCCAGCGCGGGCACGCATTTGCCGGGGCGTGGCTGGTGGAGGAGACGTTCGCCGATCCGGTCGTCGATACACATTCGCGGCTGGTGAACCGCGTTGAACTTGATGAGATGGTTGTAGTCGAGGCAGTGGGCGTAACGAGCACGCCAGCGATGGGGTTTGATGCGGCGGCGCTTCGCGGGCGCACGCTGCTGGCGGAGAAGGAGGATTTCCGGTGGGCGCTGGATGTCCGTGCGGCGCGGCGGGCCGCTGTGCGGCCGCTGCCGATACGCGTGGGCGGAGTCGGTGGGGTGGTCATGGTGGCAACGGAAGGGGAAGGCGGGCCGGCTGCGCCGGAATCGGTAAGGACGAACGAGCGCGAGCACGCCGGGAAGGCCGATGCATCGGCCGCCGAGGCGCCGCGGACGCGGGTGGACAACTGGAAGCGCAAACTGCTGGATCTGTCGCTGCGAAACCGGCTGATCAACTTCCGCGAGACCTCGCAGAGCGTGGTGATCGAGTGTCCGGATGTGGGCGGTCTGGAGAATGCACTCGCCGGCGGCGCGCGGTTTGAAATTCTGCCCAGGCCGGATGTGCTGATCCGCGGCGGGGATGCGGGAGGGGCTGCGGCGGAGCGGGACGCGCTGGCCGTGGAGGAGCGTCGGCGCGTGCTGAGGGAGGAGATGGCGAGCCGGCGGCTGCGGGCGACGCTGGCGCCGGGGGAACTGGCGACGCGTCTGACGGGGATCTACCGGGCGGCGAAAATGAGCATCGATGAGAACGGTGCGAACACGCTGTTCCTGGCGCTGGGGTCGCTGGTGTGGTATGAGTCGAAGGAGTCGCAGACGCCGCGGAGCGCGCCGCTGCTGATGCTGCCGATGACGCTGGAGCGGCGGTCGGCGCGGGAAGGGTTCCGGATTGTCGCGGCGGATGAAGACCCGCGCATCAACATCACGCTGGTGGAGAAGTTGGCGCAGGAGTTCGGGATCGACGCGGCGGGCCTGCGCGATGTGCCGGAGGATGAGAGCGGTGTGGATGTCGCGGCGGTGCTGCGGCGGTTCCGCGAGGCGATCAAGCACATCGACCGGTGGGAAGTCAAGGAAACGGCGCAGTTGGGGCTGTTCACGTTCTCGAAGTTCCTCATGTGGCTCGACCTGCAGGAGCGTGAGGCGGCGCTGCGCCGAAGCCGTGTCGTGAACTTCCTGGTGGATCGCCCCGATGCACCATTCGACGCCGAGCCCTTCCCTGCGCCGGGCGATCTCGATTCGTCGATCAACGTCTCCGAAAGCCTCGCGCCGCTCGATGCTGATTCATCGCAATCGGTGGCGGCGCTCGCCGCGGCGACCGGGCGGACGTTCGTACTCGAAGGCCCGCCGGGAACGGGCAAGTCGCAGACGATCACGAACATCATCGCCCAGGCCGTCGCGGGCGGGAAGCGGGTGCTGTTCGTCGCCGAGAAGTTGGCCGCGCTCAGCGTTGTGCACAAGCGATTGGAGCGTGTGGGGCTCGCACCGTTCTGCCTTGAGGTGCACTCGAACAAGGCTTCCAAGAAGGAAGTGCTGGAGCAGATTGCGAAGGCATTCGATGCCGCCGGCTCGCGCGAGCCGGCGGGATGGCAGACCCTCGCCGCCGACCTCGAACGCACCCGGGCTGGTCTGAACGACCTGGTTGATCGGCTCCACTCGGTCCGGCCGATCGGTCGGAGTTTCTTCCAGGTCGCCGCTTACCTGATCGCACTCAGCGGTGAAGCAGACATCGAACTTCGCCTGGAGAACGTCGCCGCGGTCGAAGCGGCGTTCATCGATGGTCTCCGTCTGCAGTTAGAGGCGGTGGAGGTCGCCGGTCGCGCGGTCGGCGACATCCCGACGCATCCCCTGCGTGAGTGCGGGCGGGGTGACTGGCAGGACTCGCTTCCCGAGCAGTCGGCGGCCGCGATTGATGCGGCCACGTCGGCCCTCGAGGGAATGCAGGATGGACTCGAGACTCTTGCGCGGGCGCTCGGCGCTGTCGGCGATCTCGATGACCTGCAGCGTTGGTCACGGATGAACGTGGAATGGCTTGTGCGCATCGGTACCCACCTTGTGAGTTGCACCGGCGCGACCATGGCGATTCTCACCGATCCGGGCTGGCAATCGCTGCGAGAGCAGTTGGAGTCGTTGATCGCGCGCGGCCGGAGACGGGATGTGCTTCGGACGCAGGTGCTTTCGCAGGCCGGGGACGGCGTGTTCGCGCTTGATCTCGACGCATTGAACGCAACGCTGAAGGCCGGCGCGGCCCGGTCCTGGCCGCTCAGTTGGCTGGCGTGCCGCAGCGCACGCAACGCCGTGCGGATGGTCTGGAAAGGACCGCTCCCGCTGAACAGCACGCTGATCACCGTGCTTGAATCCGCCAGGGAGTGCCGCGATGAGACCGCATGGCTCGCGTCCGAAGCGAGCCAGGGAGCAAGATACTTCGGGCGGGCATACAAGGATGGTCTCGCGGATTGGAATGCGATCGACGGTGCGGTCGCGTGGGCCGATGAGATGCGAGCGCTGTCGGCGGCGCGGCCGGAGGACGCGCTGGGCGCGGTGATCCGGTCCGGTGCGATCCGTCTCGCCACCGAGGGAATCGACGAACTCCAGCAGGGCTCCCCGGGCGGAGCGATCAGGCGCGGTCTGGAGTCGTGCCGGGCGTTCGACGACACTTGGAAGCGGCTGGATGCGATGTTGAGCCTGTTGCCGGATGCGATGCCCGCCGTCGAGGAGGCGGAGCACCTGCCCTGGCTCCGCGGAGTCCTGGCGCGCTGGCGGGCGGGATTGAGCGAACTCAACGACTGGTGCTATTGGCGGCGTGCGCGGCAGGCCCTGGGTCCACAGTGCGAACCCGTCGCCATCGCGGTCGAACGCGGACGCATCGCGTGCGAGCGGATGCGGCCGGCATTCGAGAAGGCGCTGGCCAGGTCGTGGGTCGCTGCGGTCAGCGATGCGACGCCCGAGTTGCGGGATTTCAACGTTGCCGCTCACGAGGGGCAGATCGCCAGGTTCCGCGATCTGGACCGCAAGTGGCTCGATCTGGCCGCGCAGATTGCCCGCGCGAGAGTGGCCGGCGGCGTCCCGCCGCGGCTCAACGTTGAAAGTGGGAATACGCCGGCAACAGAAATGGGTGTGCTGGCCCACCAGATGCGGCTGCAGCGAAGGCACATGCCGGTGCGGAGACTGATCGGGAAGTTGCCGAACCTGCTTCCCCGCCTCAAGCCCTGCTTCCTGATGAGCCCGCTGTCCGTCGCGCAATACCTGGACCCGGCCTATCCGCCCTTCGATCTCGTCGTGTTCGATGAGGCCTCGCAGATCCCTGTATGGGACGCGGTGGGCGCGATCGCGCGGGGCACATCGGTGATCGTGGTGGGGGACTCAAAGCAACTCCCGCCCACAAACTTCTTCCAGAAGTTGGATGGGGAGGATGCCGGTGACGAAGAAGACTTCGAAGAACTCGAGAGCGTGCTGGATGAGTGCGTCGCATCCGGGCTGCCTTCGATGCGGTTGCTCTGGCACTACCGCTCGCGGCACGAGAGCCTGATCGCTTTCAGCAACCATCACTATTACCAGGGAAGCCTGCTCACGTTCCCGGTTCCGGAGGATCGCGGCGAAGGGCTGGGCGTCTCCATGCGTCACATCGCCGGAGGAACCTACGACCGGGGAGGTTCACGGACGAATCGCGCTGAGGCGGAGGCGGTCGTCGCCGACCTTGTCGCTCGCCTCGCCGCGAGGCCGCCGGCGAGTGGTGCGAGCGTCGGAGTGGTCACCTTCAGCAGTGCTCAACAGTCGCTCATCGAGGACCTGATCGACGCCCGGAGACGTGATGACAGCACCTTCGATGCGGCGATGAACGCCGGTGAGGAGCCCGTGTTCATCAAGAACCTCGAGAACGTGCAGGGCGATGAGCGTGACGTGATCCTGTTCAGCGTTGGATATGCGCCCGACAGGAACGGGCGGATGGTGATGTCCTTCGGCCCGCTCAATCGCGATGGCGGCGAGCGACGGCTGAATGTCGCGGTGACCCGCGCGCGCCGTGAAGTAGTCGTGTTCTCGTCCATCCGCGCAGACCAGATCGATCTGAACCGGACGCGTGCCGTGGGCGCCATGCACCTCAAGTCGTTCCTGGAGTACGCCGAGCGCGGACCCGCGGCCATCGGCGAGGCAATCGCCGACACCGTGCTCGCCGAGCCATCGCCGCTCGAGATGAGCGTCAAGTCTGAACTGGAGTCGCGAGGCTGGTCGGTCGATGCTCGGATCGGCTGCTCGGGATACCGCGTCGACCTCGCCGTGCGAGACCCCGACCGGCAGGGACGATACCTGCTGGGAATCGAGTGTGACGGCGCCTTCTACGCCGCGGCGAGCACCGCGCGGGATCGCGACCGCCTCCGCGGACAGGTGCTTTCGGGGCTCGGGTGGCGGCTGCACCGGGTGTGGTCGGTAGAGTGGCGAAGGAACCGTGCCAAGGCTCTGCAGAGGATCGAGGATGCGATTCGCGCAGCGCAACGGGGAGAGCGTGCTACCGCGGGGCTTGAGCAAAGCCCCGCGGAGCGGGTGATGAACGAGCCGGCTTCGGCCGTTGAGGAGCCTCGTCTGGGCATGCCGTCCGTCGGCTCAGAGGAGACTGCCCCGCGGCCCTATTCGCCGTATACCGCGCGGCGTGCGGGCGATTCGGAAGCCTTCCATCAGCCGCGTGCAACGACGAAGATCGCAGAGTCAATCCGCGCCGTGGTCGAGCACGAAGGCCCGATCGTCCTGGGCCTGATGATTCGCCGGGTGTCGTCGCTGTGGGGCGTTGAGCGAGTGACGACGCGCGTGGAGGCCCGCATCGCCGAGGTCCTGGCAGCACACGGGCGAGTGGTTCGGGTCGACGCCGACGGCGTGACCTTGTGGCCGACCGACGTGTCTCCCGAATCGTTCACGACCTATCGGTCGCACGGTGAAGAGGCCGAGGCGAGGCGGGATGCCGAGCACGTGCCGACCCGAGAGATCGCCAACGCCGCCGCGAGTGTTCTCCGCACGCATGTCGCGATGAGTGTCGACGAACTGCTTCGACACACGGCGGCCGAACTCGGATTCTCGCGGCCCACGGAGCGCATCGCGGCGGAGATGCGCCGTGGCGTCGCGGACCTCGTGCGGCGTGGCGGCTGCGAAGTCTCCGAAGGCCAGGCGCGGCTGCCGCGATGACTCCGCGGCGCGGTGTGGTGCTCGTTCCCATCCTCGCTTCAACATGAAAACCGCCCGTGTTCGAACACGGGCGGCAGGAAAGATCACGTTCATGCAGCAGCGGGATGCGGCTGCGCCGCACCATCGACCCGAAGGTCGATACCGCGGCGACTCAGCGGGTTCCGCTGGGTCGTGCGCCCTTGCCACCGGTCGGCTTGGACCACGACCTCATGCCACGCTGCTGCTGGGCAGCGGGCTTCGCGTGCCCGGTGGTGTGAACATGTCCGCTCTTGGCGTGGGACGATCGCGGCTTGGATTCGACATGCGGCGCAGTGTGGGGGGCCGCGCGGGGGGTGCGATGGTCGTGCCCGCCCTGAGGACGCGCCGGGCGGGCGCTGCCCCCGCGGTGACCGGTCCGCTCATCAGCGCGGGCCGACTGGGTGCGGCCATCGGGGCGACGGCTGCCGCTCTGCGGCGGCTTGCCATACCCGCCGCGGCTGCTGCCATAGGCGCGAGCCTCGCGGCGCTCCTCGATGGGCAGCGGCGTGGCAGGGAGCATGTCGTCGGGCAAGGGGACCTGCGGGACCTGCTTGCCGGTCAATCGCTCGATGTCGCGGAGCAGGCCCCGCTCCTCGTGGTCGCAGAAGGAGATCGCGATGCCTGTAGCGCCCGCGCGGCCGGTCCGGCCGATGCGGTGAACATAGGCCTCGGGCTCCATCGGCAGGTCGTAGTTGATCACGTGGGTGATGCCGTCGACATCGAGGCCGCGGGCCGCGACATCGGTGGCGACGAGGACACGGATCTTGCCGGTGCGGAAGGCGTGCAGAGCCCGCTGGCGGTTGTTCTGCGCCTTGTTGCCGTGGATGGCGTCGGAGGAAATGCCGGCGTGCTCGAGACGGCGGGAGACGCGGTCCGCCCCGTGCTTGGTCTTGGTGAAGACCACCACGCGGGAGACCTTCTCATCATCGAGCAGGTGCTCGAGGAGGGCGGGCTTGGAGTGGCGGCCGACCATGTACAGCGACTGCTCGATGAGGGGCACGGCCGAGGAGACGGGCGTGACGGCGACCTTGACCGGATCGCGGAGGAGCGAATCGGCCAGGTGCATGATCTCCTTGGGCATGGTCGCCGAGAACATCAGCGTCTGGCGGTTGGCCGCGGCGGGGAGGACCGCCGCGATCTTGCGGATGGGCTGGATGAAGCCCATGTCCAGCATGCGGTCGGCCTCATCGAGGACGAACACCTGCACATTGCTCAGGTTGACGTGCCGCTGCTCCATCAGGTCCATGAGGCGGCCCGGCGTGGCGACGAGGATGTCGACGCCGCGCTGCAAAGCCTTGACCTGGTGAAACTGGCTCACGCCTCCGAAGATCGTCGTGAGCGAAAGGCCCGTGTGGCGGCCATAGGTCGCGAAACTCTCGGCGATCTGCGTCGCGAGTTCGCGCGTCGGCGAAAGCACGAGCACCCGCGGCAGCGCGGGGCCGCGACGGGTCTTGTCAACAGGCTGTCCGCCAAGCCGGTGCAGGATTGGCAGCGCGAACGCCGCCGTTTTGCCCGTGCCCGTCTGCGCGCAGCCGAGCAGGTCGCGGCCTTCCAGCACAGGCGGGATCGCCTTGGCCTGGATGGGCGTGGGGGTCGTGTAGCCTTCGGTGGTGAGGGAACGCAGAATGTTGTCGTTGAGGCCGAGGTCGGAGAACTGAATCAAGGCTGATAGCTCCTGCGCCGGGCGCGCGGTTGAATGGCGCGCGACGGTCGCGTTGGTTCGGGCGTTTCCTGCACCAATCTGTGTTGGAACAAGTCGGCCGTACTGGGGGCACATCCGGTTGGCAAACGTTGCCGGGTGGATGTTGCCAGCAGATTCCCAGTCGGATCGGGCCTCGCGTGCGGACCATTGTGGTGCGCTGCGGGCAAGAGCGAATCTGAGGCCACTGGCTTGTGGACTGAATACTAGGCGTATCGACGTTCGTACGCCATTCGCATTAGGAAGTTCGTGGGAAAAGGACAATTCTGGCTGGGTCGATAACTGCTATCGGTTATCTGGTGCACCGGAAACCTCAAGGCTTCGCCGCTGGCGCAGCCGCCCCCGCGAACTCCGCAAACGGAAGCGCAGACAACTCCACATCCGGATTCCGCTTCTGGAAGTTCCGCAGCGCCCACTCATCGCTCATCAGCAGCACACGCTGGTTGTCGCGGTCGGTCGCGACGATGCAGTCGCTCGGAAGATCCGGCTGCCAGTCCTCTGCAACGCCCGATGGCGGCTTCATCCACCGGCACATCGTCCACGGCGCAGGCTCCAGCCGCGACTCCGCGTTGTACTCCGATTGCAGCCGATACTGCACCACTTCGAACTGCAGCGGCCCCACCGCCGCCAGCAGCGGCACCTTTGCCCGTGCCGATCCCAGGTCCAGCAACTGCACCACGCCTTCCAGCAGCAACTGCTCCAGCCCCAGCCTGAACTTCTTGAAGTTCGAGGGCTGCGGGTTGTGCAGGAACGCGAAACACTCCGGCGCAAACCGCGGGATCTCGTTGAACACGATCCCGCGCTCCTCCGTCAGCGTGTCGCCGATGCCGAACAGGTCGTTGCCGATCAATCCGACAACGTCTCCCGCGACCGCCTCCTCCACCGTCTCCCGCTCCTGCCCGAACAGTTTCGCCGCGTTCGACAGCCGCACCTTCTTCCCGCTCTGCACGTGCAGCACCGTCATCTCGCGCTCAAACACGCCCGACACCACACGCACAAACGCGATGCGGTCCCGGTGCCGCGGATCCATGTTTGCTTGGATCTTGAACACGAATCCGCTGAAGAACGGGTCGCTCGGTTGCACCACCCTGTCTCCCGCGCGGCGGGAAGTAGGGGGGCTGGAGTACTTCAGGAATCCGTCGAGCATCAACTGCACGCCGAAGTTGTTCATCGCGCTGCCGAAAAACACCGGCGTGATCTTCTCCGCCAGCACCGCCGCGGGGTCGAACGTCGCCCCCGCCGCATCCAGCATCTCCAGTTGCTCGCGCACCTCGGCATAGACGGGGTCGTCAAGCCGCTCTCGGACTTTGGGGTCATCCAGACCCATCACATCGACCGGCGCGACATACGCCCCGCCGACGGTGCGCTCAAACAGATGCACCTTCCCCTCCAGCCGGTCAAACACGCCGCGGAACGATGGCCCGTTCCCCAGCGGCCAGTTCACCGGGTACGCCTGGATGCTCATCACGCGCTCAAGTTCGTCGAGCAGTTCCAGCGGGTCCTTCGCCGGCCGATCCAGTTTGTTGATGAACGTGAAGATCGGCACGCCCCGCCGCCGACACACCTCAAACAGTTTCAGCGTCTGCGGCTCGATGCCCTTGGCCGCATCGATGACCATGACCGCCGCGTCAACCGCCGTCAAAACCCGATACGTGTCTTCCGAGAAGTCCTTGTGGCCCGGCGTGTCCAGCAGGTTCACCCTGCAGCCGCCGTAGTCAAACTGCAGCACTGTCGAACTGATCGAGATCCCGCGCTGCCGCTCCAGTTCCATCCAGTCCGAGGTCGTCGCCCGCTGGTTCTTCCGCGCCGTCACCGACCCCGCCAGCCCCAGCGCGCCTCCGTACAGCAGCAACTTCTCGGTCAGCGTGGTCTTGCCCGCATCTGGGTGAGAAATGATCGCGAACGTGCGGCGGGGAAGATTGCGGGCGTCGGTAGGCATGTGCAGACGATCATTCGCACGCCCACTGCCCGGGACGAATGGACTCGCGGCCGCGCCGGGGGGTGAGCCCCGGGTAGGCAGCGCCGAGGTCATGCAGAGGCCAGTCCGAATCTGTCGGCCGCGTACGAATGAAGGTCTCTCACGTGCGGGAGCAGTGGGAACGCACAGCATGCACGGAGTGTGCTGGCTGGTTGGGATGGGAAGATGTCACGCATCGCGCCGGCGTGCGAGCCGGTGTGTCCGTTGCAGAGCATCCGCGCCAACCACCGTAATCCTCCTGTGGTTGGATGCTCCGGCAGGGCCGGCCGATGCAGGGGACCGTGCAGCCGTAATCGCTGCGGGTTATCCGGTCCTGCGACGCGATTCTCCGAGAAGCGCGGAGCGGCCCGGCGTCCATGTCCGACGTGCAACCAAGCAGGCCCGAAGATGATCCTCTGCGGCATTCAGGATGTCCAACCCGGCGCGGTGATCGGCGCGCTGGTGACGGACCCGCAACTCCCGGACCATGCCCTGCTGCGACCGGGTGTGAAACTCGACTCGGCCATGCTCACGAGTCTGCGCGGCCGCGGCGTGACGCAACTCTGGATCGAAGACGATCTCACCAGCGATCTCGATGCCGCTGTCGCACCCCTGTTGAACTCGGCCCGCATGGAAGTCTTCGCGAGTCTGCGGGACGGGCTGGCGGCCTGCGCGCGGGGCTCGCTGGCAACGACCTCGGTGCACGAGTGTCGCCGGGCGGTGATGACAATGGTCATCGAGGCCATCGCCTCGGCGCAGTACGCCTCGATGACGGATGCCGTCTTTGCCTCCTCCGGCCAGGCCGGTCATGGAGCAAACGTCGCGTACCTCTCGCTCCTGGCCGGCCTGCACATTCAGAACTACGTCATCGCAGAGCAGACACGTCTCGACCGCGAGCAGGCGCGGGATATGTCGGTCCTCGGCCTTGCAGGTCTTCTCCATGATGTCGGAAAGACGCGGCTGCCCAAAGCCGCCGCCGACACCCATGGGATTGACCTTGACTTCGAAGGCGCGGGGACGGATGCCCACAGGCGATACCGAGAGCATGTGTCGATCGGGAAGTCGATGCTTGAGAATGGCAAGGCGCCCGCCCGAGTCGCATACACGATCCTCAACCACCACCAGCGATTCGATGGGAGGGGGTGGCCGGACATGGGCCCCCTGACCGGCGGGCGGATCGAAGGCCCCCTCGCGGGGCGAGCGATTCACATCATCGCGCGCGTGGTCGCCGCGGCCAACGTCCTCGACAACCTGCGGACAGACGCGGAAGGGTCACGGCGTCCGCCGGTCGCCGCGCTCTCGGCGTTTGCCTCACCGCGATTTGACGGATGGTTCGACCCGATCGTGCGGCGGGCGCTGCTCCTCCGGGTGCCTCCGTTTGCGATCGGAACGGAAGTGCGGTTGAGCGACGGCCGACGCTGCGTGGTGCAGGCGCCGAATGTCGCCGACCCCTGCCGACCGGTGGTCCGGGCGCTGCATCCGGGCGGGAAGGAGCCGGAAATCGTGGACCTGCACGCCGTGCCCGCGATTCGCATTACGCATGCGTTGGGCGAGGAAGTCGGGCAGTACCTGTTCGAGCCGCCCCACGCCGCTGTGGAGTCTCCCGCCGCCGTGCCGAGTCCGGTCTGATGAGCGCCGGCAGTGTGACGTCCGCACGGCTCTCCTGCCGATCACAGCCGGTACACTCTGGCTGCCCGCCGGACATCGATGCCGGTGGCAAGGAGCCTCACATGACCTCGCATCGATTCACTCTTGTGCTTGCAGGCTGTGCCTGGGTATTCACCGCTGGTATGTCCAATGCGCAGCAAACTGCTCCGACCTCGCCCGCGGTGTCTCCCGCGGTCCAGCCCAAGCCCGAGAAGTCCAGGATCTATGACGAGAGCGCGGACGCGAAGTCGCAGATCGCCGCCGCCGTCGCCAAGGCCCGGAAGGAAAACCAGCGCGTGCTGATCCAGTGGGGCGGGAACTGGTGCGGCTGGTGCACGAAGTTGCACGAATGCATGACCAAGGACTCGGAGATTGCGAGAACCGTGTTGTACGAGTACGTCGTGGTCCACGTCGATGCCGGTGTTCCGGATGGAAAGAACATCGACCTCGCCGCTTCCTATGGGGCTGATCTCAAGAAGCACGGATTCCCCTTCCTGACCGTGCTCGACGCTGACGGGAAGGTGATCGCGAATCAGGACACGGGCTCTCTTGAGGATGGCCCGAAGCACGACGCGAAGAAAGTGCTGGAGTTCCTGAAGCGGCACACCGCGGCCCCTCGCGATGCGCAGGCGGTCCTGGATGCCGCGATGCAGGCCGCCTCGAACTCAGGCCGATCGGTGCTGATCCACTTCGGGGCCCCGTGGTGCGTCTGGTGCCATCGCCTTGAAGACTGGTTGGCCAGGCCCGAGGTCGCCAGAATGATCGAGAAGGACTTTGTCGAACTGAAGATCGACACCGACCGCATGACCGGCGGCAAGGAGATCCTCGCGAAGTACCGTGGCGAGAAGGACACCGGGATCCCCTGGTTCGCCTTCGTCGATGCAAAGGGCCGGGTTCTCGCCACGAGCGAAGGCCCGCGGGGCAACGTGGGCTTCCCGGCCCAGCCGGACGAGGTCACGCACTTCGAGTCGATGCTCGCCAAGTCGGCCCAGCGCCTCACCGCGCTGGAACAGAAGACACTCGTCGATTCTCTCCGCAACGATGGTAAGCCGGCCGGCGGCCACTGACCGCGGGCGCCGCGGCCACACTTATGACGCCTTCGAAGCACCGGCGCAGTCGCCCGGTTCGGCCATGATTCTGCGCATGTACGCCTCGAAGTCGTCGTGCAGGATCTTCATCGATGGCTTCGACCACATCTTCTGGAAACTCTTTTCGCACTTGATCACCCGCATGCGACGCTCCCAACTCTGGAAATAGTCATCGCTGAGTTGACCCATCGCGTGGCTGAACCACGCGATCTCGAACACCGAGAGTTGCATCAGGTTCAGGAAGAAGTGCTGCACATCCTTCGGCGTGGCAAGGTCATCCATGTCGTGTTGGTGCACATCCGCGAGTTCCGGCCGCTCGACGCGCATCCGGCGCAGTTGCATCTGCAGTTCGACCAGTTTCGAGAAGTTGGCCACCTGCTGCGTCCGGTGCCAGTTCCGCAACTGGATTGCGCCGTAGATCACCGAGCCGACGAGGGCCATCGACGACACGAACTGGAGCGCGGTGCGCAGAATGTCGAGCATGTGTTCAGACATGGCCCAATGGTTGCACCCTCGCAGTCCCGCCGCCGCCGGAGGAATCGCCCCCTCGCGCCCATGCCCGATCGTCACCCTCCCCGTGGCATATGCTCCCGCCATTCGCCTGAAAGGGAACGCAGCCATGAACATCCCGTTGATCGATCAGCGTACGGTGCACTCCCGTCGCGACCTGCTGAGGCTGGCCGGGATCTCCACGGCTGCTCTCGCGGCGACCGCGGCCGCTCCCGGTGTTGCCCTCGGCAGGCTCGCGCACACACGCCCCGTCGCCCAACCCGCGCCACGGCCCGCGAGGGCCGTGCAGGGTGCCGGCTTCTACGCGGCGAAACTTGGCGATGCCGAGGTGGCCGTCGTGAGCGACGGCTGGTTCGCCTTCAACCCTCCCCACCCGACGCTCGCGGCGAATGCCACCAAGGAGCAGGTCGACGAAGCCCTCCGCGAAGCCTTCGTCGACCCCGACGATGTACGGGTGCAGGTGAACGGCCTGTTGATCCGCACGCCGCGGGACACCGTGCTCATCGACACCGGCACGGGTGGCGCGTTCGGCGGAACGAACGGGAAACTCGTTGACAACCTGGCGAACATCGGCGTGAAGCCCGCCGACATCACGGCGGTGATCATCACGCACCTGCACGGCGACCACATGCTCGGCCTGCTCAATGCCGAGGGCAAGCCCAACTTCCCGAACGCCGAGCACATCGTCCACAAGACCGAGCACGACTTCTGGGCCGCCGACACACACGATTTCTCCCAGTCCAGACTCCCCCGCGACATGCTGCCGGGATTCATCGAGGGCGCGAAGAAGGTCATCGCCGGAGCGAAGTTCACGCTCCTCGACGGCGAAAGGGAAGCCCGCCCGGGAATCACGCTGGTCCCGTCGCCCGGACACACCGCCGGTCACATCGCGATCCAGGTCGACGGCGGAGGTGGCGGCAAGAACGTCCTGCTCTACATGTCCGATACCGTCCACCACCCCGCAATCCAGTTCCCCCACCCCGAGTTTGCCGTAATGTTCGATGCGGTCCCCGAACTCTCCATCGCCAGCCGCAAGCGTCTCTTCGACCGTGCCGCGGCGGACCGTGTGCTGCTCTCAGGCGCGCACATCCCGTTCCCATCGGTCGGCCACATCCGCAGGCAGGCGGCAAGTGTCGGCAAGGGGTTCGAGTGGGTGCCGGCCAACTGGGAGTGGTGACCGCACCGCCGCCCCATGGTGCGTTGGGGAGGGGGGGGTGGGGGTGGGGGGGTAGTGCACAACGGCGAGACGCGCATGGAGCAACCCCCCAGCAAAGTCAGCGCCCGGGTACTCAGCCCGGTCGACCGGATCTCCGAGATCATCTTCGGATTGATCATGGCCCTTACGTTCACCGGTGCGCTCAGCGCGGCCACCGCCGATCGTGAAGAAGTGCGGGTCATGTTGATCGGCGCCATCGGGTGCAACATCGCCTGGGGACTGGTCGATGCCGTCATGTACCTGGTGACGAGGCTGACCGAGCAGGGCCGGGCGCTGCTCGCCCTTCGGTCCGTGCTCGACTCCAACGATGCAACCAGATCGCGGCAGACCATCGCCGAGGCCATGCCGCCGCTGATCGCCGGAGTGATGCAGGACTCGGACCTGGAGACGATCCGGCGACGTCTGAAGGAACTTCCCGCTGTTCCACGCCGCGCCACGCTGAAGCGGGACGACTGGCTCGGCGCCCTGGCGGTGTTCCTGGTCGTCTGCCTGTCCACGTTCCCCGTGGTGGTCCCGTTCCTCTTCATGACGCAGCCCGTGCACGCCCTGCGAGTCTCCAACGCCATCGCGGTCGTGATGCTGTTTCTCTGCGGGTGTGGCCTCGGGAGCTATGCCGGGAAAAGCCGCTGGCTCATGGGCATCACCATGGCCGTGCTCGGCAGCGTGCTCGTGGCCATCACCATCGCACTGGGCGGGTGACCGCGGCGGCCTGTCGGCCGGATCGACGCGATCGGTGCCGATCATCTACTTCTTGTCGCCGTGCTCATGGTCATGCCCGTGCTCGAGATGTTCCTTGAGCAGATCGCGGCCGAAGTCGCGCTCCCGATCGCGCCACACCGTATGAACGTGGTTCGCCCCGTTCTGCGTGTTGTCGTACTCGATGACAAACGTCGGCCCGCTCAGGCGGTAGTAGTGACCCTCGCCGCGGCGATCACTCCCCATCCATGCGAAACGCACGGCGTCCATGCCCGCCGTGGCAATCCGCGCCAACTCCTCCTCCGCCAGTTCATGCCGCAGGTTCTCCGCAAACTCTCGGAGCAGGCGATCGACCAGCAGCCGCTGCGGCCCATCCATGGACGAAACCGGAAGCCCTGACCGATCAAGCCCATCGAGCGAGCGTCCCGGCACCGCCAGGATGTCCGATGGCGCCCGATCGCTGATCACCGCTTCCCGTCTCTGCTCGGCGTTCAGAGAGGCCAGTAACTCCCTCGCCAGATCTTCCTCCGCGGCAAGAACGCGCACGCCCGCCCGCTCGCCGTGCCGGACCTCGGCCGGGTTGGCACCGAGAAACGCCGGAGTCGACGCAGTGTGCTCCCCGGTCCCGGTGAAGTTCAAAGACACGTGATGCCCTTCGACCTTCCACCCCCACGCCCCCGCTCCGGGAGTGCCGAACACCGTGACGGAATATGCCAGCGGATCCCGCCGCGGCCCGCTCCCCTTCTCGACATCGCGCAGCACACCGTCCAGAAGCATGATCTCCTCGACCTTGTTCATGCCTTGCGAGGACAGCGTGCTCCGCATCAATCCTCTCGCGGCAATCCGCTGAGCCTCGTTCATCTCACCGAACTCGACCCCGGAGGCCTGCCGTGGAATGTAGTGCCAGTCTTCCCGTGCCCGGTCGTCAAACGCGAGTACTGCCTTTTTGCGCAACTCGGGAGTAAGCGAGTCCAGGAACTTCACGGCCGCGGCCGCCATCGGATCGTCCGAATGAGGGCGGGTCAACCAGACCGACGCCGTCGCCGCGCCCGCGGCGGCCAGCACGAGGCTCGCCCACAGTGCTCCCACCTTCTTGAACATCGCCCAGCCTCCTTCTGTCCGCCCTCCCGGGTGCGTCGCCTTCCGGTGGTCGCAGACGGCTGCTTGAGCAGAACACGGTACGGGCACGGCGCACCGCATGCAAACCCGGCATCCCGAAAGTCGCTCTGCGCGCTGCCCACAGCGCAAGCCTTGCCACGACAAGAGCCGCCACACGGCAACTTCTCAACAGGCAGCATCAGGCCGGCAAGGCCGCGCGGCCGATCCGGGCCCGCTCATGGGGACCAGCGACTGCCCGCCCCATCCCCTTGGACAGAAGGACATCCGGTCGTGCACAAGACTCAACCCTTCTTCTTTGCAGTCTTCTTCGCGACCTTGGCGGCGGACTTCTTCTCCCGCACACTCCGGCCATGCTCAGTGATGTGCGATGGCTCGACGCGGCTTCCCTTGTGGGATGTACTCGTCGTCGACCGCGTCTTCCGCCCGCTCGCGCTGGTGGTGTTGTTGCGCTGGCCGTTCGACTTGCTGGAACTGCCCATCTGAATCGCTCCTTGAGTCTTGTCCTTGAGGCACAATGCCGACCCATCATACGGGGGCATTGCCGCGCCCGCAGATCCCGCGCGGGGGTGCAAACGTCCGGCAGGTTCAAAAAGGGCGGTTGATGATGCGGGGGAGCCAGCGGTGGCCTGTGCCGGCGTTTGGTCTCTTGACTGCGAAGTTTGTGCGAATCGGAAGGATCCTCTGCATCGGGGTTTCTCTGGGCGTTGAATACACCTTTCGGCGAAAGCCTGAGTTTGGCTCAGAACCGACGTTTGGCGAAGCAGGTAGGCCTCTCCAGCAGCGAGGTGACGAGTGAACGAGCCAGATCATGCAAGCCCGCAGCCGGTCATCCCCCCGGCCTCGCCTCCCACCCACCCGGGCCCCCTCGATCGCGGCCGCCCGCGCGCACCATCAATGATCGGAACACCTTTGCGCACTCTGGCGCTGTGCCTCGGGTCGGTCGCCGTCATGACGCCCTGGCCGCTGCTCGGCATCATGCTCACGCAACCATACTTCGACAAGGGCTCCGAAGCGTTCATGCTCTTCGGCGGCATCACTTTGTTCCCCCTCATGATCCTCGCGCTCTTCGGTTCCGTCTCCGAAGAGGTGCTCATCGTGCTGTTCATGCTCGTGTGGCTCGCGGCCGCGGTGCTCCCCGATCTGTGGCTCCGCCGCCGCCTCAGATCGTGGTTGGCCATCGGCGTCTTGCTCGGCGGCCAGTCGGCGTTCTCGCTCGCTCAGGCCGCGATGGGCGCACTGCTGATCCTCGGCAAGAACGTCTGACGATGCACGGTGAATCCCTGGCTCCCCGTCTCGCCGCGGTGCCGCTCGGATCGAAGACCGAATCCCCAAAAAGCAAGAACCCCCGAGTGTCACGACCCGGGGGTTCTTTGAATAGAGGACGGGAGATGGTGTGACGACCGGCCTTCCAAAGCCGTGGAGACACCGCGAGCGGCTGCCGTCCCCCCGCAGATTCAGACACCCGAAAGCGATCCGCGCGACAGATCCCGTACACTCCCCGCTCCATGCACCCCGCCGCCATCGGCCCATTCAAGATCGAACGCGAACTCGGCCGTGGGGGCATGGGCGAGGTCTATCTCGCCCGCGACATGCGGCTGGATCGGCGGGTCGCGATCAAGGCCCTGCCGGCGCACCTGGCACAAGACTCCGACCGTCTCGCACGCTTCCAGCGCGAGGCGAAGGTCCTCGCGTCACTCAACCACCCCGGCATCGGTGCGATTTACGGGCTTGAGGAGGCTGATGGCCACCAGTACCTGATCCTTGAATACGTCGAGGGTGAGACGCTGGCCGACTGTCTGGCCCGGGGCCCGATCCCGGTCGGTGAAGCGCTGCCGATGGCCAGACAGATCGCCGAGGCCCTGGAAGTCGCGCACGAGAAGGGCGTCATCCACCGGGATCTCAAGCCCGGCAACATCATGGTCACGACCGACGGCATGGTGAAGGTGCTGGACTTCGGGCTGGCGCGGACGGAGGAGAGCCCGTCGTCGTCATCGATCACGGCCAAGGGCCTCGCGGACTCGCCGACGGTGACCTCACCCGCCCGATTCGCGCACAGCCCGACCATCCCGGGCGTGATCATGGGCAGCGCCGGCTACATGTCCCCCGAGCAGGCCCGCGGCAAGCCGGTCGACAAACGCTCCGACATCTTCTCCTTCGGCTGCGTGCTCTACGAGATGCTTACCGGAGCGCAGCCCTTCCGCGGCGAGACGGTCGCCGATTCCATCGGTGCCACGCTCCACAAGGAGTCGGACCTCAATCTTCTGCCCCCGAACACGCCGCGGCGGGTTCGCGATCTGCTCACGAACTGCCTCGCGAAGGACAAGAAGCACCGCCTCCACGACATCGGCGATGCCCGACTCGAACTCGAGCGGGCCATGAGAGAGCCGCAAGACCCGGCCCAAAGCCTCGCTGCGCAGCGCCCGTGGTGGCGCTCGGCGGGCGGGTTCGCGGCGGCGTGCATGCTTGCTGTCGCCGCAGTCGCAATCGCAGCGGCTGTGATCATTCCTCTGTTCCTCAAACCGTCGCAAGACGAACTCGGCGCGACGCTCCACCCGGAGCGGGTGGTTCGGGCCACGCTCACGCTCCCGAAGGGCATGACGAATCGCATCGGCGACCGCTCAGTGGCATTGTCTCCCGAGGGCTCGCGCATCGTCATCGCCGCCAGGCCGATGGACGAATCCGCTCCGGCCAGCCTGTTCCTGCGGGACATTTCACGCCTGGAGTTTCAACCTATCCCAGGCACCGGCGACGCGACGTATCCCTTCTGGTCGCCCGACGGCAGGTCCATCGCCTTCTTCGCGAATGCCAAACTCAAGCGTGTCGATCTCGCCGACGGCATTGTGCGGGTGTTGTGCGATGCACCGGCCGGCCGCGGCGGATCGTGGGGCAGCAAGGGCACGATCGTCTTCGCCCCCAGCGCCGTGGGCGGTCTGTCGATCGTGAGTGATTCGGGCGGCGATCCAACGCCGATCACGACACCCCGGACCCCCGAAGAATCTCACCGACTGCCACACCTGTTGCCCGATGGCGATCGCTTTGTGTTCTACATGTTCGGCGCTGAGGCTCGCGGCGTC
Organism: uncultured Phycisphaeraceae bacterium; assembly: GCA_964409775.1. Classification (GTDB taxonomy): domain Bacteria; phylum Planctomycetota; class Phycisphaerae; order Phycisphaerales; family UBA1924; genus JAHBXL01. The sequence continues at coordinate 34,451 of CAYPEI010000010.1, read as the reverse complement.
TATGCCTTTGATCCCGGAGCCAAAGACGTCAAACTGGTGATGCCGAGCGAGACCGAGGCATCCTTCGTCGAGCCGGGGCATCTGGTGTTCGTTCGCGACAGCAACCTGATGATCCAGCCGTTTGATCCGCGTCGGTTGGAACTCGCGGGCAGCGCGCAACCGATCGCGGCGGGCGTGCACGCCAGTTATCAAAGGCAGATCGTCAACATGAGCATCAGCGCGCAGGGCGTCCTGGTGTACCAACCGCTCGGTGGTGCCCGTCAATCGCGATTGGCGTGGGTGAGCCGCGAGGGCGTGCAATCGCCGATCTCGATCGAGCCGCTCGGAATGGCGCCGGGTCGGACCTCCGCCACCCTCTCTCCTGATGGGCGACGGGTCGTGGTCGAGTTGGTCAGCAGTCAGGCCAAGCGATCTCTTGCGATGCTCGATCTCGAGCGTGGCACGGTCACGCCGATCGGCGACCCAAAGTGGTTGGCCGTGGGTGCCCCCATCTGGTCGCCGGCCTCACAGAGCATCGCGTGTGCAGCGGCGAGCGGTGCTCGCTACAACATCATGAGCATCCCGCTCACCGGCGGCGGACCGCCACAGATGGTGTGGGGCGAGGCCGGATTCGAGTACAATCTCAGTTCGTTCACGCCCGATGGACGCACGCTCCTGTTCTCGCAGTGGAACAACCGCGACAAAATCGGCGACCTGATGACCATCGCCCTCGGAGAGGACCAGCGACCCGTCGCGCTGCTGGCGACCCCGGCGAGCGAAGTGCTGCCGCGTCTCTCTCCCTCGGGATTGGTCGTAGCGTATCTCGAGTTAAAGATCAACACGGCGACGGGGTTCCGCGGCACACTCAAAGTCACGACCTTTCCCTCGCCCTCATCGCCGCTCCCGGTGTCCCCCGCGATCGTCACCAGCGACTACGGGTGGCTTGCCGACAACGAACTTGCGTGGATCGACACATCAAGGCGAGCGTGGTCGGCGACCATTACGGTCAAAGACGGCGATGTGGACATCGGTGCGCCCAAGCCGCTGCTCGGCGGCAACCCGCTTGAGGTGAGAACCCAGATCGTGGCCATCGACGCCCCTCGCGAGCGATTCCTCATGGTCATCGAGGATGAACCGGAGGAAGAGCCGGGGCTGGTCTTCGTGAGCGATTGGCGGGCGCAGGTGATCGGTTCGCCCCCCGCGCCGAAATAGGCCTCCCGGACCCAAACGACAACCCCCGAGCCTCGCGACCCGGGGGTTCGTCAAATAGAGGACGGGGGGTTGTGTGACCGCTCGCTTGGCAAAGCAACGGAGAGACGCCCGCTGGCTGCCACCCACCCGGCAGTTGCTCAGGCCATGCAGCGACAGGGCGAACCCACCGAGGCTTCCCGCTGATATACAACCCACACTACAGTAAGAGCATTACTCCTGATGCCTCGTCTTTCCTCCAAGATTGCGGTCGTCACAGGCGCAGCCCGCGGCATCGGCCTTGCGTGCGCGAGAGCCTTTGCGCGTGAGGATGCCGTGGTGATCGCCACGGACATCGATGTCGCAGGCGTTGAATCCGCGGCCTCGGCGATCGGGCCGAAGGCAATCGCCCGGAAGCTCGATGTGCGCTCGGAGAATGACTGGCAGCGTGTTGTTGCCGAGGTCGTGAGGCTTCATGGCTGCTTCGACATTCTTGTGAACAACGCAGGCGTGACCGGCTTTGTGCCCGACATGGGCCCCCACGATCCCGAGCACGCGTCGCTCGAGGCTTGGAGAGCGGTCCACGCAACGAATCTCGATGGCGTCTTTCTCGGATGCAAGCACGCGATCGCGTCGATGAAGCCGCCTCAGGGCCGCGGCGGTTCGATCGTCAACATCTCATCGCGGTCCGGCCAAGTGGGCGTGAGCCGCGCCGCGGCGTACGCATCCAGCAAGGCGGGGGTACGGAACCACACCAAGTCTGTCGCGCTTTACTGTGCCGAGATGGGCTACGCGATTCGCTGCAACTCGATTCACCCTGGAGCGATCCTGACGCCCATGTGGGACCCTCTGCTGGGCGACACGCCCGAGACACGTGCCGCAGCGATCGCATCGTTCTCTGCGGAGGTGCCGCTCGGTCGGATGGGCATTCCGGAGGACGTTGCGTTCATGGCGGTCTATCTCGCCAGCGACGAATCCGCGTATGTGACGGGCGCGGAGTTTGTCATCGACGGCGGCATCCTCGCCGGATCTCCCGCAACGCCGCGACAGAACTGATCTCGCCGGGCGTTCACCTCTTGGAGCAAGGAAACGACAACCCCCGAGTCTCGCGACCCGGGGGTTATCAAATAGAGGACGGGGGGTGGTGTGACGAACCCGCTTCCAGAGCCCGAGAGACACCGCAGCGTCCGGCGGCCGCCCGGCAGGTTTATCAGCGCGGACTCGACATGCTCCCCGATCGAGAGACCTCCCAAGATGTCTCAAAGTCGCATGCTTTGACGGGCGGCAGGCCCGCCCAGTGCTCACCGCCATCGGCACAGGTCGCCCAGCCAGATGCCAAAAAGGACTATGATGGTGTCCGATGCCCGCGGGTGAAGGGAAGAACACCGGTCAGAGCCTGTACGCCGCCCGTCGGTACGCGGAGGCGCTCCCACTTTTGATGGCTGCCGCACAGGCCGCGCCAGGTGATCAATCGCTGTGGCAGCAAGCCATTCTCGCGGCCAGCTGGACTGGGGCGCATGCTCAGGCAGCCGATCTGGCTCAGCAGGCCCTCCGCCATCACCCGCAGTCGGACTGGACGTGGCGGCAGCTGGGTAGCGAGCTAACGGCCGTTGATCGCCTGCCGGAAGCCGCGGATGCTCTTTGTCAGGCTGAGCGCCTCAACCCCGAGGCCCCCTTCCTTTGGCGGCACATTGCCTCGCTCTGCCGGAAGCAAGAGGACCTCGAAGGTGAAATCAGCGCGCTTTCGACCTTGGTTGCGCTGGAGGCAGCGGACTCGAATGACCTGAATCAGCTCGGCATAGCGCACCACAACCACAGGAACATGGCGCGAGCATTGGTGTTCTACCGACTTGCTGCCGCAGTCGACACCAACCCATCGGCACTCTTCAACATGGGCCTCGTGTTCAATGATCCCGAGGTTTCGCAGGACGCCGATGCCGCCGATGCTTATCGGCGGGTCCTGTCGATCGATCCGAGCCATAAACGTGCTCCTGAGCGCCTCGAAGCCACGAAGCGAAAGCTAGTGCCACTCGCTGCAGCGGCGCGCCCGCTCACCATGAACCTGCTGCAGCCTGACGAACTGTTTCGCTTCTACATCAATCCGTTCGAGCTACTCCAACTGAGCCCTCCCGACGCAAGTGGGGAAATGGACATCAAGGCTGTCCAGCGAGCCAAGAAACGACTGCTTCAGGAGATTGAGCTCAACGATGGCGCCGTAAGCTGGCTTGAGAATTGCCACATCGACCGATCGCGAGCTCTCGAAGCCGAGGATGCGCTTCACGACACGACGCTTCGGGAGTATCACTGCGAGGTATTCAGGAATACCCCACTACTCCGCTTCTTGACACGCGGCGACGTCGGTCATTTTCTCTATTCGGACGACTATTTCCCCGAGCGCACGCTCGAGCGCACTGAGGAGGATGAGGATTTCCTCGGCTTCCTCAGCGCACCGTTTGCGAGACAGTACAACCTCTTGCTCACGCGAGCGATCGAACGAAAGCTCCTGCCGGTCGTCGAGGTTCTCTTTGACGGCAGACGTTGGGTTCGGTCCGAGGATGAGGATGTTTGTTTCGAGGGTGCCTTCAAACGTGTCGGAGCGATGGTCGAACTGATGCGACAGAAAGCGGTCGAGGGCGCCACGAAACGCATCGAACTTCCGGAGATGCTGGCGTTGTTCAAGCAGCACAGCATTCCCGAACTGTTCAACCTTCTACCAACTCCATTTGCTTCGGCTCAGCGCGATCTCGTGTCTTCGATTCGGTCCCTGGCGATTGCCTGCTTCAATGAGCACGGCGACTCTGAGCTCTCGAAGAACGTTCTCGCACTCTGCAATCGATTCAATTTCCGAAGCGTCGAGCTGACTGCCCGGCTCAAGGAGGACTACAAGACCATTGAGCGTTTGATCGCGGAGGAGCGGCAACATGAGTCGCGACTGCAGTTCGGTGCGAGTAGACCCGTAGCCATCACCAAGGAGGGCATCCGTGACGGCGACATTTTCCTCCCGGCAGGAAGTGTTGCTGCCGTTCGCTGGGGAGCAAGCATCACGAGAGGCTCAGGTGCCGATGTGTACGATTTCCTCCTGGCGGCGAAGGACGAGGCTGGGAAGTCCATCACGGTGGCCTGGCGATCACAAGGCGCCGGCGCAACGGCGCAGCGCGAGCACTTTTCGGCGATGATCAGGGCGGCATTGAGCTACCTTGCCGAAGCCGTTGTTGCTCGTCTTCATGCACGCATCCTTTCGGGGCAACCTGTCACGATCGGGGCCTGCACGCTCGATCGCCACGGTGTGGCCTTCCAAACCCAGGGGTTCATATTCAGAAAGGATCGCCATCTCCGGTGGGGTGACGTCGTCGCGGAGACGCGAAACGGAGACATCGTCGTGCGCAGCCGGTCACGGGAGGGCGTTGCGTGTACCCTTCCCATGCGTGATACCGACAATGCGGTCCTCTTGCCGTTTCTGCCTTCGCTGATGACACAACGCTCAGACTGACGACCCGGAAACTCCCGCTATGGACATGCGAATCCAGGTACCCAAATGCATCCTCACGGCGCTGAACCAGCTCTACGACATGGAGCGAAAGCTTGCAAAGGCAGGGGATGCTGCGAACATCACGCGGAATGTGAACAAGATTCGGGCTGCTTTCGCGGAAGAGGGCGTGGCTGCGGCCGACATCAGTGGCGGGGTCACGGCTATACGGTTGGTCTATGAGGACCCCATGGGCCAGTCATTCAAGGAAACCCGTACGGACCTTGAAGCGTCGATTTCAGGCACTGGAACGAGCGATCTGGTAGTTGTTGAGGTAATCAAGCCCATCATCCGCGCCGTTCTGCGGGACGGTGCCGGCGAGTTTTCCAAGGTTGTCCAGAAGGGCATCGTTGTGGTCGAATCGCGGAAGGAGTGTTAATCAATGGGCTCCATGATCAACTTCGGAATCGACCTGGGGACGACCAACTCATTGCTGGCGCGGTTCAACAAGGGTGAGGTGGAAGTCTTCAAGAACCCAAACGGGTTCAAGGAGACGCTTCCGTCGATCGTCGGGTTCCGCAACGATCGCATATTGGTGGGAGAGCAGGCACGGACCTTCGCCGAGAAGGACCCAAAGAGCGTGGTGAGCCAGTTCAAGCGAAAGATGGGCACGACCGAGACTTTCAAGATCAAGTCCACAGGCCAGTCCAAGACGCCGATCGAGCTGTCGGCGTTCGTGCTCAAGGAGCTGAAGACCTTCATCCGCACGGGCGAGGTGCCGGATGCCGTGGTTCTCACCATCCCCGCGTCGTTCGACATGCTGCAGTCGAACGCCACAAAGGAGGCGGGCTACGCGGCGGGGTTCAAGCAGGTTGTGCTTCTCCAGGAGCCCATCGCCGCCAGCCTGGCGTATGCGAACAAGGAAAAGGGGATCGACTTAAAGAACAGTCAGTGGATTGTGTACGACCTTGGAGGAGGCACGTTCGACGTGGCGCTGGTAAAGATCGTTCAAGGCGAACTGAAAGTGGTCGACCATGAGGGCGACAACTACCTCGGCGGTGCGGATTTCGATGCGTTGATCGTTGAACACATTGTTGTTCCTGCGCTGACCAAGCGGGGTCAGTTCAAGGACTTGCTGTCGCAAATGCGAAGCGAGTCGGGGAAGCACAACCGACTGTGGTATCGGCTTCTCAACCTCGCTGAGCAGGCGAAGATTGAACTGTCTGCGAGGTCCTCCGCCGAGATCGAGGTCACGGTGGAGGACGACTCTGGCACAACCGTCGAGGCCATCCTTCCCATCTCTCGCTCTGAGTTTGAGTCCATCATCAAGGACTCCATCGACCGGACGGCGGAAATGCTGAGGACGATCCTCACCCGGAACTCGCTTCGTCCGCAGGATTTGAAGTTCGTCCTCATGGTCGGCGGCTCTACATATTCCCCGTTTGTGAGACAGAGAATCGAGGAGCTTCTTGGCATCCCCGTGAACACCGGGATTGACCCGACGAACGCGATCGCGGTGGGCGCCGCGTACTTCGCAGCCACGCGAGAGGTAAATCTTCGCGAGCAGGATGCCAAGCCGACCGCCCCCGATGCGATTCGGATCAGAGTGGCTTACAACCGTGCATCGCAGGAGGCCGAAGAGATGTTCTCGGCGAAGGTCGAAGGGAGCACGGAAGGCCTGTTCTATAGGATTGTCCGCAGCGACGGCGGCTACGACAGCGGACTGAAGACCCTTGCTGTTCGAATCGTGGAAGATCTTCCTCTTCAGGCTGACGCCTACAACCTGTTCTCGCTGAAGATCTTGGATCGCCACAACAACGTGGTACCAGCGGACGTCGATACAATTCAGATCGCTCAGGGAAAGTACAGCGTCGCCGGACAGCTTCTCCCCGAGGATCTCGCGCTGGTGAAGGATGACATGGCCGGTGACACGAAGCTAGAGCCGATCTTCGTGAAGAATACTGTGCTGCCCGCACGTACGAAGAAGACGGTCGAGGTGAGCAAGACGATCGTGCACGGCTCGGACGACCAAATCCAAATCATCGTCGTAGAGGGTCCGTCCGACAATCACTTCACCGCGAATAAACGCATCGGATACTTGGTCATTTCCGGAAAAGGTCTGAAGCGTGACCTGATGCGCGGCACTGAGATCGATCTGACTTTCGAAGTCTCCGAATCACGAGACCTCACTGTCCAGGCCTTCGTTAACCCATCCGGCCCGGAATTCTCGCAGGTGTTCACGCCGACACGACGGGATGTGCCCGCTGCCACGTTGGCCGAGGAGGTGAGGATGCTCGGCACCCGCCTGGAGGAGGAGAAGGCTGAGGCGCTTGCTAGCGAAAGATTCGAGGTCGTGGACCACCTGGACAAACTCCTGGCACCGCTAAAGGAGCTGCATGTGGAGTCCGGCCTGCTGGCGGCAGACGACGTGACCGACTCCCGTTACAAGCTGGAGGATCGCAAGCGAAAGATCGCCCAAGAGATGAATGGAATGATCGCAGGCAAGAGGGTCGAGCGCCTCCGCGGCGAATATCGAGAGACCAAAGAGCGCGTCACCGCGATCGTCACCGAGAGCGGGAACGACCAGGAGCGCCGCCAACTGCATGAAATCGTCGCTCGTGAGCACACGTTTCTGAACTCAAACAACCCCAGCAAGATCGAGGCTGCGGTGGACCACCTCGACCGGATCTCTTTCCAAATTCTCCGTCGAACCCCTGATTTTCTCATTGGTTGGTTCCAGCACCTGCTCGAGAAGCGCGAAATGCTGAATGACCAGCTTCAGGCCAAGAACCTCATCGATGCAGGGAAGAAGCACGTCGCCGCTGAGGAGTTTGATCGGTTGGCGGAAGTCAATGCACGGCTTCATGCGCTGCTCCCGCAGCAGGTCAAGGAGTCCGACGAAATGCGGCACTTCACTGGCATCTGCTGAGTCTGCAAGGCGGCACCGATCATGTTCCAGGAGTGGCATGAGGCCGTTCCTTTCCGGACTTGCTACGCGGCCGTCCAGTACCACGTTGGCCCGGGGGACGTGCTGCACAGTTACCACCGCTCCATCGCCTGAGACGACCACCACCGCGGTTCGGGCTCGATCCGCAACCCCGCAAAGAGATGGGTCGTGGCTCCGGGCCGCCTGCTCGCCCAGGAAGTAGGCGATGCAACCGTCGCCCGCGCGGTAGGCGTCTCCGAATGCGAGCACTGCTTCCAGCACGCCGTCAGCAATTCCCCGTTGTTGGCGTCGAGTGCTCGCATGGGCTGTCCACTCAACCGAACTCACGACGGTGAAGGGTCGCCCGAGGAAGGCGCCAACAACCTCCGAAGTTCCTTCACCAGGAACTCCGGGTCCACTTCTGGTGTAGACGCTCGGTTGGCCCGCTGGTATTCCAGCAGGCGGAGTCGGCCAAGGCCCTCCGCCGGCGCGAGGAGCGTGTCGATCGTCCGGTTGCCCTCGGCGATCTCCGCATGATCGGCGTACTCGCGTGCGAGCTTCGCTGACACTTCGACCTCTTCCTCCGTGAGCAACCCAACGATTCGGTACAGGTCCATCGCGTGGTGACGGCCTTCCTGTTTGTTTTCGTCGTTGATGCGGTCGCGGAGGGCGCCCAGCTTCATCAGCGCGTAGGGGAATGCCCGAGGGATGAGGACTTCGCAGGATGCGTCGTTGCCGTCCGAGCCCAGGCCATTGAGCGGGATCCGCAAAGGCCCGGTTTCGATGCCCAGCGCTTCCTCTGTGACGAAAGCATGCAGCCCGGACTTACCGCCGAGGCCCCTGGGTCTGGCGCGGGAATCCTTCAACCGGATCGCTTCCGCGTGTTCGCCCAGGGGGCCAACCATGACGTCGAGCAAGACCTCGGTGTCTTCAACGTTGCGCTTGAACTTCAGCCACTCCGATCCAGGAACGACCACGAAGCCGAGCTTGTTCAGCGCGGCGCGGTAGCGGGAGACAGCGTCTTGGCTGGCGATCACCTCCGCGCGAAGGAAGAGATCGACGTCTTGCGTGGTTCGAGCGGGTGGCAGGCGATCCAGCGGCAGCAACGTGCGTGCGCCGGTGGCGCGCAGATGCTCCTGTTTCAGGTACAGGCCAAGGCCGCCGCCCAGCAGCAGTTCGGCGTTGCCGCCGAGAGCGGAGTTCAGGTCCAGCACGCTGGTGATCAGTGGCTTCATGGCAGGGTTCCGATTAGCGAACGAGGTCCCGCAGGATGCGTGCACGGACCTGCTGGGCCATCTCGGTGTCCCGCTTGTCCCCTCCGGCGGCGAGTTCGAGGTATGTCTGCACCGGAGAAGCGAACGAAGCACCCCCGTCATCACGGCGTGCGTCGAAGAAGGGGGTCGGGTCCCGTGTCTCGACCACCGTGAGGTTGGCGAAGCGATCCGCGGGCGTCCAGGCATCGCCGATCCGCCGCTTCAGTTCGTTGAGGTTGTTGGCGTACACGACCGGCACATCAGCGCGGAGCCCCCCGGCGTAACGGTCCTGGGCGGACGCGCCGGAAAGCACTATCTGCAGCTTCGGGGCCGATCCGACGGCCTCTTGGGCGCGGCGGAAGAAGTCCTCCAACGGCAGCGGCGTCTTGAGCTGAGCGGTGCGTTCGGGCTTGGGGGCTGCGAAGTTCTCCACCAGCGCGTCGAGCAGTTTGTCGGGCTGCACCAGCGCGATCCGGCCTTCCGAGCGGTCCACGATCAGATCGTCCGCCATCCTCGCGAGCGCCTTGGAGACCGTTGAGAGCGCCACGGTCCCGCCCGCCGCTTCGATCTCGTCCCGAACCTGGCCGACAGACGAATACTCCGCGCGACGGAGGAACACGCGGGGCACCAGTGAGGTGGCACCGCGATACGCGAACCGAGCCGGTCTGGACTCGGGGTAGCGGTTCGGCTGCCCCGTTCGTCGCAGCAGAAGGCGGCCTTGGACGAGAATCAGCCCATTGCCGCAGAGGTCGAGGCCGGAGATTCCTTCCTCCTCCAATCGCTCGATCCGTTTTTCGCCGAGGAACGGCACGACCACCATCGGCAGTCGGCCGGAATCCGCAGCCCACCGCCGCGCTTGGCGGAGAGCCTCGTCGAGCACACGCGGCGTGTTGCGCATCTTCGCCTCGGCCGCGAACTCGTACCGGTCCGTCCCCCACGCGACGCTCACCACGAAGTCGGCAACAGCACGGCCGGGCGTTTCGCGCTGACCCGCTGGACGGAGTTCGATGGTGATTTGCCTGCCGAAAATCGGACCCAACCGTTCGAACAACTCGGGTATCGCGGCTTCGGAAATGGCGGGATCGGAGTACATGGCTTTCCAGTTTATCGTCATTTTCCGGAACCGGAAAATAGGCTTCTGATCGAAAGATTTCCACTAATTGGCGATTTTCCGGCATCGGAAAACGGTGATTTCCGGGAAAAGGCCAAACATACGCCTACTGCGACCAGGAGGAGGCCGTATTTGCTGGAATGGGACGCCGGGTCGATCCAGCAGAACGACCGCGCATCGCCCCGCGGCCGCGATCCTTGGCTCATCAGAGCGATCGGGCGAGGTGCGCAAGCACCTGCGGAAGCCGATCCACTGTGCGCCGCACGCTGCGGCTTTGGAAACGACTCCGAACAATCGAGCCATCACATTGGCCCGGCGATTCACGCCCAGCGGAATCCGCCTCTGCGCAGCGTGCTGCGACTGAATCTCGCGGGCCAGTTCGGTCTTTGAGGTCGGGTCCCTTGCGGGCAACGCAAGGGGACCATCATGGCCATCGATCAAGAACGCCGACTGGAGGCATTGTGCCGCCAGCTCAACGAGATCATCATGGGCGCTGCGCTGTGCGCCACGGAGATCGCGAGCATCGTGAACTCGATGCACGATCGCGGAGGCACGGCCGGCGCAACTCCGAACGGACAGCACCGCGACCGACGCCACACGGGCAGGCCCCTGATGGATGAATCGACACTGTCCGTCATGTGGAACGGCAAGATGCTGCACCTGGGCCACACGCAGGGGTTCTGGCTGCTCGCCCGGCTTGCGCGGAGCGCCAACCAGTACGTGACGCACCTGGATCTCATCGCGGACATCTGGGACAACGACCTCACCGACCCAGCCGCGGTGCGCTCCGGAGTTCGCCGACTACGGCTCAAGCTCCGCCGCGGCGGGATGCGGGATCTCGCCGACGCGATCGTCGGGCACCACGGGCGGTACATGCTCGACCTGGGTTTCTCATCGCGTCACACGGAAGTCACAGCTTCGGCGCACTGAAAGTCACAGGCCCAGTTCATACTTCCCGCGAACGTTGAAACCGCATCGTCGCTGGGGCGTGCCCACGGTGAGGCTGGCGAAGGCGATGATGGCGAGGAAGCGATGAGCACACCGAGTCCGGCCCCTTGGTGGGCCACATCCGAGGCTGCCGTGACACCGGTCGCGCCGCGATTTCGGGGCGTGGCGTACTACCGTCATTCGGCACGGGACCGGCAGGAGAACTCGGTCGCGATCCAGCAGGAACTCGTTCAGAAGTGGGCCGCTGACAACGGCGTCGACATCATCCACGAGTTCGCAGATCGCGGGAAGTCCGGCCTGACGGCCGAAGGACGCCACGGCTTCAACGACATGATGGAGAGCTGGGTCAAGCAGCGCAAGGACTTCGACTTTGTGCTGTGCCTGGACGTGAGCCGCTGGGGGCGCTTCCAGGACCTCGACCTATCGGCGACCTACAGCGCCGAGTGCAAGAAGCACGGCAAGCAGGTCATCTACACAACCCTCGGGATGCCTCGCCCCGACGACCCGCTCTTTCCCGTGTACGTGCAGTTCGAGCGATTCCGGGCAGCTCAGTACAGCAAGGAACTCAGTACCAAGGTGTTTCACGGGTGCGTGAAGATCGCCCAGCAGGGCTACTGGGCTGGCGGTAAGGCTCCGTATGGCTTCGACCGTCTACTCCTCGACGAGTCGCGCCATCGCCTGCACGTCCTAGCTCCCGGCCAGAAGAAGAGCATCCAGAACCAGCGCGTGACGCTGACGCTGGGGCCCGAGGAGCAGGTCACCACCGTCCGGCGTATCTTCGACGAGTACATCGACGCGGGCCACACGATGGTCCAGATCGCGGCGCGGCTCAACGCCGATGGCTCCCGATCAGCCATGGGCGGACTCTGGAACGTCGGCAAGGTCCGCCGAATTCTGACGAACATCATGTACGCCGGCACGCTGGTCTACAACAAGACCACCAGCAAGCTACAGACGCCGACGCGGAGGAATCCGCTCGACCAATGGATCAGGACGGCGGGCGCCATCGATCCGCTGGTGGATCAGGCCGTTTTCGACCGCGCCCAGTCGGTCCTCGCTGAAGCAGCGCTGCGCTACTCCCCTGAGACCATGCTCCGGCACCTGGAACGGCTCCATCGCGAGCACGGCTTCCTTCGCCCCGCGCTGGTCAGCGCCGACGGGGCGGCCCCCTCCGTCTCGACCTACGCCTCCCACTTCCGTTCCCTGGACGCGGCCTACCAGCAGCTCTTCCGCACCGCGGCGGGGGAGGTCCGTGCCCAGGTTGAGGCCCAGCTCCGCCAGACTGTGGAACAAGTCGAGAGCTACGACGACTTCCTGGTTGTCAACGGCAAGTTCACCGTGTTGATCCAGCCATCCGTGCCCGTGCCGCACGGGTACAGCCAGTACTGGTACTTCCGCCCCGACGATCGTGGCGTTGTGGACATCACGCTGGGCGTGCCCGTTTCCGCCAGCGAGGGGCCGCAGATCCTCGGCTATGTGGCGCTGCCGCGATTGCTCGTGCGCGAGCGCGGCATTCGAGTGTTCGGATCCTCCGAATCCCGGCTGGTCATGTATGGGCACAGCGGGCTGGAGTTCATCTTTCAACTGGCGAGGGCATGAATGGAAAACGTACCTATCCGTCTGATGAAGGACCGCCGGCGCGAGATGATCCCGGTCGACAAGATTCGGGTGATCAACTCGCGCACACGCGACGAGGGACAGTTTGCCCTCAACGTGCAGAGCATCGACGCCGTCGGCCAGATCAAGGACATCCGCGTCAATGACAAGTTCCTGACCAAGGACGGCTTCTACGAACTGATCTGCGGCGAGGGTCGGTTGATCGCGCACCAACGGCTGGGCAAGACTCACATTCGCGCCGAGGTGGTCACCTGCACGAGAAAGCAGGCCTACCTCGAATCCCTGGTCGAGAACCTGGCCCGGACGCGCCCAGGCACCATGCACTTCGCCCGCGAGCTCAAGTCCCTCCACGACGAGGGGTGGGACTACGCGAAGATCGCCAAGATCGCGTGCCGGAGCGTCGAGTACATCCGCCAGTACATCAAGCTGGTGGAGAACGGGGAGGACCGTCTCATCCAGGGGGTGGAACAGGAGATCATGCCGATCTCGTTCGCCGTTCTGGTGGCGCAGGCGGACGGCGCGACCATCCAGAACGTGCTCATGGACGCGTTCGATCAGGGGATCGTCAACAGCAACAACTTCGCTCGGGCGCGCTCGATCATCAACGCCCGCATGGACCGCCGCAAGCGCAAGGGGGCCGACGCCGAGGAGTACACCGTCGCGGCGCTGACCGAGGACATCGCTACGGCCACTCAGGCCAAGGACTCGTTTGCCCGAGAGGCTCAAGGGAAGGAAAGCCGTCTGTACACGCTGCTCGATGGTCTCGCCCACCTCTGGGAGGATCGAGATTTCGTGCAGCTGCTCCAGAGCGAGGGGTTAGAGAAGCGGCCGGCCCTGACCGGCAAATACTCCGTGGCCTCCCGCACACCGCAGAAGGAAGGGGCGCGATCATGACCGAATCCACCGCGATTGATGTTCCCGTCATTCAGCTGCGTCCGCTGCGCGAGCGCAAGGTGACCAAGCGTGAATACGACCGCATCGTGGCGAGCATCAAGGCGGTGGGGCTCATCGAACCCTTGGTGGTCTTCCCCGAGAACGGCGACTACGTCATCCTCGACGGCGTGCAGCGATACCGGGCGCTCGTGGAACTGGGTGTCGCTATCGCCCCTTGCATCATGGGAAAGGAGCGAGAGGCGTTCACCGGCAATCGCATGGTGAACCGGGTATCTCCGGTGCAGGAACACCGGATGATCGAGAAAGCGATGGACGAGGTTGACGAGGGTGTCATCGCCGCCGCTCTCGGCATCGCCACCCTCAACCACCGCCTCAAGAAGTCGTTGCTCAAGCAGCTCCATTCCGACGTGGCGACGGCGTACGACGCGGGCAAGATCACTCGCGCTTGCGCCCGGGAGTTCACGCACGTCAAGCCCCATCGCCAGAAGGAGATCCTCCGCGCGATGGAGGGGTACAAGGACTACAGCACCGCGTTCGCGCGGTCACTGGTCGTCAAGACGGCCACGAACCAGCGGGAGAACCGTGGCCGCAAGCACAACCCGTGGAACAAGACCGCGCAGCGAAAGAACGACCTGCTGAAGAAACTCTCGGACGCCGAACAGAAGCACGACTTCTACTCGCAGCTCTACAAGCAGTACACGGTGGACCTGCTGCGGCTGGCCATCTTCGCTCGCTCTCTTCTCACGAACGCGCGCCTGCGCGAGTACCTGAACAAGCACCACTCGGACATCGTGTCGCGGTTCGAGACGATCATTGCGGATGCACGGGGCTAACCATGCGCACCAGCTGGACACGCGAGATGATCCTGCGCCACATACTCCAGCGAGAAGCCGAGGGTCAGCCGTTGACCACCGGCGGCGAGGGCGTTGATCACAACCTGTACTGTGCGTCGCGGCGCATCTTCGGGTCATGGCGGAACGCCATCATTGCGGCGGGCATCCCTCCCGAGCGTGTTTTGACGTGGGAACGCTGGTCGCCAGCGAGGATCCTGTCGAAGATCCGTCTGATCTCTCGCCGCCGCCGGCCTTTGACGTCGGATGAGATCGAGCGCCGCTACCACAATCTCGTATCCGCTGCACGGCGGCACTTCGGGTCGTGGTCCAAAGCTGTTGTGGCTGCGGGGGTCGATCCGGCCAAGCTCCAGCGGGTGGTGCCGTGGAGTCGTGAGCGCGTTATCGAGGCCATCTTGACCCGGACCCTGCGCAGCGAGCCGCTCGTGGCTCGGTTGATCGAGCCGAGATCGCTGGTGGATGCCGGGCAACGCTTCTTCGGCTCTTGGAGAGCGGCGGTATCCGCGGCGGGTGTGGACCCGAGAGCCACCGAACTGCAGCCCCGCCGGATCAAGGGGCCGGCGCGAGTCACAGCCCGTGCCGCCATCCCCAAGAGGCCACGCAGGCCGCCCCTGGTCTGGACTGACGAACGGATTCTCCAAGCGATCGTCGATCGGGTACGCGAGGGCAAACGGATCAACTCCTGGGCGGTGTCGCGCGATCATGCCAGCCTGTACCGGACCGCCAGGCGTCACTACGGCACGTGGGACGCAGCGATCCGCGCGGCGGGCTTTGACCCGATGGAGCATCGCCGCGATCGCGTCAGAGGGCCGAATACCGGCACCCCGGAGGCCCGCAAGTCGCAGCGAAATGACCCCGTGAGACCAGAAGCACGCGAGTAGCAGGCCATCGGTGGCGGAAGTCTCAAAGTCGCATCGTTCTACTTCCCACGCCCGAGCCTTCCCTGATGTCGACCCGACCACCATCTCCGTCCGTCCCTCGCGAGGTGATTCAGCTCACCGCGTACACACAACTGGAGTTGTACCTGTCAAAGTTCGCACGCGGTGAGCTGGGTCTCGTTCTGCTGCTGGGCCGCCACGGCACTGGCAAGAGCGAGAGCGTTCGACGCACACTCGGCGTGTCCAACGGAGCAGGCGCCCCGGGCGGACGTGTGCTGTACGTCGAAGGTCACATGCAGCCGTTCGGCCTGTACCGCCAGCTCTGGGAGTATCGAGATCAGTCCGTGGTGTTGGACGATCTCGATCGGCTGTACGCGGACCCAGACTGCGTCCGCCTCTTGAAGCCTTTGTGCAACACCGTCCGTGAGAAGCGCCTTCACTGGTTGACCAACGCGATCAGGAACGACGGAGGCCCGCCTTCGTCGTTCACGACGTCCAGCGGTGTGATTCTCATCGCCAACGAATGGAAGAGCGTGAATCCCAACGTGCGAGCTCTCGAGGACCGGGCGATCATCCTTCACTTCTGCCCGCCCAACGCGGAGGTCCACCGGAAGGTGCGGGATTGGTTTGATGATGCTGAGGTGTACGACTTTCTGGGCCGATTGATGCCGCTGATTCCTGCGCTCTCCATGCGGCACTACAGCAAGGGGTCACAACTGCGGCGGGCTGGGCTTGCCGACTGGCGTGCGAGTCTCCTGCAGATGGTGGTGCCGGATAGCCAGGTGGCCTGCCTGCTGGCGGTGCAGCATGATCCCGTGTTGCACTCAGAGGAAGACCGGGTTGCCAAGTTCACCGCCGCGACCGGCGCATCCCGGGCGACGTACTTTCGGTTGAAAGCGAAGTTGTCACGGGCGTTGTAGACATTTTATCAGATTGAGAAGGTTCCGGTTCCGCCCGATCCGCTGGAGCTTGACCCGCTCATGCTGCCCGACCCGCTGCTCGACGACGACCCAGAAGTGGAGCCAGACGTGGAGAACGAGGAAGACCCGCTCGACTTGCTGCCCGACGATCCGCTGCTGCTTGACGAACCGCTGGTCGACCCGGACCCGGAACCAGATCCAGAAGTGCTACCGGAGCCAGAGCCGGACCCCGAGCCGCTGACGCTGGAACCCGACGAACTCTGGGCGGTCTCACCGGGCATGTCGTTGTGGACCCAGACGCCCTCGGCCAGGAGCGTGTTCGTGCCGGGAATGTGGATGGCCACGGTGCGGGTGGGCGCATCGACGCGCACGACCGACTCCACCAGTTCGTCGTCCATCCGCTCGTCGATGAGGTAGTCGCCAGGCTGCACGAACTCCGCCGACGCGAAGCCCCACTCATCGCCACGGCGGATCATGAACGGGTGCTCCGGCGTCGCCTTCAGGCGGCGATTGATGACCATGAAGCCGTGGTGCTCGCCGAGTCGGATGCTCGCCACGCGCGCCGCGACGGGTGTCGCGCCGTGAAGGCCGTGGTGCGAGAGCCAGTTGTATTGGGCGCGGTACGGAACATCGACCTCGAGGCCGGGCACCTGGATGGATGCCACGCGATCGCCGGGCTTGAGGTTCTCAATGGGTGTGAGACGGCCGTCTTCGAGGCGCACGAGCGTGCCGAAGAGGAGGCAGTTGCTGCCCGGGCCGGAACCGGGACCGCTTCCGCCCGGACCCGAACCGCCGGGGCCGGACCCGCCGGGGCCGGAGCCACCGCCGCTCGAACCGCCACCGCCAGACGAGCCGCCTCCTGACGACCCACCGCCGGATGAACCTCCGGAGGAAGCTCCGGACGATGCTCCTGAACTCATGCCGCTGCTCGCGCCCGATGATGCGCCGCTCGACATTCCGCTGCTTCCCGATCCGCTCGACGATCCGGAGCCGCTGGACGATCCGGACCCGGACCCACTGCTCGACGATCCACTTGAAGACGAACCCGACGACGATGACCCGGTGGACGACATCGATCCCGAGGATGATGTCGGCGTGCCGCTGCTCGAACCCGACGACCCCGAGGACATGGAATCGCTCGACCCGCTGCTCGACGGCGTGTGCGTCGTGCCGGACGTGTTGCTCGTGAAGGCGCCGGTGGTGTAGAACGTGAGCGTGGGCGTTCCGCTCGGGCCGGTCGTGTAGATGACATCGCCGGTCGTCGAGTAGCTCGACGGCATGCTCGGCGTGCTGGTCGGTGTCGAGTAGGTGCTCTCGGGCGTCGAACCCGAGGGCGTGGAGTAGTTGCTCGACCCGCCGCCCGTGGGCGGACGGCCCGTCGCCCAGACGGGGATGTATAAGTAGTATCGGGTCGGGCCGTCGCTCATCGGGCGGCCTCCTGCGGTGTGAGCGCGGGCTTGTGGGGGGGCGGGTTCGGTTCGTACCAGCCCTGCGTGCTCACGGGCTTGCCGCACTCGGCGGAGGCAGCCTTGACCGCCGCGCCGAAGTCCATGCGGTCGAACGCCTGGAGCTCGCTCCCGGGCGAGCAGTTGATGACGCGAAAGCGGTGCTTGTCGAAGTGCGGCCGCAGGGCCTCGAAGCGGCGGGCCAGTGAGTCGTACAGCACGTTGTTGTGTCGGATGGCGTTCGGGGCACGGTGCTCGTCGAAGGCGTACCTGCGATCGGCCGCCATCTTGAAGTCGCAGCCGAGCAGATACACCGTGCCGAACCCGAGATGATGCAGCAGGCGCAGGGCGACGAGCATGACGCTCCGCTTGCCGGTGATCCCGAGTGAGTCCGCGTGCTTGGCATCGTTCCCCCACGGGACAGAATCGCCCGTCAGGAACCGCTCATGGTCAAAGTGGTCCGCGCGGCGGAAGAACAGGACGCTGGGCATCTGCCGGACGCGGAACGCGCTGTTGCGCATGGTGCCGTCGGGGTTCTGGATGCGGAGCCGCTTGTCCACGCAGCATGTCGGCACGAACTTCAGGATGCCAGGGTCCTTCCAGCCTGTGTCGATGAAGCGGCCGGGATCGTCCACGCACGTCCAGAGCGTGGGGCGATGCACGGACCAGGAGTTGTTGACGCCCATCGTGACGATCCCGCGCTTGTTGAGCTGCGTGAGGTCCACCTGTGTGAGCGACGGTCCCGAGAGAATCAGGAACGCCGAACGCCCCCGGTAGAACCCCGCGAGCGACACAGAGTCGAAATCGGCGGTGTAGAGGCGCAAGCCATCACGCGCAGGCTTCCGTGCCTTGAGCCCCGCCTGAAGCGCCGCGATGTCCGACTGGTTCTCACGCACAGCCGCAGCCCTCCTTGGCAGCGAATCGCCCGACGATGTACCGACCCTCGGCCTTCGGCGCAGTCACCGTGCCGACCTGACCAATGCGATCCAGCCACCATGCAAGCGGCCGCACCGTGGGATGCAGACCCTCGCCGGCAACGGTGGTCCGGCTCGGGCGCGTGCAGATCGAGAACACAAAGTGCGCCCGCGGGCGACCGACCCGCCGCATCTCCGCCAGCACCGCGTCCACATCCTCCGGGAGCAGGTGCTCCAGAGCATCGAAGCTCGCCACCACGTCGGCAACGCTGTCGAGCAGGCCGGTCTTGTGCATCGCCCGCGTGATGTCCGCTTCGGGGAAGGCGAAGTCGATGCCGAGCCCGTCAATGCCGAGCCGCCGCAGCGCGCCGATGAAGTCGTTCCGCCCGCACCCGAAGTCCACGACGAAGCGGGGCTTCAGTCGCTGCACCAGCGGGAATGCTGCTGCGCCGTGGTTGGTCGCGCCGTACCCAGTTCCGGGCGTGGCGGGCCGCGCGGCCAGCGCGACGTACTTCTTCCGCTCGTGCTCGCGGCGGGCGTCGAGTACGGGCTTGGTCGGGGAGGCCGTCGTCATGCGCCCCCCTCGATGTAGATGTTGAACTTGCGGTCTTCGTCCGCCGGGTCGGCGATCTCGATCAGGCTCATCGCCTCGAAAACCCACACCGGCCTGCCCTTGCTGTTGCGCTCGCAGGTGAGCTGCACACAGACACCCTCGGGAATCGGAACGAGCCTGGGCTTCAGCGAGCGTGCAGGCGGGCACTTAGGGAGCACGCCCGGCAACTCGCAGACCGGACCCAACCCCAGCAGGCCGCCGAAGCCCGAGCCGGGGTCGAAGTCGTTCATGTGGTGGGCTTCGAAGCGGTTGATCGCCAGCCGTGTCGGGTCCTCGCCACCGCCCGGCAGCTGGGATGACAACCCTTCCGGCACGGGCACATACCGCAGGTAAGTGTCGCTGCCGGGGTCTCCGTCGATCCTGGCCTCGACCCACGGGTAGCGCCAGCGGTTGTTCTCTGTGGGGATGGGCTGCGCTGCCCCGAGGATCGCCGTGACCCGGCCGGGCGAGGGCTGGCCCATCTCGATGACAGCCCACTTCTCGCCGACGCCCTCCTCTTTCCACAGGATCGGAATGCCGCCCATCGGCGTGCTGGCGAGCACCGTTTCCTCGGGAGCGAGCTCGCAGGTAGTGTCCGTCTCGTTGGTGATGAAGACCCGCGCGGGCGTCACGCCCGTGAGCACGCAGCGTCCGAGATCGCCCGGCTTGATCGGCTGGAGGGCCAGCACGAACGAGAGCGATGGGGACTCGTCGGTGGCGACCTCCCCGGTCAGCGGAGTACGGCTATGGAACGTCCGCTCCTGGTCCTCGTTGTCGGGCTGCACGAGCACGCCGGTGATGGACAGCGCGTGGTACGGCTCGATGTCGTCGTCGGAGTCGTTGCGGACCAGCACGATGCCGCGCTGGGCGGGTTCGAGCGCCAATCCGGCGTTGGAGTTTCGCTCCCGCTGGCGCAGATCGACGGCCGCATCGACGAAAGCGTTGTACGCCGCCGCGGGGATGCGGAGCGGTTGGCCCGACCGGACTTTGCGGAACACGTCGCCCATCGTTCAGATTCCCAATCCGGCGAAGCTGCCCTCGTCGTACACGCGCTCGACATACGCCGCAACCGGGCGCTTCACGATCGCGTGCGATCCCGTGTCCTCCTGGTCGGCGTACCGCACCCACAGGTACTCCCACCCCTTCTTGCTGATGCCGCTGATGTCGCCCACGGAGATGCCTGTTGCGTTGGGGCTGGCAGCAAAGCGGAACGTGATCTCCCAGTCGTCGTCGGGATCGGTACCGCGCCGCGCGCCAGAAGCGCCCAGGAACAGGACCTCGCCCGCCTGGAATCCCTTGAACGCGCCGGTGTTCACCTTGCCGGTGAGCGAGAACAGAGTGCCCTTGTACGCGGGCGTCACCTGGTCGTTGGTGAAGTAGTGCGTCTCGGAGAACTGGAAGACCGGAACGGTGATGTCCACGCCCTCGACGCCGTCAGCGGTCACGCCGATCGCGCCGCCGAAGTCGGGGGCCGATCCGCCCGACGGTGCGTGCGACGACACCGTTTCCTTGCTTTGAGTGATGTGCTGCGTGCCACCGCCGGTGTCGAAGGAGAAGATGCTCTCGCCGGGCTCCGGGAGCGATCCACCCTGGGCCTTCCCGTAGCGGACCACGGCCTCCCACAGCTCATCGCCGACCGGCTCGACAGAGGTGGATTGCCGGGGTTGGCCGTCGTAGGTCGCGGGGCTGGTGGTCTCGGCGGCGTTGCGGGCCGCGAGGTCGTCGTTGGTCCCGCGCACGGTGTAGACCAGTTCTGCCGAGGGGTTGTCGCCCTTGGTGGACTTGCGGCTCTCGAACTTCTCCGTCACCGTGATCGGCACGAACGACTCTCCTTACGCGAACGTCAGCCCGCCGCTCTGCGCGGCGTCGGCCAGACGCTTGGTGTGCTTGGCGGTCTGCTCGGTGGCGCGGGCGGTGCGTTCCGCAGCCCCACCGTCGGACTCCAGCCCTTGCGCTGCGCGGGCGTTGAACGTGCCTCGCACGCTGATCCCCTTGCCGATGACCTCGCCGAGGCCGGCGAGCCGGTCCTCGAACTCGGCCATTAGGTCGCGCGGCGTGCGCGCGGGTCCGCGCTCGGCGTCCGCCGCCTCCCGCTTCTGTCGCGCCTGCTCGATGGCGTCGGCGAGTTTCTGCTTCGCGGCATCCAGCGCCGCTTGCGACTCCGCGAGCCCCGCCTCCGTGTTCGCCTTGAGCGCGGCCCGGGCCTCTTCAAAGTCGCGCCCGATCCCGGCAAGCGTCGCTTCGTGCAGGGTGGCGGCCTGCTCGCGTTCTGCGGCACGCTGTCCCTCTCGGGCAGCCACCTGCCGCTGGGCTGCGCTCTCCAGTTCCGCCAAGCGTGATTCGAGTTGATCATCGACGGCCCTCTTCGCGGCGTCCACGTCGAGCCCCGAGTCGAACAGCCCCTGGATCTCCAGCATCCGCTTGGCGACCCACGACGTTGCCGACTCCCACACCTGCTGGAAGCCGGTCGTAAAGTTGGTCCAGGTCTTGGAGAGGAACGCGGTGGTCTCGATCCACGCAACTTCGAGAGCATGGAACACGATCTCCGCGGCAGCGAGCGCCCCGTACCACATGCCGTAGGCCGTCGAGACGAAGAACTCCTTGGCCTCCAGCCAAACCTTGTTGAGCGCCGCCACGCCCTGCTGCCAGACGACTTTCAGCGACAGCCACAGGATCTCGGCGGCAAGTGCAATGTCACCAGCGGCGAGGGCGTCCGAGATGCCCCCGACGACCTTGGCCACCCAGTCGCGGAGGCGGGTGAACTGCTCGCCGAGCCACGCGAGGGCTTCGCCGCCGACGCCGGTGGTAACGATGAGCACGCCGCCGAGCGCCACGATCGCGGCGATCGCGAGCCCGACCGGCGACAGAATCGCCGCGATGGCGGCCCCGATCAGACTGAATGCGGTCCCAATCCCGCCGATGACCCCGGCGACGATCCCGAGCGTCGCGCCGATGCCGGAGATGATGTAGCCGAGAGCGACGATGGCGATCCCCGCGACTGCGACGGCAGCGGCGACTTTGAGCGCCCACACAACCGTCTCTCGGTGCGCCTTGATCCAGGTGGTAACGCTCACGACGATGCGGGTGATCCGCTCGGCGAGGTCCTTCAGCGTGGGCGCGAGCGCCCCGCCGATCGTGAACACGCCCTGCTTGAGCACTTTCCAAAGGGTGCCGAGGGCGTCGTTGAGCTGCGCGGCATCGCGGGCGGTCTCGGTGCTTACCGTGAGGCCGAGACGCCGGGCCTCTTCCTGCATCGCCTCGATACCCGCCGCGCCGTCTGCCATGAGCGGCAGGAGCTTGGTCCCGGCCTTGCCGAAGATCTCCATCGCCATCGCAGAGCGGAGGGCCGGATCGCGCACCTGCGAAATGCGCTCCGCGAGGACCTTGAACTGCTCGTCCGGTGAGAGGCCCGACAGCTGCGCGGCGCTGAGCCCGAGCCGGCCAAGGGCCTCACCCGCGGAGGCCGACCCCTGTGCCGCGCCCGCGAGCGTCCGCTGCATGTTCCGCAGGCCGGACTCGAGCGTTTCCAGGTCCGTGCCGGAAAGGTCGGCCGCGAATCCCAACTCGGACAGGGCCTCCACGCTCACGCCGGTCCGCTGGCTCATCTTGTCGAGCATGTCGCCGGTGTCGGAGAAGGCCTTGGCCGTGGCGAGCAGCGCCGTGACCGCCGCCGCGCCGATGCCCGCGAGCCGGGTGCCCACCGACCGCAGGCCAGCGCCGAAGGCTTCGAGCTGCTTTTGGGCGCGGCGAAGCCCGGCGGTGAGCTTGTCGCTCACACCGAGTTCGACGAACGCCCGTCCAGCCCGGATGCCCCGCGTGTCGGCCACCGATCAGGCTCCCTTCCGAATGGAGTTCCGCCACAGCAGCGGCAGCTTCGGCCGCTCCTTTTCCAGCGCCGGGGCCATGTACGGCCGCGCGGCGATCTTGACCCTTTGCGACGTGAGCTTCCCACCCTTCCGCCGTAAAACGACCGTGTCACCGCCATACTCCAGCACGTTTGGCGCGACGCTCTTCTTGAAGCCCACGGGGCCGACGACCACGGAGTCCGCCGCTCTGTCGTACCCGAAGAGGATGAGCCGTCGCAGACTCCCCTCGTGTGAGTGGGGAGGCTTGCCCGCGGGTGCGGAGCCCTTGCGCTTGCGGATGCTCGTGCGGGCCGCCGTGCGGATGAACGCGCCGGCTTTGCTGAGCACCTTCCGCTTGGCCCCATCGACCGCACGGACCACCGCCGCGCGGTCGAAGAACATGTCCTTGATCCGCATGGTGATCACGCGCCGCTCCCGCCGCTGGTGGGGCCGCCAGCGAGGCCGCTGCCCTTCTCCAGGCCTTTGTTGAACGACGCTTCCTTCTCCTTGCGGAGACGGCCTGAGCCGATGAACAAGCCGACGATCCCGGTGAGCGCCGGGAGCGCCGGGCCGAGCACCGGCAAGCCCGCGACCGTCGGCCCGACGGTGTCGAGGGCCGACAGTGTGAGCTGGCTGAACAGGCCGCGGAGTTCGCCGGCTCGCTCGATGTTGCTCTTCCACCGCGCGCCGGTGGTCTGCGTCCCGTTGAACCAGTTCTGGTACTCGACCTCCGCCTCGTTCAGGCTGAGCGTTGACGGCAGCCCTGTGGTCTGCTGGATCGTGTTGGGCGTCTTGACCTTCACGAGGTCGCCCAGGTCGAAGCCCGCGCACGACGTGAGCACGAGCGCCATGAGCAGCAGGCCGACGATGTAGACGTAGTGGCGGGTGGAGAGCGAGCTGAGGAACTTCATCCGTGAGCCTCCTTGGGGATGGGGGGCATCTTGCCGTCGATGAACACGTCCTTGAGAACCGAGACGCCGACCGGGATAGGCCGGTGGCGCTTGGCGAAGGGGTCGAAGTCGCTGGGGTTGAGTCGGCGGGATCGCTTGGGGTCACGGTGGATGTTGGCGACGAGCGCCATGACGGCCGAGGCGATCGACCAGTCGTGGCGCTGCCTGCCGTCGAGCATCGCCACCAGATCGCGGAGGGTCAGGGAGCCGGGATCGATGCCGAGGATTCCGGCGCACTGGTGAACGAGCTTCCAGCAGTCGCTTCCCCGGAGAGCAGGCGGTCCGCCAGCCGATCCAGTTCCCCGCTGTCGAGCTTCTTCTCCACCAGATCCCGCGCCCGGTCCATTACCTTCCGCGTGGCCTGGAGCACCCGCCCGAGGTTGGCCCGGTCCCTCGGGCTCGGGCAGAAACCCACGAGTTCCTCCAGCACCGCCGTGGTCGCGGCCTCGATCACGTCGCCCGCCATCGCCCTGCCGAACTCCTCATCGGAGACGTTCTTGGCATCGGCTTCGGGCTTGCAGATCGCGTAGACCACGTCGCAGAGCAGCACGGGGTCGCGGATCAGCTTCTCGATCAGCGTCCCCTCGATGACCTGCATCAGGTCCTCGCCGGTGAGGCCGCGCACGCGCTTGATGGCGGTGACGTTGATCTCGACCGACCACTGCCGTCCCTGGTTGTCCTTGAACGATCGCATCCGTACCTCCGTGACTCAAGGCCCGACAGGAATCCGACGCCAACCCGATAGCAAGCCGACGTGCTCAGCCGCCGATCCATGAAGGCGCCGTCGCCGAGTACGTCACCTTCGCGGTGACCGAGACGGTGATCGCCTCCTCCAGCGCTTCGTTGCGCGAGAAGTTGGTGATGGAGAAGTCCGCCTGGAGACCCTGGCCGCTGGTCTCGTCGAGAATCTGGAAGCCGATGGGGTCGTTGCCGAAGAACGCGTTCTTGATGGCGGTGAACCCGGCGTCGGCCGTGTCCCACACCATCTCGAACTCAACGCTCGCCTCTTTGAGCGTGGCGACGGTGGCCCGCCAGCCGCTGTTCGCGCGTGTCGTCACGTCCGCTTCGCCTGCTTCGAGGTTGAGTGTGACATCGCGGGTGTTGCCCAGGACCACCCATGCTCCGCCGCCGGCCTGACCGCCGACCTTGTAGAGCAGCTTGGCTTCCATGCCGAGTTTGATCGCCATCGTTGTTCTCCTGCTCTATCCAGCCGTGTGGCCGACTACGAACGCCACCTCACCCGCCTTGCTCCGAACGAAAATGTCCGCCAGGTTGACCTGCTCGAACGGGATCTGCACGCCCGCCGGGACCGGGATCTCCACGCCCTTGCCGTCGGAAAGCGTCATGGGCTGCGTGTTCGTGTGCGCCGCCATGAGCGTGAACGTCGCGACCAGCGGCGTATCCGAGAGGGGCTTGTCGCCTTCCTCGAGCTCCACCTTGATGAACACGACGTTCCGCACGGCTACCTCCGCACCCGGTATGTGACGCTCAACACGCTCGTGAACACTCGGTGCTGCTCCAGCGACTCGGTCGACACCACGGGCTCGTGCGCGATCCCGACCCACGCCGCGTCGGGCGCATCGGGCAGGCGCTTCAGCCGGACGTGGTCGCCGATGGCCTCGACGAGATCGAGCAGACCGTCGATCTCGGCCTGTTCACCCTCGGCGGACAGTTTCTTCTGCACGCCCACGTCGATCACGCACTCGAAGGAGCTGCTGTCCCGGGTCGCCGCGGCGATGGCCGTCGTTCGCGGCACGACCGACACGCGCAGGTCCTTGAGGTCCTCCAGCGTGAACGCGGGCTGGAACATCCGCACCGCGTTCACGGGCTGCCCGAACGAGGCCGCGTTGATGTGCGCAGCCAGGGCATCGGCGATGGCGACGATGGTGCTCACGGGCGTCCTTCCCTCCCCGCATCCGCCGCGGCGCTTAGGCCCGCCACCTTGCCCTCGAGGTAGGACACACGCCGTTCCATCGCCTGGTAGTCGGCGCGGATGGAGCGAGCCTCGCCGATGAACTCGTCGAGCCGCTTCTCGACCTGCTGGAGCTTGGTGGTGACCACGCCCCACTGGATCGTCATCGCGCCGGCGGCGAGGATGATGGTGACGAGCACCCCTGCCCAGCGGGCCTTCGTTCCGTTCTGTCCGTTGCCGTCCGCCATCACGTCTCCGTGCCGATGTGCTTGGTGTGAATCCGAAGAACCCTGCGGTAGGGGTCGCTGTACCGGAACGGCGGCTGCCCGCCCGGCGCGTTGACCTCGTACACGAACACCTGCGTTCCGACCGTCTCACGCACCTGATCACCGGCCCGCGGGAGCGTCGGGCCAGGGCCGAGGTCCAGGTCCGCCGTTCGGATCAGGAAGTCCCGTGACTCCGTCCGGTGGATCAGGCCCGCATCGTCGGCCTGCTCGAACTCCGTGCGGCCAATCGTGGCCTGAACCTCCTTTGCCTCGGCTCCGCGCTGGTACACCACGGTGCGGCTCATGTGCCGGTGCCGCTGGTCATCCAGGAACGCAGAGCCCCGGTCGAGCAGGTCGCCCATGGGTGACTCCAGCGATCACTGCAAGAGGCGGATGCGGACGGTGGTGTCGGCGTCTACGGTGGTCTTCACCGCCTTGCCGATCAGCTTGTTCGCACCGGCGGCCGCGTTCTTGGTGGCGGTCTGCGCCGCGGCGTCCCAGTAGGTGTTCGTGCCCGCGGGGATGGCGCTGCCAGCGCCGATCGCTTTGGGGAAGTCAAACACGCCCGACACCGCGAGCGAGCCAATCTGGTTCGCCTTGATGGGGCCTTGCGCTACGCCCACGAGCTCCGCCTGGACGACGACCGCGCCGGTGAGCACATCCGCGCCCGGGGTGTAGTCGATCGATTCGCCTTCATGCACGAACTTTGCGGGTCCTGCTGCCATACTGCCTTCTCCTTGGCCCGGGGTGGTCCCGGGTCCGTCTTCCTCGATGCCGCTGCCGATCTCTGCGCCTTCACCCATGGGCTTACACCTCGCCCTTGCTCTTCACGCCGCCGCGGGGGTCCTGGAGCGCGACGCCGAAGTCGTGGTACCCGCGCATCCGCACGCCGAGCTGGCTGAAGTCCGCGTCGGAGGTCTCGATGGTCGGAGCCTCCTGTCCGTTGAGGAACGCCATCTCGATGACGGGCAGGTCGCTCGGATCAGCGAGGAGGTACCACGCCTTGGCCGAGTTGCCGGTGTATAGCGCGTTGGACAGGTAGCGGCTGACCTCGATGCGGAACTTGCCCTGGTGCGGGTTGGCCACGGGGAACTTGGTGTTCGCCGTGGTGTCTCGCATCTCCACGCTCTTGTAGAGCTGGGTGCCCACCGCCGAGAGTGCCGTCGGCACCAGGAGGATCGACGGCATGACGCCCGTGGGCTTGCCGTCCGAATCCACCAGGTCCATGAACGTGACCTCGCCCTTGGTGAGGCCGTCGATGCCGAGCGCAGTGTCCGCGCCCGAGATGAAGTTCTTGTTGCCGACGGCGAAGAACGCGGCGTTGTTCATGAACGCCGTCCAGAACACGTCGTTGATCTTGAGGCCCGAGCCGCGGCCCAGTTTCCGGGGCACGGTGGTGATGGCGCCCAAGTCGTCGTTGATGATGTCGCGGCGGTCGATCGACAGCATCAGGCCGTAGGTGTCGGCCTTGTTGCTGTAGGTCTCCTCGCCCAGCGTCCCGTGCTTGAGCTCGCCGCCCGGGGCGACCTGCTCATACTGGTCCTTGCCGACCAGGCGGTAGCTGGTGACGGTCTTGAAGTCGGAGACATTGCGGACCGCGCAGATGCTCCGCCACACACGCTCGACACTGAAAAAGCCTTCGAGCAGGAACTTGTTGGCGACGTTGGAGAGGATGCCGCCCACGTCGATGATGGTCATTCCGGCTTCGATACCCCGCCCGAAGGCGGCCTCGAGGACGCGGCGGCTGTCCCGGAAGGTGCGGCCGGTGTAACCGTTGGCGATCGCGGCCTCGATGAGCAGTTCCTGCAGGCCCAACCCGCTCTGGAACCGCTTGGCCGCGACCTCCAGCGCCTGCGCCGAGCACACCTTCTCGAGTCCCTCGAGCTTGGCGCTCTGGAAGCACGCGGCCTCCAGAACCTCGCTGGTGATGCTCGTGTCGGGGGCATGGATCGCGGGCGCCTTGGGGCGGCTGGCGCGGAGCACTTCGAGCTCCGTGCGCGTCGCGTCCCAGCCATCGCGGATGGCCTGGGCCTCGATGTCGAGGTGCTTGCCGGCGCAGATCTTCCGCACGGCCGCGATGCGGCTGGTCTCCGCAAGGGCCTCGGCGCGGAGCGCGGCTGCGCCCGCTCCGGGCGCGGGATCGGTATTACCGCCGGCCGGACTTCCGTTGCCACCCCCGCCCTGCTGGGCGGCGATGGAAGCGCTCGTGCGGCCGTCGGCACCAAGGTCCACGAAGCTGATCTCGCCGAGCGTGGCCTTGCGGACAACGTTGATGGGGCCGGAGAACTCCAACCCGTTCACGATCGCCTTCTGCGACTCGCGGATGAACTCGAACTCCTCGACGCTCGCTCCCACCGAGGCCTGCCAAGGGAACCCGTTCCGCGACGAGGCGACCACCTCGCGTGCGGTCGCGGTGTCGCGCGAGATCACACCTGTGGCCACGAGTTGCCCGCCTTCGACCCTGATCGCATCCGTGTGTCCAACCCCGGCTGCCGGATCATGTGCGAACCGGATCGGGCGGTTCTGCGACGGGACCGACAGCCCGGCGAGATCGAGCACCACCGGGTGACGCCACCCGGCGACGCGCATGGCCCCCCCGGTGTACGCCAGCATCTTGAAGCGCGGCAGGGCTTTCTCCGCGTCGGCTCCGGCCGCGATCGCGGTGATCTCCGCGGTGCCCGTGAGCGTGAGCGGAGAGGTACCGGCCGGCGCGGCGGCGGCCTCAAGCCACAGACGCTTCGGCGCGAGTCGGGTCTTCAGAGCGGTCGGGGTCTTCGTTGCCATTGGTGTCGTCCTCTTTGGGTGCGGGCGTGCTGCCTGCGGGAGCCGTGGGGGGCGTGGGAGCGGGGGTCAGGCCGAGTTCATCCATGAGCACGAGCTCTTTCGCGCGCTGGCGGAGCTCCTGCTCCCAGTCGCGTCCCTGACGGGCGAACTCGGCGGCGAGCGTGGTTGTGTGATTGGCCAGGCGTGTGGCCTGGGCGGTCGCTTCCTTGGCGGGATCGACGTGTTCGACGCCGTCCCAGAACCAGGCGTGCTCGGGCAGTGCCACCCCGCGTTCACGAAGCGACTGCGGCAGCAGCCCCTCGACGAGCACCGCTTCGTTGAGCCACGCCTTGAGAAGGCGGTCGAGCACTGCGAGCTGCAGGTGGTGCTGCTCAACGCGGATGCTCTTGAAGTACACCTGGTGATCGAGGCGACCGCTGGCGTAGTTGTACCCCGAGGAGTTCCCCGCCGCGACGTTGAAAGGCATGTTCAGGCAGCGGGCGATCTCGTTGAGGATTTCGCGCTTGAACTCGCCGAAGGTTGTCGTCGGCTGCTCGGCGTGGACCTGCCCGAGCTTCCAACCCCCCGGCAGCACGGTTGCCAGGCGCTGCTCGAGCTCGACCTCGTCCATCGGCTCTAGCGGGTCGGCCTCGCCGTTGGGAGGAGCGTCGGTGTAGATGACGGCGGCGAAGTTGGCGGCGGTCTCGGCGGCGGCGATCGTCGCCAGCGTGTACCGGCGGAGCTGCGCGAACAGCGGGAGCGCGGGCGTGATGTCCGGGATACCACGAAGTTGACCGGGCCGGTCTGATCGGAAGTAATGCACGACGGCCGACGCGGCGAACGTGTCGTACGCGCTGAGGTCGTCGATGGGAGCGCGGAGAAGACCGCTGTCGCCCGGATGCCGCTTCAGTACCCGGTACGCGGAGGGGTTGCCCCACTGGTCGAGCACGATGCCGTCGATCTCGTCGGTGCGCCCACGCCGGAGGAGCGGCGTGCAGACCTGGTCCGCCTCGATGAGCTTGAGGTCCAGCGACACGGGCGAGCCCCACGACGCGATCGCGGGGTTGTTGACCAGGAGGGCGAACGCTTCACCACTCTCGGCCCGGGCCAGTCGCATCGTTCGGAGCTTGCCCGCAAGATCCACAGCCCGCGACCACTGCTCGAACGCGCCCTCGATGCGGGCGTTGGCTTCGGCGTCATCTGTGAGCATCTGCAGCCGGGGACCGGTGCCGATGGTGTCGTTGGCGAGCGTGAGGGCGATGCCCTTGGCGTAGGAGTTGTTGGCAACCTCGTACCGGGCCCGGTTGCGCAGGACGCGCCGCACTTCGGGATTCACCGCGGCGTTTGGAGAGAGGCCGTCCGCGTTCGCCCAGTGCTTACGGTTGTCAGGGGTGGTCTGCGCCGAGTCGAACTTCGCGACGACCAGCCGACGGCTGCCGCGTGTACCGCTTCCGTGCGGTGCACGCGACGCCGTCAGGGAGGGAGAGGCGGTCTGCGTCCCGCGACCGACCCGGCTCATGATGTTGGTGATGGTCTTGAGCATGGGGGTCAGACAGAACCGGGCGGGACGATCTTGGCGAACTTGATGCCGAGGCCGGGCTTCCTCGCGGCGTCCTTGGACGCGAGGTAGCGGTCGGCCTCGATCTGGTCCTTCAGCGGGTGCTGCTCGACGGACTGGCCGTCCACCGACGCCTTCGCGGGCTGCGATGCGCTGTCGCGGATGGCCTGCTCGAGGCTGGGGTCAGGTTCTGGCACGCGAGCACTCCGGGCGGCGAGACAGGGAAGGTCGCCACGGCATGCCTTTATGCAAAAACCGATCGGGGTGTGGCGCATGTGAGGCATTGACCTCGCGTTTGTTCCACCGGTAGACCCCAGGCAGCCGTCGATCTCAGCGTGAATCGAGAACCAGCCACTGCGCGGGCCGGTGCGCCGCTCATGCTCCAATGCGTTCGCTCGTCGTCACGCGTCGCCCGCAGTGGCGACACTCCCGCCGGCGACGGATCGTGCCAACCGGGGTAGCGCGGGTGTAGACCACCTCGAAGTGCCGACAGCCGCAGGTCGGGCAGACGAGTCCCCTTGGCTTTGCATCCTGCTTCGGCGGCGGCTTCGCCGTCATCGCGCCCGCTCCTTCAACACCGAGAGTTTCAGCCGGGGACGAGCCATCACCTTCTGGTCGGTCCCGAACAGCACCGCCCCCTGCATCGACGCTGCAACCGCGCAGCCGACCAGCCCGTCCAGCCAGTGGTTGTCGAGCCCATCGACGCGAAGCTTCCACTCGTCGACGGTGCGGCCCCGGCCTTCGGTCCGCACCCGGTACTCGCTGGTCAGGTGCTCGGCCAGGAGCCGGTGGTGCTCGGGCTTGTGGCCGAAGAGCGACAGCCCGCCCGGATCGCCCATCGGCACGGCGAGCCGCGCATGCACGAACGACTTCCAGAAGTTCGTATCGAAGAGCACGTGCCGCACCGCACGCTTCCCCGTGACCACCGGGACTCGCCAGTTGAGCCCGACCCGCTCGCCGCGCTTGCGCTTGTAGTCGCTGAAGGGAAGACTGCTGGCACCCACGTACCGACCGTGGCTGGGCGTGAGTACGCTCGCGTGCGGGCTCTGGCGGCAGAACTGGTAGACCACGTCCGTCGACGAACCCCAGTTGGCGTCGATGAGGCAGCGGTCGATGCGCACCATTGCACCGTCGTCGCGCCGCCACTCGCGGGCCACCGTCGCGTCGATGAGCCGCTCCAGACCGCCATAGATCGCGCCCTCGACGCCCGCACGTGGCGACGCGGTCCCGAGCGTTCGCTTGATGTCCCGGAGCGCGTAGTACGCCTGCTTCTGGTCCGGCTCGGTCCCGTAGTCGATGACATGCCCGGTGAAGTCGTCCTCCCATGCGGCGACCAGGTAGAAGAGCGCCTTGCCCTGCACGTCCACGAACATCGTCAAATGCGAGCACCCGAGAGGGACTAGCCCGCGGGCGTGGCCGTTCACCTTCGCCGCGATCTGGTCGGCGCCAAGCAGGTCGTCCGCGACCTGCACCTCGGGCAAGGGCTCGTTCTGGTACTCGGCGAAGAACGCCGCCTCGTTCTGCAGCCGGAGGTTTATCGCGTGCTGCACCGCCGACAACTCGTCGTGGTTGAAACGCTCCGGCCAGGCGATCACTGCGCCAGCGTCCATCTCGGTACGGTGAGCCCTGTAGAACGCGGTCGCCTCCGCACCTCCCCGGTCAGCCTTGAGGCCCTCGGCGCGCAGTCGGGCGTACTCGGCCCACAGGCGGTCGGCCGTGGGGAACGAGTACACCATCTTTGTCCGCTCGCCTTGCCACTGCGGGTGCTTGTCCCGGTCGAGGATGCGGTCGGCCAGGTCGTCCGGGCGGACGACCGTCAGCGTCATGAGGCCGGCGATCTTCCGGCCCGGGCCGGCGAGGCCCAGAATCGCGCCGGCGAGGATCCGCTCGCGGTTGGCACACTGCGATGGCGAACGGGCGCTCTCGTCGGTCTGGGGATCGTCGATGAGCACGAGCGACGGCCGGACGCTCACACCGTCCACGCGCTTGTGCTTCATGCCACGGATGCGGCCGGTGATCCCGGCGACACGGATGATCGCCCCCGATGCCGCGGAACCGGGGATGGTGGGAAGCACGATCTCCCGGGCCGTCCAGCCGATGTGGGTCTGCTTGCCCTGGTAGAGCTGGCCTGACGCCCGCTGGTGGATGCCTTCGAGCGAACGGATCGGATGGCAGACCTCCGGGAAGTCGGCCCCGAGGATCTCGCTGTTCTCCAGCTCCGCTTTGATCGATTCGAGCATGCCGGCCGCGTGCTCCTCGTCCGATCCGATCAGAGCCACGAAGTCGCGGTGGCCGTAGAGCATCGCCCACAGGCACGCGACCTCGCAGAGCGAGGTCTTGCCGCTCCCGCGCGGCATCGCCATCGCAAACAGCCCGCCATCGAGCACCGCTTGCTCGATCTTGGCGATGACCTTGAGGTGGTCGTCGGACCACTTCAGGTGGAACGTCTGCAGGAAGTACGTTTCGCAGAAGTACCGGAAGTTCTTCGCGGCGCGAGCACGCCGCGCGGGATCCGCGAGAGGCGGCAGGTCGCCGATGTCCCTGCCCGAGAGGGAGAGCATGGCGTTGCGGAGCCGAGCCCGCTCCTTCATCGCTTCGTAGCACGTGAGTCCCTCGGGGGTGCGGGCAGCCTCCGCCAGCGCCTCGTGCCGCGTCGTCGTCAGCCACGCGACGTAGCGGAAGAGATCGATCTTGCCCGCATCTCCATCGGCCGCGACGCGGAAGCCCGCGCGCGTGCGGTGCCGATGGAGTTGCCGCTCGCTGACAACCTCGCCCAGCGGTGTGCTGTTGAGCAGCCGCGCGAGTTCGCCGGGCTTGAGTTGGCGCGGGTCAATCGCCACCTGCGGACATCTCCTTCACGAGCCACGCGGCGTAGTGCACGAGGTTGATGGTGCCGTTCGCGTTTGTCGGTGCGCCCGCGTCGATGTCGGCGCGGAGCATCTCTTCGGTGACGGGCTTCCCGCCCATCCTTGTCAACACCCGTGCGGCGTCCGCGACGCCAAGCGCGGCGGGGTTGAGCCGGGACATTCCCTGTCCATGCTCGGGACTAGGCGCGTGTTCGGGAGTCATCGCGGACCTTCCGCGCGCGGTTTCCCACATGGCCGGAAGACTTGCCCACATGTCGCGGAATGACGGCGAAACCGCTGCGGTTTGCCTTGCCTCGTGGCGAATGTCATGGCTTCATGTGTCACAACGCGGGTCGGAAACCCGCGACGGAGACCACGACGATGAACGCCCCGCAGAACGCCAAGACAAACACCAAGCCGAGCCTCGACGGGATCGGCAAGCAGAAGGCCCTCGACGCCGAGATGGAATGGGCCAAGATCGAGCTCCTGCTCGAAACGCTTGAGACCCGCAAGAGCGACAGCCTCGACTTCCACGAGATCCCGGTGTGGTCGATCCGCGACCTGGTCCGCCACGCGTTCGAGGCGGGGTACCGCGAAGGCCTGCACACCGGCTACCGCCAAGGGCGGAGCGACGCGGCCCGCGAGGCCGCACGCGAGGAAGCCCCGACAAGCCCCCGCAACCCCGAACTGCCGACCACCTGAAGCCCGCGAAATGCGGGCTTCGTTCTTCAAGGGACGAGCAAATCGCATAGGAGCATGAACATGGACGCACGCAAGCACAACCGCAAGCCCGAACCCACCGCCGCCGAGGCCTACGCCTCCCGCCGCAACGACATCGCCCGCCTGATGGATGTCCTGCAGATGGAACTGGACAAGCACGCGGAGGGCGCGAAGGCCGACCCGCGGAACTGGGGTCGCACCGGTGACCTCGGAAAGGTCCGCAGCGACCTGATCGACTTGGTCGGGTTCATGAGCGGGATGGACCACGAGCACGTCGAGGCCTTCCTGAACGACGCCGAGTAACCCCCGCCACGGAGACACGCCATGAAGATCAAGCACATCGTCATCGAGGGCAGCGAGGAAGACATCACGGTGCGAGCCACGGCCGACGGCGCAACCGCCAGCGTGGTCCGCATGAGCCGCGCCCAAGGCCGCTTCGACAAGGTCATCGCCGAGTTCCGCCGCGACGAGAGCCGCGACGCCCGCTACGCGAAGGCCGTTGAGGTGGCCAAGCACGTCTACGGGCAGGACCGCCGGGGACATGCGGCCGCCACCAACTCGATGGTCCACGACGTCCTCAACGAGATCGAACGCGTCGCGGGCTGCTGA
>CAYPEI010000009.1:0-118699 GCA_964409775.1 uncultured Phycisphaeraceae bacterium | reverse complement strand
CAGGTACCGCCTGCCCTTCTTCGACAGCATTCACCCCGCAGATCCCGGAAGAACCAAAAGAAAGGGGGCTCGCCGGATGCGGCGGGCCCCCTTTGTGTTCCTGCGAGTCGGTTCGACCGGTTACGCCGCGGGCTTCTTCGAGTCGGGCTTCACACGCTTCATCTTGTACTCCACCTTGAGCCGCGTCTGAAGCCGTTCGAAACTGAACGGATTGTCCGTCGGGTCGTCGATCTTCAGTTCTTCGCGGACAAGGTTCGCGACCGCGGAGGGCTGGCTCCGCCGCCAGATCTCCTCGGTCACCGGCATGATGCCCGTTACGCGGGCGATTCCAAGTCCGAACGACTTGGGCAACGCCATGGCCACTGTGCGCTCGGCCGCCGGCAGCGCGGGGATGTTCTCGCCCGGATCAAGCCGAGAGCCCAGCGACAGAATCGCATCCCGGAAGGCGTCGTCGGCGATGTTGGAGTCGGCCGGATAGAAGCCGGACGAGACCACGGTCGCCCCCTTGGGCGGCTGGATCGACGAACCTTCCGCATCGGCCAGGGCCTGCAGGCCCGCGTCGCCCAGGGAGCGCTGCTTGTAGTCGTCAAGACGGCTCTTGAGGAGGTCGAACGCCGCAATCTTCTTGAGATCCTTCACAACAGCAGGCAACACGTCATCCACGCTCTCGGGCGCCGAGGCCTTCCGCGCGTCTGTGACGATCATGTAATAGTGATTCCCGGCGTAGTCCGACAGCATGTCGCCCGGAACGCCGACCTGCAGCACAAAGTCGTTGTCCCCTGCCAGTTCGCGGACTTTGAAGACCACCGTGCCAAACGGCTCCCGCAGAGATCCGCGCTGCACAAACGCCTTGCTGATCCCTTCGACCTCCGACACGTTGCTCTGCGTGACCCACTCGCCCGCACGCCGCGTGATGGAAGGCCCGGGGATCTCCACGCCGACCTGCTCCTTCACCCGGGCCACGACCACGTCGCGCACCTTGATGAGGTCCGGGCGGATCTGTGCCCAGTCCGCCGGCAGTTTCCGGTACAGGTTGTCCGGCTGGGTCCGCCGCAGCGCCCGCTCGAACTCGCCTCGGACGGCCTGGTCCGCCGCCTTCATGACGCGCTCGATCATCTCGCCGCGCACCTCGGTCTCGAAGGGCGCCTTCGCCTGCTCGAGCGTCTGACCGCCCGATGGCTGGCCGCTGGGGTTCGCCTTGAGGAATCGTTTGTGCACCTCGACCGGATCGGGCGCGACCGCCGCGGCGATGGCGGCGCGGTCAATCGTCATCCATTCGAGTTTCACCCGGTCCGGAAGTCGATACCCAAGTCCCAGTTCGCCGGTGCCGGGCTCAATATCCCGGTAGCGTGCAAAGTGCGCCGCGATCTGCTCGTCGGTCGGCTCGGTGATCTCGGACATCACCTGCTCGGGCGGAACGAACACGTATTCGACCTGCGTCCGGTCCTGCACCCGCTTCATCCCCGCCGCCAGGCGGCGGTCGGAGTAGCGGGGTGCACGCTGATATGCGACCTGCATCCGGATGATGCCATGCAGTTTCGAGAGCGCGAGGTGGATCTGATCGCGGTTCAGGCCGAACTTCGCCTCGACTTCCGGCAGTCCCTGCTCCATCACCGTGACCATCGACTTGGTCAGCGACTCCAGTTGGTCCGGCGGCGTCGAATAAGCCCGTCCGCTCGCGTACAGCATCTGCCGGACCAGGTCAGGGAGGAACTCGGTTCCCTCGCCCTTGCCGGCGATGTACCCGCCGCGTTGGGCCTCGTGGACCAGCAGCAGCCAGTGGTCCGTGTTCTCGACGTTGCTGAGCATGGGCAGCGTCTGGAAGGTCAGGAAATGCATGGCGCCATGCTCTTTCGCGGCCAGTTCGTACTGTGAAGCGCCGACGCGGTCGCCGTCGATCCACATGACGGTGGTGAACAACGGCCTGTGGCCGAGTTCGTTGAGCGTCGTGGGCAGCAGGAACGCGATCATCAGCAGCGTGCCGCCGACGACCAGGATCCACTGGCTGTACTTCCGGAGGAACTTGAGCATCGCGCTCTCCTTGCGGTCCCGTGCTCAGGGCGCCGGCGACCGGCGGACCGGCCGGCGCGCAG
Source organism: uncultured Phycisphaeraceae bacterium (assembly GCA_964409775.1). GTDB lineage: Bacteria > Planctomycetota > Phycisphaerae > Phycisphaerales > UBA1924 > JAHBXL01. The sequence goes on along the minus strand of CAYPEI010000009.1, from coordinate 116,606 downwards.
GGAAGACCCCGGCCACGCCGTCCGGCTTCCCTTGTTATCGGTAGAACTCGATGATCAGGTTGGCGTTCACGTCAAACGGAATCTGGTCCGATGTTGGCAGGGCGACGATCTTGGTCGTCAGTTCGCCCGGGTTGAAGTCGATCCAGCCGGGAACTTCGTGTCCCGAGAGCGATTCCATGTTCTCGCGAACCAGTTTCTGGATCTTCGGCTTGAGCGTGACCACATCGCCCACCTGCACGGTGTACGACGGGCGATCGCACTTGCGGCCGTTGACCAGCACGTGTCCGTGAGCGACGATCTGCCGGGCGGCCCAGATGGTCCGCGCCATGCCCGTGCGGCGCACGACGTTGTCCAGGCGGCTCTCCAGCAGCCGCTGCAGGATCTCGCCGGTGTTGCCGGGGATACGGGTCGCCTCGGCGATGTAGCGGCGGAACTGCTTCTCCAGCACGCTGTAGTGGAACTTCAGTTTCTGCTTCTCGTTCATGCGAAGGCCGTAGTCACGCAGACGACGGCCCCGGAATCCGTGCATGCCCGGATACACCAGCGCACGCTTGGTCGTGTGCTTGGGGATGTCCTCCACGGGAGAGCCCACGCGACGCGACAACTTCAGTTTCGGGCCTGTATATCGAGCCATAGCGATGCTCCTTCCGTCCCCGGTCGCGTGGCCTGTCGCCATCGCCGGGGTGCCAGCCGTCAAGGGGAGCGGCGGGCGATCTGTGCCGGGGTGCCGCGGCTGCGGTCCGGCGGGTTGGGTGAGATCCGGGCAATCCCAGAATGTGAGGCGGATTGAAGGCACTCTCCTTTGGCCTGTCAAACCCTTCGCAGCACGATGTTTAGGGTTGTGGACGGGGCCTTGTGGGAGGCACGACCAGGTTGGCGGGGGGAATACCGCTCCCGGCAAATCCATCCAGATTGGCGATGGTGGCCTGCGCGATGTTGCTGACCGCTTCCCGCGTGAAGAAGCCCTGGTGCGCGGTGATCAAGACGTTGGGGAATGTCAGCAGCCGCGCAAAGACCTCGTCCTGCAGCACTTCTTCGGAGAGATCGCGGAAGAACAGGTCCGCCTCCTCTTCGTACACGTCGAGCCCGACCGCGCCAAGCCGGCCGGACTTGAGCGCCTTGATCAGCGCCTTCGTGTCGATCAGCGCGCCACGCCCCGTATTGATCAGCATCGCTCCCCGCTGCATGGCATCCAGAGATGCCCCGTTGATGATGTGGCGTGTCTCCGGCGTCAACGGACAGTGCAGCGTGATGATCTCGCTCTGTGCGAGCAACGCCGCCAACGGGACGTATTCCGCTCCCAAACTGCGGACCGTAGCCGAGGGGTACGGATCCGCCGCAAGCACCCGGCAGCCGAAGCCCGCCATGATCCGGACCACGCATTCGCCGATTTTGCCGGTGCCGACAACCCCCACCGTCTTCCCGAACAGGTCAAAGCCCATCAGGCCGTCGAGAGCGAAGTTGTGCTCCCGCACCCGGTTGTAAGCCCGGTGGAGTTTGCGGTTCAAACAGAGCATCAACGCGACGGTGTGCTCCGCGACCGCGTGCGGGGAGTATGCCGGGACCCGGGCAACGGTCATGCCCAGCCGGTCGGCCGCGGAGATGTCGACGTGATTGAAACCCGCGGACCGGAGCGCAATCAGCCGGACGCCGATCCGGGCCAGTTCCCTCAGGCACGGCTCGTCGAGGCGGTCATTCACGAACGCGCACACCGCTTTGCACCCGGCAGCAGCCGCGGCGGTCGTCGCATCAAGCGTTTGGGAGAGGAACACGAGTTCGTGCCTCCCCGCGGCGGCGTCAAGCATCGGTTCGCGGTCGAACGGCTTGGTGCTGAAGAATGCCACTCGCATGCTGCGCCCTTTCCATGTCCGGTTCGTCGCCCCGCTACACTATGGCACCCTGCCACAGGAGCACCCGTTGAACGACACGCGTCTGCCGTTGCCGGTCTTGACGATGTCCCGATCCGAGGCCGGGAGCATGCGTGCGTGTGGGCGAAGTACGTACGAGAAGAAAGAAAAGTGCGGCGTCTTCGGGATCTGGGGAGGCCCGGAGCCCGCGACGCTTTCCTACATGGGACTCTACGCCCAGCAGCACCGCGGCCAGGAGTCCGCCGGCATCGCGGTGTCGAACGGCCGCTCGCTCTCGGCCCACACCGGCATGGGGCTGGTCGCCGAGGTCTTTGACCAGCACACCCTGGCCCAACTCGAAGCCTCATGCCTGTCCCCCGAGGAACTTGCTCAACTCAACGGCAAGCGGTTCATGCACGGAGCGGTGAAGACCGGGCCGGGGTGCGGGGCGATCGGGCACAACCGCTACTCGACAGCCGGGGGATCGAAGTCCTGCAACGCGCAGCCGCTGCTGGAGCAGTACATCGGCGGACAGGTCGCCGTGGCGCACAACGGCAACCTGATCAATGCCGACGCGTTCCGCATGCTCTTCGAGAAAGCCGGGCATCTGTTCCACACGACCAGCGACACGGAGGTCGTCATCCACCTGCTCGCCTCACCGGCGCAGCAGGGCGCGGTCGATCCGCTCGCGGCGACCCTTCGCTATCTGCAGGGAGCGTTCAGCATCGTGTTCCTGTTCCCTGATCGCATCGAGGCGGCCCGGGACCCATGGGGCTGGCGGCCGCTGGTCCTTGGGCGAATGCCCGACGGCCGAAACGTCGTGGCCAGCGAGACGGTCGCCCTCGACGTGATCGGCGCCAAGGTCGTGCGCGAGGTCGAGCCCGGCGAGATTGTCACGCTCTCCGACAGCGGTGTCTCATCGCGACGCTTCGCCGACCCCATCGAGCGGCCGGCGCATTGCGTGTTCGAACACGTGTACTTTGCGAACCCGGCGAGTTACGTGTTCGGCCAGAATGTGCAGGTGGTTCGTGAAGACCTCGGCGCTGCGCTCGCCCGCGAAGCGCCGGTGAAGGCTGACTATGTGATGCCGATGCCGGACTCGGGCAGATCCGCCGCGGCGGGGTACGCACGGGCAAGCGGCATCCCGTACCGTGAGGGGATTGTGCCGAATCGGTACGTGGGGCGGACGTTCATCAAGCCGACGCAGGCGGAGCGGTCCGCGGCGGTGCGGCTGAAACTCAACACCATCCGCGAGATCGTGGATGGGAAAAGACTGATCGTGGTGGATGACTCGATCGTCCGCGGCACGACGACCCGCGTGAAGATGGACCAGTTGCGGCAGGCGGGGGCGAAGGAGATCCACCTCCGCATCTCATGCCCGCCGATCCGCCACCCGTGTTATTTCGGCGTTGACTTCGCGACGCGGGACCAACTCATCGCGCACGAGAAGAGCGTCGAGGAAATCCGCGAGTATCTCGGAGTCGATTCGCTGCATTTCCTGTCGCTGGAGGGCCTGCTGGCCTGTGTGAACCGTCCGGCGTCGCACTACTGCACGGCGTGCTACGACGGCGACTACCGGCTCGACCCGGATCATCCGGTGACGAGCGAGGTGGCGACGAGCCAGATGACGATGTTCTAGGTCATCATGGTCTCCATACGCGCCGTCATCCCAGCAGACCTCCCGGTCCTCTTCACGCATCAACTGGATGGCGATGCCTGTCGCATGGCCGCGTTCACATCCGATGACCCGACCGACCGCGCGGCGTTTGATGCGCATTGGACGCGGATTCTCGCCAAGGACACCGTGGTGGCGAGAACTGTGGTCGTGCGCGACCAGAAGGCTACGGAACAGGTTGCAGGACACATCGCGAGTTTCATGCGCGGCGATGACCGCGAGGTGACGTACTGGATCGGGCGTGAGCACTGGGGCAAGGGTGTGGCGACGCGGGCGCTGAAACTGCTGCTTGAAGAGGACAACGACCGACCGATCCACGGCCGCGCCGCGGCGGACAACACGCCATCGATCCGGGTCTTGGAGAAGTGTGGGTTCGTGGAAGTCGCCCGCGAGCGCGGGTTCGCAAACGCGCGGGGATGCGAGATCGAGGAACTGGTGATGCGGCTTATGCGGTGATTGCCGACTTAGTGCTCACCGCGTGCCGAATCGCCTACTCCATCGATGAAGAACTCGACCAGTCCGCATCGCGGGCACGAATAGACATCAAAGCGCTGCTTGTTGACGAAAAACTCTCCGATGTCGCCGAGCATGCCCCAGCGCTTGCCTTCGTGAAAGTCACGCGTACCCATGTGCACCATTTGCACCTTGCAGCGATAGCAGTCCACGCCTCGAATCGGCGTTGGCAGCGGACCGGGCCTGAAGCCGGCGGCATCACGACCGGGGACTCGCCCGGACTGAGGATCGTGCGGTGTGGGCGCGTCATTGTTCATCGCGAAGAGCATAGCGAAAGACCGAGTGGCCGGGGCGCTCATCGCATCGCCGGGTAGTCTGTATACCCCGCCGGCCCCGGCGCATAGAACAGTTCCGGGCGAGGGTCGTTCAGCGGAACATGCTCCCGCAGCCGCCGCGGCAGGTCCGGGTTGGCGATGAAGAGGCGCCCGAACGCGGCGGCATCCGCCGCGCCGGAGTCGATCGCGCCCTGTGCGGTCTCGGCGGCCAGGCCCTCGTTGATGATGTACGCCCCCCCGCCGGAGCGGCGGAACTCGTGCCGCAGCGCGGGCGCGAGCCAGTCCGGACCGATGGACTCCCGGGCGCAGATGAATGCCAGCCTCTTGCGACCCAGTTCGCGGGCAACATAGGAAAACGTCGCGGGACGGTTCGAGTCACCCATCGAGTGCGAATCGGCCCGGGGCGCAAGGTGCATGCCCACGCGGCCCGCTCCCCATACCTCAACACACGCATCGGCGACTTCGAGCATGAGCCGTGCTCGGTGCTCGATCGGTCCGCCATAGGCATCCGTCCGCTTGTTCGTCGAATCCTGAAGGAACTGGTCGAGCAGGTAGCCGTTCGCGCCGTGGATCTCGACGCCATCGAAGCCCGCGCGCTTGGCGTTCGCAGCGCCGCGGCGAAACGCTCCGATGATGCCCGGGATCTCACCGATCTCCAGCGCCCGCGGCGTGACATAGGGCCTCTGCGGCCGGACAAGCGAAACGTGCCCACCCAATGCGATCGCGCTGGGCGCGACGGGGAGTGCGCCGTTGAGGTACATCGGGTCAGAGACGCGCCCGACGTGCCAGAGTTGGAGGAAGATGCGCCCGCCGGCCTGGTGGACCGCATCGGTCACGCGCTGCCAGCCCTCAACCTGCTCCTCGGACCAGATGCCCGGCGTATTGGGGTAGCCGACACCCATCGGATCGACCGAGGTGGCCTCCGTGATCATCAGCCCGGCGGTCGCACGCTGGCGGTAATACTCGACCATGTGCGCATTGGGCACGCGCCCCAAGTTGTCCGCCCGGCACCGCGTGAGCGGGGCGAGCAGAATGCGGTTGGGCAGGACGACATCGCCGATGGTGATCGGATCGAAAAGCGTGGGCATAGATGGTGTTCGGTCAGAGGGCCGTGCTGCCGCGGTTACTTCAGCGACGCCATGTCGATCACGAACCGGTACTTCACATCGCTTTTGAGCATGCGCTCGTAGGCCACGTTGATCTTCTGGATGGGGATCATCTCGATGTCGCTGACGATGTTGTGCTTGGCGCAGAAGTCCAGCATCTCCTGCGTTTCCGGCAGGCCGCCGATCGCCGAACCGGCGATGCTGCGGCGCTGGAACAGCAGCGGCCAGACGCTCGGCGACGGGTGCGGATGTTCCGGCGCGCCCACGAGGCAGAGCGTGCCGTCCAGCCGCAACAGGTTCGTATACGCATCGAGGTTGTGCGACGCCGCGACCGTGTTGAGGATGAAGTCGAAACTCCCGGCGTGCTTCTTCATCTGGTCTTCGTTCTTCGAGATCACGACCTCGTTTGCTCCGAGCCGCTTTCCGTCGGCGATCTTGCTCTCGCTTGTCGTGAACAGCACCGTCTCGCAGCCGAAGGCGTGAGCGAACTTCACGCCCATGTGGCCCAGGCCGCCGAGGCCGACCACACCAACCTTCTTGCCCTTCGTCGCGCCCCAGTGCTTCAGCGGCGAATACGTCGTGATGCCCGCGCACAGCAGGGGGGCCGCCGCGGCGAGGTCGAGTTTGTCCGACACCTTCAGCACAAACCGCTCATCGACCGTGATCGACTTGCTGTACCCGCCGTACGTCATCTTGCCCGGAAAGTGCGGGTCCGGGCTCGCGTAGGTGAGCGTGAATCCCTTCTGGCAATACTGCTCGAGTCCGCGCTCGCAGTTTCCGCAGCCGCGGCAGGAGTCCACGAGGCAGCCAACCGCGCTCCGGTCGCCCACCTTGAACTTCTTCACGTTCGCGCCGACCTTGGTGACCTTGCCGACGATTTCGTGGCCGGGGACGACGGGGAACTGGATGAACTCCCACTCGCCGCGGGCGGCGTGGAGGTCGGAGTGGCAGACACCGCAGTACAGAATGTCCATCTGAACGTCATTTGGGCCGGGGTCGCGACGGTCGATCGTGAACGGGGCGAGGGGGGTCTTGCCGGTCTGGGCGGCATACGCGGCGGCTTTGAAGGCCATGGTGGGTTCCTCCGGTGGGCCGCGCAACGCCCGCGCTCGCGGCGTCGCATCGGCTCCCTCATGGAAGCGGTCCGGTCAACGCGTGTCAAACGCGTCGCGCGGAAGGTTGGGAAGTGCAGCAGCGAGTACCATCGAAACCCATGGCGCCCAGCCCCCGAGTCACGCTCACACTTGCGCACTCGCCCGATCCGGACGATGTGTTCATGTGGTGGCCCATCACCGGAAAGATCGATCCGGTCCGAAAGGACGACCTGGGCTTTGGGACTGTGGTCGAGCCGCCCCGCCTCGATACGGGCCGATTCTCGTTCCGGGCGATGGCCGAGGACATCGCCGTGCTCAATCGCCGGGCGATTTCGAGCGGGGCGGCGGGCGACCTCGACATCACCGCGCTCTCCATGTTCACCTGGGCGCACGTTCGCGACCGGTATCAACTGACCGCCTGCGGGAGTTCGATGGGCGAGGGCTACGGCCCCAAGGTCGTGGCCCGTCGCGGCGAGAGTGGAGCGCCGGTGCGAACGATTGCCGTGCCCGGCTTGAAAACCACCGCGTTTCTGCTCTGGCGTCTGTGGGAAGAGTCGAGGGTTGGTGTAAGCATGGCGGCAACAGACTCGGAGCCTCGCATCATCGAGTTGCCGTTCGACCGCATCCTCGATGCGGTTGCGGCTGGGAGTGCCGATCGCGGCCTGCTTATCCATCAGTCCCAACTCACCTATGCGACTCTCGGCCTCGAGCAACTCGTCGACCTTGGGCAGTGGTGGGGGGAGCAGACCGGGCTGCCTCTGCCTCTGGGCGGGAATGCCGTACGTCGCGATCTCGATGCACGCTTCGGCCCCGGCACGATCCGCCAGGTGACCGCGCTCCTCGATGCGTCGATCCGTTGTTCGCTCGAGCATCGTGACGAGTCGGTCCGGTACTGCATGCAGTTCGCCCCGGAGATCTCTCGCGAGCAGGCCGAGCGCTACATCGATATGTACGTCAGCCCCCTGACGGTCGACATGGGACCGCGTGGCGAGGCAGCCCTCCGGCGCCTGCTGGATGAGGCGCACCGCGTCGGATTGTCTCCACTGGTCGCATCCATCGACATCGCCCGTGCGCATCGTTCGACGGTGTGATCGGGTGTTCGCATTTGAACGGTCTCCTCGTGCTCCTTCGACTTCTCAATCCCCCTCGCCGCAGAGCCCGGTGGCCGCTCAAGTCGTGCTTCCTTGCCGCGGTCGTGCTGTTCACGCTGTATCCCAATCCGCTCCTTCTCGGCCGTCACCTGCGACATTGGTCCAATCTGGAAGCGATGATCCAGCCCGAAGAGCCCGCGCTCGCCCCTCTGGTCCAGGAGGCCGAGTCGCGGCTCTCCGCAAATCCCGACAAGCAATCGGATCCCGAGTTCATGCTGCGCACCGTCGAACGCGTGGTGTACGAGCGCATTCCGTATGCATGGGACTGGGATGTCTGGGGATGCGCAGACTACCTCCCGACCGTTGCCGAAACGCTGCGGCAAGGGCGAGAAGACTGTGACGGGCGAGCGGTCGTCGCCGCCTCGATCCTGCGGCGACTCGGCATTCAGGCATCACTCGTGACCGATGGCTCGCACATGTGGATCCAGACGGGTCAAGGAGACGCAATGTCGCCGATGCCGACCGCGAGTGGACGCACGCTCATCTCGTCAGTCGACGGCGGGGCTCGCGTGGATCCGTTCGCCATCGTCGGGGTCCGGGCGATCCTCATCGATTGGCCGAAGAACCTCGGCTTCGGTGCGGCGGTGTTCCCGATCGGTCGAGTCGCGTGCATCGCGCTTGCCGTGTTGGTCTGCCTGCTGCCCACCGGAGCACGCACTGCACGTTGCACGTTCGCATCCATCTGCGTGGCGGGTGCGTTGCTGAGTTGGCGTCTTGGGTGCTCCGATCCATGGGACAACAGCCTTGGCGCGGCTTGGCTGGGGATCGGGGGGTGCGTTCTCGGTTGCGTGATCGCCGGTCGCGGCGGGACTGTTCGGGGAATCACCGATTCAGCGCATCCGCCGCCGAACCCCCAATAACCGAGCCTCGTATCCACTGGTACGAGGCGACTCTTGTGTCATACTTTGCCCGCGGTGAATCCGGCTGGTGACGGCGTGCGTACTGGCCGATAGACGGGATTCGTCATCCGTCTGGTTCGTGGTGGGGTCGCATCGGTCCGTTCCGGGCTTCAGTGGGAAGGAGCTGCCGGTTTGAACAGTTTAAACTTGAAGAAAAACACCCTTGCCAGGGGCTTGGCATGGGCGGGAGTGGTGGGTCTTGTCGCTTCCGCGGGAGCGTTGGCGTTCGATCCGCCGGTACTCCCTCTGCCGACCAAGCGCGTCGACTTCTTCAGCGGAGGCACGCCGGCCAGCTCGCTGAACGCGGACTTGGTTTCTCCGATCCAGTGCAGTTTTTGCCATGGTGCCTACGGTCAAGGGGAATCCCCCTACGACAACTGGAAAGCCACCATGATGGGGCAGGCTGCGCGCGACCCGATTTTCTGGGCCGCGTTCTCCATCGCGCAGCAGGATGCGAACTTCATCGGTGATTTCTGCCTTCGTTGCCACGTCGGCGAAGCATGGGCAAAGGGACGCACCGCTGCCCCGAACCCCACCGACGGATCGAACTTCTTGGCGTCGGAGTTCACCGGTGTGTCCTGCTCGGTCTGCCACCGGATGGTGGATCCTGAGTACACCGAAGGTGTCAGCCCACCCCAGGATGCGGCAATCCTCGCCGCGATCCCCGGCAGCGGGCACCTCTGGCCGCATAACGCGAACTACATCCTCGATCCCAACGATGTCAGGCGCGGTCCTCTCGATCTCCAGCAGGATTGGCTCGTCATCAATCCGCCCGATCCCGATACGGGCTATCCCGGCGGCTGGCCCGGCTTCCACAACTGGGCGAAGTCTCCGTTCCATTCCGAATCAAGAATGTGCGCGACCTGCCACGACGTGAGCACGCCGACGTACACGCTCGATGAGCAGACCGGCAACTACGTCCCCAACGCCTTGAATGAGCCGCCGCCTGTCAACAAGTACCACCAGTTCCCCGAGCAGCGAACCTACAGCGAGTGGTCCAAGAGCATGTTCGCCGACGGACCGGTCGACCTCGGCGGTCGATTCGGCGGAGCCCGCGGCCCCGCGGTGTCGTCCTGCCAGGACTGCCACATGCCCGGCTTTGCCGATGGACAGAACTGCGGCATCAATCCCCCCGTGCGTGACGTCATCCCGCTCCACCAGTTCAATGGTGCGAACTCCTGGGTCATCCGCGCGATCGATGGGCTCTTTCCGACCAATCAGACCGACATGACCGATGGCTCCGCGGATGAGTCCGCGCTCCGCAACCACGCGATGGTGAAGTCGGCCAGCGACCTTGAGTTGAGCGTCATCGGGCCCGACCTCAATGTTCGCGTGATCAACTTCACCGGCCACAAACTCCCGACCGGCTATGTCGAAGGCCGTCGCATGTGGATCAACGTGCAGTTCCTCGCGGCGAACGGCACGCTGATCGCCGAGCGCGGCGCATACGACTTCAACACCGCGGATCTCGATGAGAGCGACACCAAGGTGTACGAGGCCAAGCACGGGCTCGATGCAGCCGCCGCGGCCATCTCCGGTGTTCCCGAGGGTGAAGCCTTCAGGCTCGCGCTCGTAAACAAGATCATCAAGGACAATCGCATCCCGCCGATGGGCTACAGCGCGGCCGAGTTCGCCACGGTCCAGGCGCTCCCGGTGCCGGCGGATCTCTATGCCGACGGGCAGTACTGGGATGACACGTTGTTTGCCATCCCCGCCGGCGCTGCCAAGGCCCGCGTCAAGATCTACCACCAGACCACGAGCAAGGAATACATCGAGTTCCTCCGCGATCAGGATCAGCGCGTCTTCGCGACCGACCCCGACACTCAGCAACGGATCTTCCCCATCGCGGCGTTGGAAGAGATTCCCGCCGCGTTCGACTCGCCCTTCGTCACTACCTTTGGCCAACTCGCGTACAACCTCTGGAACGCCTATGGAAAGAGCGAGCCGATCGAGATGGACCGGGGAACGATCGTCGTCGGATGCCTTGCCGATTGGGACGGCAACCACCTTGTGCAGGTCCCCGACATCTTCGCTTTCCTCAGTTCCTGGTTCGCAGGCAATGGCGACTTCGATGAGGACGGCCTGAACGCCGTTCCGGATATCTTCGCGTTCCTCAGTGCCTGGTTTGCCGGCTGCAGTTGATCCCCGCACGCCGGACATGAATCGCTTCTCCGCCGGAGCCCGGACCGCATGGTCGGGGCCCTTTCTTCATCGTTTGAGCGCTCTCACGCCGAGGAACATCGGGATCTCCCGGCGAATCCGGTTTTCCTCCGCGGCTCGAGGGCCCGATGTGCTGGCCCGCAGGCTCGGCCACTCTTCCAGTGTCTCCACAAGGAATCCGGCCTTGGCGAGCGCAGCGACATACGTCTGAATCGGTCGGTGGAATGTCACCGTCTTCACGCTTCCGCGTCCACGCGCTGCGCGGCCGGGCTGCATCTCGATGTCTCGGCTCGTCGGCGTCAAGTACGCCTCTACGCGTCGATACTGTCTCGAGGCGATCTCGTCCCATCCCCAGGTCGTCTGGCCGATGGAACGGAATGCGGGATGGGTCACGATGAACACGAACGCGCCCCCGGGCTTGAGCGCCCGGGCGATCCCGCTCATCACCGGCTCCAGCGAGTCGATGTTGGAGAGCGCCATGATGCACGCCGCGGCATCAAAGGTCCCGGCCTGATCATGCGGCAGCACATCCCAGATTGAACGCGCATCACCCGTGTAGAACGTCTGCGATGAATCGCCCTCGGCACGCCGCTGAGCAGCCTCGATCAGCGACTTCGCGGCGTCGATGCCGGTGGTGCGGCATCCGGCGAGGGCCAGTCGCCGCGCGAGCATGCCCTGGCCGCACGCGACATCGAGCACCTTCATCCCGCGCGTCGGCGCAAGCAATCTCACGGTTCCCGGGCCGATGACCTGCTCGTAGTGGTCGTTGCGACGATCGCTGATCAACTCGTCGTACCAGCCCGCGACGGCCTGCCAGGAAGTCTCTCGTTTTTCCGGACGCGGCTTCGTGTCCGGTGCCGAGGATGGGGCTGTGTCAGAGACGTCCGGCGCAACGGCGGCGGCGGCTTTCTGTCCGACGGCGCGGTGGAACGACTGCGGTGCGGGGGAATCAAACCGCATCGGCCGACCATCCGCCGGATGCGAGAACGCCAACTCCGCTGCGTGCAGCGCGAGCCGGCCGATCGGGTCGCTCGTGGCGCCGAACCGGCGGTCCCCGATCAGCGGGTGCCCGAGTTCCTGCATGTGAATCCGGATCTGGTTCTTGCGACCCGTCTCCAGCCTCGCCTGGATGAGCGTGCGCCCGCTGCCGGTCGCAAGCACTTCGTAGTGGGTGACCGCCAACTGCCCGCCGTCTTCCGCTGGCCGCTTCGTGTTCCGTTTGTGCTGGCCTCGGTCTTCGCGAATGAACGACTGCCGGGTGCCCGTGGCCCCCGCCTTCCCGAGGATTCCTTCCAGCACCGCGATGTAGTGTCGCTGCACTCGCTTGGCCTTGAAATCGTCCTTGAGCCAGGCAAACGCCCGCTCGGTCTTTGCAAAGACCACCAGTCCGGACGCCTCTTTGTCCAGACGGTGCAGGACCCACAGCGCGGGTGCGGCCCTCCGGGGTTCATCCCCATCGCGATTGCGGCGGGGCAGGCGAGCGGTGTTCTCTCGAATGTACGTCTTGAGGGCATCGAACAGCGTCAGATTCCGCCCGGGCACGCGCGTTCCCGCGACCGGCCTGGGGTCCGCGGTGACCAATCCCGGCGGCTTTTCCACCACCAGCAAGTCCGCATCCTCAAAAACAATCTCGACTCCCTTGGGCAGACCCTTGCGTCGTCTGCTGGACTGGCCCCGTGTACCGCGTTCGTTCATGCTCCCCCTTTCACAGGTCTCGGAACCGACCTCGCATTGAGCGACGCTCGGATCTCGTCCAACAGCACCGAGGCAAATCGAGACTTGTCCAACAGGCCGACAGCCCGCGGCGGGCTTCCGTCCGCCCGAAACAGCGTTGCGTCAATCTGGTCTGATTCCATGGTGCTCAGCGGGTTGGCCACAATCATGTCCGCCCCCTTGCGCTCCAGTTTTCGAGCGGCGGAGGTCAAGAGCCTGTCGCTTGGCTCGAGCGCGAAGCCAACCAAGTACTGGTCCGGCCGCTTGTTCCGGGAAATGCCCGCGAGCAGGTCCGGCGTTGGCTCAAGTTCAAGGGTCAGGATTCGGTCCTTCCGTTCGAGTTTTCCTGCCCCGGCCGGCACGGCGGCCTTGGGGCGATAGTCGGCGACCGCGGCCGCCATCACCAGAACGTCGCAACCCGGGAACTCCTCACGCAGAAGGTGTTCGAGTTCGGAAGTTGTGCGGAACCGAAGCACCTTGACACGCGAATCGGCGGGGGTCAGTCCGGTGGGACCGAGCAGCAATGTCACCGACCAGCCGTTCGCGGCAGCGCGGTCGGCCACTGAGATCCCCAGCCGGCCTGAGGATCGGTTGCCGATGTATCGCACCTGATCGATGGGCTCGTGCGTCGGTCCGGCGGTAATCAGCAAGCGAACCGGAGCATGGGATGCGGGGGGGATGGCGGGGTGGGTCGGCACGGCGGTAGGGATTCGTTGATGGATCATAGCGCGGCACTGACGAACCCCGTCCACGATGCAGACGCATCCGCTACGATGCCGCCCCTCTCCGCGGCATGGTTGCCGCTCGTACGATCCAGTTCTCTGTAAGGAAGCACCGGGTTCCATGGCACGATCACGGAAGAAAATTGGTGAGATCCTCGTCGGCATGGGCGTCGTCACGCAGCGCCAGGTCGAGGACGTGCTCATCAAGTCCAAGGCCACCGGCAAACGCATCGGTGAGGCTCTCGTCGAAGCAGGGCTGGTCACCGAGGAACAGGTCGCCAAGGCCCTGGCTAACCAGTTCGGGATGGAGTACGTGGACCTCGCCGCGAGCGGCGTCGCCTCGCAGATCGACCCCAAACTCATCCCCGAGGAACTGCTCAAGAAGCACCTGATCCTCCCGCTCTCCAAGGCGGGCGGTCGCCTCCAACTCGTCGTCCATGACCCGATGGACCTCGAACTGATGGACATGCTGCGCTTCCGCCTGAACGTGGAGATTGAGCCGCGGCTCGCCGCGAGGGCGCAGATCAAGAACTTCATCGACCGCATGGGCCAGCCCGGGCCCGGGCAGAACCTGCCGCGAATGGTCGCCGCGAACGAGTCGCTGGTGACCGAATCGATCGACCGCACGATCGACCGCTCGGTGGACCGCTCGGTCGACAAGTCGATCGACGTCGCCGGCGAAGATGCCCCGATCGTCAAACTCGTGACGCGCATCCTCGTCGAGGCCGTGAAGATGCGTGCCTCGGATATTCACATCGAGCCGATGGCCGACCGCGTGCGGCTGCGGTATCGCATCGACGGCGAGTGCATGGAGCGCGACAATCTGCCCAAGCGGATGCAGAACTCCGTCCTCAGCCGCGTCAAACTGATGTCGGGGATGAACATCGCCGAGAAGCGCGTCCCGCAAGACGGCCGCATCAAGATCCCGGTGGACGATATCTTCATCGACTTCCGCGTCTCGGCGTGTCCTTCATACCACGGCGAGTCGGTCGTGCTCCGTATTCTCCGCCCCGACTCGGTCCGCATCGGCCTGGTGAACATCGGCTTTGAGGAAGACAACCTCGCCGTGTTCAACCGCATCATCCGCCGGCCTAACGGCATCTTCCTCGTCACCGGCCCCACGGGCTCCGGCAAGACGACCACGCTCTACTCGGCGCTCGACATCCTCAACCGACCTGACCGCAAGATCATCACCGCCGAAGACCCGATCGAATACAACTTCGAGGGCATCAACCAGTGCCAGGTCCACGAGAAGATCGGCCTGACCTTCTCGGCGATCCTCCGCACAATGCTGCGCCAGGCGCCCAACATCATTCTCGTCGGCGAAATCCGCGACAAAGAGGTTGCGGAGATCGCGATCCAGGCCGCGCTGACCGGCCACCTGGTCTTCTCCACCCTCCACACCAACGACGCGCCCAGCGCCATCACCCGTCTGATCGACATGGGCCTCAAGCCGTTCCTCGTCGCCAGTTCCATCCAGGCGATCATGGCCCAGCGGTTGATCCGTGTGCTGTGCAAGCAGTGCAAGCAGGTTGACCCGAATCCGGACCACAAGTACCTGGACCTGATCGGCCTGCGGCCGGAAGAGGCCGAGGGCAAGGTCTACATGCCGGTCGGCTGCCCCGCCTGCAACAGCACGGGATTCAAGGGCCGGCAGGCGATCTTCGAACTCATGCAGATGAACTCGGAGATCCGCGAACTCGCGTTCGCCATGTCTTCCATTGCGCAGATCCGCCACGCCGCTCTGGCCAACGGCATGCGCCCGCTCGTCTATGACGGAAAACTCAAGGTCCTCCGGGGGGTCACCACCCCGGGCGAAATCGCCAAGATGGCCCAGATCGACGGAATGGTCGAGGTCGAGGCCTGATCGCGTCTTCCCCTGCCCTCTCATCGCGGCCGTTCCACCGGCCTTCACGGGAATCTGAACAATGTCCGGCATCCAGATCGACCGCCTCCTCGACACCGTCGTCAAGTTCGGCGCAAGCGACCTCCACCTCACGGTCGGGCGTCCGCCCACGCTCCGGCTCCACGGCCACCTCAAGAACCTCCAGACCAAGATCCTCGACTCCGAGGACATGGTCTCGCTCATGAAGGCGATCACCAGCGAGCGTTCCCAGCAGGAACTGCAGGAGCAGGGGGGCTGCGACTTCGGCTTTGCCTACGGCGACGCCGCCCGCTTCCGCGTCTCTGTCTTCCGCCAGCGCGGCGATCTGGCCATCGTGCTCCGGCAGATTCCCAATCGCCTGCTCACGTTCGAGCAGATCGGTCTGCCCGAGGTCATCCGCGACCTGGTCCGCCGTCCCCGCGGTCTCTTCCTCGTCACCGGTCCGACCGGTTCGGGAAAGACCACCTCGCTGGCCACGATGCTCGACTACGTGAACCAGAACTTCGATCGCCACATCGTGACGATGGAAGACCCGATCGAGTATTACCACCACCACAAGAAGTCGATCGTCAATCAACGCGAGGTCGGCAACGACGTGCCCAGTTTCGCCGAGGCTCTCCGGCGCGTGCTCCGGTCAGACCCGGACTGCATCCTCGTCGGCGAAATGCGCGACCTGGAGACCATCGAGTCCGCGATCCGCGCGGCCGAAACCGGCCACTTGGTGTTCGCGACCCTCCACACCACCGGCGCGGCCAAGACCATCGACCGTGTGGTCGACGCCTTCCCGGTCACCCAACAAAACCAGATCCGCGTGCAGTTGTCGACCTCCCTCATTGCGGTATTGAGCCAGGCCCTCCTGCCGCGGATCGACACCACCGGCCTCGTCGCCGCCTACGAGTTCCTGGTCGTGACCCCCGCGATCGCGAACCTCATCCGCGACAACAAGTCCTTCCGCATCGACTCCATGATCCAGACCGGCCGGAAGTTCGGCATGCAGTTGCTGGATGACCACCTCTGGTCGCTCTACACCCGGGGCATGATCTCGGCGGAGGAGATGATCGACAAATCCAAGAACCCCGCCGACCTCACCGACAAGGTTCACAAACTCGGCCGGACCGTCGGGAACATCATCTACGACGAGGGCAGCGAGGACGACAGCAAGGAAGCCAAGAAGTCTTGAGCGGGTTGGTCTGAACTCTTCAAACCCGCTCGCTGGAGTCTTTGAGGCGACCCCAGTCTGAAGCCTGAATGTCTCGAAAACCGAGTGTTACAATCAAAATCAAGGCCGCAAATGCGGTCTGTTTGGAACCGTTTGGGTCGTCCGGCCCGATAGGCTATTGGCAGGGCTGTTCCTGTCGGTCGCCGGTCGATTGCCGCGGACTTCCCGGGCGGTTCGTAGGAGTGTGCCGTTCATGGCCACGATCGATCCATCTGAACTGAAGGGCCGCAAACTTGGTCGGGTGTTGACCAAACTCGGCAAGGTGAGCCGGGAGCAGGTTCACGAGGCTCTGGCTGTCCAGAAGACCCGAAAGGTCCAGATTGGCCAGTTGCTCGTCGAACTGGGGTATTGCACGCAGCGGGATGTGCTCGAGGCCCTCGCCGGTCAGGCCGGCATGGCCTATGTCGACCTGACGAAGTTCGAACTGGCTGATGAGGTCCGTGACTCGCTCGCGGCCGAAACTGTCCAGACATACCAGGTTGTTCCCGTCGAGTACAACCCCCGGAGCAAGCGGCTCCGGATCGCGATGAAGAGTGCGGACAACTTCCGCGCTGTGGATGACCTTCGCCTGCTGATGGGCTTCAACGTCGAGGCGGTGGTGGCCGATCCGGCCGCGATCGACGGGCTGATCAAGAAGCACTACGCCAAGCAGGAGTCGGTCACCGACGTCGTCTCCGCCCTTGCCGCGGACGACAAACTCAAGGGCCTCGCCGGCAAGGGCAACCAGTCGATCGACCTCGACGCGGTGATGGAGGCGTCCGAGGACAACAAGGTCATCAAACTCCTGAACCTGGTGCTGCTGCAGGCGATCAAGGACCGGGCCAGCGACATCCACTTCGAGCCGTTCGAGCGCGAGTTCAAGATGCGTTACCGCATCGACGGCGTGCTCTACGAGATGGTCCCGCCCCCCAAGCACCTCGGCCCGGCGATCACCAGCCGCATCAAGGTCATGGCGAACATGGACATCGCCGAGCGCCGCCTGCCGCAGGACGGCCGCGTCGAACTGACCGTCGGCGGGGCGCCTGTCGATCTGCGTGTCAGCGTGCTGCCCACAATGTGGGGCGAGAGCGTCGTGATGCGCGTCCTCGACCGCGGCAACGTCAAACTGCAACTCGACCGCATCGGGCTGCGCGAAGACGACCTGCGGGACTTCCGCAAACTGATCAACAAGCCCAACGGCATCGTCATCGTCACCGGGCCCACCGGCTCGGGCAAGACGACCACCCTCTACGCCGCGCTCCAGGAACTGAACGACATCTCGACCAAGATCCTCACCGCCGAGGACCCCGTCGAGTACGACATCGACGGTCTGTGCCAGTGCCAGGTGAATGTCGAGACCGAGACCACGTTCGCGAGGCTGCTGCGGTCGTTCCTGCGTCAGGACCCGGACGTGATTCTTGTGGGTGAAATTCGCGATCTCGAGACGGGCATCATCGCCGTTCAGGCATCGCTCACCGGCCACCTGGTGCTTTCGACTCTGCACACCAATGACGCGCCGAGTTCGATCCTCCGCATGGTGGACCTCGGCATCGAGACGTTCCTGCTCACCGCGACCATCGAGGGCATCGTGGCCCAGCGGCTTGTCCGCACCATCTGCCCCAAGTGCAAGGAAAAGTACGAGCCCAAGGAAGAGGAACTGATGGAACTCGGGCTCCTCCCCGAGGACATCGGCGGCAGGCAGTTGTTCCGCGGCCGCGGCTGCGACCATTGTCACAACTCCGGCTACAAGGGCCGCATGGCCATCTTCGAGATCATGCAGATGAACGATCAGTTGCGTGAACTGATCATGAAGAAAGCGTCGACCAACGTGCTCCGCGAGCACGCCAGAAAGTCCGGCATGCGGACGCTCCGCGAATCGGGCCTGCTGGCGATTTACGAGGGTCAGACCACGATCGACGAGGTCGTTCGGGAGACGCTCGCCGACGAGGTGTGATCCTCGCGTCGTCGTTGTTTGCACGTTGGCGATCGCGAGGGAGAGCGGGGGAGGGGCGGGAGCGGTCGTGCACTGTCGATCGGTGCCGGCCGGGATGGACTCTGAAGGCTCAGACGGAGGTCGCACATGCCCACGTTCCAGTACGAAGCCCTGAACGCCGCCGGCAAGCCGCAGAAGGGCAGTGTTGAAGCAACCAGCAGCGAAGAGGCGGTCCAGCGGATCAAGTCCCAGGGCTTCTTCCCGACATCCGTGCGTGAGCAGAAGGGCAAGAAGGCCGGTGTGCCCGAAGAGGGTGAGGTCAAGAAGGTCAAGAAGAAGAAGGAGATGTCCTTCAGTTTCGGGCGGATCAACGCCAAGAAACTCACGCTCTTCACTCGCCAACTCTCGACGCTGCAGGACGCCGGTCTGCCGCTCCTCCGGTCGCTGCAGATCCTCGAGGGGCAGCAGCGCCCCGGCAAACTCAAGAACATCCTCACCGACGTCTGCGAAGACGTCGAGGGCGGGTCGAGCCTCTCCGAGGCCATGGCCAAGCACCCCGCTGCGTTCGACAAACTCTACACCAAGATGGTCGCGGCCGGTGAAGTCGGCGGCGTGCTGGACATCATTCTGCAGCGCCTGGCCGAGTTCATGGAAAAGGCCCAGCGACTCAAGAGGAAGATCAAGGGCGCGATCGTGTATCCGTCCGTGGTCGTGGTGGTCGCGGTCGCGATCGTGACCTTCATCATGGTGTTCATCATCCCGAAGTTCGAGGAGATCTTCCGCGACTTCGGCGTCGCGCTCCCGGCCCTGACCCGACACCTGATCAACGTCTCCGCGTGGGTCGCCGGCAACAAGGTCGGCCAGTCGATCCCGGGCTGGATCTTCATCCTGCTGGCGCCGATCCTGATTGTGGTCTTCATCAAGTTCGCGCGCAAGGCCACGCCCGGCCGCGCCGCGCTCGACACGCTCCTCCTCTGGACGCCGGTGTTCGGCAGCCTTGTGAAGAAGAGTGTCACCGCGCGATTCACGCGCACGCTCGGAACCCTGATCTCCGCCGGTGTGCCCATCCTCGAAGCCATGCTCATCACCCGAGACACCTCCGGCAACTACGTGTTCGAGAAGGCGCTGACCAAGGTCCACGACTCCATCCGCGAGGGCGAGTCCTTCGCCGATCCGCTCCGCGAGAGTAAGGTCTGTGACGCGATCGTCGTCAACATGATCGACGTCGGCGAGGAGACCGGCGATCTCGACGCCATGCTCATGAAGATTGCCGACAACTACGACGAAGAGGTCGACGTCGCCGTCGCGGCGATGGTCGCGCTCATCGAACCCATGCTCATGGTGTTCCTCGGCGTGGTCGTCGGAACCATCGTCGTGGCCATGTTCCTGCCGCTGGTCGCCATGATCGAGTCCCTCCAGCAAGGCGGTGCGGTGTGAACCACTCCTCCCGCAGCCGGCGCGGTTTCACGATCATCGAGGCCACGGTGACCGTGGTCATCATCGCGATGCTCGCCGGCATCCTGCTCCTGGCGGCGAGAAAGGCCGTCGGAACCGCGCGAATCGAGGCCGAGCGGCGCGTCGTCGCTTCTCTGAAGATGGCCGTCGAGAAGTTCAAGGACGACTTCGGGTTCCTCCCGCCGCTCATCGACGACCAACTGGACGCAAACGGCAACACCACCGGCAACGTCCTCAACGGCGCCGGCAGGCCCGTCGTCCGGAGCGACGCGTTCCTCCGCTCCGAGATCGACTTCGACGAGCCCCGCTACAGCATCTACTGCCTCCAGTGGTACCTCATGGGCGCGCTGAACCAGACCGATGCCGACGGCCCCCTCGACGGCGGCCCGGGCAGCAAACTCACCGCGCCCAATCGCAACCCCGATACCGAAGGGCTCTTCCGGCGAAAGGGCAAGCAATACGACCCGCTGTTCGACCCGTCGCGTGCGAGCAGCAAGAACATCTTCGGGCGTTACCCGGCGACCAGTTCCGAGGAAGCACGCATCGCGCTCACCGATCGCTGGGGACAGCCGATCCGCTACTACCGCTGGAAGTCCCAGTTTGCCTCCGGTGGCCAGGTCTCCCAGTTCCTCGTGCCGCGGACCGTCGGCGATCCGCTCACCAACCCGCAACTCCGTGATGCGGAGTTTGCGGTCGTGAGCCTCGGGCCGGACCAGTTGACCGACAATCGCCGCCCTCTGCCGACCGCGGGCGTGGCGGGGAGCGCCGTCGACGCCGCCGCGCTGGACTCGACCGTCAAGGACAACATCGTGGAGGTGGGACGATGACTCTCCACCGGTTCCGCTCCGCCGCGTTCACGCTCGTCGAGATGCTCGTGGTGATCATCATCATCACGGCGCTCCTGCTCATCGCGGTGCCGAGTTTCCAGTCGATGCTCAACAGTTCCGAGGCCGCGATGGCCGACGGAGCGCTCCGCGCCGGTCTCCGTGCCGGCAAGGATGCAGCGCTCCGGTCCACGGGCGATCAGGACAGCGCGGTGGTGTTCTTCTTCCAGCCGGGCGGACGTCTGACGATGGGCGTCTACGTGAAGGTGGGGGCTCTCAACGATGAAGATGGCGCCGGCAACGTCGTCCGCCGCGACGTGTTCGCACCCAGCGGTGTCAACGAGCCTGTGCAACTGCCCAAGGGCTGGATGGTCCGCGGCTATGCGCCGCCCAACGCCACCTCCAACGGATCAAGCGACTCCACCGCCGATCCGTCCACCGAGTGGTACGAGACCTACCCCGGCCGCCGCCCCATGAACTCGACCCAGGGGAACTGGGTCTTCCCGGAGACCGGCTTCTACAACACCAACGTCGAGGATGACGGCAAGAACCGCCAGACCTTCATGGTCCGTTTCCAGGCCGGGACCGGCATCATGAAACTCGGCGCCTCCGACACCTGCCTGGTGATCGCGCCCGGCCCGAGCGCCTCCTGGCGGAACAGCGGCGTTTTCAACGCCTATCGCGCCGATCGGGCAGACGACATCAGCCGCTTCGTCCTTCGCATCCTGAATGCCCCCTTGGGTGGCTCGGGCCCGGCCGTCCTCTCCGAAGACGATCGACGCAGCCTGCTCGGCTGGGAGTGCAGCGATGTCATCCTTGCCAAGCCGGTGAGCCAGGTCGCGCTCTATGAAGAAGCCAAACTCGCCGCGGCATTAGGTGTCCGCGTCGACCGCACGACCGACTGCATCTACCAGCCGTTTGTCCCGGGGACCTCGGTCTCGCCGGAACTGGTCGCCCGTGCCGACTTGGCCAACTTCACCCGCGACATCAACCGCTGGATCAGCGGCGACACCAATCTCAACGGCTCGTACGAGACCGTCTCCGGCAGCGGCCAGGTTCTTGATGCACCCGAAGCCCGGATCTTCACCATCGATCGCTACACCGGCGCGCTTCAGACCGTGGAGGTGCAGTGATGTATGCCTCTTCCGACCGATCCCGTTCCGGCTTCTCGCTGATCGAGATCCTCATCTCGGTGCTGATACTGGCCCTCGGGCTGCTGGGCCTTGGCGCGCTCTTCCCGGTGGTCCTGCGCGAGCAGCGCATCGCCTCGGAGAACATCCAGGGCGTGCTCGTCGCCAACAACACCCGCGCGATGCTCGCCCAGATGGACCTCAACGCGCTGCTCCCGACCTCCGGCCCGCCCAACCGCGACGTGTGGAGCAACTGGCGCTGGCGTCAGTCCAACGGCACCGCCGAACTGGACAAGAACCCGTATCAGTACGGCCAGTGGTACGTGGCTGACGTCGACGCCGACGGCGCCGCCGAGTTCGGCGACAGGAACTCCACTTCGGCGATCCGCCTCCCCCTGGCCGTTCGCCTCCATCCCTCCGATGGCGGCGACAAGGGCCGGCCCCAGTTCGTCTGGGACATCGCCGTTCACCGCGTGTCGGACTTCGTCGCGGGCAACAGTTCGTTGACCGATCCCCTCCAGGCGGTCATCTTTGTGCGGCGGATCGATCCTCGCATCCGTGTCGGCCCCGGGCGAACGCTGCGGCAGGTGCTCATCGGCGACGGCATTTCCGCCGGCGAGCGGCGCCTCCCGGTCGGCAGGCAGAACGGGAGCACATTCCTTCCGACGCTCGATGGCACCGACGGCTCCGGCGGTCTCCGGTATTCCACCCCCGTCACCGCCGATCGCGGCACCGACTTCGACATCATCCCGGGCGACGGCAAGTACGTCGTCGGCGTCGATATCAGGCAGGCCAACGGCAAGGGCGGCCTCATGGCTCAGCCGAATCAGCGGCTCGTCGACAACCTCGGCAACGTCTACACCGTCGAGGCAATCGAGCAGGACCCCGCGACCATCAGCCGCTCCCGCCTCCGGATCAACCCACCGATCGCCAGTCCACTGACAGAGGCCGGGCCCGTGACTCGTCCGCGCGTGGTGTCCTTCGTCTTCACGCCGCAGGTTCCCGCGGCCGTCGCGGTGATGGAGGTGCTGCCATGAAACGCCCACGGATCGCCGCCTCCGGCTTCACGCTTGTCGAGGTGCTCATCGCCGTCGGCGCCGTTTCGCTGATCGCCATCGGCCTTGCCAAGGTCTTCAGTTCCACGGGCGAGACCGTCCGCGCCGGCCGCCGGCTGAGCAACTTCAACGAGTACGCAGCCCTGATCGAGCGGCAACTCCGCGACGATGTGGCGAACATGACCCGGGACGGGTTCATGGTCATCCGCAACCGCGTCACCGCCGACGGCACGAACGTCGTCAATGTGCTGCTCGATCCGTCTCAGCAGAATGCCTATGCCCGTCCGCGCCGCGTCGACGAGTTGATGTTCTTCACGACCGGGAGTTTCTCGACCCTCCGCGATCCCATCCACCCGGCGCGGGTCCCGACAGGCACCGCCGCGCGGATCTACTACGGCCACGGTCTGCGGAACGATCCGCCCGATGCCCCGCCCTCGCTCGACCAGCACGGTGCCGCGACGACGACGCAATCCTCCTTCGGGGAGTCCGGCGGCCCGAACCAGTACGCCGCAGACTGGATCCTCCAGCGACATGTCACCACCCTCGCCGATCCGGTGGCGACCAGCCAGTCGCCGCTCGCCGGCACCGTCGCGGGCGTTACGGTCGCCGAAACTCCCGACAACGACGTGCAGGTCGGGCTCCAGCCCGCCGCGTGCAGCCTCTTCCGGATTCTCGCCCAGACCGGTCCGGCGATCATCCCGGGCGACAACGAACTGGTGCGCGACGGTGAGGGCAACACCTGGCCCATGTTCTCAAGCGGGATCATCGATCTCGCGACGACCAATCTCGGCGAGATCCGCCAGATCGTGCTCGATGCACAGCAGTATCCGACCACGACTTCGCCGTGGAACCCTGACGCGGATGTGTCCTTCGACGGCGTCGGAAACCCGTTCGCGTTCCAGCGCGATGCAAGCCCGATGACGGTCACCAACGCCCACGGCATCGTCACGTCCAACATGAAGCGTTGGATGATTGGCGCCCTGCCCGCCGGCCGGCCAGATCCGTTCAGTCTGTTGCCCGACCGTCGGATGCGCGCGGAACTCGCTCCGCCAAACCTCATGGGCACGGTCAACGGTGGTACGCCCTGGCCCGTCAACGAGCCCTGGCGCCGTGCCGATCAGATGATGCTCGCGGCTTCAAACTTCGTTCCCCGCTGCACGGAGTTCATCGTCGAGTGGTCGTTCGGCAAACTCGAGGCCAACACCGGCAATCCCGGCTACGGCGAGTTGAAGTGGTACGGCCTCACCCGCAGCGCCGATCCGCTGGCCGCCGGTTCGCCCATCGTTGCCGCCCCGTACAACCGCGTGAACGCTTCGGACACCTACGCGATCTCGATCCCGATGCGCAACGGGCAAACGCTGGTTCGTCCCGTCAACCCGGCGCTCGTCCACTTCCCGCCCATCTCGACCCCCGCCTCGTTCCCCCCGCCATACGCCCCGTTCTATTCCTGCTTCGGCTACCTCGACCCCACCTATCCCGAGGTCGCGGCGTACGAGACCGACCCCCAGCAGCGCTTCCCTGCGACGGTGCCCTGGGCCTGGCCCAAACTGCTGCGGATCACCATCAGCCTCGTGGACCCCTCCGACAGGCTGCGCGAGCAGACCTTCCAGTTCATCATCGAAGTCCCGGAAGCCAAGCTCGATCGTTTCTGAGCCTCGCCCGCCCATGTCGCGGCGGCCCACGCCGCGAACGGGAAGGAGCACGACATGTTCGATTCATCTCTACACCGAGCCTCACCGAGTCACCGCACGCATGCCGCATCGCGAGGGTCCGTGCTGCTGATGGTCGTGGCCGTCCTCGCGCTCATGGCGATCATCGCGGTCGCGTATACCACCCTCGGCCGGGCCGATCGCGCCTCCAGCGCCGCGCTCGTGCGGGAAAGCCGCATCGACGATCAGGCCGCCTTCTTCAAGGACTATCTCGCGCAAGTCATCGCCGACGACGTGTGCTCCACCTATGCCGAGCGACGCGGCGATAACACGTGGGTTCTTCGTCGCGAGGCGATGGACTACCCCGGGACCAGCGACGCTCTGGCCTCCGCGCCCGCTGCGCTCGCCGATGGTGCGACGCGATTCACCCCGACCGGCAGTTACCAGGGTGCATGGACCGGCACCGGGATCGACCTGCGTCGCCCTTCCGATCCCTGGCTCGCCTCGACCGAGCCGGCAAGGCTCATGCCGCCCGGGTCCCCGCCCCCGCCGACGACCTTTGCGATGACCCAACTGGATGATTGGCGATCTTGGCCGGCGATCTCGAACTTCGCGCCCGACGGCCGGTTCGTCAACCTCGTCAATCTGCGGGGCAACTTCAACGCGCTCCCCGGGTTCTCGGCCGGAGCCCCGTGGCGGATGAGTTCCCGCCTCAACCTCCTCGATGCAAACGACAATCCCACAAACGACAACCTGATCAATGGCGCCCCGGTCGATCCGAACTACGAATACGCGGCGGATTTCTCCAACAATCAGTTCCGCGCGTTCCGCCCGATGTTCGACGACCTGCGCCCGGATGACCCCGCCCACGTCAACAACCAATGGGCCGATACCGATGGCGACGGTTTCGCCGATGCCCGGTGGACGATGCCGGTCGACGCGTTTGACCAGAATCTGCCCAAGTGGCTCCTCCCGCAGGCGGGCCGGGCGAGGCTATTCTTCGCCGCCCGAGCCATCGACCTCTCCGGCCTGATCAACGTCAACACCGCCGGCGATTTCCTGTATGAGCCTCGGGCGCTCGTCAACGCCTCCGGCGATCTTGTTCACTATCCCGCCGGCCTCACCCCCGCGGATATCGACCTCCGTCGATTCCTCGGCATGGGCGATCTCATCTGGACGTTCCGCGGCGGAGCCGGCCTGTTCGGCTACAACGCCTTCCACCAGGCACCCGGTGTCGCCGACTACACCGCATACACCGATCCGCCCGGCAATCCCGCCTCGCTCGACATCGGTTCCGCAGCCTACGCGGCGATCCGCTACTCCATCAACACCGGCGAGGCTCTGCCGGGTGATGCGCGACGATCATCCCCCTCAAACGATCCGCGACTGCAGTTCAACGCGAGCCAGGTCACGCCAAACACGATAAACCCCAATCCGCTCAATGACGCCCAGCGTGCCCGCTTCTACTCCGAGTTCGGCGCCGATCCTGCCTCTGCCCGCAACCGCGAAGTCGGAGGCTCCTACGTCTACCGCGCGCCCTTCGGCGTCGCCGACGAGATCGAACTCCGGACCTTCAACGGCGTGAATGACTCCGATCACCTCTCGCCGCTCGAGCGTGCCACCGGCGGCCGCGAAGTGGCCCAGTTCGGCCCCTTGCGAGAGAACCGGCCGCGCGCCGTCGAAATGCAGGGACGCCCTGATTCATCCACGGGACAGGTGACCCGGAACGCCCTGCTCAGCACGTTCGCGGATATCCGCCACCTCCTCACGACCGACAACGGCGCCCGGCCGATTGTCGACAACCCCGCCGCCGGCGTCAGCGCCGGGTTCCTCGGTGCCCTCGAGTTCAAGACCGACGCCCTCGCGCTCCTGAGCAAACTCGACCGAAGTTCCGGCACGGCCCCGCTCGCGACCGACATCCAGGCGCTGTTCGATCTGTACGTCAACGCCCTGATGCCCTACACCGACGAGACTCGCTACCCGGGCGCGTGGAATCGCAGCCTGATGCAGTCCCGCGGCCTCTCGTACGGTGAATCCGCCGAACTTGCCCAGCGCATCTCCGCCCATCTCGTCGCCAACCTCATCGACGCGATCGACAGCGATGTCCCGGCCGGCGGCGGATACGACCGGAACACCCCGACCCGGGTTGCGCTCGAGGCCGTCACCGGCGCGCCGACCAACGTCGATTTCGAGTCCACCAACGTGCTGTCAGTCCGCGACAATCTGCGCCCCGCGGTTGGAGAGAAT
This sequence comes from uncultured Phycisphaeraceae bacterium, assembly GCA_964409775.1. Classification (GTDB taxonomy): domain Bacteria; phylum Planctomycetota; class Phycisphaerae; order Phycisphaerales; family UBA1924; genus JAHBXL01. The sequence goes on along the minus strand of CAYPEI010000009.1, from coordinate 90,075 downwards.
CTCCATGGCGGCTCGCCGCGGCTGAATATCTACGGCATCGAGGCCCAGCCCTTCATCATCGAGGTCGGTTGGGTCGCGATGTTCGCCGATGCTCCGTACAACCCCGGGCACGCCGGCGAGGGGGCCGACGACGACTACACGCTCAACCAGATCCCGCCGATCCCGCCTCAGACCGAGCCCACCCTGGGGCCCGTCACCATCAACGACCACGCGGTTCCCAACAACGCGGACTTCCTGTTCGAAGTCCTCGCCTTCCAACTGAATAATCCCTTCGATCACGATCTCCAGTTGTCGTCGGGCGGCGAGGTCAACTACTACATCGAGTACGCGAACCGCTTCTTCGCCCTCGCCGAGACAAGTGCGAACGGCGCAACCATCAGCACCAACGACGTGATCATCCCCGCCTACGGGACCAAGGTCTTCTACGTCCTCAACATCAAGAACCCCAACGACATCTTCCCGCGTCTGCGTGCCGCGCAGTACACCCCGATCAACCAGCCTTCGCAGAACATCCCGGCGGACTTCATCACCCGCTGGGCCGAGCAGCAGTTCGGAATGGGCGCGGTCCGCATCCCGATGATGCACCTCAAGACCCGCAACGTCGTCAACGCGGGCGGTGCGTTCGGCGGCGGCGGGACCGAGTTCGTGGACTTCTTCGGCGAAACCAGCATCCCCGCGGGCGCGCCGGGCGAGAACGCGCAGGCCCCGATAGGCGCTCCGCCGACTTCGACCGAGCAGCGGAAGGTGGCCAATCTGTGGCGCGTCTTCCGCACCGCGCCGACCGACCCCGCCGGCGACATCCTGCTCGACCGCATCAAGGATCCCTCGGTCGGAACCGGCGTCATCGCGGAGGCGCGTGCCCGCAGCACCGACGACAAGGTCTCCGGGACCGAGGCCGGTAACGACCGCGATTCCGACCGCAACAACGACAAGGACAACACCGCCTTCGCGCTCACCAAGTGGGCCGCGTTCCGCAGGCCGACAGGCGAGGGATACCAGCGCGGCTCCATGCCGGCATGGACGGTCGAAGCCAAACTCGATAACTCCTACCCACCCTCGGCCAATCTGCGTAACGTCACCCAGGACGGCCCCTCGGGCCGCCTTGGCGACCGCGCCGACTATGTCAGCGGCAGCCAGGCCGAGCGCCGGTCGACGCTGGACGACCTCCTCGTTGCCCAGCGAACCTCCGAGACCATCAACCCTCGCATCAAGGCCCGCGCCGAAGACAAGACCGGCAACCCGCCCATGCTGAACGAGTCCGGCCGCACCTACCAGCAGGCGGCGGTCCAGGTCCAACTTTCCGGCGGGCGTCGCAACCCTCAACTCTTCTCTCGCGCGGGCGACTTCCTCCTGCCGCTCGCCATCGGGCCCAGTTACGACCCGCTCCGCGGCCCCGGCCTCCCGACGCGAGCCGAGCAACTCGAAGCGCGATGGATGACGCTCTCCGAAGCGCTCGCCCTGGCCAGCGATTACTACTCGCCGCCCCCCATCAATCCCTCCACCTCGCGGCTCGACCCGCTCTATCGACTCGGGCACACCGACCCGGCAGGCACGACTCGCCCTCGCCTCGACCGCGGCAATCTCGTCCTCGATAACTTCACGCCGTACATCGATCTCAACACCAACGGCACGTTCGAGCCCGATGTGGACGAGCCGCTGGGCCGCGGCGTCCCGCTCGCGTACAACATCGTCGACATATTCAATACCACCGACCGCTGGAAGCAGAACTCGGCCGGCAATCTCGTGCCCAGGACCCAGGCCAACGGGGGCCCCCGAACGCGCATCCCCGGCCTGATCAACATCAACACCGCGCCCGCATCGGTTCTCCGAATGATCCCGCTGTTCGCGCCCGATACCGACCCCGACAGTTGGACCCGCACCGGAGCCATGCCGCAGGACATCATTTACGATCCCGCGACGACCACGATGGACATTGCGTCGACGGTCGTGGCGTACCGCGACAAGACGGCCCTCGCCACGCGTCCGACGAGCACCCCGGGCACCCGCCGCATCCTCAACTTCCGCGACGACAACGACAACGATGCGTCGTCCTATGACGGCCGATTCAAGGCGACCCGCATCGCCGCGATCCGTGAGCAACCCGGCTTCAAATCCGCCGCCGAGATCCTCGCCCTTCGAAACCACGATCCGGCGAACGCAACCCCGACGCGTCTGTACGAGAACAGCATCGATCGGTTCGCGGATCCCAGCGGCACGCCCGTTCCCCAGCCGCGAACCTCCCTCGAGTCGACCCTCTGGAAGGACCCATCCTCCGGCGCCTACGAAGCCGACAAGTTGGTCAACGACTACGACGAGCAACTGGCCATCGCGAACGCGGCCCTGAACTGCATCACGGTGCGGTCCGATGTCTTCTGCGTCTGGTTCCTCATCCACGGCTATCTGCCGTCGGACGTGGAGAACCTCGCGCCGGCGGACCCCATGATCCCCAGCATCGCCCGCCGTTACGTCATGGTCGTCGATCGGTCCAACGTCGTCTCCGTGGGCCAGAAGCCCCGGATCCTGCTCTTCCAGGAGGTCCCGGCACGCTGAGTCCCCGCCGCGTCGTCGGCGCTCGGTCGCTCTGCCTTCCCAGCGGCAGAGCGGCCCGTCCATCCGGCAGGCTTCAGCGCACGTACCATGAGCATGTCCAGGGTGTAGCTCAGCTTGGTAGAGCGTCTGGTTTGGGTCCAGAAGGCCGCAGGTTCAAATCCTGTCACCCTGATTCTGTCCGTGTCGTTTGAACTCAGAAAACTGGCATTCGCGCGTACCATCGACACATGGCCGAGCACCGATCTCGCGCTCGAATCTCTGCTGCTCGCGCAACCGTCACGCCTGCAAGGCGGCGCAGGGGCGAGGAATTGCTCGATCGCATGTCCGCGCTCGATCATGCTGGCGAATGGCCCGACGTTGAAGTCGCCCGTGAACAACTGCGCGAGCAGGCGAAGTCGATGGGCATGCGGTTGGTAAGTTACACGGTCACCGAGGAACCGATCCCCGATCCGTTGCTGGAGGCGCTGCCGCGCGAGGACTATGAGCGCATAGCCGTCATTTCGCGCGACATGCGCACCCGCCCGCAGAAGCACTTGACCGAACTGGAGCGACTCGTCGAGAAGTTCCCGAACATTCCGATGCTCCGCAACCACTTCGCCGGCGCGTTGGAAGCCGCAGGCCAGCGAGATCGGGCAGCCGCGATCGTTCAGGAGACCGCTCGGGAGTTTCCGACCTACTTCTTTGCCTTCTGCAATCATGCCATGTTGCTCGTCGCCGAGGGCAAGATCGAGGAGGCTCGAGCTCTGGTCGAAACCAGCCCCCGCGGCCCCGTCTTCACGCTCACCGACTTCGATCCGACGCGAGACACATTTCACATCAGCGAAGCGGTTTCCCACGCGGCGATGGTTGGGCATTACATGCTCGCCACGGGCAGGATCGACGCCGCAGAGGTTCAACTGGAAGTGCTCCGGAAGACCGCGCCCCATAGTCCGCAGTTTCGCAGTCTCGCCAGGGCAATGGGCCAAACCGATGACGATCTGATCGACTTGTCGGCAGCGATCCTGCGATTGGCGGCCGACCTCAAGCGCCGTACGGAGCGCCGCAAGGTGCGGGCCGAAAAGAAGCCGGGGCGAACAGCGCGCACGAAGCCCCAGAGCGACGCGGGCATGCCCAAGCGTTCCTCCGCATCATCGGGCGATGCCGATGGCGGCCTCTTCCAGGCGTAACTCAGAGTGCTAACTCCGCGACCATGGCGATGCCATGAGGGGCGGTGCGCGGGGGGGAAAGCGCGAAGTTGTCATCGTTGCAACCAGACCAAGGCCCGGATCTCGGGCGGCCATGCCCGAACTCCGTCCACAAAGAGATCAACCGGCGTACTGTCACCCAGACTTTTCGCGAGATCAAGCCCTTCGGCGAGCACGTCGAAGGGCTATTTCGTTGCTGGGCATGGACTTACCGGCGATAACCGCGAGTCCAGTCGCATGCCGACTCGCGGCCGACCCATCGCCGTTGAGGGCCAACTCCTGACTGGATTTGAACCCCGTGCCGACCTCTCACGGTGCGGGCCTGCACGCACGCGACCTTCGAGCGTGGCGCGAGAGATTACCATCGGCAACCGCGCGCCACCCGCCCCTCCGGCAATCCCAAGCCGGCACACTGTTGGTGAGCCTCATGGCGTGCGGATGAGCCCGGGCCGTTGTTCTTTTCTCGCGCAACCTTTGGAGCCAACATGACCGCATCGCGTTTCCTGCTGATCCTTCTCGCAATGCTCGGTGTCGGGCGATGGGCCGCCGCGGACGACACCATGGGCCATTCCCGGCACGGCAGCGCGTTTGATACGGGCCTGCGACAGAAACCCTGGCGCATGGAAGGGATCGGCTCGGCGCACTTCCCGATCACCACCGTGGTCCCCGAGGTCCAGGAATGGTTCGATCAGGGCAACGCGCTCCTGCAATCGTTCTGGTACGAGGAAGCCGAGCGGTCCTTTCGCTGGTGCCTGAAACTCGATCCGGACTGCGCGATGGCCTACTGGGGGCTGGCCCGCACGGGGCTCAGTTGGTCCACCGGCTTGTCCGATTTTCCCGATGTCAAGCGATACAAGGACTTCCTCAAGGAAGCGGTCCGACGCAAAGACTCGGTCACGCCGCGTGAACGGATGTACATCGAGGCATGGGACACCGCGATGAGCGCAGAGGCCCCGAACCGTGTCAAGGCCCTCAATCAGAAACTCCAGGAACTCACCCTGAAGTTCCCCGACGATGTGGAAGCCGAGACGCTCCTCGCGATGTTCTCCATCGAGTCGGGCAACGCGATGGGCACAGAGATGATCGTCCGCGACATCCTGGCGAAGGCCCCCGAGCACCCCGGCGCCCACCACACGCGCATCCACAACTGGGACGGCGTGTTTGCGGAGCAGGCGATCCCCAGTTGCCAGGCCTACGGCAGGATCGCCCCGGGCATCGGCCACTCCAACCACATGCCCGGCCACAACTATTCAAAGATCGGCATGTGGCACGAGGCGGCCTTCTCGATGGACGCCGCGACGCGCGTCGAACTGCGGTACATGAACGAGCGGCTGGCCCTGCCCTTCGAGACCTGGAACTACGCCCACAACCGCAACTACCTGTGCTATATCCAGGAGCAACTCGGTATGGCGGCCGCATCCGTGCAGGGCGCGGGCGACCTGCTCGCGGCACCCCGCGAACCCAGGCGAGGAAAGGGACCGGAGTATGGCGCCTCCGATCAGGGCATGGTCGCGCAGATCCGCGCGCTGATCAAGTTTGAGCGGTGGGACGACATCCTCACGCCCGGCACGATCCAGTGGCGCGACGGCGATGATGACAAACTGCCGCGTGCCTTTGTGGAAACGCTCGCCTACACCGGGCAGGGAAAGACCGTCGATGCCCGGAGTCGCCTCGCCGAAGCAAAGGAGATACTGCACGCGCAGACGGCCGAGAGCAAGGGCGGCAGCGGGAGCATGTTCCCGACCGGAGATGATCCCTTCGCGATCGAGATCAACGCCGCCGAGGGGCTGTTGTGTGCCGCCGAAGGCAACCTGCTCGACGCGACCCGCTTCCTCACCCAGGCCGCGGCCATCGAGACGAAAAGACGCGATGCCAATCAGTACGCCAATGACCCGCCCGACGCGGCCTGGCCGGTCTATCGCCTCCTCGGAGACGTCTATCTCCGCGCCGGAGAGCATCGGCTGGCGATCCAGGCGTACGAGCGGGCGCTCGCGCAGGAACGCAACGACGCATTCTCCCTCGCGGGCCTCGCGCAGGCATACTTCAAGTCCGGCAACCGCGAGAAGGCAACCGAATGCGCGGGTCGATTCGCATACGTGTGGTCGAACTGCGACTCCGGGTTGAGGTGGAAGTCGGAAGTCGACGCGTTGGGACTCAACGCAAAGCCCCTCGCCCAGACCCCTGCGCCGGAGCGGACATACTCGATCGACGCGCAAGCGAAAATCGGCCCGCTGAACTGGGAGCCCTTCGCCGCGCCGCAACTGGATTGCCTGGATACCGACGGCAAGGCCGCCCGCCTGGAGGACTTCCGAGGCAAGAACGTCATCCTCGTGTTCTACCTCGGCGATCAATGCCCGCACTGCGTAGAGCAACTGGTGGCGATCAACGGCCGCGCGGCCGATTGGGAGACCGAGAACGCCGTTGTTCTCGCGGTCAGCAGCACATCCTCTGAGGGAAACAAGGCCTCGGAGAGGCTGGGAAACCTGTCGATGCGACTTCTCTCCGATCGCGATCACACCAACGCCCGCCGCTTCACGTCGTACGATGACTTCGAGGAGATGGAGTTGCACTCAACGATTCTCATTGACGCCAGGGGACGCGTGCATTGGAAACGCACCGGCGGCGATCCCTTCACCGACATGGACTTTCTGCTTCAGACGCTGAAGCGGATGAACGGGAAGCCCGGGACCCCCCAGCCCGTGACGTGATGGCGACTGAGAGAAGTTGCGGATGATTGGCGTTGCGTGGTGCCCATGCGCACCAGGCGATTGTCGCACGGTGATCCTGCCTCGCACGGTACGCCCTCAACGCTCGCGATCCTTCACCGCGCCAGGGAGGCCAGTTGTCGATGACGCGAGGGATTTCCTGTCGCGATACACTGCGTCCAACATGAAGAGCAACGCCACCACCGTCAAGGAGTATCTCGCCTCCCTGCCCGCGGATCGTCGCGCAGGAATCGAGGCGGTGCGGAAGGTGATCCTCAAGAACCTCGACAAGGACTACGAAGAAGGCATGATGTGGGGGATGATCGGCTACGCCGTGCCCCACCGCGTCTGGCCGCTGGGGTACCACTGCGACCCCAATAAGCCGCTCCTGATGTGCGCCCTGGCGAGCCAGAAGAACAACATGACGGTCTACCTGATGAGCGTGTATGGGGGACAGGCGGGGACGAACGGCGGGGTGGGGAACGAGTCCGAGCGCGCGTGGTTCGAAAAGGCGTGGAAAGCCACGGGCAAGAAACTCGACATGGGCGGGTGCTGCATCCGGTTCAAGACACTGGAAGGTGCCGCGCTGGACGTGATCGGCGAGGCGGTCCGCCGGATGCCGGCCAGGATGTACCTTGAGAACTACATCAAGGCGCTGGCCAGCACAGGGCGCGGGCCGGATGGGAAGAAGTTGAAAGCGGAAAAGGCCGCAAAGCAGCCCGCGAAGAGAGCGGCCAAGAAGGTCGCGAAGAAGACCGCCAGGAAGAAGGCAAACCGCTGAGGCCCGCCGGTGATTCCTCTGAAGCCGGAATCCTCGCTGGCCGCCAACCTCCGGATCCCGGCTTCCCCATCGTGGGCGCCCACCCGGAACCATCCAACAGGTGTATTGTCACCCTGAACTGCAACGAGCATGAAGCCCTTATTCGAGCGATCCATGACACGATGCATCCTCTTCGCGGCTGGGGTTCTATCGGTCGGCTCAATCTCCGGCTGCGGCTCCACATCCCCGCAGCACGCCGCGGATGCCTCGACGCCCGCAACCGCCCCCGTTGTCGGAGACCCCGCCATGAGGCTCGGAAACTTCTCGGTCAGTCTCGCCGTCAAGGACATCGCCGCGTCCCGTGCGTTCTACGAAAAACTCGGCTTCAAGATGGTCTCCGGTGACCAGTCCAAGAACTGGGTCGTCCTCCAGAACGAGAACACCAAGATCGGACTTTTCCAGGGCATGTTCCCCCGCAACACGCTGACGTTCAACCCCGGCTGGGACAGCAGCAAGGCCACCCTGCCGGACTTCGAGGACATCCGCGAGTTGCAGAAGACGCTCAAGGCCCGCGGCCTGACCCCCAACCCCGCCGCGGATGAATCCACCACCGGCCCGGCGTACCTCATGCTCACCGATCCCGATGGCAACCCGATCTTAATCGACCAGCATGTGCCCAGCCCCGCCAAGCCCAGGAAGTGATCCGGCATCATCCATGCCGCGAAAGTCGTGAGTCGGTCGTGGCCGTCCTGGTGACGGGCCAAAGCGTGAGTGTTGCGCGGCTCAGTCCGTCCGCTCCCAACGGCGCCGCGCACGTCCGGTTGCGTTCTTGCACCGAAAGGTGTGCGTAGGCAAAACACCCCGCAACTCGAAAGGAACCATCGGATGCTGGACTCGCTTCTGCCTCTCTGGCTCCCCGTCCTCCTCTCGGCCGCGGCTGTCTGGGTCGTCTCAACCGTCTTCGGAATGCCATTCCTCCACCACAAGAACGATTTCATCGGCCTTCCCGACGAAGAAGCGTTCCTGGAGGATCTCCACCGGCGCGGCATCAAACCCGGCAACTACCTGTTCCCCGACTTTCGCAGCCGCGAGGCGATGAACTCTGAACAGGTCCAGAAGCGGCTGAACCAGGGCCCGGTCGGGCACCTCATCGTCTGGAAAACGCCCCTCACCATGGGCGACAAGTTGGCCGCCACGTTCATCGTCCACCTCGTCGTCAGCGCCCTCATCGCCTACCTGGCACGCATCGCCATCCCCGGCCCCGCGGCGTTCGCGAGAGTCTTCCAGTTCGTCACCGCGGCGGGAATCCTCGCATACTGCTTCTCGTTCCTCTCGGGCGCTATCTGGTGGGGTTCCTACAAGCGCACCATCGTCGCCAATGTCTTCGACGGGATCATCTACGGCGTGATCATCGGTGCCATCTTCGCCTGGCTGTGGCCCCGATAGTGCCCGCCCGCCGTGTATCGCGGCAGAGCCTCATGGAGTATGCTCGCACGAGTTCCGCGTTCGGCAGATTCAAGACGGGAGTCCCCTGTCCGAAGGAAACGCCATGGCGCTCATCACCGAGATCGCTCCCAACGTCCACCGCATCTCGATTCTGTGGCCGCAGATCAACCTGCAGTTCAATCACTTTCTGGTCGTTGACGAGGAGCCGCTGCTCTACCACACGGGCATGCGCCGCATGTTCCCCGAGGTTCTGGAAGCCGTCCGCCGCGTCATCGACCCATCCTCGCTCCGCTGGATCGGCTTCAGCCACTTCGAGGTCGACGAGTGCGGCTCGCTCAACGACTGGCTCAAGGTCGCACCCCGCGCGCAGGCGGTCTCGGGTGTGGTGGGTTCGCTCGTCAACCTGACCGACTTTGCCGACCGCCCGCCGCGGGCGCTGAACCCCGATGAGACATTCTGCACTGGCAAACTGCGATTCCGCTACCGCCCGACACCCCACCTCCCGCATGGCTGGGACGCGGGGGTGCTCTTCGAGGAAACCCAGAGGGTGCTGTTCTGCTCCGACCTGTTCCATCACTCCGGCGATGTCGAACCGTTGACCGAGTCGGACATCCTCGGTCGTGTTCGCTCAGCCATCATCGAGTATCAGGCCGGGCCGCTCATGGACTACATGCCTTACACCCCCAACACGCGTCCGTTGCTGCATGGCCTCGCGGCGTTGAAACCCCGCACTCTCGCGACGATGCACGGCAGTTCGTTCACAGGCGACTGCGCCAAGGCACTCACCGATCTCGACATCGTCATGAAAGAGACGCTCGGCACGCCGTCGCGGCGGTGATGCGAAATGGAGCCATCCCGCCCGGAGCCGGTGTTTCGCCGTGAAGACGCTCCATAATGCTCAGCGCTGCAGGCTCGTCCGAAGGATGGCCAGTTCCGGCTCAACGTCTTCCGGCTTCGCCACAGTCTCGCTGACCACCTCGCGGAGCAACCGTTTGAACCGCCGCTTGATCGTCTGCAGCATGTTGCTCGCCTGAGTCGCATCCGCAGCCCCGATCACCTTCGCCAGTTCGTCCATGGAGAGGGCCTTGGTCTTCCTCAGCGTCGGCCCAACAACGTTCAGCCGGAACGCGTGCCAGTGCGGCTCCATGGCGTCTGCGCGGCAGGCCTCTTCCAGCCTCTGCAAAGTCACCTCCACCACCGCCGCCGCCCACTCACGATCGAATGTGTCAGGACCCGCATCCCCCGAGGGCGGATCCGCCACGCCGCCGTCCTCCGCTCCCGCCGCGAAATGCGCCGGACGGTCACCCTCCGGCCGCTTCCTCGCCCGGCTTCGGTCGATCAGAAAATTCCTGAGCGATTGCTTCAGGTACGATCGAAACCGCCCTCGCGCGGCGTCGGCCTTCCCCACCAGGTCCCGCCCGATCACCACCTGCGCCATGAACTCCTGAGTCAGGTCGCTGGCATCGTGGCTTCCGAATCCCTGCCGGCGAATCGCGGCGTACACCGGGCTCCAATACTGGCGCAGCAACCGATCGAGCACCGCTCGGTCGACGCGTGCGCCGTCGATGAGCGTCCAGCTCGTGGTCTGAAAACCGGCGGCAGTCTGGTGCGGCTCCACGGAAAGAAAATCAGCCTGTCCCCTGATGGTCTCCCTAACAATACGAGCAGAATACCCGCTGCCTGCTCAACGAGAACACATGCCCAAGCCCCACCCGCTCCTCAACGGCCGAAAACTCCTCATCGGCATGGTCCACGTCGGTGCATTGCCCGGCTCTCCGGCCGCCCGGTTGCCCGTCGGCGAACTCGCGGAGCGAGCGGCGGCCGAAGCGCTGCTGCTGCGGAAAGCCGGCTTCGACGCCCTGATCATCGAGAACATGCACGATCGGCCGTATGTGCACCAGGGCCACGGTCCGGAAACGGTTGCCGCGATGGCGGTCGTGGCGTCGGCGGTGCGGCAGGCAGTGGGGGAGATGCCGCTGGGAATCCAGGTGCTGTCAGGTGGCAACCGCGAGGCGCTCGCGATCGCGATGGCCGCGGGGCTCCAGTTCATCCGATGTGAGAACTTTGTCTTCGCCCATGTGGCCGACGAAGGGCTGCTCGCAACCGCGGAAGCGGGTCCGCTTCTTCGCTACCGTCGTCAGATCGGCGCCGAAGGCGTCCTCGTGCTGTGCGATGTCAAGAAGAAGCACGCTTCCCACGCGATCACCGCCGACCTTTCGCTTGCGGAGGCCGCCGAAGCCGCCGAGTTCTTTGGGGCCGACGGCGTCATCGTCAGCGGCACCGCCACCGGCAAGCCGACCGACCCGCGGGACGTGACCGAGGTCCGCCGGGCATGTTCCCTTCCGGTCCTGGTAGGCTCCGGGGTCAGCCCCGAGCGAATTCCCGGGTTGATTGGAGCGGCAGACGCCCTGATCGTGGGATCGTGGATCAAGCGGTCGGGCCGATGGGACAACCCTGTCGACCCGAAGCGGGCGTCGCTCCTTGCCGACGCGTTCCGCCGGGCAGTCCGCAAACTCTGATTCTCAGACCTGCCCGCCGGTCTCCCCGGGATTCGGGTATACTGCGGGCCTTCCGCATCCGATCGCCGGAACGGGGGCAACGCGTGTGCACACACGTTGACGTTTTGACCGATCTCAATACTGTTTGCGCGCCAAAATCCCGGCGGAGCCGGGAGCGACTCAGACAGCCAGTATTCATCCCGAAATCGCAGAGAACGGAGACACCAGCGATGACCAGCAGCGTTCAGACCACAACACGTCGCGGCCTCGGATGGGCGGCCAAGTTTGCCGGACTTGCCGCGGTTGGCATGGGCATGTTCCTCGGCGGATGCAACAACGCCATGAAGGACGAGAATGCGGCGCTGATGCAGGAGAACGCCGCCCTCCGCGACCGTGTCGCCCAAATGGAGACGAACCAGGCGGCTCTCCAGCAGCAGGTCGCCGCGAACCAGGCACGGCCCACTGGTGATGGCGGGGACGGCGGCTGGGCGCCTCCGTCCGGTGGCGGCAAGCCACGCACTGGTGGCGGCCAGACCCGCGAGACCGTGATCCCCATCGCCGGTGACATCCTCTTTGATCCGGGCCAGGCCACGCTCAAGGCCTCGGCCAAGAAGGATCTGGACCGGGTGGTCTCCCAGATCCGCCAGCACTCGGGCTCGACAGTCCGCATCGAGGGACACACCGATACCGACCCGATCAAGAAGTCCAAGTGGCCCAGCAACGAAGCGCTCTCCAAAGCCCGCGCCGACGCCGTCCGCGATTACATCGTCTCCAAGGGCGTGCCCCGCGGTTCGGTCAGCACCGTCGGCATGGGCGCCTCGCAGCCCAAGAGCAGCAAGCCCGCCTCTCGCCGCGTCGAGGTGGTCATCGTTGATACCTACTGATCGACCTTGACCGGTTTTTCGGCGCAAGCCGAAGAGCCGCCTATACTTCAAACCATTGTCGGGCCGGTCGAAAGGCCGGCCCGATGCTTCTGGCGGACGCTCCCGTTCGCCGACATTCCGGGCGATTGGCGCAGTTGGCTAGCGCGCATGCATGACACGCATGAGGTCACAGGTTCGAGCCCTGTATCGCCCACTTCTCCCGGCTCCAGGCATGCTTCGGAGCCTCCTCCAAACGGTCGATAGACCTCGACCGCCCCGTCAATCCCCGGGCGTTCGGTCATGACTTCACCGGCTGCCGCACAATCCGCCGCCAGCAAGATCAACGTCGGCATCCTGACGACCGCCCCGACGCCCTACAGGCTCGCGCTGCACCGCCGGATCGACCGTGAGTTGCCGCAGGTCCGCCTGTACTCGCTGTACTCTCACGACCTCGGCGACCAGCCCTGGACACTCGACTCAGGTGAGAGTGACCGATCGATCAGTTTCGGCGCGGGGCAGCGTGCCGACCGACCATCCAGGCTCTCCGAGTTCCCGGCAGACTGGGCCAAGGGTGGTCGCATCATCCGCTGGGTCCGCGCCAACAACATCAAGGCGCTCGTGATCGGGGGCTACAGCGACCTCGCGCGCCTCCGACTCATCCGCTGGTGCAGCCGCAATGGCGTCCCCGCGTTCATCAACGTCGACTCCAACATCCACCTCGATCGCGCCAGCGGCCCGAAGGCCGCGGTCAAGGCCGCGCTCCTCAGGTGGGTGATCCGCAACGCCGCGGGGCTGATGCCGTGCGGCAACTTCGGCCGCGACTACTTCCTCAAGTATGGCGCCGACCCCGACACGATTTTCTACTTCCCCTACGAGCCCGACTACGCCCTCATCGAGCAGTTGTCCGACGCGGCGATCGCCGAGGCCTGCGGCAAACACAACCTCCGCGCCGGTCGCCGCCGCTTGGTCTTCTGCGCCCGGATGACCGACTTCAAGAAGCCCGACATGGCTGTCGACGCGTTCGCCGTGATTGCCGACCGCCGGCCCGACTGGGACCTGGTCATGATCGGCAACGGCCCGATGCTCGACGCCGTAACGGCAAAGGTCCCTGGTGCCCTCCGCGGCCGCGTGCTGTTCACGGGTTTCATCGGCGAGCAGCGGGAGATCAGTGCCATCTATCGCGCAAGCGATGTGTTTGTCCACCCATCCGTCCACGAGCCGTGGGGAGTCGTGATCAACGAGGCCGCGTGCGCTGGGATGGCCCTCGCGTGTGCAAGCACCGTCGGCGCGGCAGGCGAACTTCTCCGAGATGGAGTCAACGGTCGCGAGTTCAAACCGGGCGATCTCGACAGCATGGTCCGGGCGCTGCTTGATGTCACGGATCCCGCCACCCTTGCCCGATACAAGGCCGCGTCGCCCCAGGTGCTCGCCGACTGGCGCCGCCGCGGCGATCCGGTCGATGGCCTGCGCCGGGCGCTCTCGGCAACAGGCGCCACAAGGACCGAGTTGAGTTAGCGACCTGCGGCGCGGTCATTCCGCCGCGGGAAGCAGCAGAAACCGGCCCGCCATGCCGCGGAGGCGTGCGGGAACAAGCGCGAGGCTCTCAAGCAGCGTACTCGGCATGGTCATGCGCGTAAGCAGGCCGAATGCCGCGACGAAGACCGCTGAAATCAGAACAAGCCGGATCACGGCGTGGACATGGCCAATACCCCAGCCTGCACCGATCGCGAGCGCCCCCGAAGCGATTCCGATCACCCAGATCGGAACTGTCGCGCCGAGGATGTCGGCGAGCGAGATCCCGGTCGGAGCAAGCGCATAGGCTACGTAGCCCAGGCTCGCGATCGCGCCGACCGATCCGACCCAGACCGCGATGCCCGTCGCGCTGTCGCTGAGCCATGCCCCGGCCGCCGCGGCGGCAAGGCTCGCAAGACCCAGAAGCAGGATCCCCACCGCCGACCCCCGATAGTCTCCGCGGGCCTGCTGTGCGGCCAGCGCGACCCCCGGAAGGACGGCGAAGGCGTAGAACGCGCCGAGGGCGGTGACCGCGGCGGCGGCGGCGGCCCACCGACCCCGCCAGACGATCTCTTCGAGCGGTCCGAATGTCACGGCCAGGCCGACGCACATCGGCACGGAGAGGAGCATGATCTGCCGCAACGACCGGATGACCGCCCGTCGCTTCCGTTCCGGCTCCGCGGCGATCCGTGCCAGTGCCGCGAACAGAACCTGGTTGGCATTGGCCGAGAGCACCACCGCAATCTGGATGATGATCTGGAAGGCGAAGAAGTAGACCCCGACGGTCTCGGTGGTGTCGAACAACCCGATGACGAGGTTCGATCCGAGGTTCAGCAGTGCAACAGCGAACGATCCGATCAGCACCCACTTGGCCTGACCGAAGAGGCCGCCCCATTCACCGACGTGGGGGCTGCGGCGCCAGAGCCGTTCGCGGTTCAGCATCAGCGCGCCAAGCCATTCGACGATCGCGATGATGGGCAGTGGAAGCACAAAGCTCAGAGGCCCGAATCCCCACCACGCAAACGCGGCCGCGCCCACGTAGCGGATGAGTGAGCAGGCCGCCTGGATCGTCGCGATCGAACGGAACCGCAGGTCGATCTGGAGTCGCGTGGTGAGGATGACGCCGGGAGTCCCCAGGGGCATGCACACCGCGATGATGAGCAGCAACTGGACCAGCGATGGTTCGCCGTAGGCCTTCGCGGCGAACGGGGCCGCGATGGCGAGCAGCAGTCCCGTCCCGGCGTTGAACGCCATGGCCATCCAGAAGACGGGGCCGAGGAGACTCTGGTAATCGGTCTGCCGCGTGATCAGCAACTGCCGGACGCCGCCATCCCGAAGCAGCGTCGTGACCGCGGAGATCGAGATCGCCAGGGCGTAAATCCCAAAGTCATGCTCGCTGAGCAGCCAGCCCAGGACGATCTGCGCCAGAAAACTCACGACACGGGTCGCGGCGGTATTGGCCATCATCCACGCCAGCGAACCAACGGCACGGTCGCCGATCGCAGGCGCGGCTTCCGGGCTTGATGTGGCTGATTCCATGAATCTCCCAAGCCCGCCCGCCGGTCGAAGTACGCCTGTCGTCCGGTTGCGGTTCAGTGTCGGGCGGTTCCTGCCGATACGAGTTGCAACAGTGTCTGTCGGTTGAAAGCCACCTCCGCCTATAGTCCGCCCGATGCCGCTGCGCGACGCCATCAAATCGCTCGTAGATCAACTCCCAGGCCCCGTGGCGGAGCAACTCCTCGTCGGTGTGCGGCGGGCTTCCAACCCCGCGGTGCGCCGGATGCTGCGCGAACGAGCGAGGTACCTCGCTGAACTGGGCAATCCGGACCGCGTTCTCTCCGGTCCGTTCAAGGGCGCCCGCTACCGCTCATCGCCGGTGGTGACGGATGTGCTTCCCAAGGTCCTGGGCACATACGAAATGGAACTGCATCCGGCGGTCGAGCAGATCGTGCGGCTCGGGCCCGATGCGATCGTGAATGTCGGCTCGGCCGAAGGGTACTACTCGGTCGGTCTCGGGTTGCTCGTGCCGGGAGCACGGTTGATCTGCTTCGAGATCCGGCGGCCGATCCGCAACCTGCTTGCCCGCGCCTTGCAGTCCAACGGTCTGCTCGATCGATCCGAACTCCACGGGGCCGGCTCGCCCGAGACGCTTCAGGCCGCCCTTGCAGGGTTCAAGCGTCCGCTCGTGCTCTCAGACTGCGAGGGATACGAGGACATTCTGCTCGACCCGCAACGCGTGCCCGCGCTCCGAAAGGCGGCCATCCTCGTCGAGACGCACGAGATGTTCGCCCCGGGTTCTGCACAGCGAATCCGGGAGCGATTCGCGCCGACTCACGACATCCAGAGTTTCGCGACGCGCCCGCGGACCGATGCCGACGCCCCGCGAATCCCCGGCGTCAGCATCGAGACACTTCGGGCGTGCATGGACGAAGATCGTGCCGACCCGCAGGTCTGGTACTACATCGCTCCGAAGGCCGCGGCGTGAAGGCGGTGCCGGCGTGCACGATGGAACATCCGCTCACCATCGCGTGGGTCATCAAGGGTGATGAGGTGTATGGTGTTCGGGCCGCGGTTCTGAACCTGGCACAAGGCGTTGCCGCGCGCGGCGCAAAGCCGGTCTTCGCGGCAATGGGCGAAGGCCCATTCGCGGCCGAACTCCGTGCCCGCGGATATCCGGTCGTTGTTGCAGGACAAGGCGCGCCGACCTCGCTGGGCGGGGGGTTGGTCCGACGCGGCCTGACTTCGATCCGCAACGCACTGAGCGCGCCGCGGCGGGCCGAGGCGGTCGCCGCCGTGCTGTCGCCGCATCGACCGGATGCAGTGCACGTGCTCTGGCCGACCTTCGTCTCGGTTGCCGCGAGAGCCGCCGCACGTCTCTCGGTTCCGTGCTTCTGGGAGATGCCCAACACCATCTCGGACGCGTATCCACTGGGAGTGAACCGGCGAATGTACCGAGCGGTCTGTCGTCGGTGGGGGGTGACAGTCCTCGCAAACAGCCGTTTCACGGGCAGCACCCTCGGGATCGGAGAACACGCGCCCGAGACGTTCTACCTGGCTGTTGATCCGGCCCGGTTCGATCCCGGCCGCGTGATCGCCAAGACCCGCGCTGCGCTCGGAGTTCCGGCCGATGTCCCGCTCTTTGCAATCGCGGCCCGGATCGACGAGCAGAAGGGCCAGTTGCCGTTCCTCGAAGGACTCCTGACCCTTGATGCTGTCCCCAAGTCTCCGCACCTCCTCCTGCTGGGCGGTCCGACAGACGGGCCGGTGGCCGCGGAGATGAGGCGTCTGGCGGCCGCACGCGGGGCCTCAGATCGTCTGCACTTCGCGGGCGTCGTCGATGATCCCGAGTCCTACTACCCGATCATCGATGTCGCCGTCAACTCGCGGGTGGATCCGGAGCCCTTCGGGCTGTCGGTTGTTGAAGCGATGATGATGGGCCGCCCGGTGCTGGTTCACGCGCTGGGTGGGCCGGCCGAGACGGTGCTGGACGGCCAGACCGGGTGGCACTGCCAGGGGACGACGGCACGGGACTGGGCCGATGCGATCCGCCGTGTCCTCGGCGACGAAGCGAGCTGGAAGGAAGTGGGATCGGCAGCCCGAGCGCATGCGCTCGAGAACTTCTCGATCGAACGTGTGAGCGCTCGGTATCTCTCGCTCGTCAGCAAGGCCGTCTCGCGACATGCTCGAAGCGTCTGATGGTCGCAGTGCGTTGATCGGGCCGATCCGTGCGCCCGTCACTTGCCATCAAACCAGTTCTCACTCACGCTGGCCTCGACCTTGAGCGGCACGCTCAGTTCCATCGCATGCTCCATGCGGCTCTTGATCATGGCCTTCGCGGCATCCGCCTGCTCGCGAGGACACTCGAACACCAGTTCATCGTGGATCTGCAGCAGCATGTGCAGGCCCTTCGGCGCAGCCCCGGTCGCGATCTCGCCCTGCAGATCCACCATCGCGAGTTTGATCAGGTCCGCGGCCGATCCCTGCACCACCGAGTTGATGGCCACCCGCTCCGCCAGCGCCCTCCGCTGAGGATTGTTCGACTCGATGTCAATGATCGGTCGGCGGCGGCCAAGCATGGTCTGCACATAGCCGAAGCGCACTGCCTGGTCGATGCACTCCTGCAGAAACGTCGTAATGCCGGAGAACTGTCGCTTGTAGTCGTCGATGATCTTCGCGGCCTCGGTATTCGAGACGCCCAGCCGCCGCGCCAGCCCGAAACTCGTGATGCCGTAAACGATGCCGAAGTTCACCATCTTCGCCCCGTTGCGCTGGGCCTTGGTCACGCTGCCCAGCGGGACATTGTGGATCTGGGCCGCGACCGCGGTATGGATGTCCAGGTCTTTCTCGAAGGCCTCGATCAGCGCGGGGTCGCGGGAGAGGTGGGCAAGCAGGCGCAGTTCGATCTGCGAATAGTCCGCCGACACGAGAACGTGGCCGGGCGAAGCGACGAACGCCCTGCGGATCTCGCGCCCGATGTCCGTGCGGATCGGGATGTTCTGGAGATTGGGGTCCGACGACGACAGCCGCCCGGTCGCCGCGACGGTCTGATTGAACGACGCGTGGATGCGGCCGGTATCGGGGTTGATCTCTTCCACGAGCGCGACGAGGTAGGTCGAGACGAGTTTGGTCAGTTCGCGATACTCGACGATCAGCGCCGGGATCGGCGTGGCGATCTCCGGGTCGGTCGCCAGTTTGTCGAGCACCTCGGCATCGGTCGAATACCCGGTCTTGATCTTCTTGACGGGCTTGAGGCCGAGCCCGGGACCGCCGGCTTCGTCAGGGGCATCGGCCTTGTTGAAGAGGACCGCCGCGAGTTGCTTCGGCGAATCGGGATTGAACGTGCGCCCGATGGTGTCGCGGGCGACCCGCGCGAGTTCGGCCTTGAGTTCATCGATGCGCCTTTGCAGTCGCATCCGCTGGCGCTCGAGTTCAGCGCGGTCGACGCGGATGCCGTTCCACTCCAGTTCCGCGAGCACTTCGACCAGCGGCATCTCGACCGTTTCGAACAGAGGCTCGAGGTTCATCGCCGCCAACTGCGGGAGCATCATCGCACGGAGTTGCAGCGCAACATCCGCGTCTTCCGCCGCGTACTGGGTGGCCTGGTTCAGCGGCACCTGGTCGAACGTGCGGGCATCGGGCCCGGATCCGATCAGGTCCTTGATGGAGATGTTGGTGCGGCCGAGCATCGCCATCGCCAGCGCATCCAGTCCGTGCGACGAACGGGAGGCGTCGATGAGATACGACGCGACCATCGAATCGAACGCGGTGGAAGTGGCGAATCGCGGCGTCGCGTATGTCGCGTGCGATGATGTCCCGCGCGAAGCGGCCTTGGTGGCCGCGCGAGCCGCGGCGGATGTGGGGATACACACCCCGCCCATCCGGATGCCCGCCTTCCGCAGCACCAGCATATCGAACTTCAGGTTGTGGCCGCATTTCGGACGTGTCGGGTCTTCGAGAACCGGCCTGAGCGCACCGATGACGGTCGCTTCGTCGAGGTGAGACGATGGATCCGGCGAGCGGACGGGGATGTACACGCCCGTGCCGATCTTCGTCGAGAGGCAGATGCCCACGAGTCTGTCCCGCCGCGGCGAGAGGCCGGTCGTCTCCGTATCGATGGCGATGCACTCGGCAACCTGGAGTTCCTTGACCATCGCATCGAGTTGCATCTTCGTGGTGATTGCCCGATACTCGCCGGACTGAGGCGCGATCAGTTGCGAGGACGGCGACCCGGGAGCCCCATCGAACAGGCCGCCAAACACCGGAGTGGCCTTGGCGTCTCTCTTCGCCGCAGAAGTAGCCCCGGCAGATGCCGCAAGAGCCGGGGGCATCTCGATCGGTGATCGCTCCGGAAAGAGACCGCCGAGTTTGGCCCGGGGATCGAGGGAAGCAGGCAGCGCCGGCTCGGTCGGCGCTGCACCGCCGACAAGGGCCTTCAGTTCATCCTGGTACCGGTTGAACCCGAGTTCCTTCAGGACGGGGCCCATGGCGATCAAGTTGAGTTTGTCGGTGCGGGCCGATTCGAGGGGGAGTTCGACCGGGACATCGTGCCGGAGAGTCACGAGCCGCCGCGACAGGTCGATCTGTGCGCGATCGACCGCACGCAGACGCTCTCCGAGTTTGCCCTTGATCGTGGCCGCCGCGGCAAGCACGCCGTCGATGGAACCGTGCTCGGCCACCAGTTTCGCCGCGGTCTTCGGCCCGACGCCCTCGATCCCCGGCACGTTGTCCACGGTGTCGCCCATGAGCGCAAGCATGTCGATCACCTGGGGGGGCGTAAGGCCCGTCTCCTCCTTCAGCGTGTCGGCCGTGATCAACTCGTCGTTGTGGACATCGTACAACTCGACAGCGTGCTCGCCGTCATGCAGGAGTTGCTTGAGATCCTTGTCCTTGGAAATGATGCGGATCTTGAGGTCGGGGTGCTTGGCGCGGAGTTGCGTCACGAGCGTGGCGATGACATCATCGGCCTCGAATCCCTCCGCGCCGAGAATGGGAACGCCGACCTGCCTGAGCATCGCCAGGCACCGCTCGACCTGCGGAAACAAGTCCTCGGGCGGATCCTCGCGAGTCGCCTTGTACTCCGGGTAGATCTGACTGCGGAACGTGCCTCGATCGCCCGAAACATCGAGCGTGACGACGACGTAGTCGGGCTTGCCTCCATCGTGGCCGATCTTGCCCTGGCCGCGCAGGAGTTTGAGGAGCATGCCGATGAAGCCGAACGTCATGTTCGTCGGCTCCTTGGTGACCGGGCTGGTCATGGGCGTACGGATGGCGTGGTAGGCGCGGAAGAACTGGGCGTAGCCGTCGATGATGTAGAGGGTGGGCATGACGGTCGGCTCGCTCTTTCACATGATGTCGCGGGCAGCATGAATGATGCCGAGGATGTGGACGATGTTCCCGCGGACAGCGTAGAAGATGATGTACCCCTCCGCTGGCATGCGTCTCGTTGGTTCACCGAAGAGATCGTTGCGGGGATGCTCGCGGAAGCGGAAGGGAAGCTGCTTCAACGTGTGGATTCGGGTACGGAGTCGCTCAATGAAGTTGTGTGATCGCTCGATTGAGTGCTCGCCAATGTACAGGGCGATCTCTTCGAGATCCGCTGCCGCCTCGTCTTCGATGACGACGTGGTATTTTCGTGCCAACTCTCAGGCACTCCGGCGACGCGTGGTTGCTTTCTGGGTCACCTTGGCCTTGATGCGGTCCAGGACCTCGTCTGCGGGTTTGGCCCGGCCGGCGTTCATGTCTGCGATGCCGCGGCGAATCTTCTCCACGACCGATGGTCCGTCGGCGAAACGGGAGAGGTCCGCATAGGTCTCAGGGTCCAGCACGACAACAGCTGCACGTCCGTTGACAGTGAGGAGCTGCGGGCGGCGATTCTTGTGGAGCTTCCGGATGTGCTCCTTGGCATCACGCTGGAAGTCTGTGAGTGGATAAACGTCAAGTGGGTCGATCATGGTATTCTCCAAGCAGCTTTATCGCTGCGATAACACATGGAGTATACAGTTCAGCCGGGCTGCTTGCCATCGTCGGCGAGTGATCTCATCCGCTCGACGTACGCCGCCGACGGCTCCGTCTTCCTCCTCGCCATCGCCGCCCGCGCCACCTCGAGGAACTTCTCGAACCTGTACGGCCGCTGCCCCGCATCCGTCGCCCACATGAACCGCCCGACCGTCCCCGACACCGGCGCGGTTGTCGCGAACATCGAGCCCGTGTGCAGGATCGAACCCGTCATGATCCGTGTGCAGATGGCCGTCTTCACGTGGTCGCCGATGATCGCGCCGAGGAACGTCTCGCCGGTGCGCTCGTTGGGGCCATCGGGCGTGGCGCGGCAGATGATCTCGGAGTAGGTGTTGAGGAGGTTCGAGTTGGTGGTGCCCGCGCCGAGGTTGACCCACTCGCCGACCCATGAGTCGCCGAGGAAGCCGTCGTGCGCCTTGTTGGCGTAGCCCTGGAACACCGTCCCGCTCACCTCGCCCGCGACCTTGCAGTGCGGGCCGATCGCCGTATTCGCGCGGATCACGGCGCGGTCAAGCACAGTGGAGTGCGGGCCGATGAACGCGGGCCCCGTGATCACCACGCCCGGCCGAACAACCGCGTGCTCATCGATCACGATCGCGCCATGCTCGGTGTCGAGGACGACCGTGGGGTAGAGACGGGCCGTGGGGTGGATGAACGCGCCCCGGCCGCCCCTCGTCGTCACCTCGCCACCGAACCACCCGCCCAGACACGTGACCCCGCTCGGCACAGCGGCCATCGGGGCGAAGCGTTCCGCGGCGATGCCGAGGTCAACCGCAATCGCCGCATCGCGTGCGCGTCGGGCATGCCACGGTCGTTCAAGGAGGAGGTGCTTGGATTCATCACCTCCACCCCACTTCACCACATTGCAGTCCGCGAGATCGCCCTGGATCAGGCGACCGATTCTGTCGCGGCCACCATTCGTGTGGGCCGCGAGCAAATCGCCCGTAACGGCATGCACCGCGGCATCGCCGGGATCGAGATGCGACAGAAGGCTGGGATCGAACGCGGCCCATCGCGCGTTGACCAGCAGCCATGGCCCGGCGGGCAACTTCTCCGGGTTGACGGGGACCCTGTGGCGCTCACGCGCGATGGCGGCAAGCGACTCAGGGCATACCAGCGCGGCCAATGCGGTGCTCGAGGAAAACTCGACTCGTTCCGTCGGCGTCAGCGCGCCGATGCGGACGTCGAACACCGGCCGCAGGTCGGCGAGCGGGGCGAGTTGGCCGCGGCCGTCGTCAAACAGGATCACAGGCAAGGCGGTGGACATGCGACGCAGTGTATCGGCTACTTCCTCGCTCCGAACCGGCGCTCCCGCGGGTCGTGGAACCCGAACAGGGGCATCATCGGAAAGAGCACGAACGCCAGCAGCAGGCCCACGCCGCCCGTGTAGACCGACGCGAGCAGCCGATGACCCAACTCGGTCAGACCGGCGAACTGATACGCGTCTGAATACATCATGCGGATGGAATGGATGGCGACAAACACGAGCCCGGCGAGTGCCGCCGCGGCGACCGACATGGCCATCAGCGTGATCGGATTGCGGCGGTAGAGCAGGGCGCGAACCGTCAGAACGAAATAGGCGCCGGCGAGGTAGCCCAGGGCGCTGGGCCCGGCGACGACCAGATCGTTCACGCCGTTGCTCCAGACCGTTGAGAGGTCGACCGTCAAACCGATGAGCAGGGCGGTCCAGAGGGCCGCGAGTGGGGGGGCAAACAGCGCGACAAAGACCACGAGCGGTATCACAAACGAAGGTGCGATGGAGGTGGACCCGACAGCCAGCGGCCCCTTGACCGCCTGCTCAAGGCCGAGCAGAATCGCCGCGACAAGAAGCACGAGGGTCCACCTCATCGTGCACCCCCTGCAGGGCTGGCCCCCGACGGTGCCGGGACGCGCAGCGTCACTTCGCTGACGCGATCGATCCGGAACTTCGGCCGGACGATGACCGAGCGAATGCGAATGTCCTCAGGTGGAGTCTCCACGCGTTCGACGATGCCGATCTCGAGCATCTGCGCGCTCTGCGGCCATGCTTCGTCGGCCAGCCGAACGACCATCCCGGGACGCACACCCCCGGTCGCATCGCCCGCCGCCGGATCAAGAGCGGCGGATGCCGCGCCGGTCGGCAACTGGATCGGCTCGGTCCGCAGGCGGCCCACCATCGTGCCGTCGCCCGCGGGCTGCAGGAAGCACGCCGGGCCAAACTGCGTCGCGCCCAGCATCACCACGCCCTGGATCGGACCGGCCGAGCGATCGGTGAACGGGAGGACCGAGCAGAATCTCGATGCCGGCTGGCCGACAACCCGACCCACGAGATGCACCCCGCGGATCACCGCGACCGAGGCGCTCGGCTCGACGCCCTCGCGAACCCCCGCCCGGACCGTGAGGACGCGGGATGAGAGTTCCATCGATGAGCCGATGACCGGCGCCTGAAACTGGCGTACCGGGATGTTGGGGTTCAGGTCCAGGCCCTGCTGCAGTTCCGCGATCACGCGGCGCAACTCATCGTTCTCCGACCGCAGTTGGTTCACTTCGCGGAGGTACCCGTCGCGCTCCTGACGCATGAGGCTGAGCGTCTCGCTCTCGTTCGGCGACAGTTGCCGGTCCGAGAGTCGCAGCCCCAGAAGAAACTCAAAGGGTCGGGCCAGCGGCGCCAGCACCGTCCGCACCGGGTTGGAAAACGCGCTCACCCAGCCCGCAAGCCTTGGCGGCGCGAAGGCCAAGACGACCATCGCGAGAACCGCGAAGGTCAGGCCGTTCCGGGAGTTGATCCAGCGACGGGACATGGAAAATGCGGCAGACCGATTGGAGCGATGGAGCAGCAGAAGCGAAGCCCGGCGTCAGTTGACACAGGGGTAGCCTACCACACCCGGCAATCCGGCGTTCGTGGGGCGATCAGCCCGAGCGTCGGGGCTCACGCTGCTCCGGACGCAACCAGGTTGAATGGGCGACGGGACGAACCGCGACTCAGCCTTCCATGTCGTTCTCGAGCGTGGACTTCCACTCCTCGATGTGCTCGAGGTAGATGGCCGTGCCGCGGGCGACACAGGTGAGAGGGTCCTCAGCGATGCGGACCTCGAGCCCGGTGGCGTTGGAAAGGACCCTGTCCATGCCGCGGAGCAGCGCGCCGCCTCCCGCGAGCATGATGCCGTTCTCGACCAGGTCGGCCGCGAGTTCGGGCTCGCACCGCTCCAGCGTCCTGGTCACGGCCTCGATGATGGCATTGACCGGTTCCTGCAGGGCCTCGCGAATCTCCTCGCTGGTGATGATCGTCTTCCTGGGGAGGCCCGAGATCATGTCGCGGCCGCGGACATCGAGGCTGGTCTCGTCGCCGACGGGCGCGGCGGAGCCGACATCGATCTTGATGCGCTCGGCCGTCTGCTCGCCGATCATCAGGTTGTAGGTCTTCTTCATGTGATTGATGATCGCCTCGTCCATGTCGTCGCCCGCGACGCGCACGGACTCACAGACGGCGATATCACCCAGCGACATCACGGCGACCTCGGTCGTGCCGCCGCCGATGTCGACAATCGCCGAGGCAGTCGGCTCGGCAAAGGGCAGCCCCGCCCCGATGGCCGCGGCGATGGGCTCCTCGATCAGATAGGTGCGCCTCGCACCGGCCCGCTCCGCGGAGTCGAAGACGGCGCGTTTCTCCACGGCCGTGATTCCCGAGGGGATGGAGATCACCACGCGCGGACCGACCAGCCGGTTCTTGCCGTTCACCTTGCGGATGAAGTAGCCCAGCATCGCCTCGGTGATCTCGAAGTCCGAGATCACGCCGTCCTTGAGGGGACGGATCGCGGTGATGGTCCCGGGCGTCTTGCCCAGCATTTCCTTGGCCACCCAGCCCACGGCCTCGCCGTTCTTGAGGACGCGGTTGGTGCCCTTCCAGACAGCCACCACGCTCGGCTCGTTGAGGACGATGCCTTCGCCGCGGACCGCGACGAGGGTATTGCACGTACCCAGGTCGATGCCCATGTCCACGCTGACCAGACCTAGCAAGCGATCCAGGAACAAGGTTCGGTGTGCCTCGCGTCAATGCCTGACGGCATGCCGGACCCGTCCCGGCGAAAGCCCTCCCCCCTTGCCAGCCCCAGTCGCCGTAGTGATCGGCAATCCGGGACGCATGAGATTATGGGTCTCGGGAGCATTTCGCCAGTTTCCCGACGGAGATCAGGACGGAATCCGCACAACGGGACAGAAATGCCTCCCTTTGGGAGCCGACTGCCGGGTGCTTGCTCTCGTCCGGGCCGAATGGAAAAGCCGCCGCGTTCCCGGGGAAGGGGACCGCGGCGGCCGGGAAGCTATCCAATCGTGGAGCCGGCCCGGCGGGACTGCTCCCGGCCGGACCGGCGGAGATTCATCGGTTTCCGGCAGTCGAGGCGACGCTGCCGTCCTTGCCGGGCCCGCCGCTCGGGGCCGAAGGTCCGGCAGGAAGGGTGTCCGGGTTGATCTCGATAACCGTCGGGGGCGCCTTCGGCAGCGCCTTCTGCACCTTCCGGGTTGAGGTGCCGGCGCCTTCGCGGTCGAGTTGGCTCTTGGCCGCGTCCTCGTACGAGAAGTGCTCGGCGACGGCCGACAGCGATGCCAGCCGGGCCTCCTGCTTGGCCCGGATGTCGGCGAGTTTGCCGTTGATCTGGTCGAGGCTCGCGGCGCGATACCGCGACTGCTCGTCCAGCGTCCGCTGGCGGCTGGCCATGACGTCGATCATGCGGTCGTTGCGGGCGATAGCGTCGATCTGACGGTCAAGATCGAACAACTGCGTCTGGAACGACGTCTGCTCGGTCTCGAGTTTGCCCAGCAGTGTCCCCAACTGGGTTTCCTGCTGCGAGAGATAGCCCAGGTCGCGCTGGATGTCCGCTGCCCGCGATGCGTACGCGTTCCGGGTGGCGGTCACCTGGTTCAGTTTGGTGCTCGCGGCCTCGAGGTTGATCCGCTCGTTGCGGAACACGATGACGATCTCGTGCTCCACTCCCAGGGCGACGTTGGTCACCGTCGCCGACTGGGCATGGTCGAGAGCAGCCGTCAGTTTGTCGCTGTCCTGGTCGGCCAGCGCCACAACGCGGTTGGACACCGCAAGATCCCGCTCGAGTTGCGCCCGCTGCTCGCGCAGTTGGGCGAGGTCCGAACGCACCTGCCCGATTCGTTCGGGGTACTGCGCCTGCAGGTCCCGAAGTTGGGCCCGCAGAGCGACTGGGTCCGTGATCTGGGCGTCGATCTTGGCGTTGATGCAGGAGCGGGTCTGGGTGAAGAACGCCCCGACCCGGTCCGGCCCGGCGACAAGAGTCGCCGCGCCGATGCCCAGGGCGCCCACGGCGCCGGTGATGACTGCGATGCGAACAAAGTTCCTTGCGATGCAGGCCATGTGTGGTCCTCCTTACGGCTCGGCCCCTGCCCGGGCGCCCGCGGGTTCCGCCGGCCGTGGGTCCCGCGTGTGTCTGCCCCGGCCCGGCATGGAATGTGTCAGCCAGACTTGTTGGGAGCCTGCCCGGGCGAGTTTCACGCCCCGGGCTTGGCTTTCAGATCAGGTCCGCAAACCCGCCCCGTGAGCCGCTCAAGCAGCCATGCCCCGCCGATCCGCGGCTTTTCCCGAAACCCGGGGTCTCGAACGCGTAACAATCCATGCGCGGAAGGCGTTCCGGCCCTCAAGGGACGTCTCGGGTGCTCGAACACCCGGGAACGGAGGGGCCGGTCGGGCTGGCGGGTGGGCAGACTCAGGGAAGATCCATGTTGAACTCGCTCACCACCGGCTTCATCTCCAGGCTGCGCGCCCGCGACCAGGCCGCGTGGTTCGACCTGTGGGAGACCTTCGGGCCCGTGCTCCGGGCCCAACTGACCAAGTGGGGCAAGGGCCGGATCGGCCCCGAGACCGTCCGCGATCTCTCCCAGGAAACCCTCGCCGCGCTCTCCGACTCCATCGACCGTTACGACCCTGCCCGCGGCGCCCGCTTCTCCACCTGGCTCCTCGCAATCGCCAAGCATGTCCTCGGCGATGAAATGGACAAGCGAAACGCGCAGAAGCGAGGCTCCAACAAGCGGGCCGCCGAACTCGACGAGTCCTGGATGATCGCCTCCGGCCAGGCCGGGGCGGATGCCGAGTACGAGGCGGCCGTGTTCCGCGCAAAGGTCGAAGCGGCCATACGACTCGTCGAGCGGTCCTGCGACTTCACCGACTTCTCGATCTACCGAATGCGGGTGCTCGACGGAATGCCCGGCAAGGACGTCGCCGGCTCCCTCGGCATCAGCGAGCCGACGGTGAGCCGGAGGCTGGCCAAAGTCCGCGACTCTCTCCGTTCGCGGCTGGAGGACGTCATCGCCACCTACTCGTTCACCGACGACGAACGCGCCGAGCCGGCCCGAAACGGACTCGCGCCAAATCCCATGAAGCCCGATGACACCCTCTTTGACGAGGCCATCGCCGACATCTACCGGAGGCAGGTCGAACTGCGGTCAATGGATCGCGCACGCACGCACGCCTGACGCCGCGCCAGCTTCCCGGGTCCCGTGGCGCATCAGTCGCGTGCCAAACGGGTGAGAGAGTCGGAGCGGGCCGGGTCGGCCGCGGGTTCGCGAGCCGTCGGACGCAGGGAAAAGGACGATGAACATGGCGCCTGCTGCAATCGTGTTCCTCATTCTCGCAGGGATCATCGCGGTCCCGTTCGCGATCTTCGCGATCGTCTATCTGATCGTGCCCGCCTGCAAGGGCATCGGCTGGCTGTTCATGCAGTTCTTCAACTTCATCACCGGCGAGATCGGTGATGTGCTCCGCATCCTCGGAGCGTTGGTCACCAGTGTCGTGTTCATCCCCCTGACCGTCCTCAACGTGCTGATCGGACGCTGGTCTGCCTCCGCCCATTACGGGCGTGCCCTGCAGAACGAAGGAATCGCGATCGGTCGATCGCTCTACCGAATCGCGATCGGGCATCCTGCCCGCTTGCTCTGCCTCACGCCCCTCACCGAGGGGCTGGAGAAGCGGATCCCCGAGGCCGTCGCCGCCGCACCCGGCCCCGACCGTCCCGGCAGGCGTCACGGGCAGTTCGAGGGCTACACCATTGTCGGGTCGCTGCCCGGCGGTGGCTCGGGCGGCAGGCTCTACATCGCCGAGCCGACCCCCGAGAAACTCGCCGCGTTTGCGCGCCAGGGCCAGCAGTCCGTCGGCCGCGTGGTCATCAAGAGTTTCTCGCTCGCCGACGGCAGCACCCTCCCGCAAATCGTCCGCGAGAACCGTGCCCTCCCCGCCGCCAAGCGCCTGGGGTTGATCCTCGAGCACGACCTCACCGAGGAGCGGTTCTTCTACGTCACCCGTTACGTCCCGGGAGAGTCCCTGGGCGTGACCACCCAGGCTCTGCACGCCGGCGCGGGCGGCGCCCTGGGCCGCGAGCAGTTGCGCGTCGTGTGCGGCTACGCCACCGATCTCCTCCGCACCTTGACCCACTATCACGAGGGCGGGCTCTGGCACAAAGATGTCAAGCCCGACAACATCATCGTCGCGAACGGACAGGCGCACCTGGTCGATTTCGGTCTGGTTACGCCGCTCCGCTCCAGCATGACGCTCACGACCCACGGCACCGAGTACTTCCGCGACCCCGAGATGGTCCGCATGGCGCTGCGCGGCGTGAAGGTCCACGAGGTCGACGGCGCCAAGTTTGACATCTACGCCGCGGGCGCGGTGCTCTACTCCATGATCGAGAACAGTTTCCCGGCACACGGCGGCCTCTCCCAGATCACCAAGCCCTGCCCCGAAGCGCTCCGCTGGATCGTCCGGCGCGCCATGACCGACTACGACAAGCGGTACGAGTCGGCCGCGCAGATGCTCGAAGACATCGAGACCGTGTGCCGCGCCGATGATCCTTTCGCGGTCAAGCCCTTCGCGCTCCCCAGCATGCGCGGCAGCGAGGCCAGCCACCACGGCGCGGCGGACCAGCATGCCTGGGAAGGCGCTGCGGGCCCTGCCGCCGGAGCCGCGGCCGCATCCGTCGGCGCCGCCCCTTCCTTCGGCAGGAAGCCCGGGCCTGTCGCGTCCGTGCTCGGCCAGGTCGGTGAATACGTCGACTCAGCGTTCGGTTCCGTGCATCAGGGCGCCCAGCATGCCGGCGGGGCCGCCGCGGCGGCTGCGGGAGTCGCCGCGTCCCAGGGCGGAAAGCCCCGCATCCGCGTGACCAACTGGTGGTCCGGCAAGTACCACATCGAGCACGATGCACCCATGCCGGCGCCGCCGATCCCTCCCCAGGTTCCGCCCATCCCGCGCAACCCGGCCTCGAGCGCTGCGGAGCAACTCGTCCGCGCCAGGAGTCGAGCCCGGGATGCGCGGGCGCGAGCGGCTCAGCGCATCTCCGGGCTGCGCCAGGGACCGAATGTTGGTTTGAATCTTGGCGTGGGGATCGCCGTCCTCGTCTTCCTCGCCGCCTGCGGCCTCTTCACGCTCAGCATGTACCGACTCAGCACCACGAGAGCCGCGACGCCCTCCGAGCAGACCGCGCAACTCGATTCCGCTGTTCTGGCCGGATCGTCTGTGCGCCTCGCCGTTGCCACCGGCGACTCCGACTCCGTCTCCCCGGCCGCTGCGGTCGCATCGGCGGCCGTCGAAGCCGGCGGACGGCGCATCGTTGTGCTCCGCGATCCGGTGAGTTTCCAGGAGCCCAACCGCGGAGCCATCGAGC
Source organism: uncultured Phycisphaeraceae bacterium (assembly GCA_964409775.1). Lineage (GTDB taxonomy): Bacteria > Planctomycetota > Phycisphaerae > Phycisphaerales > UBA1924 > JAHBXL01. Next base: position 60,388 of record CAYPEI010000009.1, on the reverse strand, counting down.
AGGCGCTCTCCCGGCTGGGCGGGCTCGGGTTCTCCATCGTCGGAGCGTTGAGCGATTCCTCAGACCCCGCCGAAGGCGAGACCGTCGCCGAACTGCGCAACGCCGTCGGCGTCGCGCCCTTCCAGACTTCAACGTCCGAAGCAACCATCCGGGCGTGGCTTCACGATCACCCGGAGACCGCAGCCATCGTGTGGTTCGGCCGACACGAGGGCGATGCGCCCACCGCATGGCTCGTTCCCGGCGATCAGACTGCTCAACAGGAAACCGCGGCGATCACCTCCGCCCTTTCCGGGCAGGCTCCCAAGCCGCCGAAGTCTCCCTCCCAGAAAGCGTCGAGCCGAGGCCGCCGCTGAGTTTTCGGGCACAGCGCGTCTACGATCGGCCCCATGACGCTGCGGCGAACGCCCGAGGACTTTCTGGTCGAAGAGTTGGCCACCCCGGAGTTTCTGAGCGGGCTGCGGCCATCTCCCTCCATCGGCAACCAGCACGGCGTGTTCCGGCTCGAAAAGACGCAGTTGACGACCCCGCACGCGGCACAGATGCTCGCGTCGGCTTTGAACGTACGGAACGCCGCCGTCGAATACGCTGGGCTGAAGGACAAGCACGCGCGAACGGTTCAGTTGGTCACCGTGTCCGTTCCCACGGTCGCCGATGCCGCACTGCTCCCGAAGGAAACCGCCGGGCCAAAGTGGTCGGCAGCACTCCAAGGATGGTCCGCACAGCCCATCACCGCCGCTGAACTCGAGGGCAACCGATTTCGAATCGTCGTTCGCGATGTGCGCCCCGAGGACGAGGCCGCCATCCGGTTCAGGGCGTCACTGCTCGGAACCGGGCGAGGATCGCTCTCCATCGTGAACTACTTCGGCGCCCAGCGGTTCGGCTCCGCCCGTCACGGCGAGGGCTGGATCGCCAAGGAGTTGATCGCCGGCCGCTTCGAGCAAGCCCTCCGGCTGGCGATCGGAACCCCCAGCCGAAAGGACACCGGCGTAACCCGGACGTTCACCAGAATGCTCGCCTCAGGGTGGGGCGAGTGGGGCCGCCTGGCGAAGGAACTGCCGCGATGCCCGGAAAAGAAAGCCATTGAACGGCTCGCCTTCATGGCCTCGCGCCGCAGCGAGCCGATCGACGACCGCGGCTTCCGCGAGGCGTTCGTCGCCCTGCCGTACTTTCTGCAGCAGTTATACGTCGAGGCTTACCAGTCGCACCTATGGAACGAACTGGCGCGCCGGATCGTTCGAAGAGCCACGCCGGCATCGTCGATGCTGCAGGCTGATGACGAGTTCGGCAAGATGCTCTTCCCCGCGTTCGCGGCCGTGAGCGACGAACTCCGCCACCTGCAACTGCCGCTTCTCGCCCCCGAATCGATCGCACGTGACCCGTGGCGGGAAGACCTCGAAGCAGTGCTCGCGGCCGAGAAAATCGCCCTCTCAGAACTGAAGATTCCGGGGCTGAGGCGGCCGTATTTCGGAGAAGCCCTCCGGTCCCTCTTCGTCGAGGCGAGAGGCGTCCGGATTGCGCCCGCCGAAACCGACGAACTCTCCCAGCGCGGCCTGCGAAAAGTCGATGTGTGCTTCGACCTGCCGCGCGGTGCGTACGCGACCGTCGTGCTCAGAGCGCTCGGTCAATAGCGCATCGATCCGGACAGACTCAAGGTGCCGCGCCCGATGGGCTGTGGATCGCAACCCGCACATCCTCGATCGTCACCAGCCCGTGCTTGACCATCGCATGCAGGTGCGGGAGAAAGGCGTCAATCCGCTCGCGCGTATCGACGATCTGAACGACCATCGGCAGGTCCTCGCTGAGCCGCAAGATCTTCGCGGTGTGGATCCGGCTGTGAGCGCCGAATCCCATCGGCCCCCGGAATACCGTCGCCCCCGCAAGGTGAAGTTCGCGGGCCTTGAGAACGATCGCCTCGTAGAGCGGGAGCGAGGGTGGTCCCGACCATCGAGCCGACTCGCCGATGTAGATCGTCACGCGCTGCGCGGGAATCGGGGTGGGAAACACGCCTTGTGCAAGGCCGCTGTTCATGGTGCACCTGTGCCGTAAAGACGCGTGGCGACGATCGCGCCGATCCAGACCGCGATGAGACTGAGCGCAACGCTGCCCAGAACATTCAGGCCCGCCCGGCCCCATTCCCCGTCGTCAGCCAGCGCCAGTGTCTCACGCGCAAACGCCGAGAACGTTGTGAAGCCCCCGAGCAGGCCGACGAGAATCGCGGCCCGGGTGTCCTCGCGGACGAGCACGGGCCCGTTCCAAGCCGTGGCGAGGAACCCCATCGCCAGGCAACCGACGATGTTGACGACGAGAGTGCCGAAGGGAAACGTGGGGCCAAACCAGTTCTGAACAACCCCGCCCACGCCGTAGCGCAGCAAGCCGCCCACGCCCGCCGCGAGGAAGATGGACAGCAGTTTCATCATCTGTTCGTGCGAGGGACCGGTGGAAAGCATGCCAATCGCCGGGCGACCGTCCGTCAACATATCCTTCCGGCGGCAATCGCAGGATAGGAGGAAGCGACCAGGGATGCCGCGTCGGCTGCGAGTGTGGATCTGGGTGGCGTTGCTTGGGACGACCGTCCCGGGCGGCTGCGAGTCATATATCCGCGCCAAGGCCTTCGAGCAGCACGCCCCGCTCCGCGAGGCGTCGGTCTCGACCTGGATCCCGCGCCGCCTCGGCGACGAGCAGGTGCTGGACTGGTTGATGTGCCGCACCGCCGTGGTTGTGGGAGGAGCGGACTTCGTGGGTCTCAGCCACGACGGGTCCAGAAAACTCAGGCTTCATCCGCTGCGTGCCGGTGAACCGGCCGATTCGAGCCTCGGCTCCGCCGTGGCCGTGTCCGATGACGGCTACTTTGTGACGGCCGCGCACTGCGTTTCCGAGGAACCGTACGTGCTCGTCGCCCGGGATCAGGCCGGCAACTACGTCGAGCGGCTCGGCCGCACCGTCTGGTCCGGAACTTCCGACGGCTCGAGCGCGGATGTCGCCATCATTCACGTGGGCGATCTGGCAACCATGCCGCTGCAGTGGTGCGATCTGGCGGAGGCCGCCGCGGGCGCCGAGGTGCTGTCGGCGGGCGTCGGCATCGGCGCAAGTCGATTCGCGGCCGGCAGAATCACCGGGGGTCCCATCGGCGAATCCGAGGCCGCCCCCGGGCTCGCCCTGTCCTTCCGTGTCGATTCGCCGCTCATCCCCGGAGACTCGGGCGGCCCCACGATCGTCTCCAGCGGCGGATTGCTCGGGATCTGTGCAAACGTCGAGATCGAGGTCTTCGCCCGCCCCGGCGGAGGAGAAGTGCTGCGGCCCGATCCCGAGTTTGTGCGTCGGGTCATCGCTGAGGACCGGGACCGTCGCCGTGCTGGTACACTCTCGCCGTGACCCGTGTTGCTCATTCCCGGCACGTGAAGACAACCGATGCAGGGCTCGCCCCGAGCGCCGCCGTCGCCGCCCTGTTCGAGAAGTTCGGCCCGCGTCTGTACGGCCTCGCGCTGCGGCTGTGCGGGAATCGCGCCGACGCGGAAGACATGGTGCAGGAGGTGTTCCTCACCGCCCACCGCAAGTGGCACACGTTCCGCGGCGAGTCCAACCCGGGAACATGGCTCTACGCCATCGCGGCGAGATCATGCAAGGCCCGCATGCGCAGAAAGGGCGGCGCCGATCGGAGGATGCCGGCGGTTTCCCAACTCATGCCCTGGCGTGAGACCAGCGTCGCCGCGATCCCCACGCCCGACGCCGACGGAACCGCAGCGCCGCTGAAGGAGACGATCCGCCGCGAGGCGCAGGAAGCGGTCCACAAGGCGATCATGACTCTGCCCGAGACCTTCCGCGTCCCGCTGATCCTCAAGGAGATCATCGAACTGCCGATCGCGGATGTCGCTGCCGCCCTCGACATTCGCCCCGAGACCATCAAGACCCGCGTGCACCGCGCCCGCCTGCTGCTGCGCAAGGCGATGCTCAAGGACGTGCCGGGCCGCCCGGCGACCGAGCCCGCCTATGACAAGCAGGTCTGCCTCGATCTGCTCAAGGCCAAACTCGGAGCCATGGACAAGGGCCGCGGCTTTCCGATCGGACGCGACGTGCTCTGCGAGCGATGCCGGTCGGTGTTCGCCGAACTCGACCTCGTCCAGAGCGCGTGCGCCACGCTCGCGGCCGACGAAATGCCCACCGCGTTGAGGAATAAGATCCTCAACGCCATTTCCCGGGCACCGGTCAGGACTTGACCTTGCACGTCGAGAGTTTGAACGGCAGGTAGGCAGGGCAGAAGCCGATCGCCGCGGTGAGCAGCAGCACCACGCCGGCTGCAACCGCAATGATCCCGCCCACCGCGCCATCGCTCGCGCCCAGCAGACTCAAGGCGATGACGATCAGCGCAATGCCGACGATGAGCCGGAAGAGCCGGTCGACCGGTCCGACGTTCTTGCAGAAGCACATGGGCTCGACCTCCTTGTGAGTGCCGGGTTACGCCGGCTGACGGGAAGAACTCGTGCGAGTCTCAAGCCAGAAGAACAGCCCGGACGCACCGAGCGCCAGCGGGATGATGATGAACCACGGCGAAACGTGCGCAAGATCGACAAACGTGATCTTCCCGAAACTCGCGATGGGTTCGATGTGCCGGCCGATCCATGGATAGGCCTCGGTGTACACGGCCGCGCCCACCAGTGCGCCGGCGATGCCCACGATCGCGTCACGCGAACCCTGACCCGCCGCCGCAAGCGCAGTGCCCGGGCAGTACCCCAGGATCACCATGCCCACACCGAAGATCCCGCCCCCGATCGCGTTCATCGCGATCGTGGCCGGCTTGACCATCAGCCCCTGGATCAGCCCGAGTTGCAGCATCCCGTAGATGCCGATCGCGCCGACGACGATCGCCGTCAGCATCGTCTTCAGGACGGTGAAGTCCTTGAATCGGAACTGGTTGACGATGACGTTGTACCGGGTCACGCCTCCCTTTTGAAGCAGGAACCCGAACACGAGGCCCGTCACCGCGCCCAGAAGAAGCGTCCGAGGATCGGCGAAGAAGTTACTGAACATGTGCGACCTCCTTTCGGCTCATCCCATACATGGCCGCTGCGGTCACAATCCCGGTCGCAAACATGGCGGCAAAGAACACCCAACTCGACACCGCGAGTTGAAGACTGCCCGAGATCCCGTGCCCGCTGGTGCACCCGCCGGCCATCCGCGCCCCGAACAGCAGGATGAAGCCTCCGGCAAACGCCGCGGCGTAGCGCCTCGCGACACTCGGGCCGAACCGTTCCGCCCAGAGAGTCGGCACACGCTCGACCTTGAACGTCCCTCCGAACCACGCCGCGATGAATGCCCCGAGCACGAGCGCAAGATCCAGGGCCATCTGCCAGTCAAAGATCGGCTTGAAGCCGCCGCCCTTCGCGCCGTACTCCTTCAGGAAGTACTCGCTGTTCTGGACATGCTCGGCCGCCACCGTGCACAACGCCGCCTCGGAAGCGCCGACGAACGAAGTGCTCGTCCCAAGGGCCTTGTTCATGAAGTAGAACGTCGCCCAACTCAATACGCCGATGCCCGCACCCACCACGTACGGCGACCAGCGGGGATATCGAAGCGGATTGCCCATGAAACGCCTCCTTCCACGATGAGGAACGACGCACCTGTCGATCCACGATTGAGAGGCTCGTCCAGCCCCTGAGGTTCCTGAGAAATCGCGCCCTCCTGTCCAACCCTCGGTCAGAGCAGCCCCGCCGCTTCCGAAAGTGGGCTTTGCAGTCCGGCGGGGCGGAAGGTCGATCTTCGGGCCATGTCTATCAGCAGAGGCGACGCCTTGGTGATTTCCGACGGCGGGCTCCCCTCTCTCGTCGCCGTGTGGCGTGAGGCCGTTCGCTTCAGCCACGAAAGGGGGGGAGTGGGACGAGTGAGTGGGGGGCCTTCCCGGCGAATACGGGACGACCTTGCGGCGGTCATTGCGGGACGGCCTTCCCCAAGGCCTTCCATCTGGGCTGCCCCCGGCATCCCCAAGGTTGCCGCCGGAGCCGTCTCCCGCCAGGCTGCCCTCACCGAACAACAACTGTTGACCAGCGTCCCAGTCGTGCCTGCGATTGGGCACCCCGGTTCCCAACAGAACGCACTCCTGCTCTCGGCCTGCCATCTGGCGATCGAGTGCGGGCTTGAAAGGGTCGTCTGGCCTGTGCATCTCGGCCCGGACGCTGGAGAGAGGCCGGCGGATGCATACGATCGGGCCAATGTCGTTGGCCATCTCGCAGCCATCGACATCCCCAGACAAGGGGGGTCTGCGCGCATAAAAATCGAGTGCCCCTTCGTCGAACTCTCAGACGCTGCCCTGCTCGAACTGGCCCTCGACTTGGATGCACCCGTCCCCCGTCCAGCCCGCGGCAGGGCCGCCTTCCAAAGCGATGAACCGGCCTGCTGGTGGTGCGAGCGGGACGGCTCGGCAGAGTGCGGAGTTTGCGGCCCATGCGGCCGGTGGGGCGTGGCGTGGGCGGCAATCGATCCTGCGGGAGTGCTTTCGACGCGCTGATTTGGCATGAAATTCCTTGAGTTGGGCCTACGATCGTGACCCCCCGGTAAGGAGTGGTACGTGACCACGGTTGTGCAGAAGTTCGGTGGTTCGAGCGTCGCCGACGCGACACGCATCAAGCACTGCGCCTCGCGCGTGGCGGAGGCGGTCCGCAGCGGGAAACGCGTGGCGGTGGTGGTGTCCGCCATGGGTGACACGACGGATCACCTGATCGAACTCGCCGGGCAGATTTCTTCGACGCCCGATCGCCGCGAAATGGACCAACTGCTCGCGACCGGCGAGCAAGTCAGCATCGCGCTCATGGCCATGGCCCTGCAATCAATGGGGATTCCGGCGGTGAGCCTGACCGGCGGCCAATGCGGCATCCGCACCGAGGGAACGCACTCCCGTGCGCGGATCTCCGGGATCGATCCATCGCGGGTCATCCACGAGTTTTCTCGAATGCGTGTTCCGGTCGTGGCCGGGTTCCAAGGCGTGTTCCGAGACCAGTCCGGCCTCGTCGAGGACACCACGACGCTGGGTCGCGGCGGGTCGGACACGACGGCGGTTGCGCTCGCCGCGGCTTTGGGCAACGCCGAATGTGAGATCTACACCGATGTCGACGGCGTCTACACCGCCGATCCGAGGGTTGTCGAAGAAGCCCGGCTTATTGACCGGATTTCCTACGAGGAGATGATGGAGGCGGCCTCGCAGGGCGCCAAGGTCATGCATCTCCGAGCGGTCGAACTCGGACGGAAGGCGGGCGTGGCGATCCGCGTGCTGCACGCGATGCGGCACGGGCCGGGCACATTGATTTGTGACGCGAGGGATTCCATGGAAACGCAGCAGGCTGTTACCACCGTGGCGCTCAAGACCGACATCGGACGGGTGACCATCGCCGGTCTCCCCAACCGCGCGGGCATTCAGCGGGACATCTTCGAGAAGATCGCCGCGGCGGGAATCAGCGTCGACGACATCATCCAGGCAGATGCCGACGGTCCGGGCGGCCCGACATGCGGGATTGTCTTCACGGTCGACCGGACAGACCTCGCCGAGGTGCGTGCGCTGGTCGAGAGCGTGGTCACGAACATCGGACAGGGCACTGTCCACGAGGACTTGGGTCTGGCGAAGGTCTCCGCGGTCGGCGTGGGCATGCAGAGCCAGCCCGGTGTTGCCGCCCGCATGTTTCAGGCGCTCGCAGAGGCGGGGATCCGGATCGCGAACATCACCACCAGCGAGATCAAGATCTCGTGTCTCGTTGATGAAGCGGACGGAAAAACGGGTCTTCGCGCGGTGCACGCGGCGTTCAACCTGGGCACGGTCACCGTTCCGGCTCGGAACGGAAGCGTCGCGGCGACGGTGTAGTCAGTCCGGGCTGTCGTCTGATCGAGAGCCGGGTACGCCGTTGGCTTTCCTGAGAAGCGAACCCGCAAGAACATCGCGCCGGATCTGCGGCCACGACGCGACCACATCATGGCGCACCAAGGACTTGAGGAACTGGAGTCCGATGCGGTATCCCGCGAGCAGCGAGAGCGAGAGTGACGGCCGCGGACCGAGTGCGTTTGAGCGGATCAGGACCATCGTGAGGTCGTCATCGAACTCCGGAAGAGCACCCGCGTCAGTCTCGTGTTCGCACCAGCGAGCGATGGATGCGAGCAGATGACGGACCAGCGATTCGGGGCGAGAAGCATCGAGGGCGCTGACAAGTTCAAGCAGTCCGGACTCGCCGAGTTGCCGGCCATTGGGTTGGCGTGCCTCGATCAGCGAGTCGGTGTAAAGCAGCAGCAGATCGTCGCGTCGGAGTCGGAAGGCCGATTGCGGGTGCTTGCCGTCAACGCCGATACCCAGGGGCAGATTGGAAGGCGATGTTGCAGATGCATCGGCCTTCGGCGAGTGGATCTCCCATTTGGCTCGCGGGCGCGGTATCGCAGCGGCCGCGGATGACCGGCATTGCAGAGCGTGACCTCCTCGGTGGGAGACCAGTACGTCGCGATGACCGCCGTTGCAAACAGCCCCGCGTGGCGTGCGTCGGACTCGCCCAGGGCGACGAAGTGCCGATCGATCTCGCTGACGACGCGTTCCTGGTCAGCGTAGTTGGAGTATCGGCCCAGGAGGCGGCGGAGTTCGACCGCCGTATCGGCGACTTTCTCGCCGTGACCGGAGACGTCTGCAACAACGATGCGCGTGATGCGTCCCGTCGCGCAACTGGTCACGTAGTGGATGTCGCCGCCTCGGGACGTATCGTCAGCAGAGCCGCGGGATTCGCGGCCGACGTAGGGTCGGCTGAAGACCCATGCGTCGAGTCCCGGCATGACCACACCGTTCTCGACGGCGCGGTTCCCACCCCAGACCTCCATGCACTGGAGCATGTACGGTGCCGGCTGCAGCATGTGAAATGCTAGCGACAGTCGTTCATGAAAAACCGCCGCACGAGGAGGATCGTCCCCGGACGGCGGCGGATGGAGACAGGGTGGAGCGGCGATCAGGCTGCGCGGAGAGCCCGGGGTCGCAACATGATGGCGACCGCCGCGGCGACGAGGACGAGTGCGCCAGGAGCCGGAAGCAGGTCCACGTGCTGCGCGTGGATCCCTGACGCGACAAAGCCCGCAAGCGCGACGAAGAGCGTGAGCGATTGTCCGATTTTGAGCATGAGTGGCACGTTCCTGCACGACCACACCAAAGCGGTGTCGCCGATGCGAGAAAACTACACCCGGCTCCGGAGTGAACCAGTCGGATCAGATCTCGAAAGCAGCCTCGCAGCGGAGCGTGGCGGCAGGGAAGACTGGGCAACTGCCCCGGGTCCGAGAATCGAGAGGTCCTGAGCGGAAGCCGGTATTCAGACCATCAGTGCATCGAGCAGTTCGGGCACTCCCTGACCACGGGTGGCGACAGTCTCAAAGACTGGGCGCCGCCCTGCCACATCGCGCAGATCGCGGACCAGTTCATTCTCGCCCGGATGATCCGCCTTGTTGCAGACGAACACGTCGGCGATCTCCAGAATGCCGGCCTTGTCCATCTGGACCGCGTCACCCATGCCGGGAGTCAGCACGACGACGGTGCGGTCGACATGCTGGCGGATCTTCGTTTCGTTCTGCCCCGCGCCGACCGTTTCGATGAAGAGGGTGTCATAGGACGACTTGCCCTGTGGCATCGAGCCGCCGATGAGTTCCACGATCTCGTTGACCGCGTGATAGTCCTCGCCGCTGATCGCCAGGGATCGGTAATAGACCGACTCGTCAAGATTGTTGAAGTCGACTCGCAGCCGGTCGCCCAGCAGCGCGCCGCTGGTGATGGGGCTCATCGGGTCGAATGCCAGGACTGCACAACGTCCCAGGGACTGGTCTTCCTTCGCGCGGCGCGTGTACTCACCGACGAGTTGCGCGACAAGCGTGGATTTGCCGGCGCCCGGCGACCCGGTGATGCCGATCACACGCTTGGGGCGGCGACGCCGGGCATCGGGCCTCAGGCCGCCCGCTCCGGCACGGCCGGCGTGGATGAGCGAGATATCGCGGGCGAGTTGCGCGGCGGGGCCGCTGGAGACTTTGGCGCTGTACGGCCGGACGGCCCCGCGGACCGCCTCGACGATGTCCAACAGTCCCGTGCCGGTCGTGAAACACTTGGCCACACCCTGCTCGATAAGCCTGGGGAGGTCTTCCTGCGGGAGGATTCCACCCATGTACACCGGGATATCAGGGCGTCCGAGTTCCTTGAGCGCCTCGATAAGTTTGGGACCGAGCACCAGGTGCGAGTTGGACATCATCGACGCAGCGATGACGTCGACGTCCTCATCGCGGGCGGAGATGGCCAGGGAGCGCGGCGTCTGCCACAGGCCGGAGTAGATGACGTGCACCCCCGAATCCCGCAGGGCTCGGGCGATCACCTTGACGCCCCGGTCATGGCCGTCGAGCCCCATTTTGCCCAGCAGGACGCGGGGTCGGTGGTCGAGGTCGGCGCAGCGGTCGAGTTTCTCGAACTCGGTGGTCGCGGTGGAGAGGGCTTTGGCCATGGGTTCGAAGCGTAGGTGGGATGCCCGATTTTGGATGGGTGGGTGTCGGGGGGTTACGGCTCGCCCCCGGGTCGGTCGGGGCAAGCCCCGGCCACTTCGCGGATCAGATCGGATCGGATACCCTCTCCCCATGGACGTGATGCAGGCGTTTGTCGCCCTCGCCGTGTCCGGTGCGCTGGGCATGCTGGTGGGCGTGCAGCGGGAACGGGCGGACTCCGCCCTCGCCGGCGTCAGGACGTTTCCGCTCATCACGCTCTTCGGGACGGTCTGTGCCATGCTCTCCGAGTCGCTGGGGGGCTGGACGGTGGGGGCTGGTCTGCTGGGCATCGCCGCGGCGACGGCGATGGGCAACTTCCTCCGGCCCCTGCCGGAAAAGAGCCCCGGGATCACGACCGAGATCGCCATTCTCCTCATGTTCTCGGTCGGGGCGTTCGTGTGGCTCGGCCCGCGGAGTGTGGCGGTTGGCGTCGGTGTCGCCTGCGCCGCCCTGCTGCATGCCAAGGACCTGCTACACATGGTCGCCCGCAGGCTGGGCGAGAGCGACATGCGGGCGATGATCCAGTTTGCGCTGATCACCTTCATCGTGCTGCCGGTGCTGCCGGACCGGCAGTTTGGCCCCTTCGACGCCATCAATCCGCGGGAAGTCTGGCTGATGGTGGTGCTGGTGACGGGCATCAGCCTTGCGGCCTATGCGGTGGCGAAGATGCTGCCGCGGGAGCACGGCGCGGCGGCGGCGGGGCTGATCGGCGGGTTGATCTCCAGCACGGCGACAACGGTGACCGCCGCGAAACGCGCCCGCGAAGCCCCGAATGCAGCGTGGACCGGAGTGCTGATCGCGACGCTGGCATCGGTCGTCAGTCTGATCCGCGTGATCGTCGAAATCTGCGTCGCTGCGCCGTCCAAGGCCTCCCAGATCGCGCCGATGATCGGGGTGTTGCTGGTCGTCACGATCGTCGCCTCGGTGGTGGTGTACATCCTGTGTCGAACCCGAACAGGCGGTCAGATGCCCGATCCGGAGAATCCGTCGGAGTTGAAGGCGGCGCTGGTGTTCGGCGCACTGTTTGCGATCGTGCTGCTCGCCGTCGCGGCGGGGAAGCACTGGCTTGGCGACCGCGGCCTGTACCTTGTCGCGGCAATCTCCGGCCTGACGGACATGGATGCGATCACACTCTCGACCTCACGGATGGCGGCGCGGGGAGCCGTGGAGACCGGCGCGGCGTGGCGGGCGATCGTCATCGCGTCGATGGCGAATCTCGCGTTCAAGGCGGGGATCGTCGCGGCGGTGGGGGGGCGGGCGATCTTCGTGCGGATCGTTCCGGTGTTCGGGATCGTATTCGCGACGGCAGTGGCGATGCTGCTGGGCGCCGCGGCATTGGGCTGGTAGTACGCCGACCGGCCTCCGAGAAAGTCACCGAGGGGCGGCCTCGAATACCAACCACCGGGACTTCACCACTCGCGCATCGGGATATCGACGTGCAGGCGATCCGCGCACCGTTGTGCATCCTCGTAACCGGCATCCGCGTGACGGAAGACTCCCATCGCGGGGTCATTGGTGAGGACACGTTCGATGCGTTTCGCGGCTTCGGGTGTGCCGTCGGCGACGATCACCTGCCCGGCGTGTTGGCTGTAGCCGATGCCGACGCCGCCGCCGTGGTGGAAACTGACCCAGGATGCGCCGCTGGCGATGTTCACCATCGCGTTGAGGATCGCCCAGTCGCTGATGGCATCGGAGCCGTCCTTCATCGCCTCGGTCTCGCGATTGGGGCTGGCAACACTGCCGCAGTCGAGGTGGTCGCGCCCGATGACGATCGGCGCACCGACTTTGCCCTTGGCGACGAGGTCATTGAGGATCAGCCCGGCCTTGGCACGCTCGCCCATGCCGAACCAGCAGATACGTGCCGGAAGGCCCTGGAACGCGACACGCTCCTTGGCAAGCCTGAGCCAGCGGTGCAGCGATGCATCCCCGCGGAACGCTTCCATGAGGGCGTCATCCGTGGTGTAGATGTCGCGGGGTTCGCCGGAGAGAACACACCACCGGAACGGACCGCGGCCGAGGCAGAACTGCGGGCGGATGTACGCGGGAACGAATCCCGGGAAGGCAAAGGCGTCCTTGTAGCCGTGTTCCAGGGCCCGCTGACGGATGTTGTTGCCGTAGTCGAACGTGATCGCGCCGCGCCGCTGGAGTTCAACCATTGCGCGGACATGGCGTTCCATGCTCGCGAGACTGAGTGTGACGTACTGCCGCGGCAGGGCCACACGCATGACCTCGGCCTCGTGCTGGGTCATTTCGATCGGCACGTACCCGACCAGCGGATCGTGTGCACTGGTCTGGTCGGTGAGAACGTCGGGGGTGATTCCACGGGCGAGCAGACGCTCCAGCAGTTCCACCGCGTTGCAGTTGACGCCGACGGATCGGGGCGTGCCGGATTCGGCATATCTCACCGCGGCGTCGATGGCCTCATCCAGCCCTTCAACGATTTCATCGAGGTAGCGCTCGCGGATGCGTCGATTCAGGCGGATGTGGTCGACGTCGGCGATGAGGCAGACGCCGTCGTTCATCGTGACGGCCAGCGGCTGTGCGCCGCCCATACCGCCGCAGCCCGCCGTCACGCACAGACGGCCTTTGAGCGTGGCAGAAGCACCGCCGAAGTGCTGGCGAGCGCACGCGGCGAACGTCTCGTACGTTCCCTGCAGGATCCCCTGCGTACCGATGTAGATCCAGGAGCCGGCGGTCATCTGGCCGTACATGATCAGGCCCTTGCGGGCAAGATCGTCGAAGATCTCCTGCGTGGCCCAGTGGGGCACGAGGTTGGAGTTGGCGATGAGCACTCGAGGGGCGTCGGTCGTTGTTTTCACGACTCCGACCGGCTTGCCGCTCTGGACCAGCAGCGTCTCGTCGGGTTCAAGGCGCTTGAGTGTGGCAACAATGGCATCGAACGCTTCCCATGATCGAGCCGCCTGTCCGCGCCCGCCGTACACGACCAGGTCCGCCGGGCGCTCGGCCACATCAGGGTCCAGGTTGTTCATGAGCATGCGCATGGCCGCTTCGGCCTGCCAGGTCTTGCACGTGCGCTGCGGGCCGCGGGGTGCTCGAATCTCGCGGGCGCGGGGGAGTGAGGGCTTCACCTTGATGCTGCCTGTGTTTCGCGTGGTTGTCGGCGCGGACATGGCGGGAATCCTTGTACGGACAGTGGCGGATCGCGCCCGGGCGACGCTCTGTATGTTCAAACTACAGCGTGTGTCGGTCAAGCACAAGGGCAGGATGACAACGGCGCACGCCGCGGCGTCAGAACGCCGCTGTCACCCCCCCTGTTTGGATCAGTCTCTCTACGGCGGCGATGTCAGGAGCGGGGGGGCGGTCGGCAACCAGACGAGGCACAATCGCACGGACAGCGTCATGCGCTCGCTCCACCGAGGCGCCGCTCCGAAGGGGTCGGTGGTGATCAATCGCTTCGGCGCCGCAGATCAGTTCGATCGCGATGACCGATCCGGCCAGTTCGAGTCCGCGGCGGGCTTTGGCGGCGGCACGAGGGCCGAACGAGTTGTAGTCCTCCATTCCGGCGCTGGTGCTGAGGTTGGCGACGCTCGCCGGCGTCGCGAGGCCGATGAGTTCGTTGCAGCAGGCCGCGGCGGTGTATTGCGCGATCATCAGGCCCGAATGCAGCCCCGGGCCGGGTGAGAGATAGGGGGGCAACTTCGACTCGGGATCAAAGGCCGAGAGCATGTGGTAGATGCGTCGCTCGGCGATGCCGGCGACATGGCAGATGGAAATTGCCAGCAGGTCGAGCGCGATGGCCATGGGCATGCCATGGAAGTTGCCGGCAGAGATGATCTCGGGCGGGCGACCCTCCTCGCCGGGGAAGACCAGCGGATTGTCGGTGACAGCACCGAGTTCACGTTCGACCGCGCCTCGCACGTGTTCAAAGGCATCCCATGCCGCGCCGAGTACCTGGGGCACGCATCGAAGCGAGTAGGGATCCTGCACGCGAGGATCGTTCAGTGCATGGGAGGGGATGATCTGACTGCCCTTGAGCATCGCGAGGATGGCCGCGGCAACGCGTTTCTGTCCCGGCTGGCATCGGGCCTCGTGCACCCGCGCATCCAGAAAGGCATCGGTCGCGCGGCAGGCGTCGATGGACATCGCGCTCGCACAGATCGCGGCATGGAACAGCCGCTCAAAGTCGCGGACCAGCAGCACGCCCTGGGCGGCCATGAGGTGCGTGCCGTTGATCAGCGCGAGACCTTCTTTCGCTTCAAGCGCGAGCGGGGCGATGCCGGCTGCACGGAGACACTCGCCGCCCGGCAGCACACGGCCGCTGGAATCCGTCTGGGCGTGCCCTTCACCCAGAAGCACGAGCGCAACGTGGGCCAGGGGCGCAAGATCGCCCGACGCCCCGCAGGACCCGACACCCGGAACGACAGGGGTGATCCCCGAGTTCAGCAGGGCGATGATCTGCTCAACGACCTGCGGACGCACGGCGGACATGCCGCGAGTCAACGATGCCGCAAGAAGCAGCATCATGGCACGCACGACTTCACGGGGAAGTGGAGTGCCGACCCCCGCGGCATGACTTCGGATCAGGTTGCGCTGCAGATCTCGGAGGTCGGTATCCGAGATGCGTTGGCGAGAGAACGAGCCAAACCCGGTGTTGATGCCATAGTGGGGCTGGTCGTCGCTCATGGCTTGCATGAGCGCCTTCCGGCCGGCGGAGAGTCGATTGACACCCTCTGGGGCAATATCTACCCCGGCATCGACACGAGCAACCGCCTCGATCTGGGCGATCGTGAGCGGCGAACCATCCAGAAGGACGGTCGGAGTGTTGGAAGGGTCTTTCGCGGGTGTCGGAGCGGCTGGCATCTGCACATCGTCGCGTGCTCGAGCCGCCGGAGCAACTCGGGAGGGAGGTTGAAACCGGAATCCGTGCAACCCGGGTCGGAGAGGGCGGTTGGCCCTGCATCCACCCGCCGCGGCAGCCGATGCCATACTCTGAGATGTTCACCATGCGCGCCATCAAGCCTGCGGCCATATTCGCCCTGCTTTCCGTTCTCGCCAGCCTGACCGCCGGCTGCACCGCCTATCAGGCCGGGGCGTTTGACTCGGAGGTCGCCGAATCTGTCGCGCCGATCCTGGAAGAAGACTGGCCACCGCGATTGACGGAAGATCTGGAGCGGATCGCCAGCCAGACGCCTCCACTGGTCTTCAGGTACGTGCTCGACGGCACGAAGACCGAGCAGGAGTTGGAGCCGCAGTTCCGCGAATCGCTCCGCCGGCCGGATGCGAGAATCCCATACTCCAAGCCCTTCGGGAAGGGGATCATCCGCGTGGTTCGCGGCGGGGGAGGGCGCGAGCGTGCCCGCACCGTGCCGCTGGAGCGGCCGGAAAACGGACAACAGACAGATGTGACACAGCCCGATCAGCCGGCCAAGCCGGGCTCGGCGGATTTCCTGTTGCGAGATTTCTTCAGTTCTGTACGGTTCGTCTCGTTCTCGCCGCTGAAGGATCGTCCCGCCGACAATCGGTACGAGAGTTTCCTCGAGGTGTCGACCGCCGCACAGAACAAGTTCTTTAAGGAGCGAGCGGCCGGCATTCGCGTGAACGATCGAGAGAAACTGATGGTCCTCGCGGAGGGCACGCGGCTTCGCCTGATCGAACCGCCGCCGGGGGTACGGCCTCGCGGGATGCTCGTGCACATCGCCGGGCTGGGCTCGCTCCAGTTCGAGGAGCCGCTGCTCAACGAGTTGCTCTCCCGTGGTTGGTGCGTTCTGCGGGTTGCGACGCCGCGAATCTGGTGGTACGAGTCGCTCTCGTACAAGATGGAGTCATGGGAAGACGTTGAAGCTGGCGCCAGGAAACTCGCCACGGCGTTTGACGACCTGCTTGCCGAGTCGGCATACGCGACGGAGGCCGGCCTCGCCTGGCTTGCGTCCGAGCGCCCGGATCTCCCGCAGGAGCCTCTGGCAATCGTCGGTTGCAGTGCTGGCGGCTTGATCGCCCCGGCGGTGGTTGCGCGGATGCCGGAGCGATTCGATGCGTGCGTACTGGTCGGCGCGGGTGCGAACCTGCTCAAGGTCAGCCAGATGAGCGACCTGACGGATGGGGGAGTCAAACTGGATTGGAAAGACGGCATCCCGAATCTCGCGTTCCGGGACCGGCTTTTCAAGCGATACCTCGAACTCTCGAAACTGGATCCCTATCACACCGCCCGGTTCCTGCGGCACAAGCCGGTGCTCTTTGTCCACGCCGAGTTTGACTCCACGGTCCCGGCGAGTTGTTGCCTGGAGTTGTACGACCGCCTTGGCCGGCCCGACCGCTTGACCAGTTTCTTGGGCCATCGGCTGCTCTTTCTGACGCTGCCCGCCCAAACGATCCGGATCGCGGATTGGCTGGACAAGGCGGTGCAGCGTCTGGCTGCCGCCCAGCGGGGCAACTCTGTCCCTGCTCAAACCGTGTCTGGGAGCGCGGCCGAAGGAACTCCCCACTTGCAGTGATGATCCGGCGCGACTGGTGCGGAATGACCAAAGGCTGTAGCCTGCCGCTCGGCGCAACCACGAGTTTGTGAGTAGACGGTCGACAAGTCTGGTGCCGCTTGGATGTTGTCGGCTGGCTTCAAGGATCATCGCCTCATGCTCCCGGCCTCACCCACCAACTTTCAGATCTCGATTCACTTCTTTCTCCAACTCGCGGTCATCCTGCTGGCATGCCGCCTCGTCGGGTGGCTTGCCCGTCGGATCGGGCAGCCGCAGGTCGTTGGTGAAATGATCTGCGGCGTGCTGCTCGGGCCGTCGCTGCTCGGTGCCGTCGCGCCGAACCTGAGCGCGGGCCTGTTCCCTCCCAAGAGCACGTCGATGACCGTGTTGTACGTAGGCGCGCAACTCGGGCTCGTGCTCTACATGTTCTGCGTCGGACTCGAGTTTCGGGGAGACTTGCTCCGCCAGAAGGCTCGCAGCGCCATCTTTGTATCGGTATCCGGCATGATTGTGCCGTTTCTGCTGGGCGGCCTGATCGCCTGGTGGCTGGCCGACGATGTGCGACTGTTCGCCGAGAAGATGACGCTCGCTCAGGGCGTGTTGTTCATGGGAGCCGCGATGTCCATCACCGCGTTCCCCATGCTGGCCAGGATCATTTATGAAGGCGGGCTGAGCAATACACACCTGGGAACCCTGGCTCTCGCGGCGGGGTCATGTGACGACGCCTGTGCATGGTGCGCCCTGGCCATCGTGGTGGCATGGTTCAGTGGTGACCCGAACCTGGCGATCCTCGCTGTCGGCGGGGGGGCGGCCTATGCACTGACCGTCATGCTCGGACTCCGCCCGCTGCTCAAGCGGCTGGGAGCGGCGGCAGAGCAGAAACAGGCCATCTCAGCGGGATCGATGGCAATCGTGATGACTCTACTGATGACCTGCGCCTGGATTACGGACAGGATCGGCATCTACGCGGTGTTTGGAGCGTTCATCCTCGGCGCGGCCATGCCTCGCGGGTTCTTCACGAAGGAACTGCAGAGGATCATCGAGCCGCTGACCACAACCCTGCTGTTACCGATGTTCTTTGTGTACTCGGGGCTGAACACGAAGATGGGCTTGGTGGATACGCCGTTCCTTTGGACGGTCGCGATGGTCGTCCTCGCTGCGGCATGCCTGGGCAAGGGCATCGCGTGCTGGAGCGCCGCGCGGCTCAGCGGCGAGCCGAACCGCGACGCCATCGCGATCGGAGCGCTGATGAATGCGCGGGGTCTCATGGAGTTGATCCTTCTGAACATCGGACTCGAACACGGCATCATCACGCAGGGGCTGTTCAGCATCATGGTCTTCATGGCGATTGTGACCACGCTCTCAGCGACACCCGTTTTCGAACTGGTCCTCGGCAGGAACGGGAGCCGCAAGAGGATGGCCTACATCGAAGCCAACGCGGCCCGTGAGGCCGCGAGAGCGTGAAGGCGTCGGCGATGGATTGGCGGCACGCCGAAGCCCCCCGCCGCCGGTTTTGGAAGTCCTATAAGGATAGTTATGTAAAACTGCCTGATCACCAGGCAAGGACCCGGCTGCATTGCTGCACACTGGGTCACAGGTTGCTGCTGCCTTGCGTCGTGTCACTCCCCAGATCGCGAGCCCCTTGGCAATCCGAGTCCTGCGAGTCTGACCCGATGTCGCGATTGGCATAGCGGAGCCATCGCACGCGGCGTCGCAGTCGGAATGCAGATCGGAGTCCAAACACCGCCGCGATCAGCACGGGCACACACGCGCACAACGCAATGACTTGCATCTGAATCGACATGCCGGATAATACACGATCTTATGCTCCTTCTCGAATAGAACTGAACAAAGGAAGTTCATCAGAGCCCGCATAGGCGCGGCGAACGGCATGCCGCACTACTTCGACATTGCTCCGCAGGGCAACGCAAGTTCCATCCATCGGGTTCCGGACGTCGGGTCGCGGTTGTAGGCGGGGATGTCGCGGAATCCGAGGGATTCGTAGAGGGCCGCGGCGGCGGTCATGGACGCGCCGGTGTCGAGGCGCATGGCACGGTAGCCGGCACTCCGGGCAGCGTTGATGATGGCGATGGCCAGTGCGCGGCCGATGCCGCGGGCGCGTGCGGCTGGGCAAACGTACATCCGCTTCATTTCACAGGTGCCGGGCTCGAACGGACGGAGCGCGACGCAGCCGAGGGGTGTGCCGGCGACATCGAACGCGACGAGCATGCACCCAGCGGGCGGGGCGTAGCGGCCGGGGAGGGATGCGAGTTCGTCCTCGATGCCCTGGTGCTCAAGGCTCTCGCACTCGGCCGTGTATTGCAGGGATTGTGCGTACTCGGAGCACAAGGCGTGAAAGGCCGCCAGCGCTGTGCCGTGATGGGCCTGCTCGATCCTGATCATCATGGCGGCGGCCATCGGGAGCAGTGTATAGTGCGTTCACCATGGCACGACGATGGGTAGACGCGTACGTACTGGGAAAAGTCCTCGGCGGAATCACCCTCCTCGGTGTTTCCGCTGCGATCTGGTTTGGCACGCAGCGATTCTGGCCGTGGGGCTGGGTGCTTGGCGGCGGGATGCTGCTGTGGGGTGTGCTGAGCATCGGCGACCGGAAGAGCGAGTATGGGGATTGGTGAGCGGGCTCAGGCCCCCATCGCCGAGGTGCACTTGGCCGCGGCGTCGGTGAGTTTGACGATCTCGCCCTTTCCCGGGTCGCGGCGAGCCTTGAACTCGACCCCGCCCTCGGCGAGTGCCTTGTCGCCGAGCGTGAGGCGTACCGGGATGCCAATGAGGTCGGCATCCTTGAACTTGACCCCGGGCCGCTCGTCGCGGTCGTCCACCAGCACGTCGAGGCCGGCGGCGGCCAGGTCCGCCGCGAGGCGATCGGCAGCGACAGCCTGTGCGGGATCGTCGGGCTTCATGAGCGTGAGCAGGACGTGGTACGGTGCGATCGCCGCGGGCCAGATGATGCCGTTCTCGTCGTGGTTCTGCTCGACGCTCGCCGCCATGGTGCGGGACACGCCGATGCCATAGCAGCCCATGATGACGCTTCGCTTCTGCTGCTGGTCGTCGAGGATTGCAAGTCCCATGGCCTCGGAGTACTTGGTGCCGAGTTTGAAGATGTGACCCACCTCGATGCCGCGGCCGGTGACCAGTGTGGCGCCGGGCGCACGGGGAGACGGGTCACCCTCGGCCGCGTTCCGGATGTCAGACAATTTTACATAACCCGGATTGTCCAGGATCGCACCGACCTCGCGACGCCAGTTGAAGTGCTTGACGTGGTGATCGATCTTGTCGGCCCCGGAGGCCCAGAAGCCGCCACCCGCCACATCGGGATCCACAAGCATGAGGATGTCCGTCCGGCCTGCGATGACCTTCGGGCTGACGTAGCCGATGGCAAAGCCGGCTTCTCTCGCATCTTTCTCCGGCGCGAGTTCGACCTTCCATCCGCTGGCAGTCTTGACCTTGCCCTCGTTGACTTCGTGATCGCCGCGAACGACCGCGAGGATCCACTTTGGTCCGCTGGAACCGCCACCCCCCCATCCACTGCCTCCGGCGACCGGCTCGACGGGCCTGAAGACGATGGTCTTGAGCATGCGGTCGGGCTTGACCTTCATGAACTTGCCGACCTCGGTGATCCCGGGCATGCCGGGAGTGTGCACTTCGGTGAGATCGCCGGTGGGACTGCCGTTAAACGCGCCGCCCGCGATGGGTCGCTCGCCGATCTCGCACTTCTCGACATTGGCCGCATAGCCGGACGCCGGGCACTTGAGGATGGTGTCCTCGCCGCTGGCGGCGTTGACCATGAACTCGTGGCTCGCCGAGCCGCCGATCGGACCGCTCTCGGCTTCGACGACCGTGAAGTCGAGCCCGCAGCGTCGGAACACGTTGCTGTACGCGCGGAACATGGCGTCGTACGCCTCGTTCAACCCCCCCGCTCCTTCCACGTGCATGTGGAACGAATAGGCGTCCTTCATGATGAACTCGCGGCAGCGCAGCAGCCCCGATCGCGGCCGCGCCTCGTCGCGATACTTCGTCTGGATCTGATAAAGGCTCAGCGGCAGTTGTTTGTACGACTGGATCGAGCCCTTCACCAGTTCGGTGATCGGCTCTTCGTGCGTAGGGCCCAACGCGGAGACGGCGCCCTTTCGGTCGGTCACCTTGAAGAGCAGATCTCCATAGTCGACATCGCGTCGCGTGTCCTTGTACAACTCGATGGGCAGCATTGCCGGCAGCAGCAACTCGCTGGCCCCCGCGGCGTCCATCTCCTCGCGGACAATCTGGCTGACCTTGCGGAGCGTTCGCCACGCCAGCGGCAGGTAGTCATAAATGCCCGAGCCCAACTTCCGGACGAATCCTGCGCGAGAAAGCAGGATGTGCGAGGGGCTCTCGGCGTCGGCCGGGGCTTCTCGGGTCGTGGGGATCAGGGTGGTTCGCCAGCGGTGAATCACGCCACGCCCGGGCTGCTCTGCACGTTCGCTTTGGAGAATGGACATAGGGCGGGAGTGTAGGAAGGGCGGGTGGGCACGCATGCAGACCACGGGAATCGCGTGGCCCGACGACGGTGCCAACAATCGAATCGCCCGGCAGCCCCTGCTGACCAGCAGGAGCAGTCTTCCTCGGCACGGATGCCTCCACACGTTGTCCAAGCCCCCCACTCATCCCGAGCGCCAGCACCCGAATCCCGACATGACCGATCCGTTGGCCGGTCCGGCGATCGGTGGATCGGGGATTGCCGCGCCCGAGGCCATCGAACCGGCGGAGCCGCGGTCGGCTCGCGGCGGGAGCGGGCTCAATCCGGACGGTTCGCTGCGGAGCGGGAAACTCGCCGGGCTCACGATGACCGCCGCGATCTGGACGCTTTCGTGGCCCATCATGGCGGAAAGTTCGTTGCAGTCGCTTGTCGGTCTGACGGACACGTTTCTGTCGGCGCAACTCTCCGAGGCCGCGACGGATGCCATTGGCGGCGCATCGTACATCTTGTGGTTCGTGGGTCTGGTCGCGATGGCGATCAGCGTGGGCGCGACCGCTCTCGTGAGCCGCGCGGTGGGCGGTTCAAGGCTGGCTGTCGCGCACGCCGCGACCGGGCAGACCATGATCCTCGCGGTCGTCACGGGCGTGATGACCGGCGCACTGGTCGCGGCGATGGCCGGGCCGATGTCTCATGTGATGAACCTGACCGGCGCGGCGGCGGAGGGATTCCGGACCTATATCCGCGTGTGTGCGATCGGCGTTCCGGCTCTGTCGGTGCTCGCCGCGGGCATCGCTTGCGCGCGGGGTGCAGGAGACTCGGTTCGACCACTGATGGCGATGGTGGTCGTCAACATCGTGAACATCCTCGCTTCATGGGCGATGTCGGGCGTCGATCTTGTTCGAACGAGATTTGTTGATGGAAACCCGGTTTCCGAGATTCTCTGGCAGAACCCGTTCGGCTTCAGGCTCCGGATCGGCGGCATCGCCTGGGGAACCGTCATTGGAGAGTACGTCGGTGCGGCCATCGTGCTGGCAATTCTGGTCCGCGGTTCGTCGGTCGTGCGGCTCAAGCGGCACCGCCTCAGACCCCACTGGCACACGATGCGACGCCTCATCGCCGTGGGGCTCCCGAACTTCTTCGAGACGCTCGGGATGTGGGCCGGGAACTTCCTCATCATTCTGATGGTGGGCTGGCTGACCGTCACCGCCGGCGCCGGAACGGGGTTCACGGCCGACGGAAACGCGGTCCGCGGGGGGCTGATGGGCGCACACATCGTCGCGATCAGAATCGAGGCCTTCAGTTTCCTCCCGGGGTTCGCGATGGGAGCCGCCGCGGCAACGCTTGCCGGTCAGTATCTCGGCGCCGGCAGCCCGGACTCTGCCCGGCGTGCGGTCAAGCGATGCACGCTCGTGACGATTGTGTTCATGGGGGTCGCGGGGGTGGCGTTCGTGCTGGCACCGCGCTGGATCGTCTCGCTGATCACCGGACAGCCGACACACCTGGAGCAGGTTCCCCGGTTGATTTTCATTACGGGGCTGGTGCAGATCCCGTTCGGGATCAGCATCGTCCTGCGCTCGGCGCTGCGCGGGGCGGGCGATGCGAAGGTGGTGATGTGGCTGACCTGGATCGCCACGTACGCGGTGCGTCTTCCGCTCGCGTATGCGTGCTCGGGAGTCGACATCCCGCTGCCGGGTGGCGGCATTCTTGCGAATCCGTTCCATGACTCTCCAAGCCTGTGGATGCTGTGGGCCGGGCTCTGCGGAGAGATCGTGATCCGCTCGATGATGTTCGGCGCGCGATACCTCCACGGTGGGTGGCTTCGCGCCCGGGTGTAGGGTCCCCTCCGAGGATCTCACGAGGCGTTCAGCGGACAGGGCCGAACCGAAGCCCGCTGATGTATCGCTTATCGGACCATCGCGGCGAGGCCGGCGAGCCCCCTCCAACCGCATTTGCGAACCCGATTGATGAGCGCGCCATGATCGGTCGAATCTCCTGATTCAGCCTGCGCGGCAACTGCAGGCATGCCGGGGCCGACCATGCATGTCGAGCTGTCACAAGTGTTTGCACCAGACCTCCTCCTGCTCTGGTGCTGCGCGCTCGTCGCAGTGGTTTCCATCCACGTCTGGTCTCGACGACTGCGGGCGGGAGCGAAGTCTGCCGCGGCGGCCTCGGCGCTCATGCTCGTGGTGCTTCTCGGCGGCTCGGTTCTGGTCGTTGCGAAGGGGCGCGACGCGACATCGGCCCTGCGACGCTCGCTGGAAGGGATTGCGCCGACCTACGCGAGCGAGATGCGGGCCCTTGAACACTGGCGGCTTGCGTCAGATGCCGCCCCCGATGATCCGCTCTACCTTGAACTGATCGAAGCGGAGAAACGCTGGCTCGCCGCGAACCCCGCGGTGGCCGACATCTACACCTTCCGGAAGGACTCGGCCGGCCGCTGGTGCCTGATCGTGGATTCGGAGACCGACTACGACCGGGACGGTTCGTACGACGGGGATCGCGAGCAACGCACCGCGATCGGCGAGGTCTACGAGCACTCCATCGAGAAACTCGATGCGGCCCTTTCGGGCACGAGTGTCTTTGACGATGTCCCGGTCTCTGACCGTTGGGGCACCTGGGTCTCGGCGTTTGTTCCGCTTTACGACGGTCGGGGCGGGATCGAGGGCGTGCTCGGTGTCGACTTTCCGGCCAAGCAATGGGAGTCGGCCATCGACCGGGCCCGGCTTGGCATCACGGCCTACGTCGCGGTGATTCTGACCATCATCGCCGCTGCGGCGCTGCTGCAGATCGGGTACCTGCGTCACATCAACGAGAGCCGGCGAACGGGCGAACTGTTACGACGTCAGGCCGAAGCGATGGACAGTCAGAACAGCCTGCTCGAGCAGCGCGCGGCCGAACTGGCGTCTGCGAAGTCTGCCGCGGAGGCCGCGAGCAAGGCCAAGAGCGACTTCCTGGCGAACATGAGCCACGAGATCCGAACGCCGATGACGGCGATCCTCGGCTATGCCGACCTGTTGGACGACGCCGGGATCACGGAGGAAGACCGACGGCAGTTCGTTCAGATCATCCGCCGCAACGGCGATCACCTGCTTGAACTGATCAACGACATCCTCGACCTGTCAAAGATCGAAGCGGGCAAGTTCAGCATCGAGCGGTCGACGTTCCGGCTCGCCTCGGTGGTTTCGGAGGTCGAGTCCACGATGCGGGTTCGTGCTAGCGCAAAGGACCTGTGCCTCAAGGTCGAGTTCGGCGAAACCGCGGAGTTGGTGGTCCACTCCGACGCGTTCCGGCTGCGGCAGATTCTGATGAATCTCGTGGGGAATGCGATCAAGTTCACCGAGCGAGGGTCGGTCGTGATCACCGTGCGTCGGCTCGGATCCTGTGCCGTCATCGACGTGCGGGACACGGGCATGGGAATGACCCCCGAGCAGGTCGGACGCCTCTTTCGGCCCTTCACGCAGGCTGACGCGTCGACGACCAGGAAGCACGGCGGAACAGGCCTGGGGCTTGCCATCTCGCGGCGCCTCGCAGAGATGCTCGGGTGCACGCTGTCGGTTCGGAGCGAGCCCGGCGAGGGGAGCACGTTCACGCTCGAACTGCCGGTCGCCGAAGCCCCAGCAACTGAGTTGATCCCGGAAGTGTCCGCTCCGGCCCCAGGCAGGAGTGGTCCGGAAGGTGCAGGGGTACCGTTGAGCGGTCGGTTGTTGCTTGCCGAGGACGGCAGCGACAATCAACGTCTGCTCAAGATCATCCTCTCGCGAGCGGGACTGTCCGTGGAGATCGTGCCCAACGGACTGGCTGCGTGCGAGGCGGTGCTCGATGGCCAACGCATCGGGAAGCCCTTCGATCTGATCCTGATGGACATGCAGATGCCTGAACTCGACGGCTATGAGGCAACCCGCCGCCTGCGATCGTCCGGCGTTACCACGCCGATCATCGCGCTCACAGCGCACGCGATGGAGTCGGATCGTGCCAAGTGTCTCGACGTCGGCTGCGATGACTACCTCACGAAGCCGATCGATCGCACTCGCCTGATCTCGACCTGCTCGACCTGGCTTGCGCAACGTCCTTTGGCCGTCTAACCGGAATACCGCACGTTCTCCAGCGGGTGTCGATCGCCGGCGAATCATCGCGAGCAAGTTCGACGAGGTTGGCGCTGAGCCGGTCGAGTGCCCCGCCTGCACGACACGTCGACCCCCTCGAGTTGTGCGCAACAGAAGCAGCCATTGGTGAGCACGCCCAGGTGCGCCGGTTGCCCGCCAGACCTTTCGTCGGCCGGGCCGGCCGGGCGACATTCGTGTAGACTGGACACACCGCTCCCGAGGAACCGCATGTCTCACGCTCTGGCCTTCGTGTTGCACACCATGATCCTGATGACCGCCCACGCGACGGCTCCGACAGAACCGCCTTCGCCTCCACCGCTTCCTCGCGCGACGCGATCGGAGGCGTTTGCAACACATGGGATGGCCGCGACCAGCCACCCACTGGCCACCCAGATCGCCCTGGACGTTCTGAAACAGGGCGGGACGGCGGTTGATGCGGCGATCGCCGCGAACGCCGCGCTGGGACTCATGGAACCCACGGGTTGCGGTGTCGGGGGCGACCTGTTTGCGATGGTCTGGTCGCCGCGGTCGGGAAATCTCGTGGGATACAACGGATCAGGACGCGCACCGGCGGCCTTGACCATCGACCTTGTGAAGTCTCGAGGTCTGACGGCCCTTCCGTCGCATGGTCCGCTCCCGGTCACTGTCCCGGGTTGCGTGGACGGTTGGTTCGCTCTCCACGAGCGATTCGGCAGTCTGCCCATGAAGCAAGTCCTCGCGCCGGCGATCGCCTATGCCCGCGGCGGCTTTCCCGTGACTCCGGTCATCGCCGCCGGCTGGGCCGCGAACGCCCGCGTCCTGGCCGACATGCCCGGATTCAAGGAGCAGTTCACGATCGATGGACGGCCACCTGCCGCGGGGGAGATTTGGCGCAACCAGCACCTGGCGTCAACGCTGGAGAGAATCGCCGCGAAAGGGCGTGACGGGTTCTACTCAGGTGAAGTTCCCGCGATCATCGAGAAGTACATCGCCGAACAGGGTGGCGTGCTGGCCGCCGCGGACTTTGCTGCGCACAAGGGGGAGTGGGTTCAGCCGGTCTCGGCGAACTACCGCGGCTACGACGTGTGGGAACTCCCGCCGAACGGCCAGGGCATTGCCGCGCTCCAGATTCTCAAGATCCTTGAGGGCTACGACCTGAAGGCCATGGGGTTCGGCAGCGCGGACCACGTTCACGCCTTCGTCGAAGCCAAGAAACTCGCGTTCGAGGACCGCGCCCGCTTCTATGCCGATCCGGCGTTTTACCACGCACCGGTCGATCGGCTTGTCAGCGATGAGTATGCCGCCCAACGACGAACCCGCATCGACATGTCCAAAGCGTCGCTGACCGTCGAGCCCGGCGCAATCCCGGCCGGCACAGACACGATCTATCTGACGGTCGCGGATTCGAAGGGAATGATGGTCTCGCTGATCCAGTCCAACTATCGGGGCATGGGCAGCGGGATGACTCCCCCTGGCCTGGGGTTCATGCTGCAGGACCGAGGCGAGCAGTTTGCCCTCGACCCGGCTCACCCCAACGCGCTCGCGCCCGGCAAGCGACCGTTCCACACGATCATCCCGGCATTCATCACCAAGGACAACAAGCCCTGGATGAGTTTCGGCGTGATGGGCGGGGCGATGCAGCCGCAGGGTCACGCACAGATCGTCATCAACCTCATCGACTTCGGCATGACGCTGCAGCAGGCCGGAGATGCGCCTCGCATCCACCATGATGGTTCCACGGAGCCCGCGGGCATGGTCACCCCGATGGCGGATGGCGGAGTTCTCAGTCTCGAGCCGGGCTTCCCGGAATCAACGATTCGAGAACTTGAGCGCCGCGGCCACATCATCAAGCCGCTCGCCACGCCCTACTTCGGCGGCTATCAGGCCATCCTGCGAGATCCGAAGACCGGCGTGTTCATCGGCGCCTCGGAATCGCGCAAAGACGGATACGCGGCAGGGTTTTGAATCTGCCCCGGTACAGTCCGTCTGGACTCGACCAAGGAAGTGCGGCATGCACCATTTCGTGATCACGCTCGCGTGGATCTTGAGCGTGCTGAGCGCGCTCGCAACATCAGAAGCCCGCGCTGAAGGCGGCTCGCTCCTCCCCCACTCGTTGCGCTGCGAGTACCTCACCAGCCCGCTCGCGATCGAAGAACGTCACCCCCGCCTGTACTGGCTTCTCGACGCCGATCGCCGCTCGGAGCACCAGACCGCATTTCAAGTCCTTGTTGCTTCGAGCGCTGAACTCCTCGCGCAGGACCGCGGCGACCTGTGGGATTCGGGCAGGGTCGCGTCCAACCAGACTGCCCACATCGAGTACTCGGGCCGGCCGCTTGCCTCGCGCCAAGCATGCCACTGGAAGGTGCGTGCATGGGACCGCGACGGCCGCGCAGGCGCCTGGAGCGCGCCCACCGTGTGGGAGATGGGCCTGCTCGCGCCCGACGACTGGAGCGCCCGGTGGATCGAAGCGGGTCCTGGTCCGGTTGAACTCGGTATCACCCGTGCAACCTATGCCACCGAAGATGGCACGACGAGCAGAGACGTGACCAAGGACGTTTCCCGTCTGCTCGGCGGACGCGGCGGCGACCTGGTCGTGAACAACCAGAACCTCGGTGGCGACCCGGCGTTTGGCAAGCGCAAACGCCTGCGCGTCGAGTACACCTACGAGGGCGCAGGGCACGCGGCCGAGGCAGGAGAGAACCAGACACTCTCCCTGCCGACGGGACGCCCCCCCTACCTTCGACGGGGCTTTGACATCAGCAAGCCCGTTTCCCGTGCGAGGCTCTACGCCACCGCCCTGGGCGTGTACGAGATCTCGCTCAACGGCCAGCGAGTGGGCGCATCGCATCTTTCCCCAGGGTGGACCGACTATCGCAAACGCGTCCGGTATCAGGCCTATGACGTCACCTCGCAACTCTCCCAAGGCCGCAATGTGCTCGGGGCGCTCGTCGGCCCGGGCTGGTTCTGCGGCCGCGCCGGATTGTTCGGCATCAGCAAGTTCTACGGCGACTCGCCGGCCCTGCTCGCGCAACTCGAGATCACCTACGCCGATGGCACCACCGAGCGCATCACGACCGACGAGTCGTGGAAGGTTCATGCAGGCCCGTTGCTCATGGCCGACATCATGAAAGGCGAGACCTACGACGCTCGACACGAGATCGCAGGCTGGAACGCTCCGGGGCTCGATGATTCGCAATGGTCCGGCGCGGCGGTTCGCGATGAGCATCGCAACCTGCAGACCGACGTCTCGGAGCCGGTGCGGATCGTCGCCGAGTTGCCGGCTCGCAGCGTCAAACAACCAACTCCGGGCGCGTGGGTGTTCGACCTTGGGCAGAACATGGTCGGCGTCGTTCGGTTGAAATTCCATTCCCGCGCCGGTCAGGCCATCACGATCCGCCACGGCGAGATGCTCAACCCCGATGGCACGCTCTACGCAGCCAACCTCCGGGGCGCGCCCTCGATCGACACCTACACGCCCGCCGGCGCCGACGAGTTCACCTGGCAGCCGCGTTTCACTTTTCACGGGTTCCGATACGTCGAACTCACGGGGCTTGACGCCGAGCCGCAGCCAGACGCGGTCACGGGCCTTGTGCTGTCATCGGACATGCCTCTGGCAGGAACGTTCGAGTGTTCCGACCCGCGCATCAACCAACTGCAGTCCAACATCGTCTGGGGCCTGCGCGGCAACTACCTCAGCGTCCCCACCGACTGCCCACAGCGCGATGAACGCATGGGCTGGATGGCGGACACGCAGGTCTTCGTCCCCACCGCCGCGTACAACGCCGATATCGCCGCGTTCATGACCAAGTGGATGACCGATGTCATCGACGCCCAGCGGGAGGATGGGGCGCACTCCGATGTCGCCCCCGTCACCCGCGGCCTCACCTACGGCACACCGGCGTGGGCGGATGCGGGAATGATCGTGCCATGGCTGATGTACGAGACGTACGGCGATAAGCGACTGCTGGAGCGCAGTATCGACTCCATGATCCGGTGGGTGGAGTGGTGCCGCGAGCACAGCACCGGGCTGCTGCGCGACCGCGACCGCGGCAACGACTACGGCGACTGGCTGTCGATCAAAGCGGACACGCCGAAGGATGTGCTCGGGACCGCATACTTCGCTCACTCGACGGACCTCGTCGCACGCAGCCTTCGCGTGCTTGGACGTAGAGCGGACGCCGAGAAGTACCAGCGTCTCTTCGAGGCCATCCGGGCCGCGTTCAACGCCGCGTATGTGGCACCGGACGGCCGCATCAAGGGCGATACGCAGACGGTCTACATCCTCGGTCTGCGCTTCGACCTGCTGTCGGAAGAACACCGCGCTTCCGCGCTGAAGTACCTCGTCGACGATGTGCGTGCCAAAGGAGACAGACTCTCCACCGGATTCGTCGGCGTGAGTCACCTGTTGCCCGTGTTGAGCAACAACGGTCGCCCCGATATCGCGTACCGGCTGCTGCTGCAGGACGACTTTCCGTCCTGGTTGTACTCGGTGAAGCACGGTGCGACGACGATCTGGGAGCGTTGGGACGGCTACACACCCGAGACGGGTCCACACCCGGACATCGGAATGAACTCCTTCAATCACTACGCGCTCGGCTCCTGCGGGCAGTGGCTGTTCGAAGGCGTTGCCGGGATTTCGCAGCCCGCTGGAAAGAGCGGATTCGAGCAGATCTCGATTCACCCCCGGACGGAGGGTGCCATCACCGAAGCGCGGGCGACCTACCGCTCAATCCATGGCTCCATTTCCAGCGACTGGGCCGTGCAGGGCGGCTTATTCAGCCTCAACCTGACCGTCCCGCCGAACACCGTCGCGCTCGTTTCGATTCCCACCGCGACTCCGCGGGATATCCGGGAGTCGGAACGAAGCCTTGACCGCATCGACGGCATCCTGGCCACCGCACAGACCTCCGCCGGGGTCGTGTTGAAAGTCGGTTCCGGGACGTACCGGCTCAAGGCGCCGTATCAGGCGCCGGGGAACTAGAGACCCTCTGCACGCACGCGAGCCGCCCGAGCCTCCGGCTCCCGGCTCAGACCCGCGTCTTCCGTTACACTCATGCCGACTGTTCGCCAATCTGCCCGGTCCAGAGAGTCGAGCGTTTCACGGAGCTTTGCCATGGCCTACGTCGACGGATTCGTCATTGTCATGCCCAAGAAGAATCTCGCCAAGTACAAGAAGATGGCCAAAGTGGGCTGCAAAGTCTGGATGGAGTTGGGTGCTCTCGAATACCGCGAGTGCATCGGCGATGATCTGAAAGCAAAGTTCGGCGTGCCCTTCACCAAACTCGCCGGCGCAAAGGCCAATGAAACCGTCATCTTCTCGTGGATCGTCTACAAGTCCAAGGCCGACCGGAACAAGATCAACGCCAAGGTCATGAAGGACCCGCGTCTCGCCGGCATGTGTGACCCCAACGACATGCCCTTTGACATGAAGCGTTTCTCGTACGGCGGGTTCAAGACGATCGTCGAGTCCAAGTAGTCGCACCGAAGCGCCGCCATCAGCCACGCGCTCGCAGACCCGCGCGGGGACAGGACTGTGGCGCCGTTGGCGAGTTTGGTCGATCCAACAGACCAACTCCTCCCGTCAGCCTCCCTTGGCCTGCCGCTCGGTGTGTTCGCGAGGGCGCGATGGACATAGTCGCGCCTGACCCGGGCGCGTGATCGCCAAGCGGGGTCGTTGTGCTCTTCTTCCGCGGCTTCGCAGACAGGCCGGGCTTCAGTACTTCCGTCCGGTTGCACAAAGACCCGCCCATAGGGGCGGGTCCTGCGGCAATCGGGGTGAGAGGATTTGAACCTCCGACCTTTTGGTCCCGAACCAAACGCGCTACCAAGCTGCGCTACACCCCGGATGAACTCCTGACTCTCAAGGCGACGGAACTATACCCCAACCGCGGCGACAGTCGAGCCCGAATGCCTGATGAGCCTGCAGTCGGCCATCAGGCCTACCGGCAGACAACCTCGGCGGGATGCCGCGGTGCCACCGTGCGGGCAATTACTGGAACTTCTCCGTTTCCGGCGGGAACGTGGGACGCACGGAGTACACGTTGTCCTGTCGCGTGCCCGGGTCGCCATCATTGCCGGCCGAGTAGAAGTAGGGCCGGCCGTTGATGCAAATGCCCTCATCGGCATCGCCGACGGGATTCGCTGCCGTGGAGGTGTTGGGGTTGAAGGGCCGATACGACCGCCGGAGCAGTTCGTTGGCCTCGCCGGCATTGCCGTTGGCGTTGACGTCGTAGGCGACCGGGTCACGTGCGACAAGGCTGTTGCCGTCCCAGTACTGACCTCCACCGCCGTCCCACGCAGGGTGGACGAACCGGATCGGCCGCCCCCAGGCGTCGAGAATCGTGTACCCCTTGACGGCGGTGAGCGTGCCGCCGATGTTCTTGCGCAACGGCTGGCCCGGGGGTGTGAAAACGCGGATATCGGGGAGTTGCTTGATGAACCTGCTGTCGATGCCCTTGAGTGTCTGGTCGACGGCGGGAACCTCTGAAGCGATGTGAAGGAACAACGCAAGGCTCGGCTCGGCGGGGTACGCGTCGCGGTCGACCTCGTTGTTCACGTCCTTTCGACCGTCCCAAAGCGGGAAGTACTCACCGGCATCATCCCGGTAGACGGCGGGCACCTTCGCCTCGCGATCCGCCATGTAACTCGTCAGCGCTGTGTCCAGGACTCGCAGGATGTCCTGCGTCGCCGTCACGCGGCCACCTTGCGTGACGCGTGCGGCGACCACCACCGAGATGGTGATCAGGATCGAGATGATCGCCAGCACTACGAGGATCTCCACGAGCGTGAAGGCTCGCGACGTCGGCTTGCTCAGTGACTTGGCCTGCATCGAAACACTCCTTGCATCCCTGCAGCCCCACAGGACCGCCAGCGGGAGCATATCGCCCCTGCGCGGGTCATCGCTGCCCCGGGCAGAGCCTCCCATACTCCATACGAAACCAATTCGCCCCGGGATGCTCCCGTCTCGGTATCCGCAGCGGAGGCCCCGAAAAGAAGAGAGCCCCGGTGGTTGCCGGGGCCCTCGAAGGAACTGACTGGATGGTGCGGACGGCCTTACCAACTCCGGCCGCCGCCACCACCACCGCCGCCGCCGTAGCCGCCACGGCCCCCGCCACCACCGCCGCCGTAGCCGCCGCGGCCCCCACCACCACCGCCGCCGCCACCCCAACCACCGCGGCCGCCGCCACCGCCACCGGCCTCCTTCGGACGGGCTTCGTTCACCACGAGGGTGCGGCCACCGAGTTGCTGGCCGTTCAGAGCGGCAATCGCCTTTCGGGCGTCATCGTCGTTGGGCATCTCGACAAACCCAAAGCCGCGCGGGCGGCCGGTCTCTCGGTCCATCACAATTTGGGCGGAAGCGACCTCGCCGTGCGGCTCGAACGCCTCACGCAGCCCCTGGTCATTCACGCTGAAAGGCAGATTCCCGACGTAGATCTTCATTCGTCACTCGAACCTTTGCCCGAGAAAAACCTGGAAACCTGTGAACCGTTCGTCAAACACTCGGGCAAAGCTCGGCGTCGGTCCCGTCCCCGGGAGGCAGACGGCCCGCCACTCCAAGGAGCGTAATCATGGTAGCCATCGGCCCATTGCCGTGGCTAACCACACAATCAGAAATCCGACGGTTCCGAGCCCGCGGTTTCAAGAACATGGTTTTCCGGCCCACCGTTTCCTGTTCGCACCCCGCCAACCACCCGGATGTCGGCGGTCTTGGCCATCCCGTCGACCCTGCATCCCATTCCCCGAAGCCATGCCGCGACCTCTTGGTTGCAGGTGTGGGCGATCGAGTAGGTGGTGGCATCCTTCACGAACGTCATCCCCCGCTTCTCGTTGAACACGTTCCCATTGCTCTGGGACTGCCAGCGATGATCGAGTTCGGCCAGAACCTTCGCGGCGGCGGCCCGCTCCACGCGGATCTCGTAGAGGGCGTCCATCGGGGGGTGTCTGCCCAACTTGTGCATGCGGTCGCAGACACAGTCAAAGTCGCAGGGGCCTTCAAAGTCCCTCCAGCCCAAGGTGCCGGTGTTCGGTATGACGAGCGCGAAGGGCGATCGATACCAGTCGTCCTGATCGAGCGCGGCCCAGTGCCATTGCGAGTAGGCGAACTGGGCAATCGTCCCGTCTTCGCGGGGCAGCAGGAGACTGGAGTGAACACCGTGGTCGGCGACGAACACGCTGACCGGGTCGTGGACGTCTTCTGGGGCGTAGATAGTCATTCCACAGCCGGAAGCCGTGGCGGTAACAAACAGAACAGCCGATCTGAGCCAGTGACGCATACCTTGGCGAACTCCGCGATGTGGGCTGGTTGGCACGGTTGGGGACGTGCGGGCGATAGTACCGCGACGAATGCACCGTCGCCGCTGCTTGTGGATGCCAAGAATCCTCTCGCCATGCCCTCCCAACTGCGTCATGCCACGTCCAGGCTGCATCATTCTGTCGTGGTCGTTGCGACGATGGCGAGCCTGCTTTGGACAGCATCCTGCGGCAAGCAGCCTGCTCCGGGTTCGACGAAGCCGCCCGCGGGATCTACTCCCGGTGCCGCGGCCTCCGCCGACATCCCGTCAATCAGTCCGGCGATTGAGGCCCGACTTCCGGTTCAGTCACCGCGCAAGCAAATTCGCAACGCGACCATCGAGAGAATTGGGGACGAGATTATCTGGTGCACGCCCCAAGCACCTCCGGACGATGCCAAGGCGCGCGATACGGCGGCCTCGGTACTGTCCCATCTCGGGGTGCTCAGCGATGCCGCTGAAGACATGATTGTCTGGGGTGGATTGTCGCCGGGGGCCGCCATCGATCCGGCCGCCGGCCGCGGTCTGCTCCTAGATCCGGTCGTTTGGGCAGGGTGCTATCTGTCGTGCTTTGTCTTTTCGGGGCCGATCACCCTGGATCAGATCGGCGACTCGATCGTGCTGAGAGTCCCCGCGAGTTTTCGAAGCGGGCTGCCGGCGGGCGACTACCCGCACCCGCTCTGGCACTCGGGAGATGAGTGGTCGAGTTACTCACGGACATCGGCTGTTGAGTTCGTGTTCACCGATGAGCGATTGCTCGCCGCCTACCGCCGCGAAGACCCCGCGAGAACTCCAACCGCCGCACCTCGGGAGTGGGATGGCAACTGGCGGTGGTACGAGGGGTCGTACATCAAGCCCCGAGTCGCGGACTTTGCGGTGCTGTTTTCCGAAGACAATCCGCATGTCACAGGATTGAATCGCGCGTACCGCGACCTTTTGCCGGTCTTCACGGCGCAGAACTGCCTGGCATGTCACGTCCCCGACAATCCCGCCGGGGCAAGTTCGCTGATTGTGCTCGCCTTGCCGAATCAGGCACTGGTCGCCCGGGCTTCGTTGGCGGCCGTCATGATCGGGGAATCTGACGGCCCAAGCCCGACCACGCGGTGCGGTGTCGCCTCGTTGCGTGATTTGCGGAATGTCGAGGCAGTCACGAACGCTGCAGTTCGCTTCCTCGAAGAGGGCGACGGCGCAACCGAGTACGAGTGGATCCGCTTGATTCGACGGGGAGAGGTTGCTCCTCGAATCAGCCCGTAGCCGCCGAGATTCAGTCCTTCCCGGAGTGCGCCTTCTCGTAGGCGAACGCGTCGTCGGCATGCTTCTCGAACTCTTTGGCAAGCCTCAGCAAATCGGCAAGCACGTGCTTGTCCTGCACTCCCTCGGGTGACTTGGCGAGTTTGTCGCCGGGCGGCATGTAGTTCTCTTCCAGAACCGAGACCAGCGTCCGCCGCATCACCAATGACTGGTTCGGATAGTTCAAAAGCAGCAGATCGTTGATCTTGCTCTGATTGTCCGGCGCGTGACAGGACATGCAGTTCTGGCTCCGAAAGTTCTCTTCGAGTTCGCGGTAACTCTTCTCCAGGCTCGCGACGTGCGGGTTGTCCTTTGAGAACAGGTAGTCGAACAGCGCAACCCGCGGTTGGGGCTGGCCCTTCTCGTCAACCCAACTCCACTTGGCGTCCCACTTCTTGCGGATCAGTTTCAGGCTTTCGGGCGGCGGAGCCTTCCGAAGGCCCGCGAGGAGTCTGCCGCGATCAAACAGCAGGTAGACCCTCGACGCGTTCATGTACGCCGTCCACTTGTTCGGCGAGTGCCAGAACGGATACGGATACTCCCCGGGGGCGAGGTCGCCGCGGAACTTCGCCTCCATGTCCAGAACGGTCACCCCCTCCTCCTCCCGCACCTCGAACTTTCCTGTGAACATGAATGTGGAGAGGTACAGTTTGGCCCACACCACGGGATCGAGTTCTGTCAACTGGAAGAACTCCAGCGGGCTCTTCGGTGTAAGTTGATAGGCCGCGGGGTTATAGCCCTGGTCGGGGTTGAAGCCTCCCCAGAGGACCCTTCCATCCGCGGCGTTGATCAGGTCCCTGCACTTGGCGAGTTGCTCGCCCGCGGCATCTCGGGCCGCCGCGTCTGCCGGGTCCGCGATCGGGCTCGCGTCGGCGATCAGCCTTCCGATTCGCTCCGCCAGGATGCGGGTGGGAGACCGATCAAGCACCATCGGCTGCCTTGCCGGCGCGGCGGGTGCCGACGCAGGCGGCGCAGTGTTGTTGCTGACTCCCGTCTGGGCTGCAAGCGGAGCGGTGCATGCCGCAACGATGGCTGCAAGTACTCTGCACAAGGTGGTTCGATTCACCGGGCGTCTCCTGCGAGATCGAGTCTCTCGATGAAAAAATGTCCTCCCCGCGACATCGTGCGGGGAGGACACTGTAGGTGAATCACAGCTAGGCACAGGACCAACCGCTTGGCGCGTTACTCGCAGCCGGCGAAGTAGTAGTTGACATAGAGATTGAAGTCGATGAAGTTGACGACGCCGTCGGAGTTCATGTCCGCCGCCGCGTCGCCGCGGAAGAACGCCTCCGCGTACCGGGTGGCATCGGCGCCGTTGATGACGCCGTCACGGTTGAAGTCGCCGCGGCAGCCCAACGGACGAAGGTGGTGCTGGTATACGTAGTTGCCCAGCAACGTGCCTGACGAGAAGGCGATGTCCGCGTCGAAGCGGAAGTGCACTCCCAGGTACACACGGCTCAGGCCGTTCTCTCGCCCGGCTTCGGTGAACGAGTGGAACGTGCGGGTCACGTCGCTCACGATCGGCTCATCGGTCCCGACCGTGAAGGTGATGCTGTCGGTACCGAAGAAGTTCCGCATGATCGCGGCGTGTGCTGCTCCAAACGTTCCGTGGCCGGACGTGTAGGCCGGGAACGGCGGGGTGAACTCGAGCAGCGGTTCCCAAGCTGGGTCTGCGACGGTGCGGGCGTTATTGTCGGTATCCGCCTCGCGGACCGCGGAGATGGGACGCCAGAGATCGATGTCGGTGCCGTACTTCATGTCCCATGCCACGAGACCGGCATCGGCCAGCGTGATCGCGACGAGCGCGAACAGCCTTGCCTTCGCGTCAAGATCGAGTCCCTGGTCGTTCGCGACGACTTGGGTGATGTGCAGGAGGTGGCCCGGCGGCTTGAAGGTGCCGTTGCGATCGTTCGCCCAGAACCAGGCGATCTCTGTCTGCTCCTCGGTTCGGACGGCGCTGTTCCGCTTGCCGAACCGCTTCACTTCATTCATCTGCTTCGCATAGCCCCTTGACGCCAGAAGCCGATCGACCCTTCGGAAGCCGAGAGGCCCGGTCGGTCGGAACTCGCTGCCGGTCGCCATGGTCCACGGGACGGTAGTCCCCCAGCCGGGATTGAACGGAGGCTGTGTGAAATCGGGCGCCGTCGGGCGGTACGAACCGGGCACGTCGATATAGACATAGTCCGGCTCGGAGTCTGTCCGGTCACCGGCTCGCGCCGCCAGAATCTGATCCGCCGCGGCCTCTCCGACGATGATCCCGTTGAGTTTCCTGGCGTTGTTGGGGACGCTCGCGAGGTCGGCGGTGTACTGCGCGTCAAAGATCGCCGCACGCGCCGGATAGAGGGTGGACAGCACCTTGTGGGCCGCTGCCGAGATCGCGACACGCTTGTTCGCCGCGCCGGGCGACGAAACGAAGTCGATGTAGGGCTCATGCGTCGGGGTGATTGAGTTCACGGCGTCGTAGATGCCCGCGAAGAGCATGGCTCCACTTCGTGCAAGCGGGCAGGGTGGCCCGCCGACAACACGGATGGTGTCAAGCCACTGCTCGTTCCAGTCGTCGATCACATCCGCTTGGACGCTGCTGAGAGATCCGACAATTGCCGCCGCGGCGGTAACGATGCACCTGTTCAGCCTCATGGGATTTCCTCTTTCGATGTCGAATGACAGCACACTCTGCACACACGCCGTCCGGAGCGTTCTCTGCGTCCGAACCTGCTGGCGCGCGACCATGGCCGCCTAGTCCGCAAAAAATACCCGAAACCGGCGACGCTGCCAAGACCAACTTGCACTTTGTCGTGCAATTCGCGCGAATTTGGGAGCGCGAGCCCACCACCGCAAACTACACGTTGAAGTACTTCGCAGCCGGGTGATGCACGACGATGGCGCTTGTGCTTTGTTCGGGATCAATCTGCCAGTTTTCCGTCAGGACGCACCCGATTCGCTCCGGTTGGATGAGCCTGAACAACTTCTCCTGGTCCGACATGTCCGGGCAGGCGGGGTAGCCGAAACTGAACCGCGACCCCCGATACTTCTGTGTGAACAGGTCTTTCACTCGCGCCGAATCTTCGCCGGCGATGCCCAGTTCCTGACGGATGCGCTTGTGCCAGAGTTCCGCGAGCGCTTCGGCGGACTCAACGCCAAGTCCATGCAGATACAGGTACTCGGTGTAGTCGTTCTTGGCGAAGAGTTCGCGCGCGGCTTCGCTGACTCGTGCGCCCATCGTCACGCAGTGGAACGCCACGACATCCGTCCGCCCGTTCCCGATCGGAACGAAGAAGTCCGAGATGCACAGCCGTTGCCTGTCTGCTTGCCGCGGGAACGTGAACCGCTCGAGTTCCTTCGAGCCCGGCGCGGCCGGATCCCAGACAATCAGGTCATCACCGTCGCAGTTGCACGGGAAGTATCCATACACGACCGCCGGCTGGAGAATCTTCTCATCGCGGCACTGCCGCTTGAGCCGCTCGAACACCGGGAGCACTTTGTCCTCGACGAGCGCATCGTACTCGGCGTCGCTCATGGACCCCTTTTTCATCTGCCACTGGCCGCGGAAGAGCGCGACCGGATTGATAAACGGGTAGATCTGATCGAGCGCGATGTCCGTGACCACTCGCGAACCGAGGAACGGCGCAGTTGGAATGTCCTTTGCATCCAGGATCGGGGTCGTCGATCGCCCTCCGCTCCCGTCTCCCCCATCGCTCCCACCCGCACCGCCGCGACTGCTGCGAGAGGCGTGCACCGAGCAACACGCTGTGCCACCGGTCGACGCCACCGTCTGCAGGACCGCAACCCCGCCGCTCCCTTGCGCCGCTTCCTGCGTCGCTGCGCGCTTGGCCTTGCTCTGGGCGATGACATCCTCGGCGCTGCTCCGCTTGCTGAGTCTCGCATCGATCTGCGCGTTGAGCGCCGCCATCGCACCTCCGACGATGCTGTCCATCGTGCTCAGCCCTTCGAACGCGTCCTTTCCGTAGAACACCGGGCCTTTGTAGATGCCGCGGAGGTGGCTCTCGCAGTAGTGCCGGGTGAGGGCCGCGCCGCCGAGAAGCACGGGCACACCGATCCCCTGCGAGTTCAACTCGTGCAGGTTCTCCTCCATGACATTGACGCTCTTGACGAGCAGCCCCGACATGCCGACGGCATCAGCCTTGTGCTCCCGCCAGGCCTTGACGATGTCGGCGATCGGCTGCTTGATGCCGAGATTCACCACCGTGTAGCCGTTGTTGCTGAGGATGATGTCGACAAGGTTCTTGCCGATGTCGTGCACATCTCCCTTGACCGTCGCCAGCACGATCTTGCCCTTGGTCTGACCCTCGACCCGCTCCATGTGCTTCTCGAGGTGCGCCACGGCCATCTTCATGACCTCTGCGCTCTGGAGAACGAACGGCAGTTGCATCCGCCCGGATCCGAACAACTCGCCGACAGTCTTCATGCCGTCGAGGAGGTGATCGTTGATGATCGCCAGCGGGGTGTACCGCTCCCGTGCCTGCTCCAGAGACTCGATGAGCCCCTGCTTCTCGCCGTCGATGATGTGGGCCCGCAGACGTTCCTCGACCGGCAGGTCCGCCTTCGAGACCGCTTCCCGGCCCGCGCCCGTCGCGCCCCCCGCGTCCTTGAAGAGGTCGACGAATATCGACAGCGGATCGACGCCGCCGCTCCGGCGGTCGTAGATCAGGTCCATCGCCGCCTGCCACTGCTCCGGCGGGATGCGGTTCTCCGGCAGGATCTTGCTCATGTGCACGATCGCGCTCGTCAATCCCGCCGCGCGAAGTTCATGCAGGAAGGCGCTGTTGAGCACCACGCGTGCCTGCGGCTTAAGCCCGAATGACACGTTCGACAGGCCGACGCACGTCTGGCAATCGGGCATCTCCTGCATGATCCGGCGCGTGCCCTCGATGGTCTCAAGGGCGCTCCGCCGATCGCTCTCCATGCCCGTCGACACCGGCAGGACCAGCGGGTCAAACAGCAGGTCCGCGGCGTCGAGCCCGTGCTTCCCCGTCGCCCGTTCAAATGCCCGGCGCGCAATCGCCAGTTTGCGATCCGCCGTCCGCGCCATCGACGCCTCTTTGTCCTCGTCGATCGAGCCGATCACGATCGCCGCGCCATACGTCTTTGCCACGCGGCATAACTCGTCGAACTTCTCCTCCCCATCCTCAAAGTTCGCGCTGTTGATGATGCACTTCCCGCCCGCGTGCTTCAGCCCGGCCTCGATGGTCTTCACCTGCGTCGAGTCGAGCATGAGCGGTGCATCCACCTGGCGGACCAGCCGCTTGACGATCTCGGACATGTCGCGTGCATTGTCGCGCCCGGCATAGTCCACGTTCAGGTCGAGCACGTGGGCTCCATCGTGCCGCATCTGCTCGCGGGCCAGGGAGACAATCCCATCGAAGTCCTCGGCCTCCAGCAGTTGCTTGAACTTCTTGCTCCCCGAAGCGTTCATCCGCTCGCCGACGATCAGGAACGAGTTGTCCTGGCGATACTCGGTCGGACCATACAGACTGGTCACGCTCGCGGCCGGCGGCTCGACGCTCCGCGGCGTTCGATCCGCCCGAAGGCCCCGGGCATCCAGCCGTCGCACGACCGCCTCGATGTGTGCCGGCATTGTCCCGCAGCACCCGCCCACGATCCCGACTCCATCGCGCTCCACGAACCCCGCGAGCGCCTCCGCGAACGGCTCCGGCTTCAGCGGATACTCCGTCCGCCCTTCCACAAGCACCGGCAGTCCCGCGTTCGGCAGCACGCTGACCGTGCGTCGGATGCCCGGCATCCCCGGCACGTCTCCCCCCCAGTGCTTCCCGAGCCACGCGACGTGCTCGCCCATCTCCGTCGGACCGGTGGCGCAGTTCAATCCCAGCGAGACGATCGGATAGCCCCGCAACGCTGCGGCCGCGCCTTCGATCGACGTCCCCAGCAGCATCGTGCCGGTTGTCTCGATCGTGACCGACACCATGATCGGGACATCGAGCGGCGTCAGTCCCCGCTCGCGCAGCGCGCTCAGCACCGCGTTGATGGCGCACTTCACCTGCAGGATGTCCTGGCAGGTCTCAATGATGAACACGTCTACGCCGGACTTCGAGCCCCGCCGCGGCTCGCCCGCAAGCAGCCCCAGCGCCTGCTCCCGATACGACGCGAGCATCGTGTCCCAGTCCGTGTTGCCCAGAGTCACCAACTTTGTCCCCGGGCCCATGGACCCTGCGACAAACCGCGGCCGGTCGCTGCTTTCGACGGCATTGCACGCGGCGCGGGCCACATCGACCGCGAGTTTGTTGAGTTCGAAGGCCTTGTCGGCGATGTCAAACTCCGCCAGCACCAGCCGGTTCGCGCCAAACGTGTCCGTCTCCACCACGTCCGCGCCCACCCGAAGGAACGACTCGTGGATGCCCTGGATCACATCCGGCCGCGTTTTCACCAGCAGGTCGGTGCAGTTCTCACACCCCAGGTAGTCACGCTGGAGGTCCAGATCGTGCTGATGGATGGACGTCCCCATCGCCCCGTCAAACACGAGGACCCTTCGGGCGAGTTCGGTCAGGAAGCGGCTGGTCATTCGCAAGCCTCGTTTGGTCAACCATCATCAAACCGGCCGCACGGTGGCATCGCCGGCGGACTGGGGGACGTTGCTGGACACGCCCCAACTATATTCATCCGTTCATCCGGATCAACGGATGGATGGGCTCGGCGCGGCAATCCGGGCGGTCTGCGCGGCTTGGAGCCATTATCGGTCTGGGCCCGGGCGACCCAAAACGAACACGGCCCGACTCTCCAGAGCCGGGCCGCGGTTTCGATCTTTGCACGCCTCTCCCGGGCGAGGGAAGGCGATCACTTCTTCTTCGACGCGAAGTAGTTGCCCGCGAACTTCTTTTGGAACTTCTCGATGCGCCCCGCGGCGTCGACCAGCGTCGACTTGCCGGTAAAGAACGGGTGCGAACCGGACCACACTTCCACGTGCAGTTCCGGCACCGTGGCGCCGCAGGTCATCACGACTTCGCCGTTGTGGTAGACCTTGCAGGGGAAGTACTTGGGATGAATCTTGTCCTTCATGGCCTCTACTCCGTCGGGTGACGCGGCGGGCTGTCCGGCCGCGATGGTTGTCGCTGGTTGGTCTCCGGCGGATCGCGCTCGATCCGCCGAGGTGAAACACGCCCCTTGCCGACCTCTGCGGGAACCGATCCCGAAATCAGAAGTTCGGCAGATCCGGGCAAGGCCCCAAGGATAGGCACGCTCTTCGCTGACGCAAGCCCCTTG
Organism: uncultured Phycisphaeraceae bacterium; assembly: GCA_964409775.1. GTDB lineage: Bacteria > Planctomycetota > Phycisphaerae > Phycisphaerales > UBA1924 > JAHBXL01. The sequence continues at coordinate 18,066 of CAYPEI010000009.1, read as the reverse complement.
CTTGACCGATGGTTGGAGTAGCCTACGCTTGACACCGCGGCCGACCCGTCCAGCCACCAACCGGACGCTCCGCCACGCTCCACTTCACGCCTACCGACCGACTACTCCCGACCTTTGAAAACTCACTGCTGCATTCGACATTCCTCCATAGCTCAATGGTAGAGCGATCGGCTGTTAACCGATAAGTTCCAGGTTCGAGCCCTGGTGGAGGAGCTTTCGACCGGCCCGCGAAAGCGGGCCGGTTTTGCTTTACGGCCCGGGGGGTCTCCGGGCGTGCGGCGGGGCTCACGGCAGATCGCGCAAAGTCCCGTCAGGATTGGGGTTTGCGCCGCACGGTCGCCAGCCAGCCAGCGCGGCCGCGCTCTCGGTTTGGCCCGGCCCATCGGGCGAGCGACGAGAACCCCCAGGGTTCCCGTCGGCCTCTCGGCCAAACCTCTCAAACTCTCTCCGACTCTCGGTTAGCGCACCCGCCGATTTGACGCGGGGTTCCGATCAGGGGTGGGCGGCGATTGGAACGGATTGGAAATGTAGAGTCCATGCTGGGACAACCGCATCAGGCCCTCTCGGCTCTGATCGCCCACGCCTTGCTCGTGATCAGGGAACCAACGAGCCGGTTGCGCATATAAACAGGCGTTGGGTTCGTCCCTGCTTGGGGGCGACAGCGAGTAAGCCGCCGCGGGCTGTGACGATGACCTCCCCGCGTCGGACCCGAGTCCAACGACTCGCCCGCTGCCGTGTCTCAGGGTCAGGGATGTGGTCACAGCCCAGGCGGCTCCGACTCAAATCCGGGCCGCCACGACCATACGGAGTCGGCGTGTCGCCGTACTCCCGAGCTCGGTCCCGAAAGGGTGATCCGGCATCGCGGCAGGGCAAACCGTGGAAAGGACAAGTTGGTCGGGCAGGCGCGGCGATGCCGCGCGAGCGTTGTCATGCGGTCAGGCTGCGGGGTCACACGGTGTTCCGGTCGCACTCAGCGGGCACGCCCAGGCGCGGATGGCGCAGCGAGGCATCAGCGCCTGGGTCTTGCGGATGGTCTTGGAGTTCGGTGAGTGGCTCGACGCCGGCGAGGGCTGCCACGTGCTCTACCTTGGCCGACGCGCCCTGCGTTGGGCACGAGTGGCGCTCGGCAAGCACGCGGAGATGGTCGCCAACGTCGCGGTGATTCTCGCCGACGACGGGACGGTGGTCACGGCGTATCGAACGACCCGGCCGCTGCGACATTGGCGCGGCGGTCGTTGAGGCTCTCATTGAGGTTCATTGACGCGTTCATGGCTGGTTTCCTAGTATCGTCCGCTGACCGTGACTCCCTGTTTGCCGGATGACAGCGTGAGGCGAGGTTCGGATCTCGAATCGATGAGCGACGAGATCTCTCCTGCGGCCGAGCTCGAGCGAGCTGCACGCGGCTACTCCGACGATCGAGGGATGTGCCCGACGGGCATAGCCGCGCGTTCCTGCGTGGCGACGCCAGCGGATTCCAACCTCGCTCATCGGAGGTATCCCGATGGACACACGTCCACAATCCGTAAGGGGCCACGCTGTCGTTGCGCTCATCGCCACCCGTGGCAGGTTTGACCTGCTCCGTGAACGGGCGCTCCCGTCCATCCTCGCCCAGACACGAGTGCCCGATCGGCTCGTGATCGTTGTGGATAGGACCAAAGAGGAAATGCCTGATCCGGACTTGGCGGAACTGGCGGGGCAGCTTCAGGCACAGTGCGGTGATCGACTTCGCGTGACCGTGATACGCAACCGGCGCACGCCGGCACGAGCCGCGGGCGCATGGAACACCGGGATCGACCAGTTGCACCGCGACGCGGACATCGTGCGGTACGCCGATCTCTGGTTCGTCGCCATTCTCGACGACGACGACGCGTGGGCTCCCGACCACATCGAGTTGTGCCTCGAGGCAGCCATCGCTCGCGACCTGAACATGGTCGCCTCGGGCCTCATCCGCTTCGGCACCTTGGATGGCCCGGGACATCTCCACTCGATTCCATCGACACTTGATTCCCGCGAGCAGTTCATCAAGGGCCAGCACATCCAGGGTTCAAACCTGTTCGTACGGCTTGACCTGCTGCTCCAAGCCGGCGGCTTCGATGAGCACCTGCCGAGTTGTACCGATCGTGACCTGTGCATCCGACTGGCAGATCTCCCAGCCCTGCGATTCGGCGCAACGTCGGCGCACACCGTCCATCATTACGCAGACCCTCGCGAAGATCGCCTGTCCGCGCCCGCCTCGCAAACTAAGCTTGAAGGCCTCACGCGATTCTGGAGGAAGCACGCACCGAGGTTCGACGAGGCCGCGCGGGAGGTCGCGGCCGCGCGGGCGTTCAAACTGTTCGGGTGGCGGCCACCAGAGCCCGAGCCGCTCACGCCTGTCGAGGTCGCGTCTTTGCAGCCATCGGCTCAGTCAATAGGGTTTGTTGTCGGCTTCGTGACGGACGCGAATCCCAGGCCGCATGTTGATGGCTTGCTCTCAGACCTCGTCCGTCTAAAGACACGCCCTGACGTGTCAGATGTGGTGGTGATCGTCGTCGAAAATGGTCCACTCCCCGAAGACGGGACGAGGCCGCTGCATGAACTCGTTCGTCGCTTTCAGGCGGAGGGGTTGGCCATCGACCTCATCACGATCGAGCGTCAACGTGAAGACTGGGCGCAGGGGGCTCTCATTGATACCCCCGATCCCACGCGCCAACGGCTCCCGATCGCTGTGTCTCGCACGGTGCTGAACACCTATGTTGGGAAGGTCGCCGCGCGTCATCCGGGGTCCGCTGCGTGGATTCTGGATGATGACAAGCGGCTGTCGATTCGCGTGGCGGCTGGCGGCAAGTCGATCGAGCGAGAGACGCCGGACATCGCGGCGATGATCAAACTGCGGGACCGGGGGGTGGACGTGGTCATCGGGCCGGACACCGGTGCGGCGCCTCTCCCGTTCACGGCGACGCTTCGGATGCAATTGATCGACCTCGACCGCCATCTGGCCGAGTGGGAGAACACGACGCCTTGCTCCCCCTGGATCGACAGGGCGGCGGGAGAGGCAGCATCACGGTCATCCCTGCCAGATGCATACTACGACCTGTCGAGAAACACAGAGCACCTCGAAACACCGTTTTCTCTTCAGCCGCCCGCCTCCGGCGCGACGAACGCGGATGCATTGAACAGTATCGCAGGCCGCGTGGACCGGTTACTGGCCGGTGAGCCGGTCTTCCGTCCGCTGGTTATGGATGCCGCATCTTTACCTGAAGACGCTGCCAGGCCATCCGTGCAACGGGGCGGCTCGACGATCTTCTTCAACCCCGAGCACCTTCTTGCATACCCGCAGAACATCGCCCGCTTCGGCAACTTGTACGTCCGGCGATCAGACATGCTCACCGCCCTGCTAATGCGTGACCAGATGGGGCTCCGGATCGTCCAGCACGCCGCCGCTGGCGTGCGACATGATCGTTCATTCACGACATCCAGCGGCCTCGACGAGGCCACCCTGCTTGCGGACATCCTGGGGTATGCGCTGTATCGGGCGGCGGGCGGACTCTTGGAATCGCGGCCAGTGGATCGGCGGCGCGAGCCGTTGCTGGCATGGTCGCCCGATGAACTCAAGCAGGCAGCCCGATTGGTCCGCAAGTACCTGGATGAACGGCTGGCTGCGTTCACACTCAGCGCCTGGCGGGTGTTCGGACTGGCGGACAGCATCCGCCACCGCGCGCGGAGTATGCTCGAAGGCACTTCGACTTGGGCGATTGGTAGCACAGGGCAAGCATTGGCGACAATCGCCGCTGAGATGGACCGGCTATGCAGTCTCGTCAAGCCGACTGCCATCGCGCGGATCGCGGAGCGGGTGCGTAAAGCCGCCTCGGAGCAGAGCGTCCGCGACGCCTTCGCCTCGATGGACGGACTGATCAGCGAGTACCGCGCAACGCGGAATACGCCGTCTCCCACCGACAAGGAGATCACGGAGGCGCGTGAGCGGCGCGCCCGGGCGATACTGAAGCGTGCCTTCGGCGTGAAGGACCTGCGGCTGCTGGGAGCCGGCGGCGAGGGAATTGTCTTCTCTGACGAGCGTCGGGTGTTCAAGGTCTTCGATCTGCTCAAGCGACGCCCGAACCACGATACGCTGGCCACGCTCCGGACCCTCGCGGCCCGTATGGACGAGCCCAAGCATCTCTACCCGCTCACCCGGGTTGAGGTGCGAGATGAAACGCTTCTCCTGGTGTATCCGTTCGAGGAGTCAACGCCCTACACCGGCGGCCACGGCGCGGACCTACTCGCACTCCTCAGAGAATGCAAGGCGTACGGCATCTCGTTCAGGAACATGCATCCCAGGAACCTCAGGGTGACCGCTACGGGGCTGAAACTCATCGACTACGGGTCAGACATCCGGCCACTTAGCGATGATGGCTACCGAGCGATGGCGGAACGCGCGTGGCTGACCTGGCGGTGGCCGCATCGTCCGGACCTTGACGAGATCATGCGCCGGGCACTTACGGATAAGACCCTGCCGGAACTCGACGGCTTCGAACGCTTCTGGACGGCGCTGTGCGACGAGAAGCCATCGGCCACGAGGATCGTCTCGGGAATCGTTGATTCCTTGGTGCTCGAGTCGGGCGTGGCGCGGGTGCTCGACTATGGCTGCGGGAAGAAGGCCAGGAGTGCCCGCCACCTCGCCGAGGCCGGGCTGACGGTTGTCGGCTACGACCCGGGGCGGGGGATCGAGGAGTCCTGGTGTCGGTTCGATCCACTGCCGTCGACGCTGACCCTGACGACGAACCGTGAGGTCGCGCTGGCCGCCGGGCCGTTCGATGCCGTGATCTCGTCGCTGGTCCTCTGCGAACTGGGCGACGGACCGGAGTACGAGCAGGCTCTGGCGGACATCGCGCTCGCCGCTCGCCCGGATGGACTGGTGGTTGTGACGGTGTGCAACCCCCACGCGACCTTCGGCCATCCGACACCGCTGCACCGCCGACGTGATCTCCCGTCGAACGTGACCTATGACGAAGCCTTCTGGTACATGGAAAACGCGGAAACGGGCGCGGGGAGAAGGGAGTACCACCGATCGCTCTCTCGCCTCGAACGCGACCTGCTCCGCCACGGCCTTCATGTTGAACGGCGGATCTCAAGCGAGACCGTGGACACGGAGAGGTTTGAGCCGGCCTGCGATTTCCTGACACTGGTGTGTCGACGCAAGGCGATGGCTCACGACACTCCGCCAGTTTCCCTGCTCATCAAGACCTGCGCGATGGAAGCGGCCACCCTCGAGCGCCAAGTGCGCCACCTTGTGACGCAGTTGGAACGCCCGCGAGTATTCTGCGAGCGGGTGCTCGTGATCGACTCTCGTTCCGACGGGTTCGTGAGGCAGCATTCGCTCGCCGACATGGCTGGGATCGTGCGCGAAGCCGAGCGACTGCGTTCCATCGGGCTTATTGACCGCGTGTTGATGAGTCCTGGCCCTGGGCCTGAAGCCCGACGAGTGTTGCGCGATTGGTTCGGAAGCGACAGCACGCACGCCCACAGCGTTGCGGGCGCACCGCTCGTCGCGCCGCTATGGGCCTTGGAGCAATGCAGCGGCGAGTACGTTCTCCAGGTTGACTCTGACATTCTGGTTCGGCGCGTCACCCACGCCGATGACTACCTGGGGGACATGATCGAAGCCATGAGCCGGCTGGATCATGCAGTGACGGCGTCACTGAGCGTGATCCACACCCACGCGCATCCGTTCACCCCGGGCGACAACGGCACGCCGTGGCGTGTCGAGGCGAGGGCGTGTCTCTTTCACAAGAGGCGACTACTCCAGGCCCGGCCGTTCCCGAACCCTCTGATTCAGGGCGTGCCGTCACTGTCGTGGCATCGCTCGATGGATACAGCCGCACAGGAGGGGCGCATCGCATCGTTGCGAGGTGCTTCGCTGCACACTGGGTTCGTTCACCCTCCGAACGACTTCAAACGCAGTACGCGCGATTGGATGCTCGTGCTCGACCTGATCGAGAAGAACTCATGCGTGGCGGCACAGTGTGGAAAGGTCGATCTTGTTGGCGGTCCGCTGGACTGGGTGCCGAGGAACCGAGAAGAGCCCTTCGTCCTGGTGATCACTGGGCGCAACGTCCCGCCAGGCCGAATCGCGAGGTGCCTGGCCTCCCTCGCCGCGCAGGGCAGAGACGACTGGGGTGCCGTGATCATCGATGACGGCTCGGACACCCAGTCCCGCGAGTACCTACGGCTCGCGCTAGGGCCGTGGGGGGATCGCTGCACCCTGATCCAGCCTCGCGAGCGTCGGGGGCAGATGGCAAACCTCACGCTGGCAATCCGGCACGTCTGCTCGAACCCGAACAGTGTCATTGTGACTCTCGATCTTGACGACGCGCTGGTTGGCCCGGATGTACTGGACCGGGTTGCTGAGGAGTACACACGCGGCAGCGAGGTCACAGTCGGCTCGATGTTGCGGACGGACAAGCATGTCGAGTACGCTGTGAATCTCGACACGCCGCGAACAGCACGGGGCGGCAGCGTCTGGCAGCACCTCCGTTCGTTCCGCAAGCATCTGTTCGACGCCATCCCGGATCACGATCTCCGCGTCGAAGGGCGGTACGTTGATATCGCCGTCGACTGGGCGTTCATGCTGCCCATCTTGGAGATGGCACAGCGGAAGTCGTGGATTCGTGAGCCGATCTATCTCTACGAGCCCTCCGGACTCGGCAAGGGCGAGGATCGTGCGAAGCGAGAAGCACAGATCGCCGCGATCGTTGCCAAGCCGCCACGGCCGCGGACTCGATGGAACCTGAACAATGCGCTGGTGCAGGCGGACCAGGTCACGGAATCTGTATGGGGCGAGCAGGGCGGCATCCTGTTCATCAGGCATGGTGAACGGCCCTCGTTCGCCGGGTTGAGCGCCGAGCAGAAGGACGCCGTTCATTTGACCCAGAACGGCCACGGAGAGGCCGAATCCCTTGGCCGCAGGCTGGGTCGCGGTGTCGTGTTCATGTCGAGCCCGGTCTTGCGAGCCGTGCAGACAGCCAAGGCTGTTGCTCACGGTGCGGGAAGCGAAGGGCAGTCGCCGACAATGTTCGACTCTCTGGTCGACTTCCGCGTTGCCGACCGGGACGTGTACGAACTCGCCAAGGCTCGTTTGGGGTGGGCGGGCCTCATGAGGACCTGGATGGACGGCTCGCTCATGCCGGGCATCCTCGTGCCGTGTGAACAGTTGGTTCAGCGTGCCATACGTGACATCGCCGCAGCCGCACGTTGGACGAGCGATCATCGCGTTGTGGCAGTGACGCATGACTTCTTTGTCATGGCGCTTCTGGCGTCGCTCCGAGGAGTCCGCACTACGGCAGTGCCGTACCTTGCCGGAGTGTTCGTGCAGAATGACGAGGTAGTCATGTGGATGCGTGGGGAGGTGCGATCATGAGTACGACCGCAAGCGCCTTCGATCGCACACTTGTCCGAGCGGCTCGTGACGAGGGCACGCTCATACTCTCTGGCGCAAAGCGGTCGCTGCGGGAGACCAGTCCATGAACTCCGAACCCCGCCGCAAGGTGGTTGCCGTGGTTGGCGATGCCGTCGTCCCAACAGGGTCATCAAAGGACGTGCTCGCCGAGGAGATCGGACGTGCCCTCGTAGACGCGGGATACCGCGTGATGACAGGTGGCCTGGGCGGCGTCATGGAATCTGCGTGCCGTGGGGCGAAGTCGTCGGACCGATACGCACCTGGCGACACCATCGGAGTGTTGCCCGGGCATGATCCCACTGAGGCTAATCCCCACGTCGACATCGTCATTCCGACCGGTCTCGATCACGTCCGCAACTCGGTGGTGGCGCATGCGGATGCGTTGGTCGCAATCGGCGGCGGCGCTGGCACAATGTCGGAGATTTGCCTCGCGTGGATATACAAGAGACTGATCATCGCTGTTCGCGTGGAAGGTTGGAGCGGTCGGGTTGCCGATCAACGAATCGACGAACGCGTGCGCTATGCGGATGTACCCGAAGACCGTGTCTACGGTGCTGGTGGCACGTCAGACGTCATCGGGCTTCTCTCCGAACGGATTGAGAGGTACACAGCCCAGCACCACGGCGTGCGCCGGCGCGATCCTGGTAAATAGCAGCCCGCGAGACCGTATGTGACGCCGCTTGCCACACCCGCTCACGCACCGTGGCGAGCACGCGACATGCTCATCCGTGGTTTGGATCGGACTCCCCCCGCCACGATCGGAACCGTTTGCGTAGATGGTGGTTGACGCCCCGCTGGCGGGCGGCCCGACCCCATCGCTGACCCGCCCCCTGGGCGGGCCAACGCACGGATGCACCCATGCCGATCGACCTCGACGAGGGGTCCGAGCGCGATGACCTCGCGCCCGCCCCCCCGCTCACTCCGAGTCAGCGACTCGCGACGATCGCCGAGATCCTCGCCGCGGGCGTTGGCCGCCGGCGCGACGATTCCCGCCGCATGGGCGAGTTCGGTCCGCATCGAGAAAGAGAGGGGGATGGACTTGAACCATCGGGACCGGCTCGCCTTGATCGTCCGCTTCAAGGCGGTTGACGCCTTGCGAACCGGAGAGTCCCGATGATGCCACACCCTTGGCCCCCACCCGATGATCCCGCCGCGGCCGCCCGAGCCCTCGCCAAGCTCACCGTTGCCGAGCTCAGGCAGCGCTACGCCGAGGTCTTCGGCGAGCCGACACGGTCGAACCACAAGCAGCACCTGGTGAAGCGGATCGTCTGGCGGATGCAGGCCCTCCGCGAGGGCGGTCTCACGGAGCGTGCCCGCCGCCGGGCGCTCGAACTGGCCGACGACGCCGAGATTCGCCTGAGCGCCCCGAGGGCGGCCCGCGGACTCGGGACGACGGTCGCGGCGGCGTTTGAGGCCGGGCGATCCTCGTCGTTTCCGAAACCCGGGGCGGTGATCCGGCGCGAGTACAAGGGGCGCCCGGTCGTCGTGCGAGTGCTGCCACGGGGGTTCGAGTACGAGGGCGAGGTGTACCGCTCGCTCACGGCCATCGCCCGGAAGATCACCGGCGCGCACTGGAACGGGGTGAGCTTCTTCGGCCTGCCGTCGGCACGCGGGAAGAAGGCGGCGGAGGTTGACGCATGACCAAGCGAGCGGAAGCCAAGCCGAAAACGCAGGTGCGCTGCGCGATCTACACCCGCAAGAGCACGGAGGAGGGGCTCGAGCAGGAGTTCAACTCGCTCGACGCGCAGCGCGAGAGCGCGGAAGCGTACATCGCAAGCCAGAAGGGCGAGGGCTGGCTTGCGCTCCCCGACCGCTACGACGACGGGGGCTTTACCGGCGGCAACATGGAGCGCCCCGCCGTCAAGCGGCTGATGGCGGACATCGAGTCGGGCCGGGTGGACTGCGTGGTGGTCTACAAGGTGGACCGGCTGAGTCGCTCGCTCATCGACTTCGCCCGCATGATGGAGGTCTTCGAGCGGAAGAAGATCTCGTTCGTCTCGGTGACGCAGCAGTTCAACACCACGCAGTCGATGGGGCGGCTCACGCTGAACATCCTGCTCTCGTTCGCGCAGTTCGAGCGGGAGATCATCTCCGAACGCACCCGGGACAAGATCGCGGCTGCCCGGCGCAAGGGCAAGTGGTCGGGCGGGCGCTCGATCCTCGGGTATGACGTGGACCCGGTGACCAAGAAGCTCGTGGTGAACCGGGCCGAGGCGGACCAGGTCCGCGAGATGTTCCGCATGTACCTCGCCAAGGGGTCGCTGCTGGACGTGTGCCGCGAGCTCAATCGCCGGGGCCTGAGAACCAAGGTCGTGAAGACCCGCAAGGGCCACACCTATGGCGGGCGCGAGTGGGACAAGGCGGCGGTGCTGAAGGTCCTCGCCAACGTCCTGTACCGCGGCCGCGTGCGGTACAAAGCCGAGACGTACCCCGGCGAGCACGAGGGGATCGTGCCGGACGACCTGTGGACGAAGGTTCACCAGCGGCTCCGAGCGAACGGACGCTCCGGCGGCATGCACGTCCGCAACAAGTACGGCGCACTCCTGAAGGGGCTGATCCACTGCGGGCCGTGCGGTCTGACGATGGGGCACACCACGTCGATCAAGGGCGGCTCGCGGGTGTACCGCTACTACGTCTGCTACACGGCCCAGAAGCAGGGATGGGATTCGTGCCCGTGTCGCTCGCTGCCCGCGGAGCAGATCGAGGGCTTCGTGGTCGAGCAGATCAAGCGGATCGGGAAGGACCCGGAGTTGCTGTCGCTCACGCTGGCCAAGTGCCGCGAGCAGATGGCGGCGCAGCGCCTGGCGGCCGAGGGCGAACTGGCGGGCGTCGAGCGCGAACTGGCCCGCCTTCACGCGGACCTTGGCCGCACGGCGGGCGACGCCGCCAGGGACGCTCACGCTGCGGCGCGGTTGGCGGACCTGCACGAGAAGGTGCGCGGGGCCGAGGAACGGGCGGCCACGCTGCGGCGGGCGGTCGAGGACGCGAGCGCGGACGGGATCACGAAGGCGGAAGTGGATGCGGCGCTCGGTGAGTTCGACGGCGTCTGGTCGAGCCTTTCGCCCAAGGAGCAGGCACGCCTGATGCGGATGCTCGTCCAGCGCGTGGACTACGACGCAACGAAGGGGTCGATCTCGATCACGTTCCACCCGTTGGGGTTGCGTTCGATCGGGCAGCGAGGCGCGACGGAGGAGGCGGCATGAACGACGGCGTCACCATCGACTTCAAGGTCCACGTCACCACCGGCCAGTTCGGGTCGCGCGTCCTTCATGCGGGGGAGCGTGCAGCGCCGCCGGAGGTGCCCGCGGGGCGGGTGCCGCGCATCTCGAAGTTGATGGCGCTGGCGATCCGGTTCGAGGACCTCGTGCGCAGCGGTGAGATGGCGGACTTCGCGGACATCGCCGAACTGGGCCAAGTCACCCGGGCTCGCGTGAGCCAGATCGTGAACCTGCTCAACCTCGCGCCGGACATCCAGGAGGCGCTCCTGTTCCTGCCGCTGGTGGCGGGAGAGCGCGAGGCGGTCTCCGAGCGTGCGGTTCGGTTCATTGCCGCGGAGCCCGATTGGGCAAGGCAGCGGGCGGCGTGGCGCTCAATCACGGGCGCTACAGCAGGTGCTCGAACTCGCTGAGCCGAGAGACCGTGTCCGGGAGGCGTTGTGCGGCGAGCGCGTCGAGGTACTCCTCAACGGTCTTTGGCGGGGTCTTCAGCGCTTCCCTGTGGCGCTTTGCTGCCGCGCACACCGGACCCGGCGCGAGATCGATCAGGTGCGAGATGAACTCGTCGGGGTGCTGGGCCTCGATGCCGAATCCCGCGAGGTACGGGTTGGGGAAGTCCTTCAGGTTGTAGGTCACGATCACGTCGGCGCGGGCTCGGATCGCGGCGGCGACGACGTGGCGGTCGTCGGGGTCGGGGAGCGCCAGTCCTTCGATGATCGGCTCGTACCCGACCACAAGGCAGTCTCGGACGTGGGCGTTCATGAGATCCCGCGTCCGGTCGAGTTGGCCGCGCGACAGGTCGGGCCGAACTTCGAGTACCTTGCCCATCCACTCCTCGTGGATGCGGTCGGTCCAGCGTGCGCGGAACAGGTCGGTCAGCGCGAGGCGCATGAGCAAGTCCCGGAGCGGAGCCGGGTACAGCACGCAGGAGTCGTAGAGTGCTGTGAAGGTCGCCATCGCGCCGTCGCATCCTTGCCGGGTGGCCGGCGCATCAATATCCCATGCGGAGTTCCTGCGCCTGCTTCGTCAGCTCGTCGAGGGCCTCGTGGCGCTTGGCGTCCATCGCGTCCTTGTAGCGCATGAGCTCGACGAAGAGCACACGCCGGTGGGTGCCGACCTTTCGGAACTGGAGCTTCCCGGCGTCGAGCTCCTTGACGAGGAACGGCCGCGACACGCCGAGGAGGTCGGCGGCCTGCTGCGTGGTCAGCTCGGCATGGATGGGCATGAGGGTGACGGCGTTGCCTTCGGCCATCTGCGTGAGCAGGTGGACCAGCAGCTGGACGGCGGCGGCGGGGAGCAGGATGTCGGGACCGTCGCCGTCGGTAATCCGGACTTGCAGGTCCTGCTTGGTGTACGGCGAGAGCCTCCGGCTGGACTCCCGAGCCAGCCGGACGTCGTGGTCGGTCGGGGCGACCGGACCGATCCGGGCGTGTCGGGGTGGCAGGGCGGTAGTCGACATGGGGGTGGTCCTCTCCTACTGGACAGTGTATCGTCTATCTGCAATAATCGCAACCAGTGAAATCTACGAAACCCGACCGGGTTCGGTTCGGTCGTGGCGGAAAAGGCCTTCATCCCCGTTGCAGAACGCTGTTCTCGGCCCTTGAGCAGGCGAAGGAGCACCACATCTCGGGCCGGCAGACCCGAGCGACCCCAGGAGTAGAGCGATGGCAGACTCTTTCCGGCCACGGTTCCTGAAGCCCTCCGTCCTGCGGCAGGTCGGCGTGAAGTGGCTCTTCCGCTTTCTCAAGCCGTACCTCGCCTGGCTGGCCTCGTCCGGGCTGACGATTCGTTCAGAGCGGGACCTCGATCATGACATGCTCGACCGGCTCTCGCTGGCGCTCATGGCTGGGACAGGTCTGCCCCCCGGTCTGCCCGAGGCCATCGACCTCCTGAGCGACACGTCCCTTCCCGGCATGGACGACCGCCTGCAGCACTTGGCGAAGCGAGCCAAGCTGACGACAGACCCTGACGATCCCACGGCCGACCTCGCGGTTCGCATCTACCTGAAGGCTCCAAACCTCCTCGAAGATCTGCGTCGCGAGGTCGAGTCGCTGCGCCCGAGGACGATCGCCAGGTACCTCGCAATGTCCCAGGCGATCCCGAAGCCCCTCCGCGATCTGAAGCGGCGCTGCGGAGCACTCCAGGAGTCGCTGCGTCGAGACTTCTTCAAGAGAAACCGCGGCAACGGAACCCGCGTTCACTTCTTTCCGGAGGATGCGGGGTTCCGCCTCATGATCCGTCGAGGTGACACGCTTCGCAGTCAGGCCGTCATCGATGAGGACGAGGAAACGCGGTGCCTGATTCTTCGGCCCGAGCTCTACGACGTGATCCGCTACGACCCGCGGCACGGAGATCTGCTGGTCAACGCGAGGGCGAAGGCTGACATCCGCGCCTACTGCCGCTTCATCGGCCTCCACCTCTTCGGGGATGGCTCGCTATTCGACGGGATTAATCCGCCGCGGCGATACTCGCTCGATCCGATCCGGGAGATGGGCGAGGACATCCTGACCCGTGGGGAGTTCGAAGCGATCGAGGAAGTGGAGTTGAACACGCTGGAGCTTGATCACCCGGCGCTCGATCACGTCGGCCTGCGACTCGGACCGGACAATGTGTTCACGGCCCTGCGTCTGGTCAACGGGCAAATCGATGCATCGGCGATGCTCATGCGGGGCAAATTCACGTTCAAGTTGACCGGCGAACGGCGGAAGCGGCCCGTCATCATCGTTCCGCCGAACACGGCGATCTACGACCGCGATGATGCGGCGGAGGTCATCGAACTGTTTCTCGAGTGGAAAGAGATCCTCATGCCCAGAACGGAGTCCCTGCGTGGCGTCCCCGAGTCGCTCTTTGCGCTGTCTTGAGTTGTATGCCGACATCGGCGCAACTCTCGCAGATTGGAACCGCGAAGCAGGCGACGGCTTCGCCGTGCTTCAGCCGCTGCTGCGTGACACGAATCGCCTGGCGCGTCGATGGTCGCGCCCGGGCCGACCCGCCATGCGCATCGTCGAGCACGCCGACGGGCGGGCGGTGGCTGTGTGCGATGAGGAGATCGATGGCCCGATCGAGTTGTCGCACGCCGACCGAGTGCTTCGCCGGCCGTGCGAGAAGCGGTTGCGATCCTACCTGTGCCGCGTGCTAGGGCTGCATGAGACTCGTGAACCGACGGTGTCGCTCCCGGGCGTGCTCTCGATCGGTGACTGGCGACCGGAGCCTGCGGTGAGCATACAGGCGTCGATCGCCGTGGCCAGTTCCTGCGACGATCTGGGTCGGCTGATCCTCGACGTGCGGCTCAAGGCACATCGCCCCGCGATTGTCGCAACGTTCACACGACAGCACTGGTCTTCGCGGCATGAGTCGGCGCTGGCCGATGGCCAAGTCGTACTGGTGCCGCTTGAAGACGTGATCGACGAACGTGATGGCGCATGGCATCCCCTTTCCGCATGGGAGGCATTCGTGCAGCAAGCGCTTCCTCGCACCTCGTCGGCATCGCCGCCGATTGACCTCGAGGAGCTCAAGGCGCAGGTGCGACGCCTCAAGCCGATGGAGCGGGAGGCGATTGTCGCGCTGGCGGAGAAGGGCCTGGTGGGTCCCAACTCGGGCCGGCTTCCGGGACAAGCCCTGCTCGCAAAGTGGGCGGGCAACTACGACGCCGACGCGACATTCAAGGCCGCGATGTCGAATCTGGTGAAGATGGGTCTGCTTGACAACGCTCGCCACCACGGAACACGCGGCGGCTATTTCCTCACGCCGCGCGGCCTGGAGGCGTCGAAACTGATCGACCAGTCATGACTAGTCAGGACTGATCCGACGCCGCAAAGGCGCGAGACTCCCGCCAGTTGATCACTGGCTTGCCCGCGGGGGCACATGGAGTCTCGCGATGACCTGCAACTCGCTCATTCCCGACGCTCGCGGGCGCTCGCCCCCGCCTCGTCCTGATCGCGCGTAGCGCGAACGGCGGTCGCTCCACGCGACCTGCCTCGGGCGAACCCGCCCATCACAACACCGCCGCGTCCGAACCACTTCGGAACCGCGGCGATCACCCGACCCGACATCCCCCCGGAAATCACTCAACGCGGCCCGACGCCTCGGCGCGGTGGCTGCGCGCAGAAACAGAAGGACAAGCAAATGGAAATGGACCGCATCACGATCGAGTTTGCCTGGAAGGTCATCCACAGCGAGGTCGCGCAGTACCGCGAGCGCGGCGTTATCCGCGTCTCGGACGAGGAGGACGTCGCCAGCGCGGTGATGGTGCATCTCGTCGAGGTCTGGGGCCGCTACGACCCGAGCCGCGGACCGGTCGAGGCCTACATCAACCAGGTCGTCTCGACGCGCCTGGTGTCGGTGCTTCGGGAGCGACGGTCCAGGAAGCGGCAAGGGCGTGCTGTTTCACTCGGCTGCCGCGGCGAGGAGCCCGCCGACCCGGCGTGGTCGCACGACCGGTGGCGACGCCTCATCGATCTGAGGCTGGACCTGGAATCGGCGCGTCGTCGCCTGAGCCCCAAGCAACGCAGCGTCTGCGACCAACTCCTGCGCGACCTGCTCACGCACGCGGCGAAGGAGATGGGAATCCCGCGACGCACGCTGCGCGACAACGTCGCCAAGATCCGCGCCATCTTCCGCGACGCCGGCCTGGAGGAGTACTTCTGAATCGCACGCCACGGCGAGCGCAGTTCGCGTAGATGGACCCCGGAGAACTGCCATGACCAACACCGAAGCCCGATCGGGCCGGCTCGTGTACCGGCTCGCGTTCCAGATCCCCGTGGACATGCAGGCCGTCGAGGAGACGCTCCTGCTGGCGATCCTGGCGGTCGGCTGCCTGTACGGCGAGGCGGCTGTCCGGCTCGACGCGGGGTACGCCATCGACGCCGACGAACGCGTCGTCGTGATCGACGCGAGCACCGAGACCGGCCGCGCGGTCGCACGTGTGTTCATCGGCTTCTGCACGCGGGAGTTCGGCGACGACACGTTCAGCGTGGCGCGCACCGACGGGCCGCTGCCAAAGAGGCCGTCCGCCGCGGCCCGCCACCCTTGCGAGTCGGCCGCGTGAACGCCCGCCCCTCCGCCGCCGCACTTCCGCTGGTTCGCCTCGGCCAGGGCGACTTCGTCCGCGAGATCTAGCCGCACGACCTCGACTCCACGCACCACAAGGAAGCACCCATGAGCACACTGATTCAGCAGGTCCAGAAGGGACGAAGGCCCAAGCCCCGGCGCGTGCTGCTGTACGGCACGCAGGGCATCGGGAAGTCCACGTTCGGCGCAATGGCCGAGTCGCCGATCTTCGTCCCCACCGAGGACGGGCTGGGCGACATCGACTGCGAGTCCTTCCCGCTGGCCCAGAGCCTCGGGCAGGTGATGGCCTCGCTCGAGGCGCTCTACACGAGCGAGCACCCGTACAAGACCGTCGTCATCGACTCGCTGGACTGGCTGGAGCGCCTGATCTGGGCCGAGGTGTGCTCGGACAAGAGTGTTGAGTCCATCGAGGATGTCGGGTACGCGAAGGGGTACACCTACGCGATCGACAAGTGGCGGCAGGTGCTCGGGGCGCTCGACGCGCTCCGCAGCGACCGCGGCATGGGCGTCATCCTGATCGCGCACGCCAAGATCGAGAAGTTCGACAACCCCGAGACCGAGCCGTACGACCGGTACTCGCCCCGCCTGCACAAGCTCGCCAGCGCGCTGGTGCAGGAGTGGTGCGACGAGGTCCTGTTCGCCACATACCGCGTGCACACGCGGAAGGTGGACGAGGGGTTCAACAAGGCCAAGCACCAGGGGATCGGGACGGGCGAGCGGATCATCCGCACCGTCGAACGCCCAGCGCACGTCGCCAAGAACCGCATCGGCCTGCCCGACGAGTTCCCCCTCGACTACCGCGTCTTCGCGGCGCTGGTCCGCGGCGAGGACCCGTTCGCCGCCGCGCCGAGCACACCGAGTACACCGACCCCGCAGGCCGCCGAGGCGGCCGGGTCCGAAGCACAAGCACCAGAAGGAGACTGACGCATGGCCAGCCTGAACGGATTCAACGCCAACGAAGTCGATCCCAACGTCGCGTTCGAGCCGCTGCCCCCCGGCGAGTACCTCGCCGTCGTGGTGGCGTCGGAGATGAAGCCCACCAAGAACGGCGCTGGCGAGTACCTGCAGTTGGAGCTGGAGGTCATCGACGGGCCGCACAAGGGCCGGAAGGTGTGGGACCGGCTGATGCTCAAGCACAGCAACTCGCAGACGGTGGCGATCGCCAAGGGCACGCTCTCGGCGCTGTGCCGCGCGGTGGGGGTGCTGGTGCCCAGGGATAGCAGCGAACTGCACAACCTTCCGGTCGTGGTGAAGGTCGCCTGCAAGAAGCGCGACGACACGGGCGAGGTCGGCAATGTCGTGAAGGGCTACGGGAAGAAGGGCGCGAGCGCCGCCGCTCCGGCGCGGGCGGCGGCACCCGCCGGCCCGGGGAGCACGCCGCCGTGGAAGCGGACCTGAGGCGTTCTGGAGATGCGCAGGGCCGGCGCGATGAAGCGAAGCGCACGTGACATAGGGGTCCGGCCTCAAACCCACGCCCCCGAAAGCGCTCGTGGCTACCTCGCGATGAGGGCTCCAGAACCCGGCCTCGGCCAGCGGACACGCTCGCCGAGGCTTTTGCACGCACGACCAGCAAGGAGGCTGCATGATCCGCCTGGAGTTGCCCTGGCCGCCGAGCGTCAACCACTACTACCGGCGCGTCGGCAACGCGACGCTGATCAGCAAAGAGGGCCGAAGGTACCGGAAGCGCGTGGCCGGTGAAGTCCTGCTCGCGGGCTCGCCGCGAGTCGAGGGGCGTCTGTCGGTGCGGATCGTCGCCTCGCCACCGGACCAGCGAAGGCGCGACCTGGACAACCTGCAGAAGGCGCTCCTCGACGCGCTGCAGCACGCAGGCGTCTACCGCGACGACAGCCAGATCGATCGAATCACGGTCGAACGGGGAAGTGTGATCCTGGGCGGTCGCGTGAACGTCGAGATCGTGGAGATCTGAAGCGGTGCAACTGCGACCCTATCAAGCCGACGCGGTGGAGGCGATCTACCACCACCTGCGGACCCGCGACGACAACCCCGTCGCCGTGCTCCCGACCGGATCGGGCAAGACGCCGCTGATCGCGACGATCTGCCGCGACGCGGTCACGCTCTGGAACGGCCGCGTCGTCATCCTCGCCCACGTCAAGGAACTCCTCGAACAGACCGCGGAGAAGCTCCGCGTCATCGCGCCCGACCTGCCCGTGGGCATCTACTCCGCGGGACTCAAGCGCAGGGACATCGGTTATGCGGCCACCGTCGCGGGCATCCAGAGCATCTGGAAGAGGGCGTGCGACCTGGGACCCGTCGACCTGATCATCATCGACGAGGCGCACATGGTCCCCGCCGAGGACGACGGGATGTACCGGCAGTTCATCGCCG
>CAYPEI010000008.1:0-123532 GCA_964409775.1 uncultured Phycisphaeraceae bacterium | reverse complement strand
CACCCCCTCCCCCCCCCCGCCCCCCCTCCCACCACCACCTTGTTGTTAGTATAGACAAACTTCTGGTTTCAGGTTGCAGGGAGACCCCTCGAACCAACGCGGAGGAGCGACGTCACCGAATCACCCAGCAAGTCGGCGTTCACCCTCGAACCCGGCCGGCTGATGCTCGCCGGAACCAGTCAGCTGGCGGTCGCGTGAGGCACTTGAGCGTCATGGCGTGAAGAAATCAGACCGGACTTGCCAGCAGAGAATTCGAGAGCGATTGGGTCAGATTGACCGCGACGTGCCCTTTCATTCGCCGCCTCACGCCACACCAAGCATGGCTTGCGCGCTCCCGAGATTGTCGTTGCCACAAAGGCAAGAGGTCATCGGCCGGCCCTCTTGGGCTTCCGTCACGACCCGGCGGGACTCCAAACTCGCGCAGGACGCTCGCCTTTGGTGGTGAGGTTCGGGAGGAAATCAACCAACCGCGAGTAGTGCGGTAATACACCTCGATTCGTTGCATCAGTCTCGCAAGCCCACGCACTACGCAGATCGGTGGAGGCACTTTGGCAACGCGAATAAACATCCTGACATTCTACGAACACCGCGAAGAAGCGCGTCGTGAACAAGAATCGCAATGGGCGGCCGCAAAAGATGATCTCGCGAATAAGATGCTTGAATTGAAAAGTGTTGTCGACGCGTTGGAGCGGTTGAGGAACGACAAGCTTGATCGCCTTCAGCAAGCCAAGAGTGATGGCCTTGACGTAACGCCGCTAAATATCCAGATTGAGAAACTCGATGGCGAAATCAACGCAAAAACAGTACAGTTCAAGGCCATGCAAGGCGAACTCGACAATCTAGCCAGACCATCAACTTCGGTTGATTATTGGGACATGAAATCGATTGCTCGCATACTTGCTCACTATGGTTGCACCGATGCAGAAACAGTTCACAACAAGACTATCGACAAGTGTTCAGACTCACTGCAAGTGAATACTCTGCTCAATTATGACAGGACGGGACGAGGGCAAGGAGGAGTCACGGTTGATGAGTTTGGGAGAGCCATCGAGTGCACTGTGTTCTTCGATTCCATGTCCTGCCTTGCTGTGAAGATACGTCCGAGCGATCGACATTTTCACAAAGATTTTGTGCCCAAAGTCCTCAACTGGCTTCCCGCGCAAGACGTGACAGCAAAACATGCCAGTAGTGCGTCCGTGACCGACGCGAAATTCGATGTTGCCAACTTGCCAAAGATCTCTGCGTATGTGAATACCGACACAGAAGGCCTGATCCTCAGCCATCGGCCTTCGGGGCCTGAATTCAACGGCGCACTTGACTTGATGGAGCACTTTGCTACAGCGCTCAAGTCTGGTGGTAATGCAATTGATCTGAACGAGACTTATCCAGACAATGCGTTCCTCGCCACTGTAAGAAATCAGCTTCTAGAAGTGATGACGGATAATCCGCGATTCCCAAAGAACTCACGATTCTTGACATCCCAGCAAGTGCATGACCTGGTCTTAGACGACTGGAAAGCAATCTCTGGCGCTTCATGGTCAGAAGACGTGGTCGGACCGCTTGCAAAGTTGAAGTACCTTGTTGAACTCGGAGAGAGGGCGAGATTCTGGTGTATGGAGTATGAGAACTATTATGGTTATCGCTTGCGCAGTCGCGATCACACATGGGTGCGCGGGCACTTCTTTCTCGATGCAAACTTGTCAGTCTTGGCCCCTGGCGGTTCAGTAACGGTGCACCAAAGCAATCCAAGATCTTGGCATATCGCAACTATCGGCCGCATGCGGCTGTCCGTGTGCGAAGTCCACGATTCCGGTGATTTGCGATGATCCCGCCAACTGATACAGGAAAAGGGGGCAGGTCACCTCCAAGGCGATCTCTGGCCCGCGCGTGCTCTCGGTGGACGATCACCTGGCCGCATGAAAAAAGGACCGCAAACGCGGCCCTCATTGGAGATCATTGCGGAGGAATGGAATGAGTCAGTTGCGCCGCCGACGGACCAGTCCGATCAAGCCGATGCCGGCCATGGTCGAGAGACCGGCCCAAGCCGCGGGAGGGAGCGGGATCAGCACGAGCACACTCTGGCACTCCACCTCGCCGTTCGTACCGCCGCTCTGATATGCACCCCACGACAGATTCAGTACACGGACATTGCCGAGCGCGGCCCAATACGGCGTGTTCGCGTTGTCATCCGCATAAGCCTGCAGTGCGGCGATCAGATCCACTTCTTGCTGGGTGTATTGGCCGCCGTCACCGTTGAAGTCGACGAAGTTCTGATCCACCTGGCGTTGGTACAACCAGATCGCACCCTGCACGGCGTTCGCCCGCGCCTCATCGCTCGCCGAGTTCCAACCCGACACGCTCGTCAACGAGTTGGCGCGGAACGATGAGTACAGAAACGCGGTCTGAGGCTCCAGAACCGTGTGCGTGACACCGCCCCAGTCTTCATATGCAGTGCCGCTATCGATGCTGGTGCTGATCACACCGCGGAAGTACCCGCCGAGGTGGCCGAGGTCCACACCCGACTCCAGGCAAAATGTCCCGAACGATGAGCCGATGCCGCTCTCGATAGCCTCACCGGCCCACTGGTTTGTCGTGTAGCCTCCGCCCAACGAGGCCTGCTGGGTATTCCAGTTGGCGCCGTTGTAACCAGCGGATGGGCCGTCGGGGACAATTTCAAAATTGAAGATGCCACCCCAGTGCCGATACCCGTCGCCAATGCTGGCAAAACGAACCGTTCCATCCGCCATCGCAACGCTTGAACCCGCCAGAGTCGCCGCAACAGCGATGGCCGTGATCGTGACCGCCTTCATCTCCGCTCTCCTTCGAGAACTCAAAGTGTCCTGCCCGACACTCCACCCGGTACCCTATTCATACAGATGCGTCCAAAATAACCGAATCCGGTGCGGCTGTCAAGAAGAATCAGGGTAATCACCCGGGGGGATGGGCACCGTTCAATAGTCTGTCTTGAACACCGACGGGGGCGCATGCAGAAGTCGGTGGGTAGTTTGGTAGGGTGGCACCGAGACCCAGTTCGTGCCACCGAGATCGCTTCGATCTCGGTGCCGAATCGCACCCGGCGCCAGCCTCTCGTTTCGCCCCCCCCTCCTCGCTCCACCGGGGTGTCGGGGTGTGGCCACGGGTCAGCATCGCGCAGCAACGCACGCCGATGCCCGCGTGCAGGCCCACGACGCCGCGCCGGCCCCGCGGCTCAGTCACCTACCGCCCGATGCGCACCGCGGGCACCCCGACGACCGTCTCCCCCGCCCCGACATCGCGCACCACCACGGCCCCCGCCCCGACCACCGCCCCAGCGCCGACCCGGATCGTCGGCAGCACCCGCGACCCCAGGCCGACCAGGCAGTCCGGCCCGACCTCGACCCCCCCGCCCAGCACCGCCCCGGGGGCGATGTGCGTATTCTCTCCGATCACGCAGTCGTGCTCGACCACCGAAGCGGTGTTGATGATCGCGTGATCCCCGATCCGCGCCCCGGGATGCACCACCGCCCGCGGCCCGAGAAACACGCCCGCCCCGACCACCGCCGTCGGCGAAACAAACGTCGTCGGGTGCACCACGTCCATCGCCCGGCCGATCCGTCTATCTCTCTGTAGAACAATGAGTTGCGCGATCAGCCGCCGCCGCAGGTCGATTCCCCCCACCGCGACGATCCAGCCCCGGCCCGTTCCGATCGTCTCCAGGTGTTCCAGCCCGCCGAGTCGCGCAAAGCCTTGCAGGACATGCCCTTGTGTTCGTGCTGCCGCGGCCCACGCGGCCGCCGCCGGTCGCTCGCCATCGTCGAGGAATCCCGCCAGGCCGACACCGGCCAGCATTGCAGCCTCGGCCACGACCGCCGCGTGCCCGCCCCCGCCGATAATCACCATGGACTCACTCACGGCAGTTCCTCCATCGCACTCTATCATCGGCCCGCCCCTGCCCCGCACCCTTCCTCCCTCCCTTGGTCCCTTCCCAGTTGACGTAGCCCCCGGTTCTCGCGACACTTGTCCGCCTTGCAGGACGCATCCCCCGGCCCGCCATGGGCGTACCGGACGGGTCGATCCCGCGCGACAGCCCCCTGACGACGTTTCCCCCGCCCCTTGGCCTTTGTGGAGTGCTTCTTTATGGCCGGCCGGACCTCTACCAGCATCGGCGTCGGCGTCGCCGTCACCATCCTCGGTGTCTCGACGCTCGCGCTGTTCATCACCACCGTCATCTTCTTCGCGCACAAGCGCGCTGCCGAGCGCGCCCTCGACGAGGCCAAGCGCACCACGCAGGAGTTCGTCTCCGACGCCGACCGCGCCAACGACGCCGTCAGCCGCGCACGCGATGCGGGCAAGCGCGAGCGCCTCACCGCCGTCGGCTACCTCATCGACGCCCAGCAGAAGACCATGCAGCGCGTCACCGGCTCCCGCTCCGACACGCTCGAGGACCTCAACAAGAAACTCGACGCCATCAAGGGCGCGGCCGGGCAGAACATGCTCACCCTCATCCGCCAGCGCGACTCCGAGATCGGCGCCCTCACCCAGCAACTCACCGACGCCAGCGCCGCCCGCGACCGCGCACTCACCGACCGCGAGAACGAGGTCAAGCGCGTCAAGGGCCTCGAGGACTCCCAGAAGGCCACCCTCGCCGCCCTCAACGCCGAACTCGACAAGTACAAGGACGAGGTCGACCGCTACCGCGAGGAACTCAACCAGGCCAAGCAGGGCATGGACGACCGCGTCAACCGCATCCAGGCCGCGGCCTCCGACACCGAGACCCACCTCCGCTCCGAGATAGACAAACTCCAGCGCGAGAAGGTCCTCAACCAGTCCCTCATCACCCGCCTCCAGGATGAACTCAAGGGCAAGCGCGTCGGCGGCGCCAGCGAGGACGCCCTCGTCGACGCACAGGTCATCGGCCTCGACGCCGCCGCGAACACTGTCGTCCTCAACCGCGGCCGCAAGGACAACATCGTCCTGGGCATGACCTTCGCCGCCTACGCCGAGGCCACCGACATCCGCCCCGACCCCAGCACCGGCAACTACCCCGACGGCAAGGCCTCCCTCGAGGTCATCCGCATCGACGAGAACACCTCCACCGCGCGCATCCTCCGCGAGCGCAAGGGCAACCCCGTCGTCCGCGGCGACGTCGTCGCCAACGCCGTCTACGACCCCCGCAAGACCTACAAGTTCCTCATCTACGGCAACTTCGACGCCGACGGCGACGGCCGCGCCACCTTCGAGGAACAGGCCCAGATCCGCGCCCGCATCGAGGCGTGGGGCGGCAAGGTCCAGAGCGAACTCACCGGCGACACCGACTTCCTCGTGCTGGGTGTGCGCCCCGTCCTCCCGCCCGAGCCCGCCGGCAACGCCCCCATCGAGTCCATCAACTTCTACATCTCCCTCCGCCGCCAGGCGCTCCGCTACGACGAACTCTTCGAGAAGGCCCAGGCCACCTCGATCCCGGTCCTCAACCAGAACCGCCTCTACACGCTCACCGGCGCACGCTGATGCACGCCGCGGCGAGATGAAGCGCAAACGCAAACTCACCCTCCCCGCCTGGCTCCACGCGCCGGCCTACTACCTCGTGCGCTCGCTCATCGCCGCGGCCGTCACCGGCGACCTGGAGAACGATGTCCGCGCCGCCCGCGCCCTCGCGCGCCGCTACGCCTCCCTCGAAAAGAAGCGGTTCGTCCGGACCATGGACACGCTCGCGGTGGCCTTCCCCGAGATGCCCGAGGACGAGCGCCGCCGCCGCGCCCTCGACGCCTACGAGCACATCTTCACCCTCGTCATCGAGATGGCGTACACCCCGCGCCTGATCACCCACGACTCCTGGGCCAACCACGTCCGGCTTGGAAACCTCGACATCGCCCTGCCCTCCCTGCTCTCGGGCCAGCCGGCGATCATGATCACCGGCCACTGCGGCAACTGGGAACTGCTGGGCTTCGTGCTCGCCCTCATGGGCTTCCCTGTTCACGCCCTCTACCGCCCGCTCGATCTTCCGCCGCTGGATGCCTGGGTCCGGCGCACGCGCGAACGCCGCGGCCTGGCCCTGATCGACAAGTTCGAGGCTGTCCGCCTCATGCCCGAACTGATGCGCACCGGCGCACAGATCGGCTTCATCGCCGACCAGAACGCGGGCGACCGCGGCCTGTTCGTCCCGTTCTTCAACCGCCTGGCCTCGAGTTACAAGACGATCGGACTCATGGCCATGCGCTACCGGACACCCATCATCTGCGGACAGGCGCGCCGGCTGGTGCCGTGGCGCGACGGCCCGGAGGCGGCCGAGGGCCACACCGGCGCGGGCTTCACGAGTTTCGACGGCGAGAGTTTCCGGTATCGGCTGGACGTGCTGGACGTGATCCATCCGCACGACTGGGAGGGCCGCCCCGACCCGCTGTTCTACATCACGGCCCGGTACCGCCGGGCGCTGGAGCAGATGGTCCGCGCCGCCCCTGAGCAGAACCTGTGGCTGCACCGGTACTGGAAGAGCAGGCCGCGGCACGAGCACCTGGGCAAGCCGCTCCCACGGGTCCTCCGCGAGAAGATCCGCGAACTTCCGTGGATCACCGACACGGACCTTGCTCGTATCGAGGAGTGGACCCGGCGCGACGCGGCGACGATGGCCGCGGGCCGGGCTGCCGGCTGAGCGTGCCGATTTGCACCGGCCCGGCGCGCCTCCAACGATTCACGGAGCATCACCGATGGACGTTCGACCCCAGTCAGGAGCAACGCAGATGTCCGGCAAACTCGATGGCGTGCGGATCCTGATCGTGGACGACGACCGGGATGTGCTGGAGTCGTTCGAGGCCGTGCTGCAGGCCGAGGGGGCGGAGACGCTGGCGGTGCAGGACGGGAACGCGGCGGTGCAGGCGGTGATGGAGGAGCCGCCCGACCTGGTCGTGCTGGACATGATGCTGCCCAAGCGGTCGGGGTTCCTGGTGCTGGAGAAGATCAAGGGATTCGAGGACTCGCCGCTGGTGATCATGGTGACGGCCAACGAGGGGCACCGGCACCAGGCGTACGCGGAGAGCCTCGGCGTCGATCGCTATCTGCTCAAGCCTGTGCCGCTGCAGCACCTGGTGAACACGGTGGTGGAGATGATCGAGCAGCAGGATGCGGAGGATGAGGCGGAGGCCTGACCGCGGAGTGTGTCCCTACACTCCTGCCCCTTGGCCAAACGCCGCACACTGGTCCTGTTCAAGCCTCCGGAAACCACGGAGGACTCACCCCGCGCAACGAGCGCCGGCGGAGCGATGGAACCGCTGGGCACGGTGTCGTCCATCATCGCGACGCTCAAGGAGTTCAACGTCTGGCCGGACGGCTCGGGGCCGATGGGCTTTGGCGATGCACTGGGCTCGGCGACGCTGTATGGCCCGGGGTTCATCGTGGAACTGCCCTATGCCTCGACGGGCGCGAGTTCGCCCGATCGGGCGGAGATCACGCAGGCGCTGGTGTACTGCAACGATGATGACTACGCGTGGCCGGTGCTCTCCCGCATCTGCCGCCTCAACAAGTGGAAGATGATGGACCCCGACAGCGGGCGGACGTTTGGATAGGGACGAGTCGGGTTTCGGGAGTTTTTCTTCTCGCCCACTCGCGCATCTACGATTCATGCCTGCCGCGGAAACACGCACCGGTCCGGTGCACCACTCGTTTGTCCGGCGCAAGCACGGAACCCGAGACCCGGACCCCGGAACCCGATTGCTGCTCACCCATCACCCCCGCATCCCATGCCTCAAGACACCAAATCCACACCTGCCTCCCCCTCTCTCTCCGTCGCCGGGCTCGCGGCCGAACTCGGCAACGATGCCGGCGCGACACTCGACATCCTCGAGAAGGCCTTTGACTACCGGGGCGATGTGACCATCACGCGCGCTGACGGCAAGCAGTTCACCGGCTACCTGTTTGATCGCCGTCGCGGCAAGGGACTCGGCGATTCCTACATCCGCCTCATGCCGCCGGCGGCGGCCGGCGCGAAGGACGGCGAGAACGAGAAGATCAAGGTGCCGTACTCGGAGATTCGGCACATCGCGTTCTCGGATCGCGACCCCGCGGCGGGGAAGAGTTTCGAGACGTGGGTGAAGAAGTACATCGAGAAGAAACTCAAGGGCGAGAAGGCGAGCATCGAGAGCGAGTCGCTGGATTGATGGATCGCCGACCTCTGGTTGGACACCCCTGGAAGTTCGCACGCATGCCGACGTACGTGTACGAGATCCTGGACAAGAAGGGCGAGCCCACCGGCGAGACGTTCGAGATCGTCCAGCCGATGAAGGACGCCGCGTTGACCAAGCACCCGGAGACGGGCAAGCCGTGCCGGCGCGCGATCGTTGCGCCGGCGATCGCGGGCAGCATGTCGCCGCTGAAGACCAAGGGCGCGCTCTCCAACAAGAACCTGGAGCGCCTGGGCTTCACCAAGTACGAGCGCAAGGGCAAGGGCTACATGGAGCGGACCGCGGGCAAGGCGGGGCCGAAGTCGATCTCGGCGGAAGATTGACGGCGCGGGGCGCGATGCTCAGCGCGCTGAGGCCGGCGCTCCGGCTTCGGCGGCATTGAGTTGGATGTCGAGTTCGAGGCGTGCGCTGCGCGACCGGTTTCCGAGCCGGGCCGCGGTGTCGGTGACGATCGAGTCCCGGCGCGAGGCGATGCGTCCGGCTCGGGCATCCCAGAGCGCGGAACCCTCTTCAGTCCACGCGTTGATGGCGAGGACGGGGATGGTCGGGTCGGGCTCGCCGCGGCGGGCCTTGAGCGTGCCGACGGCTCGCAACTCGACGGGCCAGAGCGTGTTGCCCGCATCGGCCGCGCGTGGTGCGGCGAGTTTCATGGTGCGCACGATGGTTGCGGAGTCCTCGTAGGCGAGCGGGCGTTCTTCGCGCATGGTCCATTCGTCGGCGGGTTTTCGCAAGGGCCAGGCGGATTCGGGCGCGGGTTGATCGGCGGGGGCCTCGGGGCCGGGCGCATCGAGAAGCCAGAGGCGTTCGAGCATGCGGGGGATGGACGCGGGAGAGAACACGCCCATGGCCAGCGGGCCGACGTCGGCGTCGGCCGCGGCGGCCTCGGCGACGGCGTCGAGCCCGGTCACTCGGTGCACTCGACCGGCGGGTGAAACTTCAAACCGGATGTCCGCCCGCGAGAGTGCCCAGGCGACTGCGGACACCGGATCCGCGGCGGGAGGCGCGTTGTCGGGAGCGTCCGCGGCGGGATGCTCGAACTCGGCGCGCCAGGTCCGCGGCTCTCCGCCGGCGGGCGTTCGCTCGAGTTGAAGTTGGATGCCGAGCAGGACGGCGGACACGGTGGCGACGCCCTCGGCATCGATTTCGAGGACATTGAGCCGCAGCGTGCCGGCGTGGAGGGCGCGGGTCGCGTCGGCGGGGGCGGCATCGCCGCCGGTTTGACGGGCGCGAGATTCGAGGCGGAAGGAATACGCGAAGGTGTCCGCGGTACGAAACACGGGCCGGAGCGAGACGGAGGCCGCGGGCGATGCGGGCGCGGACGGCTGTGCGGGCGCAGCGGGCACGGGCAGCGAGAAGAAGAGCAGGAGGGCCGCGAGCAGTGTGGTTCGCACGGGGGCAGTCTAGCGGAGCGCTGCGGGCGACGGCCGGTCCCGTGCCGAGCGGGAAAGGCCTAAACTCCCCTCTTCAAGCCCTGGAGTTTCCGATGCACCGTTTTACTCCGCGTGATGCCCTGTTGTTCGCGACCCTGGTCGGCGTGGCTGTCGGCAGCCGACTGCTTCCGCATGCGCCGAACTTCACGGCGGTGCTGGCGGTGGGCCTGCTCGCCGCGGCGGTGTTCCCGGTCCGGTGGGTGGCGGCGGCGGTCCCGCTGACGGCGATGGTGATCTCGGATGCGGTGATCGGCGGCTATGACGCGCGGCTGATGGCGGCGGTGTATGGCGCGATGGTGCTGCCGCTGGTGCTGAGCCCGCTGGTCGCGGGGCGCTCGCGCTTTGCCGGGGAACGGTGCCTGCGGGCGGGCGGCGTGGGGGCGGTGGGTTCGGTGCTGTTCTTTGTGATCACGAACGGCGCGGTGTGGGCGTTCGGCTCGATGTATGAGTACTCGGCCGCGGGCCTTGCGGCGTGCTATGCGGCGGCGCTGCCGTTCCTGAAGTACCAGATCGCGGGTGACGTGTCGTACAGCGTGGTGCTGTTCGGCCTTGCGTCGGTGGCGACACGGGCGCTGCCGGGGATGGCCGGGCGCGGCGGGCGCGAGATGGAACCGGCGATCGCGGCGGCGTGAGTCGATTCAGCAATCGCGGGCGGCGGTGACGGCGTTCCATGACGATGAGCCAAGCCCCTTCGATGAAGGCGGCGGTGCCACATTTCTTCAGTGGCTGCTGAGCCGTTCTGGCAGCATGGCGAAGTACTCTTAATCCAACGTGCAAGCCCAGATGAGGCCGGGACTTAGGCGACGCGGCCGCGACGGCGCGGAAATTCTGCTTGTCGCACCCCCCGTTATCGGTCATACTTGGGCTCTCTCTCTCACCGGCGTTTGTTTTTATAGGAGCCTCGCGGCTGTAACCCTCAACACCCTTCCTCTCTCGGGGTGTCACACCATGAAGAAGAACACATTGGCGTACGCCGCGGCAGCGGCGTGCGCGACGCTTTCCGGCGTCAGTGCACCGTCCGCTCGCGCAGCGGTGATCGATCCCGGTATCTACGTCCTGCTCAACCATCCGGCGGCGGCGCCGGTGCCGTGCGGGCTGCGGCTGGACGAGTTGTACAACGTCAACCCGTCTTTGCAGGACATCTTCCTGTTCGACTTCGAGCACCCGTCGTCCCTGGTGACGATGACGGTGACGGCGTCGACGATCAGGATCAGCGGCGATGCGTTCGGCGGTTTCTGGCAACTGGCGACGGGGTTTGTCGCCGGGCCGTACCGCGGGACCTACACGCTGGACTTCCTGTTCGACCTTGGGATGCAGACGGCGCCGGGCGATGATGACTACATCATCAACTCGGCGAACAACGCCAACCACGGGACGATCCGGACGCCGCTGGGGCAGACGATCTCGCTGTGGGACGAGCGCGGGGGCGAGGCGTTCAGTTTCCGGCTGGGGAACGAGGACAACGACCAGGGTCACCGCGGCTTCCCGGGAATCTCGGGCTGGGGCTGGCTGAATCACGGGTCGAACCCGGCGCAGCACTTTGTGGTGAGCGACTGGCTGTTTGCGACCGGGCCGGCGATCCCCGCGCCGGGCGCGGCGGTCACGCTGCTGGCGGGCGCTGCGTTGCTGGCCGCGCGGCGGAGGCGATAACCAGGAGCGGACGCTGGGCGCGATGCTTGCGCTCTCGGCGCGGACGGGCGGAAGTTGGGCCCTGGGTGCTGGTGCGCGCCGATGGAGGCACGGCGTCGAGATCGGCGCCTCCTGGAGACCCAGCCATGTCCGTACCCAGCGCGAGCAGTTTCATCACGGAGCGTCGCCGTCACCGCCGGTTCGGGATTCAGCGTGACGGGAAGGTGTACTCGCCGGAGACGAGGCAGTACATGCCGGCACGAACTCGGGACCTGTCGGTGGGCGGGGCGATGCTGGAGGTGGATGTGGAGCGGCCGTTCGCGGCGGGGCAGCGGGTGGGCATCGCGGTGGCATCGACGACCGACGGCGTGATCCGCAACGAGGCGATGGTGCAGGCGGTGGTGGTGCGGGCCGATGCGCTGCGCGGGAAGCGGCAGACGATCGCCGTGCGATATCTGGGGGCGGAGCGGGCGCACGCCGCGGCCTAAGCGGACCGGGTGCGCGGCGACTCGTGACCTTTGATCGAATCGCGGGAAGAGCCGGGGAGCGAAGCCCGCCCGCGGTGGGCGTGGGGCGTATTCCTATGATCCTGCGTGCTGTGGCAACCGTCGCTGCCTGAGAAATACACGACCGCCAAGCCGGAGGCGCTGGCGGAGTGGATCGGTGCGCGGCGGCAGGAGTTGGGCGCGCGGCTGGTGATCCTGGGGCATCACTACCAGACGGACGAGGTCATCCGGCACGCGGACTTCACGGGGGACTCGCTGAAACTCAGCCAACTCGCGGCGACGCGGGTGAAGGAGCAGGGCGCGGAGTTCGTGGTCTTCTGCGGCGTGCACTTCATGGCGGAGACGGCGGACCTGGTGACGCCGGAGCACGTGTCGGTGATCCTGCCGGATTTGTCGGCGGGCTGCTCGATGGCGGACATGGCGGACTACGACGACGCGCTGGCGGCGTGGGACCTGCTGCACAAATCGCTGGATGCGCAGGCCCGCGCGAGCGGGAAGAAGGGCGGCTGGAAGGGCCGCATCATCCCGATCACGTACATCAACTCGTCGGCGGCGATCAAGGCGTTCGTGGGGAAGAACGAGGGGGCGGTGTGCACATCGTCGAACGCCGGGCGGGTGTTTGAATGGGCGATGCGGGGCGGGACGACGCCGGCGAAGAAGGATGAGGGGATCAAGATCCTGTTCCTGCCGGACCAGCACCTGGGGCGGAACACGGCGGCCGCGTACGGGCTCGAGGTCTCGAAGGCGACGACGGTGTACGACCCGCGTCGGTTGTCGCGGGGCGAGCCGCTGGGCGGGACGACACCGGAGGCTCTCGCCGCGGCGAAGGTGATCCTGTGGGCCGGGCACTGCTCGGTGCACAAGTTGTTCCGGCCGGAGCACTGCGAAGAGATCCGCTCGGCGGATGCCGGGAGGCCGAAGGCGGAACGGACGACCATCCTGGTGCACCCGGAGTGCTGCAAGGAGGTCGTGGACCGGTCTGATCTGTCGGGCTCGACGGAGTTCATCATCCGAACGCTGAGCGAGGCGAAGGCGGGGACGCGGTGGGCGGTCGGGACGGAAGTGCACCTTGTGAACCGCATGGCGAGGGAGTGCGCATCGCGGGGCGTACAGGTGCGGATCCTCTCGGACTGTCAGTGCCTGTGCACGACGATGTTTCGCATCGATCAGGAGCATCTTGCGTGGGTGCTCGACAGCCTCGCGGCGGGGAAGGTGGTGAACCGGGTCAGCGTGCACGCGGAAGCGCGGAAGTGGGCGCTGGTCGCGATCGACCGGATGCTCAACCTCGCGGCGCCGATGGGCACGGCGGCGCCGGCGGTGAAGGCGGTGAAGGCGGATGTGCGGCCCGCGGCCGGGCGTGGCCGCAAGGGTGACTCGGGAGCCTCGGGCGCGACGGGCGCCACGGGCGCGAGCACGGGCGGCTCGGCCGCGCTGACGGATTGACGCTTTGCGGGGGTGAGCACACCGGGTGCCGCGGTACAGTTGCTGATGGACTCAGAGCGAGATCATGAACTGCCCCTGACGGAGCGCCCGGGCGCGCGGGCGGAAGGACTCGGGGCGGATGAACTGCTCATCCGGCGGCTGGTGGATTCGTTCTACGGGCAGGTGCGGGCTGATCCGCTGCTGGGGCCGATCTTCGAGTCGAACGTGTCGGACTGGTCGGTGCATCTGCCGAAGATGTATGACTTCTGGTCGTCGCTGGTGCTTCGGACGGGGCGGTACAGCGGCCGGCCGATCCGGGAGCATCTGAAACTGGAGGGGCTTGGAGCAGAACACTTCGAGCGCTGGCTGGCGTTATGGCGCGCGACGGTGATGGCCGAGGCGCCGCCGGCCGCGCGGGCGGCGTTCATTCAGGGGGCGGAGCGGATGGCCGCGAACATGCGTGCGGCGATCCTTGGGTCATAGATCGCCGTTGTCTGCCACGGAGCCCGACGCTCCGCGTCGGGCTCTCATTTTGTGCGTTGCTCGCGGGCTGGGATCGATTACACTCTTCCGCCGCCATCCTCCGCGGCTTGAGCCCTTGTGCGTTGCTCGCGGGCTGGGATCGATTACACTACAAAGTTGAGCAGATCTCAGTACTGCATTCTTGTGCGTTGCTCGCGGGCTGGGATCGATTACACTCGGAGGAAAACATGAGGACCGGCAACTATTCTTGTGCGTTGCTCGCGGGCTGGGATCGATTACACTTCGCCTGCTCGCGGCTGGAGTCAAAGTAATCTTGTGCGTTGCTCGCGGGCTGGGATCGATTACACTATACAGTCCAGTCCACAGACTTGGCAAGGTCTTGTGCGTTGCTCGCGGGCTGGGATCGATTACACTGCGGACACGGGGTCGCGCTTCCAGTCGCCGCTTGTGCGTTGCTCGCGGGCTGGGATCGATTACACTGACCGACAAGGCGGCGATGAGGGCCGAGGACTTGTGCGTTGCTCGCGGGCTGGGATCGATTACACTTTGGCTGGAAGAGCCGCGGCGCAGTTGGCACTTGTGCGTTGCTCGCGGGCTGGGATCGATTACACTGTTTATCCCCTTCCCCGCGAATCCCATACACTTGTGCGTTGCTCGCGGGCTGGGATCGATTACACTTGGCGTGCGTGCTGCCTGCGCCGCATCCTGCTTGTGCGTTGCTCGCGGGCTGGGATCGATTACACTTCGCAACGTCGCGCTCCTGCGTCAACCAGTCTTGTGCGTTGCTCGCGGGCTGGGATCGATTACACTTCGCGGAGCGGCACCCTGCCGATGCGAGCCTTGTGCGTTGCTCGCGGGCTGGGATCGATTACACTCGTGCAGTGCCAGCAGCAGATCACCGCGGCCTTGTGCGTTGCTCGCGGGCTGGGATCGATTACACTTTGGCCCGAGGAGGGGTCGGCGAACACAAACTTGTGCGTTGCTCGCGGGCTGGGATCGATTACACTTATTACGCATGATCTTTGTGCACGGTATGTCTTGTGCGTTGCTCGCGGGCTGGGATCGATTACACTCGGTGATTGGCGGCCGGTTCTCCGGAGTCACTTGTGCGTTGCTCGCGGGCTGGGATCGATTACACTATTGTTGGTGAAGATCCATTAACAGATTTTCTTGTGCGTTGCTCGCGGGCTGGGATCGATTACACTGGCATCGTGCGTTGCAGCGAGCGTTGCAGTCTTGTGCGTTGCTCGCGGGCTGGGATCGATTACACTCGCGCCGTTCACGCTCGACTGCTGCTGCGGCTTGTGCGTTGCTCGCGGGCTGGGATCGATTACACTCGCAGTCGTCGTGCGTGCCCTCGACCGCCCTTGTGCGTTGCTCGCGGGCTGGGATCGATTACACTCGCAATGTCATCGCCGACCGCCGCCATCATCCTTGTGCGTTGCTCGCGGGCTGGGATCGATTACACTGATCTCCGGCCACTGCTCCGCGTTGTAACGCTTGTGCGTTGCTCGCGGGCTGGGATCGATTACACTGGGGCACGACCGCGCCAGGGGCAACTGCTTCTTGTGCGTTGCTCGCGGGCTGGGATCGATTACACTCGGCCTTGCGCGAGAGATCCGGTGTCGGCCCTTGTGCGTTGCTCGCGGGCTGGGATCGATTACACTGACGGGCCTGACCGACGGCGTGCTCACGCTCTTGTGCGTTGCTCGCGGGCTGGGATCGATTACACTGCACGATCGTCACCATGTACGACTACTCGACTTGTGCGTTGCTCGCGGGCTGGGATCGATTACACTAGACCCATCCCAAGTCTCGGCATGACAGGGAGATACGCACAGGCCCCATCAAAAGAGTTCCAGTTGGGCCGGTGCCGGCTCGGGCGGTCGCCTGGTTTTTCCCCAGAAAACGCGCATACGTTCGAACTGCTTGTCCGTGATCGTGATGACCCGCACCTCCCCGTCCGGGGGCACCGCCGCCTCGACCCGGGCGATATGCACCGCGGCGTTCTCTCGGCTGGCCGAGTGCCGTACATACACACTGAACTGCATCTTTGCGAAGCCGTCCTTCAGGAGGGCCTTTCGGAACCGCGCGTACTGCTTCCTGCTCTCTTTGCTGTCCACCGGAAGGTCGAACATGGCGACCACCCACATGAAGCGGTACCCACTGAGGTGCATGTCCCAAGGTCATCGACCAGCCTCCGGGTGATCTTCGCCATCATCGGCACATGGCGGGTCGATGCCCTGGTCCTGCGCAGAATGCCGCTCATACACCACCGGAATATCCAGCCGTCCCGGGTCGCCCTCCAGACATCGGACAAGCGATGCGACATAGTGGCTCAGCGCGACCTGTAGCGGCCCTGCTTCACTGCCTGTCTGCACCGTGGTCCACAAGACCCTGATGAGGTCCGCCTTGGTCTCCTGCCGAAGGTCCAGTTTGCCTTCGCGCACGAGCACCTGCACCCGTGCATCGATCATCGGTCGCAAGGGCTCGACGAGGTCATCGGCGAGGCAGAAGAAGTTCGATCTTCCGACATGCCGCAGGCCCAGAGCAGGCAGCAGCCCCGCGCCCACAATCGCCCGCGCCACCGCCGCTCTCAGTACCGCGTATCCGTAGTCGAGCAGGCTGTTCGGCGCCGTGGCACCCGGCTCGCCCGGCACGCGCCGGAACGGCCTGACAATGTCCGGTGAGCGCGAGAAAAGTACCGGCCAGTACAGCATGGCCGCGTACGCCTCCCGATTGTCCGGGTCGCCGCTGCGAACCGCCCGGGAGATGCCGAGCAGCCTGGCGCGAATGCCCGAGTCTGTCGGCAGGTTCCTTGCTTGTGCCTTGATCTTTGCCGCGACGATCCGCGACCAGAGCCGTTTGCGCGTTGGCTTGCTGACGTTGATCTGCGCGTGCATGCGCGAGAGCAGGTCGGTGTTCTGGGGCAGGGGCGCGTACACACCGATCGGCATGTGGTCGCGTCCGCAGACCACCAGTGCCGCCCCATGCTCCGCGAGTTTGGTCAGCAGCCCGTGCGTGTAGGTCGTATCACGCTCATCAACGATGAGCATTCCCAGATCTTCGCAGGGGATCGAGCCCGCGAGGTTCGGTGGTCGTGCGGGCAGAGGCTTGGACGGGCCTCCATCACGGCGGAGGATGAGCAACTGCTCGTCGCGTGTGACGAGTGCGCAAGGGTTGCGGCTGATCTCCACAGCCCGCCGGATCATTCCCGCAGTTGATCACCTTTCACCCACTGAATCAATCTCTTTTCAGCAACTCGACCTCGCCCAGCGGCGACACTCGCACCTTCACCGCGTGGGGGTGGCCGGACGGCGCGAGGTCTTTGAGGTCGGTCGGCGTCGCGGAGAACTGCTCGCGAGCGGAGTCCGGAACCTTCATCCCGGCCGCATCCTTCCTTTCGCCCGCCTTCCGGGCGTCCCAGTGCGGAACCAGGACAACCGTCTGAGGCTTGTCGAGTTTGGCAACGACGAAGTAGTTGGGCGGCTCATCCGGCCTGTCCTTGTGCTTCATGTACACCATCTCGCCCTCGCACAGTGACATCACGAATCGGCCGCCATTCGCCGGGTTATCGGAACGATCAACAACGGGGTGGGCGGCATCCGCCGCGGAGATCTGCGGCGACCATCTCAACCGCTCGGCCCTGGGCAGTTTTTTCAAGTCCTTGAACCTGGGAACGCCGGCCTTGCGCAGAGCACGGAAGAATGCAATCCTGCGTTGTGCGGCTTCGTGCGCGCTGACAACCTCGCCGGACCACTTTCCCCTGGCATCCACGCGGATCTCGATGTGGTGGTTGTTCCCACCAACATACGCCCTTGCCGCGGCGGCACGGCCCTCGCCCGTCAATGCGTCGTACACCTTCCGCGGCTTGCCGGTCGCGTAGTCGTGTTCCCAGCGAGACACAATCACCGGGTCACTCATGGCTCTCAGCAGCACAACCGAACGGATCGGCACGCCGCTCGCGTGCGTCACCTTCCCGGCGTCCGCCAGCCTCTTGATCTGGCTAGCCGTGAATTCTCCAGGGTCAAGCCCGTTGCTCTCGAGGCACTTCCGCAATGCTCGACGCAGCGCGACGTCTCGCACAAGTCCACCCTTGCCCGGCGGCGGATCAACGATCGCCGGTGTGTAGCCCTTGCTCCTGGCTGCCTCCCGTGCCCATTTTTTCGCCGTTTTCTCATCGACTCCCGTCTCGCGTTGCCGACGATCCGCGAGCCGCGCAATTGCTTCTTTCTCCGTTTCGGGGCGCGGCATCCGCAAATGGTTCGGATCGAGGGCCAGGACGCTCTTCCTGCCGGTGTACAGGCCGCCGGGCTTGCCGTGGCCGTCAACGACCGGGCTGAGCAAGGTCTCTTCGTGCAGCGCCCCGATCAGTTTGCGCTTGACGGCGCGGTGCGACACCGGGCGCTCACCGAAAATCGAAGCGATCGCCCTGTTTCGCAGATCCTCCCGACTCTTGAACGGCTCGGGCGGTCGGATCGGGTTGTCGCGGCAGTACGACTCGAACTGCTCGGCGGTGATACCGGCCTTGTCCGCGGCCTTCACCCGCTGCTCAAACTCGATCTGCAGCGAGCGCGAGGTCAGGGCGACCACGACGGCATCGAGGGCGTGGTGGCGGTGGTCGCCGCGGTTCTTCTCCTTGCGAGCGTGTTCATCGGCGGCGCTGATGCCCTTGGCACGAGCATCGTGCGCATCCTGGAACAATCCCCATTCGCGGCGGAGTTCGCTCGTCCAGCGGCCATCGGTGGTGAAGATGAGTCGCGGGCCGCCGCGCTCCGGCAGACCCTTGCCGTCGAAGAGTGCGTCGGACAGGTAGGCCATGACCTGACGGGCGGCGTAGCGGGTGTCGGTAAGGTCGCGCTCCGAGAACCCCCTGATGTCGTCGACGGTTCGCTTGAAGTTGACGATCTTCGCCCGGTCGTCGCGTCGGTCGAAGTAGCAGGCCCACAGTTTGTCCTGCTCGGCCTTGTCGACCTGACTGTACTTGATGCGCTCGACCTCGGAGTACATAAGCTCGATCCGGTTCATCTCGGCATCGAACCGATCGCCCCACCACTGCCGCGGCGTACGACGGCCCATGTCGCGGTTGCACTTGGTGTGCGCAACAACCATATTGTTCAGCCCGGCGCCTCCGCCGATGCCGCGAGGTGTGATGTGCGCCAGCTCACACTCCTCGCCATTTGCGGCGACTCGTGCCGTGATCCCCGCCTTGCCGCACAGTACGCACACGCCATTCTGCTGGATGGCGAGCACCACCCGCTCAACGGCGACCCGCTGCTGACTCGGTTTCGCGCTATGCAGATTGAAGGACTCAAGAATGTTCTTCCGGATGCGGTCGCGAAGGCGATTGCGTAGAAGCGTGCGATCCGCATCCTTCGCGGACATCTTCGCCTCGCGCGCAAGCTCGATGACGATCGCATCGGGCCTGCACCCGTTCTTGTGCACGTGTGCAAGGAGGTGTCGGCGGACCTCGTGGATCGCCTTGCGGACGACCGGGTTGGTCAGCATGGGCGCTGGCGGAAGAGTGTTTGGATGCCGTTTGATGTAGTAGCGGTCGCGCGCGGTCAGGCCCTTAGCCCCCGTCGCGTACCGGATGCGAGTGCGCTCGTGCAGCCGCTCGCCCGTCGTGACGTCGCAGAAGCCGTCATCCTCGGCGATGAGTTTGCGGGCCTCGATCTGTGTCAACCATCGCTTCGTGCGATCAAATCCGCAGTCCGGGTCGGCCGGCGGCGCGTCCATCACGCGCAGCATGTTCACCACCGCCCGGCGCGAGAGGTTCATTCGCTTCTCGATCGGCGGACGCTTCTTCCAGCAGGCCACGAACGCATCTGCCTGTGCAATCGTACAGCCCCACCACTTCTGCGCTCCGGCGCGCAGCTTGGTCACATGCTCTTCCTGGTCGGGATCAAAGCTCAGAACCGCACGATTCACCGAATCGCGCTGCCGCTCGCTCATCGCATTCCATTTTTCTTCAGTCACCGCGCCATGCACAATTGTCCGGTGGAACCAGTCGGTGTTAATCTCCCGGTCCTTGTCTGCCTCGATGTTTAACCAGATCGGCGACTTCTTCCCGGCCTTGCCGAGCCCGAGGGCATTGCGGACATCACTGACGCTCGCGCTGCGCCTGGGCTTGCCCTTGTGCGCGCCTTTCTCATGCATGCCAAGCGGCCCGCGCAGCATGGAGACTACCTTGCTGCGCTCTTCTGGCGTCAGCCACCGATCAGGCTTGCCCCGCTCGCTGATCTTGATGTTGTTCACAGTCTCGACCACCCGGAAGTATGAGGCGTGCCGGTCGGCGTGCGGAACGCATCGCTCGCTCGGCTCCAGCACGCATCGCCCGAGCGTGCCCATATCCCACGACTGCCGGCGCTGGCCGAACAGCAGGCCACGATGTCGCCAGATGGAATCACCGGTCTCATCATCGAGCTTGAGGCGGAGCTCGTCGGTCAGAAGATTAGCAAGCGGCCCGTTGAACTGTTTCTGGGCCTGCCAGAGCATTGCGAACTCGTCCCGGATCATCGGTCGATCGGCTGCGAACTCGTAGCTTCCGGCCCTATTCCGGATCGGTTGACTCCATTCTCTCGCGCTCTTCCGCCGATCCACAGGACGTGTGTCCGCGATTGTCGGATCGATCGGCATGCGTCGTTCCTCGCGCAGCATGCACATGAACTCACCGAACGATCGTGCATTGCGTTCGAGCATGGCCGACCGCGCTGCACCGATTGCCGCCGTGATCTTCCCATCAACCTTTGCCGCGGCTGCCTCCTGCGCACTCTCTTCCTCCTCCGGCGGTTCGCGCAGGCCCAGCGCGCCCCGTCGCTGCGCCAAGTGCAGCAGCACGCGTCCAAACTCGTGCGCATTCAGCGCGTGGTTCAGACCCTTGCGCCGAAGCACCCACGGGTCGGTGTGTTCGAGCAGCACATTGAACGCCGCGGCATCGCCCGGCAGCAGCCCGCGCGAGATCAACTCCTGCCGAAGCTCGCGTTTGCGCGCGGATCGCCGCGCGAGTGTGATCCGGGTTCGCCGCTTCATCCGGCGCTTGGCGTTCTTCGGCTCGCCGCGGGCATCGTCGGTCTCGTCCACCCCGGCAGGAAATATGCTCAGGCCGGTATCGATCGTCCCAGTCTTGAAGTCGATCCAAGCGGAGCCAACGGAGTTTGAGCCGATGTCGAGCCCGAGAATGTGCTGCGGCATGGAATCTCCTTGACAAGAGAGATCACCCAGTTTACATTCCGTTCAGTGTAATCGATCCCGGCCCGCAGGTTTCTCACAACAAGAAACTCGCAGGCACCGTCTCG
This sequence comes from uncultured Phycisphaeraceae bacterium, assembly GCA_964409775.1. Taxonomy (GTDB): domain Bacteria; phylum Planctomycetota; class Phycisphaerae; order Phycisphaerales; family UBA1924; genus JAHBXL01. The sequence continues at coordinate 102,611 of CAYPEI010000008.1, read as the reverse complement.
ACTCTCGAGTTGGGACGACCAGCGCAGCCCGCGCAACCCGTGGCCTGCGTTTTTTCTTTCGCGACTGCGATCGATTGAACTTTGCCGCAGGGCCAACTTTGAAGACACAAGAACCCCGGTAAACACATGCCGGGGTTCGGGTCAGGACTCGGGATGTCTGGCGAGGCGAGGAGCGATCAGGCGCTGGGGTTGGGGTTCCGGGTGACACGCCCGTTGGCGGAGATATCGGGGCTCACGATGACCTGGGGCTTGGCGGGGGCTTCGAGTTGGTCCTTCATGAGGCGGCCGACCTTGAACTTGACGGTGCGCTTGGGCGGGACCTTGACGGGGACGAGGGTCTTTGGGTTCTGGGCGACGCGTGCGGCCCGCTCCTTCACCTCGAAGACGCCGAAGTCGCGGAACTCCAGTCGGTTGCCCTTCCCCAACTCATCGATGATGCTGTCCAAGAACGATTGGATCACCTGCTTCACGTCTGCCCTTGGACAGTTCGTGATCCTCGCCGAGATCCGATCGACGAGGTCTTTCTTTGTGATCGTGGCCATGGACTCGGTACCCGGTTTTGTGCCCGGCGAGACTCGCGCTTCATGCGCCAAGCCAACGCGCTGTTCTCGACCTTCCGATCCTTGCGCCCTCCCCCCAAACGAAGCGTGAACCCAAAGTCTCTCGCGCATCCCGGGCGCGAAACCAATCAATTGCCACGGCCCGGCGTGTAACCGAAGTGACCTTGGCAACGGGTCAGTATCCACGATCGGCAAAGGGCGGTCAATACCCAAGTTACAAGCATGTGGCCAACTTTGGCGGAAATTGTGGTCATCGACCCCCCGATTTTGGAAAACAACCCGTTCAAGTTACTGACAAACACCGCAAATATTTCGCTTTTGATCGGGTCCGGGCTTGGTCCGCTTTTTGGATGAGCCTCGCGCCGGGTCACAAGAGTCCGAGAATCGAAGCGCGGGCGTGCGGAGTGCGCAGGCCTGCGAACCGGTGCGGGCGGGCTGGAAAGCGGTCGGCGTAACGCGCGACAGTCGGTAGACTGCACGCGGGGCGGCGAGGGTTTTCTCGTGGACGAACCCACTCGGTCGATCGGCGGAGATCACGGTAAGGAGCAGGCATCGAACCAACCGGCGCGCAGCGCCGGCGGTGAATGCGCGCCGGTTTCGCAGGCGGCGACGCGGACTCTCGGGGCGGGGCAGGGCACCGGCGGGCTGATGGCGGGCGGACAGTTCGGCCGGTACACGATTGTTCGGCTGCTGGGCCAGGGCGGGATGGGCGCGGTGTACGAGGCGCAGCAGGAGTCGCCGCGGCGGAGCGTGGCGTTGAAGGTGATCCGGGGCGGATGGCTCAGCGCGCAGATGCTCAGGCGGTTCGAGCACGAGTCGCAGGTGCTCGGGCGGCTGCAGCACCCGGGCATCGCGCAGGTGTACGAGGCGGGGTCGGTGCGGGATGAGGGAGGGCGGAGCGGGGGGGTCACGCCGTTCTTCGCGATGGAGTTGATCAAGGGCGTTCCGCTGACGGAGTACGCCGCGGCGAAGAACCTGGGCACGCGGGAGCGGCTGGAACTGGTGGCGCGGATCTGCGATGCGGTGTACCACGCGCACCAGAAGGGGGTGATCCACCGGGATCTGAAGCCCGGCAACATCCTCGTGGATGAGAGCGGGCAGCCGAAGATCCTGGACTTCGGCGTGGCCCGGGCGACCGACAGCGACATCCAGCAGACGACGATGCAGACCGACATCGGGCAGTTGATCGGCACGGTGCCGTACATGAGCCCGGAGCAGGTGGGCGGGAACCCCGATGAACTGGACACGCGGAGCGACGTGTACGCGCTGGGGGTGATCGCCTACGAGTTGCTGGCCGGGCGGCTGCCCTATGACCTGCAGAAGAAGATGATCCACGAGGCGGTGCGGGTGATCCGGGAGGAGGACCCGACCCGGCTGAGCGCGATCAACCGGACGCTGCGCGGGGACATCGAGACGATCGTGGCCAAGGCCCTGGAGAAGGACAAGGGGCGGCGGTACCAGAGCGCCGAGGCGCTGGGCAGCGACATCCGGCGGTACCTGAAGGACGAGCCGATCGCGGCGCGGCCGGCGAGCACGTGGTACCAGGCGGCGAAGTTTGCCCGAAGGAACAAGGTGCTGGTGGGCGGCGTCGCGGCGACGTTTCTTGTTCTGGTGGCGGGCATCATCGGCGTGTCGCTGATGCTCAAGCGTGCGCTGGAGGCCGAGAGCGGCCTCACGTTCCAGATCGGAGAGACCACCGCTGCGTTGAAGAAGGCGACCAGGGCGGAGGGCGAGGCGACGACGGCGAAGAACGAGGCGATCCGGGAACGGGATGCCGCGGAGTACGAGGCGTATGTTGCGCACCTGACGGCGGCGGACGCGTCGTTTCTGAGCGAGCAGCCGGCCCGCGTGCGGGAGAACCTGGACGCGTGCCCTGCGCGGCTTCGCGGGTGGGAGTGGCGGTACCTGGATGCGTTGTCGGACACCAGCGCGGCAACGGTTTCGCTGGGCCCGCATTACCCGATTGAATCGATGAGCCTTTCGCCGGATGGCGAACTGGTGGCGTTCACGTTTGGACACGCGTCGGTGGCGATACGTCCGACGCGGACCCTGGAGCAGGAGGTCTCGTTCACGGTGGGGCAGCAGGCGTTGAGCGAGACGGAGTTCAGCAGGGATGGTGAGAGACTCCTGGTGCGCGCGGTCTACAACGAGTTGACGCTGCACGACCGGAGAACGGGCGGCCTGCTGACGAAGTTCAACAGCGGCGGGGTGCAGTTGTACTGCGCGAAGTTGAATGCCGGCGCGACACGGGTGGTCGTGGGGTGCAAGGACGGGTGCGCGCGGGTGTTCGACTGTGAGAGCGGCGAAGCGGTGCTGCGGCTGGGCGGGCACGCATCGGAGGTGTCCGAGGCGGCATGGAGCGCCGATGGGGAGCGGGTGGCGACGGGAAGCCGGGACGGCGGACTGCGGCTCTGGAGCAAGGATGGGGAACTGATCGCGGCGCTGGGACAGGGCGGGTCGGAGATCATGTGCGTCGAGTTCAGCCCGGACAGCCGGTTGCTGCTGACGGGCTCTCGCGACGGGCATGGCCGTCTCTGGAACGCGGCGACGGGCGAGGCGGTCGCCGACCTGCCGACAGCAGGCCTGCCGGTGTTCTGCTGCGCATTCAGCGCGGATGGCGCGATGTGCGCAACGGCGGGGCAGCACCTGGTGGTGGTGTGGCGGACGGAGGATGGGAAGGAAGTGTCGCGGGTGACGAGTCATCGCGAGCCGGTCTCGAGCCTTGAGTTCGGCCGGAACGGCAAGCGGTTGCTGACCGGCTCGATGGACAAGACCGCGCGGATCTTCGAAACCGCAACGGGCAGGCAACTTGCGGTGCTGCGCGGCCACACCGGGTCGGTCAGCAAGGCACGGTACCTGGCGGGTGGGGCGACGGTTTTGACGGCGTCATCGGATGGCACGGTGAAGTCATGGACGCTCTCGAAGGCGACGGGCGCGACGATTCTCACGGGGCACGACCACATCGTGAAGGATGCGGTGTTCAGCGGTGACGGGACGCGGATCGCGACGGCCTCGTATGACGACAGCGCGAAGGTGTGGGATGCGGCGACGGGCGAGTGCCTCGCCTCGTTCAAGCAGGATCGCTCGCCCTCGGAAGTGAGTTTCAGCCCGGACGGGCGACTGCTCCTGGTCGGCGCGGTCTCCGGCCCCGCGGCGCTGATTGAGTGGGAGACGGGGACGGTGGTGAGGCGGTTCGGTGGGGAGACCGAACGCGCGCCGGGCGCGCGGCTCAGCGCCGACGGCACGCGGGTCCTGGCGTTGCAGGCGGGCGCGGCCGCGATATTCGATGCGGGCACGGGCGAGTTGCTGGCGACAGCACGGCCGCCGATCGGAGTTTTCGCGACGGCGGTGCTGAGTCCGGATGGCGGTCGGATCGCGACCATCTCGATGGATGGGACGTTCCGGCTGTGGAACTCGTCGGACGGCTCAGCGGTGGCTGATGTGGAGACGCTGGGGAGCGGCGTGGGCGAGATGTCGTACAGCAAGGACGGGAAACGGATCGCGATCGGGACGAACGATGGCGAGATCGTGATGCGGGATGCGCGGAATGGGCAGGTGCTGGGCCGGCAGTTGGCGCACGACGAACGAATCGTGGGGATCGGGTTCAGCCCGGACGGTGCGCGGGTGGTGACGGCGTCGTGGGACTGCACGGCGCGGGTGTGGGACAGCCGAACGCTGCGCCTGCTGGCGACGATCCGACCAAACACGGTGTGGGTGAACTCGGCGTGCTTCAGCCCGGATGGGGAACGGATCCTGACGGGCACAAGCGACGCGACCGCGCGGATCCACGACACCGTGCCGGTGCGCGTGCGGTGGCCGATCGGGCCCGGCACGGCTTCAAAGTAAGGCGGCGCGGTGAGCGCACGGTTCAGGCGGCTTCGCGTCGTTCCTCGGGGTGGCCGGGCTTGGCACGGACGCCCGAGAGGGCATCGGGCGCTTCGCGGAAGTCTTCCGCGCCGCGGATGTTCAGTTCGCTGGGCATGGTCTTGCGATAGCCCAGGAGCCGGACGACCTCGAGGACGTCGCTCCAGGTGGGGTACATGACGGAGTTGGACTTCTTGAAGGCGTCGATGGCCATCAGGAAGAGGAACTGCTCGCGGTTCATCTCGCCTTCTTCGGCGGACTTGGTGAAGTCGGTGCGCCTGCGGCCGGGGCCGCGACGGCGCTCGAGGCCGGTGCCGGGTTCGCCGGCCTGGACGGAGTCTCCGTTGATGCGGGCCTGGATCTCGCGGCGGTCGAGGCCGAGCCGGCGGTCGACGCCGAGTTCGGTGGGGACGACGTTCTCGCGCCTGCGCGACCGGGCGGGGTCGAAGCGGTGGCTGTCGGCGGGTTCGGTCTGCGCCTGATCGGCGGGCTCGGCGGGCGGGCGCGGGCCGGGCGTGGAGGCGGGGTTGTCGGTGCCGGGACGGTTCTTCCTGGTGGCCATGTCGGGCGTCTCCGTGCCCGCGCAAAAAGCAGCGCGGGCGACCCTTGGGGCCGCCCGCGTGGCGATAACCACTCTTCACACCTCCGAGGCGGCCTCAGAAGTCATCGTCCTCGTCGTCGTCGGCATCGCCGTCGAAATCGTCGTCGGCATCATCATCGTCGGCGAAGACGTCGTCGTCATCCTCAAACTCGTCATCATCCTCAAACTCTTCCTCGTCGGCGTCGGGGCCCTCTTCGTCGAGGTCGTCGGCCTCGTCGTCGTCTTCCTCCTCAAACTTCTTGCCATCGTCATCCATGAGGGGGATGGCGAACGCGGCTGCCCACTCCGGCCCCGCACCAACTTTCGGCTCATCAAGCATCGCGCTCGGCATGGCTCACACTCGCTTGGGTTGCGTGTTTCCGTGGATCGCGGCGCCCGCGCGCCGTCGTAGTCGCTCTCGCCGGCCGCACCATGGCGGGCCGGACACCCGAATCTCGCGTCCGGAATGGACTCCGGGTCGCCCGTGAAAGGCGGTACACTACTCGCCTTCCCGTTCGTGTCAACCATCCACCCGCTTTCCCCAAGGAGAGGGTGGGGCGAAGATCCCGCGAAGCCCCGGACTGGGCGATCCGCGCCTCGATCGCCGATTGGATCGGCCCAAGACCAACCGCCATGCCCCCACCCCCCCCCGGCACCACCTCAAAGCACGTCGCGATCCAGCCCTTTGCCGGGGTCTTGGCGATCATCCTGCCCGGACTAGGGCATTGGTATTTGGGTTATCCCCGACGCGGGCGGCTGATCGCCGCGGGCATCTTGGGGATGTTCGCCTCAGGGGTGTTCATCGGGGGGATCGATGTGGTCGACCGGCGCGAGGATTTTCCGTGGTTTGTGGGTGAGGCGCTGGTCGGGCCGGTGGCGTTCGGGGTGGATTGGCTGCACCAGAACCAGTTCAAGGTGAATGTGCCGGTGACGGGATTGCGGACGGCGTTTCCGAACGAGTATCGCGACCCCGCGACGGGCCAGCCGATCATCACGACGCTGGACGCGGCGACGGGACTGCCGGTGGCGCGGCTCACGGGGAGTTCGCCGGTGTCGGGGACGACCGTCTCGCCGGCGTGGCCGCCGAACGTGAAGAGCCTGGGACGGATGAACGAACTGGGCACGCTGTTCTGCACGATCGCCGGGATGATGAACCTGATCTGCATCCTGGATGCGGCGTTCAGCCGTCGTCGCGAGGAGGGAGATCCGGAATGAACCCGATCGTGCTGGCGGTGATCGCGACGGTGGGAACGCGGGTGGGGGATGCCGCGCCTCGGTGGCCGATGCCGCCGTTCCGTCCGTTCATCGATCCGATCGAACTGCACCAGTGGTGGTTCGCGCTGCTGATCCCGATGGCGGTGATGGTGTCGATGACGTACAAGGCGATCCGGAAGCAGACGCTGGAGCGGTACTGGCGGGATGTGATGCTGATGTCGGCCCAGATCGTGGTGGGGATGATCGCGCTGGGCGCGGCGACGTATGTGCTGGTGTTCTGGTTTGCCCGGCTGGTTGCCGAGCGCGCGTCCTAGGGGGGTCGGAAGTGGCTCTGTAGAGTCCGCACCATGAAGAACGACGATCGCGAGGACCTCGCGGCGTTTCTGGCGGAGCGGGATGCGGCATGCCCGGTATGCGGCTACAACCTGCGGGCGCTGGTGAGCGATCACTGCCCGGAGTGTGGGCGACACCTGGTGCTGGCGGTGGGAACAACCGAGCCGAAACTGGGAGCGTTCATCTTCGGGCTGGTGGGACTGTCGGCGGGCTGGGGCTTCTGCGGGCTGCTGCTGCTGTTTGCGCTGGCGATCTCCGGGCGCGGCGGCCCACGGCTCTGGGAACTGATCCCGCTGCTCGGGGGTGCGGTGGTGCCGGGCCTGGCGTTATGGGCATGGGTCGCGTGTCGCCGAATCCTGGGACGGAAGTCGGATGGCGAGCGGTGGCTGTGGGCACTAGCCGTCGTGGGGCTGGGCCTGGCGTTCCCACTGTGGTTCATTCTGACCGTGCGATAACCGGCGGGGTTCAAGGGCGCGGACGACGTTGTGCAATCGCGCCGGTGCCGCGGGCGTTTTGCCCCGGGAGGCGAAGGAACCATCATGCGCACCTTGCTCTCGTATTCGGCGTGGGGAGTCCTGTGCGGTGTCGCGGGCATTGTGTGGCTGGCCACGAATGCCTGCGGGGCGAACCTCGATGCGGGTGAACCGCCGATCGTGGCAGCGTCCCGCCCCGCAGCGTCCCCCCCTGCAGAGTCGCCCCCCGCGGCAACGGGGACCGACAGCGCGGCGTGGGCGAGGCGGGGCGACTCGGCGGCGGAATACTCGGCGGGGTTCTCCGGCCGCGCCGTGCTGATCATGCACGACGGGCGGGTGGTGTATGAGCGATACGACCACGATTGGGCTGCATCGCGGCCGCACATGCTGGCGAGCGGGACCAAGTCGTTCACGGGTGTGGCGGCGATGTTCGCGGTGCAGGACGGGCTGCTGACGCTGGACGAGTTGGCGAGCGACACGATCACGGAGTGGCGCGAGGATGCGAAGAGGAGCAGGATCACGGTGCGGATGCTGCTGAACCTGTCGAGCGGGCTCGATCCGGCGGAGGACACGATCGGCAGCGCGGGGGCGCTGCGGCTGCGGGGCGGGCGGCTTTCGCGCGGGCAGGGAGGCGTTCCGGACGACAAGTTTGCCGCGGCGATCGGAGTCGAGGCGATCAACGAACCGGGGAAGGTGTTCGTCTATGGGCCGAGCCACTTCTACGCGTTCGGTGAACTGCTGCAGCGCAAACTGGAAGCACGGCACGATGAGGACCCGGCGTTTCCGGATACGGTCATGGCGTACATGCAGACGAGGATCTTCGAGCCGCTGAAGATCGAGATCGGCTTCTTCGGCAAGGATGCGAAGGGGAACCCGAACCTGCCGGGCGGGTGCTTTCTGACAGCGCGGGAGTGGGCGAAGTTCGGCGAGTTTGTGCGGCTCGGCGGCGCCGTGAGAACTTTCCAGAACGGCGGGGAGGTGTTGAAGCCGCTGCTGCGGCCGGAACTGCTGGCGCAGTGCTTCGAGCGGAGCAAGGCGAATGCGGCGTACGGGCTGACGTGGTGGCTGCCGGGGGAGGCCGCGGCAGGTGCCACCGGCACGGACGAGGCGGACATGCCGCTGCGGGACCGGGTGCGAGCGCGGGTGCTGCGGGCGGAGGCATCGGGGGCGATCCGCGATGCGGAAGGCAAGAACGTGCGCGTGTATATGGCGGCCGGGCTGGGAAAACAGCGGCTGTACGTGCTGCCGGACCAGGGGCTGGTGATCGTGCGGTTCGCGGAGAACGCGGCGGAGGGGCGCGGGTTCAAGGATGCGGAGTTTCTGCGGCGCGTGATGGGGGAGTGAGAGAAGCGCCGCGGGAGCGGCTCAGGCGTCGTCGATCGGTGCATCGGCGCCGGAGACGCCGTACCTGATCCACTCAAGGCACAGGCCGTGGGCCGGGAGCGTCGAGCCGGCGAGTCGGCGGTTCCCGGTGCGGAGCGCTTCGCGGACGCGGTCTGGAGAACACTTGCCCTTGCCTGCTTCGACGAGCGTGCCGGCGATGATGCGGACCATGTTCCAGAGAAAGCCGTTGCCCCAGACGCGGATCACGAGTCTCTGGACAGGTCCATCGGCTTCGCCGCTGAGACCGCGTGGCCAGCCATGCTCGACAACGCGTTCGCACGCTTCGTCCATGGTCTCGTCCGCCACTTCACACCCGAAGATCGTGCGTACGGTGGTGAGACGGCCGTGGCCGGCGGCGGCGAAGGCGGCGAAATCGTGCTCGCCGACGAGCGCGGCAGCGGCCTCGCGCATGGCGGGGACATCCAACCTGTGCCAGAGATGCATGACGGTTCGGCGGGGCCACAGGGGCCGATGGTCGGCACACCAGAGGGTGTAGGTGTAGCCCTTGGAGGTCGCGCCGGCGATGGGGTTGAAGTCGTCGGGGACGACTTCGATGGAGCGGATGAGGACATCGTCGGGAAGACGGGCGTTCACAGCGCGCATGAGCGGCGTGGTGCCGCGGTCGGCGGGCCAGCCTCCGCCACTCCGGCCCTGACCGGACTCGAGCGTGGAAAACGCGGCGACCTGGCCCCTGGCGTGGACACCGGCGTCGGTGCGGCTGGCGCCGTTGAGGATGATGGGCTCACGGACGACGAGGCGGATGGCGCGCTCGACGACGGATTGCACGGTGCGGATTTCGCGCCGGGGACGGGGGGTGATGTCGGATGTCGGATGTCGGATGTCGGATGTGGAAGGAACCGCAGGTGCCACTTCCTCCGTCAATGGACAGGCTGATGACTCGCCCGGCATGAAGCCCTCGGGATCGGTGGGTTTGAATCCGTGGAGATGCTCGGGGACGGCATCGGCGTGGGGGAACTGCTTCTGCCAGCCGCAGAACTCGGTTCCGTCGTAGGCGATGGTGAGTTTGTATCGCGGCACGGGGCAACGTTAGCCGCGGTTGCGCAGGGCCCATGCGCCTGCCGCGGCGAGGCCGCCGCCGATGATGGGCGGCAGACCCATGAGCAGCGCAGCCTGCGCGCCGGGGAAGAACCAGAACGAGAAGAGGCCCGCGGCGATGGCCAGCGCACCGCCGATGCGGGGCCAGCGGAGTATCGCACCGGCGATGGCCAGCGACACGACGATCACGCCGCCGCCGTAAAGCCAGGACTGGCCGCCCTCGGACGCCGCGACGTTGAAGCAGAACCACGTCCAGAACGCGGCCCAGGCGCAGATGACGGCGGTGCCGGACCAGCGGACGATGCGCGGGCCGATGGGGACAGGGCGGGATTCGGGGACGCTGGCGTGGCTGGTGACGGCCGCGGGAAACATGGAGGACCTCCGGGTTAAGTTAGTGTATGCTAACACTTCTTCGGAAACCATGCCATCGCGATTTCAGGAAACAACCGGTGGGTGTCAAGTAGTTTGGTCTTTCGCGCAAGTCCATGCTTTGTCGGACTTTGCGCATGCACCGGCGGTCTCAGCCCGGCTTCCGCGGGGTGCCGATGATGACGACCTGTTCATCGGCGGGCTTGGTCGCCCGGGCCCGCTGCTTTTCGACTTCATCCGCGTAAGGAGCGATTCTTGCGGAGATGCGCCACCACCAGAGGGCGACGCTGGTCGCCACGACCACGAGAATGGCGATGATGGTGATGATGAACGGAAGCATGGCTCAATGCCCCCCCGGGGGGCTGGCGGCTGGTGGCCGCGACGGCTAGATCTCCACGACTTCCATGTCCGGCTTGTGCTCGACGGTAACCGTCGGCACTGCGACCTGCGCAAAGGACTCGAGACCGGGGATCGCGGCCATTTCGCGGCGGGCGCCTTCGGCACTGAAGAGGCCGGCGAGGGGCGCGGCGATTTCGACCGCCTGCGGCACCTGGCCGGGCATTTCGGGATCGATGGGCTGGGTGGTCGTGCCGACGGGCGCGGCATGGCCGGCGAAGACCGCGGCGAGGTCGAGCGCGATCTGGCCTTCGCTCTTGCTGAGGCCGATCGGCGGGATGGCCTGCTCGAAGGCCTGGGTCATCTCGCGCGCGGAGATGAACGAGCCGGCCTTCTCCATCCATGTACACGACGGGAGGACAATGTCGGCGGCATCGGCGAGGCGCGAGCCGAGCGTGTCGATGAGGACGGTGAAGGGCTTCTTGTTGTTACTCCCGGCCATCGCGCCGAGGAGGCTGTCGGTGGTCCAGTCGCTGGGGTAGTTGCCGGTGATGAAGGCGGCGGCGATGCTGCCGCCGCGCACCTGGCTCACCAGTTCATCGAACTTGATGACGCTTGCACCGCCCTTGGCGACCGCGTTGAGCACGCGCTGCACGCCACGGGCGTTGGGGGCCTTCTCGGCGAAGATCTTGAAGCCGTCGGGCTTGTTGGGCGGGAAGGTACGGTCCTGACCGCTGGTGGGGACGGGGCCGAGGGCGAAGACCGCGCGGGGATCGATGGAGATCGCGAGGCGCGCGAGGGCGAAGGCGTCTTCGCAGGAGAGCATGGGGCTGATGATGACGCCGAGTTTGCCGCCCGAGCCGACCGCCTTGCGGATGCCGGCCGCGGCATCGTTGTATGCGCGGTTCCAGTCGCTCTCGACCTGCACGCCAAACTGCTTGCGCCGCGGCGTGAGGATGCGCTGATCGGAGTGAACGTGCTTCCAGCCGTAGCGGACTTCATCGCTGATCCACCACTTGTTGGCGGCCATGTTCAGCCGCGGCTTGACGCGGTAGACCTTGCCGTCGTTGTGGTCGATGCGGATGTTGTCGCCGCTGGCGGTGATGCCGTCGATGCTCGGTGTTTCCTTCAGGAACCAGACGCGCTGGGTGAACAGGAAGTCCTTGTCGAGGAGCGCGCCAACGGGGCAGAGGTCGATGACATTGCCGGAGAGTTCGTTGTTCAGGGCCTTGCCGGGGAAGACGTCGATCTCATTCTTGTTGCCGCGGCCCTGGACGAGGAGTTCGCTGGTGCCGGTGACTTCGCGCGTGAATCGGACGCAGCGGGTGCACATGATGCAGCGGTCGGCGTAGAGGTAGACGTGCTCGCCGAGGTCCTTCTTGGGCTGCTTGACCTTGGCTTCTTCGAAGCGCGACACGCCGCGGCCGTACTCGTAGGAGTAGTCCTGCAGGAAGCACTCGCCCGACTGATCGCACACGGGGCAATCCAGCGGGTGGTTGATGAGCAGGTACTCCATGACCGCCTTCTGGTTGGCGATGGCCTTGGGCGAGTCGGAGTAGATGACCATGCCGTCGGCACAGGCCGTCTGGCAGGTGGGAACGAGTTTGGGGATGGGCTCCAGCGCGTTGTTGTTGCGCGGGTTGGGCTGCCAGACCTCGGCGAGGCAGATGCGGCAGGAGGCCACGATGGAGAGGCCGTCGTGGTAGCAGTACTGGGGGATGTCGATCCCGTTGGCGTTCGCGACCTGGATGATCATCTGTCCGGGCGTGAAGTCGCATTCGCGGCCGTTGATCGTGACCTTGGGCATAGGGCGGGATGGTAGGGGGGAATGGGGCCGAACGGTCGCCGGACATCGCTTGTGGCGGGGGCGGGTGCTGATCGGGCACATGTCCTTCAGAGCCTGGTTCGCGAGCGACCGGTTGCGAAACGGCCGTCGGGAAGCAGTGGCGTGCTCGTATAGCCCGCGCTATACTGCGGTGCCACCCGGAGGTGCGTAGATAAATGGCTCAAGAAACCCGCCTCTCGGAACTCGTCCGGTATCTCCGCGCGCACAACTACAACCTCTCCCGCATCTCCGGCTCGCACCACGTCTTCACCAAACCCGGCTGTTTGCCGATCTCGATTCCGGTTCACAAGAAGAAGGTCAAGCACGTCTATGTCCGCAAAGCCAAAGCCAACTGTGAAGGCCAAGGGAAGCAAGAAGGCCGTTGACCGGCCGTTCGATGCCGCGATCCTTCGGCGAGCCCGCGCGCTGGCGGAGCAGTACCGCATCGTCATTGAGCGCAATGAAGATGGCGGCTTCGTCGGCCACGCGCTCGAGTTCCCCACCGCGATGGGTGATGGCGCGAACCTCGCCGAGTGCGGGAAGTCGGTCGTCGAGTCGCTCACCGCGGCCGTTGCGACGATACTCGAAGCCGGCGAGCGTCCCCCCATGCCCGCATCCGCCGGCCGCCGTCAGCGCCAACTCAACATTCGCCTGACCGAGGAAGAGAACCTGCGGCTGGAAGAGGCGGCCCGTCAGCAAGGCTTCCGCGGCGTTTCCGACTACGTCCGTTTCGCGGCGCTCTCACGGGCTGAGTGAGCCCTCTGGCGTTGCGAAAGGGCGGTCGACGCACGACGGATCAGCGTCGATTCCTTGAGGTCCATACCGAGAGGATCATCGGCACGCCCATCTGCAGCATGAGATTGGCAAAGACCGGTGCCCCGACCATCAGAAGGATGTTCGGCCCTGTGAAGGCCCTCCATGCAATCAACAGGATGACGCCACCGGGGATACTGAACACGAGTGACACAAGCGGGATTGTGCTGTAACTCGTGCCGGCGCGAACGTTGGCCAACCACTCTCGGAACGTCAGCAGATCGAGCGCCAGACTCAACAGGATGAGGACCAGTCCCAGGATGATGACGCCGACCATGGGCAGGCCCCTATCTCCAACGAGGCAGAACTCGGCCGCACGCTCCGTGCCTCCTTGCTCGCCCCCCGCGTCCAATCCGACTTCGCGATCTTTGCGTCCTTCGCGTTGAACGCCCTACTCGTTGATCCCCAGGTCGCGCTTGGTGAACAGCGATTCGAAGCGGATCCCCGCCGCGGCCATGTTCTCCGAGGCGCCCTCGAGCCGGTCGATGGTGGCGATCACGCCGATGACTTCCGCGCCCAGGTCCTTGAGCACCTTGGCCGCCTCGAGCGCCTGGCCCGCGGTGGTCGCGACATCCTCCAGCAGCACCACGCCCTCGCCTTTCTCGAGTTTGCCTTCGAGTTGCTTGGCGGTGCCGTAGTCCTTCTTCGAGTTGCGGATGAAGAGGCAGGGGAGGCCGGTCTCGAGGCTCGCGGCGGTGACGAGTGGGATGCCACCGAGTTCCGCGCCGGCGAGGCGCGTGACTTTTTTGCCGGTGGCCTTCTCGATCGCGGCGATGCGGGCGGCAAACAACTTGCCGAGTTCGCGCAGCACTTCGGGCTTCGTCGAGAAGAGGTACTTGTCGAGGTAGTAGGTGCTGGTGCGGCCGGATCGCAGCGTGAACGTGCCGCGGAGGAGGGCGAGGTCGGCGATGGCCTTGGCGAGTTGGTCGCGGGTCATGCACGAGTGTAGAGGGATGTCGGATGTCGGATGTCGGATGTCGGATGTCGGGCGGATTGAAAGACGGGTGCGCGGGGCAAGGGATCAGGTCTCAGTTTGTAGAGTCACTCACCCTCTCACCACGCACCACTCGCCGCTCACCACCCACCACTACCATTCCGCATGGATCCCGATGACGATGTCTGCCTGTGCTTCCACGTGCCCCTGCGAAAGATCCGGTCGTACCTTGCGCGCGAGGACCCGCCGGTGGCGAGCCTGATTTCCGAATGTCTGGGCGCGGGCACGGGGTGCCAGTGGTGCGTGCCCTTTCTCAAGGCCCTGCACGTGCAGCACCAGAAGGGGCAGGTGCCGGACCTCAAGGTCTCGCCCGAGCAATACACGCAGGCCCGCAGCGGCTTTCACAAGTCCGGCAAACGGGATGAAGATGTGCTGCGGCAGACGGGTGCGGAGGACACCCCCCACCCCCAATCACCCCCCACCACCATCCCCGGCGGCGGACAACCTGCGCCGTAGCACCACGCGATCGGCACTCGCAGCAAACGCTGCTGAGTTCGACCTTGGCGGATGAGGTGCGCGGTGGGGGCGATTCAGGCCCGGAACCGGCGCGGATCGGAGAGGGCGAAGAAGAGGTGAATGGCGAGGGCCGCGGCGACGACGACCGAGGCGATGCGGTGCCAGACGAGGCCGGGCAGCCAGAGGGACATCTCCGGGACAAAGACCCAGGAGAAGACGGCCCACGCGACACTCAAGAGCAGAACGACGGCCAGAACGGCGTCACGCCTCTCGTGCACACGACACCTCCGTCCCGCATCATGGCGGACTGGGAAGCCCCGGCGGCATGACTTGGCCGCCGCACAATGGCCGGGCGGCGTGGTCACGCGGCCGGGCCATGCATGAGATCTGAAAAACTATCGTGCGCCCGCGCGTGTTTTCCACAGGTTTTCCCGAGACTTCACGCGACGGAAGGCGGGCGATCGGAGTTTGTTTGCAGCCCGGGGCGGTTGCGCTGCGGGGCAGAGTGGGCCACGTCCGGGGAAACGAAACAGGCCGCGGTGTTGATGCCGCGGCCTGCACGTGTTTGCTGGCTGTGGATACCGACCGCGCTTACTCGTCGAGTTTGCGGAGGCTGAGGCCGTATTCGACGAGTTTGTCTTTGACCTCGGTGAGGGAGGTTGCGCCGAAGTTCTTGACGCCCATGAGTTCGGCCTCGGTGTGGCTGACGAGGTCGCCGAGGGTCTGGATGTTGAGGAGTTGGAGCGCCTTGCGTGCCCGGACCGAGAGGTTCATGTCGGAGACGGACTTCTTGAGCATCTGCTCGTTGCCGGAGCCGCGGAGTTGATCGAGGATCTTGCGGCGGGCCTGGCGGTGGGCGTCTTCGACACCCTGTCCGAGGCGCATGCCCTTGCTGGCGAGCATCTGCTTGATCTCGAGGAGGCTGGACTCGCCGAAGTTCTTGTAGGCGAGGAGTTCGGCCTCGGTGGTTCGGAGGAGGTCTCCCAGGGTGCGGATGTTCATCTTCTTGAGGCAGGTACGCGCCCGCACCGACAGTTCGAAGTCGGTGACGGGGATGTCGAGCATCGCGTTGCGCTTGAGTTTGTCGCGGTCGATCTCTTCGTCGATGACCATCTCGCGGCTGGCCTGGACATCCTTCATGTAGAGGCGGGCGCGGGGGTGGTTGGGCGCGGTTTCGAGGACCTGGCGCAGGCTGCGCTCGGCGCGGCTGGAGTCGCCCATGTCCTCGTAGAGGACGGCGAGGTTGATGAGGGCGTTGATGGGGGCGGGGCGCTGCTCGACAGCGCGCTCGTACATGGCGAGGGCTTCTTCGTCCTCGCCGGCGAGGTCGAGTTGGTAGGCGAGTTTGAAGAGCATGTGGGGGTTGGGATCGGCGGCGACGGCCTTGCGCAGTTCGACGATCGCGGCGGCGCGGTCGCCAAGTTCGAGCGCCTTGGCCGCGACATCCGCGTGCACCTGCGCCTGCTTTGCGTTGCGCTGGGCTTCGCCCGCGCCGATCACCATGTCCAGCACTTCCTGCTTGGCCATCCGAGGACACTCCATAGTTGGGGAGAAATCTGGGCGGGAAGTCTAGGCGGGCTGGCTCTTGAGCTGCGCGCACCCTAACTCAAGCCTATTTCACATCCCGCCCTCGAACGCCATCGAGCGTGTGCATGAACGGCGGCTGCGCTGTGCCGTGCATGGCACCCCACCACGGGCCGTCGCCACCGGGGTACGCCTCGCGAGACCAGTCGCGCTGCCTCGCAACCGCTGCCCGGCCATCGACAAAGCCGGATCGGATCGACTCAGGCACTGCCCTGTTCCCAACCTTGAACATTCCGAACTCGTCGATCAGGATCGCTTTGGACGAAGGAAACAGCACTTGGTCCGCGCGGGTTGCAACACGCTGACCCGGACCCGTCCGTGTTCTCGGATTCCAATACTCCGGTGAAGCTATGAACGCGCATGGATACCAGTATGACGCCAGACTCAACGGGCTGCGGGACTCCGGCGAGCGGAAGTGGCTGGCGGTGTGATCCCCGTTGTAGTAGCCGTCAGCAAGTGCAACGTTCCAGCTCACATGAGCGCCGAAGAACGGCATCGGGATCGCCGCATCACGTGACGGGTTTCGCACGATGGTCCATGTGACCGCCGGATCGGGATGGGTGAAGAAGGGATAGGTGTCCTTCCAATCGACCAGGTACGTTGCGAACACCTGTACGTGCGATCGCAGGTTCGCCAGCGACTGCCGCTCCCTCGCCAAACCCCGCACAGTCCCAAGCGATGGTGAAAGCAATGCCACAAGAAGCCCCACAAGCACGATGACGATCAACGTCTCGATCAACGTAAACCCGGCCGGATGGCCCGCTACGACACTCCGCTCGCGCCTGACCAGCGCACATCGTCCCCAGATCGGAATCGCGAGCGAAAGAAGCAGCATCGTGATCATCAGCGTGTTGCGGACAACGATCATACTGGCAGAGTCTCGATTCTCCTTTGCGCGGTCCAGCGCTCCAAAGCACCCACATGTCGGATAGAAACCATGCCACAGGTGCCAGGCGAACACGCCTGTCAGCAGGCATAACAGCCCGAGCGTGGCAACCGCCGCGCCGGTCCGCCACAGCTTGCCAAACCACAGCACTGCAAGGAACACTTCGATCGCGGGCAAGGCCAAGCCGATAGAAAGCACCCAGGCTGTTGGTATGAGCGACCACGTTCCGAGATCGTTTAGGAACCCGGCAAGGTCCGAAAGCTTGATCAGACCAGCGATCCCGACAATGCAGACTACAATCGCCTGCATGCCCTTGCATAACGGGCTGAGCCGGCTACGCGACGGCATGATTCTGGATTCAGCGAATGATGCGCTCATGGACAGATCGCACCGCTTGCTTGCCACCAGTAACAATTAGACGCATGATAGTTCGCAGGCGTGCAGCCCGTGCACGGGAAACACGTCAAGCCGCCCGTTCCGCCGCATGTGCTGCTGCACCACTCGCACTTGTTCAGCCACTGCTCTCCCGGAGGACCCATCGGCGAGAACGACACTCGACCAGGATGAGTGGCAAACACATCCTTGATGGTTGGATTGCCGCCCGGGCAGATGAAGTCCGGGCATGCGTTGCCTCCACACAGCCGATCCATCACAGGCTGGGCGCCCACCGCGACAGTACAGCACGATGGCTGGTAGTTGTTGAAACAGGCCGTGCCCGCGACCGCAGTACCGACGACACACGCCATCGCCAGCACGACGCACACCAGTTCGGATCGTTTCAGCGTCCCCATCGCGTTGAACCTCCACAGCGTGGACAATGCCACTAATGACCACTCTTCCGCACACGCAGCAGCACGAGCGCTGCGATCAGTAACCCAGCCGTTACCCACCCCGTACGGCTCACCCATCGCGAGTTTTCCGCCGTGCGATCATCCGGCAGCGGCACCTCTACCTGCACCTGCCCATCGGCGAGTTTGCGATAGGCCCGCTCACCTGCCCGCATGTCACGGACCATGCTGTAGTTTGGGCGCCCGCGGAACGCGTCCTCTTGATCCACATCCGGCACACGCAGATAGCTCGCCGCAAGCGACTCATCAGCTACTCGTACCTCATGCAGCATGAAACGCCGCACCGCCGCAGGCGGTCGCCCCTCGAAGTACTCAAGCGCCCCGGCAACCCAACGGTCAGCGATCGCATCGTGCCGGTGATCTGACATTCGTGTTGACGACTCGGCACCAGAAGCGCCGTCCGTCGCAGTGATACGGTGAATCGTCCACTGCGCACCATCCGCCGCCCCTTCCACGCGCCACGAGTAGCCGCGGCCATCGCGTCCGCGCTTCTCCCACCGCCCTTTCGAGTCCACCGTAGCCGCCTCCCACGTCGCATCTGGGATTCGGCCAAGGAGCGAGGCACCCATGCTTACAAGCTCGCGAGCCTCGAATAGGTAGTTCGGAACTACCGCGCGATAGTCGTAGCCCGGATCAGGGCGTGAAGGATCAATGATGTCCAGACCCTCTGGAGTCATCCCCCAGGCTTCATCCGGTGTCAGGACCAAGTCCATGTATCCTTGCGAAGAATCAGGCCCAGAGTCCGTATTGAGCCTGACTCGACCACCCGAGAAGCACCAAGCCATTCGCCGCGCTGCGGGAAACTCTCCCTTCAGTTTGCGCTCAACCTGTGCGAGCAGTCCTCGCTCCGGATGATCCGGGTGTCCGGGTACTTCGCGCCGCATCCGCGCAATCTCATCTTTGGAAGGCATCGCGAGATCGATCGAGTCCCATGTGACCGCCAACCCTCGCAGCAAGCGATCTTCCGAGGCGTCGGCTACTTGCTTCTGAAGCCACGCATCAACTTGCTGAGTGGTGACCTGTCCTTCTGCGGCAATCGCGTTCGACCAGCAGCAGCTGGCAAGGAACACCGCGGCCACCGTGACCCGATGGCCACATGCTCGGAAGCTCGGGAGTCGCGGGTTTTCGCGCGTTTCGCATGTCATCACATCACCACCTTACCCCCCCCCTAGGATTGTCAAGTGCATTCCCGGGCTTTCACCCCAACATAGCTTCCACAACATTCCGCGTCTCTGCTCCAAAGCTATGACAGCGCAGCATCTTTAGATCTATGTACATCGCGTGCTGTTCGCCCACACGTAATCCCCGCTTCGGGGCAGTAATCACGGGATGTGAACATCTCAGAACCGTGACTGGTTGAGAGCAAACCAGCCACACGTTATTCGTGGATCTACTGCGATCGGTTGCTCGGATCCTACTCCCGCGGCCCCTCCACCAGCCCATCCACAGGCCCCGCCGCGGCGAGGGCTTCGCCGGCCGCCTCGCGCGGGGTGAGGGCACGGGCGTGCCCGGGCTCGGTGGGCGGCGTGGCCGGCGTCTGGCCGAAGGCCTGGGCCGCCGCGGCATCGGGCCCGACGAGTCTGATGGTTTTCCATTTTCCGGAGATGAACCGCGCGCTGACCGCGAGGCCGAGCAGGATGATGTACACGGCGGTGGCGATCCAGGGACCCATGGAGCCGAGTTGGGGCTGGTAGTGGACCATCCAGGTTCCGCCGCCGAAGAGGAAGCCCCACGCGAGGATGAGTGTCGCGACGCCCGGCCAGATGGTGTCTCCCGCGCCGCGGAGCGCACCGATGAAGGTGATGCCGAGGGCGTCGAAGAGTTGGAAGACGGCGGCGGCAATCATCACCATCGAGCCGATCTCGATGAGGCTGTGCCTGAGTTCGTCGGGCATGGAAGGATCGACGAAGACCGCGATGGCCTCGCGCCGGAAGACAATCATGAGCAGGGCGCACAGGCCCATGTACGACATGTTGAGCGAGAGTCCGAGCCAGGCGCGGCGGGCGGCCAGGTCGGGCCGGCCCATGCCCATGCACTTGCCGACCTGCGCGGTGACGGCGATGGAGAGGCCGACGGCGGGCATGAAGGCGATGTGCATGTAGCGCATGGCGATCCAGCCGGCGGTGTTGTGCTCCTTGCCGAAGTGACCGACGAGGGCGGACATGAGATAGGCCCAGCAGATGATCTCGTTGACGAACATCATCGCTCCGGGCCAGCCGATGGTGATGATGTCGCGTGCGTGGGCGGCGCTGAAGCGCCATGCGGCGCGGGTGCCGAAGCGCCGGGCGGCTGGGCCGAAGAGAAAGAGGGCCATGGGGATGGCGAACTCGACGGCGGAGGCGAAGACCGTGCCGATGGCCGCGCCGGCGACGCCGAGGGCGGGGATGCCCATTGCGCCCGCGGCCGCGGCGACGGTTTCGAAGAAGGCATCGACGGCTGCGAGGCCGGTCTTTGCCGGCGCAGCGGGGCCGAAGATGAGGAGGGTGTTGGCGAGGATGTTGGCGCAGTTGCCGGCGAGCGCGGCGACGAAGACGATCGCGGGCTTGTGCATGCCGTAGAAGTACTGCGAGATGGCACGGGAGCCGAGCGTGACGATGGAGCCGAGGATGAGGATGCGGGCGTAGGAGGTTTCGAGGCTGACGAGTTGGGGGTCGTGGTTGGTGAGGTGGGCGAAGGCGAAGCCGATGGCCGCGGCGAAGGGGAGCATGATCACGAGCCACGCGAAGAGGCTCATCCACAGGGCGGTCCAGGCGTAGACGGGGCCGCGTTCGGCCCTGCCCGCGCCGAGGTTCTGGGAGACGAAGGTGTTGACGACGGTAAGGAGGCCCATCATCCCGGAGACGGGGACGAAGGACCAGACCATTCCGTTGCCCTGCGCGGCGATGTAGACCGGGTCGGGGCCGATCTTGCCGACCATGAGCGCATCGACGAACTGCATGGCGGTGTAGGAGGACATGGTCGCCACGACGGGCGCGGCGACGGAGATCATCTCGACGAGCGGGCTTCGCTCGCGCGCATGGGGATTGGACTGCAACTGGGAAGACATGACGAGCCACCGATCCTTGATATCGCCCTTCGACCGAGCAGAGGCCGCTCAGACGCGGGAGTCGCTCGCATCGGGCAAGAAAAAAACACCCGACGCGTCAAGCGTTGTTTGTTGATGAGAACACCCGGCGCCGCGGCAATCGCATGGCCGCGTTCAGAACCCGGGGACCGTGATGAGCGTTGCCGGCTTCGTACCCGCACAGGACGGCAGAACCGATCGGCCCGTCGCCTGGCGTGCCTGCCTGCCGGTCTACCGCGAAGAACTTCTGAGATTCATCGTGTGTGCCTCACATTCGACGCACGCCTGGATCGTCAGTTGCTGACTCGGGCGAGGAAGTCGTCGAAGGCGTCCATCGCATCGGCCGGGGAGGAGTAGGGGATGGTTCCGCCGTTGGCGTCGGCGAGTTTGCCGCCGCGTTCGGAGCGTCCGCAGTAGGTGGAGTTGTATCCGGCGGACTGGAAGACGATGGGTGCGCGGGCCTGGGCGGGGCGCATGTTGGGCGGAGTGGGGTAGGCGGGGTCGGTGAAGGCGGGCGTCCCGAGAACGGCCCAGAGGGAGTCGATGCGAGTGGAGCCGGGGTTGTTGTTCGGCGCGCCGATGACGCTGTCGATCGCCTCGTTGATGGTGAACTTGCCCAGGCCGGTGGACTTGAGGAACGCCGCGTTCTGGATCCAGTAGAACTTCGCGGGGGCGGAGGAGTTCGCCGAAGCGAAGTCGCCGGTGGTGTTCGGGGTCTCGTCCTGCTGCCACGCGAGGATGGGCGTGCCCCAGGAATCGAACAGGTCGGGGAGACGCTGGTGGTTGACGTCGCCTTCGCGGCCATTGACCAGGCCGAAGAACTTGGGATCGGGCTGGAAGTAGGCCTTGTTGGTGACGCCCTTGATCTGCCGGGACGAGCCGATGAGGGCGGTGTCGATGTAGATCTGCGTGGCGCCGGCGCGCGGGCCGACCTGGATGGTGGTGGAGGTCGAGTTGTTCTCGACGATTCCGCCGGCGAGGTCGGCGAGGATGTTGTTCATGGTGCTGAAGCCGCGGTCGCCGTTCTCTGCGGCGCCGACATCGCGCGCGGTGAAGTAGCCGGGCAGGCGCCGCTCATCCATCTGGAACTGGGCACAGGAGGTGGCCAGTTGGTTCATGAGCGCGTTGGTCGCGGCCTTGCGCGCGGTGTTGCGCGCGGCGGACAGGGCGGGCACGACTATCGCCAGGACCACAGCCAGGATCAGCAGGACCACCATCATCTCGACAAGAGAGAAGGCCCGACGATTGTCCCGCACGTTGAAGAGATTCGACTGCATCGCCGTACTCCTGATCGACCCGTCTGCGTCCCACCCCCCCACCCCCCCCCCCACCCCACCACCCCCCCCCGCCCACCACCCACCCACTCCCGGCCCCAGGGACCGCAGGGAGCGGACTCGTCCATATCTGTTCGCCCCGATCCGGCGAGTTGATCCGCCACACGGGAATCTGCATCGGCCGATCGGTACCTGTTCAGCCAAGAGAGGCACTCCATGATACGGCTCGGAGTGACTCCCCCGGCTGCGGACGTCCGGATCCCGTAAACTCCGTCGGATGTTTCACGCTGTCCCACGGGCTCTCACCGCTTTTCCGGCCGCGGCATGCACCATGCGCGGGGGGGCGGCCTTGGCGTGCCGCACGGCCGTTGCGGCGTCGTTCGCGGCCTTCCTGACCGTGCTGCCGGGGTGCCTGGAGCGGACGATCACGATCACCAGCGACCCGCCGGGGGCCCTGGTGTGGCTGAACGACGTGGAGGCGGGGCGGACGCCGCTGGAGACCGATTTCACGTACTACGGCGTGTACTCGGTGCGATTGCACCGGGAGGGGTATGAGCCGCTGGTGACGACGCGGAAGGCGGATGCGCCGCTGTATGAATGGCCGGTCGCGGACCTCGCGGCGGAGGCGTGGCCGCAGAAGATCACGACGGACATTCGGTGGCACTTTGTGCTGGAACCCGCCGCGGAACGGCTCGATGGGGAGGCGGCGCGGGAGGCGATCCTGAAGCGTGCGGCGGAGACCCGCGACCGGTTGAACGAGCCGTAAACGGGGAGATGGGGGAGGGTGCGGCGTGGCGGGTGCTCGTTGGCGGGGCGCTGGATCGCTACCCTCACCGACCATGAAGATCTCCGTCCGCTGGCTCAACGAATACCTGGAACCGGCCACGATCACCGCGGACAGCGCGGAGGAGACGCTGACGTTTGTGGGCTTCCCGATCGAGTCGGCGGAGGAACTGGCCAACGGGGACGTCCGGCTGGATGTCGAGGTGACGAGCAACCGGGGAGATTGTCTCTCGCACGTGGGTCTTGCGCGGGAGATCGCGGCGGCGACGGGGCGGCGATTGCGGCTGCCCCGCGCGGCCGAACCCACGCCGGTCGGCGGGCCGGATGCATCGGGCTCGGTGTCGGTGGACAACCGGGTGTCGGATGTGTGCCGGCTGTTCACGGCGCAGGTGATCCGCGGGGTGAAGGTGGGGCCGAGCCCCAGGTGGCTGGTCGAGGCGCTTGAAGCGGTGGGGCAGCGGTCGATCAACAACGTGGTGGACGTGACGAACTACGTGGCGTTTGAGTATGGACAGCCGACGCACGTGTTCGACCTGAAGAAGATCGGTGCGGACAACGGGCGGGCGCGGCTGATCGTCCGCTGGGCGAACAAGGGCGAGCGGCTGACGCTGCTGGACGGGCGCACGATCACGCTTGCCGGGGATGAACTGGTGGTGGCGGACACGGCGAACGGGGGACGGGCGATCTCGCTGGCGGGCGTGATGGGCGGGAAGGAGACAGAGGTCACGGGGTCGACGACCGATGTGCTGCTGGAGGCGGCGACATGGGACCCGGTGACGGTGCGGCGGGCGTCGCGGCGGTTCAACGCGCGGACAGATGCTTCGTACCGGTTCGAACGTATCGTGGATCCGCGGACGATCGAGCGCGCAGCGCACCGCGCGGCGGGGCTGATCGTGAAACTGGGCGGGGGGACGCTCGCGCCGTGCGCGGGCGGGCTGCTTCGCGCAGGCGTGGAGGCGCGGCCGGCGACGCAGGTGCGGCTGCGGCCGTCGCGCGTGAAGGCGATCCTGGGCCAGGAGGTCTCGCCGCAGGAGATTGCGCGGGTGCTGGGCGCGCTGGAGATCGGAACCTCTGCGCAGGGGGAAGACTCGGTGGCGTGCACGATCCCGGCGCACCGGCCGGACCTGGAGCGCGAGATCGACTTGATCGAGGAGGTCGCGCGGATCCGCGGGCTGGACAAGTTGCCGGTGCACGACCGGATCGGGGTGCGGGTGACGCCGCCGCAGATGTCGGAGCGCGCGGTCCGGGAGTTGGGGAACGTGCTGACGGGGATGGGGTTCTACGAGGCGATCACGTTCACGTTTGTGTCGGAAAGGGATGCGGCGCCGTTCGTGCCGTCGGGGATGGGGACGCTGAGCGTGTGCGACGAGCGGCGGAAAGCCGACCCGGTGCTGCGGCCCAGCGCGCTGCCGAGCCTGCTGGCGTGCCGCCGGCGGAACCAGAACTCGGGCGTGGTGGGCGAGGGCGAGGGCGGGGTGCGGCTGTTCGAGTTTTCGGCGGTGTTCGCCCAGCAGGGCGGGCGCGAGGTCGAGCGGCGGAACCTTGCGCTGGCGGCGGACGCGTCGTTCCCGGCGGGGGCAAAGGCGGCGGAGCAGAAGCAGGCGGCGATCCGGCTGGTGCGGGCGACGATCGAGTCGGCGGCGCGGGCGCTGGGCGGCGCGCAGGTGCAGGTGCAGTTCGAGCCCGCGGCGCAGACTCCGATGAGCGCGTATGAAGCCGGGGCGTGCGCGGGGGTGGTGATCAACGGGCGAAGGGTCGGGGTGATCGGGCTGCTGAGCGCGGCGGTTCAGAAGCAGCACGACCTTGACGGGCCGATGGCGATCGCGGAGGTGGGGCTTGACGACCTTGTTGGGCTGTTCCCGCCTCGATCCGTGGTGCACGCGTTGCCGGAGTTTCCGGCGATTGAGCGCGACCTGTCGCTGATCGTCCGCGAGGGGACGACATGGGCGCGCATCGAGGGGCTGGTGGGCTCGCTGCGGCTTGCGCTGCTGGAGGAGTGCACGTTCGTGGGCACGTTCCGCGGCCAGCAGATCGGCGCGGGGAAGAAGTCGGTCACGCTCCGGCTCCGGTTCCGCGACGAGCAGCGCACGCTGCGTCACGAAGAAGTGGACCCGCAGGTCGCGGCGGTGGTGGAGCGGGCCAAGGCGGAACTGGGCGCCGAACTCCGCGCATAGAACGGGGCGCGATCACTTGCCGAAGGCGGGGTCGCCGGTCTCCGACCAGTCGCGGCCCTTCTTGAACTCGCGGATGTAGAGGCGGCCGGCGATGTACTCGACATCGAAGTCCCGCGTCTTGGTCGAGGGGATGTGGAGCAGGATCGAGTGGCCGGGCGTCTCGGGCGCATCGGCCACGAGCACCCGGACGCGCTCGCCGGCAAAGCCGTCGCCGCCCGCGGGGTGGAGTTTGATCTGGCCTTCGGGCACGAGGACCGAGGTGGCATAGGGCGCGGTGAGCGCGCCGTCCTTCTGGACGTGCAGGCACTCGACCGTCAGGGTTCGGCCGGTCTTGTTGACCATTTCGACACCGTGGGAGGTGCAGGCGACCAGGGGCAGGCAGCAGGTCGCACAGGCGATCAGTCGAATCAGTGTCCGCATCGTGTCCTTCCCGGTGTCAGCCGCTGTGGTTTCCGGCGCCGGCGGCAGTCTAGGCCGCCCGGCCCTTCTCCCACCCCAACCCCCCGCCGCGATGCTCCGTACATCGTCATTTCGCATGGTTTGCGCTTATCGCCGGAGGCGGAGGAGCCCGGAGCGGCCGCGGGGGGAGGGCTCGGATCAAAAACGAACACGGGTCGGTCGTGCGACCGGCCCGTGTCCGGAAAGGGGTCCGTTACTCCCGGGCCGGTGTGTCGGCGGCGCGGGCGGAGCGATCGGCCGTTGAAGAGGTGTGTGGCCTGGCCGATCGCGGTGTGTGTGTTTGTGCGGCGAGGAGACTTGAGTATGCGGGACCGTGGTTTGCGGGCTCACTCCGCGTCGTTGCGGGGACGATCGCTGCCGCCGCCGTTGCGGTTGTCGAGCATCTTGCGGAGGTACTGGTTCTCGCGGCGCGTGGCCTCGAGATCGAAGACGAGGTACTTCACGCTGAGCCGGAGATAGTCGAGCGCTTCCTGGAGTTCGTTGACGGTCTTCTTCATCCGGGCGTGACGGTCCTTGGTGTCCTGTGCGAGGGCCTGGAGTTGCTCGCGAGCGGGGTCGGGGAGTCCGTCGAGTTGCTGCATGAGGTCGCTGAGTTTGGCGGTGAAGTCCTGCTCGTTCATGGTCATGGGCTCCGGGTCTGTGGTTGTGTGGTCGCGGCCCGTTGCCGGTGCGTGCGACGCAGGACCAACAGAACAACACCCGCGCCCGGGGCCACGGGCGAGCGGAGCGGCGGCATGCCAATGCGGGTTCTCGGGCGGGAAGACCGGGCGAAGGGCTCAGCCCCGGGATGCGGGGGAGTTTTTATCAGGCGAAGAGCCCGGTTGCGGGTTCTGGCGGCGGTGCCGGGGATACCGGCTGTTGCGTGCGCTCAACGGAAGGCGTCCATGCGGCGCAACGCCTGTTGCGCGCCGGCAGGGGCGGAGGCCAGGGCCTTCTGGAGGCCGGCGGCGTCCTGCTTCTTGAAGTCGAGCGCGAGTTTCTTGAGGTGCTGGTCGCGGTTGACCGTGAAGCGGTCGAATAACTGCTCGAGTTCGTGCCGGCTGAACATGGAGAGCGGATCGGCGATGCCGGTCTGTGCGGCGGCCCAGTCGAGGAGGACGCCGCCCTGTTTGCCGAAGCGGTACAGATCGAACGTGGCCTTCATCCGCGCGGCCAGGGGCATGAACGGATCGCGCGCAGACTCGGGCACGCGGACGAGCGCTTCCTTGACCTGTTCGGTGCTCTGCGTGGCGACCTCGGCGGCGAATGGGTCGGAATCCTGCTCGGCGCGTTCGCGGGCCGCGGCGGCGGCGTTCGCGTGGGCGACGGTCACGTCGTTGGCGGGGAGCAGCGAAGCGAAGGCGGTCGAGAGGGTCTTGAGGCCTGCGCGGTCGAAGCGGATGGTGAGCATCTGGCAGGGCTGGCCCTCGTGCACGGCGGCGGCGGCGGTCGTGATGACGCCGGTTCCCCACTCGGGCCTGTGCGCATGGACAACACGGTCGCCGAAGGCCCATTGCCGAGTCGTAGTCATCACGTGTTGCATTCCTGCAGATCGGGCGCATCCCGAACGATGCCGGGCTCATACCTAGGAGCCCCGACACATCCGCGGCGAATCGGCCCGAGATCGGTCCAATGCTCGTGTCACGTCTGCCATCGGCAGCGGCTGATCCGACCCCGGATTCCGGAGGCCCCCGACCACGCCGCTGACGCGATGCCCGAGCGTGTGACCCGGACACCGTCAGCCTACCGACAACCATCCATACGAAACAAGTCTATAGGAGGATCGGCAGGTGCGGTAGCGTTCCTTGCAAACAAGCGGAAGTCGCGCGTCTGGCGATGTTCTGGACAAACACCCGAACGGAACGTGATCATCCTTGACTTGGACCGCTGCGAGCGACCCTCCGCCTTGTCCGGGGGGCCTGGATGGTCCTATCCTCTCTTCTGCGCTCCGGCGGGACTTCTCTCGCGAGTTGGCTGACTTACGCCCCGCCGAGCCCGAACAACTTTCCCGCCGCGGCCTGCAGGAGCACCCGTCCCATGATCGAAGCGCTCAAGAGCGATGCCATCGTCAACAAGTATGGCGGCCGGTTCAAGTTGTGCTCGCTGATCCAGCGGCGGCTGGTTCAACTGATGGAAGGCTCACGTCCGATGGTGGACCGGATGGGCCGGTCGGATCTCGAAGTGGTGATGGAAGAGATCATGCAGGGCAAGTTGGGGCTGGAGTTTGACACGGCCACGGCCGGCGACCTGCAGAAGATCATGCCCGGGTATCGGAACTGAGCGGTTCGAGTCGGGGCCGCCGTGGTGGGGAAGAGCCCGCCGTGAACGACGAGTTCAAATCGAAGCGCGTGCTTGTCGGGGTGACCGGGGGGATCGCCGCGTACAAGGTGTGCACGCTGGTCAGCCGCCTGGTGCAGGCCGGCGCGGATGTCACCGTCGCGATGACTGAGGGGGCGACGAGGTTTGTCACGCCGCTGACGTTCGCCTCGCTGTCGGGAAAGCAGGTGTTCTCCAGCGGATGGGATCACGCGGGGGAAGACGGCGCGCGCGATCCGCAGCACATCGCGATGGCGCGTTCGCTGGATGCCGCGATTGTTGCACCGTGCACGATGGACTGCGTGGCACGGCTCGCCACCGGGCGCGCCGATGATGCCGTGACGCTGATCCTCTCGGCGATCGACCGGGCGAAGACGCCGGTGCTGCTGGCCCCGGCGATGAACGCGGCGATGTGGAACCAGCCCGCGACTCAGCGGAACCTGTCGACGCTGCGCGCCGATGGGTTCCAACTGGTGGGCCCGAACGAGGGCTGGCAGGCGTGCCGGACGAGCGGACCGGGGCGGATGAGCGAGCCGGAGGAGTTGCTCGCGGCGCTCGCGGCGGCAATCTCCGCACGCGGGGTGTGATAGCGATGCGCGATCGCGTGCGACCGGCCGAACGCTTCATTGGGCGGGCGGTGCGAGGGGCGGTGCCGGATGGTCCGCGGGACCGGCGAGCCGCCACGCTGCACCGAGAACTGCGCGAACGGCGTACTCGAACCGCACGGGGTCGATGGTCTCGATGGTGTCGGTGGGCTTGTGGTAGTGGGGGTTGCGCATTTCGGCGGTGGTGGAGAGGATGATGCCGGGGATTCCTGCGGCGAGGAAGGGCGCGTGGTCGGAGCGCAGGAGGTCGGGCGGCGCGATGGGGAGGAAATCGAGGACAAAGGTCTTGAGCCGGGGCTCGGACTGGTTCATGGCGGTGTTGAAGGCCTGGCTGAACCAGCGGTGCGGGAGGATGCCGCCCATACCCAGAAAGTCGCCGACACTGGGCGGCTTGAACATCTTGTTGGGCGGGATGGGGCTCTTCTGGCTGTCGGGCTCGTCGGTGTAGTAGCCGAGCATGTCGAGCGTGACCATGCCGACGATCTTCTCCTTGCCTTCGTTCCACTGTTCGACGTTCCGGCCGACATAGGCGCGCGAGCCGACGAGGCCCGCCTCTTCGAGGTTGAAGAGGACCAGGCGAAGGGTGCGGTGCATCGGGTGCTGCTTGAGGATGCGGGCCATCTCGAGGATGGCGGCGACACCGCTGCCGTCATCCTCGGCTCCAGGCGCGCCGGCGACCGCATCGAAGTGGGCCGAGACGATGAGCACTTCGCCGGGCAGCGTGGTCCCGGGCAGGTCGATGATGATGTTGTTCCAGGGTTTCTGGTCGCGGTCTCCGCCCAGGAAGTCGATGGGATCGAGTTGGGGCTTATAGCCCAGGGCGGTGAGGCGGTCGACCAGCAGCGCTTCGGTCTCGCGCAGGCCGGCCTTGTGCGCCGCATCGCCCCAGGCGGCGCGCTTGGTCGGGAGAGACCGGATGGTGTCGAGCAGGCGCTGGCGGTCGACCTCGGATTCGGGCGTTGCGGCGGGCTGAACCGGCGCTGCCGGTTCGGCCGCGGGAGGATCAATAGAGCGCGATGTGGTTGTCGCGGACAAGGCCAGAGCCGCCGGGATCATCGCCGCGGCGGACAAGGCCCACCGTGAGAGTGGATAGAGCATGCCGAACGGTATGGAGGAGCCTGGCCTGCGGTTGCGGGATCATGCCGCGTCGGCGCGAGGGGGTCGACTGGGTCCGGTCGCGCGGACTGAATCGTGCACCCACGCGGCGACAGTTTGGATGAGTGTGGATCGTTCGACGGGCTTGGTGAGAAACTCATTGCAGCCGGCTTCAAGGCAGCGGACGCGGTGCTCGGGGGTATCGTGGGCGGTGAGGGCGATGATCGGGCCGGCATATCGGCGGGAACGGAGCACTCGGGCAGCCTGCAGGCCATCGAGAACGGGCATTTCGACATCCATGAGGATGAGATCGATGGGCAAAGCGCCGTACTGCGGCGCCATGGCGGCCTGAACGGCGGCGAAGCCATCGGCGACGAGGATCATCTCGGCGCCGGCGCGGGTCAGATGGGCGTGCAGCAGCCGCCGATTGTCGGCGCCATCTTCGGCCAGCAGGATGCGGAGGCCCAGGAGAGGCCGCGGAGATCGGGAGTGAACGGCGGGCTGCGCGATGGCGCGGCGCGGGGCGGCGGTTGCGCCTGCGGATGGCGGAGCGGGAAGCGAGAGAGTGAAGGTCGAGCCGCGGCCGGGCGTGCTGTCGCAGACCAGATCGCCGCCCATCAGGCGTGCGAACTCGCGGCTGATGGACAGCCCCAGCCCCGAACCGCCGAAGCGGCGGGGAATGGATGGGTCGGCCTGACGGAAGCCGTCGAAGACCTCGCGGCACTGTGCGGGGGTCATGCCCGCGCCGGTATCGCTAACGCTGATGGCAAGAACGGGGAGAGACCGAGAGTCGTCGTACGACGCGTGGACCGCGATGGAGCCGTGGTCGGTGAACTTGATGGCGTTGGAGAGCAGGTTGATGAGGATCTGCCGCAGGCGGAGCGGGTCGGCGGTGATCGCCTGCGGAACGTCGCCCCCGGTGGATTGACGGATCGTCAGGGCGCGGGCATCGGCGGCGGGCCGGAGCATATCGATCGCTTCGCCGACGCATTGCAGGGGATTGCAGGCGATGCGCTCGACCGTCATCTTCCCGGACTCGATCCTCGAGGCGTCGAGGAAATCGTTGACAATGGCAAGCAGGTGATCGGCGTTGCGTCGGATCGCGGCGCCGTGCTGGGCTCGATCCTGCGGCGAGAGCGCGTCGCCCGCGAGATACTCGGCGAATCCGATCATGGCGGTCATGGGCGTGCGGATCTCGTGTCCGAGCGCGGCGAGGAACCGGGTTCGATCGGCGGCGGCGTTTTCGGCGGCGGCGCGGGCCTGCGTGAGCAGCCCGACGGCGGATTCCAGCGCTGCGCACTGCGCGAGCAGCAGCACCCGCAGGTCGACCATGAACGTCGGGCGGTCGGGGTCGACGATCAGCACGGGCTCGAAGCGGGTGGATGCGTCGCGCGCAACGGCGCTGCGGACAGCATCGCCCAGCAGGGTTGACGACGACAGCACGAGCAGCGGAGCGGCCCACTTTTCGGCGAAGTCGGACAGGCGATCGGCGGCGGCCCCTGGGGCGGCGATCGCAACGCCGAGGCCGGATGTGAGCGCGCGACGGGAGAGCGGCACCGGATGGTCGCGTCCGGTTTCAACCATGACGCCGGGCGCATCCGGCGCGGCGTCGAGCCTGTTCACCGCTTCGGCGAGCGTGCAGTGGCGGTCAAGTCTGAGGGCGCCGGGCCAATCGGACATCAGGTCCGAGAGCCTTGGCGCGGACGCGGGCATGGTCGGTGGAACGGTCGCGGCCATGGAAGCGGGCACTCCTCCTTGCCGCGACCGTGGCGGTGCTGGAAGATCGGGCGCACGACGGGCTGGCATGAGCCTGCGAGCGGGGTTTCAGGCGGGCCGACGCGTCATTGTCCGCACGATCAGATCTTTGGAGACGCGGCGTATTCCTCAGGCAGCGAGAGGACGATCGCGAGCGGCGGCGCTTAGGAACCACGTCCGGATAAGCGGGATTGGTCGGTCGTTTGTGAAAGCAGGGGTAGACCCTGCTCCGGGTTCCGGGGTGTTAGACTCCTGTTGTGTCAAACTCGAACCCATCTCAACTGGGCACGGGCGACCTGGGTCCGGAGGGCTCGCGGGAAGGGCCGGCGACGCCCGGGCAATCGCCCGGGATCGCGGCGGAGCGTGCCGGGGAAACCGTCGGGCCGTACCACCTGCTGCAGGTCATCGGGGAGGGCGGGTTCGGCACGGTGTGGCTGGCGGAACGGCGGCACCCGATGGTGCAGCGGGTGGCGGTCAAGATCATCAAGCCGGGCATGGACTCTCGCGCGGTGATCGCGCGGTTCGAGCAGGAGCGGCAGGCCCTGGCGCTGATGGATCACCCGGGGATCGCGAAAGTGCTGGACGCGGGGACGACGGCGGCGGGGCGTCCGTACTTTGCGATGGAGCACGTCAAGGGGGACGCGATCACGGAGTACTGCGATCGGCAGCGGCTGACGATCCAGAAGCGGCTGGAGTTGTTCGCGAAGGTGTGCGAGGCGGTGCAGCATGCGCACATGAAGGGAATCATCCACCGTGATCTGAAGCCCTCGAACATCCTGGTGGCGATCCGCGACGGCGTGGAGCCGCGGCCGGTGGTGATCGACTTCGGCGTCGCGAAGGCGATCGCGAGCCGACTGACGGAGAAGACCGTCTTCACCGAGCACGGGCAGATCATCGGGACGCCGGAGTACATGAGCCCGGAGCAGGCGGAGATGTCCGAGGCGGACATCGACACGCGTACGGACATCTATGCGCTGGGGGTGGTGCTGTATGAACTGCTGACCGGCGCATTGCCGTTTGACTCGCGGACCCTGCGCAGCGCGGGGTATGGGGCGATCCAGAAGATGATCCGCGAGGTGGACCCGCCGCGGCCGAGCACGCGGTTGACCTCGCTGGGAGAGGACGGCACACGCGCGGCCGAGGCGAGGCGGTCGCATCCGGCGGAACTGGCGGCGGAACTGCGGAGCGAACTGGAGTGGATCCCGCTCAAGGCGATGCGGAAGGACCGCGTGGAGCGGTACCGGACGGCGTCGGAGTTGTCCGACGACATCCGGAACTACCTGAGCAATCAGCCGCTGATCGCGGGTCCGGAATCGGCCGGGTATCGGGCGCGGAAGTTCATCCGGCGGAATCGCGCGGGCGTGGCGACCGCGGGATTGGTGCTGGCCGCGCTGCTGCTCGGCGTGGCGGGCACGACGGCCGGGATGCTCCGGGCCCGCGCGGCGGAGCGGGACTCGCGCGCTGCGGAGGCGGCGGAACGCCGGGCCAGGGAGGAGTTGGAGAAATCGGAGCAGGAGGCGCGGGCCCGCGCGGCGGAGGCGGAGGCGGTGAGCGGTTTCCTGGTGGCGACGCTGACGAGCCCGAGCCCGATGGAGCGCGGGCCGAACGTCACGGTGGCGCACGTGCTCAAGCAGGGAGAGCCGTTCATCGGCACGGAGTTTGCGCAGCAGCCGCTCACGCAACTCTCGCTGCACCGGACGTACGCGCGGGTGTTCCGCACGCTCAACATGTACGAGGGCACGGCGGAGCATGCGGTGCTTGCCGTGGGGCTGGCCAGAGCCCACCGACCGCAGGACCGGGCGCTGCTGGCGGACCTGCTCATCATGCAGGCGACGGCGCAGAAGGAACTTGGCCGGTACGACCTGACGGCGGCCGCGTTGTTTGAGGCGAGGAAGATCATCGCCGCGTTGCCCGACGGCGACACGGAGCGCACGGTCACGATCAACAACGCGGTGGGAGCGTTGTGTCACAACCTGGGGGACTATGACGGGGCGGAGTGGCACTATCGCGCGAGCGTGGCCGCGGCGGCGAAGGCGGGGAAGGACACGCTGAGCCTCGCGGTTTCGAAAGACCTGCTGGGCCGGCTGCTGGTCGATGAGGGGATGATGAGTGAGGCGCAGGTGCTGATTCCGGAGTCGGCGGCGATGCGCGAGCGGGTGAGCGGCGCGGCATCCATCGGTGCGGCGTTCTGCAGACTCACGCTCGGGTACATGTACCTGGCGACGGGGAACGCGGACCTGGCGGCGGAGAACTACCGGGCCGCGAGGGACCTGTACGCGAAACTGCACCAGACCGACCGCGCGCCGATGGCCCGTCTGGCCGCGATGGACCTGAACGGCGTGTTCGAGGATGCGCCGGCGGGCACGGGGATCACCGGGGACGGAGAAGACGAGTCGGCCCGGGCGGAGAACATCCGGCTCGGGGGGCTGGAGCGGGCGCCGATCATCTCCCTTCGGAACCGGGCGCGGCTGCTGTATCGGTTGACACCGGCGCGCAGCGCCCTGGCGGACGAGCGGTTTGAACGGGCGATCGCGATCGATCGGCGCGTGGGCGGGGCGGTCGCCCCGGCGAGCGAGGCACACACGCGGCGGGTCTGGGGCGAGTGCCTGCTGGAAGCCGGGGACATCAAGCGGGCAGAAGCGCAACTGCGGCAGGCGCTGGACCTCCAGCGAACAGCCCTGACGGGTGAGAGCAAGGCGATGATGGCCGAGACTCTGCTGTCGCTGGCCGGCGCGCTGACTCGGGCCGGCCGCGGCGGGGAGGCGCTGCCGCTCGCGGATGAAGCGATCGACCTGCGTGTGTTGCTCGGGGGCAGGGAGACGTGGCCGGTGGGGATCGCACTGGCCACAAAGGGGGATGCACTGGCGTCGCTGAAACGGACGGCGGATGCTGAGGCGGCCCTGAACGAAGCGTATCGCCTTGTCAAAACTGGGCTTAGCGAGAGCGACCCGCGTGTCGTCCGCGTACGGGCGGCTCTGCGAGCGTTCTACGAGCGGGAAGGGAATGCGGCAAAGGCGAGTGAGTTTCGCTGAAGAGTTGCCCGGTCCGGCGATGGAATGCGCACTAGGACATGCCAAGCAAGTGTGGGAAAAACCCTTGTGGCGGTGAAGGGAAACGGCATACTGGGCCGTGGGGACTTGTGGAGTCTGAGCATGACACGGATCAAGAAAAGCGTGCTGGTGAGCGGGATTGCCGCGACGATGCTTGCCGCGGCAGGAACCGCCCATGGCCAGTCCTTTCTGGCCGTGAACAACTACACGACGCCAAGTTTTCCGGTGCACCTGACGATCGCGGACTTCACCGGAGACGGGCGAAAGGATGTTGCGGTTGCATGCAACGGCGCCGGGCAGTTCGCCATCTTCGCGCAGACTGCCGGCGGGCTGCTGACGCTGGGCGGCGCGCGGACGATCGCGGGCGGCGGCCAGCCGGTGCATGTGAACGCGATGGATATCGACTTCGCGGGGCCGATCGACCTGGTGGTGGCCGACGGTACCGGGCCGCTGCAGGCCTTTCACAGCAACGGTTCGTCGAACCCGGTGCTGTGGGGAGAGAATGCCGACCTCAATGTCGGCTACACGCTGGGAACCGGGGGTTCGTTTTCCACCGGGTTCTCGATCAACCCTGTGGCGAACGCGGTCGTGGTCGCGGGCATGGGCGCAGGAGGCGGGCTACAGGCGCGGATCGGTGATGGGGACGGCACGTATGAGGGGTTCCAGCAGGGGCCGATGATCCAACTCGGCGCGGGAGCGGTGAACGCGGCACGGGGACGGCTGGATGCAGGACCGCTGGCCGACGACCTTGCGGTCTGCGTTTCGAGTTCGAACATCGTGAAGATCATGCTGTACAAGGACTTCGTGATGTGCTCGGACATCTGCTGGCGCGGGTACGCGTACGACTTCCAGTGCCCGCTCGGACCGGGAGAAGTCGTGCCGTCGAACGTCGTCGTCGGGATGAACCCCGTCGGCGTGGTGCTGGACCATTTCGATTCGGGTTCCAACGCCAACACGGACATGGCCGTGATCTGCGACGGGGATGACACGGTGCGGATCTTCCGGGGCAACGGCAACGGGACCTTCACTGCGACACAGACGATCAATCTCGGCGCGGATGTGAAGGCGATCGCCTCGGGCGACCTGACGCTGGATAACCGGGCGGACCTGGCCGTCGCCATCGACCCGCCGGGCACCGGCAACGGGAGCGTGGTCGTGCTGGTGAACAACGGCGCCGGGGTCTTCAGCGTGGGCCCGACGCTGACAATCGCGGACAACGTGCGGGCCATCCAGATCGGCGATCTGTCCAATGACGGGAAACCCGACATCGCGGTTGTGACGCGATCGAACAACAACCTGGCGGTGTTCCGCAACTCGACCGCGCCGGCCTGCATCGCGAACTTCGACCTTTCCGGCGGCGTCGGCGTTCCGGACATCTTCGCGTTCTTGAGCGCCTGGTTCGGCGGCTACCCCGCGGCGGACGTGAACCAGAACGGCGCGTTCGACGTGCCGGACATCTTCCTGTTCCTGTCGCGCTGGTTTGCCGGCTGTTGAGCCGGGCCGGGTGTTGCGCGACCGGTCAGGGCGATCTGCGCAGGATGGCGCCGTGGAAGGGCCTGCCCTCGCGCTTGTACTTGCGTTCAAAGTTGGTGCCGACCAGTTCATCCTGTCCGGCGGATTCGGCGCGGTCGAAGGGGAGGCGCTCAAAGCCGCCGGGCGCATCCGGAGCAGAGAACGGCACACACCAGCGGGCGAAGTGCTGCTCCATCCATGCCCAGTAGTCGGCATGATCGGTGACGATGCGGAGTTCGCCGCCAGGGACGAGGATGCGCCGGCACTGCCGCAGGAACTCGTCCTGCACCATGCGGCGCTTGTGATGGCGGGTCTTGGGCCATGGGTCGGCGAAGTAGAGGTGGATGACCGCCGCACACCCACTCGGCACGCGCCAGCGGAGGAACTCCGAGGCGTCGGTGTTGAGCATGCGGACGTTGGTGAGTTCTCCCGCGGCCTCGACGCGCCGGCGGATGCGGTCCGCGGCGTACAGGTAGAACTCTCGCGCGTACTCGATCCCGAGGTAGTTGGTCTCCGGCCGCATGGCCCCCTGCTGGATCAGGAACGCGCCCTTGCCCGAGCCGATCTCGATCTCGAGCCGCTGCTCGGGTTTGGGGAACCACGCACGGATGTCGACGCGCGCGGCCTCGGGGTTCGCGGCGAAGTCGTCGGGCAGGGGAGGGAGTTCCTCCCCCGACCCGATGCGGATACCGACGGGCTGGTCATCGAGTTCGCGGCCGCGGGCAAGTCCGAATGACATGACCGACTTTACGTCGGCTTATCATCGCCCGTGAAGGAGAGCGATTCCAAGGCGGTGGTGCTGTTGTCGGGCGGGCTGGACAGCGCGGTGACGCTGGCGGCCGCCGAGGCGGAGATCGGGCGGGATCGGTGCTGGACCATCAGTTTTGACTATGGCCAGCGGCATCGGGTGGAACTGGCCGCGGCGGAGCGGGTGGCGGGGTCGCTGGGGGTTGGTCCGGCGAGGCGGCTAGTGCTGAGGGTCGATCTGCGGGCGATCGGCGGATCGGCGCTGACGGCGGACATCGATGTGCCGAAGGACAGACAGGACAAGGGCGGGCACGATGTGCCGATCACGTATGTCCCGGCGAGAAACCTGATCTTCTTGTCGTGCGCGGCGGGGTACGCGGAGACGGTCGGTGCGGACCGGATCTACATCGGCGCGAACGCGGTGGATTACTCGGGGTACCCGGACTGCCGCGAGGGGTTTCTGCGGGCGTTTGAGGCCGCGGCGAACGCGGGGACGAAGGCCGGCGCGGAGGATGGCCGGACGCTGCGGGTGGTTGCGCCGCTGGTGCACCTGAGCAAGGTGGAGATCATCCGGCTGGGGGCACGGCTGGGAGTGGACTTCGGCCTGACGACCTCGTGCTACGACCCGCGGATCGAGGAGAGAACCGAGCGCGTGCTCGCCTGCGGACACTGCGACTCGTGCCTGATCCGCGCGCGAGCGTTTGTGGAGGCTGGCGTGCCCGACCCGACGGTGTATGTTGAGGGCGGAGCGGTGAAGACCGGCGCGGGAAGGGCCCGCGCATGAGCGGCGAGGCGGTCACACGCATCCCGATCTCGGAGACGTTCGTCTCGATCCAGGGCGAGGGGAAGTTGACGGGCGTGCCGAGCCTGTTTGTCCGCACATCGGGGTGCAACCTGCGGTGCAGGTGGTGCGACACGCCGTACGCCTCGTGGAAGCCCGATGGCGAGCAGCGGACCATCGACTCGCTCATTGAGGAGGCGCGCCAAGCGGCGGCAAAGGGCGTGCGGCACGCGGTGGTCACCGGCGGCGAGCCGATGATGTTCGCGCAGACGACGGAGTTGACGCGCCGCCTCGCGGAAGCGGGGATGCACATCACGATCGAGACAGCGGGGACCGTGATCCCCGCGGGCGGGGTAACGTGTCACCTGATGTCGATCAGTCCGAAACTGGCGAACTCGACGCCGATCGATGATCCGCGCGACCCGGGCGGTGCGTGGACCGTGCGCCATGAGGAACGACGGACCAACCTCCCGGTGCTGCAGCGGATGATCGACGAGTTCCCGGATCGGCAGTTGAAGTTCGTGGTCGCGGCGGAGCAGGATGTCGCGGAGATCGATGCGCTGCTCGGGCGGTTGCACGGCTGGGCGCCGGAGGATGTTCTGCTGATGCCCGAGGGCACCCCACCCTCGCCCGAACGGCGCGATGCCGCGGTCCGACTGTGCCTTGCCCGCGGCTGGCGGTACTGCCACCGCCTGCACCTGGACCTGTTCGGGAACGTGCGGGGGACGTGAGGAAAAGAGCAAATGGGAAAATGGCAAATAGCAAGTGAAGGCGCGAAGGGCGGGATTGGATTCGTTCGCGCGGCGGCTCAACGATTGGTGGTCTGATTTGCCATTTGTTCCTTTGCCATTTGCTGTTTTCCACCATGCCCTACCGCGTCTGCAAGTCGTTCGAGATCGAAAGCGGGCACATGCTCTCCAAGCACGCCGGGCTGTGCCGGTTTCCGCATGGCCATTCGCGGCGGGTGGATGTCGTGCTGGTCGCGGACAGTCTCGACGCGCAGGACATGGTGTGCGACTTCAAGACGCTGAAGTTGGCGCTGGGGCCGTTTCTGGCGCGGTTTGACCACGCGATGCTGATCAACTCGCAGGACCCGATGGCCGCGGCACTTGCGCCGATGAGGGAGCGGATCATCGCGCTTGAGGGGGTTGATCCGACGACGGAAGTGCTGGCGGAGCGGATCTATCGGTTTTTGGAGGGGGAACTCGGCGCCGGGCGGACGTACCGCGACGAACAGGGGCTGGAGTATCGGTTCGCCAGGGGCGTGCGGGTCGAGCGGGTGCGGGTGACGGAAACGAGCACGAGTTGGGCGGAGTTTGCTCCGGACCGGTGAGACCGCGGCACACCTGGTTCCTACGCTTCCGCCCCGGCGCACACGGAAGCCGGCCCCGGACAAAGTCAGCGAAAGGAGTCCTGTAGTGCACGGGTTGATTGCTCCCCACGGCGGTACGTTGGTCGATCGCGTCGCGACGGGCTCGAAACTGGCGGAGTTGAAGAACGAGGCGCGGGGCCTGAAGCGGATCACGCTGTCGGCCAAGCAGTCGTGCGACCTCGAGATGATCGGGATCGGCGCGTTCAGCCCGCTGACCGGCTTCATGGGCTCGGACGACTTCAAGAGCGTCTGCGCGAGCATGAAACTCAAGCGCGGGGACATCTGGCCGATCCCGGTCCTGCTGAGCGTCAAGGGCCGGGCCGATGTTCCGGCGATCAACGAGCGCGTCGCGCTGTATGCCCCCAACGGCGTGCTGCAGGCGATCATGACCGTGAAGGAGGAGTTCGTTCACGACAAGGCGACGGAGATCCCCGCGGTGTTCCGCACCACGGACCCGGCGCACCCCGGCGTGAAGCAGGTGATGGACGAGGGGGACATCTGCCTGGCCGGTCCGGTGGACGTGATCCAGGTGTGTGTCGAGCCCGACGGCCCCGAGGCCTTCCTGGAGAGCCGGCAGACCCCCGCGCAGACCCGGGCCGAGTTCTCCAAGCGCAACTGGAAGACGGTGTGCGCGTTCCAGACACGCAACCCCATCCATCGCGCCCACGAGTATCTGTGCAAGGTGGCGCAGGAGATCTGCGACGGTCTGCTCATTCACCCGCTCGTCGGCGAGACGAAGGAGGGCGACATCCCGGCGGCGGTCCGCATGGACTGCTACCGGGTGCTGATCGAGAAGTACTTCGTGCACTCGCGCACGATGCTGAGCGTGATGCCCGCGGCGATGCGGTACGCCGGGCCGCGGGAGGCCGTGCTGCACGCCCTGGTCCGCAAGAACTACGGCTGCACGCACTTCATCGTCGGGCGCGACCATGCGGGCGTGGGCAACTACTACGGCACCTATGACGCGCAGACCATCTTCGATGAACTCGACGCGGCGAACCTGGCGATCGAGCCCTTGAAGTTCGAGCACGCGGCGTACAGCAAGTTGGCGCAGGGCATGGTGACCAGCAAGAGTTTCCCGAAGATCGAGGGCGACCAGATCGCGCTCAGCGGCACCAAGGTGCGCGAGATGCTGGCCGCGGGCCAGCGCCCGCCGATGGAGTTCACGCGGCCCGAGGTGGCGGACGTGCTGATCCGCTGGGCCCAGGGCAAGTAACCGTCGGCGGACAGGCATGGCGGTGCAAGCCGCTCGCGGGCCGCGCTCGCAACGGGAGCGTGGCGGTCGCTTGAGCACTCCGCCTCGCACGCAGAGACCTCGCGGATCTGACCTCCGTGCGACGCACGGCGGCACGGCATCAGGTAGACTCGGCAGGATGACCAGGCGATCGGCAGGCAGGATCCTGATGGCGGCCGGGTTGGTCGTGGCGCTTGCAGCGGCGGGCGGGATGGTGTTCAACCTTGAGCGGATCGCGCTTCTGTCGCGGGAGCATCCGCAGGGGTTTTGGTCGGTGGCGCTGGAGCGCGGGGCGATCGTCATCGGGCAACACACCTACGACAACCCCGGCGCGCCGGCGGGAGCGGGCTGGCAGTGGACGACCGTCCGACGCTCGCCGGAGGTGCCGCAGGACTCGACGTTCCGGCCGTATTCCTGGCGGCCGCGATGGGTGAGCAAGCCGGCGAACAAGTTGATCATTGCGCCGCTCTGGATGCTGGGGGTGCCGGGCGTCGCGCTCGCGGGATGGGGCGCCTGGATGTTGCGGCGTCGAAAGGGCGGATGTCCGGCGTGCGGATATCTGCTGGCAGGACTATCGCGGGAATCGCTGGTGTGCCCTGAGTGTGGTGTTACGCTGCCCGCGGCGTCGGCGCCTTCTTCACCCCCACCATGCGCATCCTCCACATCAGCACACGGTTGATCCTCGGCGGCTCGCAGGAGAACACGGTTCTCTCGTGCGAGGGACAGGCGCGGCTTGGGCACGAGGTGCACCTGGCGTTCGGGCCGATCTATGGACCGGAGGGATCGCTGCTGGCGCGGGTTGAGGCGTTCAACGCGCGGTGCACAAGCGGAGAGGAGAAGACACAGGCCGGAAGCCTGTGCCACGCGATCGTGACGCACGTGGTGCCGCACTTGGTGCGGGAGGTAAGCCCGCTCAAGGACCGGATGGCCCTGAGCGAACTGCGGTCGCTCATCCGTGACATCAAGCCGGACGTGGTGCACACGCACTCGAGCAAGGCGGGGGTGCTGGGACGGATCGCGGCGTGGAGCGGGGGCGGACGCGAGGGACGTGTGAGAGTGGTCCACACGATCCACGGTCCGCCGTTCATGCCGATCGAGGGGAGCGTGCTGGAGCGCGCGAAGGTGCGCCTGAACAACTGGGTCTACACGCTCGCGGAGCGACACGCGGCCAGGCGGTGCCACGTGATCGTCAGCGTCGCGGATGCGATGACCTGGCAGTTCCTGGCGCGGGGGATCGGGCGGCCGGCGCAGTATGTGACGGTGCACTCGGGCATGGAGACGGGGCCGTACCTGGAAGCGTTGCCGGGAGAGAATCTCGCGAGTGTGCGAGCGCGGCTGGGGATCGGCGAGAACGACTTTGTAATCGGCACGGTGGCGCGGCTGGCGCAGCACAAGGGACACGATGACCTGCTCGATGCGCTCGCGGCGGACCTGAAGGAGCATCCGGAATGGAAACTGCTGTGGGTGGGCGATGGGTGGTGGAGGGAGCGATTGATCGCCAAAGCGCACGATGCGGGCATCTCTGTGCGCGAGATTGGTTCTCTCGGCACATCCGACATCCCACATCCGACATCCGACATCGCCGCGGAGCTCGTCATCACCGGCCTCGTTCCGCCCGGCCGCATTCCGGGCCTGATGCGCGCGATGGATGTCCTGGTGCATCCTTCCTATCGAGAAGGCCTGCCACGAACGGTGCCGCAGGCGCTGCTCGCGGGGGTGTGCCCGATCGCGTATGACTGCGACGGGACGCCGGAAGTGGTGCGCGACCGCGAGACGGGTCTGCTGGTGCTGACGGGGAATGTCGGAGAGTTGCGCGAAGCGGTGCGCTGGGCGTTTGAGCATCCGCGCGAGCGTACAGAGATGGCCGTGCGCGGGAGGGCGGAGTGCGCGAAGACGTTCAGCGCGGAGCACATGGTGGAGGAACTGGAGAAGGTCTATCGATGTGAAATGTCGGATGTGGGATCTCGGATGTGAAACGACAAATGCGCCATCCCCTGATCGCCGGCGCAGCAGCGATGCTGATCGTTGCGGCTACGGCCCACGCCCAGCGCCTGAACCTCGACACGCCGAGCGCACCGCCGCCGGGGGCGACCGAATCGACCCGGACCATGAAGGCGTCGCTGCGGGATGCGGCGATCGGGGCGGTACATGAGGAGATCGCTGCGCATCTGCTCGGCGCTGCCGCGAGGGCGCGAACGCAGGCTCTTGCGCTGGCGCTGATCCTGCGGGGCGAGGAACTTGGCGCGGCGGGGTCGCAGCACATCGTTGCGGCGATGGTGCTGCTCTCGGACATGTCGTGGCCGAGCGAACTTGGAGCCCGGGCCGCGCAGCCGGACGGTGCAGGAACCGCGGCGGCGCTTCGGGCCTATATCCGCTCGATCGATGCCATGCCCCCGAGTGCGGGTTCGCTTCCTGCCGAGGCTTCGGAACTGGATGTCCGGTTGCGCGAGATCTTCGCGCCGCTGACGGAGTTGGTCCGGCCGGAGGTTGATCCGCGAAAAGCGGGCTGGGTCCGGGCGGACTCGACCGTCGCCGACGATGCGCCCGCGGTTGTCCGATCGCGCATCGACGGCGCCGAAGGACGGTCGCTCGATGAGCCGACGCGGATCGCGCTCATGGAGTTGCTCGGACTGCTCGACGATGCGGCGGCGACGTGGTCGTTCGCCGCGGCGGCGCAGAGTGCGGGCGTCATGATCTCCGGTGCGATCGGGCTTGCCTGCGGCGAACTCCCGGCCTGGGCGCCCGCGCCGCGGCGCGACACGAT
Source organism: uncultured Phycisphaeraceae bacterium (assembly GCA_964409775.1). Classification (GTDB taxonomy): domain Bacteria; phylum Planctomycetota; class Phycisphaerae; order Phycisphaerales; family UBA1924; genus JAHBXL01. The sequence goes on along the minus strand of CAYPEI010000008.1, from coordinate 60,072 downwards.
CATCGAGAGGAGCAGCGCGGCGTTGCGTGCGTTTGCGACAAGCACGCGGGACGCAGAGGCCGCCGAGGCGCTGGCGATCGCCGCCGATGCATCCCGCGTGCTGGCGTGGGCGGATGCGCTGCAGGCGAGCGCTTCGCTGAACGCGCGTGACCTGCTCTCGTTGCGGCTGGCGCTGGTCGACGCCGCGGCGGACGCGCTCGACATCCCCGGGGCGGCCCGCGACCGCGGCCGCCGGGCACTGCGCTCCGTTGTGCGTGCGGTCGAAATGGTGAACGAGCGAGGCTCTGCCGGTGCGGAGGCCGATGTCGCGCAGTCGCTGCGCACGAGTTTCCGTGCGCTCGACGCCGCGGCGAAGAAATCCGAGGTCCAACTGATCGCCAGGATAAGCGAGATCGCCCGTGCCGAATCGGCCACGAGCCAGCCGGCGATCGTGAGCGCGATCGCCTCGCATCGGCGGGCGCTCGACGACCTGAAGATGCTGCGGATGGTGGATGGCCTGCTCGCCAGGCACCGGGATGATCAATCGCCGACGTGGCGGCTGGTGTCGTCGCGGCTTCTGCGCGTCGGGCAGGATGTCTCGAAGTCCGCGACGATGGAGACTGCGCTGCTGGATCTGCGGGCGTTCGCCGCGGCGATGGAACTGCAGGAGCCGTTTGGGGGGGAGTCGGCGATCCGCGCGGTAGCGGCCAAGGACGCCGCATTGCCGGCGTGGGATGCGGAGTCGATCGCGACGCTCACCGGGAACAAGGCCGCGGCGGTGGTTGCCCGGATCGATGAACTGCGCACGGCGTATCTGGAAACCTGGGCGCGGGAAGGAGACACCCGCCGTTCCGGGCCCGGTGGAGGCGCGCCCGGCGGGCAGGACGCCGAGTCCATCGCGTCGCGACTGCGCGTGCTGCGGATGCTGTGCGCAGTGATCGAGGATGCTCGAGCGGTTCGGGCGCTGGCCGCACCGGAGCACCGTGCCAAGCGAGTTGGTCTGATGGCGTGGCGCGGGCTGCCGGTGTCGCGAAATGCGGCCGAGTACCTCGGCGGAGACAAGGGGCTGGCGGGCGTGGTGTCGGAAGCGGCGGCACAGGCGCTCGACCCGTCGCCGGCGGCGATCGAGCGGGCTCGCACCTCGATCCGCAGGCTGGAATCGACGAAGCCGTCGCTGCGGCTGGTGGCTCGGCTGGACCGCGAGGCACGTGATCGCGGCATAATCGCCGTGCCGCCGTATGCGAGCCTGGCCGCTCCGCCGACGCGGGGGGCGTGGATGGACGCGGAGCGCGAGAAGTTGGCGGCGATCGCGCGGTACCTGGATGAGGCCGCCGCGGCGACGGGGGCGGGCGATGCGAAGCGTGCGGGGGACACGATGCGGTACGTGGAGATGCTGGCCGCGGAAATGCGGTAAGCCAAAGCGGCGTCGGCGGCACCTTCGACGGGCCGACCCGGTACGATCCCCCGATGTCGCAGGCCGCAGGGAGTCAGGCTGGCCCCCCCTCGGACAGTCGCGCTGCAGAGGGATCTGCCGGCGCGGCCACCCCGGGAGGCACGGACGGTGCTCGGAGGAGCCCCGCCGCGACGTCATCCCCCACGCTGGCGCGTCTGCCGGAGGCGGACGCCCAGCTTTATCTCCACCCCCAGACACTCGCCCGTCTGGGCACGCTCGAACTCCGCGCCAAGATGATCGTCGAGGGCGTGATGAGCGGGGCGCACCGCTCGCCGTACCACGGGTTTTCCGTCGAGTTCGCGCAGCACCGGCCGTACGTCGCGGGCGATGACATCCGCCACCTCGACTGGAAGGTGTTCGGGCGGTCGGACAAGTTGCACCTGAAGCAGTATCAGCAGGAGACCAATCTCGATCTGGTGGTGATGGTCGATTCGTCGGGGTCGATGGCGTTCGGCTCGCGGCTCTTTGCCGAGGCGTCGGGGCAGGGGCGGACGACCAACCCCCGCGGCGGTCCGGAATGGACCAAGTTCGACCACGCGACGGCTGTGGGCGCTGCGCTGTCGTACATGGCGCTCACGCAGGGGGACCGCACCGGGCTGGTGGTCTTCGCCGACGAGGTGCGGTCGATGCTGAAGCGCTCCAGCGCGCACGGAGTCTGGCGTCAGATCGTCGGCGCGTTGAGCGTGCAGCCGGTCGACAAGGCGACGAACTTCTCGCGCGTGATCGACCAGGTGCTCGGCAAACTGACCAACCGGTGCCTGATCGCGCTGGTGAGCGACCTGTATGTCGATCCGGAGGAGTATCGCACCGCGCTGGCCCGCATCCGCCACCGCCGGCACGATGTCATCGTCTTCCAGATCGTCGACCGGCGGGAACGCGACTTCGACCTGTCGGAGACCGCGCCGTTCGAGGGGCTGGAGGGAGAAGGACGCCTCCAGGTCGATCCGCGGGCGATCCGCAAGGCGTACCAGCAGGTCTTCGCCGAGCACCTGGCGAAGATCGAACAGATCACGAGGAGTTTCGGGTTTGACTATCAACTCGTGAGCACGCACGACTGGCTCGGGCCGCCGATGGCGGCGTTCATGGCGCGACGGAATGCGGAGATGAAGCGGAGCAAATTTGGATGATGCCGGTAAAGTGGCAGGGTGGCAGAGTGGCCCAGTGGCGGAGTGAGAGATTGCTCTTGCTGCGCGCTGCATCGCGCCGCTTCTCTGCACCGGGGGTCTGCGCATGACATTCCTCCACCCAGCCCTCCTCGCCGCCGGTCTCGCGTGCATCGCGATCCCGATCATCATCCACCTGCTGATGAATCGGCGGCGGAAGCCGGTGATGTGGGGGGCGATGCGGTTCCTCGAGGAAGCATTCCGGCGGACGCGCCGGCGGCTGCTGCTTGAGAAGTGGCTGCTGCTCGCGGCCCGCTGCCTGATGCTGGCGCTGCTGGCGCTGGCGGTCGGCCGACCGCTACTGGGCGCGCTGGGGGGTGGAGGCGGGGCTGGCCGCACGTTCTTTATCGTCATCGACAATTCGATCGCTTCGCAGGCGACCGATGAGGCGGGGAAGTCGGCGCTTTCGCGCCACGTGGCCGCGGCCCGCGAGGTGCTGGCAACGCTGCGACCGCTGGGCGGCGGGGGCGGGAGCGCGGGAGGCGACCGGGTCGCGCTCATCACGCTCGGACACCCGGCCGAGGGCCTGGTGCTTCCGGCCTCGCCGGATGCCGGGGCGGTGGGCGCGCTGCTCGACGGGCTTGAAGCGACGGACTCGCGCGCGGATATGGCGGGAGCGATGAGCCTCATCGGTGCCGCGCTGGCGCCCGATGAATCGGGGAAGAGCCGCACCGACGCGGGCTCGGCCTACGTGGTCGTGCTTTCGGACTTTCTTGAAGGCTCGGCCGATCTTGGACCGGGGGGCGGCGGGACGGGCGCGGCGTCGATCTCGGGCGCAAAACTGCCTCGGGGCGTGCGGGTACTTGCGACCGAGCCGACATCCGATGGTGCGACCAACGTCACGGTTGCGGGTGTGGAACCGCTTCGCGCGGTCCTTGTCGGTGCGGGGGAGGGCGACGGCGCGGGTGAGCAGGTGCGTGTGGCCCTTCGACGATCGGGGCCGGGGGTGGGGGCCGCGGCGGCAACGGTGGTTCGGGCGCGGATCTCGGCTCCGGAGGCCGATGCAGAGGATGCGGGCGAGTCGCGGGCGGTCGTGCGGTGGTCGCCGGGCCAGGAGTCGGCGACCACGGCGATCGCGCTTGCTCCGCCGGCGTCGCGCGGGACTGCGACAGAGGGCGCCGCCGGGCGCCTGGGCGCGGCGGTGATCACCGTTTTGATCGATCGCGATGCGCTCGACGGGGACAATGTCTGGCGGCGGCCGGTGGAAGTGCGCGAGTCGTTACGCGTGGGTGTGGTGGCGCCCACCCGGTTTGGCCGCGCCGGCGGCGCCGACAAACTCGATGCGGCCTCGTGGCTTCGCCTGGCGCTTTCACCCACGGCGGAGGGTGCCCCGGGCGGGGGGATCGAAGTGGTCTCGATCGAGCCGGCTTCGATGGATGCGGCGCGGCTGGCCGGGCTGGACGCGGTTGTCCTGCCGCGGCCGGATCTGCTGGGCGAGGGCGCCTGGGCGCGGGTGCGGCTGTTCATCGAGGGGGGCGGACTGGTGCTGGTGATGCCGCCGCCGGGTGTGACGGTGCACCTGTGGGGAGACGAGATGATCCGCGTACTAGAGCCGGGCTTTGCGCTGTCGCGCGAGGCCAGGATTCTCGCCGCGGGCGCGGAGGGCGCACGGCCCGTCATTGTGGCGACCCGGACACCGGCGGGCGATTCCGGAGGGCTGCTGTCGCTGATCGAGGGAGAACTGACGGAACTGCTGCGGCCGGTGTCGATCGCAAAGGTGCTTCCGATGCTGCCCGGCACCGCGGCCGCCGGAGGCGGCGCACAGGCGGGCATGCCCGGCCAGACACTGCTGGCGCTGCAGGACGGCACGCCGCTGCTTTGGATCGGGGGCGTGGGAGTTCGGGAAACAGAGGAGTCCTCGCGTTCGGCGGGGGGCGAAGGCCGCGGCATGCTGGCCTATCTGGCGACGGCGCTGGACCTTGAATGGACGGACCTGCCGACCAAGCCGCTGATGGTGCCGCTGCTGAATGAACTGGTGATGCAGGGCGTCGGACGGGCCAAGGGCGCGACGTGGACGCTCGCGGGGAACCGTCCGCTTGTGGGGCGTCGGGCCACTGAACTGGTGCGGCTGGGGACAGGGGAGGGGTCGCGCTCCATCCGCGTGGATGATGAGGGCTTTGCGGGAGAGGCGATCCGGACCGCCGGGCTGTGGCAGGCGCGAGACGATCGCGGCACGCGTCGATCGGTGCTGGCGGTGAACCCGGACGCCGCGGGGAGCCGGACGGGCGCGCTGGCTCGCGATGCGGTCGGCGCGTGGCTGGGGAGCGCGGTGGCGACGACGGAGAACAGCGGCGATCTGGGCGCGACCGTGGCATGGCTGCCGCGGGAGGGTGGGGCCGCGACCGCGGGCGCAGCCGGATCGGTGCGGGGCGCGCTGTCGGCGGCCATCGGGGTGGCGGAACGCGGCGCACCGATCTCGCTGCCGCTGCTGGTCGCGTTGCTTGCGCTGGCGGTGGTTGAACTCGTGCTGGGCCGCTGGGCGAGTCACGCGTCGGTGGTGAGCGCGGAACTGCCGCGAGGTGCGGCGATGGGGGGTGCGGCATGAACAACGCCATCCGTTGGCTGCTGGACCTGGACTCGCTGGCACCCGGGATGAGCGGGGTGGAGTTCGGGTTTGAGCGACCGATCCCCGCGTGGGGATGGGCGCTGGTGGTGCTGGGCGCGGGGCTGCTGGCGTGGCGCGCCTATCGCCGGCTGGAAGGATCGTTCACGGCCCGAGTTGCCCTCGGTTCGCTCCGCGGGGCGCTGCTGGTGCTCCTGTGCCTGCTGATCGCCGGGCCGCGACTGGTGAAACCCAACGAGACGGAGGAGAAGGACTGGGTCCTGATCCTCGCGGACCGCTCGGCATCGATGACGGTGACCGATGCGCCCGGGGAAGGCGGCTCTCGCACGAGTCGAGATGCGCAACTTGCCGGCGCGCTGGCGGGCGCAAAGGACGAACTGGCGAGGCTGGCGGAGGATCGGGTCGTCGTGTGGCTGGGGTTTGATGCGGGCGCGTTTGAACTCGGGCCCGCGGAGGCGTCGGCGCGGACGGGGGTGACGCTCGGCGAGGCGACCGGGCGACGCACGAGCATCGGACGCGCCCTCGAGCAGGCGCTGCGGCGGGCGGCGGCGCGACCGGTGTCCGGGGTGATCATCTTGTCCGACGGCCGGAGCGCCGATGAGCCTTCGCGAGCCGTGATGCGGCGGCTGGAGCAGGAGCGCGTGCCGGTGTTCGCGGTTCCGCTGGGCGCGGCCGAACCGCTGGCGGATCTGGCGGTGCGGGAGGTGGACTCGCCGCGGCTGGCGTTCGTGCGCGATGCGGTTCCCATCCAGGTCGATCTCGAGCAGATCGGCGGGGAGAGTGCCGGAGTTGGTGCTGTCGCGGAGTTGATCGATCAGGACACCGGCGAGGTGCTCGACTCGCGTCCGGTGGAATGGCACTCAGGTGTCGATGGCGCGGAGGGCCAGTCTTCGACGCGCACGGCACGGGTGACGCTCACGACGCGGCCGACGCGAGCGGGAACGAGCAAGTGGTCGGTGCGGGTGCGGCCCGCCGGGGGCGCTGTGCAGGGCGGCGATCTGATCGAGGCGAACAACCGGGCCGAGGTGGCGATTGAGTTGGTCGATCGTCCGGTGCGGGTGCTCGCCGTGGACGGGTATCCGCGATGGGAGTCCCGATTCCTGCGGACGCTGCTGGTTCGGGAGGAATCGATCGCCGCGGCGGCACTGCTGCTGGCGCCGGGCCGTCGCTACCTGCAGGAGGGCGCCATCACGATGGACTCGCTCCCGCGGAGCCCGGAGGAGTGGTCCCAGTTCGACCTGTTCATCATCGGCGATGTCTACCCGGGCGTGTTCGCGCCGGAGCAACTCGCGCAACTGCGCGACCGGGTGGCGGTTGGCGGGGCGGGGCTGATCTTCATCGGCGGCGACGGGAGCATGCCGGGGGCGTGGAAGAGCACACCGCTGGCGGATCTGCTGCCGTTCACGCTGGCCGAGGGTGTGGGCGTGACCACTCGCACGGGCGGAGGGCTCCCGACGTTCGGCGGGCCGGTGCTGATGCGCCCGCTGGCGGCGGCGGAGCGGCTGGGGGTGCTTCGACTCGCCGATGTCCCCGGCGCGGATGGGATGTACTGGCCTCGGGTGCTGTCGGACCCGGCGACTTCATGGGCGAACCTGTACTGGGCGCAGCGGATTGATCCGGCAATCCTGAAGCCGACCGCGGAGGTGCTGGCGGTGGCGGAGCCGGCGGACGCGGCGAGCGATGCGAACGGGACGACGCCGCTGGTGCTCTCGATGCGGTTTGGCGCTGGGCGCGTGCTCTACGTCGCCACGGATGAGATCTGGCGGTGGCGGTACGGCCGGGGCGAGTTCCTCCCGGAACGGTTCTGGCTGCAACTGGTTCGGCTGCTGGGACGGGAGAGCCTTGCGCGATCGGGCAAGCCTGCGCTGCTGGAACTGTCGCCGCGACGCGGCGAGGTGGACCGGCCGGCGCAGATCGAACTGTCGCTGATGGACCAGGCGATGGTGCAGGCCGCGCCGGCGACGATGCGGGTGCGGATCACGCGGGAAGGGAACGTTGCAGACGATCGTGCGGCTTCCGCGCCCGAGGAGCCTGTTTCAACCGAGTTGACGCTCACCCCGACTGGTGAACGGCGCCCGGGAGGGGCGGGGGCGCGCAGTTTCGCAACCACCTGGCTCCCAACAGTTTCCGGCAGGTACAGAGTGGAAGCGATCGATCCCCTGATCGCGGCTTCGGGCGGGCTGGCGGTGCGCGGCGAAGTCTGGCAGGCGGACGATGAACTTCGAATGCCTCAGACCGATCATGCGGCACTGGCACGGCTTGCCGAGGCGACCGGCGGCAAGGTGCTCTCGGCAACGGAACTGGGACAAGTTTCCAAACTTCTGCCAAACAGACGCCTGAAACTGTCCGGCGATCCGGATGTCGAAACCCTTTGGGACACTCCACTTGCGCTACTTCTGGTGGTGATTTTCGTGACGGCGGAGTGGGCCGGTCGACGGCTCTTGAAGTTGGCGTGACCCTTGGGGCAACCCGCGCGCAAGAACGGCGGCTGCGCGCACACCCGTCAAAGTAGGGGATCTGGACGACCCTTGCGGGCCGGACATCGGTAGAAAGGTGCGGGGATTGGGTTTGTAGTCGATACTCTGGACAGCAGGGCGATCACCCCGGCACCTGATCATGGAGGTCATGTGGAGCACGGGCCAAACAGGCCGCGGGCGAGCGAGCGCGACGGGCGAGGGCTGGACCCGGCATTGGCGATTCTGCGCCGGGTGCGGATGTGGGTGCGGGTGCTGCTCACGGTCGAGCGGCTGGGGCTTCTTGCAGCGGTCGCGCTGGCGACGGTGTTTGCGCTGGCGTTTGCAGACTACTTTCTGCGATCTCCGGGCGCGCTTCGAGCGGTGGTGCTGCTCGCCGGGCTGGGGGCGCTGGCGGCGTGGGCCTGGCGGAGCATGGGACCGGTCGTGCGTTTCTCACCAACGCTGACGGACCTTGCGCTGCGGATCGAGCGGACCGAGGCGGGCGCGGGGGCGGGGCTTCGCGGCATGCTGGCGAGCGGTGTCGACCTGTCGCGGCAACGCGAAGCGGGCGAGAGCGTGTCGCTGGCGTCGCCGGTGATCGATGAGGCCGCGCGGCGGGCCGCGGCGCTCCGGGCGGGGGCGCTCCTCCGTCGCGAGGGCGCGGTGCGCAGCGGCGGGCTGCTGGCGCTGGCGGTGATGGTGGTTGGTGCGGCATGCATCACGCGGCCGGACCTGGCGCGCATCGGCGCGGCGCGGGTGCTGCTTCCCCTTGCGAACGTGGCCTGGCCCAAGCGGACGGGCGTTGCCGACGCGACGGCGACACCGGTTCACCCGCTTGGCGCAGCGCTGCCGCTGCGGGCGGTGCTGACGAAGTCCGACACCAGCGCGGAGCGGACACGTGTCACGGCGGAGTATCGGCTGGTGTCCGACGGCGTGAGCGGCGCCTGGCGGCGGGCGGTGCTGACGAGCCAGGACCGGATGGTCGACATCCGGGGCGTGGGGACGGGCACGCTGTTCGAGCGGTTGATCGAGCCGGCGAGTTTCGCGCCCGGCGAGGCCGCGGGCGGGGTCGCGAAGACGTCGAAGATCGAACTGGAGTATCGCTTCATCACGAGCGATGACGAGACCGACGCGGCGCGGGTGCTGCTCGTCGAGCCGCCCGCGGTCGCGGACGCCGTGCTGGAACTGGTCGAGCCGGAATATGCGCGACTGTCGGGCGATGAGGGTGTGCGGCGTGTCGAACTGGGGGCGGGCACCGACGAGCGCGCTGCGCCGCCCGCGTCGCTGGCGGGGTCTCGCGCGAAACTGAGCATCACGATCAACAAGGATGTGCCGGCGGAGCGGCAGCGCGAGGCGCGGGGGGCGGCGTGGGTCGCGGCATCGCTTGGAGAGGACGTGGCCTCGCTGCTGGCCTCGGACCCGGATGCGAGGCTGACGCTCGGCGCACGCATATGGGCACTGGAATGGGCGCTGACGCGGCCGGTGCGCATCGGTGTGAAGGTCGTGGATGAGCACGGCATCGCGGACAGCGAGGAGCGGAGTTTCACGCTGGACGTGCTGCAGGACAATCCGCCCAGCGCGGTGGTGGTCCGCCCGGACCAGGACAAGTCGCTTCTGCCCACCGCGGTGGTCGAACTGGCCGGAGAGGGCCGCGACGACGTGGGCCTGGCGTGGGTGGCTCTCGAGCGGCAGGTGGCCCGGCGGCCGCAGGGCTCCGAGGGCGGAGCGGCGGAGGCACAGAGCCCCCCGGAGCAGATCGTCCGGGTGTCGGGTGTGACAACATCCGGAGGCGAGGGCCGGGCACCGGGCGCCCGCCAGGCGTCTGCGACGGCGACTCTCGATCTGTCGGAACTGGGCGTGAAGGCCGGTGACGAGGTGTGGATCACGACGCTGGCCGCGGATTCGTTTGCCCTCGGCGAGTCGCGGCACGAGCCGGTGCGGTCGCAGGTTCGCAAACTGCGGATCATGTCCCGCGAGGAACTGCTGGAGCAACTGTGGTCGCAGTTGTCGGAGGTTCGTCGGGGCGCGATTCAACTCGAAAAGGAGCAGAAGGAACTGCAGCAGGCCTCGGGCCGGGCGGGCGAGCAGGCCGCAAGACAGAACGAGCGCGCACAGGCCGGGATGACCGAGCGGCTGTCGCGTCAGCAGGAGACGATCCGGACACTGGAGCGCCGGCTGGAAGAGAACGCCATGGCGGAGCCGGCGCTGGAGGGCGTGCTGCGGGAATCCCGCGGCGCCTTGGATCGTGCCGGGCAGAGTTCGGTGAAGGCGGGCCGGTCGCTGGACCGGACGGCGCAGCAGGCGGCCGGCAAGGACGCCGCGCCCGAGGCGGGGGCCGCGGATCGGCAGGAGGCACAGGCCGCTCAGCAGGAGGTGCGCGAGGAACTGAGCGACCTGATCGAGATGCTCGACCAGGGGCAGGACACGTGGGCGGCGAAGCGCTCGATCGAGCAGGCTCTGGAGCGTCAGAAGTCGCTGCGGGAGCGGACGGCGGATGCGGGCAACCGGACGACGGGCCGGAGCGCCGAGCAACTGACACCGCAGGAGCGGCAGGAACTGGGCCGCCTGGCGCAGGAGCAGCAGGAACTGGCGGAGCAGACGCGCGAAGCGATCCAGAACATGCTGGACCGCGAGAAGGACATGCAGAAGAAGGACCCCGCGGCGGCGCAGGCGATGTCGCAGGCGGCGCGGCGGGGCCAGCGCGAGCAGGTCCCCGAGAAGATGGAGCAGGCGGCGCAGCAGGCGCAGCAGAACCAGACCAACAACGCCCAGCAGCAGCAGCAGCAGGCGATCGATGCGCTGCAGCAGATGCTCAGCGACCTCGAGCAGACCGCGCGGAACCGCGACGAGGTCCTGCGGCGGGTGCTGGCGAGCCTGATCGAATCGCTCGAGGCGCTGATCGCGCAGCAGTCGGAGGAGATTGCGGCCCTGGAGCGCGCGAAGAACACCGGGCAGTTCGCGGGGCTCGACCGGGGAATGACCCGGCTGCACGCGAACACGCTGGGCGTGCTGGACGAGGCCAACAACGGCCCCCGCGAGGTCGCGCCGGTGGCGAGGCTGATCGAGGAGGCGGGTGCGGCGCAGGCCGGCGCGATCGGCGCGCTTCGGCGCTCGCCGGTGGACTCGGGCGAGGCGCAGGGGCAGGAAGAGTTGAGCCTGTCGAAACTGCGCGAGGCACGGGCGCTTGCGGAGAAACTCGACCGCGATGCCCAGCAGCGCGAGCAGAGCCGCAAGAAGGCGGAACTGAAGAAGAAGTATGCGGCGGCACTGGCGAAACAGATCGCGCTGCGCGACTCGACGCAAGACCTGTCGCGCGAGGAACTGACCCGTCGCGTGCGGAACGCGGCGCGGCTGATCGGGGAAGACCAGCAGTCGCTGCGGACCGAGATTTCCGGCATGCTCACGGAGACCAGGGAACTGACCGAGGCGAAGGTGTTTGAGTATGCGCATTCCCGGCTTGATGAACTCATGGCCGCCGCGGCGGACCGGCTGGGGCAGGGCGAGCCGGACGCGGGCGTGCTGCGCCGGCAGGCCTCGGCGGCGCGTGTCCTGCAATCGCTGATCGATGCGCTGGACTCTTCGCGGAAAGACGATGACGACTTCCGGCAGCAGGAGGAGAACCAGCAGGGCGGAGGGGGCGGGCAGGGAGGCCAGCAGCCGCTGGTTCCGCCGGCGGCGGAACTGAAGTTGCTGCGGGCGATGCAGCAGGAAGCGATCGAGATGACTCGCGCCGCCGATGAGGGCGCGGCGGAAGAACGATCGTCGATCTCGGAGGACGCCGCGAGGCTGCAGGACGGCATCGCCGCGCAGGCTCGCCAACTGCTTGAACGGCTGTCGGAGGAACGCAGCCGCGGCCGGCCGGGCGGAGTTGAGCCGGCCAAGGGCGACAAGCCCGCCGAGCCACCGACGAAGGAGCCCGCACCATGACGACGCACTTCGCGCGGGCGGCGTTCCTTGTGCTGACGATTGCCGGCGTGGCCTCGGCCGCGCCCACACAGCCGCCCGCCCCCACCGGGCCAACCGCGGCGCCGCCGAGCGGCGCGGCGCCGACCAAGGGCGATGCACCCGCACCAGATACGCCCAAGCCCGCGGACGATCTGCCCTCGCTGGACGAGTTGCTGGGGACCGGCGGCGGCAAGTCGGCGACCGAACCGCCGGGCGGACCAAAGACGGAACTGAGCAAACTGCTGTCGGGCGAGGAACTGGGCCAGGCGTTTGAGCAGGCCGTCGGGCTGATGAAGGACGCCGCGAAACGGCTGGGCGAGAGCAAGGATGTGGGGCTCTCGACGCAGCGGATCCAGGAGGATGCGCTCCGGAAGTTGGACCAACTGATCAGCAGTTTGGATCGGCAGGCACAACAGCAGCAACAGCAGCAGCAGCCGAGCGAGGCGGACCAGCAGCGGAACCAGCCGCGGCAGCGTCAACAGCAGCAGCAGGGGCAGCAGCAGACCAACCAGCCGGCAAACGGAGAGCCGCAGGAGCACGAAGGCCCGGAGTTGCAGGAGGGCGCGCTGAAGCCGGAACTGGATTCCGCGCGAGCGGCATGGGGCGCGTTGCCCGCGCGGGTCAGGCAGATGCTGATGCAAGGCTCGAACGACCGGTTCAGTTCGCTGTACAACCGCCTGACTCAGGAGTACTACCGTCGCCTGGCGGAGGAGAGTTCGGCGCGTCCCTGAGTTCGAAGGGGACGAAGGAGCGGCTTGATGATGCAGGTCCTGACAGCGGCGGCGTGCCTCGCCCTCGGCGGCGTTGCTGTTCAACCGGCATCGGACGCCGCGCCCGGTGCGCCTTCCGGGGAATCGCCGACGGCGAAGCGGCCGGACGGGGGCGCATCGGCCGAGAACAAGCCGCTGGAAGACGAGATCACGCCGGACTTGGACGCCGCGGTTGAGAAGGGCCTTGCGTACCTCGTGCGCGAGCAGAACGAGGATGGGTCGTTCGGCTCAGGACGGTTCGGGAAGAACATCGCGGTGACGGCGCTGGCGTGTATTGCGCTGCTGGGGGATGGCAACCTGCCGGGGCGCGGTCCGTACGCCAAGAACGTGGAGCGGGGCCTGGACTTCGTGCTCAAGTGCTCGACGGAGACAGGGCTGCTCGCGGCGGATTCGACGAACGGGCCGATGTACGGGCACGGCTTTGCCACGCTGTTCCTGGGCGAGGTGTACGGCATGACCCGGGGCGGCGGGGAGACGTCGTACTCGGCGCGGGTGCACGAGGCGCTGGTGAAGGCCTGCCGTCTGATCGAGCAGTCGCAGAACCCCGATGGCGGGTGGCGTTACAACCCGGTCCCGTACGACGCGGATGTTTCGGTGACGATCTGCCAGATCATGGCGTTACGGTCGGCGCGGAACGCCGGGATCGAGGTGCCCAAGGAGGTCGTCGACAAGGCCGTTGAGTATGTCCGGCAGTGCCAGAATCCGGACGGCGGCTTCAGGTATCAACTCAACCAGGGGTTTTCGGCATGGCCGCGGAGCGCGGCGGGCGTGGCGAGCCTGTACTACGCGGGGATTTACAAGGACGATGCGCTGGACCGCGGGGTGGAGTACCTGTCGTCGACCGCGCTCCCCGGCGCGACGAACGCGCCGAGCGCGCACTATTACTACGGCCACTACTACGCGGTGCAGGCGATGTACCTCGCGGGGGGGCGAAGATGGGCGGAGTGGTGGCCGGCGATCCGCAAGGAACTGCTGGATCGGCAGGAGGTGGAGGGGTCCTGGGCGGATCAGAGCGTCGGCCCGGCGTATGGGACGGCCATGGCGCTGATTGTTCTGCAAATGCCCAAGCGTTTGTTGCCGATCTTTCAGAAGTAGGACCGACATCCGGTCCGGAACGGCACGGCGAGAGCCAGCGGGGCTGAGCGAGCACACGAATGACCACGCGGAGTTTGCAGGGCTTGATCGCGGTGACGGCGGGAGTGTCGCTGTGCGCCGCTTCGTTCGGGCAACTGGTGTTCGACGGCGCGGTGATGGATTCCTCAGGCAGGCTGGAACGAGCCGGCGTGTCGTCGCTCCGGCTGCAGGCGGGCGGCACGGGCGGGGGCGAGATCACGCTGATCGACCCGCGCGGCGCAGCGCGCACGCGACCGCTGGGGGAATCGATCGCGCTGGTCCCGGCGGCGTGGACGTCCGAAGGTTCGCCGGCGGGAGGGGCCAGGATGGATGCCTGGGCGCTTGCCGGGGCGCCGTTTGTCGAACTGGTTGACGGGCAGCGGTTTGTCGGCAGGCCGGGGCGCATCGGGGCCGAGGGGGAAACGATCGCGTGGGTGCACGAGCGCTTCGGCACGCTGATGCTGCCGATCGACGAGGTGGCGCGATTCGTGATGCGGCCCGGCGAAGAGCGAGTGTCGCCCGCGGCCGCACCGAAGTCCGACACGCTTTGGCTCGTGAACGGGGATCGGATCGACGGCTTCCTCGAGACGATCGGCCCGAGGACGGGCGGCGAGGGATTCGCCCTGACGATGAGCGTCGGCGATGTGCGGGCGCCGGGCAAGAGCGGGGCCAACCGGGTGACGGTACCGGTCGATCAGGTTGTGCGGGCGCAGTTTGCCAATGCGCGACGTGCGATGAAGGGGCCGGTCGTGTGGCTGGCGGATGGATCTGTCGTCGCGCTGGGCGCGGCGGTGACGGATGCACAGAAGAGTGCTCTGCTGCTTACGGCGAGCGCCGCGAAGGCGCCCGCGCAGGCGGAGCGGGGCGCTGCGGAATCTCCGGGCGCGACAGCGATGGCGCTGTTTCCGGCACAGGACATCAGCGCGATCGTGTTCGATTCGACCCGGGTTTCAGGTCTGGCGGGGCTGGAGATCGTGGCGCACAGGCCCATCGGCCTGGCGCGTCGCCCGGGGCCCCGTGTCGACGCGTTCGACGCGATGCCCGCGGCGCTCGGCGCGGCCGATGTGCTGATCCCCGGACCGATGGAGGTGGAGTGGGCGATGCCCGCCGGCGCATCGCGGTTGGTTGGGACGGCGAGGCTGGATGAGCCGGACTGGACGTGGGGCGAGTGCGTGGTGGTGGTGGAAGTCGTCTCGGGGACTGCCTCTCGCGAAGTCTCGCGTGCGAGCCTGGGGGGATCGGCCGTGCAGGCGCCATTGTCGGCGGAGATCGGTGCGACGAGGCTGGGCGACCGGCTGCGGATCCGCGTGGAGCCGGGCGAACTCGGGCCGATCCGCGATCGAGTGCGGCTTGAGCGGGTGGTGCTGCTGCGATAGTGCGCGAGCACGGGGCCCGCTCGTACGCGCGGCGGACACGGCCGTCGAGGGTGTGCTGTCTCACTGTCCTGTCGTGTCGCGCTAGCGGAGTTTGATCAGCGCCAGCGCGATGATGACCATGGTCGCCGAGGCAATCCAGAATCGGGAGACGACCTGCTGCTCGGGCCAGCCGAGCAGGTGGAAGTGGTGGTGGATCGGCGCAACCCTGAACAGACGGCGGCCCTGTCCGAAGCGGATGCGGGTGTACTTGAACCAGCCGACCTGCAGGACCACCGAGCCGATCTCGATGAGAAAGACGCCGCACATGAGCAGGACGAGGATTTCCTGGCGAACGACGACCGCGAGATAAGCGATGACGCCGCCGAGCGCGAGCGACCCGGTGTCGCCCATGAAGACGGAGGCGGGAGAGCAGTTCCACCAGAGGAATCCGAGGCAGGCGCCCGCCATTGCCGCGGCGAGCACGACCAACTCGGCCGATTCGGTGATCTGCGGGACGAGGAGTGTCTGCGCGAGAGTGCCGCCGGAGATGCTGGTGAGCACCACAAGTCCGAGGGCGACGATGGAGGTGATCCCGGTCGCAAGCCCGTCCATGCCGTCGGTGATGTTCACCGCGTTGGACATGCCGGCGATCATGAGCATCCCGACGAGGACGAAGACCGCACGCGGGAGGTAGACGAGCGACCCGGAGACATCAAACACGCCGGTCGCATCGCGGAGGTAGGTCCGCTGGAAGGGGAGGTTGAGCACGTGCCCGAGGTCCTTGGGCGCGGCGGAGTCGCCATGGTTGTAAACGAACCACGCGACCATGAGCCCGAGGCCGAGTTGGAAGACAAGTTTCTCCCACGCATAGAGGCCCTGTCGCGAGCCCCCCGGGCGCGAGGCGGCGGTCAACTTGAGCCAGTCGTCCATGCCGCCGAGGGCCGCGAGCCAGAGCATGGTGGCCAGGCCGAGGATGATGTAGAAGTTGGTGATGTCCGCGAGCAGGCCGACGCTGGTGAGGATGCCGCCGACGATGAGGATGCCGCCCATGGTCGGGACATTGGCCTTGGACTGGGCGCGGCCGCGGAGCGCCTCGGCGTCGGTCAGGCCGGTGTCGCCGATCTTCTTGCGCCGGAGCCAGTCGATGACCGGCCGTCCGGCGATCAGGGCAATGGCGAAACTCAGCCCGGCGGCGGCGAGGGCCCGGAAGGCCAGTTGATCGAGGACCATGAACAGCCAGTCGATCCCGATGTCGGCAAGCCAGTCCTGCAGGGCCTTGTAGAGGAGGTAGAGCATTGGGAATGAACGCGTGGCCGACGCCGGACCGATGCACAACGCTCCGCCCGGGAAGACGGAGCCGCCAAAGGAATGTTGATCGGTCAGGAGACCGTTTCGGCGACAGGCGCGGCGGTCGCGGCGAGCGCGAGCAGAACGCGCTCCAAACGCATTCGGCGTGAGGCCTTGAGCAGCACAACATCGTGTGGCCGGATCGATGCCGCCGCGGCGCGAATGGCGGGATCATCGCCCGCCGGGAGCAGGAGAAGCCGGTCATCGGGCCAGCCCGCGGCCCGAAGGGCGGCGCCGGCGCGGCACATTTGCTCGCCGATGAGAACCACCAGGCCGATGGAGTTCCGCAATCGCAACACACACTCAACCACCTGCGCGTGGAGCGTTGCGGCGGTGGAGCCGAGTTCGAACATGTCGCCGAGGATGGCCACGCGGCGCCCCGTCCTTTCCCCTCCCGGTCCGACCCCCCCGCTTTCGCCCAGGCCCGGCCGGAGCGTGGCAAGGGTCGCGAGGGCCGCGAGCATCGAATCGGGATTCGCGTTGTAGGCGTCGTTGAGAACCCGGGCCCTTCCGCCGGCGGGGAGGGCGACCTGCGCAAGTTGCAGCCGCATCTCGGCGCCGGATGCGCCGGAGAGGGCCTCGATGATGCGCCCCTCTTCGATGCCCATTCGGCGGGCGACAGCGAACGCCGCGAGGGCATTCATGGCATTGTGTTCGCCGAGCATGGGCAGGCGGATCTTGAAGCGGTCGTTGATGGCGAACGCGATGCCGGTGAACCCCCCACTGCCGCCGTCCGGCTCGGGCTCATCGATGGTCGCGACGCCCGCCGAGCCGATGCGGATGTCCGCCGGGTTCTCCTTGCTCCCCCGGCCGAACCGCACCTGCGTGGCCGGCTTGTACTTTCGGATGGCGGCGTCGAGTTCGGGGGAATCGGCGTTGATGATCGCACAACCCTTGGGCCGAAGGAACTTGAGGATGCTGGCCTCTTCGGCCGCGACGCCGGCAAGGTCGCCCAGGCCTTCGAGATGCTCGCGTCCGATGGAGGTAATGACGGCGATGTCCGGCTGGACGACGGTGCCGAGGGTCGCGATCTCACCGGGGGCGTTGGTGCCGACCTCACACAGCAGATAGTGATCCGACGGCTGCGCGCGGAGAATGGTCAGCGGGACGCCGACGGCGTTGTTGAACGATTTTTTGGAAGCGGTGCCGCGAAAGGTAGTGTTGAGCACCTGCTCGATCAGGCGGGTGGTCGTGGTCTTGCCGTTGGATCCGCAGACGGCGATGACGCGAGTGCCCTTGAGCGACTCGCGGTACGCCGCGGCGATCTTCAGGAGGGCTTTGCCGGTGTCGGCAACCTTCAGCACGCCAGCGGCAGGGGTGAAGCCACCGTCCGGAACGGCGGAATCGTCGTCGATGATCAAGATCGTCGCGCCGGCGATCACGGCCTGCTGCAGGAAGCGGTGGGCATCGTGGTTCTCGCCGCGGAGCGCGAGAAAGACCTGTCCGGGCTTGATGTCGCGGGTGTCGGTCGAGAGACCGGTGATCGGCGCGTGCGTCGGCGGGGGCGGGAGATCGACGGGGCGATCGGACGGCACATCCGGCCGCGGGGGGCGGATGAGCCACGTGCCGGATGTGACAGAGCGCAGATTGTCGGGTGTCCAGAAACTCATGTGTGGTCGCGAATCGTTGGCGGTGTCAGACCTTCGCGGGCTTGCGGCCATGGATTTTCACGCCGCGCTTCACGAGAGCCTCACGCGCGACTTCGCGATCGTCAAAGTGTCGGGTGATGGTCTGGCCGGGTCGGTCGGGGTCGGGCAGGATCTGATAGTCCTCGTGGCCCTTGCCGGCGATTACGATGATGCTGCCGGGGGGCGCGGTGCGGATGGCCATCTGGATCGCGGCCTCGCGGTCGGGCTCGATGCGGACGCGGGGCTGTGACTCGGTGGGGATGCCGTCGATGATCTCCCCGATGATGGATCGCGGCTCCTCGGTGCGCGGGTTGTCTGAGGTAACGATGACATAGTCGGCGAGTTTCGCGGCCACCTCGCCCATGCGCGGGCGCTTTGTCCGGTCGCGATCGCCGCCGCAGCCGAAGACGCACCAGAGTTCGCCGCTGTGAGCCCCTGCGCCGCCCGGGGTCGCCCCGCCGTTGATCGGGCCGGAGGGTGCGCCCGCCATGGCCTGGCGGGTCGTGCCGAGGACGGTTCGCAGAGCATCGTCGGAATGGGCGTAGTCGACGAACACCGTGATCTCTGCGCCCGGGGCGGTCACGGGCTCGAGCCTTCCCGGCGGGGCCTTGACCTTGGCGAGCGCGGCCGCGACATCGGCAAACGAGAGCCACCCATCGCCCTTGCCGCCGAAGGCCATGTGGATCATCGCGGCTGCCTCAAGTGCGTTCACGACATTGAACATGCCGACGAGCGGGAGGCGGATCTGGGCCGACCCCCACGGCCCTTCGAACACCACGTCTGTATGCGAGTGGCCCAACCCGCGGACAATCGCCCTGCACTCGCCGGCGGCGAGTTTGGCGGCGGGTGCGGAGCCGCTCAGCGTCGGCAGACATTTCAGCGTCCTCGCCTTGCAGTCGCGCAGCATGCGTGTGTGCGCGGGATCGGCGGCGTTGACCACCGCGGCGGCCTGGGGCGAGAGCGACTCGAACAGCATGGCCTTGGCGTCGGCATAGGCGTCCATCGTGAGGTGGTAATCGAGATGGTCGCCGGTGAGGTTCGTGAACGCCGCGCCGGCGAACGTGATCGCGCCGACGCGGCGTTGATGGAGCGAGTGGCTGGAGACTTCGAGGACCGCCGCGGCGCACCCGGCCTCGTGCATCCGGGCGAGGGTGCGGGAGATCTCGAGCGCCGGGGCGGTGGTGAGCGCCGCGGGCGCGGTCTCGGTGCCGTCGTCGATGACGACGGTGCCCATGAGACCGGTGCGGACACCCAGTGCGTTGAGCACCTGATGGATCAGGAACGTGGTCGTCGTCTTGCCGTTGGTTCCGGTGACTCCGAGCACCGCGAGTTTGCGCGACGGGTCGCCATAGAATCGCTCGCCGATTCGGGCGGTTGCGAGCGCGAGGTCGTCGGTGCGGAGGACCGCGACCTGGTCATGGCCGCCGTGGAAAGCGGGGACCACGAGCGCGGGGTCGTCGGTCAGAACGGCGACTGCGCCGGCCTTGATGGCGTCGGGAACAAAGCGCCGACCGTCGTGCTTCTCGCCGCGGCGGGCAACGAACAGAGAACCGGGCTGGACCGTTCGGGAGTCCTCGGTGATGTCGCAGACGCGGACCACGCGATCGGCCGGGTCGCCGGGTGCGATGCCAAATCCGGAGATGAGGTCGCCGACGTTCATGTGGAGTGCCCGCCCTCCGAGTACAAGGGTATCGGCGAACTGTGGGGCAGAGGAATACAGACGGCGCGGCGAGCGGTGGGCGAGAGACTGCCGGTCCGGGCGGTCAATCCTGCTGAACAATCTGCGATCGGCTGGCGCGATTGTGAGGAGGCGTCGGCATCGTGTAACCGGCGGTGCATGAACGGTCTACAAGAGGGGTTGCCGGTGCGCCGGTGGGCCGGGCGTTCGGTCCGAGATCGGAGAGTCACCATGCTGTGTCATGGGTTTGTTGCGGGGATCTGGACGGTGCTGGTCTCCCTGACGCCGCCCGATCAGCCCGCGCCGGCAGATCCGGCAACCGGCCAAGAGCCGAGTGTTCTTGCCGGGCCCAAGGTGAAGACGGGCGAGGGGCGCAAGTCGTTGGTTGAGCGCGAGTTCGGCGGGCGGCTTCGGCGGCTGGATGTCGACCCGGCGCAGGCGACGCTGGGGCTCCTGGACCTGAGCGCCGAGGAGAAGGCGGCGACGCGAACGGTGCTGGAAGAACGCGCGGCGATCATGGACAAGTTGGTGACGAACAACCTTCGGGAAGTCGCCGAGATGGCGAACGCTTTCCAGGCGCGCCAGATGACGGAGGGCCTCCGCCTGCTCAAGGAACTCTTCGACAAGGCGGAGGACTGGCGAGCCCGCGGCAGGCTGGAAGACGAGTTGGCCGCGAAACTCGGAGAATCCAACGCGGCTGAGTTACGCCGGATGACCAGGGAGTACATGGATGCTGCGCTTGCAGAGTCCGCCGCGGAGCCCGGGCTCAACGGGAAGCCAAGGGGCCGCCTGGGCGCACTCGTGCACGAACGGCTGACGACGCTCGGCCACGAGATCCGCCAGAGTTACGAACGGACGATCGGCGCGGGAGCGAAGGACGTGGAGGCGCTGCTCAAGCGACTGGCGGTCTCGCCCGAGCAGGAGTCGACCATCCGCGCGGTGATCGAGGAGACCTATGTGGCAACGTATGGGAAGCCGACCCGCGCGCAGCAGACTGTTGCGTTCCTGAAGATCTACAACGCGCTGGACGCGGAGCAACGGAAGGAGCTGGCGAGGTACATCGGGGAGCAGCGCGGCACGGTCCGAAGTGGCGCGCCCGAAGTGTCGCACGACGAGAAGTGATGGTGCATCCGCGGAAAGCCGTGGTGGTTCGATGCGCCCACACAGCGGAACTTCTGGCGCCTGCTGCGGCTTTGTCGGTGACCTCCGCGGGCTCACAGGACGTCAGACGTCGAGGTTCTTGACCTCGAGTGCGTGCTCTTCGATGAACTTGCGCCTCTCCTCGACGTTCTCGCCCATCAGCGTCGTGAAGAGCACCTCGGCCTCGCGGGCGCCGTCCCAGGTCACGCGCATCAGTGTGCGGCGAGCGACGTCCATCGTCGTATCCCAGAGTTGCTCGGCGTCCATTTCGCCAAGGCCCTTGAACCGTTTGATCTCAAGCCCGCGGCGGCCGACCTCGTGCAGCGAAGCAAGGATCGAGGGAATGTTCGCGGCCTCGATGAACCGCGAGGCCCGACCGGAGCCCACCGAGCCGTGAGGCATGCCCGCGGCGTCGTCGGAATCGCCGCCAGCCTCCGCGTCGGTGTCGTCGATCGAGGGTTTGGCGGCCTGATGCTCCGCGGCTTTCTCGGCGAGTTCCCACGCGTACTTGGTCGGCAGTTTCTCGCCGGTAACCGACTCTTCCTGCGTCAGGGCGTAGTCGGTGATCGAGAGGCCGTGGGCGGCGAGTTGCTCGAAGATGCGCTCCAACTCGCGGTTCTCGTGGAGTTCGCGGAGTTGCGCGGGTGTTCGCTTGGGTCCGGTGGGCATGGTGGCCGCGAGGGCCTCTCCGCCGTCGAGTTCGTGGAGTTGCAGGCTGTTGTCTTCGGCGATGCGCCGGGCCTCGGCCTCGGACCATGCCCAGGCCTCGCCGCCGGTCCAGGTCAGTCGGTGCGTCGGCAGTTTGGCGGCGCCGGACGGGTCGGCCGAGCGAGCCGCGAGCAGGTCGGGGAACTTCACGCCGCGGCGTTCGGCGACCTCGACCAGTTCGGCCAGGCGGCGGAGGACGCGGATGATGCGGGTGAGTTCATCGCCCTCCACTCGCCGCGCGACCGTCGGCTGGCGCGTCTTGGAATCCAAGACCACGGTCGTGTTGTCCGCCGGGTCAGTCTTGCGGACGATCAGTGTCGCTCGCTGCAGGCCGACCTCGGTCAGCATGTCGTCGAGTTTGTTGTTGTTCAGGACGTACTGCGTCTTCTTGGCCTTGCCTGACCCCCACGCGAGTTGATACAGCGGGGGCTGCGCGATGTACACCTTGCCGCGGCGGATGAGTTCGGGCATCTGGCGGAAGAAGAAGGTGAGCAGAAGCGTGCGGATGTGCGAGCCGTCGACGTCGGCGTCGGTCATGATGATGACGCGGCCGTAGCGGAGTTTGGCGACATCAAAGTCCTCGCCGATCCCGCACTTGAGCGCGGAGATGAGGACGCGGATCTCCTCGAAGCCGAGGACCTTGTCGATGCGGGCCTTTTCCACGTTGAGGATCTTGCCCTTCAGCGGCAGGATCGCCTGGGTATCGACGTCGCGGCCCTGGGTCGCGGAGCCGCCTGCCGAGTCGCCCTCGACGATGAAGATCTCGGAGCGGTCGACATCCTTGGTCTTGCAGTCACGCAGTTTGGCGGGCATGGAGCCCGACTCGAGCGCGGACTTGCGGCGGGTGAGTTCACGCGCCTTGCGCGCCGCCTCGCGCGCCTGCGCGGCGTTGATGCCCTTGAGGATCAGTTTCTTCGCCTCGCCAGGGTGCTCCTCCAGCCAGTTCTCAAGGGCCTCCGCCACCGCGGTCGACACAAAGCCCTCGATCTCCGGGTTGAGCAGTTTCTCCTTCGGCTGGTTGTTGAAGGTCGGGTTCGGCAGTTTCACGCTCACGATCGCGACGAGGCCTTCGCGCAGATCTTCGCCCGTCGGGACCGGGTCCTTCTCCTTCAGAATGCCGACCTTGCGGGCATAGTTGTTCAGCGCGCGGGTGAGCGCGACCTTGAATCCCTGGCCATGCGTGCCGCCATCGGTGTTGTTGATGTTGTTGGCGAACGTCAGCAGCGTCTCGTTGTACCCGTCGTGATACTGCATCGCGACTTCGCACTCAAGCAGAGAGCCCTCATCCTTCTTGACAAGGTGCACCGGAGAGGCGACCGAGGTCTTTCCGGTCATCATGAACTGCACATACTCGAGCAGCCCGTTGGTCGCCTTGTAGGCCTCGCTGCGGATCTTGCCGTCGGGACCGACGCGCTCATCGCGCAGGCGGATCGTCACGCCGGGATTGAGATAGGACAGTTCGCGCAGACGGTTCGAGAGGATGCCAAAGTCGAAGGTCGTATCGGGGAAGACCTCCGCATCGGGCATGAAGGTGACTTTGGTTCCGGTCTTGAAGGCCGCATCAGCGGGGATCTCCCCCACCACCGTCAGCGGCAGCGTCGTCTTGCCGCGGGTGAAGCCGATCGTGTGGATCTTCCCGTCGCGATAGACCTCGCACTCCAGCCACTCCGACAGCGCGTTCACGCACGACACGCCCACGCCGTGCAGGCCGCCGGAGACCTTGTACGCCGAGCCCTCCTCGCCGAACTTGCCGCCGGCGTGCAGCACGGTCATGACGATCTCGACGGCGGGCTTGCCGTCGTAGGCGGGGTTCTCGTGCTTCTTGGGGCCGATGGGGATGCCGCGGCCGTTGTCGACGACCGAGCACGAGCCATCCGGCAGGATCGTGACGCTCACCGTGTCGGCGAACCCGGCCATCGCCTCATCGATCGAGTTGTCGACGGTCTCATACACGAGGTGGTGCAGGGCGCGGATGTCCGTGCCGCCGATGTACATGCCCGGACGCTTGCGAACCGCCTCAAGGCCCTCGAGGATCTTGATCTGATCCTCGGCATACGCCTTGCCGCCCGCTGCGGACTTCTCCTGCTGGGCGCCGGCCTGCCCGCCCGCCGCGGCCTGATCGGCCGCCTGCTCGGCGGAACGAGCCTGCTCCTCGGATGTCGGATCGGGCTGATTCGAGGCGGGCTTGCTTGGCATGGAGCGGAGTCCGTTTCGTGCTGGAATCAGGAGTGTTCAGGCGGGCGGAGAGGAGGCCCGAAGGAGTCTTGCTTTGAACCCGGCAAGAGGGGCCAAAACACCGCATAATCCGCTTGGAAAACTCCTGTTTGAAGCGACCGACAGTCTAGGCGCGCCGGGGGTGTTTCTCGACTCTGTGGCGGAGCGAAGAACGGGCTCCCATCGCCCGGCAAATGCCGCCTCCGGCAAGGTCATCGGGGGCGCAGCGCCCGCAGGCCGCGGCAGAGTCTGGACCACCGCTGCCGAACGGCATCCTCTCCGATCCCAAGGCTTGCGCCGATCGTGCAATCGGGCACATCGTTCAGTTTGAAGACAAACAACTCGCGGTCGGCATCGGTTCCCAGTGAGCCCAGAAGGCCCTGAATGCGGCTCGCTGCATCATCGCCGCTTGCGGAGTCGTCGACGTCGGCGGCAATGAGGAGGAGATGGTCGCCGTATGCCACGGCCAATCGGCGCAGGCGATCGGCGACCCGCGCTTTTTCCAGCACGAGATGCTTGCAGGTCATGAGCGCCAGCATCCAGGTCGCGGCATCGGTCGCGGCACGTAGCCGGCCGTCCATGGCGAGGCGGTCGATCCGTGAAACCATGGCGCTGAAGATATCGCCCGTGTCGGTGACGTCGCGGGCGGCGACAGCGCGACGGAGCATCCGCCGGATGCGGGCCATGAAGACCTCGCGGTGAGCGATCATGAACTCGGCGATCTCGACACGGGTGCGGCGCTCAGCTCGCGGAGTGGGGAGTGGGGAGTGGGGCGAAGCATCTGACCTCCGTTCGTCCGGCAGTGTCGGCCGTGGACCCGAATCCACATTACTTTGCCCCATATCTGATTTCCTCGTCACAAACGACGCTCGGCGCGCATCTATAGCAGTGTCGGGGCGGGTTTACTTCTTACGGAGGTACGAGATGCGATTTTACACGGTTGTGGCCGCGGCGGTTCTTATTGCGCTTTGCGCGGGCTGCGAGAGTATTCCGGGCGGGTCGCCGCGCTGCTCCGGATGGCAGATTCGGACCGGCCCGGTGGATACCAATGGCGACGGTACCCCAGATGCATTCGGTATCGAAGGCGTCTTGAACTTCGTAGTCGCCTGCACAATTCCGGGCGAGGATTTCGAAATCGCTGTGTCCACAGAGGTTTCTGGCGGTACTCGCGTCTATCGCGTGGACGTCACTGATGGTCCAGCCACCGGCGAAACCTTCAAGGTCGTCGACGTGTACGATGCCATCAGTTCAATGGACCAGGTCTTCAAACTCAGCGGCTACGACATGACGTATACCGAAACCAGCAACTACCGCGACGCCTGGCAGCTGTGGCTCATCAGCAACTGGATGTCTGCAAGTGATTATCATGCGAACACGGGCTACTGAATCATTCCGCAAACTGGCTTCCCAAGGCGTTGCCACTATTCGGACCTCTCGATTTGTGGCTGCGGCGGCGGTGATCGCTCCCGCAGCCATTTACCTGAGCTGTTGTGCATCCTGGCAAGATTATGTGTTACCTGACAATCTGCGCCTAAAGATCGACGGCCGCCCGCTGGTGGAAGGTCCTAGGGCAACGACCCTGCCGTTAGCGGCTGATAGCCAAGTACCCCTCGCTGAGTTGGAGTTCTCCGGTCCTGACGGCAAACGCGCGCATGCTCGGGCGTTGATCGATACCGGCGCATTCATGTACTTGGCGCTCCCACACGCAACGGCCAAGCAAGCTGGTCCGTGGGTCTGGGAAGATTCGGTTGGGCGGGTCCGAACATGGTCATTTGGGGAAGAGTCAGGATCGCTCGGCGTGCTGACGCGAGTGAATATCGGGGAAAGCTGTCTTTCGCATGTGCCTATCAATGTTGCCTCGAAGTCCAGCAAGCTCCCGGGAACGATCCTTGGTCTGCCTGCACTTACGCTGTTCGATTCACTTGAGCTTGATTGGACGCGCGGGTCGGTAACACTCCTTCGGCACGAGCCGGGGAGCGCCGGCTCACAAACCGATCCGCCATCTGGACCGGAGGGCGTCCCATTTCGCTGGTGGCATCCCCGCGGCGGCGCTGCTGGCCGGGACAATGGCGGCGTGGTGGTCGACGGCATGGTGGCGGGAACAAATGTCGAGTTGTTGGTCGATACTGGGTGCGGGGGAGATCTGGTCCTCCCCCGCAGTCTTGCTCAAAGCGAGCCGTGGGCGTCATCGCTTGTGGCGGGCGGCGCGATCAGCATCTACTCGGCGACTGGTATCACGAAAGCAGATCGGTTTGAGTTCCGCAGCAACCTTCGCATCGGTAGCGAGTCGTTCACGAACTTGCTTGTCGCGGTCTTCGACGACTCTGTCCTTCCGCCCGGCGCCTCGGTGTTGCCCATCATCGGCACGCCCCTACTGCGGCGATTCGAGCGCGTCACGATCGACTTTGACAACGAACGAATGATTTTCGGGCGTCGATTGCACCCACCAGTAGCCCGGCCGTGATTGGCCCTGACCACTGAACTGGAAACTATACACCGACTGCCGTGTCACCACAAAGTGAGCGCTTACCCCTCCACGCGCTGCTTCCACATCGCCATCACGCTCTTCTTGGTCAGGTCATACCGCAGCGGCGTCACCGTCGTCACCTTGCGGAAGATCTGCTCGACATCGCTCCCCTCGTTGGTCGTGCGGAAGTCGAGCCCGTGCCCCGAGGCCCAGTAGTACACATCGCCGCCGGGCGACACCCGCTTCTCGTACTTGTCGTTCAGCCCGTGCGTGTTCATCGGGCACACCCGCACGGGGAAGCGGTACTTCGGCTCGGCTTCCGGAGAGTCGAGCGCGGTCACCGGCACGTTGATCGACACGCACGAATGCTGTTCGGGCAGGCCCCATCGATCGCTTGTGGGGCCCTTCGGGCAGTTCTTCAGCACCTGCTCGATCGCCCGCCGCGCATGCCGCGCGCCGGCGCGGAAGTCCGTCCTGCTCATCCCCCCCGACCCGATGTGCAGACTCACCGCGATCGACGGGATGCCCAGGAACGCCCCCTCGATCGCCGCGGCCACAGTTCCCGAGTAGATCACGTTGATGCCCACGTTCGCCCCCGCGTTCATCCCGGAGATGAGCAGATCGGGCCTCGAGCCCGCGCCGAACTTCTCCGGCCAGATCGCGGCGATCGCGAGTTTCACGCAGTCGGCTGGCCGGCCATCGACCGCGACACCGGTCATCGTCTCGACGCCACCCCAGCCGAGGCGGTCCTCACGAACCATCAGCGGGTCGTGAAACGTCACGCCGTGGCTGGTGGCCGACTGCACCGTGAGCGGCGCGATGGCGGTTACCTCGCCCAGCGGCCCGCCGCTCTGGGCAAACTCGCCGTGGGCATCGACCAGCGCCTCGTACATCGCCTGGATGCCCGGGGCACGGAGACCGTCGTCGTTGGTGAGCAGGATGCGCATAGGGCGCGAGTGTAGGAAGGGCGGTTCGGGGGTCCGCCGGCTTGCCTACTCCTCGTCCTGCCCGATGCGGTTGCGTGTCATCTTCGCCTTGGCCTTGTCGCCCGCGGCGTCGTAGAGATCCGCCAGGCGCGAGCCGACGCGGTAGAAGTTGCTCTGGCGCTCAAACTCGGGTGAGAGTTGACCGGGCTTGCTGATGCGGCGGAACGCGTCCTCGTACACCGGGATCGCCGCGGTCGCCGGCTTGCCCTCGTCGGCCAGCAGCCGCTCGACGGCGGCCAGCGCATCGACCACGACTGTTCCGTCGTCCGGGTAGCGCACGGCGATGTCCTTCAGGATTGTCCAGGCTTTGCCGAGTTGGCGCGCGCCGGCCCAGGCCTGCGCCTGGTTGAATCGCGATCGGGCGACGAGGTCGGGCCGGTTCACAAACTGCCTCGCACACCAGTCCCAGAGGTCGGACTGTGCCTGGGCGTCGCCGGAGGTGCGGATCAGGGGGGTGACGATCTCTACGGCAAAGTCCGGGAAGTCTCGCGCACAAAGTTTCGTCACGGCGCGGCACCAGTCGTTCTTCTGGGCCGCGCTCATCTCGCCTGACTCCGCGAGCCGCGCCGCCGCGAGCCACGCGGGGGCGTAGCCCGGCGCGGCCTCGACCGCGGCCTTGAGCAGCATGGCGTGCGTCGCTGCGTCGGCAGCACGGGCGCTGGAGACCGTCGGAGCGGGCCATGTCGCGTCGGATTTCGGGGGGTACGCCGGTGGCGCCGCGGACTCCCGGGACCTTTCGTCCGGCCGGGACTCCTGCTTGCCCTCGCGCTGCGGGTCCTTGAAGACGCCGCGAATGCGCCCGACCCGCTCTGCCGCATCCACCAGCACGATCGATGCGGCGAGGTCTGCCGGC
This sequence comes from uncultured Phycisphaeraceae bacterium, assembly GCA_964409775.1. Lineage (GTDB taxonomy): Bacteria > Planctomycetota > Phycisphaerae > Phycisphaerales > UBA1924 > JAHBXL01. Next base: position 32,254 of record CAYPEI010000008.1, on the reverse strand, counting down.
GCGGTGCGCAGCAGCCCCGCCGACAGCCCGACTTGCGAACTCGAGACGATGGCCCCGCTCTGCGGGTCGACCACGTTCCCGCGGATGTCCTCGAACTCGTCGTAGCGGCCCTCGCGGAAGTCCCACAGGGTCGTCTCGCCGCGACGCGCGAGATAACCGACATAGGCGTGCGAAACATCCGGGCCGGTCACGGTCACTTCGACCGTCGGCACGCCGATGGCCTTTCCGCAGTGCGCGGCGAAGTAGGCCTGCTCCTCGCATACCCCGCCGACCTTCTTGATGTTCTCCAGCGTGTAGCCGCCATCGGCCTGCCAGATCTTCTTCTCGCGACCGTACTTGAAGTTCGCGGTGTCGTAGGTGATCGTGCCGTAGACGTTGCCGATGTTCCGGTTGTTGAGGTAGCGGTACTGCGCCCATCGCAGGTCATCGATCGTCGCGCGGCTGTCGACGGTGTAGATCAGCAGTTCCGGCGGCGTGGTCAAAGGCGGAAACAGCATCTTGCCGGAGTTGCGGGCGAAGAAGTCAAACACGTCCGTAGGGTCGAGGGCCTTTGCGGGCGGGAGTTGCGCCGTTCGCGGCGGGGCAACCGTCCGTGCTCCTCCGCGGCTGCCCTGGCGGTCCCTTTCCATCTGGCGCACCTGCTCGGGCGACAGCCCATCGGGCCGCCGCGGCGGGAATCGCTCACGATCAAACACCACGCACACCGCCGCGACAAGATTCGTCAGTCGGGCATCGTCGGCGACTGAACGGGGGTTCGACTCGATCAGCCTCGCGAGAACGCCGTACACATCCTCCGGCTTGTCGGCGGGAACGACCGTGAGCGCAAGCCGCTTCGCCAGTGCAGGATTGGCCAACAACGTGGGCATGACCTTGGCACGAAGGTCGGGCTTGAGGCCGGCAAGTTGATTCACGGCCCGTCGCCATGATCCGGCTTCGACCAGCGCGTCCACGCGCTTGTCCAGGTCCGCGTGCCCAATCGCAAGATCGAAGAGCCGGTCGAGCGCCCTAGCGCTGGGGGTCAGGTCCTTCGCGTCCGGGAGCGCCGCGACAACTCCCGCCACCTCGGCGATGAGCGCATCCTCAAACGTCTTTGCTTCGCCCGGGACCTTGGGTGGCGATGCCTTTCCCGGCGCCGTTGCAGGTGCGGGCTTGACGGCGGGCGCCTGTGTCTGGGCGAGCGCCACGGGCACAAAGGCCAGCCCGATGAACGTCGCAATGAGGAAGCGGTCGCGCATGCGTCGATCCAGCCTATCGGCAGTGACCCGTCCGGCTCAAGAACTACCTTTCAATGTGAGTCCGGGTTGCCCGAACGGCGCCCGTTTCCCGGATCAGGCTGTGGCGTCGTCGGCCTTGCCGCGGCGTGCGCGGAAGAACTCCTGCAGCACTGCCGCGCACTGGGCCTCCATGACCCCCGCGATCGGCGTGACGCGATGGTTCAGTCTGGCGTCCTCGGTCAGTCGCATGAGCGTGCCGCAGGCGCCGGCCTTGGGATCCGGGCATCCATACACGACGCGCCCGAGCCGGGCGTTGACGATCAGTCCGGCGCACATGGCGCACGGCTCGAGGGTGACGACGAGCGTGCAGTGGTTGAGCCGCCAGTCGCCGACCGCGAGGGCGGCCTGACGGATGGCCAGGAGTTCGGCGTGCGCAGTGGGATCCTTGTCAAGATGCCGGCGATTGTGGGCCTCACCGAGAATTCGCCCCGAGTCGGTCTCGTAGACAATCGCGCCCACGGGGACCTCGCCGGCGACCGCCGCGGCCCGGGCAAGGCCGAGCGCGCGGGACATCATCTCGAGGTCGGCCGGGAGGGTGGTCATTGATCGTCGGGCCTTGCGAACGGGTCATCGCGGCCGGTGTCGTGCTCGCCGCGCCGGGCGTCCGCTCCGGCGACGCGGGATGCCGGGAGCACGCGGAGCAGAATGACGCCGAGTTCGTACAGGAAATACAGCGGCACCGCCAGCAGGATCATCGAGAGCACATCCGCCGGCGTCAGCACGGCGCCAAGCACGGCACAGATCATGATGGCATGCCGCCGATACCGCGTGAGCATGGGCGGATCGACCAATCCGGCCCAGCCCAGGAGCAGCACGACGACGGGCATCTGGAAGGCGATCGCCAGCGCCAATGCGAAGGCGAGGACCATGCCGACGCAGTCGGCCACGCGGTATTGCTGGGAAACCAGCGCCGCCCCGACCATCGCCGTGCCGTTGATGATCCTGGCGCCGGTCGAGTCGGTGATGCAGATGCGCAGTTGGTTCACCGTCCGGTTGTACCACAGCGCGCCGATCGGCGGATCCGCCGGATCGGCGTCGAGCACGGTCGCGGTCGTGAGCGCAACGCCCTCGGGCAGCGGCGCGGCCTTGACGGCGACCGTGGGCAGCGACGAGTTGAACGCGATGAAGAACGTCAGGATCGTCGGCAGCATCACGTAATACAGGAACAGGCCCGACAGGATTGTCAGGGTGGCGCTCAGCGGGGCGAGCAGATAGGCAAAGCGCCGCTCGTGTGCGTAGAGCCCGGGCGCGACGAACCTCCAGAACTGGTACACGATCCACGGCGCACCGACCAGGATCGTGAGCACCAGCGAGACCTGCATGTACGCCGTGAACATCTCGAACGGACCGGTCACCTGAAGCGCCGGCGGCAGGCCGCCCTTCTCCAGGGCCGCGGCGATCGGATGCAGGAGGAAGTTCAGAACGCTCTTGCCGACGATGAGCGCGACGACGAGGATCGGCAGGACGCCGAGGATCGCGTAGATAAGGCGGCTCCGGAGTTCTTCCAGGTGGTCGCCAAAGGGCATGATCTTGTCGCCGAGCTCGGCTCTGGGCATGTCGGCGAAGGGTACACGTCGCACCCGCGGCCACCGACCCGGGTGGTTTGGCCACGCCCGATCACCCCGCGCACGCCAGTGTCTTGCTGACTGGGGAACATAATCCGACCATTTGGGCCCTTGTCGGGTCGCGGGCATCGCCGAGCCTGCGGGTTCCCGGACTTTGCATAGATGACGGGAACTTCCTGGCTGCGCATCCTCTATGTACAGCGGAGCACTGTGGCTTGGGACACGACGACTTCTCCAGCGCCGAGGCCTTGGTAGCGCGTGCGGTCGATGGCGATCAGGAGGCGCTGCGCATTCTGTGGTCGCGGCACCGGCGCTGGGTCGCCGCGATCCTGTTGGCCCACATGCCGCGCGAAGCCGAGGTCGACGACCTCCTGCAGGATGTCGCGACACTGTTCGTGTCCAAGGTGCACTCGCTCCGGGGTGGAGAACAGGCCCTGAAGCCCTGGCTGCGGGCGATCGCGCTCAGCGTCGCCAAGACCCGGGGCCGACGCACCCGAGTGCGCAAGGCTGGTTGGGTGCGGTTGGTCGGATGGGCCGGATCGTGGGCGGGAGACGGGGAGCAGCAGCGCGACGACGCCGCGGCGACTCCCTTGATCGAAGAGGGCAGACGGCTGATGGAACTCGCCAGAGAACTTCCGGACGGATATCGCGAGCCCCTGCTGCTCAAGTGTGTGCAGGGGATGAGTTACAAGGAGATCGGGGAGGCCATGGGCCTGCCCGACACGACGATCGAGACACGTATCGCCCGGGCGCGCCGCATGCTGCGCGAGCGAGCCGAGGCCGCGGGAGTCGGGATGGCCTCGCTGACGGGGGCCTGAGGGCTTCCCGGGTCGACGGGAAGGCCCGGGAGCAAGCAAGGAGACACTGCCATGAACGCGCCTGAGAATCTCGACATCGCCACACGCGACCGCGTGGATGTGCTCGTGAGTCGGATCGCCGATGCGGAGGCGCGGAGCGAAGACTGGGCGGCGTTCAACGACCTGGCGGAGCGTCACCCATGGGCGTGGCGCGAGTTGGCGCAGGCCCAGCGCGACCATGCCGCGATGTGCGTTGCCGTCGGGATGGCCATCGAGTCCGCCGACTCGGTCTTTCTCCCGGTGCGTGTGGGCGGGGCGAGCGCCTCCGGCTCGCACGCGCGGCTGTCGATGTGGGCCGGATGGGGAGTCGCGGCGTGCATGGCGGTCGCGTTCTTCGGCGGCCTGCGTCCGCACGCGCCCGGCACCCTCCAGGGGAATGTCGCGGGCGTCGACCTGACCAAGTGGACGCCTGACGACTATGTGAAGGGGTATGTCGACAGCGGCGAAAAGACGGGCCTGGTGCTTGGCGAGGTGCCGCAGCGAGTGCTGATCGAGTCGCGTCCGCTCAGGAAGGGCGAGGGCTTTGAGGTGGTCTATGTCCGGCAGTTCGTCGAGCGCGCCAAGGTCTCGGACCTGTTGAAGTTTGCGACTGATGAGGCGGGCCGGGCGGTGCCGGTGCGACAGGCGGTCCCGGCCATTCCGGGAGCGCCGGAGTAGGCCGCACTGACGGACAACCGCCTGTCGCGCGTCCGGGTGGATACGGGGATGGGCTTGGTCAGACACTGGCAATCGGGTGGTCCGGGTTGCGATCCCTTGACGCATCGCCAAGAAGGAGTTGAATCCATGACACTGCATCTTGAGAACTCGCCGCGAACCGCCGGCACCCGCCGGCTGCTTGTCGGCCTCGCGACGATCGCGGGCCTGGTGTGCGGAGTGAGTGGGGCGGGGAATGTGTTCGCACAGGGCCAGCAGACACGCGCGGCGGCTGCGCCGCCGGTTCCTCCCGTCGCTCCCGCGGCGGCGACGGCCCCCGTGGCTCCGCCGCCGCCCTCGGCGCTCGCGCACCGGATTGTCACGCTCGGCTCCGGCCCTTCGAGTTACGTCTTCAAGAGCCGTGAGAACGGACGCGAGTTCGAACTTCGGCTCGAGAACGACGAGGTCGTCTCCGCACGTGCGGATGGTCAGGACATCCCCAAGGACCGGGTTGTCCGCGAGGGAAACACTGTTCTCTTCAAGGACGAGCAGGGGAACACCATCTTCGAGCACGCGGTCTCGCGACCGCATGAACTGCGGATCGCCACGACGATCGATCCATTCTCCGGCGCGACGACCCCCTCCCGAATCGTGATCGGACAGAACATGCTCGCGCCCAGCGGCACAATCCCCGGGCCCGATCAGGACCTGTTCGTCGAGGCCGAGCCGCCCAAGGTAATGCTCGGCGTGACCATGCTCGAGCCCGACACTTCTCTGCTCGGACACTTCGGCCTCGAACCCGGCGCAAGCACGCTCGTCGGCGTCGTGTACGAGGGCCTGCCCGCGGACGCCGCGGGCCTCGAGCCGTACGACATCATTGTGTCCGTGAACGGCAAGAAGCCCGCCTCACAGGAAGCCATCCGCAAGGCGCTCCGGGAGTTGAACCCCGGAGACGAGGTGAAGTTCACCATCATCCATCGTGGCAAGGAGCGCGACGCGATGGTCAAACTCGAGAAGTACGACCGGGCCCGTTTCGACGAGAGCAAGGCCAAGAAGATGGCGATGGTCGCCGATCAGGATTCGCTGGCCATGGCCGAGGCGAAGAAGTTGCGTGCCCGGATGGGACCGTCCTCGGGCGCGTTCGTCGGCATCGCACCCGACCCGAACAACCCGAACGCGGTGTACTTCAGCGCGCCCGGAATGAACTCTCAGCAGTTGCAGCAGGCGCTGGCCGAGGCCCAGGTCCGCGCGGAGGCGCAACTCGACCGCGCCCGTCAACTCCAGGACCAGTTGTTCGATAAGTCGAACCAGGCCAAGGGCATGGAAGACCGGATGCGCCGATTGGAGGAACTGCTCCAGAAACTGCTGGAAGACCGGGGGGTGAAGAAGGAGGGCGGCGGCGGAGCCGGCGCCCCGCCTGTGCCCGACGCCCTTGCGCCGGCCACCGGGCTTTGGGTCTGGCGAAATCCCGCGGCCTGAACACCCAAACAGACACGGACGGAACCACGCCACAGGGGCCGGCCTCGCGATTCTTCGCGGGAGCCGGCCCCGCTTAATTCCCGGCCGTGCGGGGCGCGCCGTGCAACGCTCGTTTTCCGGCGTTTCGCGAGCCTCTGGCCCCCTCCCCCTCCCGATCGCACTACACTCTGCTCCTACCCGGAGGTACGGTTCCCATGAAGGTCATCTGTGATCGCGCTGCCCTGCTCGACGCTTTGAACATGGTCGCGTCCGTCGTCCCCACCCGGACGCCGATGCCCGCGCTCTCGTGCGTGAAACTGACCGCCACCAAGGAGGGCAAGGGCGGCGGCGAACTCACCCTCGCCGGCACGGACAACGAGACGAGCCTGCAACTGAGCGTCACGCACGTGGATGTTCAGCAGGCCGGCAGCGGCGCGATCCCCGCGGACAAACTCCGCCAGATCGTGCAGGCCGAAGACGGTGAACCGACACTGACGCTGGAGATCGAGGGCGACCAGTGCCACATCCGCGGAGCGAACGCGCACTTCCGCGTGTTCTGCTTCCCCGCGGCGGACTTCCCGCCCCTCCCTGATTTCAACGCCGCGATTTCCGGCTCGGGCCCCGATGCCGCCAGGACCGTCTTCGCGCAGCCCTCCGGGCAGTTGGCCGACATCATCGCCCGCACCGTGTTTGCGACCGCGCGCGAGACCAGCCGCTACGCGATCAACGGCGTGCTGCTGAAGCGCGACGGCAAGAAACTGGAGATGGTCGCGACCGACGGCCGCAGGCTGGCGCTCTGCCGGGCCACCATCCCCGGCGCGGCGGGCGGCAAGGGCGAGAACATCACCTGCATCATCCCCACGAAGGCGCTGATGACCGCGCAGAAACTGGTCCGCGACGGCGAGGAGCCGGTGCGGATGGCGATCGGCGAATCCCGCGTGTTCTTCGCCTTCGGTGGAACCGAGCCGGAAGAAGGCAAGAAGGGCAAGGGAGGAGCGGGCGGCCATCCGCGGGCGATCCTCAGCAGCACGCTCGTCGAGGGCACCTTCCCGCCCTACGAGGATGTCATCCCGCGCGAGAACGACAAGAAGATCACCGCGGGACGGGAGGAACTCACCAGCGCGGTGCGCAAGGCGACGGTGCTCACCAACGAGGAGTCCCGCGGCGTGCGGATGAGTTTCTCGGGCGGGGACAAGCGCCTGAAACTCTCCAGCCGGGCGCCGGAGATGGGCGAGTCGGAAATCGCCGTCGACCTGGCCGGATACGAGGGCACGGACATAGAGATCAGTTTCAACCCGACCTTCCTCGTCGATGTGCTGAAGGTCGTCAGTGACCCGCAGGTGATTGTCGAGTTGAAGGCCCCGAACAAGCCGGGGCTGATCCGCTCGGAGGCGGGTGACTTCCTGTACGTCGTGATGCCCGTGAACCTGCCCGCGTGATCCGCGCGGCAACCTCCCATTCTCCGTGGTCGTGCTTCAGCGGCAACCGCGCGAGGAATCGGCACGGCCGCCCGCTCGCGTTCCGGTCCAGCCACTGGCCGGTGAAGTCGCGCGGTGCAGAGGATTGGGATCTGCCGCGGCTGAGGATCGATTTGTCTGCCACATGATCGTCGCAAAGTCAAGCGCAAGGCGAAACACGCGTTCGTTGCCCGGCGCTTGACAAACGCCGCGAATCGATTAGCGTTGCTTCCTTGTCTGCGCGGCCGGCTTCCTCGTATCCCGGTCTCGACCCTGCTTTGCCAGAACCTCACTCCGGTGACCACGTGCCAGGCATTTCCACGCCCACCCGTGTCAGCCTTCCCGACCGCCAGTTGTGGGGCGGAATGCTGACACACCTGAAGTCCTCCCATCCGGCGGTGTGCCGTCAGTGGTTCGAGGAGATTGAGCCGGTGGGCATTGCCGGCGGCGTGCTGCGTCTGCGGGCGCACTCGACGATTCACCGCGACTACCTGCAGCGGTCGTGCCTGGAGCCGTTTAACGACGCCGCACGGACGATCTCGCAGCGCCTCATCAGCGTTCAGTTCCTCGGCCCGGACGACTCGATCGAGCCGCCGCAGCGTCCTGCGCCGGCCGCGGAGAGCCCGGTCGTGGTGCGCAGCGAAGCGGTGCGCGCCGCGCTGGACAACGCGCCTGCTCCGTTGTCTCCTCCGGCGCCGCTTGTGCCATCCTCGACACACGATGGCTTGGGCCGGGCCTCGAGCGCCACGACATCTAGTTCCTATCCCTACTCACTCGTTCTCAATCCTGACTATGTCTTTGAGAACTTCGTGGTCGGGCCGGGTTCGCGGCTGGCCCATGCGGCAGCGCTCGCGGTCGCGGCCAACCCAGGCCGCGCGTACAACCCGTACTTCGTGCACGGTGATGTCGGTCTTGGAAAGACCCACCTGCTTCAGGCGATCTGTCTCCGAATCAAGCAGAGCGAACCCAATACCCGCATCTTCTACACGTCGTGCGAGGGCTTCATGACCCAGTTCATGGAGGCCGTGCAGGCGGGCGAGATGACGGCATTCCGCCACATCTTCCGCGATGTGGATGTCCTGGCCATCGATGATGTGCACTTCCTGGCCAAACGAGACCGGACGCAGGAGGAGTTTTTTCACACTTTCAACAGCCTGTACCAGTCGCACAAGCAGATCATCCTCTCCAGCGATGCGCCGCCGGAAGAGATCCCCGACCTTGAGGACCGCCTCGTCTCCCGGTTCAAGTGGGGTCTGGTCGCGAGCGTCGCGCCGCCGTGCTACGAAACCCGGGTAGCGATTCTGAAGCAGAAGGCCCGCCTCCGCGGGTTTGAGTTGCCCGACGAAGTCGCCTGCCACATCGCCGCCAAGATCGACTCCAACATCCGCGAGTTGGAGGGTGCGGTCGTCAAGTTGCAGGTGCTCTCTCACGTCGAGAAGCGCGGCGTGGATATGGCCCTCGCTCTGGCGGCACTTGGAGATGGCGTCGACCGCACCGATCGCACCGTCCAGATCCAGACCATCATCGATGCGGTGACCGATTTCTTTGGTGTGAAAGTCTCGGACCTCCAATCCAAGCGGCGGCAACGCTCAATCGCCCTGCCGCGGCAGGTCTGCATGTTCCTGGCCCGCCGCCATACGCGATACTCGCTGGAAGAGATCGGGGGGTTCTTCGGGGGTCGAGATCACACCACGGTCATGCACGCCGTCAAGACCGTGGAAACGCGGCTGGAAGGTGATGTCGAGTTTGCGCGCTCCATGGTGGCGATCGAGGGCCAGATCAAACTCTCGGGTTCATGACGCCGCGCAACCGTCACCGCACATGTGAACAACTGGTGGATAGATGGGCGGGGGCGCTTGGCCGGGCATGTCCCACAAGCCCGACGACGCCGACTGGACCTGTCGGTTGCTTTCGAGTTTCACAAAGGCCCGTGCGCTCGCGACAGACAACCGACAGGTTGTTCGTCTTGTCGCGGGGCCATAACCCCATAGATGTCGGGTGTTTATGGTGCTGTCGCGGTGCTCCTCCACATTCCGAGAGGGCTCCTTACTACTGCTACCAAATTGCTTCCTTGGTATGAAGAGAAGACATTCCTGCGGTCTCACCAAGGCCGGGGCTGGTCGAGATCGGTGATGCCGGCGGAGTACCGGCGATGTGGAAAAGCAGTGATCCCGTCTCGCCTAGTGCTGGCAGACCGAGCACCAGACCGTCGTTCGTTGGGCCAGCAGCGTGGAGCGGAGAGGCCGGCGGCATCGCGTGCAGGGCTGTCCGCGGCGGCCATAGACCAAGTGGTCGGATTGATAGTCGCCCGGTTGGTCGTTTGCGTCCCGGAAGTCACGAAGGGATGAGCCGCGGGCCCGCACCGCAGCGCGAAGAACAGCACGAATCGCGGCGGCCAGGTCGCGGACCTGATCGGCCTTGAGCGTTCCGGCACGCCGCGAAGGGCGGATGCGAGCCTGGAAGAGGGCTTCGTCGGCGTAGATGTTTCCCACGCCGGCGATCTCGGCCTGGTCGAGCAGCAGGGCCTTGATGCTGCGGGCCGATCTGCGGCACGCGCCAAAGAGTTCGTCGGGGGTGACCTCGATTGCATCGGGTCCGAGTTGCCGCCAGTGGGTGTCGAGGTCGTCGCGAGAGCGGAACACTCGGAGCCCGCCGAATCGACGCGGGTCGCGGAACCGCATCTCGTCATGGTTGTCGAATCGCCAGACCGCATGTACATGCGCGGCGGCTCTCGCGGTCTGACTGCCCAGGAGCACCTGGCCGCTCATGCCCAGTTGAACCACGAGGAAGTGCATCGAGCGATGGATGTCGCGAGCGGCAATCGCGAGTTGCTTGCCGCGGCGGAGCACATCGACGACTTCGCAGGCCTCGAGCAGATCAGCGGGCGCAAGTTGAGCCGGCGGACGAGAGCGACCGCGGCGCTGTCGCGCGAAGCCGCCGGAGGGATCGCCCGGGGCGACCAGCACGTCGCGCCGGAGCAGTCTCGCCTCGGCGATGCGCCTGCCGACGATCCTGGGCAGGAGCGTCAGACGCACGGTTTCAACCTCGGGGAGTTCGGGCACAACCAAGCGTAGAGCCGCGGCAGATTCCGGAACCCCGTGCCGGATCCCCCGTAGTGTTGTGCATGGTTCTCCGCCTGCTTGGAGTGTGGATGCTTGCCGCCGCGGTGTCGGCCGGTTGCGCGCCCCGGGCTGGGACCTCGGCAGCGCAGACTTCGGGCGCCGGCGGATCCGCGTCGGTGCGCACGACGTCGGGCGAGCCTGGGTTGGAAGTGCTTGCATGGTCGACCGATGCGGGAGAGGCCGTGCTGGCGCGGGCACTTGCTCCATATGCCGCGCGGAGTATCGCGCCGGGCGGCCTTTCGCCGGAGTCCGAGGCGTTTCTTGCGTCTCACGGTCTGCGGATCATCTCGGTGCCGGTCGCGGACTTGGAATCGCTTCGTGTTGCGCTCGGCGCGCCGCCGCGGCACATGAACCAGTGGCTTGGTCAGGCGGTGGTGTGGACCGAGGCGTTTTCAGGTCCGGAGCAGCCGCGGGGACAGACGATTGCGCTGGAGTCCGAGCGTCTGCGGCTTGGTCCCGGCCGGCTGCGGATGCTGGCGCGGGCCTGGATCTCTCCGGCGCCGGCCGCGGCCGGAGTCATGACGATCGAACTGTTGCCACAGCATGATGAAGAGGGACGTGCGGCGGCGGTCAATGCCCTGGTTCCGCCGACGAGCATCGCGGCGACCGAAGAAGGTCTTGTGTTCTCACGGTTGCTGACGCGGATGTGTGTGAGTTCATCGGACATGGCGATGGTGATCATCGGGCTGCGGCCCGACATGGATCTGTCGAAAGCGGCACAGGTGGCGCCGGTAGCCGACGCCCCTCGAGCCATCACGGACGGAGAGGCAGGAGCAGCGCCGAGCGTGGGGCAGGTCGTGCGTCAGGGGGCGGGCGCTGCGCCGAGCGTCGGATATGAAACAGGCGCATCGGCGAGCGACGCACAACCCGGGCTGAGCGGCCCCGCCGGCCCCGCCGCGGCCCGCGCCCCAACGCTTGGTGAAGCCATGCTGAGCCCGCCGGTGTGGATTCCGCCGCGAAAGGCACCAGGAAAGCAGGAAGGGGAGGCCGACAAGCGGCCGATTCAGACGACGCCGCGTCGGCTGGTGATCGCGCTCGTGCCTCGACTGCCCGAGCGGGTGAGGCTGCTGCCGTGAGGTCGTGTCCGGGAGTTCTCGCCCCATTTGACGCCCGATAAGCAAAGAGCCGCGCAAGAACAGGCGCGGCAGGGTCGATACACCATGCACCGGGTGGTGCGTAGCCAGACCCGGACCCGGGGACTTTGGGCCGGGCTTCACGGTTGATGTGAAGATCAATGGGCGGCGCTCGCGCGAGCGCCCGGCGACGGGAGGTGCCCGATGCTGAGGCTGCCAATTGACCAAGCGCTGCCCGGCATGGTGCTTGCGCTCCCTGTTCTGCACCCGGGCAAGCCGGACCACACGCTTCTCAAGCCCGGCGCGGCGATCGATCTGCCCGCCATCAACCGGATGCGGGAGATGCGGGTCCGTCGCATCTGGATCCGCTACCCCCCCACCGATTTTCTGCTCGAGTACGCCAGTCCCAAGATCATCGCCGAACACGGCGAGATGGCCTGCCGCCTCTCGGAGTGCTTCGACACGGTGGCCACGCAGGCGCATGCCGAACTGGAGTTTGGCCAGTATGTCGACGCCGTGCGATCGTTCGCGCAGGCCATCCTGGACGAACCGAACGCGGCGGTGTTCCTGGGCGATGTGCTGGACCACTCCTCCCCGATCGTGGCGCACTCGACCAACGTGTGCTACCTCAGCCTGCTGATGGCGCTCAAACTGGACGGATACCTGATCTCGGAGCGGCCATGGGCGGGTCCGAAGCGGGCGCAGAACGTCGAGAGTTTGGGTGTCGGCGCGATGCTTCATGACGTCGGTGTGCTGCGGCTGGCCGACGAGGTGGTCGAGCAGTTCGAGCGCACTCAAGACGAGACGGACGCGCGATGGCAGCGGCACTGTGCACTGGGCTTTGAGCAGGTCCGTGGCAAGGTGTCTCCGACCGCCGCCAGCGCGGTGCTGCACCACCACCAGCGGATGGACGGTTCAGGATTTCCAAAGCGGCCACGGGCGATGGGCCCACCGCGAGCGCTGGAAGGCAACGAGATTCACATCTTCGCGCGGATCATCGCCATGGCGGACGTGTTCGATCGTGTCCGGAACCCGCCGTGCTCGGTGCGGCATGGGTCGGTGGCGCACTGTCCGCCCAAAGCGCCGACGGTCCGGGCACTTCGGCACGCGCTGGAAATGACGCGGATGGGCAAACTGGACCCGGTGGTGCTCAAGGCGTTGATCGCCGTGGTCCCGGCGTTTGCGCCGGGATCGGTGGTGGAACTGAGCAACGGCGAGTCCGGAGTGGTGACCGGATGGGATCCGCTCAACCCGTGCAGGCCCACGGTGCACATTGTCCCCGATCCAAAGGACTATCTGCGTGTGCGCGGGCCGCAGGAGGATCCTCCGGAACTGGGGGCGCGGGTCGATCTTCGCAAACGGCGCGAAGTGGCCATCGTCGCGGCGGAAGGCTGCGACGTGTGCGGTGACTTGTTTGAGTCGCGCGACCCGGCGGAGTTTGATCTGAGACACCAGTTCGTCGGCGGCGTAGTGATCCCGACCGTGAATCCTGCCGCGGCGGGCCCGGCGGGTGCCACAGGCAAACCCGCGAACCGTGACCGGCAGGGAGCTCGCGGGACGATGCGGAAGGCGGGTTAGGGGCGTTACAATCCTGCGGAGACTACCCAGTGCCCCTTGTCGGATACTTCATGGCTGTTGACAGGATAGAGAAGAGGCTGCGCCGCGTGACGGCCGCGCTCGATGCGGCGGGGGTGCCTTACGCCGTGGTGGGCGGGAACGCGGTTGCGTCGTGGGTGGCGCGGGTGGATCCTTCGGCGACGCGAGCGACGAAGGATGTGGACCTGCTGGTGCGCAGGACAGACCTGCCGACGATCACATCAGCGCTCACGGCATTGGGGCTCACGCGCGAAGACCTCCGCAGTCTCGTGTTGTTTGTCGATCCCGACGAGCCGAGCCGCAAGGCCGGAGTGCATCTTGTGTGGGCGGGGGAAAAGGTGCGACCATCGTACGAAACGCCGGCGCCCGAGGTGAGCGAAGCGGAGCGTGACCCTGAGGGGTTTGCAGTTCTTTCTCTTGCCGCGCTCGTGCGCATGAAGCTCACCAGTTTCCGCGACATCGACCGCGTGCACATCGCGGACATGAGGTCGGTCGGGTTGATCACGAATTCCGTGCGCGAGTCGCTGCCGCAGGCATTGATCGAGCGGTTGGACAGCATCATCGTTGACGAGTGAAACACGGTTGCGCCGGGAACAGGGCGCGCCGATCGTCGCGGGAATCATCCAGCGGAAGATCGATGCCGCTGTGCGGCCCGGCGGCTTATGCTCCCCTATGACCCGCCGCGTTCCAGAAGTCCGCGTCATCAGTATCGGCACGCTCGCCGCGAATCCGCTCTGGGAGGAGAAGTCCCCCGTGCGCTCGGGGCACGCGACGACGACGCTGATCCGTTCCGCGGATCGCACGATCCTGGTCGACCCGGGGCTGCCCGACCGCGCCGTCGCGGCACGCCTGTTCGAGCGGGCGGGGATCAAGCCCGAGGCGGTCACGCACGTGTTCCTGACGTGCTTCCGGCCGGATGTCTTTCGCGGCATCCTCGCGTTTGACAAGGCGAAGTGGTGGATCAGCCAGGAAGAGCGCGAGCAGGTCGGCGTGCCGCTGGTGGCCAAACTCCAGGAGGCGGCTGCGGCGGAGGATGCGGAGTTGAAGGCGGCGCTGGAACTGGACGTCGGCATCCTGCGGCGATGCGAGCCCGCGCCCGACGAACTTGCCCCGCACGTATCACTGTTCCCGCTGCACGGCGTAACGCCGGGTCTGACCGGCGTTCTGGTGGCGATGCCGGGGGGCGCCGGCGCGACGGTGCTGATCGCGGGCGATGCCGTGCCGACGGTCGAACACCTGGAGCGGGGGCAGGTGCTCAGCCTAGCGGCGGATGTTCAGCAGGCGCGCGAGTCCTTCGGCGAGGCGGTGGAGATCGCCGACCTGATCGTGCCCGGGCGCGACAACATGGTCGTGAACCCCGTGAAGGGCCGCGTGCGGTAGCGCCGGGCGCTCAACCCGGCCCGTGTTCGAGCAGACACTCGACAAACAGCGCGACATCGGCCTCCGTCGTCGTGCCGTCATGATCGAAGTCTCCGACACCGGCGAACCATGACGCGAGGAAGGCGGTCAGGTCGGCGGTGTTGACGCTGCCGTCGTGGTTCCAGTCGCACCCGGCGACATCGCCGCCCCTGCACGCCCCCTGCCAGCACGAACCGCCGGGCATCCACCACCCGCCCGTGGCAAAGCAGTCTTCCTGCGACATGGTGGCACAGATGTTGGTGTCGGCGACGCAGCAGGCTCCGACACCGGGAGAGCAGACAAACGCGGCGCACGAACTTCCGATGCCCATGAACAGGCCGCTCTCGGCGAAGCACTGGACCCGGGTCTTCAACTCGCACTCGCCGGCGGGCAGACAGCAGGCGCCAAGCCCGGACTCGGGCAGGCAGGTGTGCGTGACGCAGTTGGTTCCCTCGCCAAAGTGTGTGCCGGCGCGCAACAGACAGTCGAGCACGCTGAGTTGCTCGCAGGAGCCGTCCGGCAGGCAGCAGGCCCCGATCGGCCCGGTTCGACCGTCGAACGGGCAGGTCATCGCGACGCAGGCGGTGCCGGGTCCCTGGAAGTCGGCGTTGAGACTGGCGCAATCGGGCCGCGTGGTGATGAGGCAGATCCCCGCGGGGCCGCAGCAGGCGCCGGTGATCATGTCGCACGCCACGGCGCCGCACGAGAAACTGCCGCGGAACACGCCGCCGCCCGCGACACACTCGGTGCCGTTCATCTGGATGCACCCGCCCGACGACAGGCAGCAGGCGCCGGAGGTGGAGAGGCAGGCGGGGGGCGCACAACTGCTTCCTTCGGGCTGCGGCGCTCCGCCGGCGGCAGCACAGTCCGAGAGCGTGAGGATCTGGCAGGTCCCGTCATCCATGCAGCAGGGCCGGGGAACACCGCCGCGCACCACGCCCGAGCAGGCTTGGTTGGCGCACGTGGAACCCGATCCCAGGAACGTTCCCCCGCCGATCGCACACCCCTGGGCGTTCATGATCACACAGCCGCCCTGCGCAAGGCAGCATGCACCGTTCACTCCTTCGGGGTCGCACAGGCGCGGGCGGCAGGGCCGGCCGACCGTTGAAAAGACCCCTCCCAGGGCAAGACAGTCCGACTCGTTCCGGAGAATGCAGTTGCCAAAGGGCAGGCAGCAGGCGCCCACCGCGCGGGTTCGCATTTCCTGGCGGCAGTTGTCGATCTGACCGCAGGGCGTGTCGCGGCCGCAGAAGACCCCGCCGCGACGGGTGCACGCCGCCCGCGCCACAACCACGCACCGTGCCCCCGGCAGACAGCAGGCCCCGACAACGCGCGGTCGGCAGGAGACAGTGTCACAGGCCGACGTTGCGGTCTTGAAGACACCAATCTGCGACTTGCAGTCAGGCTTCGTGAGGACGAGGCAGGAGCCGTCAGGCAGACAGCACGCTCCGATTGGCTGCGCGCGTGCCGACGCAGCCAGAAGGACCGAGAGGACAACAACCAACAGCAGCCGAACACCTGGCATAGCGGTATCCCGTTCCCGGGAAAGAACATTCCCGATGACACTGGATACGAGGCTTCGGCTTCGATCCTGCGCCGAGCGCTACACGGCGCGCCTGCGGAAGAAGATGAAGTCGGTGATGGCGGGCTTGGTGCCGGTGGACGCGATCAGCGTGGCGATCTGTCCCCGGTGGTAACTGGAGTGGTTGACGACGTGTGTGAGAATGTCGCGCACGTCGGTGTCGTAGGCCTTGCCCTCGGTCGAGGTGTATCGGGCGACGCGGGAGAGTTCCTGCGCGTTGAGTCTGGCCAGGTACTCCTTCCATGCCCGGTCCATCTCGGAGGCCTGCTGTTGTGCGTGTTCCAGTGACCAGACCGGGAAGAGGCCGTCCGCCGGGGACTCCACCTTCTCGCCGAGCCGGACGAGCCAGATCCGCCGCGCCGCCTGAACGTGCGACCAGACCTGGACCGCGCGTTCATAGGGTGGCGCGAGCGCGGCCAGGCCGGCAAGGTCGATGCACTCTCGGGCGCGGACGAGGCTGTCATTCACCAGCGGCGTGCACCGCAACTCGTACTCGAAGAGGTCGCGGAAGTGTGCGATGAGCAGGTCCATGGGGTCTCCTTACCGGCTCATTGTTGCCTCGCGGCCGCGGAGAGTGGCTGCGCGGGCGATTCCGCCGACCGGAGCCCTGCCGCTACCCTCCCGGCGTGACAGAGGCCCGCGTCATGCTGGATCTCGCCGCCCGGTGCGCGCTGCGTGCCGCGGGCGATGTCGAGCCGAACCCGATGGTCGGTTGTGTGTTGGTGCGAGACGGTCGCGTCATCGGCCTGGGTCACCACCAGCGGTTCGGCGGGCTTCATGCCGAGGCACAAGCGCTGGCCGATTGCGTTCGTCGCGGCAACACCGCCGCGGGCGCAACCGCATACGTGACGCTGGAGCCATGCTCGCACTTCGGCAAGCAGCCTCCCTGCTGCGATGCATTGATCCGTGCCGGGGTGTCGCGGGTGGTGTGTGCCCGCTCGGACCCGAACCCGGTGTCGGGCGGCGGGGCCGCGAAGTTGGCCGCGGCGGGTGTCGCGTGCGAGTTCACGCCCGCGAGCATGCTCGCGTTCCGTCTGAGCGACCCGTTCTGCAGGCGCATGACCGCGACGCTTCCCTGGGTGATCGCCAAGTGGGCGCAAACCGTTGACGGACGAATCGCGACCCGCGCCAGGGAGAGCCAGTGGATTTCCTGCGAGGCGTCCCGCCGAGAGGTTCACCGTCTTCGCGCGCGCGTCGATTGCATCCTGACCGGGATTGGGACCGTCCTTGCCGATGATCCGCGCCTCACCGCGCGTGGAGTCGCACGATTGCGCCGGACGGCGCGGCGGGTGGTCATCGACCCGCGGCTGGAGACTCCGCCCGACTCGAACCTGCTGCAGACGCTTCAACTGGCGCCGCTGTCCATCGCGACGACCAGCCGAGCCATCGGCGCACGGCCGGAATATGCGCGGGAACTTGTGTCGCGCGGTGTCGAGGTGGTTCCGCTCGATTCGGTCTCCCGTGGTTCGGAGGAGGTGGATCTTCGCGCCACACTCACGCACCTGGCGAGCAGGCATGACGCGACCAACGTCCTGGTGGAGGCCGGCCCGCGGCTGCTCGGGAGGCTCGTCGACCAGGACCTGGCGGATGAACTGCGGGTCTATGTGGGGCCGATGATCCTAGCGGACGAGGCGGCCGCGCCGGCCGCGGCGGGCCGATCGGTCGCGGCGCTCGTTGATTCTCGCCGGTATGAACTGGTCCGAGCGCGGCCGCTGGGGCCGGATGTGCGGCTCGTGTATCGCCGCGCGGTCGACCGCGGGTAGAGTTGCATCCCTGACCGCTTTGCCCGGCGCTCCGGACCCCGAGCACGCCAGAGGACTGCCCATGCACGCCACACACTCGCTCGCAAGCCTGATCCTGATGTTCGGCATGGCCGCAAGCGCGGCCGGCCAGATCCTGCCCCCTGTGCCTCCGGCTGCGCCGGCGACGCCCCCCTACACCCCACCACCACCGCCTCCGCCGGTTCCTGCTCCGCCGCCGCGGCCGGATCCCAAGCCCGCGGATGAAGCGCCGCTGCCGACGCTGATCGAGCGGGATGCGAACGGCAGGCTGAAGCGATACGAGACGAGCCTCGAGGATGCGGCGCTTGCGCGGATGGAGTTCACGGCAGAACAGAAGGCGCGCATGGAGTCCGTGCTGGCCGCACGACGCAAGGAAATTGATCGGCTGGTGGTCGAGAAACTCGATGCGGTGCTCGAGGCGCGGAAGTCTCAAGCGGAGATCGATCGGTTGCGCGACCTGAACGCGCTCATGAAGGTCAAGGACACGATCGTGGCGATCGCACCGGAGAAGGCGATCGACCGGCTGCTGCGGGAAGGGGCGATCACGCCGATCATGAAGGCGCGCGTAGACCAGGTGGTGCGGGCGTACAACGAGGCGCTCACCACGGAGCGACAGGCCGAATCCGGCTCGGACTTCCTGAAGATCGCCCAGTATGTCGCCGGCGACGCCTTCCGCAATGGGACGCGGGAAGTGTTTGCCTCGCTCGACGCGATGCTGGTGGAGGCAGCCAGGCGGATTGAGGGCCTCGGCGAAGGACTGGGGTTGACCGGTGAAGCGGCCGCCGCGCTCGCCAAACTGAAGTCCGAGACCCGGTCGCTGAAGTCCTCGGACGAGGGGGGCCTCAAGCGGCTGACGGAACTGACCCGGGCATTCTTTTTCGAGAAACTGGACTTGCCCGCGCAGAGAAGTCTGCTGGAGCAGGTTGCGCCGAAATAGGCTGCGGACCGCGGACGGGTCAGCGCTTCGAGGCCGACACCGTGAGACGGGTCGTTGTTTCTTTGTCGCAGAGCGGCTTGCGGTCCGGCTGGTTGACCAAATCCTGGAGCGAAACGCTGCCATAGGCATCGATGAGCGTCTTGGCGGCTTCGTCGATCCGGCGGTGCAGCGGGCAGAGGTTGGGCCCGTGATTGTCGAGCCCGAGCGGGCAACTGGTGATGCGTTCGACGGTCGCGACCGAACGGACCACATCCAGCAGCGAAATTGCCGCTGCGGGGCGGGTGAGTTTGTATCCGCCGTGCACGCCGCGCCGACCGACGATGAGTTTCGCGGTTGCCAGTTGCTGGAGCACCTTCGCAAGATAGTGCGGCGGCACCTTGGTGCGATCGGCCAGTTGGCCGGTGGGCACAAGTCGATCAGGGCTGAGAGCCAGCCAGGACATGGCCCGGAGCGCGTATTCGGTCGTCTGTGAGAACATGTGCAGTACTTCCCGCCGGAGCCACCATGGCCCCGATCCACCCGTCCCAACCACCTGCGTATCCACCGGGGGCCGCGTCACACAATGGCGACCGACGGGCAGAGTCTAATCGAACCCGATTGACGGGTTATCCAACGGACAACTTGGTCACTTTATCACCTTCGTCGGGCTGCGGCAACCCATCCGTGTGGATCGACTCCACGGGAGAGCGCGGGCCGCGGGCCGCGAGGATGAGGAGCGAGTTGGCGACGACCAACAGGGTTCCGCCCTCGTGCCCGAGAACACCCATCCAGAGCGGAGGGGCCCAGCCCAGCCGCGAACTGACGATCACTCCCACCGCCATGACTCCGATCGCCGAGAGCGCGAAGGTCAGGTTGAACGTGATGGTGGCCCGCGTGCGGCGCGCCAGCCGCAGCGCCCAGGGGACCACCGCGAGGTCGTCAGACAGCAGGACGATGTCCGCGGATTCGAGCGCGGCATCGGACCCGATCGATCCGATACCGATCGCAACATCGGCGGCGGAGAGCGCCGGCGCGTCGTTGACACCGTCGCCGATGACGCCGACGGCGCGACGCGATCTCGGACGCGAAGGGTCGGCCTTCACTTCGGACTTGAGCGCCGCGACAGCCGTGACCTTGTCGCCGGGGAGGAGTTCGGCGCTCCAACGGTCGATCCCCAGCGCGCCGGCGACAGACCGCGCGGTCGCGGCATTGTCGCCCGTGAGCATGCAGACGGGCTTGACGCCTTGTTCGTGCAGTTGAGCCACGAGACCGGCGGCGCCGGGCCGGGCGGAGTCCGCCAAAATGACCACCCCGGCTTCCTGGTTGTGGGCGATGACGACGGCGATGTTCCCCGCCTGCTGGACCGTGTCGAGCACCTCCTGCACACGGTTGCGAAGGCACTCGGGCACCAGGGGTGCGGCGTGAACCATCGAACCCAGCCGCGCCGGGATGCCATTGACGATCGCGCTGACGCCGCGACCGGGTGTGAAGGTGGGTTGCGTGACGTCCGCGGGAGCGACCGAGCGGCGGGCGGCCTCCTCGCGGATCGCCTTGGCGATCGGATGTGTCGAGTCCTGTTCCAGGCCTGCCGCCGCGGCGAGCAGCCGGACATCGTCTGACCATCCGATCGGGTGGACGGCCTGAACACGGGGTCGCCCCACGGTGAGCGTTCCGGTCTTGTCAAAGGCTACCGCGGCGAGACGCGACAACCGCTCGATCGCCTGGCCGCCCTTGAAAAGGACGCCGCCCCGAGCCGCGCGGGCGATTGCGGCGAGCGTTGCCGTCGGTGTGGCGATGATCACCGCGCACGGGGAAGCGACAATCAGGAGGGTGATAGCGGTGTAGATCGCCCCGCCGCGGCCGCCGGGGCCGCCGCCGACGAGAGGCTCATCCAGCAGCAGCCACCAGATCAGGAACACGGCGAGACTGACCGTGAAGACTCCCAGTGCGTAGGGCTGGCTGAGCCGGTCGATGAGTCGCTGCACGGGCTCGCGCTGCTGCTGGGCTTCGATGACCAGGTGCAGCACCCGCTGCAGACTCGATTCGGCGGCGGGGCGCATCGCCCGCGCCTGGATGGGGTCGCCGATATTGATCGTGCCGGCCCAGATTTCGTCTCCCGTGCGGACCGATCGCGGCATGCTCTCGCCGGTCAGGCTGGCCTGATCGATGCTCGTGCGGCCCTGGATCACGCGGGCATCGACCGGGATTGACTCGCCCGGCAGGATCTTGAGGATGTCACCCGGCACCAGCACCTCCGGGGCGACCTCCTCCCACTCGGTCCCGCGCTGACGCAGGGCACGGGTCGGCATCAGTTTGTGCAGGGCCTCGACAGCGCGCGTGGTCCGCTGCATCGCCAGGTCTTCGAGGGCGCCCGAGAGTACGAACAGGAACAGGAGCAGCGACCCTTCGGCGGGCGCGCCGACCCACGCCGCGAGGCCCGCGCCGACCACCATCAGCACGTCAATGTCGACCTTCCCGGCGCGGAGGGCGTCGATCGCGGCCCTCATTCCATGGAACATGCCGATGGCCAGGCTGACCCAGACCATCACTGTTCCCGCGGCATTCAGCGGGCCGCCTTCGGCGAAGTGACGCAGCAGCGTCCCCGGGAGCAGCAAGCCGCCGGCGGCGATCGCCGCGACAAGTTCTCCTCGCGCGGTGGTGAGCGAGGCCCACAACCGCGTGTGTGCCGGCCGCTCGGGAGCCTTGGTGGCCGAGGCCGCGGGCATCTGGGCCGTTGGCATCGGCCCGCGGGCACCTGGGGCTGGTTGGATCATTGCGGGACTGTAGCGCGTGGAGAGAACAGGATGCGAACGAGCAATCGCTTGCGAGAACCGTCTTCTCGGACGAATCCAACTGCAACATCGTGCGAATCGAATGGTTGAGGCATGCAAACCCTTGACCGAAAGGGCGCGTACCCTCAAGATGAAGCAGTCGAAAATCTTCCGCACGCGGTTTGCCGCGTGGAGGCTCCAAGGATGAGTCGGCCACGGTCGTCTCCGGTTCAGTCCGGTTCATGTTCAAGCGGTTGTCGCAACGGCTCAGGCCGCGGCGTTGGCGCGCACATCGCGGGAACCCCCGCAAGGGTCGCGCACTCTCAATGTTGTAACTGTGTTTTCGCCCACGGTCCGTCGGGCGTTCTGTCGGTCTGAGCGCCACGGAAGCGGTCAGCCCGGAAGGAAGAGTGATTCATGAGCATCGCCTGTCCCTCCCGCGAGCACTCCAACAACGGTCATCTGACCACCCACGCATCGCTGCCGGTTCCTGCGCAATGGCAGGACATCCTGGCCGATGCGGGCGCGCCCGCCGTCATCGGCGATCCCTTCTCGGGCAAGGTTGTCTGGGCGAACGCCGGCTACGCCGCGCTGTACGGGCGCGGCGCGACCGCCGCGGAACTCCCCGGCCGGATGCTGGTTGACCTGACGAACGACGATGCCGCGGCCGAACGGATCGCGATCTGCCGCGATGTGGTCCGCACGGGCAAGTCCCGCGTGGTGCGAGATCTGTGGAACGGACGCGCGATGTGCGTGACCGTCCGGCCGATCCCGGCATGGGACGGCGCGCCGCAAGGGGCGGTGCTGGGCATCTTCCGTCCGGTGTGGCCGGAGCAGCCCGGGGTGGAGGCGATGTGCGCGAGTGCCCAGGTAATCCGCACGGTGGACCTTGGGCCGCTGTCGCAACTCTCCAAGCGTGAACTGGAAGTGCTGGCGCTGATCGGCGAGGGCCTGACCAACGCGCAGATCGCCGCGAGGCTGCACCGCACGGCCAAGACGATCGAGGCACACCGGACTTCGCTCGCGGCGAAACTGGGCGTGACGACGCGGGTGGAACTGGCCGCCGTCGCGGCACGTGCCGGGCTGGGCAAGACGAGCGTGCCTGCTCCGACCGCCGCGCCGGCAACCCGCCGCGAGACCGCCAAGGCCAACTGAGCAGGCAGGTCCCAGAATGGCTTTCTTGCCCCGCTCCCCCGCCCCTCCGCCTTGTGAGGGGTGGACGACGCCGCGCTCGCGGCCATCTGCACCCGGTGAGCCCTGAGCCGATACAAGGCTCGGAGTCCCGTGGAGCCGCGCCATGCGAACCGAAGTCCACCTGCCGCTGCTTGAGCGTGCCCGGATTGCTTCTCCGTGCCCGGTGAAGTGGGAGGACATGACCGGCGACGACACGGTGCGGCACTGCGCTCGGTGCAACCTCAACGTGTTCAACTTCTCAACCATGCCGCCGGCCGAGGCCGAGGCGCTGCTGCAGCGGAAGGTGGATGATCCGTCGCAGCGGCTGTGCGCGGGCTTCTTCCGTCGCGCCGATGGCACGGTCATCCTCAAGGACTGCCCGGTGGGACTCGCGGCTGCGCGGGCGCGGGTGGTGAGGGTTGCCGGACGCATCGCCGCGGCGCTTGGCCTGCTTGCTCTCGCGGGATACTCGACCGCCAGGTCGCAGCAGGAATCTGAACGCGAGCGGGGCTGGGGATTCGGGCTGCGAGAGTTCCAGCCGTTCAAGGCGGTCGCGGATTGGCTGAATCCGCGCGCTGCGCAGTACTTCACCCCGGGCGACATCTGTATCCCTCCTCCGCCGGCACCCCCAACTCTCGCCGCGCCCGCGAACGCGCCCACACCGAGCGGCCCGAACTCCTGATCGACACACCCCGGAACACCCATGCCCTGGTTCCTGCTCGGAGTCGTGCTTGTCTGGTCCGCGGTCGTGCTGCCGGCGGTGGGGATTGATTCCTCGATGCGGCGCGACGGCACGCTGGTGTCGCATTACATTGTGACGGCGTGGGCGATCCCGATTATCTGTGCCTGGATCGCCGCGGAACTCGTGAACTTCGTTCTGCCGAAGCGCGTGTTGACGAGATTTGCCTCGACGCGGCCGCGACGAGTTGTGGCGGGCTTGTTTGCGGGCGGAATCGGCGCGGGCGGGGCGGTGGTTGCGATGGCGTATGCGCCTGAGCCGGTTCCCGAAGCGGTCGTGACCGGCGCGGCGGGCGCGGTCGGATCACTTGTGATCGTGTTGCTGCTTCCTCGGGTGCGCGTGGGGCGGTGTCGGCGCTGCGACTACGACTTTGCGGGCATCACGCCGGCAGCGGCCGGAAAGTGCCCCGAATGCGGGCTGGACGTGATGCTCGTTCGATAGAGATGTCGCGAACGAGCGCGGCGGGGTTCACCTCACCGCCGCGTCCATCAGTTTCTTGTCAGCGGCGGAAGCGCCTTCGACGGGAAGATCGCGGAGCATGGCGTCGATGATGGCGTCGGTGGTGACCTGATCGGCCTCGGCGTTGAAGTTGGTCAGGATGCGGTGGCGGAGGACGGGGCGGGCGACGGCCTGCACGTGCTCGGGCGTGACGTGGAACGAGCCGGAGAGGATGGCGCGGGCCTTGGCGGCGAGGATGAGGTACTCGCTGGCGCGGGGGCCTGCGCCCCAGCCGACGTAGGCCTTCACGAGTTTGGGGCGCTCAGCACCGGCATCCATGGGTTCGCTTACGCGTGTCGCGCGCACCAGGCGCAGCGCGTACTTCACCACGTAGTCGGGCGCCGGCGCCATGCGCACGAGGTCCTGCACGCGGGCAATGTCCGCGGCGTTGAAGATGGCTTCAGGAACGCCGCGGGTGCCGGAGGTCGTGCGCTTGACGATCTCGAGTTCCTCGTCGATCGTCGGATAGGTGATGCGGACCTTGAACATGAAGCGGTCGAGTTGGGCCTCGGGGAGGGGGTAGGTGCCCTCCTGCTCGATGGGGTTCTGCGTTGCGAGGACGAAGAAGGGCGAGGGGAGTTTGTGCTGCATGCCGCCCACGGTGACCTGATGCTCCTGCATGGCCTCGAGGAGCGCGGCCTGGGTCTTGGGCGGGGTTCGGTTGATCTCGTCGGCGAGGATCACATTGGCGAAGATCGGGCCCTTGACGAAGCGCAGTTCGCGCGAGCCGGTGGACTTGTCCTCTTCGATGACCTCGGTGCCGGTGATGTCGCTGGGCATCAGGTCGGGCGTGAACTGGATTCGCGAGAAGCCGAGGCTGAGCGTCTTGGCGATGGTGGAAATGAGCAGCGTCTTGGCGAGGCCGGGCACACCTTCGACGAGCGCATGGCCACGGCAGAACATGGCCATCAGGATCTGCTCGACGACTTCATCCTGGCCGACGATGACCTTGTGGATCTGCTCCTTCAGCCGGTCGTAGGCATCGCGCACGCGGGCGACGGCTTCCTTGGGGTCGGTGGTCGCGGCGACGGACGCGTGGGGGACAAGGGGGTCGGGCATGAAAGGCTCCTGTGGCCAGCGTGTCGTACCGGCCAGGCCTGCGGGCGCGGCACTTGGAGATCCTACGTCGAAGACTCTGCCGGGGGGTCGGGGAAGCGCGCTGGTCCCGGGGTTGAGGATGGGCTCAACTTGTCTGCCGGGCGATGATCGGGACTTTGGGATGGAGGATGATGCGGCGAGCGGTTGGCTTGCTGCACGAGGCGGTACGGCGCGGCGGGCTTGTCGGTGCGGCGGGAGCGGCGGGGTGTGATGTGATTAAGAGGTCGGCAGACGGCGCGGAGGGAGGCTCGGCGGGTTTGGCGCGCTGGGCGGAGGTGTCGGTGTCTTCGGCGGGGAATGGGGCGTGGCGGTGGTGTGCGGGCGTGAGCGCGGGTTCGGGCGGTGGTTCGGGCGCGGAGCGATGCGTCGTTGCCGGCGCTTGGGCCGGCGCGCGGGCGCGGAGGATGGGGTGGGCGGCGTACTTGAGTTCGAGTTCATCGAAGCGGTCGAGGCGGCGCTCTTCGTGGGCGACGAGGGTGAGGAGTCGCGCGGCGGCGATGTTGGAAGCGCGGGTTGGGTTGCCGTCCTGGCCGCGGAGATTGACGGTGATGTGCAGATTTCGGATAGCGTCGTGCTTGATCTCGGCGAGGCCGGCCTCGATGCAGGCGCGGTTGTGGTAGTAGTCGACTTGGTCGTCGTCGATGTTGTCATCGTCGGGTGGGGAGGGGTCGGGATCGGTGCGCTCATGCGGATCGGAGGATGGAGGGTGCGCGGCGTTGGTCGCGCTGGGAGTTTTTTCTGCGCGCAGGGTCGCTGGTTGAGGGTGTGTGGAGTTGGTCGTGTGCGCGGCGTTGGTCGCGCTGGGAGTTTTTTCTGCGCGCAGGGTCGCTGGTTCAAGGTGTGTGGATTCGGTCGCGCGCGGAGTGTCTGGCGAAGCGGCGAGTTTTTCTGCGCGCAGAGTCGCTTGTTCAAGGTGTGCGGATTCGGTCGCGCGGGTGGAGTCGAGTGAGACGGTGAGCATGGCGCAGTCCCCCTTTGTGTGAGTGCGTGCGTGTGTGTGTCCCCGGCCCGTGCCTGTTCTCCGGCGGCGATGGTGGTGGCGCGGGAGTCGAGGCGGAATGCGGGCAGTGTACTCGAAGGATGGGGTACTTGCAAGGTGTTTGTTTGGGTTGTAAACAGACGGGGATGGGCGCGGCGCGAGCGATTGGAGTCTGGATTGAAGCGGTGATGGGGAGGGGCTTTCGGGTGCGAGGGTGGTCGTAGAAGAGGAAAGACGGTGCGCTTGACGGGAGGTTGTGCGCTGTGCGCGGTGGATGATCAAAGAGAGTCTCGGTGCAAAGGGGCTTCGCCCCCTTGCGACCCCCAAAGGCAAGAAGACCGGAACGCTTTCCACGGGTTGCGCTCGTCACCTTCGGTGACTCGCTGACCCGTGGCAACCAACCTGCGCCCCTGCGGGGCTGAAGAGCGCGCGTGTCGGTGTTCAGAGCGGGTCGCTGTGCAAAGGGCCCCCCATCGCCCCCTTGCGACCCCCAAAGGCGAGAAGATCGGAGTGTCGGGCGCGGGTGGTGTGTGGTGGTGAGATGAGGGATCATGTGCCCACCCCCCGGCCCCCTCCCATGGAATGGGAGGGGGAGGAAGAAGGAGGGGGACGCTGTCCACGGGTTGCGCGAGGCCCAAAGCGGCCTCGCTCCACCCGTGGCTACATTCCGTCGCCCCTGCGGGGCTGAAGAGCGCGCGGGCGCGTGTTCAGCTCGGGTCGCTGTGCAAAGGGGCTTCGCCCCCTTGCGACCCCCAAAGGCTGTCCACGGGTTGCGCTCGTCACCTTCGGTGACTCGCTGACCCGTGGCTACATTCCGTCGCCCCTGCGGGGCGTTCGGGGCGGCAGAGGTTGATCAGGTGCCTGCGGGCCGGTCGGCAGGGAATTTGCTGTCTGCTGGCGAACCCACGCCACCCCCCTCGCCTATTGTCCATCTGTACCGGCTTTGGCCAGTGCCCTCGCCGGGTCGTCAGTCGCGATGTGTGCCCTAATAGACCCCAGACAAAGAGGGAGCGGTCCTCATGTCCTATGAAGCAGCGGTTCATGCCCAGGCAATCGAACTCGACCGGATGTCGTTGGAAATGACAGCCGCGGCCGGCTCGGGTCATCCGAGCACAGCGCTCTCGCTCGGGCACATTGTGACGGTGCTGATGTTCTCGGCGATGCGATACTCGCCGGACTACCCCGACTATCCGACCTCTGACCGGCTGGTGCTGTCGGAAGGGCATGCGGTTCCGATCGTGTACGCCGCGGCGTGCAAGTTGGGCGTGATGGTGGGGACCGATCCTGAGAATCGGCGGCGCTTGCGTCCCGAGGATGCTGCGAGCCTTCGGGACTGGAAGTCTGAACTCGACGGGCACCCGAACCCGATGGAGGGCTTCCCGTTCTTTGATGCGGCGACGGGCTCGCTGGGGCAGGGGTTGTCGGTGGCGGCGGGGCTGGCCGAGGCGGCGCGGCTCGACGGGATCGACAAGCGGATCTACTGCATCATTGGTGACGGCGAGACGCGCGAGGGGCAGATCGCCGAGGCGCTGGACTTCATCATCGATCGGAAGTTGAACGCGGTGCTGCCGATCTTCAACTGCAACGAGTACGGCCAGACCGACCGCGTGAGCGCGCAGCAGAGCCCGGAGCGCATCAAGGCGAAACTGGAGGCGTACGGGTTCGATGTCCGGACGATCGACGGGCACAACCCGTCGCAGATCCGCGCGGCGTTTGACGAGTTCGCCAAGCGGGCGGGCTCGGACGACAAGCCGATGGCGGTGGTGGCCAGGACGGTGAAGGGCTGGGGCGCTCCGTCCATGGTGGGCTCGGGCTGGCACGGCAAGCCGGCGGAGGGCGAACAACTCAAGCGGGCGCTGGGGGAACTCGACGAGCGTCGAGTGGAACTGACGACGGCGCTGGCGAGTTCGGACGCGTTCACGATCCAGCCGCCCCCGGAGATGCCGGAGCGCACGCCGAAGGCGGCGGACATGCCGGCGTTCAGCGAGGTGATGAAGAAGTACGACATGGAGAGCGTGCTGCACGCGGGGAAGATGGCCCCGCGGAAGGCGTACGGGATCGCGCTCCGCGCGCTCGGCCACGCGAATGACAAGGTGGTCGTGCTGGACGCGGATGTGTCGAACTCGACGTTCGCGGAGACGTTCCGCAAGGACTCGGCACTGGCGCAGCGGTTCATCGAGTGCAAGATCGCGGAGCAGAACATGTTCTCGGTCGCCGCGGGGCTTTCGGCGGCGGGCAAAGTCCCGTTCTGCTCGACCTTCGCGAAGTTCGTGACCCGCGGGTATGACCAGATCGAGATGGCGATCAACTCGGGCGCAAACCTGAAGATGATCGGCTCGCACGCGGGCATCAGCCTGGCCTCGGACGGCCCGAGCCAGATGTCGCTGCCGGATGTGGCGTGGTTCCGGTCGTTCACGACGATGCGCGACCATCGCGGCAACCCGGGCTGCTACATCCTGCAGCCGGCCGACGCGTTCGCGGCGTACGCCCTGACCGGCGTGATGGCCGAGTACGAGGGCGCGTGCTACATGCGGACCATCCGTCCCGAGACCGAGTTCCTGTACAACGACGACGTCGTGTTCAACCTCGGCGGGTTCGAGGTCCTGAACGAGGGGCGCGACGTGCTGCTCGTGGCGTGCGGGTACATGGTGCACGAGGCGAACAAGGCGCTGAACGAACTGGACAAGGCCGGCATCTCGGCGACGCTGGTCGACGCCTACTCGATCCCGTTCGACACCGAGAAGTTGCTGGACCTGGCCAACGCCAACGGCGGGTACGTGATCACGCTCGAGGACAACTACGGCGGCGGGCTGGGCTCGGCCGTGGCGGATGCGCTGACCGAGAGCGGCGACGCGTTCACGCTGCAGCAGATGTTCGTGCGGCGCATTCCCAAGAGCGCACGCACTCCCGGCGAGTTGCTCAAGATGTGCGGCCTGACCTCCAAGGACATCGTCGAGGCGACGATGAAGTTGCTGCAGGTCGCCTGATCGCGGTGAACCCATGAGCGGCCCGCCCCATGTCTGGACGCTGGCCCTTGAGATGAGCAACCCGACTTCGGCCCTGCCCGGGGCCGCGGGCGATGCGTCGTCTGTTGCCATCGGCCGCGCGGGCGCGCGGGGCATGGAGACCGTCGGGTCGGAGCACATCGTTCCCGCCGCGGCGAGGAGTTCGGACGACGACCTGTTCCCGGCGATCGAGCGGCTTCTGGCGCGAACGGGTGTGCCCGTGCGGGATCTGCGGGGCGGCCGGATTGCCGTGAGCGTCGGGCCGGGCGGGTACACAGGGCTGCGCGTCGCGTGTGCCGCGGCGAAGTCGCTTGCCGAAGCCGTCGGCGCATCGTGCGTGAGCGTTCCGACGGCTCTGGTGGCGCTGCATGCCCATGGCCGGGCTCTTGATGGCGGGCGGAAGCGAGCGGTCGCGTTGGCCAGCAAGGCCGAGTCGGCGTGGGTGCACATCGAAGGTCGCGGCGAGGGGCACGCCGGAAGGATCATCGGGGCCGGGGATATCGCCACGATGGCCGGGAAGGACCGTGTAGCGGTGCTGATCGCCGACTCTCATCTGCCCGCCGCGGTCCGGGAGGAATGCAGGGTGCACGGAATCGACGTGGTTGTGCCGGCCCTGAGCGCGGCGGCATGCCTTGGCGCATCGCTCGGCAGGGAGCCGGTCGATCCGGCGGAACTCAATCCGATGTATGCGAGGGAGCCGGACGCCGTCACGATGTGGCGGCAACGGGGTCGATGACCCGCCACCGTCGCGAGCACGGCGAGGGCGTTACTCTATGGGCATGACACAGAATCCGTATGCACAGTTCGGGAGCCCCTCATTTGGCGGCGCTGACGGTTCGGGCAGCGGGATGGACCGCTTCCCGGCGCCGCAGCGGACGAGCGTGCTGGCGATCATGGCGCTGGTCTTCTCGTTCCTGTGCTTCATCCCCGGGGCGGGTGCGCTGGCGATCATCTTCGGCGGAGCGTCCATCCTGTTCATCTCGGGGTCTCGCGGCCGGCTGAGCGGCCTGGGGATGGCGATCTCGGGCGTGCTGCTGGGGCTGGTGGCGACGGTGTTCTGGCTGTTCGTGTTCGTGTCGGCCGCGACGTTCATGAAGGGCTTCAGCGGAATGTTTGTTGCGCCGACGAGCAACATGATGAACGCGCTGGAGAGCGGCGACTACGCGACCGCCCGGCAGAACTTCGACGCCAAACTCGATGCGGCGGTGACGGACCAGCAACTGGCGGAGTTTGTCGCGGCGTACCACGTGCGCGTCGGACCGTTCAAGCAGATTCCGGGGACCATCCTCGAGTTCTTCGGGGCGTACGGGAAGGTCGGCCCGCTGATGCAGAACTACAACGGGCAGAACGAGTTCCCCATGCCGGCCGAGTTCGACAACGGGATGGCGGTGATCCTTGCGGGCATGCCTCGGGGGAGCGCGGTGCAGCAGCAGCCGGGCGGCATCATGCCCAAGTTGAACAACCTCGGCGTGCTCGTGGGGCCGGGCCAGGAGGTGTGGCTGCTGGACCCGCAGACACTCAAGCCCGTCGACCACACGAAGTCCGGGAGCGGTTCAGGCGGGGGAGCATCGGGCGGGGGCGGCAGTGAGAGCGGCGGCTGAGGAAGCGGCAACTGACGCCGAACAGGATCGAACCGTGAGCAATCCCCAGCCGATCATCGCCTGTCGCGACGTGGTGAAGCGTTTTGACGGCCGCACGGTCCTGGACGGGATCAATCTCGAGGTCTATCCGGGCGAGACCATGGTGATCATGGGCGGATCGGGGTGCGGCAAGAGCACGCTGCTGCGGCTGATGATCGGGTCGCTGCGGCCGGAAGAGGGCCAGGTCCTGCTGTTCGGCAAGCCGATCAATGATCTGACCGATGCGCAGTTGGACGAGGTGCGCAAGAAGTTTGGGATCCTGTTCCAGTCGGGGGCGTTGTTCAACTCGATGACCGTGGCGGAGAACGTGGCGCTGCCGCTGGAGGAGCACACGGACCTCGGGCACGAGATCATCGACATCCAGGTGAAGATCAAACTCGAACTGGTGGGGCTGCGGGAGCACGCGGCGAAGTATCCTGCGCAGATTTCGGGAGGGATGAAGAAGCGCGCGGGGCTTGCGCGGGCATTGGCGCTGGATCCGCGGATCCTGTTCTATGACGAGCCGAGCGCGGGGCTCGACCCGGTGACGAGCGCGGAGATCGACCGGCTGATCGTCGGCCTGACGCGCAAACTGGGCGTGACCAGTGTGGTGGTGACGCACGAGATGGACTCGGCGTTCACCATCGCCGATCGGATGGCGATGCTGGACAAGGGGCGCGTGCTGGCGATCGAGGAGCGCGCGTGGTTCGAGAATCTCCGGAACATGCCGGGCGAAAAGTGCTCGGCGCTCTCGGAGGACGACCAGTTGATCCGGCAGTTTCTCCGGGGCGATGCGGACGGGCCGATCACCGAGCGGCGTGCGGCGACCAACTATGCCGAGGACCTGCTGGGCGGTCGGCTGCCGGGGCATGCGCCGAGCGTGGAGGCAACCCGGTCGCGGGGGTGACCGCGGCCGGCAAAGCGGAAACGGGTGCAGGCCGCGGCGCCCGGTCTCCCGGCGCTGCGTACGCGTGGCCGCAAGGTCGCGATAACCGGCTGCAAAGCCCGACGCGGCCTTCAGCCTCTCTGATTTGGCGTCGATAGTCCATGTTTACGGACCGACGGCCCATGCCCGACCGCGCGGAAGACAACGAAGGCGCCAGCGCTCTCGACCAGCGTGTCGATGAGTTGTTGGCCGATGTCGAGCAGACGGCCGGGAGGATCGAGGCCGCGATTCCGTCGCCGCCGGGCGAATCGGCGGAGATCGAGTTCGAATCGGCGGATTCGGTGCTGGCGGAGACAGCCGACGGGTCGGCGGTCCGCCCGCGGGTACCGACCGACTATCCCTCCGGCGGGGACGAGACAACCACACCCGACCTTGCGTTCGAGAGCGCGGATGAAGCGCTGGCCGAGGCATCCCGGGAACTCCAGGCCGCGGCGGCGGCAGAGGAGGCTGGCCCCGAACTGACCGCGGCGGAACTGGCACACCCTGAGACCATCGCCAAACTCGATGAGACACTCGCGGCCAAGGCCGCGGAACTGAGCGCCGAGCCGGATGAGACGGTCGACGATCGCGAGATCCAGGCCCAGATCTCGGCGGCGAGCGCGTCGACGGCCGGTGTGCCGGCGGCGGCCGCACCGTCACCGGCCACGCCGCCTGCCTCCGCGCCTGCCTCAGCGCCGGTCAAGGCTCCCGCCGCGGCAACGACCCCGCCGCCCG
>CAYPEI010000007.1:0-131721 GCA_964409775.1 uncultured Phycisphaeraceae bacterium | reverse complement strand
ATCAAAACCCGCGCGCTACCCCCCCCCCCCGCTGGGGGGCGGGGTGGGGGGTCGCGACATTCCGCCAACGTGCCGGTACGCTTGCTCTGCACTTCCGAGCACGCCGGGCCTTTTCACCACCCAAGGATTCTCCATGTTCCAGCACTCTCGCGTGTTGTTCTGCGCCGCGATGCTCCTCGCCGCGGCCGGTCCCGCCAGCGCCCAGCGGGCGCAGCGAATCGATCAGATCTGGGCCAACTCCTGCGCCAGTTGCCACGGCAAGCAGGGCGAAGGCGCCGCCGGCACGCCGACCCTGCTCACGCGCGAACTCTTCGGGCAGGACCACGACCGCCCCTTCTACGACGCCATCCGCAGTGAGAAAGTGCACGCCGGGCAGGCGTTCCTCAAGTCCCTGGAAGAAAAGGAAGCCTGGGGGTTGGTCGTGCAGATCCGCGAGTTGCAGGCCCGCGCCCTCCGCAAGGCCGAGGGCTCGCCCAAGGCCGCCGACGGCGTGTACACCTCCAAGTACGCCGCGTACAAGGTCGAAACCGTCATCGACAGCGGCGTCGAGATCCCCTGGGCGGTTGATTTCCTCCCCGACGGCCGCATGCTCGTCACCGAGCGTCCCGGCACGCTCCGCCTGCACTCCACCGGCAAGCCCGGCGGCACCCTCTCCGCCCCGGTCACCGGCCTGCCCAAGATCCTCCACTTCGGCCAGGGCGGCCTCATGGACGTCGCCGTGCACCCCGAGTTCGAGAAGAACGGCTGGATCTACCTCGGATACGCCGACGCGCGCGAAGGCTCCACCGGCCGCGCCGCGCCGAACATGACCCGCATCATCCGCGGCCACATCAAGGACGTCGACGGCAAGCCCACCTGGACCGACAACCAGGACATCTGGAAGGCTGAGGACAAGCACTACCTGCCCTCCGGCCTCCACTTCGGCAACCGCATCGTCTTCCAGAAGGCCCCGCCCGGAAGCAAGAGCGCGTACTACGTCTACTGGACCATCGGCGAACGCGGCAGCGGCGCCCACGCGCAGGACCTCACCCGCCCCAACGGCAAGGTCCACCGCCTCTTCGATGACGGCCAACTGCCCGACGACAACCCCTTCGTCACCAAGGCCGACGCCGTGAAGTCCATCTGGTCCTACGGACACCGCAACCCCCAGGGACTCGTCTTCGATCTCGCCGGCAACCTCTGGGACACCGAGCACGGCCCCCGCGGCGGCGACGAACTCAACCTCATCCAGAAGGGCGGCAACTACGGCTGGCCCATCGTCGCCTTCAGCATCAACTACTCCGGCGAGGCCCTCACCGTGCCTTGGACCGCCGACGGCAAGACCTCCGACGGCGCAACCATCATCATGCCCGTCTACCGCTGGCTCCCGTCCATCGCCGCCTGCGGTCTCGATGTCGTCCGCAACGACGCCTTCCCCGCGTGGAAGGGCGACCTCGTCGCCGGCGGCCTCGCCGGCGCAGTCGTCGACCGCGTACGCGTCAAGGACGGCAAACTCGTCGAGACCGAGGAACTCCTCCAGGGCATGGGCCGCGTCCGCGATGTCGTCACCGCGCCCGACGGCACCATCTACGTCGTCCTCAACGACCCCGATCACATCATCCGCATCGTGCCCGCCGGGAAGTGACTGAAGTTCGAAGTTCGGTCCCCGGGTCTCGGGTTCCGACAAGGAACGCCGCGCCGCCATGCAGACTCTCAAGTCCTTCAACCCCGCGAACGGCGAAGTCGTCGGCGAAGTGCCGGTCACCCCCGTCGATCAGATCGCCTCCATCGTCGCGCGATCGCGCCTTGCGCAGCAGGGCGCGGACGGGCTGAGCGGATGGGGCGGGCTGAGCATCGCCCAGCGCGTCGAGATCCTCAGGCCCGCGGGCGCGAAGTTGGGTTCACGCGCGCCCGAACTCGGTCGCCTCCTCACACTCGAGATGGGCAAGCCCCTCAAGGAAGGCATCGGCGAGGTCAAGGCCTGCGCCGGCGGCGAGGACGGCAAGGGCTGGGTGGAGGAGTTGGAGGAGATCGCGCAGGCGATCGCGCCCGAGACGATCGAGGACGACAAGACGCGGTCGGTGGTGTACCGCGACCCCTTCGGCGTGTGCGCGGCGATCACGCCGTGGAACTTCCCGATGCTGATGGTGCACTGGCAGGTCCTGCCCGCGCTCGTCGCCGGGAACACCGTGGTGCTCAAGCCCAGTGAGGAAACCCCGCTCATCGCCCAGGCCTACGCGGACGTCCTCAACGAGGTGCTGCCCAAGGACGTCCTCATCGTCGTGCACGGCAACGAGCAGCAGGGCAAGGCACTCGTCGCCGCCGACGTCGACCTCATCACCTTCACCGGCTCACGCAACGCCGGCAAGCACATCCTCGCCGAGGCCAGCAAGGGCCTCAAGCGCGTCATCCTCGAACTCGGCGGCAAGGACCCCATGGTCGTGCTCCCCGGGGCCGACCTCCAGAAGGCCGCCCAGTTCGCCGCCCGCAACGGCTTCCGCAACGCCGGCCAGGTGTGCGTCAGCACCGAGCGCGTCTACGTCCACAAGGACATCGAGAAGCCCTTCGTCGATGCGCTCCTCATCGAGGCAAAGAAGTTCGCCCCCGGCCCGGGCATCGAGGACACCGCCGCCATCGGCCCGATGGTCAACGCGCGGCAGCGCGACCACGTCCTGCGCCAGGTCCGCGAGGCCGTGAAGCAGGGCGCCAAAGTCGCGTGCGGGCCAGACGGCGGCCAGGCCCCGTCCTCCAACTTCGTCGAGCCCATCGTCCTGACCGGCGTCACCCACGAAATGGAGGTCGCCCGCGAAGAGACCTTCGGCCCCGTGCTCACGGTCACCACCGTCGCCGACGATGCCGAGGCGCTCCGTCTGGCCAACGACACGAAGTTCGGCCTGGGCGCGGTCGTCTTCGGCGAACCCGGCCGCGCGGCCAGACTCGCCCGCAAACTCTGCTCCGGCATGATCGGCATCAACCGCGGCATCGGCGGGGCCAAAGGCCCCAAAGGCGGCACACCCTGGGTCGGCGCACGCGAGAGCGGCTACGGCTTCCACTCCGGCCCCGAAGGCCACCGCCAGTTCTGCCAGGTGCGCGTGGTGAGCGAGGGGAAGTGATGGTGCGTATCGCTACGCAATTCAGACATCGATCACACGCTAAGTAGCAGCTGCCGAGCTAGCGCCTTTGTGACTTGCCAGAACATCGACGAGTCATTGAATCCGAGCGTAACGCCGTACCGCAGCTCCTTCGCGGGGTGGACGAAGTTGCGGTATTCCTTCAACTTGTCCGCCACGTCCTTTGCCGACTCCGTGATCCACTTCAACTCGCAGCCGACCTTGATGTACGAATCCAGCATCCACTCCTGGTAGTTGGTCGTCTTACCCGTTGCCTTGTCCTTGGGCGCGTTTGCCGCGTTCGTGAGAGGGGACTTGTCGGGCATCTTGTTCGCCCGCGCGACGAATAGGGCTTCGAGCAGGCCGCCCATCATCACGATCGCCGCGAGGTGCGCATCCGCCTTGACGCACTTCGCGCACTCGTGCCACCGGCGGGTGAGAATGTCCCGCATCTCTTGGTTTCCGGCCAAGGGCGAGAAGTCCGGCGCGAGATCGTCAGTATTCGCGACTGGTGCCGCTGCCGGCGCAACCAGCGCGGCGGACCGTGCGGCGACCAACGCCCCCTTCGCATCCTTCAAGGCGTCCAAGTACGTCTTTTTCGCGGCGTGCTTCGCCGTCGCGTTGAGAACCGTGGTGTAGTGCTGGTCCACCGCCACGAGGTTCGCCGCGGCAGCCCCTGCGACGACGACCGGCCTATGGGTGTGGAACCACGTCTGAGCCGTGGCTTTCAGCATTGCCACATCATCGACCTTCGTTACCTGTACGGAGGTGATCGAGGCCACCCTCTTGCGTGCCTTGGTCACTTCGCTGATGGCCGCATCAATGGCCTCGTGAACGGTCGGCATGAGCGCAGACTCCTTTCGTAGATCGGGAGTTGCGCATCAGCCGCTCTTCTTGGTCGTCTTCTTGGCGGTGGACTTCTTCTTGCCTCCCGTTCGCCCAGCGAAGCCGCCGCTGCCTCCGTTGTTCACCCCGTTCGCGCCCAGAGTAATCGCGACGAGGTTTTCACCCACTGAGCTAAGCGCAAACTCGCCGCGCCCCGCGCGGTTGAAGTACCCTGAGCGCATGGCATTGTTGAGTGTTGCCCGCCAATCGGTCGCCTGACCGTACCCTGACAATCGCCCTGCAGCCTTGAGAAGGTCTGGATCAACGGTCTCCCTGCGTTCGCTTACCGGGGCCTCAAACTGGTAGTAGTAAGCAGCGACCGCGGCGAACTGCTGGTCACTCTTAGGGGCTTTCGCCGCCGTGAAGGACTTGATGTCGGTCGGTAGCGTCGGCGCGCCCGATGCGGCGTGGGCGTGTGGCGCGTGCGGGTGGCCGGGCGTGGGTGCTGCCGCGGGATGCGCGGTCGGTGGGTCGAGCCGCAGCGTCTGCATAGCGAATTGCAACGCCAGCAACTGGTTCTCCGGGGTCATGCCCCGCAACTCCGCGACAATCTTCTGTGCAGCATCCAGCGGGCTCTTGGTTTCAGTGGCGGTCGTAGCGGAATGCGTCATGCGAGTCTCCTCAAAACCGCACAGATCGTGCGGATTCGACGATGTGGGGCAATCCCTGTGCCTGCCGAGCAAAGTAGTTGAACCGATTGAAATGGTTCAGAAGCGACGCTTAGACAAGATCGTTGCATGTCGACTGTGCCTTTGGGGCAGACTGCAGCAACGCCGGAATCGCCGCATCTGCCAAATCGGCAGCGGCCAGCATTCCCGATGTAAGTTGCAACCGGTAGAACATTCGCCGGCACCACGGGCTTCGCTCATGCAAGGTCCGGGTGGGCGGGACGCCTGCCGCGCCGGGAAGGGAAAGACCGCACCAGGTGGTACAATCTGCCCCTAGACGAAGGACGAGTGAACTCACCTAGGTACCACATCAACGTCTTCTACAGCGCCGAGGACAAGGCCTTTATCGCCGATGTCCCGGACCTGAAGTATTGCTCCGCCCACGGCAAGACGCCGCAGGAAGCCATGAAGCAGGTGCTGATCGCGATCGAGGCCTGGCTGGCAACGGCCAAGGCGCACGGCAAGCGGATCCCCAAGCCGCGGTATCGCCCGGCGATCTACGCCGCGGCGTCGTAAACGGTGGGTCACGGTCGCTCGGACCGCTGCTGGAGTGTTTGAGCCAACGGCGCAACATGTTCTGATCCCCGGAAGACAAGAGGCTCTCTTCCCCGCTCCGAAGGAGCGCGGGGATGTAGCCACGGTCCAGGCCGCGGCAGCGGCCGCAGACCGTGGAAGAGTGCGCTTCTTGATCCCGTCCCGGAGGGACGGAGGAATCGGTGCGAGTCGCGCGTCGCGATGGCGATCGTGTCTGCTCCGCAGCCGCGCAGCGGCGAAGGTCGCTTGCCACCGGGCTTGCCCGGTGGAGAGCAGATCCACTCACTCTTGTCCTTCGTCTTGCTTCAGAGCCTGCGAAGCAGGCGCAGGTTGCGGCCAGAACCAACCCGAATGCACTGGCTTCCCATGGGCCCGCTCGGCGGGTGACATGGGCAATCTCTTTGCCCTGACATGTCATGGTTCACGGGGCGTCTTCGACGCGTGCACCGTGCTCTTCCAACCGTCTCCCGTGCAGCGGGCTCCCGTCTCCCGCGCCCATCCGACAACCTCCCCAAAGGGGGAGGTGCCTCGCGGAGCGAGGCGGTGGGGGCTCCTGCCTTCTCTACCGATCCTCCCACTCCCTACTCCCCACTTCCCACTTCCGACATCCGACTTCCCACTTCCGACATCCCCTTGCCCTTCCCATGACCCATACAGTATACTAACAGTATGCGCCCCGCGGCCCCAGCCCCGCTCCTCCTGGACTTCAGCAAGATCCCCGAAACAGGCTGCTCTGCGCGCAGGTTCTTTGTTCCCCGCGTCTGGGATCTCACCCCCTTCCGCGATCTCACCCGGCCCCGCATCGCCCCCGATCTCCCCCGCACTCGCGGCCGCCACCTCCGCCTCAAACACGCCTCCCTCGCCCAACTCGCCTCCGCCCTCCGCTACCGCTCCCGATCCGGTCGCCCCACCGTCGACTCCAACCGCGCTGCCTGCGCGGCCCTCCGCCGCATCCGCGCGCTCGAAAACGCCGCCCAGCGCGAAAGGTTCCGCCAGGCACGACAAAACTCGCACTCGCCGCTCCCCCCGGCCCCCCGCCTCTCAGCCCAACCCCATCGCCTTGGCCATTGCGCTGCCCATATCGGCCGGGCTCATCGCCACGCTCACGCCCGCTTCCTGCAGGGCCTTGATCTTCGCGTCGGCGGTGTCATCTGCCCCGCCGATGATCGCGCCGGCGTGGCCCATGCGCTTGCCGGGGGGTGCGGTTCGGCCGGCGATGAACGCCGCGACCGGCTTGGTGAGTTTGCCGCTCTTCCTCGCCGCGGCCACCCACCTCGCCGCATCGCTCTCGTCGGAGCCGCCGATCTCGCCGATCATCAAGATCCCGTGCGTGTCCTTGTCCGCGGCGAACAACTCGAGACACTCGATGTGGTTCAACCCGCGGATCGGGTCGCCGCCGATGCCGATGCACGTGCTCTGCGCCAGGCCCAGCCGCGACGTCTGCCACACCGCTTCATACGTGAGCGTGCCCGAACGCGAAACGATGCCGACGGATTTGCCGGTCTTGGCCTCGCTCACGTGCGTGTGGATGTACCCCGGCATGATGCCGATCTTGCAGCCGCCCCCCGCGCCGCCGCCGTTCAACCCCTTCTTGCCGATGGTCGTGTAGGTGTCAGTCGGGCTCTCGCCAGAGCCTGTCTTGGGACCCGGCGTGATGATGCCGGGGCAGTTGGGGCCGATGAGGGTGAACTTGCGGCACGCTACCGGAGCATTGCCATTCATTTCATCGAGGACCGCCCGCGTGCGGACCATGTCCTGCACCGGCACACCCTCGGTGATGGCGCAGATCACGCGGATCCCCGCGTCCGCGGCCTCGAGAATCGCATCCGCCGCGAACGCCGGCGGAACGAAGATCATCGTCGCTTCCGCGC
Organism: uncultured Phycisphaeraceae bacterium; assembly: GCA_964409775.1. GTDB lineage: Bacteria > Planctomycetota > Phycisphaerae > Phycisphaerales > UBA1924 > JAHBXL01. The sequence goes on along the minus strand of CAYPEI010000007.1, from coordinate 124,674 downwards.
CGGTCGCCTTCACGGCCTGATCGACGGTGTCGAAGATGGGCAGGCCGTTGGCGTCCTTCGTCCCGCCCTTGCCGGGCGTGACGCCGCCGACCAGTCTGGTGCCGTAGTGCAGGCAGCCCTGGGTGTGGACGGCACCGAACGAGCCGGTGATGCCCTGACAGATGACGCGGGTTTCAGCGTTGACGAGGACAGCCATAGGCGAGCAAGGTAGGGGGAGGGTCGGGGTGGGTCAACGCCCGGGGCGACCATCGGGCCTCCGGAGTGCATCGAACCCGGTAGAGTTGCGGGCTTGCCGCGTCCGAAGGCGGCGTGCGGGCAGGCCGGGCCGAACCGGCTCGGTAGGGACATGGGGATTGCTGGAGCGGACCATGCGTGCGATCGTCACCGGTCAGGTCGGGATGGACAAGAAGCAGTACCTCGAGGCCGTGCGCGACTTCGCCGGCTCGCAGGGCGAGTCGCTCTCCATGTACCACATCGGCGACCTGATGTACAAGGAGGCGCCCGACGTGCGGCCGGGCCGCATCCTCGACCTGCCGCTGTCTCGCCTGAACTCGCTCCGCCGGGCCGCGTTCAAGGACGTCATCTCCGAGACCCGCGACACCCGGAACCTGATCATCAACACGCACGCGACCTTCCGCTGGCGGCACGGCCTGTTCGCGGCGTTCGACTACGACCAGATCGCCGCGCTCCAGCCCGACATCTTCATCTGCCTCGTCGACAACATCGAGGTCGTGCACCATCGCCTGCACCAGGAGCACGACATCGACGCGACGCTCAAGGACTGCATGGTCTGGCGCGAGGAGGAACTGCTGGCGACGGAACTGATGAGCCGGGCCATCCCGGGCTCGAGGTTCTACATCATGGCCCGCGGCCGCCACGTCGACACCCGGCGCACGCTCTTCCGGCTCGTCTGCCGGCCCAGCCTGAAGAAGGTCTACCCGTCGTTCCCGATGTCGCACGTCGTCGACATGCCCGACACCCTGGCGGAGATCGATCACTTCCGCGCCAAACTGGCGGAGCATTTCATCACGTTCGACCCCGGCGATGTGGATGAGAAGTTATTGCTGGACCGCGCTGTGGCCAAGGCCGCGGAGGGGAAGGTGGACGAATGGCTGGAGGTCGTGCCGCACAGTTTCGGCGGCTCGAAACTCGCGACCAAGGGCGGCGGGAACATCCGCGTCCGAGTCCGCGAGGTGCTTGACATCGCCGGCGACATCGACGGCCAGATCTACATGCGGGACTTCAAACTCATCGACCAGGCCGACATGATCGTGAGCCTGATCCCGGAACTGCCCGGCGGCGTGCCCGGGCTGTCCAGCGGCGTCGAGCGCGAACTGCAGCACGCCTTCGAGCACACCAAGGAGGTGTACGTGGTGTGGAAGCCCAAGAAGAACCCCTCGCCCTTCATCACGGAAACGGCGACGAAGGTGTTCCGGTCGGTGGATGAGGCCCTGGCGCACTTCGAGGCGGAGGGGATGTTCGGGGATAAGAACCTGTTCGGGCATTGAGCCACGCGTCCTGAATCGCGCAACTGGTCACAAACACGCGAAAGGGCCTTTGAAAACCCGGTACGGCGATGTACATTGTCTCCCGGTCCGCGAGAGCGGACCGAGGAGAGAATCGCCATGCGCCAGAGTCTGTTGGTCGCCGCGTTCGCGGCGGCTGTTGCCCCGTCCGCACTCGCCCAGATGTCCTTGCTCTCCGACAGCCGGTTGATCTCCGCGTCTGCGTTCGCCCAGAGCGCATCCGGGACCGACACCCGTGGGCCCTTCAACGCTGCGCCCGCGGCATTCGGCGCGACGTTCGACTCAAACCTGTCGGCCGTCGCCAATGTGCTGGGCGCGGGCGCACCCTGCGGCGCATCGCAGTTAAGCGAGTTCCTGCCCGGGACGTACACGCTTCAGGGCAATGTCTCCGGCATCGCCAACGTCTTCCCGGACAGCGGCGGCATCGCCGCGAGCGTGTCCGCAGCGAGCCAACTGCTGATCTCGTTCAGAGTCCCCGCCGGAACGCAGATGACGCTGCAGGGCTCCAGCAGCGGCGTGGGCGGGTTCACCATCTCGGGGCCGGGCGGAGTGCTCGTGCAGAACCTCGGCGTGGTGAATTTGACGCCCACGATGCAGACGACCTTCACGGTGTCCGCGCTGGCGCAGTTCGACCTGCATGCCCCTCCCAACGCCAGCGGCGGCGGTGGCTTCAGCATCCTCATCAACGCCGTGCCCGCCCCCGGCGCGGCAGGACTGCTGGCCCTCGGCGGCGTTGTCGCGGCCCGGCGTCATCGCCGGTAGCATGCGCGAATGCGGATCGACATCGAGACCATCTCGCGCCGGCGGCACACCTGCCTGATCGTGCTGCGGTCGATCGCGCTCACGCTCGTGCTCACCGGCTCGCTCGTCGCCGGGTGGGGCCTCCAGTCGCGGATCGGCCAGTACATCGGTCTTGAGTTCCTCGGTATCCCGGTGCTGGCCATTCTCGTGGCGTTCTGGCTCCCCGCTCTCGTCCTCGCCGCGACCAGCCGGCCGCTGTCGCGTTGGCTGGTGCCCGTGCCCGGGCCGATGAACGAGTGCCCGAGGTGCGGCTATTCGCTCAAGAGCCTCAGCGCTCCCATCTGCCCCGAGTGCGGGCTGACGCTGCGGACTGTCGAGCCGGAATCGGGCCGCGGCAACCAAAAATGACTCGACCCCGGCACGGGCCGGGGTCGTCGTCGGGAATAGGCCTGGGCAGGGTCGAACTGCCGACCTCACCCTTATCAGGGGTGCGCTCTAGCCAACTGAGCTACAGGCCTTCGCGTTTGGATTATCGGCAACCGGGGCGGTTGGCTTCGCTCCGGCTGGAATGGCGGAGGGGAGTATAGGCCCCGCGCAAACCGCGGCAATCCGGATGGTTGGTCCCGGCCGGCGGGCACCTCGGCACGTCGGGGCCAGGCCCGCCTACCGCGCATCCGCGTTCCACATGTCGCGGCTGGCCTTCCAGGTGCCATCGGCCTGCTTCCGCCAGACGCACAGGAATTTGCCGCGTTCGTCCACCTTCTTGCCATCGGGGCCGTTGTACGACGCGAGGTACGTGCCCGCGGTGTAGCCCAGCCCGCCGCAGTGGGAGACCGCCGCGTCGTTGGACTTCCACGAGATCGAGAACGAGGGATCGGCGAAGTACGCGGCCCAGGTCTTCTTGGCCGCGGCACGGCCCGTCGCGACCGGCTCGCCCGGCGGATAGGCGACGGCGTTATCCTCGTAGAAGGAGGCGACCTTGTCGACGTCGCGCTTCTGGGCCGCGGCCGACCACTCGTCGTCGAGACGCATCAGCGTCTTGGCTTCCGCGCGGGCATCGACCTGCGTGCTGCTCGAAGAGCCCGACGATGAGGCGCAGCCGGAAAGGCCGGGAACAAGGAGCGCAGTCAGGAGTGCCGAAAGGAGAATCGAGCGTGGCTTCATGTCATGCTCCGGGAGACGGAGACCGTCTCAGGCCTTTTCAAAGCAGGATTCGATCGTTGAATGAGCACAGCAGCGTGGCGTTCAGTCACACAAACCGCGCCACTTCCTTCGCCACCTCAATGGTGGTGCTCTTCCCGCCCATGTCGTAGGTCTTGACCTTGCCCTCCTTGATGACGCGCGCGACCGCGGACTCCAGGCGCTTGGCCATGTCCTTCTCCTTCGCGCCGCCGCCCCCGTGTCCGTCGCCCAGCCAGTCGAGCATCATCTTCGCGGTGAGCAGCATCGCGTGCGGGTTCACCTTGTACTGCCCGGCATACTTGGGCGCGCTGCCGTGCGTCGGCTCGAAGACTGCGTACTTGTCGCCGAGATTTGCGCTGGGCGCAAAGCCCAGCCCGCCCACCAGCCCCGCGCACAAGTCGCTGACGATGTCCCCGAACATGTTCTCCGCCACGATCACCGAGTAGTCCTGCGGGTTCTTGAACATCCACATGCAGATCGCGTCGATGTTCGCCTCATCGCCCCAGATGCCCGCGCCCTCGTATTCCTTGGCCATCTTCTTGAAGATCCGGGTCATCAGCCCGCCCGTCTCGCGAAGGACGTTGGGCTTCTCGACCAGCGTCACCCGCTTGCGGCCGGTCTTCTTGGCATACTCAAACGCCTGGCGGCAGATGTTGGTGCACCCCTGCACGCTGACGATGCGGGTCGACAGCGCGACATTCTCCAGCCCCTTGTCCTTCCACGGCTTCATCTTCGGGTTCAGGCACAGCGCGTCGTAGACGCTCTGCGGCAGCGGGAAGAACTCCACGCCGCCGTACGACCCCTCCGTGTTCTCGCGGAACACGACCTGGTCGATCATCACGTCCTTCCCCTCCGGGTTGTTCAGGCGCGTGCCGCGGTAGTTCAGCGGGTTGCCCTCATAACTCTTGCACGGCCGCATGTTCGTGTGCAGGTTGAACAACTGCCGCAGTTTGACGATCGGCGAGAAGTACACCAGTTTCTTGTCCTTCAACTCCGGCGCGAGTTCCTCCCGGGCCTCGTCCTGCGGCTTGCTGGTGATCGCCCCGAACAGCCCGCACGTCGTGCTCTGCAGGACCTTGATGCTGCGGTCCGGCAGCGGATTGCCCTCCTTGCACCAGAACTCCCATCCGATGTCGCAGTGCACGTACTCGGCGTCGAGTTTCATCGCATCGAGCACGATCCGGGTCGCTTCCATCACGTCGTTGCCGATGCCGTCGCCGGGCATCCATGCGATCGAGAACCTGGCCATGGGGAAAACTCCTTGCGCAAGAAGCGTGTCGTCAGCAGCCTGTCACCGGCGACACGACCACGCGTCGCCGGGAAGTGTTCAGATCCGAACAACCAGAGTATCACATCCCCCGCGCGCAAGAGTTCTTCGCCGCGACCGCGGAATCCAGGCGTTCGGCCTCCCCGCGTGCCGCTACTTCGCCTTCAGCGCCGCCAGCACCGCCGCATCAAAGCCCTTGTCCGCCGGGTGGCCCTCCCACACCAGCGTTCCGCCGCGATCGATCACGAACGCCTGCGGTATCCCCGACACCCCATAGTCCCCCGCGGACTCACTCCCCATCCCGATCGCGTACGACATGCCGGCGCCCTTGCCGTCCACGAACTTCTCCACCGCGGCCGCGGCCTGATCGGTCAGCGACAGGATCACCAGACCCTCATCCGCGTGCTTGGTGTGCAGTTCGTTCAGATGCGGGATGCCGGCCACGCACGGCCCGCACCACGTCGCCCAGAACTCCACCACCACCACCTTGCCCTTCAGCGAGGTCAGCGACGGCGCCGCCCCGCCTTCCCTCTTCCAGTTCCTCCATGCCGCGGCGGAGATCTCCGGAGGCCCGTCCGCTGCGCCCGCCTTTGTCCCCACCGCCGGCGGCTTCTTCTTTGCCTTCACGGCGATCGTCCCGCGCCCCTCCGGGACTTTCTGCGCGTCGAACTCCCCGTTGACCATCTTCGCCAGCGTCAAGGCGTGGAACTTCTCCGCGGGCAGGTTGTGCGGCCAGTACTTGGTTTCCGCATCCTTCGGCGCAAACCCCACCGAGTTCACACGGAACTCCGGCGCCGCCGAGCTTGCCCAGTACGCGAGACGGACCTCCTGCCCCGGCTCCCGCTTCAACTCGCCCAGAGGGATCAGGTACGTGTCAACGCGCACCTTCTTGCCCCTGTCATCCACATACTGAATCGACCCGCGCCCCTTCGAGTCCGCCTGCAGCCCCGTCGACATGCCCGCGCCAAGCACAACGCTGTAGTGCAGCCCCGGGAGCGTCGGCCACGGACTCAGGGCGTAATGACGGTCGACGTCCTTTGTCGGCTTTCCGTCCGCATCCGCATCCACGATCAGCGTTGAGTTGTCTCCGATCTTCCGGCCGTCCTCCGTCAGCCCTTCCGTGGAATCCCCATCCTTCCAGAGCACGGCCTGCACGAACAGGTGCGACCCGTCGCACACCGCCGAGAGCCGCAACTCCTCCGAGTCGCACAGAACGCGCGCGGACTCCTGCGGGAAGCCGAACGCCCCGTCGCGCTTCAGGTCCGCCAGCGCGAAACTCGCCGAAATCGCTATGCCCACGGCGATGCTGATCAATGCTCGGTTCACTCGGCTTCTCCTTTGCCCCCGACTCCCATCGTACAGGGACGCCGGGCCGGGCGGTTGACGCCCGGGCCGCCCGGCCTTGCCGTCTGATCGACGTTGGAAGCGGGTTCGTCTCGCGCCGGGCCACTACTATTTGCCCCGAATGAACGGAGATATCCACCACCGTCCAACCCGTGCAACGGCGGGCAGTTCCGATGAGGGCGCCGTGGAGATTTCTGCCGCCCGCCCCGGCGATCAGATCGGCCCGTACCGCCTGGTGCAGACCGTCGGGGAGGGCGGCTTCGGCGAAGTCTGGCTGGCCGAACGACGCGAGCCGTTCGTGCAGCGCGTCGCGCTGAAACTCATCAAGCCGGGCATGGACTCGCGCTCGGTGCTCGCACGCTTCGAGCAGGAGCGGCAGGCCCTCGCGCTGATGGACCACCCCAACGTCGCCAAGGTGCTCGACGGCGGCGCCACGCCGCAGGGCCGTCCGTTCTTCGTGATGGAGTACGTCCAGGGGGAGCCCATCACCGACTACTGCGACCGCGCCCGCCTCACCACGCGCCAGCGCATCCAACTCATGATCCCGGTCTGCGAGGCCGTGCAGCACGCCCACACCAAGGGCATCATCCACCGCGACCTCAAGCCGTCGAACATTCTCGTCACCGTCATCAACGACAAGCCGCTGCCCAAGGTCATCGACTTCGGCGTCGCCAAGGCGATCACGACCACCCTCTCCGCGAAGACGATCTTCACCGAGAGCGGGCAGTGGGTGGGCACGCCCGAGTACATGAGCCCCGAGCAGGCGGGCGGAACGGCCGGCGCGGGTGCGGAGGACATCGACACGCGCTCAGATGTCTACTCCCTCGGTGTCGTTCTCTATGAACTGATCGCCGGAGTTCTGCCGTTCGAGTCGCGCGACCTCCGCAGCCGCGGCTTCGCGGAGATCGCCCGGATCATCCGCGAGGTCGATCCGCCCAAGCCGAGCACGCGCCTGAGTTCGCTCGAGCCCATCGCCGGGTCCGCCGTCGCCGAGCGCCGCCGCGCCGCGGCCGACCAACTGGCCTCCGAACTCCGACGCGAACTCGACTGGATCCCTCTCAAGGCCATGCGCAAGGATCGCAGCGAGCGCTACGGCTCGCCGGCGGATCTCGCGCGCGATCTCCGTAACTATCTTGAGGGACGGCCGCTCGAAGCCGGACCGGAGTCCGTCGCCTATCGCACGCGGAAGTTCATCCGGCGCAACAAGTGGCCGGTCGCGGCGGTCACCGCCATGGCCCTTCTGCTGATCGGGGGCATAACCGGAACGACCATCGGCCTCTTTCAGGCTCGCGCCGCGGCCGTGGCCGAGCGAGAGGCCCGCGCGCGCGAGGCCCGGCAGCGCAAGGTGGCGGAGGCGACCAGCGGCTTCCTCCAGAGCGTCTTCTCGTCGGTCGATCCTGCCCGGGCGCAGGGACACGAGGTCACGGTGCGCGAGGTGCTCGACGCCGCCGCGGCAAAGATCGGGGAGTCGTTCCGGGACGATCCGCAGGCCGAGGGCGATGTGCGGGAACTCTTCGGAGAAACCTATCACACGCTGGGGCGATACGCCGAGTCGCTCTCGCAACTCCAGCGGGCGCGCGAGTTGCGCGAGCGGACGCTCGGGCCCGATGACCGCGAGACCCTGACCACGCGCCACAACATCGCGGCGTCGCTCATCGAGCATGACCGGCTCGATGAGGCTGCGCGGGAACTCGAAACCGTCGCGGTGGCCCGGGAGCGGCTCTTCGGCGCGGGCGATCCGGACACTTTGGCGAGTCGAAGTCTGCAGGCCTATGCGTCGCAACTGGCCGGCGAGATGGAGGGGGCGCTCCGGCGGTATCGAGAAGTGCACGCCACGCAGGAACGGCTGCTGGGCGCGGGCGCGAAGCCCACGCTGGAAACGATGTCGAGCATCGCCGATGTGCTGCAGGACCTGGGGCGCTATGAAGAGGCCGAGAAGGTGTCGGGAGAACTGGTGAACCTGTCCCGCGTGACACAGGGCGCCGATTCGCCGATGGCCCTGCAGGCCCGGAGCATCCGGGCGTCGATTCTCAAAGACATGGGGCGGCTGGCGGAGTCCGAGGAGATTTGCCGCGGCGTGCTGGCGGACAAGGTGCGAGTCCTCGGCGAGGAGCACAGCGAAACGCTGACCACGATGAACGTGCTGGGGCTGACGCTCGAGGCCGAGAAGAAGTACGACGAGCAGTACCGTGTCTTTTCGCGGGCGGTCGAGATCGCCGAGCGGACGCTCGGGTCCGACCATGCGCGGACGCTGACGTACGTGCACAACCTTGCGAGGTGTGAGCATCTGCGCGGCAACCTTAGGGAAGCGGAGCGGCTCATGCGGCGCGTGCTCGGCGCGCGGCAGACGGCGGGTCCGGAGAGCGTGGCAACGCTCGCCACGCAGAACAACCTCGGCCTGCTGCTGCTGGACGCGAAGAAGCCAACGGAAGCCGAGACGATCTTCCGGGCGATGGTCGACGGGCTTGATCGTGCGCTGCCCGAGAATCACTGGATGCGATCACAGGGACGCATCAATCTTGCTCAGGCGCTGGTCGATCAGCAGCGGTATGAGGAGGCCGAGGCGCTCATGCTCGCGGGTTATGAGGGGCTGGTGAAGTCGTTGCCGTCCGGCAGCCCTCGCATCCCGGCCGCGGCGAACGAACTGGCGATTCTGTACGGCAAAATGGGCAAGCCTGAAGAGCAATCCAGGTGGAAGGCGAGAGCCGCATCGCCGGGCGATGGAAAGTGAACACTTGGCGGGTGAACGATGACGCGGTCGCCGCAACAATCCGACCTCGATCAGGCGTGGGACTTCGCCGATCCCGCGGGGACTGAAGCGCGGCTTGCTGCAATGGCAGCGGATGCGGAACGTGCGGGGTGGGCGGAGTATGCGGCCGAAGTGCGAACGCAAATTGCCCGGGCGCAGGGGCTGCAACGAAAGTTCGCGGAGGGCCACGCGACGCTGGACGCCGTGGAGGCGTGGCTGGCTGCGGGCGCGGGCTCGACGGGGCATGGGAGCCTGCGCGTGCTGGTGCGGCTGCTGCTCGAGCGCGGCCGGGTGCTGAACTCCTCGGGTGACTCGGCCGCGGCCGGGCCGCTGTTCGGTCGCGCGTGGGCGATGGCCACCGCGCCGGATGCATGCCCGGCTCAGGACGGGCTTGCCGTCGATGCGGCGCACATGTTGGCGATCGTCGAGTCGGGCGAGAAGGCGAGGGAGTGGAATCGGCTGGCGCTGGAACTCGCTGAGTCGTCAGCGAATCCCGATGCGAGGCGGTGGCGTGCGTCGCTCCTGAGCAACCTCGGGTGGACGGAGTGTGCGACGGGCGAGTACGCGCGGGCGCATGAGTACTTCGAGCGGGCACTTGCCGCGCGTATCGAACACGGCACGGAGGGCAGACTGCGGCGACCATGGTTAGTCGCGAGGTGGTGCGTGGCGCGGTCGAATCGTGCGGCAGGACGCGTCGATGAGGCCCTGACCGAGCAGCGGCGGTTGCACGATGAGCACGCAACGGCGGGCACCGTCGATGGATTTGTGCATGAGGAACTGGGCGAGTGTCTGCTGACACTGGGGCGGGCGGAGGAGGCGGCGCCGCACCTCGCGGCGGCGCACGCGGCCTTGTCGCGGGACCCGTGGCTTTCGGAGCGCGAGCCGGCGCGGATCGAGCGGCTACGGAGGCTGGCGGGCGGGAGTTGAAGATGCGAACGGGGCGCGGCAGCGGTGCGGGTCGTGTAATCTGTGCTCATGCACACAGCGATCATTCTCGGCGCCGGCATGGTCGGCTCGGTCATGGCCCTGGACCTGGGGCGGGTGAAGGGCGAGTTTGAACTCACCATCGCCGATGCGCGCGCGGAGGCGATTCAGCGGGTGGTGGACCGCTGCCGCGAGGCGGGGATCGCGGTGCGGGGGGAGATCGCGGATCTTTCGGATGCCGCGACGGTGCGGCGGCTGGTGAAACCGTATGACCTTGTGCTGGGCGCGCTTGCATCGCGGATTGCGTTCAACGCGCTGCGGTCGGTGATCGAGGCGGGGAAGCCGTACGCGGATATCTCGTTCATGGGGGAGGATGCGCTGGAACTTGATGCGCTCGCGAAGGAGCGCGGCGTGACGGCGGCGGTGGATATGGGCGTCGCGCCGGGGATGAGCCACCTGCTCGCCGGGCGTGCCGCGGCGGCGCTCTCGCCGTGCGAGAACATCGAGATCTATGTCGGCGGACTGCCGGTTGAGCGCCGCTGGCCGTACCAGTACAAAGCGGGGTTCAGCCCGGCTGATGTGGTGGAGGAGTACACGCGGCCCACGCGGCTGGTCGAGCACGGCAAGGTGGTGGTGCGCCCGGCCCTGAGCGAGCCGGAACTGATGGACTTCCATGGGGTCGGCACGCTGGAGGCGTTTAACACCGACGGCCTGAGGAGCCTTGCGGCCACGCACGCAGGACGTGTGCCGATGATGAAGGAGAAGACGCTGCGGTATCCGGGGCACATCGAGTTGATGCGGGTGCTTCGGGAGACGGGCCTCCTTTCGGAGGACCCGATCAGCGTGCCGATGGCCGATGGCGGCATGGGCAAAGTTCGGCCGCGAGATGTGACGGCGAAGTTGCTGTTCCCGATGTGGACGTATGAGCCGGGTGAGGAAGACCTGACCGTCATGCGGGTGATTGGTGATGGGATGAAGGGTGGGAAACGCGTGCGGATGCAGTGGGACCTGCACGACCGGTATGACCGCCAGACGCGGTGCACGAGCATGTCGCGGACGACGGCGTTTCCATGCACGATTCTGGCGCGGATGCTCGCGACTGGGGAACTGAGCAAGCCGGGGGTGATCGTGCCGGAGATGCTGGGCGGGAACGCCAAACTGGTCGACCACGTGCTGGCGGAACACGCGGCGAGGGGCGTGGAGTATCGCTTCAGCGAGACAGAGAGTTGAGACCGAGGCCCGGCGACGACTCGCAGGCCCCGGTGCTGCTGAGACGTATGCTCCGTTGGATTGGGACCCCGAACGCCGCGACCTTGCGGGGCGGCTCCGGTAGATTGTCGAACTGCGACACCGCCCTCCATGCCGCGGGTGAGGTGCAGGGGAGAAGAGTCTTGAAGGTCATCGATGCCCGCCGCGGCTTTACGCTCATCGAACTCCTCGTCGTGATCGCGATTGTCGCGCTGCTGGTGTCGCTGGTGCTTCCGGCGATCGGCCTGGCGCGGCGGTCGGCGAAGGCGACGCAGTGCATGTCAAACGTCCGGCAGACCGGCGCAGCGCTGACGGCGTACAACGGGGATCACAAAGAGGCGGTGATCCCTTCGTACAACATGGAAGGCGTAACGGGCGCGGGGGTCGTTCTCGATGGCTGGGGGCCGATCATGGATCGGGACGGCTATGTGCCCGCGGCCGAGCAGATCAGGTCCAGCGTGTTCTATTGCCCGGAGACGAAAGACGTCGCAGGCGTTGAGACGGGGCAGACCGGCAATGACCCTGACAACCCCAAGGGCTGGCTCGACTGGCCGTTCGAGCGGACCGGCACTTCGAACGTCGCACAGACGATCCCGGACCGCGGGTTTGAGAAGATCATCCGGGTGTCGTACTGGATCAACGCGGACAACCCGATCGGCGCCGCCGCGGCGGTCACGCCAAACCTGTTCTACACAGGCTCGGTCGGCTATGGCCCGGGCACGAACGGAGTCTCGATCCGCACGACGTATCTGAGCGCCTTCACGCGGCCGCACACGCTGATCGCGCTTGCGGACGGGTTGTACGCGGGGCGGCAGCGGGACAACCGCATCGGCGTGACGAACAGCCGCATCGGCTATCGCCACCCGGGCAGGGCGGGCGGATCGTCAAACGCGGCGTTCGGGGATGGACACGTGATGCCGCTGTCTTCGCCGGAGTTCCCGCGGGCGCTGGGCGGTACCAACAAGGCCGACGTCGTGCGCGAGGAAAACAGCCACGGGAGGCCGACCGTCTATGCCAACCCGGATCGCGTGTTTCCATGAAGCGTCGCAACACCGCGGCCGCGGCGCGGATCGGTCAGACTTGGAGTTCCTGACCGCACAGAGCAGCGTGACCAGGCTTTGAGGAACCGGGTCTTACTGTGGCGGAACGACCTGGAGCGACTTCAGGAACTCGATCACTTCGGCCTGCTCATCCGAACTGAGCGCGAAGTAGTTGTCGCGCACCGTACGGGCCTCGCCGCCATGGTGATAGATGGCCTCGGTCAGCGTGGTCAGGTCGCCACGATGGCCGTAGGGCCCGGTGTTGCCCGCATCCCACAGTTTGCGAGTGAGGAACTGGCGCAGGGGGCGGGGGTACGGGGCGATGGTGAACTCCGACGCGGAAGCGGAGCCGAGGATCGAGCCTTGCGGCACGTGCTCATTGGCGAAGTGCAGGAAGTCGTCATCGCACAAGTCGTGGCGCTTCAGATCGGTGAACGCGCGGACGACCGCGCGGCCCGAGGGCAGACGTTCCAGCCGGGGGGCCTCGCCCTGCGTGGTCAGGTCAAAGGACACCAGCGCCTCGACGTCGCTGACTCGAAGATTGCCAGGCGGGTTGAAGGGATTGGGCTCCGTGAAGACTGTGTCGTCGAGCATGAGCGCGGGACGATGGCAGTCCGCACAGCCGACGGCAATGAACGTCTGCCGACCGCGGGTGATCGCGTCCTGCACCAGCGGATTCTCGGGCAGCACCTGAACGGGAATGTTCAGCGCCGCCTGGTAGAGCGTGAGCGCGGTCACATCGCCGGGTGATGCCTCGTTGACGACGCCGTCCCCGTCCGGGTCTGTTCCCACGCCGAAGCGCTCGGTCGATTGAATGCCGTGATGGTGATTCAGCGCGTTGTTCGTGAACTCGCGAAGCGAAACGACTGCGCCCTTCTGGTGGAACGGCTTGACGATGAGGTCCCAGTCCACGCCCTCGATGCCGGACGGGTCGACCCTGCCGTCGGGGAGAACCGTGATCCTGCCGAAGTCGACGCTCTTGGCCTTGAGTTGCCGGGTGACGGGCCGGCCGAGTTGAACGGCGCGGACCCTTGCATTCTCACGGATCTCAATGAGCCGCGTGCTCATCTCGCGCGCAAGCAGTTCGATCGCGCCGGCACCCATCATGCCCAGCGAGTTGCGCTCGTTGCTGAAGTTGCTCTCGATCGACATCGCAACAGGGTCGAGGGTCTGCGCAAGGACGAAGACGTTGGCGACAAAATCACCCGCGCCGCCGTTTCGCGGCTGGTTGTGACATCCGGCGCAGGCCGATGCGTCGGGACCGGAGACGCGGGTGAACGCGGGCTGAACAGGGGCGCGCGGTGCGCCTCCACCGGTCGTCGCCGGCCTGCCGACACCATCCAGCGCGTTGAACCTGGCCTCGAAGAGGGTCTTCCCGTGGTTGAAGGCTTCATCAAACGTCACCCGCCCCGAGATGATCCCGCGGTGCGCCATGTGGAACGGAATGGCGGGCCGCTCACCGATGACGGGCTGATCGTCCGCGGTGGCCGCGAGCGTGCCCGCCCCGATGGCGACAAGCCCGAACATCGCGGCGGCTCGCACTGAAGAAGTGAGCAAGGAATGCATGGCACCGCCTTTCCACAGTCAATTATGGTCAAACCGATCGGTAATCAGCATTCTCGCCTGCGCAGCCCCCTCATGCAACACCCTGCAGAATAATCCGCGCGTGCCACGTCACATGAACGTCCCATAACCTGCGGTCTCTCCGCACATGCCTCGGCGAAATGCCGGCGAGCGGTGCTCGCCGCGTCGCGGGAAAGCCTCCGCGCAGAACGAGCCTTGAAGCGGCCACGGGCACAACGCTGCGAAGAGCAGTCGCTCAGTTCGATCCCACGCCCTTGCCCACAAACTCCAGCCAGTTCACGTTGAACAGCGAGCCCTTGCCGCCGGCGAAGACCAGGTACAGCGAGCCGGTGCCGGTCGCACGCGCCGCATCATCGATGGGCGATTCGATGGTGGCCCACTTCTGCCACCCGCCGGTGTTGGCGACGGGCGCTGTGGCGAGCAGCGTTCCATCCGGAGCGCCAAGGCGCACTTCGATCGTCCCGCCCTGCGTGTCCGACGCAACGCGGAACCGCAGGGCGTCGATGTTCAGGAGGTTGATCGGGGAGTAGTTCACCCAGTCGCCGTTCTCGATGTACGCGCACGCGACGCCGCCTCCCTCGTCATCGCACTTCTCCAGGACGATGCCGCTTTGGGCGGAAAAGTGCTCGGCTTGTTTCCGCCGCGGCTGGAGAACGACCTCCGCGCGAGAGGTCAGCGCCCGGACGCCGCTCTGCGGACGATCCGAGTAGGTCGCGCTGATGACGGTGAAGATGTTCGCGCCCTCGCCGTGGCCCCCGCCGCCCGTCGCGGATTGTGCGGGCTCGCTCTCGAGCAGGCTCTGCTCCAGTTGGATGACGCCCCGGGCATCGTGCGATTGCCGCGACGGGTGCGCGTGCGTGTCGTGCCCGAGAAGCGGCTGAACGATGAGCCGGTCTGTATCGCGGACCGGATCAAACCCGCCGTCTTCCGCGTCTTCGATGTGCACCCGGTAGTCGACTTTGTTCCCGATATCCGCGATCCCGCCGTTTGGCGGCCACTCGAACCGCACCACGGGCGAGGTGTTCCCCGCGACGATGGGGATATTGGCAACCGAGGTGGTCGCTATGCCGCGGCGGCGGTCGGTGACGGTGAGCCGCGCGGTGTACTCACCCGGCTTTGTGTAGGTAAACCGCGCGATGGTCTCGTGAGAATCGATCTTCCCATCGCCGTCAAAGTCCCATGCGAGGTCGATCCCCGAGCCGGCGTTCCGCGACCTGGACTCTGCGCCGGAGAACTCGACGGCCAGCGGCACGCCTCCATCGGTCCTTGAGGCAACGGCCCGCGCCAGCGGAGGGCGGACGCCGTCGCGATAGTGCTCGATGCGGAAGATGGTGGCATCCGGGTTGCCGCCGCCGAAGCCCGTGCCCCACTCGATGCCGTAGAGGCAGCCGTCGGGGCCAAGTTCAAGGTCCATCGGGCGTGTGAACCTCGCGGCCGACATGAACGGTTCGACATGGAGGATCTCGCCGCGTTCATCGAACCTCACCACCTTGATCCAGTTCCGCGTCCACTCATAGATGAACAGCGCGCCGTCGAACGACGAGGGAAGGCGGAACGGGCTGCCCGATGCCGGCCGATACGTGTACATCGGACCGGCCATCGCCGTGCGTCCGCCCTCGCCCACCCACGGAAACTCCTTCGACTGGCCGTAGGGATAGAAGATCCACGCGGGCTGTGCGGGCGGGAGTTGGTGCGAGCCGGTGTTGTTCGGCGAGTCGTTGAACGGGGCAGCGGGATCGAACGCCGCACCGCTTGTCGAAGTGGCGAAGTCGTACGCGTGATACGCCTTGTTGTCCGCGATGATCAGCGGCCAGCCGAAGTTCCCCGGCTGGTCCGCGCGGTTGAACTCGTCGTGCCCGGCCGGGCCCCGGCCCTCCCTGGCCTCGCTCGCATCCGGACCGACGTCGCCCCAATACAGCACGCCGTTGCGGTCGATGCTGATGCGGAACGGATTGCGGCAGCCCATGACGTAGATCTCGGGCCTGCCGGCGGAGCCGTCGCGCGGGAAGAGATTGCCGTCGGGAATCTCGTACGTGCCGTCGAGTTTCGGCCGGATGCGGAGGACCTTGCCGCGGAGGTCGTTCATGTTCGCGGAGGAGCCGCGGGCGTCCCACGGCTCGCGCCCGGGCCGGCCGTCGATCGGCGCGTAGCCGTCCGAGGCGAACGGGTTGGTGTTGTCGCCGGTCGAGAGAAACAGGCAGCCGTCGGGGCCAAAGGCCAGCGAACCTCCGGAGTGGCAGCATTCCTTCCGCTGCGTCGGGACGGTGACCAGCACCCGCTCACCGGCTGGATCCAGCGCATCGCCGACAAGCGTGAACCGGGAGAGTCGCTGGATGGGTTGATTGCCCTCGGGCGAGTAGTACACGTAGATCCAGCCGTTGCGTGTAAAGTCCGGGTCGTGCGCGACGCCCAGCAGTCCGTCCTCGATTTCCGTGGAAACGTGGACAAAGCCGGCGACGACGCTGTCGCGGGTGTCCGGCTTCCAGAGTTTGATCGTTCCGCCGCGTTCGATGAACAGCACGCGCCCGTCGGGGAGCGGGGTCAGTTCCATCGGGTCTGAGACGTGCTCATCGAGGATGACCTTCTCGTAGCACGACTCGACCGTGCCGGACGCGTCGCCGGGAAGCAGGCCCGCGGCCCACAGGATGCCGCCCTTGAGGTGATCCAGGTATGCGGGTTCGGCGAACGACTCGGGCGTGTGTCCAAGCCCGGTGTAGAACGCGCGGCCGCCGTCGTACTCCTGGCACCAGGCGATCGGGTGATCGAGAGGGCCTCCCTCCATCGCCGCGTCGCGGTAGGTCGACTCATCAAGGCTCATGAGCACATGCACGCGCCCGCGCGGGTTCGACGTGTAGTCGTACCACTCGTCGGTGCGCGTCCACCGTGCGGGCAGGTGCGCCGTCGCCGGGTGCGAACGATCGGTCACCAGGATCGACGCCTGCTGCACGGCTGGGTGGGACTTGAAATAGGCCCCGACGAGCCCGCTGTACCACTTCCAGTCATACTCGGCATCCGCCGCGGCGTGGATGCCGACCCAGCCGCCGCCCGCGCGAATGAACCTCTGCATCGCTTCCTGCTGAGCATCGCCGAGAACATCGCCGGTGGTGTTGAGGAAGATGACCGCGCGGTAGCGCTTGAGGTTCTCATCGGTGAAGTCGGCCGCGTCGTCGGTCGGGTCGACGGCAAACGCCGATTGATCCCCCAGGCGGGCAATGGCCTGAGCGCCCGTGATGATGGAGTCGTGGCGGAAGCCGGCAGCCCGCGTGAACAGCAGAACGCGCGGCTCCTCGACGGGAGCGGGGGCGGCGGATGTCCCGGCGGTCGCGGCGATCCCGGCCGCGATCAGGGCGAAGAGTGGTGTCAGCATGGGCCGGGCAGCCTACGCCCGATCGCCGGAGACCGCAATGGCGATCAGGTCGCGGCGGCTTCCGGAGGTCCCGGCGGCGGTTCCGACGCATCCGCCCGGTTGAACAGGCCGCCCTCGCCCTTGCTGATCCGGCTGCCGGGCCGTAGGCCGCTGGGCGTTGCGGGTCCCCACGCGGCGAGGTCGGACAGGATCGTGCCGCGCTGCACGGCCTGCGTGCCCGTGGGGCAACCCCAGCGGGTGAGCAGTTCGTCCATCTTCGTGGGCATGGCGGGCCAGAAGAGGTACGCCGCGATGCGGATGGCCTCGGCACAGTGATAGAGGATTACCGCCAGTTCGGCCTTCTTCAGCGGGTCCACATCGACGTGCTTGGCGAGTTTGAACGGCGCGGTGACATTGATGTAGCCGTCGACCTTCCGCACAAGTTCGACCGCGGCATGCAACGCCTCGTTGATGTGGAACCGCTCGGCCTGGTGGATCGCGCCGTCGCACCCCGTCACCAGCCGGCCGACGATCTGCGGCCAGTCGTGTTCGGCCAGCGCGGTGCGGCCCGAAGGGTCGGGCACGACACCGCCGAAGTACTTGTCGATCATGTTCGCCACGCGCGAAGCGCAGTTGCCGATGCCGTTGGCCAGTTCGGCGTTGTACGTCTCGACGAACTTGGCATGGCTGAAGTCGGCGTCGTTGCCGGTGAGCGGGCCCTGCGTGGCGAGGAACCAGCGCAGCGCATCCAGGCTGAAGCGGGCCGCATAGGCCTTCACCTTCTCGAGGTCGACGAAGTTGCCCAGCGACTTGCTCATCTTCTGGCCTTCGCTGATCCACCACCCATGCCCGAACACGGTGCGGGGGAGCGGCTCGCCGAGCGCCATCAGCAGCGCGGGCCAGATGACCGCGTGGAACCAGAGGATGTCCTTGCCGATGAGATGGACGGCCGCGGGCCAGTAGCGGCGGCGCTCGGGGGTGTCCACCACGGACAGATAGTTGAACAGCGCATCGATCCAGACATACACGCGGTGCGCCTCATCGCCGGGGATGCGGATTCCCCACTGCGTGGCCGGGTCATCCGTCACCGGCCGCGAGATCGGGACATCGTGCAGTTGTGCCGGCGGCCGCAGCCGCCCGAGGACTTCCTGACGGCGCGCATCGGGCCGGACGAAGTCGTGCCGGCCGTCGATCAGTTCCAGCAGGTTTCGCTGGTACTGCGACAGGCGGAAGAAATAGCACGGCTCGGTCCGCTTGATGAGCGGCCGGCCGTTGACGGGGCTCTTGTAGTCGCTCTCGCGGGCGGCGGTGTCGGTGACGTACTCCTCCTGGCCGGTGTCGTACCAGCCGGTGTAGTCGCCCTTGTAGACCGCGCCGCTCTCCAGCAGGCGCCGGATGTACGCGCTGACCTTTTCGCGGTGCCGCGCCTCGGTTGTGCGGATGAAGTCGTCGTTCGTGCAGGACAGGAACGCAAACGCCTCCTTGAACGCCTGCGCGTTGCGGTCGGCCCACTGCTGCGCGGTGACGCCGTGCTCCGCGGCGGAGGTCACGACCTTGTCGGCGTGCTCGTCGGTGCCGGTCAGAAAGAACACGTCCCGCCCGATCAGCCTCTGGAACCGCGCAGCCACATCCGCCACGACCGTGGTGTAGCAGTGCCCGATGTGCGGGCGGTCGTTGACGTAGTAGATGGGTGTGGTGATGTAGTACGCGGCGGCCGTGGTCATGCGGGGAGTTTACGCCGCAGCAGGGCTCTGTCAGGGATGATTCAAAGACGAACGTCGGGCAGGCCGATATCAGAAACCTGCCGTCGGCCGAACGGGAGATGTCCTGACCCGGTATCAGCAGTAGAGTTGATCATCCCGGAGGTATTGCATGGCACTCGCACTTCGACCCACGATCGCGGCCGCGGCACTGGTGTTTCTCGCGGGGACTGCCCACGGCCAGAACGCGCTGGGGGACGGGCGCGCGCTGGACCGGAACCTCCAGGTCGGCTCGGGCGGGCGGAACGTGCCCAGCCGGAGCATCGACTCGGCGATTCGGTTCAACGATGCCGTCCTCAACGGCTCGGCAGGCGGCGGCAAGTCGTTCCACGGCAACACCGCCTATAGCCCCTCGCGGGACTTCACCGTGGGCCTGCCATCCAACGATCTGTACACGTTCCGGCGCGACTCGGCCCAGAGCATCCTGCCCTCCATCGGCGTGCGAGGTTCGGATGCGATCCGGTACCAGTTCGCGGCGACCACGGGCCAGGCCCTTCCGTCGGCGCTGGTCGGCGGGCTCGGCATCGTGCCCCGGACGTTCTCGGCCGCCGAGCCTATCCGCAGCACCGCTTCGAGTTCGCTCCGCAGCACCGCGGACTATCTGACCGCGCAGGCGGTGCGACCGAGCGTCGTGGGCTATCGCGCCGACGAGAACGGCGGCATGTACACCGCCACGGCATCGCCGCTGCTCGGCGTCACGTGGTACCCGCTCCAGCAGGATCAGGGCCTGAGCGCCAATCTCTCGGCGAATGCGCCCAAGCCCGGCGACACCGGCGCGGGCACGCCCGCGGTGCCCAAGCCGTTCGGACTCACCGGGCTGGAGTCGACCGCGGCCGGGCTGCCGTCGCCCGTCGACCTGGCGGGCGCCAAGCGCAGCCGGATCGACGCCAACCTCGGTCCGAGTTCGGTTCTTCCCCAGGTGCGCAGCGAGTCGTATTCCAAGGTTGTTGACGCGTTCCGCGAGAGTTACAGCCAGAAGACCGGTGTCGAACGCCCGACGGATCCCCTCGCGGCGGATGATCCCTCGGCCCCCTGGCAGACGGACCTTGACCAGGTGCGCGACACGCTGCGATACGGCAAGGACCGCAAGCCGCGGGACGGCCGCGCTTCCCCGGACGGGAAGTCCTCGCCCGCGGCACCTGACAAGCCGCAGCCCGAGAAGCCCGCGAAGGAGACTCCATTGCCGATCCCGGGCATGAAGCCCGAGGATCTGATTGCGCCGCCGAAGAGCGAAAAGCCGAAGGTCGAGGACTTCCTCTCGCCCCGCATGATCGAGATCCTGCGGGAGGGCGGCGTGCGGATCGATACCTTCCGGCCCGCGCAGCCGACGCTCGACCAGGCGGCCTATGCGGGGCACATGCAGGCGGGCCAGCAGGCGCTGGGCGATGGCCGCTACTTCGACGCGGAGGATCGCTTTGCCCGCGCCATGTCGGCCATGCCCATCGACCCGATGGCCGCGGTCGGCAGGATGCACGCGCAACTCGGGGCGGGGCTGTACCTGTCCGCGTCAGGCAACCTGCGAGCACTCCTGGCCGATCATCCCGAACTCGCCGCCGCCAAGTACAACCCCGCGCTGATCCCGGGCGCAGAAAGGTCGGTCAAGATCGCCGAGCAGTTGCGGATCGACATCGCTAACGGCGGCACGCGTCTGTCGCGCGACTCGGCACTGCTGCTGAGTTATCTGGGGCGCCTCCGGTCCGACACCGCGATGCAGAACGAGGGGCTCGCGGCGTGGAAGAGCCGGATCCCCGAGGACGACGACACGGAGTTGGCGCTGCACGAACTGCTGTCCAAGGTCTGGAAGTAAGCCGGGTCCGCCCCGAGAACGACGCGCGGCTCAGGCGGCGCAGCCGGCGAACCACAGCGCGAGGAATGCGAAGATGTCCGGCACGGCGATCCCCGCCGTGCCGTCGATGTCGGCCCTTGGGTCCGAGGCGAACCACCAGCCGAGAAAGACAAAGATGTCGGGCACACCGACATCGCCGGAGCCATCGGAATCGGCAGCGCACGGGGCTTCCGTGGGTCCGGTTACATGGAACGAGACGAGCGCGTTCGAACTGATCGGGTCGCCGTCGTCCACGATGCCGAGCAGCACCCGCCCGCCCGCCGCAGGCGCCGGACCGACGCAGAGCCCCTCGAGGTTGTTCAGGTTTCCCGACCAGAGCGGAGTCTTGGTCACGAGCGTGAGCCCGGGAACGGCGAGCGACGCGAGGCCCGAAACCTCCGTCGCGTTGTCCAGGGCGATCTCGAAGAGCCTTGACCGGAACAGGCCCGACAGGTTGAACGCGAACGATCGCTCGAGCGCCAGCATGCGTCCGCTCGGCAGGATGCTCAGCGCGACCAGGCCGCTCCGCGAGCCCGAGACCGGCGAGCCATGAAGCGGCTCGCACCGATAGGCGTATTGCGGCCCCGGCGTGAACGATCCGGACTGTGCATCGAAGCGCAGCAGGCGGACCAGCGAGCCCGCAGATTGTGACGACGCCGGTCCATCCACAACGAGCGCCTCCTCGTTGGCAGTCCAGAGCATGCCTCGCGACAGGCAGAGCGCCTCGAAACCGAAGTTGTCGCGCCGGTTGAAAAAGACGGGAGGTGTGGGCAACGCCGGTCCCGCGGCCCCGGTGGCGAGGTCGAACTCGCGGACTCCCGGTGTGCCCTCTTCGCATAGCAGCACGCCTAGTCCGTCGGCGCGGATGGCGATGTCCTCAAAGTCCGCGGCCAGCGCAAGCGTCAGGCCGCCCACGACCGTAACGCTCGAGATCGAGGCGTTGCCCGTCAGCGCTGCATCGAGAATGACCAGCCGGTTTGAGTTGTCCATCACCGCTGCAAACCGGTGGAGGCCCGGTGTGGACGACGAGCCCACGTAGGCGATCCCGCTCAGGCCGGAGATGGTGAACGCCTCGCCGTGCTGGTCGATGGTCGAGTTGGGAAGCGGCACGGTCGATCGATGAGCCACGGTCAGGGGCTGTGCCGCCGCGGCAGTGCAGCAGATTGCGACCAGCAGAGCCCGAGCCGTGGTGAGCATTGCAATCGCTTCCGTTGGCGTGCAGATCGCGGCGGGAGCAGCCGACCACCATGCAGTATCGCCGCGGGGCGGTTCCCGGCCAAGACAAATCCCGGCCCGCTGCCTACTCCCGATCCTCCGGCGCAACCTCCCAGCCATAGGTCACATAGGCGTGTTCGAACGAACCGTCGTCGAACAGGTCCACGACGCAATACCCCGGCTCGCACTCCTGGTTGGGTCCCTTCCACCATCCGCCGGACACCGCGCCGTTGCAGAGATAGGTCACGCCGAGGTAGTCCACGCGGTCCACCAGGTGGATGTGGCCCGAGAGACACAGGCGCACGTTGGGGTGCCGCAGGAACAAGTCCTTGATGCGTCGTGCATCGATGTGCATCCATGATCCGGGCACTTTCCAGTCGCCTTCTTTCTCGTTCTCGCCGTCGAAGTAGGCACTCGCGGAGATGATCGGGATGTGCGACAGCACCAGCACGGGCGTCGTTCCGGGCGTTTGAGAGATCGTCTGCTCCAGCCAGGCGAACTGCTCGTCGTCCAACTTCGCCGTGTACCCGTTTCCCACCCTGAAGGTCGAATCGAGCACGATGAACCGCCAGCCCGCGCGGTCGAATGCGCGGTATCGGGAAGCCAGGCCGAGCATCTCCATCGCCCACTTCTGACCGTACAGAGGCTCGCTCCCGTTCGCGCCGGATTTCTCGTGGTTCCAGCCCCAGATGTCGTGGTTGCCGATGCAGTGCTCAACCCCCAGCGAGCACTCCTGCCTCAGCACGCTTTGCCACAGGTCCCACTGCGTGCGGGTGCGGGCTGCATCTGCGGCGAAACTGTCCATGACCAGGTCGCCCCCGGTCAGCACCAGTTCCGGCTTGTCCTTGAGCGACTGCACATGTCGGAGCGCGGCGGCCAGTCCCAGTCCGGCCCGCCTCTCGGGCTGGACATGGATGTCCGTCAGGTGCGCCAGCCGCAGCACGCGCTTGCGGGGGGATTGCGGAAGCGGACTTGCGTTCGCGCCCGGCATGGTCGCGCCCGAGCCGGCGAGCAGCGCGCCGGCAAGGCCCATGCCCGCCGCGGCACGCGCAATCGCCTCACGACGACCCAACGCAGGTCCCTGTTCCATCCGGTTCATGCGACAGCCCTCCAGCGCGCGTCATGTGCGATGCGCAAGGCGGCAGACTATCAGACCCGGCGCGGTTCCGCGAACGCCCGCGACATACCCGACGAACCCGCGACGCACCGACTTCAGCACCCCGCGAACCAGGCGCTGAGGAATGCGAAGATATCGGGCACGGCGACTCCGCCGATGCCGTCAAAGTCGGCCGTCGGCAACTGGGTAAACCATGCGGAGAGGAACGCGAAGATGTCCGGAACCTCCCGAATCCCGTTGCGGTCGAAGTCCGCGGCGCAGCAGGCGTGCACGCTGAGTGTGACGCCGAACGGCGTTCCGAGCGTGCGGGAGATGCCGCAGGGAGAGTACACCAGCAGGTCGTACCGCGCGCCATCGGCCGGAGAGCCGACGGTGAGCGTCGGCAGGATGGCCCCGGTGATGCGCTGTTCGTTGCGGAACCACTGGTACCGCAGGTCTGGTCCGCTGGAGAGTGACCTGAGCGTGACCGTCTCGCCCTCGCAGACGGAGTTGCCCGGTGAGACGCTGATGCCCGCGAAGGTTGGCCGCGCCACGTTCGTCGCGCACGGGCGTCCGGCCGTGAACTCGGCGATTCTCGCGGCGACGCGCGGCCCCAGCCGCATCATCAGGTTCGCCTCGCCCCCGGCACAGATGTGGCAGTAGGACATGATCGTTCCCTGTCCCGCGACAGCGGTGGAGCAATCCGGCGTTCCCTGCTCACACCCGGCCTCGGGCGCAGGGTTCAGCCCGCAGCCGTCGATGATGGGCGTGTACTCGCAGGAGTTGTGCGTGTGCCCGGAGCCGAACGTGTGCCCCAACTCGTGCGTCACCACATGCACATCCCAGTTGCTTCCGCTGTTGTCGACCAGCGGAAACGGGAAGTGCCCGGCCAGGTTCCCGCTGACTCCGAACGACCAGTTGTCGTCGCACGCCACCCGCAGGTAGGCCACGCCGCCCCCCAGGCCGCGGCCCGAGAGCAGGTGCACAGTCGACCGGGAAATGTTGCTCATGTTGGCGAGCCAGAACGTCCGCAGTTCATCCAACTGCGCACCGGACCCGGCCGCCGTCCACGGATCTTCACGATTCCAGATGCGAAGGTACGACAGGCGAAAGCCCATCCCGGCCTCGCGGCTGTAGATGCTTGTTCCCGCCGCGAAGATCACCACGGCATAGTCGACCGCGGCCTGCGCTGAAGTCTGCCGATGCGTGAACTCGAGGTCACCTTCCACGGCGACATCGAACACGCGGCAGGTGGGGGACGATCGACCCTCAGACGCCAAACCGGTGGGCGCGGGCGCAACATCTCCCGGGGGACGCACCTCGCCCGCGCACAGAGGTGCATTCGCCGGGCCGAGCAGCGAAGCGTCATAGACAACCGTCCGGCTCTCGCCGGCGACTGTCGCCGTGGCGATCAGGAATGTTCTGCCACCGCACACGATCCAGCCCTGTGCCTGAGTGGCCGACACGCCGAGGAAGACGTCCGAGTCCGGATCTCCGTCGATCACGCCGCGGAACACCTGGACAGTCGGACGCGCGGCATGCGTGGAGCCATCGGGCTCCATGATGGCGACGACCGCACCGGGCGCGAGCATGTCGATGCGGGTCATGTGCGCAAGGGTGTCGTGCCCATCGGGGAGCGGGAGTTGCACCTCGGTGCTGTCGCCCGCGGCGAGCAGGCCCTCGATCGCTCCCGCATCCAGCCGCAGCGCACGCATGCCGGGCTGCAGCCATGTTGCGCCGGTGCCGGCAGCCTTCGGCACAGGGCGAAACGGCCGATGCGGTTCTGTCGAGAGGGGCGACTGCGGCGCGGCGTTCCCGATCTCCGATGTTGCAACGGTTTCCGGCCCGGCCAACGCGCCCGGCGCAAGCGCTGCGTGCAGGCAAAGCAAGACAGACAGAAGAACAGTGCGTCGAAGGTGGTGCATGCGGCTTCCTGCGGGAGGAACTGGAATATACCCCATCCGCGGCCAATTCCCATCAAATATTCGGGTCCGGGTAGGAGAAGGCCCCAATCCCATCAGCAGCCCCTGAACCACGCGCTGAGGAACGCGAAGATATCCGGCACCGCGATCTGCCCGTCGCCGTCGAAGTCCGCGGCGGTCGACTGGGCGAACCAGGCGCTGAGGAACGCGAAGATGTCGGGGACGCTCGCGATCCCGTCCCGGTTGAAGTCCGCCGGGCACAGCACGCGCGTGCGGATGAGGGCCTGCCCGATGTCCGCCGGCGCGCCCAGGCACACGCTCGAACTCGACCGCACGCGCACGACCGCGTAGAGCCAGCCGTCGTCGGTGAGGAAGGCCGAGTGCTCCCGGAAACTGTGGATCCGGGCGTCATCGTCCAGCAGGCCGTCGCCGTCGATGTCGATCGGATCGTTCTCGCGCAGCAGTACGTGCTGGTTGTTCAGCACAATCACCTCGTTGGCGTTGGTGTTCGCGGCGTTGGTGAAGCCGCCGATCACCACATCGCCCACGCTGTTGCCCGTCGCGAGGAAGAAGCACCGCGCAAACACGTTGTCCGCAAACGTCTCCGTGGAGCCCTGCGCGATCGGTGCTCCCGTCGAAGCGATGACCTGCCCGTCCCGCCAAGCCCAGTCTTTCCCGTCGGCGTTGGAGCCGCGGCAATACACCGTGCCGCTGGTTGAATCGAGATCTGTCGCGTGGATCGCACTCACATTGCCGGTGAGCGTCGAGCCCGGGATGCGGAACCCCTCCTGGATTCGCACCGTGCCGTCCACGATGAGACAGATGTCGGTCGCGGTCGGCCCGGCGAGGTCGCCGCGCGTGCACCAGCGGTCACCGGCGCCGTTCATCCACGTGATCTGTCCCTCCGTCGCGCCGACGCCGAATGCTTCGAGCGCCATCGGCGCGGCGAGTTGACCCGATGGCACGGTCGCGGCCGTCCGCAAGAGCATGGTCGCGCCGTCGCGGGTCAGGAACACCTGCGAGGCGCCGGCGCCGCTCCCGACCTGCGCAGTGAAGGAACCGCTGCCGTCGTTCTGCAGCGTGATCGACCCCATCGAACCGCCGTACGTTAGACCGGTCGGAATGTTGCCCGAACCCTGCTCGGCGATGACCGACAGCCCGCCGCCCATGGATTTGATGGCGACCATGCCCAGCGAAGCATCGGGACTCGTGTCGGTCGTGAACGCAAAGTCGCCGTTGTCGAGCACCGCGTAGGCGATTCCGAACTCGCCTACCGGCACGCCCAGGTCCGGCACCATCGTTACGCCTTCCTGGGCGACCACGCCGATCCCGCCAACCCCGCCGCGGATCAGGACCCGATCCGTCGCGGCCGGAGCATCCGTGCTCGCGGCCATCATCCACCATCTGCCGCTGGGACTTCGAAAGATGCGCCCGAAGTCGGCATTGGAGAAGCGAGTGCCTTCTCGCCCCGGAACGCCGTTGGACCCCGGTAGTGTCGAGAGCACCGCAGTCGCGGCCGGGGCCGGCGGGAGCGATGCCTGCGTCACAAAGTCCCGAGAGGCGGTGTTGTTCAGCGGCAGAGCGTCGGCTGTCGCCGACGTGCCTGTTGCCGACACGGTGTACGGCGATGCGCCCGACGGCTGCATGGTGATGCCAAGTTCGACGGACTCGCCGACAGCCAGTCCGGGAAGGGAATACGTGATGACCCCTCCCGCGGGCGTCAGCGACGGTGTCGAGGCGATGAACGCGGCCGTCGCGGGCAGCGTGACGGTGAGCGTGGGCGATGCCGCGTACGCCGGCCCGAAGTTGCGCAGGATCACCGAGAACATGAGCGGAACGCCGTCGATGGCCTCGCAGTCGCGCGGTCCGATGATCGACACGCCGAGGTTGGCGCCGGGCGACTGGGAGTAGAACTCCGGCGCAAACGTCGAGCCGGCCTCGCCGTGATCGATCGTGAGAGGTTGCGGCATCGGCGAGAGGAACGACGAGGTGCTCTGCTGATAGCGATAGATCCACTCGGCCTGGTCGGTCCCGCCGTAGATCCGGCCGCCGCCGATCGCGCAGCCATCGATGTCCGTCTCCGGTGTCCCGGCGACGCGTTCGGGGTACGCGAACAGGAACAGCAACTCGGTGCCGTAAGGGTTGATGCGATAGAACCCGCGTCCCGACAGTCCGCCCGTTGTCGAGGAGGAATTGTTCGCCGCGATGACCCGGTTGGTGGAGGGGTCGTAGTCGATCCCGCCGAAGTCCCCAGCCGGGAATGTCCGCAGCACCTTCGCCGCGGCGGACTGGAGGTCAATCTCGTACATCGTCGCCGTCGTCGTTCCGATCAGCCGGCGCCGTGACGGGTGCCACGCCAGGCCGTCCATCGGCCCGTTCGCGCCGGTGATCCGGCCCACCACCACCGGCGTGAGCGTGTCCCACGGAACGATCGACAGGTACTCGCCGTCGGAAACGAAGAAACGCCGGTTCTCGTTGTCCGCCGCGAGCCCCGAGACCGACGCCGTGATGACCGGCTTCGATGCGCCCGAGTCGACATCCACCGCACGCAGCATGCCGCCGGGGTCCTTGACGCCGGTGAACAGCCGTGCCCGCGCGAAACTGAAGATCGGCAAGGTGCTTGTCGCGGCGTCGTTGCCGGGCTTGGGGTCCGGCGAAAGAGAACTCACCGATGCCGAGAGCACCGTTTGCGTGCCGGAAAAGGGAATCAGGCGCAAGAAGATCTCTGCCGACTCTTCCACCTCGAGAGTACCGAGCGGCACCGACAGGATGTTGTTCACGGGGGTTGCATCGGGCGTGCTCCCCGCCAGCGCCGCGTTCGCAGGGAGGGTTACGACGACCGTCACCTCCGCCGCGGCGTCAGGCCCCAGGTTCCGCACACGGATGTGAACTCCGCCTGCGTTCTCCAGGATGAGCGATGGCTCATCGGGTTCGATGACCAGGGCAAGATCGGCGCCGGGGCACACGGGGCGCGACACAGCGGAGTTGCGCGGATTGGCCGCCCCGGTCATGAAGTCCGTAGCGTTCTGTCCCGTGTCGACGCATCCATCTCCGGCTCGCAGGATGACGACGGTGTTGGACGGAGCCGGAGCCGGGCCCGAGCCCTCGAAGCAACTCGCGGTCGCTCCGAAACCGACGAGGTCGATGATTTGCAGACTCGGGGCGCTCGAAGGGCACAAACCGCTGAGCGCGGTGGTCCCTCGCACCAGGGCGACCTTGCCCGACGTCGCGCTCATGTTGATGGACGGAGTGGCGGTGTGATCCGGGGAGGGGAGCGCTTCGCCCGCCGTTCCCGCCGCCGACATCTGCACGAGAAAGTAGACGCCCGGTCCGATCGAGCGATTGGGAAGGGCCGTGCTCTGCCATGTTGTCCCCGCCGCGGTCGCATATTGAAGCGACCAGCCCGCGAGGCTGACCTCGGTCGGGCCCGCGTTGAACAGTTCGACATAATCGCGGGTATAGGGGGCGCCCGGGTTGCCGCCGCCGCCGAAGACCTGGGAGATCTTCACCGCCTGGCCCGCCGTACCCGATGACGAGGCAGCCACGAGGATCGCGGCGGCCAGAATCCTGCGAACGCAAATCGTCATGCCGGCGCCTCACTCGGGGACGCGCCCGCGAGCCGGTTGCCCCGGTCCCCGGAGACAATCGCTTGCGAACCGAACGCGCGTCACGATCGAATATCGTGCCGAAGCGGCAGGATTATGCTGTTTTTGCGCGGCCGGAGAGTCGGTCAGGCGTGGATCATCCGGCCCTCGGCGGCGAGCGCGCCCTCGTGCAGGGCCTCGTGCATCGTCGGGTGCGCGTGCACCGTGCAGATGATCTCCTCGGTCGTCGCCTCAAGGCGGCGGGCGAGGGTCATCTCGGCGATGAGTTCGGTGGCCTGATCCCCGATGATGTGCGCTCCGAGGATCTCGCCCCGCGGCAGGCCGCGGATGATCTTCACAAAGCCGTCGGTATGCGCCGCGGCGATCGCCTTGCCGTGGGAGGTGAAGGCGTACTTGCCGGACTCGAAGTCCTTGCCCTTCACGAGGCCGTCGGCGACGAGTTTCTGCTCCGTGAAGCCCACGCTGGCCACCTGCGGGATGCAGTAGGTGCACCCCGGGATGACGGTGTAGTTCATCGGGATCGGCTCGTGGTTGACCTTCTTGGCCTTCCAGGCGATCCGCTCGACGCAGGTCACGGCCTCTTCCATGGCGACGTGCGCAAGCCAAGGCGGGCCGATCACATCGCCGACGGCATACACGCCCGGGAGACTGGTCTTGTAGTCGATCGGCTCGTCCTTGGTGACGCCCGGCTTGTAGTCGGTGACAATGTGGCCGCGGTCGGTCTTGAGTCCGAGTTTTTCGTCGCACAGGCCGTCGGTGCGACCGACGACGCCGATGGCGAGAAGAACGCGGTCGGCCTCGAGCGTCTGCTTCTTGCTGTCGTCGGCCTTGCCGTTGACAAAGGGCGCGACGGTCACCTTCACGCCGCTCGCGGTCTTCTCGAAGGCGGTCGTGGTCGTGCTCAGCATGAACTTCATGCCGTGCTTGGAGTAGATCTTCTCCAGCGCCTTGGAGACGTCCACGTCTTCGACGGGCAGCAGCCGGTCCAGCATCTCGACCACCGTGACCTCGGTCCCCATCGAGTGGTAGAAGTAGGCGAACTCCATGCCGATCGCGCCCGCGCCGACGACGATGAGTTTCTTCGGCTGCTGCTTGTTGAACATCGCCTCGCGGGCGCCCCAGATCTTGTCCCCGTCAAACTTGGCGAAGGGCAGGTCGCGGGCGACAGAGCCCGTCGCCACGATGCAGTAGTCCGCCGTGATAGTCTGCGTCGTCTTTCCCGGCTTGGCGGGCGCGCTGGTCAGTTCCTCCCGGACCTCGCACTCCTGCACCTCGACGGTGACCTTCGCTTTGCCGCCCGCCTGCTCGGCCTTGGTGATCTTGGCATTGCCGATGAAGTGCGCGATCTTGTTCTTCTTGAACAGGAACTCGATGCCCTTGTTCAGTTTGCCCGCGACATCGCGCGAGCGACCGATGATGCGATCCCAGTCCAGCCCGATCTCCCCATTGATCTTCAGCCCCCAGAAGGCCTGGTCTTCCTTCTTCTTGAGTTTCTCGACCATCTCCGCGTTGGCCAGCAGGCTCTTGCTGGGGATGCAGCCCCAGTTCAGGCACACACCGCCCAGTTTGGCCCGCTCGACGCACGCCACCTTGTACCCCAGTTGGGCCGCCCGGATCGCCCCGACATAGCCCGCAGGGCCGCCGCCAATGACGATGACATCGAAGTGGTTGCCTGAAGCGGTGTCGGCCACGGAACGATCTCCTGTACGGGGTCCGAAAGGGCTCCCGGGTGATTCTTCTTTGCATCCCGGGGGCAGGGGGGCACAGTATAGGGTCTGGACATCCGGGTCCCGCACCTTCCACCGTCATGCTCTTCACAGCACTCGCCATCTCCACTCAGACTCTTGCGCCCGTCCTGCCGCCGCCCGCCGCCGCGGCGGCCAATGACCCGGCGAACATCGCCCAGCCCGCGGCTCCTGTCGGCTTTGACCCGCACCGGCTGTACGTGAAGTTCAAGGACGATGTCATGGTCCGTCTCGCCGCTGACGGTCAATCGCTGACCGACCGCGGCTCCGGAGCGCTCGTCGCCGTACAACCAACCCTGGCCGCCCTCGGCGGCCGGTGGGAACGCGTGCACGAAGTCTCCGAAGACCGCCTCGCCGAACTGCGCGCGATAGCGAGCAAGAACCTCGGTCGATCCACGCCGGATTTGAACACGGAGTTTTTTCTACGGCTGGCCGATGGAGCCGCGTTGGATCAGGTCCGCGCGGCGCTCGAGAAACTCAATGCGGTCCAGTACGTGGGACTCGTCCCACGCCCGGTCGTGCCGCCGATCGCGCCGGACTTCACCGCCAATCAGGGCTATCTGCGAGAGGCCGCTGCCGGCCATGGCGCAACCCTGCTCTGGCCCTGGCCGGGCGGCCGCGGCCAGAGCCTGCGTGTCTGCGATCTCGAGTATTCCTGGAATCTCAGTCACGTCGATCTGCCGGTGATCACACCGATCGGCCCCGCGGGGACGGATCCTTTCAACGACACCAACCACGGCACCGCCGCGCTGGGCGTGCTCGCCGCCATGGACGACGGTGCGGGAATGACCGGGATGTGCCACGGCGCGGCCGGGTACGTGGTTCCCACATACCGGAACAGTGTCTGGAACGTCGGCTCGGCGATCACGACCGCACTGAGCACGCTGCAGTCCGGCGACATCCTCATGCTCGAGCAGCAGGTGCAGGGACCGAACTGGCCGGGAGGCTCGTCGCAGGTCGGGCTCGTGCCCTGCGACTGGATCCTCGCCTGGTACAACGCGATCCTCACCGCGACGGGCAATGGTGTCGTGGTGATCGAGGCCGCGGCGAACGGCAGCCAGAATCTCGATGACCCGGTCTACTCCACCGGCAACGGCGGCCACTGGCCGTTTCTCCCGGCAAACGATTCCGGCGCGATTGTCGTGGGCGCGGGTCAGCCGCCCGCCGCGCTGTCCGACGATCGCGTGCGGACCGGCACTTCCAACTATGGCTCCCGCGTGAACCTCCAGTCGTGGTCGGCGCTGGTCGCGTCGCTGGGGTATGGCCAACTCTACAGCGCCGAGGGGCCCAACGCCTATTACACGACCTCGTTCTCGGGCACTTCCAGCGCCACCGCCCTCGTCGCCGGCGCTGCGGCCCAGTTGCAATCGCTCCACATCGCGGTCCGCGGCTCGCCGATGACTCCGCTCCAACTCCGCGAAGCGCTGCGGGCCACCGGTCTGCCCCAGCAAAGCGGCGGAACACCTGCGAGCCAGAACATCGGTCCGCGCCCCAACCTCGCCGGCGCCGCGTTCCACGCACTGAGCGCAACGGACTGCGACAACAACGGAACGCCTGACGAGATCGACATCGCCCTGTCGCCGGGGCTCGATGCCGATGCGAGCGGCGGGCTCGATGCCTGCGAGCGGCCGTGCGCCCGCCGGCTCTCGGTGCTCAGCAACGCGCCGGCATTGATCCCGGACAACGACTCTACGGGCATCGCCTCATCGCTTGCCGTCTCCGGAAACCCCGGTCCGCTGGTCAGTGCCGTGGTCTGGGTGGAACTGACGCACCTCTTCGCCGGCGATGTGAGCCTGACGCTCACACACGGACCAACCACCGTGCCGCTGGCCGTTCGAGTGGGACGTGCCGGGGTCGGCGACGGCGATTCGTCGGACTATCAGGGCCGGTACGTGTTCTCGGATGCCGCTCCCGGCGACCTCTGGGCCGCCGCCGCGGCCGTCGGCGCGACAGCCCCCATCATGCCCGGCGCCTATCGGCCGTCCGGAGCCTGGAACGGGTCCACACCCGCCCCGGCGTCGCTCGCTTCGTTTGTTGGCGCCGACCCGTCGGGCTCGTGGACTCTGACCGTGACCGACTCACGGGCGACCGATCGCGGTACACGCATCCGGTGGGGCCTGGTGCTCACCTCCCGTTCGCCGGCCTGCTGCCTTGCCGACTTCAACAGCGATGGCACGCCGGGTGTGCCGGACATCTTCACGCTTCTGGCTGCCTGGTTCGCTGGAGATGCCGCGGCCGACATCGATCTGAACGGCGTGATCGGCGTTCCGGACATCTTCGCGTTCCTCGCTGCCTGGTTCGCAGGCTGTCCCTGAACCGCGATTTGAGCGTCGGAAATGAAGCCTAAATGCCTATGCGATAGTGCTTTGCGTTGCGCCAGCGCGCACCCGGCGGCGGCCCGCGGGCGTTGCGGCGGCGATTGACCGGCGACACCGTGTTCTCGGGTGCCTGCGGGGTGGTGGTGGCGGCGGGGGGGGTCGCGAACCACGTGGGCCCATCGCATCCCTGAACCGCACCCGTTCAGGCGGCGTACAAGGAAGACGGGTGCCGCGCCCGGGCCTCGAGGCCGAAGAAACCCCGAATCCGGAACGCCCGCGGCTACCATGTCCGCCTCTCTCTGCGTCCCAATACTCATGCCTCGGGACGGTTCCGACCCGAAGGCCAGGCCAGCCGAACACGGAGATCGTGATGAGCGTCGCCCACAACCACGCCCATGGTCCCTCCTGCAACCACGATCATGAGAGCCACCACCACGATCACGGCCAGGATGCCGCCGGCATGGCCTGCTGCTCGCACCACAATGTGAAACTCGAACGGTACATGCTGCTCTACCTCGTGGGTGGAGTGCTCGTCCTGTGCACCAAGTTGGCCGAGTGGCTCTTCCCGACGGCGATCTCGCCGCAGATTGCGCAACTCCCCGCGATCGTCGGCGCGATCATGCTCGGCATGCCCCTGTTCATCGCGGCGTTCGGCGAACTCCGCCGCGGCCGCGCGTCCACTTCCTCCCTCTGCGCCCTGGCCATCCTCGGCTCGCTCGCGACCGGCGCCTATGTCGCCGCCGGGTTCCTTGCGCTCATCCTCCTGGTCGCCGACCAGTTCGTTCGTCAGCGTGCCTGGGGCGCGCAGAAGGCCATCGAGGATCTGGTCGGCCTGACGCCCGACATCGCCCGCGTTGTCCGCGATGGGCAGGAGTCCGAGATCTCGCTCAGCGCGGTCAAGGTCGGCGACATCATCCGCGTCCGTCCGGGCGAGAACCTCCCGGTGGACGGTGTGGTCGTGGTCGGCCGCTCCGCCATCAACCAGGCCTCGCTGACCGGCGAAGCGATCCCCCACGAGGTCGCCCCCGGCGAGCCCGTCTACGCCGGCACCACCAATATCTCCGGCGTCATCGAACTCCGCGCCACGATGATCGGCGAAGACTCGACCATCGGCAAGGTGACCCAACTCATCCGCGAGGCCGAGGCCAGCCGCACGCCCCGGCAGTTGATGATCGAGCAGGTCGCCTCCTTCTTCGTCCCGGTCACGCTCGGCCTGGCGTTCATCGTCTGGTACATGACCAAGGACCTGCAGCGCGCGATCACGGTGCTCGTCGTCGCCTGCCCGTCGGCACTCCTGCTCTCCAGCCCGCTCGCGCTGGTTGCCGCCTTTGCCGCGGCCGCGCGGCTGGGCATCCTCATCAAGCGTACGAACTACCTCGAAGAGGCCGCCGCCATCGACACCGTCGTGCTCGACAAGACAGGCACCATGACCACCGGCCGCTTCGCGGTCTCCAAACTCGTCCCCGCCGAAGGAGTCGAGGGTGCCGACCTGCTGCAGGCCGCGGCCGATGGTGAGCAGCACTCCAACCACCCCCTGGCCCGCTCCATCCTGCAGACCGCGCAGGCGGCACGCATCACCCCGGACGGATCGAGCGAGTTCGAGGAGATCCACGGCCGCGGCATCCGCGCCCGCACCGCCGGCGGCGAAGTCTGCGTCGGTCGTCCTTCGTGGCTTCTCGAACTGTTCCCGCAGATCAAGCCCGCGATGATCGGGGTCGAGTCCCGCATCGAGGGCATGACCGGCGTGCACGTCGTCCGCAATGCCCGCTACCTCGGCGTCGTCGGGCTAGAAGACAAGGTCCGGTCCAATACCAGGAACGTGGTTTCCCGGCTGCGCGAACTGGGCGTGCGCCGCGTCGACATCCTCACCGGCGACCGCGTCAGCGTCGCCGAGCGCGTCGGCCGGCTGGTCGGCGTCGACAACATCGAAGCCGAGTGCCTCCCCGAAGAGAAGCACGCCATCATCCAGGGCCTGGTCAAGGATGGCCGGCGAGTGATGATGATCGGCGACGGCATCAACGACGGTCCCTCGCTCGCGGCCGCGGATGTCGGCGTCGCCATGGGCCTGGGCGGGTCGGACATCGCGGCCAACTCCGCCGGCGTCGCGCTCATGACCGACGATCTTTCACGCATCCCCTTCCTCGTCGAACTCGCACGGCGCACCCGCGCCATCATCGCGCAGAACATCGCCGCGTCGATCCTCGTCGCGATCATCGGCCTCGTGCTCGCCGCGACCGGACAACTCACGCTGGCGTTCGGCTCGGGTGCGCTGGTCGCCGCCGCGTTCTACCACGTCGTCGGCGATGTCGTGGTCATCGGCAACTCGTTCCGCCTGTTCCGCTTCGGCGAGGCCTTCAGCGAGGAAGAGGCCCGGCTCATCGAGCAGGGCGCGATCGAAGTCCCGCAGACCCGTCGCGCCGGGAGCCTGGCCCTGGGTCGGAAGGCCGCGACCGTCGGCTGAGCCTTGACGGAGCCCGCGACGGCCTCGCGCCGGGTCGAAACTCGTGGCTGATCCAGAGCAACCCCCTTGCCGTTCGCCTTCCCGCCCGCTGTGGGCGTTTGGTCGCGTCGCCCTGGTCGCCTATCTGGGTTGGTGTCTGGTGCTCTCCGCCTGCCAGTCCGCCATGATCTTCCCGCGCGATCTGGCCGGGCCGCCTCTCCCCGAGGCGAACATCCCGCGCTCCGCCGAGCGATGGTGGACGACCGCAGCCGACGGCTCCAGAGTTGAAGCCTCCCGCCCCCGGCGCTCCCCTCCCCGCTCCGTGCGCGATCATCTTCCACGGCAACGGCGAACTCATCGACCACATCCAGGACTATGCCGACTGGTACCGCCGCCGCGGCTACGCCGTGCTCATCCCCGAGTATCGCGGGTACGGCCGCTCCGGCGGCGCGCCCTCGCAGGCCGCGATCGATGAGGACATGCTCTCGTTTCATGCCCGGCTGCTCGCGCGGGAAGATGTCGACTCCGCCCGCATGGTGTTCCACGGCCGTTCGCTCGGCTCCGCGGTCGCGGTCCAACTCGCGGGCCGCAATCGCCCCGCCGCGCTCGTGCTTGAGTCACCGTTCCTGAGCATCAACGCCATGGCCGCGAGGTACTTTGTCCCCGGTTTCCTCGTGCGACACCCGTTCCGCACCGACAAACTCCTGCCGACGCTCGGCGTGCCGGTGCTGATCCTGCATTCCACCGACGACGAAATCGTGCCGTACTCCCACGGGGCCAGGCTGCACGAAATCACACCCGGCTCCACGCTGGTCGATCTCTCCGGGTCCCACAACTCCGCGCTCGCCGCGATCCCGCAGTATTGGGCAAGTGTCGACGTTTTCCTGCGCAAGGCCGTCGATCGCCGCGAGTAGCCCCGCCGCGGCCCGCGCCGCTTGATCCCATACACTTGCGGCATGCCCCGCGGTTCCACCCCCACGCCCCGCCGCGCCGCCCCTCCCGATGCCCAGACGCTGCGCCGTCGCGTCGTGATCATGGGTATTGGTCAGATGGGGCTGGTCTGCGCCGGCATCCTTGCCCCCCATGGGCCCTCGCCATCCGCCTCGACGCGGCGCAAGTCTCCGAAGGCCGACTCGGGCGCGACCGCTTCGCCTTCGCCACATCCCGCGAGCGAAGTGGTCATGTGGGGCCACGATATCGACGAAGTCGGAGAACTCACCCAGACCCGGCGAAGCCCGCGACTGCACGGATTCACGCTCCCCGACACCGTGCGCGTCACGCACGACCTGAAGAAAGCAGTGGGGGAGGGCGCCGGCGGCCTTGGCGCTTCGTTGATCGTCTCGGCGATCCCCGTGCAGTTCACCCGGGACGTGTGGAAGCGGCTGCGCCCGGGCCGCACCGGCGCGACACCCCTGCCCGAGTCGGCCGCGGTCGTCTCGGTCGCCAAGGGCATCGAGAACAACACCCTGCTGCGCCCGACGCAGATCATCGCCGATGCGCTCGGTGACGATCCCGACGGCCCGCCGCGTCCCATCGGCACGCTGAGCGGTCCGACGATCGCGAGTGAACTGGCCCGCGGCCTGCCCGCGACGATGATCGCCGCGAGCGACTGGCCCGGCTACGCCCACGAACTCCAGCGGGTCTTTTCGACCAGTTACCTCCGCGTCTACACCAACGAGGATGTCCTCGGCGTCGAACTCGCCGGCGCGATGAAGAACGTCATCGCCATCGCCGCGGGCATCCTCGACGGCCTGCAGGCCGGGTACAACGCCAAGAGCGCGCTGCTGGCCCGCGGCCTGGCGGAAATCACCCGCCTCGGCGTCGCCATGGGCGCATCGACCGATACCTTCTTCGGCCTTGCTGGCGTCGGCGACCTCGCCACCACCTGCTTCTCGCCCGAGGGCCGCAACCGCACCTGCGGCGAGGCGCTCGGGCGCGGCGTGAAGCCGGAGGAGTATCTCAAGACCGTCACCTCCGTCGTCGAAGGTGTCGCGACGACCAGGTCGGTGATGGACCTTGCTCGGAAGTACCGCGTCGAGATGCCCATCACCGCGCAGGTTCACGCAGTCTTGTTCGAGGGTCTCGACCCGATCGACGCGATCGGGCGTTTGATGAGCCGGGAGTTGACGTCGGAGAAGGTTGGATAGGTCCGAAGCCGGCAGGGAGCGCAGAGTGTGTTCTCTTCGCGTGATACTCTTGTGAGGCAGACACCAGGAACTTGACCATGACGCCACACCACTTCGACTACCGACAGCAGTTCAGCCGAGACGCGAAGGTCATGGGGGGCGAAACAGTAATGAAGGGCACTCGCATCCCACTTCGGACCGTGCTCGCCAGCCTTGCTGAAGGATTGGAGCCTGCGGACGTACTGCGTGAGTTTCCCGTGCTGACGACCGAGCATCTCCGCGCGGCAATCGCGTTTGCCGCGGACTCGGCACGCGAGGATCTTCCGGCTGCTCCGCTGCCCAAGGTGGCATGATGCGCGTCAAGATCGACGAGAACATGCCGAGGGCGCTGAAGCCGACACTTCGCAATCTCGGTATAGACGCAGATGATGTGTATGACGAGGGCCTGCAGACCCGACCGGATCACGAAGTGCTTGCCGCAGCGCGACAAGAGGGACGATTCATTATCACGCAGGATGTCGGCATCGCCGATCAGAGATCGGCCGACGCGCATCGCGGGGTGATGCTGGTGCGACTCGCCGAGCCCAGAGCGATCGCTCTGGTTTCCGGAATCTTGTGGGTCTTTCAGAATGAGCCGGTCGAGAGTTGGACTGACGCAGTCGTGATCGTCACGGATTCGAAAGTTCGCGTTCGACGGGCACCTTCCAGAGGCGATTGAAGATGCAGCGACCATCGATCTTGAGCGCTTTTCGTGCCGCGGCGATCTGCATCGCCGTCGGGTGCGCAGCCTCCGCCAGCGCCTGGGATGCTCATGGGCACCGAACCATCACCCGCCTGGCGATCGACTCCTTCGTGGCCGCGGCGGGCGATACCAGCCCCGTCCCGGAGTGGGTCACCTCCGATCTCGCACGCTCAAAGATCGCCTACCAATCCTCCGAGCCGGACCGCTACCGCGGCACCAACTCTAACTACCTCGCCCACGAGAACAACCCCGAGCACTACCTCGATATCGAGGACCTTGCCAGTTACGGACTGACGCTCGAGACCGTCCCGCCCCTCCGCTACCAGTACGTCGCGGCGATGGCGGTCGCACGCCACAAGCACCCCGACGACGTTGAGCCTTACAACCCGCGCCGCAACCCTTCCGGCGACCAGGAATGGCCCGGATTCGTCGCCCATGCCATCATGGAGCATCACGCCAAACTGACCAGCGCCTTCAAGACCGCCCGCACGCTGGAGCGGCTCAACGAGCCCCGGCGCGCCGCCCAACTCGAGATGGCCCGCGCCAACGTTCTCGCCGAGATGGGGCACCTCTCCCACTTTGTGGGCGATGCCGCGCAACCCCTGCACACCACCAAGCACCACCACGGCTGGGTCGGCGACAACCCCAAGGGATACACCACCGACCGCGGCATCCACTCCTACATCGACGGCCGCATCCTCGACATCCACCAACTCGACTACGCCTCGCTGAAGCCCGCCGCCAGGCCCGCCGCGACGATCAACGCTGTCGATCCCTGGAAGGACGTGCTCGCGTACCTGCAGCGTTCGCACGACGAGGTCGAGCCGGTCTACGCGCTGAAGCAGTCCGGCGAACTCGAGAAGGAGACCGGCAAGGCGTTCATCACCGAACGCCTGACCGATGCCGGCGCCATGCTCGGCGCGCTGTATGCCTCTGCGTGGACCGCATCGGAGCCCTCCAAGAAGGACATCGACGACTTCGTGAAGTACGACGGAGCCGCCGATGCCGGGAGTGCCCGGTCCACGAACGATCGACCCCCCAAGTAGGCCCGGCGAGGCGCTGCTTCTCAAGCGGCCGCGGCGTGGTCGTGCGCAACCGGCGATCGTTGCTGCGACCTTGTGCGGCTGATGGCCCGGTTCATTACGCGTTATTCTGCGGGCATGCGCCGCACCATCCGCTCCATTGCCTGTCTGATCGCCGCCACGGTCGTCTCCGCCCTGACCACCGGCGCCGGTGCGCAGCAGCCCGCGTCGCCCGCCGCTGCCGCCACGCCGGAACTCCCCGGATCCACCCGCAACTCGCGCATCGCCAGGGCCATGCCCGCCGACCCGGCCGAGCGGCAGAAGGTCCAACTGTCGTTCCTCGCCTCCGGCCTGACCGCCGAACAAGTCACCGAACTGAACACTGTTGCTCCCAATGTGCGGATCGTGGTCGTGTCGGGCCGCGATGCGGCGATGGAGCACGCCGCCGCTGTCGATGCCGTCGACGCCCGCCTCGTGACCGCCGAGTTCGTGGCGAAGGCCACCCGGCTGTGCTGGGTCCACTCTCCCAGCGCCGGTGTCGAGCGGCTGCTGGTCGTTCCCGGCATCCGGGAACGCAAGGACCTGGTTATCACCAACGCCCGCGGCGTGCACGGCCCGGCGATCGCCGACCACGCGATGGCCATGCTGCTTTCGCTCACCCGCCAACTCCCGCACTACCAGGAACTGCAGGCCAGGCGCGAGTGGAGCCGCGAGGAGCCGCCACAGCGACCGGTCGCCCTTGCCAGAAAGACCATGCTCATCGTCGGCATCGGCGGGATCGGTACCGAGATCGCCGCTCGCGCACATGGCTTTGGCATGAAGGTGATCGCGACGCGACGGAGCGACACGCCCTCGCCTGATTTCGTCGAGCACGTCGGCAAACCCGATGAACTGGCCGCGCTCCTGCCGCGGGCGGATGTCATCGCCGTCTGCGTACCGCTCACACCGGAGACGGAGCACCTGTTCAACGACAAGATGCTGCATGCGGTGAAGCCGGGCGCCTACCTGATCAACATCGCCCGCGGCAAGATCATCGACACCGACGCCATGATCGCCGCCCTCAAGGACGGCAGGCTCGCGGGGGCCGCGCTGGATGTCACCGACCCGGAACCGCTGCCCTCGGGCCACCCGCTCTGGACCGCACCGAACGTTCTGATCACGCCGCACGTCGCCGCAGAGGGACAACTGACCGATGAGCGGTGGTGGGCGCTCTACAAGGAGAACATCCGCCGCTTCGGCGCGGGCCAGCCGCTGCTGAACTGTGTGGATGCCGCCGCGGGGTATTGAGCCCCGATCCCGGCCGGACGACTCCCGGTCACCGCGATTCCGTCGCCTTGCCGGTTTCCGCCCCGTCCCACTTCGCGGGCGGTTCTCCCTTGGGCATCAGCAGGGCCATCACGCTCATCGCCGTGCCATAGTTGGCCGAGCGCGGGAACACGCGGTCGTTCCACGAGCCGTCATCCAGCCGAACCGAAAAGAGCAACTGACCCAGCCGCCGGCGATACTCCCCTCGCTCGCGCTCCGGCAGCAGTTCGATCGCCTGACCGGCGTAATAGTGCGCGTAGTAGAAGTAGTATGGCGCGATCTGGTACGGAGGGATGTGGGTCCCCGTCTGCGCCCGCCGCTTGTCCAGCCACTCCCAGTGCACGATGAACGCGTCGATCGCGCCGCGGATGCGGTCCGGGCTCGACCGGCCCGCGAGCGAGAGCGTGCACTCCGTGCACAACATCCGCCCGACCGCGCCCGGCGTGGGCTCGGCCCGGCGCTCCGCCGATCCGGCATACGAAACCGCACCGGTCGCCGCGCGGCCGCGTTCGAGCGTCGTCAGGCCCCGCTCCACCACAGCCGCATCTACCGCGTATCCCTGCTTCTTCGCTTCAAACAGCATCATCAGCGTCGGCGCGGTCATGAACGGCGAACTCGGGTTGGGCTTCTTCGCCCCCGCGGGCGTCGAGTAGTTCCACCCGCCCGACTCCGGGATCTCCGTCCTGTTGGCCGCGTCGATGTACCGCTTGATCGTCGCGTCGACCTTCTCCTTCAATTCCTCCGGCACCGCCTTGCGCTCCTGCATCGTCAGCAGAAACCACGCGCCGTACGTATACCCCCAGCCGCGGACGTCGTACGTCGAGTTGTGATCCGGCACCATCGCGGGGTCATCGGCTCCCGCGATCACAAACTCCGCCGCGCGGCGCGCCGACGCTTTCCGCGCCTCATCTCCCTCATACCCGGGCGCGCGCAGCAGGCACATCGCCGAGATGCCCGTTCCCCCGATTCGATACCCGATCGGGATCTGCCCCCGCTCCCGGTACACCCCTTCATACGGCCATTCCCCCTTGCTCTCCCCTTCCTGCATCTTGACGATGATCTCGATGCCGCGGCCGACAGCCTCATCGATCGTCTTTGCGTCGGGCGCGGTCGCGTCCTTCCGCGCCGGCATCTGGCTGTAGGGCGTCGAGGGCAGAGCCTTCTCGCTTCCCCCGGGCTGTGCCATCGCCGCGGCGGTCGAACCCAGTACCAGCAACACGGCAAACGGCTTGAACATCTGCAACCTCGCTCGTGGACCGCCAGACCATGGCCCGCCCCAACCGCATCCTCCCGCGTTCCAGCCCACAGCATACCGGCGGCCCGGGCATTGGTGGTAGCATGATCGCATGATCAGACGCTTCCGCGATCCCGGCCTCGCGATTTCGTTGGTGGCGTTCGTCGCCCTCGCTGGTGGGTCGGGGCAGCCGCAATCGGGCACCAGGCCCGCATCCGCACCCCCGCCCCCGCCCGCGTCCGCGCCCGGCGACAACAAGCCCCGAACCACCGTCACCGATCTTGCCCGCGCATACCTGGAACTCGATGCCGCGTTCACCGCTGCGCCGGTCGAGCGGGAACTCTGCCGCGACGTGAACACCGCCTTCGACGACGCGTCGAAGTTGTTCTTCGCGGGCGATCTGGCGCGGGTAGTGGAGATTGTCGATGCAAGCGCAGCGAGGCTCCGCCAAGCCGCGAGCCTCGGCAGCCCGAACCGGTCTGCGTCGAAAGCAGACCGATCACAGGGCTTCGAACCAGAGTTCGCGTTGCTGATGGGGAGCAATCCTCCGCCCGAAATCTCGCCGCGGCTCCTGGCCATCTGGAATGCCAGGCGGGAACTCCTCATCAAGGCCGAAGAGCCCGGCTCGCTCGAGTCGTTGGTGCAGGAACCCGACAACCTGTTCCGGTCGCTCACGGCCGAAGCGCGGAGCATCGTGCGGAATGAGAACCCCTACACCAACCGCCGCGGCGACCTCTGGCGGCCCTACTTCATCGCCGACCAACCCGCCCCCATGCGCCTGTTCTGCCCCGAGCACCGCGAGCCGCCCGCCGAAGGCTGGCCGCTGGTGATCGCCCTGCACGGCGCGGGCGGGAACGAGCACATGTTCATGTCCGGCTACGGCGCAGGCCGCATCCGGCAACTCGCCGAGCAGCACGGCTTCGTCGTCGCCTCACCGCAGAACTCCCCGCTCTCGGCACAGCCGGCCGTGCTCGATGCGCTCGTGGAATCAATCGCCGCGGACTACCCCATCGACCGTTCGCGGGTCTACCTCATCGGCCACTCCATGGGCGCGGGCGTCGCGCTCGCCTGGTCCAAACTCCGCCATGATCGCATCGCCGCGACCGCGCTCATCGCCGGTGTGGGGCGCTTCAACGCGAAGGACACGCTGCCCCCCACGCTGCTCATCGCGCCCGAACTCGACGGCCTCATCCCCGCCCGGTCGATCATCGCCGCCGCCGAGCAGGCCAAGGGTTTCGGCCTTCCGGTCGAGTGCCGTGAAATCAAGGACTACGGCCACACTCTTGTCGTCGGGCACGTGCTGCCCGATGTCATCGACTGGCTGCTCAAGCAGCCCGTCTCCCCCGCGCCGACCATTCTCAAGCCCGGAGCCAACCCATGACCATGCGCATGCTCATCCCGATCGCGATCGCGGCCTGCCTCGCGCTGGCCGGATGCGAGAGCAAAGTCACCGCCGAGAACTACGACAAGATCACCAACGGCATGAGCCTGTCGCAGGTTCAGAAGATCCTCGGCCGCGGCAAGGACGACACATCCCACGCCGGGACCAGCATCTCCGCCCCGGGCATCGGACAGACCAGCAAGTCGAGCGACGTGGTCTATGTCTGGGAAGAGGAGAACGGCGGGAAGATCGTGATCACGTTCCAGGACGACAAGGTCGTCATGAAGTCGAAGGTCGGGATGTAGCGCGGAGTCCGACACCGATTGCCGCCGCGTGGCTCCCCTTCCGTGTTCTGGACAACCGCGTGGCGTGGGACCAGGCGCTGGCCGAGGCCCGGGCGATCGGGCTCAACTCCCCCGCGCTGGAAGCCAAGGCCAGGGACTCCATCGAGCGCCACAAGGCAAACAGGCCGGCGGACCCCTGACCGGGGCGCAAACGCCGTACGAACCGCCGCGAAAGCGAATGAACTGCTTGCACAGTTCGCCTCCACGTGCGACAGTCTATGGAGTCGTTCAAGGAGGCTGTTCCATGTTCGTGCGATCTTCAGGCTCGTCCAGGCTCGCTTCTCCCACCGTGTTTGCGCTGCTCGCCGTGATCGTCGGCGTGCTCTCGGTGCGCACGGCGTGCGCGGACACGGTTGTCTGCGGTCCGATCACCACGAACACCACGTGGAACCTCGCCGGCTCGCCCTATCGGCTGACGTGTGATGTCTCCGTGCTCAACAACGCGGTACTGACCATCGACCCCGGCGTCTTCGTCATCTTCCAGCCCAGCACCGCGCTGGTGGTGCAAACCGGCCAACTTGTCGCCGAGGGAGCGTTCGCCCAGAACATCTCCTTCAAGTCCGACGACGCCACCAACCGCGGAGCCGGCGTCCGCGTCCTGCCGAGTTTCGGCGGAACCGTGTCCATCAAGTTCGCCGGGTTCTTCGACCTGTTCTACGGCGTGCAGATCTCCTGCTGCGGCATCAACGGCCCGAATCCGCCGGTCGTCATCGAGGACTCCGACTTCCAGAACAACATCGTCGGCGTGCAGGGCTATGCCGGCGGCTCGCAGGCGCAGTGGTCCCAGGTCACGCGGTGCATCTTCGTCGGCAACCAGACGGGCATCGACACCGCCGACAAGGTGGTGAGCAACTGCAGTTTCTTCAGCAACATCACCGCGATCAGCAACATCGAGCGGACGAGCGTCAGCGACTGCACGTTCCAGGCCAACACCACCGCGATCTCCACCGCGGGCAACAACTACCTCGTCGAGGTCCAGCGCTGCACCATCACCAACAACATCAACGGGATCGTCCGCGCCGCGACAACCCGTCGCTGCACGATCACCAACAACACCATCGGTGCGACGATCGTGACCCCGGTCATCTTCGAGTGCAACGATGTGCACAGCAACTCCCAGTACAACCTCCAACTCCAACTGGGAAACAGCGTGGCCGTCGCCAACAACTGGTGGGGGACCGTCAGCACTCCGCTGATCGACCTGGGCATCTTCGACGGCTTCGACCAGACCGGCGTCGGCTTTGCCCTCTACAACCCCTTCCTCGCCGGGCCGTGGCAGACCACCAGCACCTGCATGTGCACCGCCCCGTCGGTCACGCTCCAGCCCGCGAGCCAGTCGGTGTATTCCGGCGGAAGCGTCACGTTCACCGTCGCCGCGTCGTTCGTCGGAGCCCCAACCTATCAGTGGCGACGCAACGGCGTCGCCCTCCCCAACTGGTCGCCCCGGTTCGGCTTCTCCAACACGCCCACGCTCACGATCAACCCCGTGGCGCGGCCGGGCTCCGAGCCAGCCTGGACGGATGCCGGCCAGTACGACTGCGTCATCACCAACGTCTGCGGCACCGCTGTGTCCAATCCCGCCACCCTCACCGTGACCATCTGCGGCGCGGACTACGACCAGAACGGCACCGTCGCCGTGCCCGATATCTTCGCGTTCCTGTCGGCCTGGTTTGCCGGATGCCCATAACCACCCGAATCGCATCACCGCCGCACTCCGCCGCCCACCGGATGAACCTTCACGACCGGGTCTCTGTGCTCCAGCGTGCTGC
The DNA here is from genome assembly GCA_964409775.1 of uncultured Phycisphaeraceae bacterium. Classification (GTDB taxonomy): domain Bacteria; phylum Planctomycetota; class Phycisphaerae; order Phycisphaerales; family UBA1924; genus JAHBXL01. The sequence goes on along the minus strand of CAYPEI010000007.1, from coordinate 79,874 downwards.
TGTCCCATTCGGTTTGAGCGACCTCCGGGCGTGCGGTTGGCTGCAGCCCGACTCCTCCTTGCCGACCGAAGAAAACCGGCAATCTGACCGAGTTATGCCGTGACGATTGTGGACGAGGCACGATCGTGTACGGTATCACCACGCGTATGTCCGCCAGATGCCGCGTACGCGTCTGTCGCAACTGAATGCCCGATTTCGAAGAGGACCGCCATGTTCATGCCCCGTTCCCCCGGCTGTCACCTGCGGTCGCTGCTTGTCGCGAGTTCCGCTGCTGCGACATTCCTGTGCGCAGGCACGGCGGCGCATGGCCAGTGCAGCAGTTTCAACATTACCTCGGCGCCGGACGTGGCGATTGATCCGGGTACGACGGACATTGGGAATCACTGCGATGACTGCCTCACCGCGATCACCCTGCCGTTTGCGGTGATGATGTATGGTGTGAACTACACCGCGTGCAATGCCAGCAGCAACGGCACGCTGCAGTTCACCACCAGCAACGGGGAATACTCCAACCAGTGCCTGCCGCAGCCCGGCACGCTCGGCGTCGCCATCTGCCCGCACTGGGATGACCTGCTGACCAACGGCACAGGCGAGGGCATCTTCACCTCAGTCAGCGGCGCCGCCCCCAACCGAGTCTTCAACATCGAGTGGCGTGCGCGCTACTACTCCGGCGGCGGGTCGCTCAACTTCCAAGTCCGGCTCTTCGAGGACAACTCGCACTTTGAGGTCGTCTTCGGACGTGTCGATCAGGGCGGGGCGGGCGCCACGGTGGGCGTCCAGCACACCTCGCTTCCCCCGACACAGTACCTGTGCAACACCGTGGGGCTCATTAGCCCCGGCACGCGACTGTCGTTTGCGTGCTACAACGGCCCCACCGGATCCGCCGCGGCGACTCCCAATCCTGTCTATGCGTGCGGCACCGATGGCGTCGCGCTCTTCACGGTGAACGTGACCCCGGGCACCAGCCCGCCGAGCACGGGCATCACAGTCAACGCCGACCTTGGGAGCATCGGCGGCAACTCAAGCCAGCCGTTCTATGACGACGGAACCCACGGTGATGCAACCGCGGGCGATCGCACATGGTCGTTCCAGTTCACAGTTCCGCCGATCACGCCTCCCGGCCCAAAGAGCCTCCCGTTCAACCTCGCCGATGCGCAGGGCCGCTCGACCTCCGGGGCGATCGGCCTGACCGTCAACCCATGTGCCTCCACCGGACCGGATGTCATCGTCATCGGTCTGACCGACGTCAACTACTACGGCGCGGTTGGCCCCGTCTCCGCCTTCGCCATCGGGACCGATGCCTGCAACCGCGGAGATTTCCCTGTTCTTTGGATTCAGGGCGGAACACAGCACCCGCTGATCGCCCAGAACATGTACCGGCTGAAGAACGGCCGCTTTGAGCAGATCGGGCAGTCGTTCCTTAAGAACAGTTTCCAGTCGCTGAACTCGCCGGGATGCGCGACGTGCGTGCAGCCCCCGATGGGCGGCGCACAACTGGGCGTCGGCTGCTCCGACGTGTACGGCGCGGGGTACAACGGCGGTCAGGGGAACCTCAGCCCGCGCTCGACCTGCAATCCGACGACCGGCATCTTCACCTGGCCTCCTCCTCCGGCACCCCCGGCCGCGGACGTCATCGGGCAGCGCCTCCAGGTCCTGACGGGGGACATCGATCCGGCTCAGAACCCCGGAGCACTGTACTTCGGCGAGGCTCAGTACGTGACGGCAGATGAGGCTCAGTGGACGCACGCCGGTGCGCCGTCCACCAACGGCCTGAACAACGCTTCATACCGTCGGCTCAGTTTTACGAGCGCTACCTCCGCACCGACCCTCACCGGACCCGCGCACCAGATGGTCCCGGCAATCCAGGCATGGAAAGACGCCGACGCGAACGTGACCATCGCTGTTGCCGACTACCTCGATCGCTCGCTCCCCGGCCCGGGGATCGTCTGCAGATTCTGGGTCGCCTCGAACGCCACCGATAACGGCGATGGCACCTGGCACTACGAATACGCGGTGTTCAATCTCAACGCCGCCCGTGCGGGCGGGAGTTTCAGTGTTCCGATCAGCCCCGGCGTCGTCGTCAGCAACATCGGCTTCCACGGCGTCTTTGCGCACTCGGGTGAGCCGTACCCCAATACCGCGGCGAACCCCGACAACTGGCCGGGGCTGGTTGTGGACAACACCGTGCGATGGGCCCCCGTTCAGACCTATCTCCCGCCCGCGGGCAATAATGGCAACGCGCTGAGGTGGGGAACGCTCTACAACTTCCGATTCGACGCGAACGTGCCGCCGGTCATCGGCGCGTCGACCATCGGCCTCTGGCAACCCGCGGCTCCGTCAGACCCGACCTCGGTGGCGGCGACTGTGAAAGTCCCGGATGCCCCACCGGTCACCCCGTGCACGGCGGATTGGAACCACGATGGCACGCTCGGCGTCCCCGACATCTTCGCGTTCCTGTCCGATTGGTTCGCCCAAGTGCCCGCCGCGATGAACTTCGGCGGCGCACCCGGCGTGGCCGCCATCTTCGCCTTCCTGTCGGCCTGGTTTGCCGGATGCCCATGATCCCGTAGACTGCCCTTGTGGATCCTCACAAGGAGCCTGCGATGCCGCAAGCCGATCGCGCGACGGTGTTCACGTGGTCCGACCTCGCCGTCGATCGACCGATGCCGCTGCTCGAACGCCGGCGCGTGATGGGCGAGCAGATGATGATCTCGCACGTCACGCTTCGTAAGGGCTTCAAGGTCGCCACGCACAGCCACGCCAACGAGCAGATGAGCGTGATCCTGAGCGGCAGGATCCGCTTCGGGATCGGAGCGGAGGGCAACCCCGATCGCTACGAGACCACTCTCGACGGCGGCCAGGTGATCCACCTCCCGGCGAACGTGCCGCACTCCGCCGAGGCGCTCGAGGACACACTGGTGCTGGACATGTTCAGCCCGCCCAGCGCGACGACCGGCATCGATCAGCCGCACGGCCGCTAGCCTCCGCCGCCTTGTTGCTCACGCCGCCTCGGCCTGCGTCCCCGCCACGCCGTCGCGAGTCACGTAGAACAACTCCGACGTGATCGGGTACGGCAGCCGTCGGAAGTCCTGCTTCACCCGCGTCCGCAGCCGATCGATGAACGGCTCCGGCCCTCCCGTCAGCGCGACGAACATGTCCCGCGCCGGCAACCCCACGTAGAAGTCCCCGCCCAGTTGCGGCGCGAGTTTCTCGAACAGCCTGCTCAGCAGCACCCGTGCCGCGTCATACCCGTCCTGCTCCGCGAGGATCGCCGCCTTGCCGCCCTCTTTGCTCTGCACGACCTGGAAGTTCAGTTCCGGCAGATAGTGATCGAGGTTGCCCCGGGCGATCTCCTCGAGTTCCTCCGCGTTCACGCCCCACCGCACCATCTGCTCCGTCGTCACGCTCACCGTCATCTGCGGCAGGTCGATGACAAACACAATCACGGTCCCGTTCACGAACGGAACATACGCGACCTGCTCGCGCGACAGGTGCTGGAAGATGCTCTCGGGCTGGATGCGGGGCATGATCCGCGGCCGCACGAAGTCAAAACTCGCCGCGGCCAGTTGAATCGTCTCCGAGTTGAACAGGTTGTCGAGGTAATGCTCGACGATCTCCGTGCCCCGGTCCGGGTCGTGACGCACCAGCCGGAACAGGTTCTCAAGGTCCAGCCGCCGGCCGTCCACCACCATCTCCCGCGGCCCAACCAGTTGGATGGAGTGCTCGGGCTGCTGGCGGCGCAGCATCGCTGCGACGGTTTCGGCAAACGCTTCGGGCTCGTGCGGCATTCGTGCCATGGCGCGTCGATCCTGGGCGCGGACGGCTCCTCGGGTCTCTACGCCGCCCGGGCCGCCCGTGTTGGGTCCGCACAGACGGCGATCGAGCCGGCGAGAGTCTGACCTCCGCTCGCTGGTCCTTCCATCGACCAGACCGCGTGCAAAGTGAACCTGTGCCGCAAACTCCGCTCGCGACGGTTGTCGCGGAGTCCCACCGGGGCGGCGCAGGTCTCGTTTGATCGGGTTTGGATCGGTCCGGCCCTGGACCCCATTTGGCGATCCAACGGCATCTCGGCTATATTTGCCACAAGATCGGCAATCGGCCCGGACCCCCGTTGGGTCCGTTCCGCAGGTATCGTTCCCGCGGATCCGGGGATCGCCCCACGGGTCGACGGCACGTTCAGGACTTTCGGGTGGGTGCAGTCGGGGGGCAGGGAGCAGTGGGGGGCCGGCTACGGTCGGTCATCTTTGGAGAATCCCAGTGACGCCGCAAGAGATTGAATCGAAGGTGATCGAGATCGTCGCCAACCAGATGGGCACCGACAAGGCCCAGATCAGCCGCAACACCTCGTTTGTCGAGGATCTCAACGCCGACTCGCTCGACACCGTCGAACTCGTGATGGAACTCGAGGACGAGTTCGAGACCAACATCCCCGACGAACAGGCCGAGAAGATCAAGACCGTCGGTCAGGCCATCGACTTCATCATGCAGGCGCAGGGCAAGGAGGCCTGATCCGGCCCCTACGCCCGCATGCGCTCCCCGGACCGCTCTTCCCATGGCAAACCCGCGCCATCCTGTCCGAGTCGTTGTTACCGGCATGGGCGCTGTGACCAATCTTGGCCTCAGCGCGCAATCCACCTGGGAGGCCATGCGCGAGGGTCGGAGCGGTATCAGCACGATCGAAGCGCCCGAGTTCGCAAAGTACGAGGGAAAGTGGTCGGTCAAGATCGCCGGCCAGATCAAGAACTGGACGCCGCCCGCTGACGCCCTCGAGTTCCGCGAGGCCAAGCGGATGGACCGCTTCTGCCAGTTCGGGGTTGTCGCGGGCGTTCAGGCGGTCCGCAACTCCGGGATCGACCTCGCCAAGGAAAACCCCGAGCGCTGCGGCGTTGTCGTGGGCTCCGGGGTCGGCGGGATCATCACGATCGAGGAAGGCGTCGGCATCATGCACGAGCGCGGCCCCGACCGCCTCAGCCCGTTCACGGTCCCAAAACTGATGGTGAACGCCGCGACCGGGCACCTGTCGATCCTGCTCGGACTGCAGGGCCCCGCCACCGCTCACGCCACCGCCTGCGCCAGTTCCGGGCACGCCATCGGCGAGGCGATCGAACTGCTCCGCAGCGGCAAGTGCGACATGGTGCTCGCCGGAGGCGCCGAGGCTGCCATCAGCCCCATCTGCGTCGGCGCCTTCATGGTCATGCGGGCCCTCTCCACGCGCAACGATGCCCCGACCAAGGCCTCGCGACCCTTTGACAAGGACCGCGACGGCTTCGTCCTGGGCGAAGGCGCGGCGATGTTCGTCCTGGAAACCGAGGAGCACGCGCGCAAGCGCGGTGCGACGATCCACTGCGAGTTGGTCGGGCACGCCAACGCCGGCGATGCCTACCACATCACCGCGCCCGACGAGGCCGGCCGCGGCGCCATGCGATCCATGCGATGGGCGCTCGAAGATGCCGGCCTGCGGCCCGAGCAGATCGGATACGTCAACGCCCACGGCACCAGCACCCCCCTGGGCGACAAGGCCGAGACTCTCGCGGTGACCACTCTTTTCGGGGATCATGCGCGCAAATCTCGCGGCGGGAAGCTCATGATGAGTTCCACCAAGAGCATGCACGGGCACGGGCTCGGCGCTTCGGGCGCGATCGAGACCATCGCCTGTATCCACGCCGTCCGCGACGGGATCATCGCCCCCACGATCAACCTCGACAACCCGGATGAGGACATCGATCTCGACCTTGTGCCCCACCACGCCAAGGAACGCCGTGTCGACTACGTGATGAACAACACGTTCGGCTTCGGTGGCCACAACGTGACCCTGATTATCGGTCGTTACTCCTGACCGCGAGGATCGTGACCGATCCTCCGGAGCCCGGAACTCCGCCCCGTTCCAGTGCGGGACCGGCGGTCGCCGATACCACCCTCCATGGCTTCTGATCTTCGTTCCATCCTCAGCCTTGAAGTGCCCATCATCGTGCTCCTCGGCGAGCGACAGATGAAGACTTCGGAGGTCGTGAGCCTTGTTCCGGGGGCGATCATCGAAATCCCCAAGAACGCAGAAGACGAGTTGGCGCTCCAGGTCAACAACAAGCCCATCGGCACCGGACAGGCTGTCAAAGTCGGTGAGAACTTCGGACTACGGATCAGTTTCATCGGGGACCTGAAGGCCCGCATCGATGCCCTGGGCGGCAAGGCTGCCGAGCCGCCATCGCCCGCCGCGGCACCCCTGCCGGACTCAATCGCCCGCGTCGTCGATGGTGCCCCGTCCGCCGGCGGCGACCTGGCCGCCGCCGCCTGACGCTACCGGCGCCCCGTCCGGTTCCTGAACGAAACCGCTGGTCTTCGTTCGCGGCCGCGATCCGGACGATCCGTATGCCGATGAACTCTCAAGACCACGGACCGAGTCGATCAGGGAAAGCACCCCATGCCGCGTGACATCCCTGTAGGAAACGGCGACCTGCTCATCAACTTCGATGAGTTCTATCGCGTGCGCGACCTGTACTACCCGCACGTCGGCCGCTTCAACCACACCGTCGGCCATGTCCAGCGGTTCGGCGTCTGGGCCGACGGCCAGTTTGCGTGGATCGAGGATCCCTCCTGGGAACGGCACCTTGCCTATCGCCAGAACTCGCTGGTCACCGAGGTGCGGCTGGTCAACCACAAACTCGAACTGGAACTCCTCTGCAACGACGCGGTCGACTTTCACGAAGCCGTGTACCTCCGCCGCATCACGGTTCGCGACCGTCGTGCCAACGGCAACCATGGCGACAACTCGGGTCAGGGTGGTCCGGTCTCGCCGCCGCGCGATGTCCGCATCTTCATGCACATCGACCTGTCGATCAAGGAGTCGCCGCTGGGCGACACCTGCGACTTCGACCCCGAGACCAACGGACTGGTGTTCTACAAAGACGACTCGTACTTCCTGGTGAACGCGGTCGAGGGCGGCAACGTCGGCGTCGATCACTGGGCGATCGGCACCAAGCGCGTCGGGGGGGCCGAGGGCACATGGCGCGATGCCGAGGACGGCGTGCTCGGCCGGAATGCGATCTCCCAAGGCTCGGTCGACGCGACCGTCGGCGTGAACATCGCCGTGCCGCCCAAGGGCGAAGCCACCGTCGCCATCTGGCTTGCCTGCGGCGATTCCTACGAACGTGTCCGGGAACTCAACCGCGTCATCCAGTCCAAGTCGGTCGACCGGCTGCTGGCCCGCACCGAAGCCTACTGGAAACTCTGGACCAGAAAAGACTTTCACGTCACGTCCGCCGTCCCGGTCGATCCCACCATCGCCGCGGCGAACCCCCTGGCGATCTTCCCGCCGCGGGTCCGCGAACTGTTCATGTCCAGCCAGTTGATCCTGCGGACGCAGGTCGACAATCGCGGCGCCATCATCGCGGCGACCGATTCGGACATCTCGCACTTCGCGGGCGATCACTACGCCTATTGCTGGCCGCGCGACGGCGCGCTGGTCGCGCAGGCCCTCATCCTCGCCCATCAGTCCGAACTGTCCAGGAACTTCTTCCGGTTCTGCGCGCGGGTCGTGAACAAGAACGGGTACTTCCTGCACAAGTACACGCCGGCGGGCCACCTTGCCAGTTCATGGCATCCGTGGATCATCGACGGCAAGCAGGTGCTGCCCATCCAGCAGGATGAAACGGCGCTCGTTGTGTGGTCGCTCCGGCAGCACTTCGAAGCGTTCCGCGACATCGAGTTCCTCAAGCCGCTGTTCAACCCGCTGGTCGCGCAGCCCGCGGAGTGGATGTGCGCCCACGTCGATTCCAACGGGCTCCCCCGGCCGAGTTGGGACCTTTGGGAGGAGCGTCGCGGCATCCACACGTTCACGATCGCGGCGACCATCGGCGCGCTGCACGCCGCCGCGGCGTTCGCGAGCGACTTCGGCGACACCGAGCGCGCGACAAGGTTCAACGAGTCGGCGGAGCGGATGCGGGAGGGTCTGCTGCGGCATATGTGGGACGGCGCCTCCAGCCGGTTTGCCCGCATGGCCACGCCCATCGAGGATGGAGAGAACGTCACGGGTTACAAACTCGACATGACCCGGGACAGCGCGAACTACGCGCTGTTTGCCTTCGGCGCCTTCCGCCCGGGCAACCCCATGGTTGTCAGCGAGATGCAGTCGCTCTGGGACCGGCTGTGGGTCCGAACCGACGTCGGCGGGTGCGCGCGGTACGAACGCGACTACTACCACATGATCGAGCGGCAGGACACCGAGAAGGTGCCCGGCAATCCCTGGATCATCTGCACGCTCTGGCACGCGCAGCACCGGATCGCGCAGGCCCGCTCGATCGAGGAACTCCGCGCAGCGCTGCCGCTGCTGGAATGGACCGCCGACCGCGCCAAGGCCAGTGGAGTGCTCGCCGAGCAATACCACCCGTACACGGGCGAGCCCATCAGCGTCAGCCCGCTCACCTGGAGCCACGCGACGGTCGTTACGACCGTCATCGAGTATCTCCGCAAGCACGAGCGCCTGGTCGCCGAGGCCAACACCCCGGCGGGCTGGGCCGAGAGCGGCGTGGCGTGAGGCCTGAGGGCATGTCCAAAGAGGTCACGGAGAGGACGCGGAGGTCACAGAGATCGAGCATGATGTAGACTGCTTTCAGTTGCCATCATGTCATCGAGACGGTCTCCATACCGCCGTCTTCCGCCCGCTGTACACCGACGCAACTTCCGATGGCTGTTGGCGGTGATCACTGGACTTGTTCTCGCTGGACTCGGAGCGTTGCTGCTCAATGGCTGGTTGCAGTTTCTCGGAGGGACTGCGGCGGCGATCCTGTCGCTCCTGCCGTGTATCGCGTTCTTCTTCTTGCTGTCGTGGGTTTCGAATCGTTCGGATGCGAAACTGCTCGATCGGCTCATGGCGTCCGGGGATCGGCTCTGCCCTGTCTGTATGATCTCTCGGGCGGGGAAGATGTCCAAGCATGTCCTGAGTGCGGAACGGCCTACATCCAGGAGAGTTTGAGCGACTCTCGGAGTGCATACAGAGTGACCATGTCCGGACCAGAGCGCGATGTCTTCGAGCGCGTTCTCCGTGCCCTCTGTGTCCGTCTCTGTGCCCTCTGTGGACCGCCTTTAGGATCCCGTCAAGGCGAGCTCCAGCCGCCCCCCCGCCTCCGCCAGCAACTTCTCCGCTTTGGCGGCGTCCACGCCCCTCCGCTGCATCACCACCGCCTGCTTCACGCTCCCGCCCGCGCGATCGAGCAGCGCGAACGATTCATCGCGAGAGAGACCGGTGAGTGTTGAGACGATCCGCGCTGCGCGGTCCCGCAGTTTCGCGTTCGTCGCCCGCATTTCCACCATCAGGTTCTCGTACACCTTTCCCGAGCGGATCATCAGCGTCGTCGAGATGGTGTTGACCGCGAGTTTCGTCGCCGTCCCCGCCTTCATGCGCGTCGAGCCGGTCAGCACCTCCGGTCCTGTTTCGATGACGATCAGGTGATCGACGAACGCCGGCCGCTCGACCGGTGTGCAACTCAAGAGCGCCGTCAGCGGCCCCTCCCTCCGTCGCTCCGTCGCTCCACCGCTTTGTCCCTTCTTCACCATCGCCAGCGCGCCGAGTACATACGGCGTCGTCCCGCCCGCGGCGATCCCCAGCACCGAATCGCGCGACGTCAGATTCAGCGCAGCCACCTCCGTCCGCGCACCATCGGGATCATCTTCTTTCCCCTCGCTCGACTTCCGCAGGGCAGAGTCTCCGCCCGCGATGACCCCGATCACACGCTCGGGAGGGGTGCAGAAGGTGGGGGGACACTCCGACGCGTCCAGAACACCCAGGCGCCCGCTTGTCCCCGCGCCAATGTAGATCAATCGCCCACCCGCAACAAAGCCCGGCTCGGCGGCCTCAATGAACGCGGCGATTGCGGGCCGCGCGGTACGCATTGCCTCGATCACCCCCGCATCCTCAACGCCGATCACCTCGACGCACCCGCGCACGCTCAACTCATGCAGCCGCATCGTCCGCGGATTGCGCTGCTCGGTGAGGATGTGCGAGCGGTCAGGTGGTGAGGGAGGAGTGGGGGGGGTGGGGGGCATAGAGCGAGGTCTTTGTGTCTGGTGGGGCGGGCGTGAGGGTACACCATCATGCGTGCATCACGGCTCTCGTGAGGCGATGGCCGGCGGGACGCCTGCCCCGCCGGAGGCTGCTTTCGCCCCGCACTCCGGACACGCCGCTCCCGCGGCCAGTCCCTTCAGGTCATACCCGCACCGCGCGCAGTGGCCCTTCTCCACGCGACTCCCGCGTCGCCACGCGAGCACCATCAGCCCACCCGCGAGCAAGCCGATTGCCCACATCGGTACCACCAGTTCTTTGTGCGTCTGCGAGAACGACGCGCGGAACCACCACCCCGGAGACGCCACCCTGATCGTGAAGAAGTTCCCGACGATCGGAATTCCGCCAAGCAGCGGCACCGCCGATACGTCGTGCCAATGCATGCCGCCTCGCGCGATCGCCACGCCGCTCACCGCCCGGCCCGTCGTCCGCGTCCGCGACCACTCCCACCCCATCCCCGTCGCCACGCTCCCCACGACGGATGCGAACACAACCACGGCGCACGTGGCAGCGATTACGGCCCAGTGTGGCCGGATGCGCTTCATGCGGGAATCCCTTTAGCCTGTGCCAATCGAGCGGTCCCGCACTCCGGACACAATCCGCTCTCGAGCCCTGCGAGGTTGTAGCCGCACTGCTCGCAGCACCCCGGTCGAGGCCGCATCACGCGGCGCGATGCGATCGCGGCGCCCGCCAGCCCGAACACACCTACCAGCCAGAATGGCACAGCAAACTCAAGCCTTCCGCTCGACCTCGATACCCAGGGGTACCACGCACTCGGAGCGGGCGCGAAAAGCAAGGTCGTGAGCAGCGGCGTGCCCTTCGCCCGCGTGTCGCTCTGAAAGCCGCAGTAGATGCCGCCGCGAGCCACCTCATACCGAGTCTCCTCGGTCCGGACGGTGGTCTCGAGAATCAGGGCATGCCTGCTTCGAGATCCCCAGGTCCACCACCCAACTCCCGTCGCCACGCTCCCGATCACACTCGCCACAACCACCACCGCGCACGCCGCGGCGACAACCGCCCAGACTGGTCGCACCCGTCTCATCGCACTCATGGTAACCTGTCCTCGTGCGTCCTTGCCTCCTCTCCACTCAAATCCGTCTTCACCCGTTCGATCCGTGGCTCTCTTTCCGGCGGGTCCATTCATGTTTCCGAATCTGCGGCATCTGGTTACATCTGCAACGACGACTCTTCCTGTCCTCGGCCTGCCGCGCAACCCTTCGTTCACGTTCGGGGCTCTGCTGCTCGTGGCGGCGGCGCTCGCGGGCTGCGCGCGCCCTGGCGCCGAGCACCGCCGCACAGGCGACGAGATCATGGTCTGCGGCCGCCTCTTCCACACCGGCGCGCCTGTGGTGCTGTGGACCGATCCGGGCGGGTATGACGCCTACCGCACGGAGCGGCGGTTTGTGCCGTGGAAGGACGCCGCGTGGGCTCCGCCCGGCGCGCCGGGCCGAAGCCCGGACACCCCGGCGCGATTCGGCACTCGCTACGGCAAGGAACTGAACGAGAAGGGCGCGGGTCCGCTCTCGGCGGATGACTTCGAGCGCATCCGCGGCGGGGGATGGGACCTGCCCACGCTCCAGGGTGTCGTCGATCAGTTCGTGATTCACTACGACGTGTGCGGGACTTCGCGCCAGTGCTTCCGCGTGCTGCACGACATCCGCGGCCTGTCGATCCACTTCATGCTCGACATCGACGGCACGATCTACCAGACGCTCGACCTCAAGGAACGTGCCTGGCACGCGACCACGAGCAACGACCGCTCGATCGGCATCGAGATCGCGAACATCGGGGCGTATGGCGTGCCCGATTCCCGCAATGCCGCGGTCGGCGGTGCCCCAGGTGCGTTCTCGGGTTCAATCCCTCCCATCCTCGCCAAGTGGTACACGCACGATGACCGCGGCGCCCGCCTCACGCTCCCCGACACCATGGGCGATGGAGGCCTGCGCACACCCGACTTCGTCGGCTACTCCGCGCGGCCCCGGCCCGTGATCGGCACGATCCAGCGAACGCAACTCGTGCAGTATGACCTCACACCTCAGCAGTACGATTCGCTGATCAAACTCACCGCCGCGCTCTGTGCGATCTTCCCGAATATGCCGTGCGACTATCCGCGTGATGCCGACGGCAATCTGCTCACCGATGTCCTGCCCGCAGACCAACTCGCTTCCTACCGCGGCCTGCTTGGCCACTTCCACATTCAACAGAACAAGGTCGACCCCGGGCCTGCGTTTGACTGGAACCGGGTTGTTGAAGGTGCGGACCGACGATTGCCGCGCGGCAAAGGCGCTCGCGAAGGCAGGTCCACAGAGGTCACAGAGTAAGACACGGAGTCACAGAGGAGGACACTGTCTTCCCGCTCGGTGTCATCGAGATTCAATGCGTAGCACGTTGAATGCCAGAGAAAGAGGCCTTTGCACGCTTCTTCCCTGTGTCTCTGTGTCCGTCTCTGTGGCCTCTGTGGACGGCTTATCGCATCGCTGCCGCGCAGCGAACCACCGGCACCGTCGCCATCGTGTGCAGGCCCGGCTTGCTCGCCAGCAGTGAATCGATCGCGTTCAGGGTGATCGCGCTCGTCGCGATGTCTCCGTGCACGCCCCCCTCGATCCGCAGGTCGATCCGCGGCTCGCCCTCGATCACCACGCGGTCGTGCGGGCCTGACTGCCCGATCGCGGCCTGAAACTCCATCGTCACCACTTCCTCGCCCGCCGCGTTCCATCCATGCGCCGTCTGCCGGACACCCGCCGCGGCGCCGCGCCGGATCGCCCCGAGTCCGCAGGTCATATCCCGCTCAGCCTTCGCCGGCGCGATGGTCTCATCCCACTTCACCACGCCAAGCCCGAGATAGTGGGAGATGAAGTGCAATGACTCGCCCAGTCCGACGTGTCGGAGCGACCCGTCCTTCACCCGCGCTGCGAAGCCCGCATCGTCGAGCGTCGCGCCGATCTTCTTCTGAAACGGGATCCGCCGCGTCGTCGCATCCTGGATGCGCCAGCACTTCACCGCCCGAACGCCCCGGCACACCGCCGTCGCCGCGACGGGCAGGGCATCCATGATGAACCCGGGGTTGACGCCTGTCCCCATGATTCGCGCCCCGTGTTCCACCGCGACCGCGTGCAACTCGTCCGCGAGCACCTTGTGCCGCAGCCATGGATACAGCAACTCCTCGCACGTGCTGACAATGCTGACACCCCGCGACAGCAACTCTCGAAATGTCGACGCGCACAACCCGAGGTCTGACGATGTCGTTACCACTGCACAGTCGATCTCGCCCCAGTTCTGCACGTCATCAATCGACCGAACCACCCTCGCGGAAAAGCCCGACTCCGGGACGATCGCCGACACCGGCTTCCCGGCAATCGCCGGATCGATGTCCACCGCCGCGACGACCCTTGCAATCCCTCTCCTGGCACAATCGTTCGCGACGAACTGTCCGAGCGGCCCAAGCCCGACAAGCAGGATCCTGTTCATGCCGGCATGGTATCGACCGCCACCGTTGTCCCGCGGCCCATCCTGTCGCGTGGAACGGATAAACTGCTGACATCAAAGCCCGGAGGATCCCCGCCATGCGCCTCAGCCTCTCCATGCTCGTCCTGCTCGCGGCGGCACTATTGCCCGGCTGCGGATCCCTCCACCCGCGCGAGGTCGTGGTCGCGCTCGATGATTCCCTGTCGCGTTCCGCGTCCCGACCGACGATTCAGGTTGACCTCGTCGGCCTGAACAACTCGGAGCGCAAAGCCTGGGACGAAATGCCGCTGTCGGCGTACTGGCTTCCGGAGTCAACCATCCGCGCGGGGGTGCGCGACCGTGCCGTCCGGGTGCGATTCAGCCCGGAGCGGTCTCAACCCTTCGTCATCTCGGTCGACAGCGATGTCTGGAAGACGTGGCAGCGGGCCGGCGCAACGTGGCTCTACGTGGTGGCCAATCTGCCCGGGGGCGTCGAGGACAAGCGCGGCGCCGACGACCCGCGCCGACTGGCCATCTCGCTTTCCTCCAAGGAGTGGGCGCCGGACGCTCCGCTTCAGATCGAGATCCGCCGCGACGCGGTGGTGTTCCTGACGCCCCGCACCGAGCCCGCCTCGGCACGATCCAACTGAGCAGCCGCGGCCGTGCGCCGGGCCGGAGAGACCATGCCCACCTACGGCGGATTTGAGACGGTCACCGAACTCCACCGCGGTGCGCTGGGCGCCGTGTGGTCGGCCCGTCGAGCGGGGACGACCCAGGATCCGGCCTTCGCGGTGCGAACGTGCCGGCCCGATGGCGCGATCCTCGGAGAGGCCCGGGCGGCCGCGGCCCTCGAAGCCTTTCTTGCGCGGGCCAACGCCCAGCAAAAGGCCGCCCGGTCCGTCCCGATCGCCGAGTCGCGATGGGCCCAGGTCTACGAGATCGGTCGCATCCCCGCAACGCCCGCCGAGCCTGCCGGCGTGTTCATGGTCACGGACCTCGCGACCCGCGGCACGGTCGAACGGCTCACATCCGCCCGTACACAGATCGACGCGCGGACGCTGGCCACGATCGTCGATGGCGTCGTCGCCGGACTTCGGCAGATCAATACCGAGGCCGGCGGCGCGCGGGCACACGGCCGTCTCGAGCCTTCCAACGTGCTGCTGGTCGCCGGTTCCGCCAGGGGCAGGTTCTCCCGCGTCGCCCTCGCCGATCCGGCCGCGGAACTGCCCGCCGACCACGCCAGGGCCGCGCACGAAGACCTGCAGGCGCTGGGACGGCTGATCCATCTGCTCGTGCTGCACGAGCCGTTCCGCGGCCAACTTCCTCTCGAGCCCGGGCCCGCGTGGGATCGCCTGGGCAAGAGTGGTACCGCATGGCGCGAACTTACCGAACGGCTGCTTGAACGCACCTCATCCCCCATCGCGCTCGAAGAACTGCTCGCACGCGTCAAGGCGCTCCGACGCATGCGCCGATCGCGGGCGCCCCTCCTCGCGGCCGCGGCCGCGCTCGTTCTGATCGCCGGCGGCATTGGAGTCTTTGTCCTGGCTGAGAAGGCTCGCCAGCGGCAGGCCGCGCCCCTTCCGGAGACGCTCTGGAACCCTGCCGCCGCGGCACGGTGGACGCAACTCTGCGATGCGTACCGCACGTGGTACGGCTCGCTGCTCACCCGACTCGAGCAGCGGCCGCCCACCGCCAGCGCCCAGCACAAGACCCGACGTGCGTGGTACGCCGCGCTCGACAAGGACCTGGGGTCGATCCTCTCTCCCCACGCGCTGGTTTCCGGCAAGGGGACGGATCCGTGGACGCTCGCCGGCGTCGAAGCCGGGGCGGACCTCACAACCCTTGCCGCCAGTCCCACGCCGCGGGCCCGGTCCGATGCCAGTGTCGAAAAGACCCGTGCCGCGCTCGAGGCCATCGAGAAACTCCGTGCCGAACTCCCCGAGCGCTGGCCCGCGCTCGCCCGATTCCGCGAAATCGCGCAGACCTGGGAGTCGCGCGGCTGGAAGCAGCAGGCCGCGTATGTCCGCCGAATCGCCCAGGCCGCTTCGCCGGCCGACCCCGGTTCCGCCGACCTCGCGGCATCGTTCGACGAACTCCTCCGAACGCGAACGATCATCGAGCGGATCGAGTCGCGCTGGGGCGGACTCAGGCAGACCGCCGAGGGCATCGCCGCGGGCGATGACCCGGTCCTGAAAGGAACCCCCGCCGCGCTCAACGCGATGGTCGTTCCCGCGCCCGCGGCATCAGGGGTCGACGCCGGGGGCCTCCCGACCCGTGACGATGTGATGGCACTCGAGCGCAACATCGACTCCGCCGCCGAACTCGCCGCGCGGCTGCAGACCTTCCTCGTGCAGGAGTGGTCCGGGATCGACGTCGATTCGTTCCGATCCGGCGAACGCTATGCGCAACTGGCCGCGGCGCCGGCGAGCGCCGACACGCTCGAAGGCTGGCTGTTCGAGGTCCGAGGCCACGCGCGGCTCGATCCCGCGCTCGACCCGCGCGCGGGCTGGGACGATTCAACGCTGTTCGAGCCGGTGAACGCCGCGGTCGCCGAACTCGCCAAGCCGCTGCTCAGCACGCCCGTCGACCCGGCGACCGCGCAGCGGATCGCCGACCTTCGCGCCGACGCCGCCGCGCTCGCGCCGGCGAAACTCCCCTGGAACCGGCGGAACCGCGACCGCATCGAGTCCGACTCGGTCCGGATCCGCAGAGATGCCGCGGCCATCCAGGCCGACCTCGAACGCCGCATCGCCGTGCGCATGCAGGAACTCGCAACCACCGCCGAGCAGGTGCGCGAGCAACTCCGCGGCCGGGCGGCGATCTCACCCGAGTCGCCGGCGCTCAACGCCGCATGGGTCGCAGGGCGCGATCGGCTCCTGGCCGTGCATACCGGAATCGACTTCGAGGCCCTCAAGCAGGCTGCACGCAATCTTGAAGGTGAACTGAACTGGGTTTCCGCAGCGTTCGGCGCTGCCGCCCCCGCCGACGACTTCGACGGCCGCATCCGCCGCGCGCCCGGCGTCAAGGGCGCACCGTGGGCCCTCCGCATCGCGCAGACGGTCAGCGAACTGCGGGAAAGGGCGATTGCCGATGCCCTCGCCGCGGCCGGCAACGCCGAGGACTCCGCGTTCCGCGCCAGGGTCGAGCCGCTCGCGCGAGCCTTTCGGACCAGGATCGACGAACTCGCAGCGCAGGTCGTGGCGCTCGAGGCCGTGCAGGTTCGCCTGGACGCGGCAGATCCTCTCGCCGATGAAAGCGGCGCCGGCGGCCCCGGTCGCCTCGGCCGCGCCCAGCAGGCGCTCGATCAACTCGCCGGCCGTTCCGCTGCGGTCGCCGAGGCTCTGTCCGAACTCCGCGAACGGCTCGCCGCCCTCGCGGCGATCGCCCGGGAAGGCTCGTCCGCGGCCCTGGTGACCCGCATCCGCGAAGCACGCCCCGATCGCCCGGAGGCCGCGCTTGCTTCACTCCGAAGGCTCGGCTCCCCGGAGATTGCCTGGCCGGCCACCGCCGATGAACTCAAGGATGGGGCCGCCGTCCGCGATGCGCTGCTCCGGGTCGCGGCCTCGGTTCAGGACTCCATTCGACGCGACGAACTGACGGTCTTCGTCCGAGCCGAACTGGCGGCCCGGTGGACCGCGCTGGCTGTCCGTACCGCCGATGCCGCGTCGTTTGAGCCGGTGGCCCTTGCCGCGCCCGACTTCGCCGTGCAGGCATCGTCGCTCACGCCGGCGCTGCGCTACAACGTCGCCCTCACGTTGGTCCGCCGGGCGCTCGCCCGGCCCGGAGTGCAGGAAGACGCGGTGCGGCAGGTCGCCGCCGCTTTCGTCGCCGAGGTTCGCTCGATCCCCCAACTCCCGCCCGCCGCGAACAGTCGGTTGACTCAGGTCACCGGTCTGATCGATGGCTCGCAGCCCGAGCCCCCTTCCATCGATCCGCTCACGCTCGGTCCCGGCTCTGTCGGTTGGCGAGGTGAGGCCGACGAGTCCGGAAAACTCACCTTCACAAGCGGGAATGCAAAGATCGAGTTTCTTCGACTCGAAGTGCAGCGCGGCGGCGAGGTCGTGCCCGTGTACTTCGGTGTCTCCGAAGTCTCGGTCGGTACGTTTGCGCGGGTGGTGGCCCAGGCCAGGGCGCAAGAAGAACTCCGTCAGGCGCTCCAGGTCTTCGACCCCGGCACCGCCACGTGGGCCGGGCCGCGCGCCTGGACCTGGAGCGCTACGCGCACCGTCGTTCCCGGTCCGCTCTGGCTGAAACTCGATGCCAACGTCAACGCCCAGCGCCCGGCCTATCCGGCATCGCTGCTCCGGCCCGGGGACTTCCGGCTCATCCGCGACGAGGCCGGCGGCGAGCCGAACTCCGAGCACCCCATGCAGCAGATCTCTCCCGCCGCGGCTGCACTGGTCGCAAGGCTCGCCGGGTGCCGGATCCCCGCCACCGACGAGTGGCGAGCCGCGCGGGCGATGGTGCCCGCCGCGTCGGATCTCTCGGAGTGGAATCTCCGCGACGCGACGTTCGCTGCGCAGAAGAACCACATCCGCGCCATGCAGGCGCAGGTCGTCAACAAGGCGAGTTTCCCCTGGCCCGATGCGAACATCCTGTTGCCCGATCAGCCCAAGGTGCCTGTCCAGGACCGTGCGACCTCGCACGAGTTCGACGACGGCGTGCTCTGGTTCGCGCCCTGCTCGGCGGACGCACGCCATGCCTTCCAGCACCTGATCGGAAACGTCGCGGAGTTGGTGTTCGACCAGCCCGACCGGATGGACGCCGCCAAGCCGACCACCGAATCCGTGCTCTCCGTCCTGCAGCAGCATGCCGACGGCCTTGCAGCGATCGGCGGGTCGGCGCTCGCTCCGCCCGAACTCTCGCCCGAGACCCGGATCCCAGTCGATCTGCTCTTTTCGACCGAGGGATTCGCCGATGTCGGCTTCCGCATGGCCTTCACCGCGCGCGGGACGCGCCCGCCGCGCGAGACCCTGGCCTCCAAAGTGCTCAGGGTCCTCACTCCGGACAGTTACATCTTCGCGTCGCGTTGACCGGCACTATCGCTCGCGATCCGGAACGCTGGCCATCGCCGGTGTGCTGTCGGAGAAGACGACGCGCCCGAGCGTGTCCCCGGCGACCATCAGACCCCGTGGCCGCGCAGACTGGGCCATTCCGCGGGTGGGCATCGACTCGTCGGATGCGAGCGTCGACGGCGACGACTTCCCACCGCCACATCCCGCCGATCCGAGCGTCGCACCAATCGCCACAAGCGCCATTACGCCGCGTCCGCACTTCATGCTGGAGTCTCCCAGCGGCTTCCGGAAGGCTCCGGGCCGCTCCGGACGCATCGGTCACTCCCAGTTCCGGGTGTATCGCCGAACACCTCGCACAGCCCCGCGGGCCGAGCGTCGCTTGTATGACCCGCAAACTCGCCGCCGGACACCGAACATTGCCGCCCACGGTCGCGTCCGGTAAAGTCAACGACGGCGGAACTGCTCGCCCGCACCCGCACCACCCGAAGCGAAGAGGCCAATCTTGGGACAGGATCCCGCCCCCAACACTTCCGGCCCAGCCGCGGCCAATCCGCTCGCCGCCGCGCTCCAACTCGCGCCCGGGGAGAACATCAGCCCCGAGCACGCCGCGCAGATTGCCGCGCTGCTGGTCGACTTTGCCTCCAGCCTCGATGCGGTCGGATGGAGCGCCTGGCGTGCTGTCGCCCCGCACTCCAGCATCAAGCGCGCCGAACCCATCCGGCAATCGCTTGCCCGCGCCGCGCGTGGCGAACCCGGTGCCGCGGCCGTCGCGGCCAGAGATGTTGAACTCCTCAGGCAACTCGCCGCCGCCCTCATTGCCGGTATCGGCCAGGCCGGCCGCCAGTTCGCCCAGCGACAAGCCGAACGCCTCGCCCCGGCCCAGATCGAGTCCGCCGCCAAAATGGCCAGCAGCCGCGGCCTGGCCGACCTCATGCTCTCCCACGAGGCCAAGTGCTGGCGGAAGTACGTCGAACTTGCCTCAGGCAGCGACGCCGCGGCGGTCGAGCGTGAACTGCTCAGCGCCGTGGCGGCGTTCGCCGAGTCCCTTCTCAAGGGCGCGGGCGGAGGGCGCCTATGACGCTCTCGCAGTGCTGCGAGCCGCTGTTTCAATGGGCGTGCCGACTGAACCGAGCCATACGGAAGGGTGTCGCACCGCCCGCGTCCGTCTCGGCGAGTGAAGCGCGCAAGGTTCTGGCCCAGTGCGCCGAGCAGGCCCAGTCCGCCGGAGTCGCCGACGCGTTCGCCCGCATCGAGCCGGCGCTCTGCTGGTTTGTCGACGCTGTCGGTCGCGCCGGCCCCGATGGCGCGGCATGGCCAAGCCTTGCGAAGGAAAAAGGACTCGACGACGGCAAGGAGGAGTTCTTCGACCGGGTGGACGAGGCGTTGCGAGATCAGTCCCCCATGGCTCCGCAGGTGCTGGCCGTTCTGTATGTCTGCATGGGGCTCGGCTTCACGGGCTGGTATGCGGGCCAGCCCGAAGTCCTCCGGCGCAAGATGCAGGACCTTGCCGCGCGGATCCGGCCGATGATCGACGCCGACCCCACGGCCCGCGTCACGCCTGAAGCCTACGAGAACGTGAACACAGCCGACCTCACCGAGCCCCCGTCCCGCCGGCTGGGCGCGGTCGTCATCGCCGCCGCCGGTCTCGCCATCACCCTGCTCATCGCCAACGCCGTCGCCTATCTCCAGCGGCGATCCGAACTGCGAACCAGCCTCGAGACCATCATTCAGGCAGCCGCCGACAAGGCCGGGGGCGCGCCATGAGCGGTCTGGGCACCATGATCGCACGCATGCCCCGCTCGGCGCAGGTCGCAGCGCTCGCCGCGATCGCCGTCCTGCTCGCCATCGCCGCCGGCTTGTTCGGAGGCTTGGCCGCCGCCGTCACGGTGCTGCTGGGCGCGGCGGCCGTTGGCGGGTTGGTCTACGCCTACCGCTCGTTCCTGCTCCGCCGAGATGAGAAGCAGGCTTCCCCGTTCGCCGGGCTGCTCGCGGGTTCCGCCGCGGGTCCCACCCGGATCGCCGAGCCGGCCCGCCGCGCGCGTCTCGATGAACTGCGCAGGAGTTTCGAGACCGGGCTCGAGAAGTTCCGCGCCGCGGGCAAGAGCCTCTATTCCGTTCCGTGGTATGTGCTCATCGGCGAGCCCGGCTCCGGCAAGACCGAGGCGGTCCGCCACTGCGGCGTCGGCTTCCCGCCGGGGCTTCAGGATGAACTCCAGGGCGCGGGCGGCACGCTGAACATGTCCTGGTGGTTCACCAACCAGGCCGTCATCCTCGACACCGCCGGCCGCCTGTTGTTCGAGGAAGTCGAGCCGGGCTCCACCAGCGAATGGCAGGAGTTCCTCAAACTCCTCAAACGCTCCCGCCCCACCTGCCCGGTGAACGGCCTGCTCGTGGTCATCCCGGCCGATTCACTGATCAAGGACCCCGATGACGTCATCGACTCCAAGGCCGCCCGGCTGGCCGGTCAACTCGATGTCATCCAGAAACTGCTCGGCGTCCGCTTTCCGGCCTATGTCGTGATCACCAAGAGCGACTTGGTCAACGGATTCCGTGAGTTCTTCGACCGCGCCGACGACCCCCGCGCCGCAAATCAGATCCTGGGATGGAGCAATCCCGCTGCGCTCGACGCGCCCTTCCGGCCCACGCTGGTCGACGAACATCTGCACGCGGTCGAACAGCGGCTCATCCGCCGCCGGCTCGGCCTGCTGATCGACCCAGTCCACACCGAAGACCCGCGCAAACCGCGCCTCGATCAAGTCGATGCTCTCTACGCCTTCCCGGAAAGCCTCTCCCGGCTCGCCCCGCGCCTGCGCCGATACCTTGAGCGGATGTTCGTGGCCGGGGAGTGGTCCGCCCGTCCCTTGTTTCTTCGTGGCATCTACTTCACCTCCGCTCTCCGCGAGGGCGCGGCCCTCGACGCCGATCTCGCCGCCGCGCTCGATGTCTCGCCGGACAAACTGCCGGAGGGTCGCATCTGGGAGCGCGAAAGGGCCCTGTTCCTGAAGGACCTTTTTCTCAACAAGGTCTTCCGCGAAAAAGGGCTGGTGACCCGTGCCGCCGATACCGCAAGCCTTCTCCGCGCCCGTGCCGCCGCGCTGCTGGGCGTTTCTGCCGTCGGGCTCGCGGTCATCGCACTTCTGACCTGGCTGGGCGCCCGTGGCCTGCAGAAGGCCGCGGTCGAGCCGGCGCAGTTCTGGGCCGCTGTCGCCTCGGCAGTCGAAGCCGGGAAGGCGCCCAGCGTCGAACCCGGTCGCCCGCCCTACCGCCTCCCCATCGTCTCCAAGGCGATCGTCAGTGACGAAGACTTCAAGTACCGCGGCGATGCCGGGCCCGACGCGTCCCTGCTCAGGTCGCTCCCGGTCGATGCCGACTCTCGGCGGATTGGGGCGATCCACACCGTCATCCATCAACGGGCGACCGAGCGAATCGCCGTCCCTGTTGTTTTCTATCCCGCCGCGATCATCACCGGTGACGTTTCGGCGAGTCTGCTCGCCGGCGATCGCCGCGCCGCCGGCCGCTCCATGTTCGAGGTCAGCGTGCTCCGACCGCTGACCGAGGCGGCCGTGGCGCGCCTCCAGGCCGATGCCGCGGCCGATCATCCTTGGACGACCGAATCCACCCTGGCGCTCGAACAGATCATCCGCGTCGAAGCGGCCCGTTCCGGCGCTGCGCGTTCGCTCGGCGGCGTGGCTTCGCCGATTCTGCTCGATCCACTCCTTCGCTTCGCACTCGCCGGAAACGAGGGGTACCTGCTCGAGGGCGCTTCCGACGACGCCCGCGAACTGCAGCGGATCTCCGATGCCCTTTACTCCGGCGATTCCGCGGCGAGCTGGCCCCCGAAGTCCATGGCGATCGATCGGGCCGGCTTTATCGCCGCATGCGTCGATCGGTTCGCGGGCACCATCGATCGCGCTGCGCAGTCCGCCGCGGGGCCTGCGGGCCGCCTCATCGACGCGTTGGAGGCATTCGCCGCGGCGGAGCAGCGATTGTTCGACAAACTCACGACCCAGCCGCCGGCGCAGCCCGAAGACTGGCTCGCGGAGATCGAACCCATCCGAAATGCCGCGTCGCGTGCCTCGGCGCTCCTGCCCGCGCTTGCCGGTCGCCGGCTCGATCAGGCCGCGATTCAGGACGCCGCCGCCGAATCCGCACGCCTGCGCGATGATGCCCAGCGCATCCTCGACCTGCTCAACGCCGCGGGCGCTTCGTCCCCTGCCCTCGCCCAGAGCGGCAACGCCCTCCGCGCGGCCGTGCAGGCGGCGTCGTCGCGGCGAGTCAACCTCGACGCTGTTTCCGCCCGGGCCGCGGCGCTCGCCGATGCCCACCTCGGCCGCGGCATCGAACCGCTCTTCGCCGCCCGCCTGGGGGTGTACGAGTCGCTGGCGACCCTCGCCGAGTCCGCTGATGAGCCAGTCGATGCGCTTGCGATCGGCGACGGCGCGCCGCTGCTGATCGACGTGGACCAGGCCGTGGCGCACACGCGTCAGGCAGCCGATGCCGCGCTGCGGGGTTCTGTGCAGCCGCAAGACCCGCGCCTCAAGGCGATCCTCGCCGCGATCGACGCCGCCGCTTCGGCACGCCGGGCCGCCATCGCGGCGGCCTACACCGTCAACGGCACGGTAGACGAGCAGACGCTCCTCGCCGCGGCCTCGCGGCTGGCCGCGCAACTCCCGGTGGAGAACTCCGCGCCGGCCTTGCCGCTCGGCCGTGCGAACGCGGCGATTGATCGAGCGATCGAACCTGACGCAGCGCTGCCGGTGCTCCGCGAGGTTCTGGCCGCGTGCAGCGCCGCGCCGGCCGGTTCGGCCATCGCCCGTTCCGGCCCTGCCGCCGCCACCGCATTCCTGCTGCGCTACGCCGCCGCATGGAGCGACGGCGTCTCCGCCTCGCTGGCGCCCGAAGACCAACGCACTTGGCAGCAGTTCCAGCAGGGGCTCGCGGCGACCGGCGGGGCGGCCTCGATCCGCGAGGCGGTTGCCGCGCACGCGCGTCGGCAGGCCGCGGCGTCGGAAGCCTTGGGCCGGTCGATCGCGGTCACCCAACTGTCGCCCGAAGCGCGCCAGGCCGTCGAACGCCTGGCCCGTGTGGCGGGCGCATCCAACGCCGCCGCCCAAAGCCCGATGCTGGACGCCGCGTACGACCGTGTGCTCTCGAGTTGGAAGTCCCTGGGCGCCGACTCCGCCGAAGCCCGCCGACGTCTGCTCGCCGCGATCGCCGAGCCCTCCGGTCCGCAGGACTACCTGGTGGTCAGTCTGGCCGACCCCCGCGAGTCCGATCTGCTGGCGCGTTGGTGGCGATCGTTCGTGCTGGCAGCGATCCGAACACTCGCCCGCGATGCGCAGGCTTCCTCGCCCGGCCAGACTGGCTCGCGGTTCGCCCGGTTCCCCCTCGGCAAACTCGATGCCGCTGCCGGCCAACTCACTCCCGAGGAGGCGGTCGCGGCCCGTGCCAGCGTCGCGGGGGTCCCGGCGGTCGACCCGGGAATCACCGCCAATGTGCGCGATGCGGAGATCGCGTCGGCGCTGCAGGCCCTCGCGCAGCCCGGCGCGGGTGGTTCAGCCGGCGGGTTGAACGCGGCCATGCTCGCCATCCTGCCGGAACGTGCCGGCCAGAGATTCGCGTGCACCGCGGAGATCCCGCCGGACCCCGCCCTGCCCGCGTTCGCGGCGATCCGCATCCGCCAACTCGGTGCCGAGACCCGCACCGTCCTCGCGACCGCCGGCGCTGCGGTGGACATTGGACGCGTGGACTATCCTGGCGCGAGCATTCAGGTCGAGTTCCTCCCGACCGACTCTGCCGATGCTCAGCCCATCGCCACGGCGACAATCCCGGGCCCGTGGCTGGGTCTCTGGTTGATCGCGTCTCAACGGGGGCGGCCTGTCGAAGCGACGGACCGCCGGTTCTGGGAGACACTCCTGCCCGTGGAGACTGCCGCCGGCCCGCGTTCGGCACGCATCCGACTGCGATTCGCCGATCGGGAACTCCCCGGCCCCGAGCAGTGGCCTCGCTAAACTCTCCATTCGCGGCTGGTTGTTCACACGCATCGCCCGGAGGCGTCGCCATCTCACGCATCTTCAAGCGACTCTTCCCGGCAGCGACCGGGCGTCCCGGAGCCTCCCCCGGCGCCATGATCGGTGCGTTCGGCAAGCACCCGGCGTACGACGATCACCTCGAGGACCCCGGCCTGACGTCGCCGGCTCTGATCGACGCCCGGCGCATCCTGTACGCCGAGGCGATCCGCGCCAACATCGACTCCGGCGCGTGGGAGCGGCTCGACGCGTCGCAGCGAATCGACACGTGGGATCACACCTTCCTTTGGTCGCTTGCCAAGCGCGACGACATCCTGCTCGTCGGACGCCTGCTCCCCAGCCGCGACGCCAAGGGACGAGACAGATATCCGCTCGTCGTCTGTGCCGAGATGCGCGCAGACAATGCTCTCGCTTCCGTGCCCGTGGCGATCCGGCGGCTTGACTCCCTCGCAGAAGAGTGCGCCGCCGCCGGCTCTCCGGCGGAGTTCGTCGCCGCGCTCGATGCCGCCCGTGCCAACGCGGCCTCGATTCCATTTCTGGGAGACCAGGCCCCGCCCGTCGCCGCGCTGGTGGGTTCGATCGTGAATGCCGGGCCCGCGGGCCACGAGGCCTTCGCGCGTTGCCTCTACGCACTCAGCCGCGAACTCGCCCCGGTCGCCGACCGCCAGACCGCCTCCGGCACCGGCCATGTTCGGCTGCCCGCCCCGGGACTGACGGAAGCCCAGGCCCTTGCCGCGTGGGTGGCCGTGATCCATCGCTGGCTCCCGGAACTCCGGGCCGTTCTGCTCATCAAGCCCCGCTCCCAGCCCTGGCTCGACGCGCTGGTCCCGATCCCCCTCCCGGCCCAACTCACCTGCATCCGCACCGCCGCCTCGCTCGTACCGCTGGCGTGCGATGTGCCCTACAACCTCGATGCTCCGTTCGCACAGCGTGCCCGCCAACTCGCGGATGCGCTCATCTAGGAAGTTGAACCGCACGTGCACACACGACCCGCTCTTTCAATCGCATCCCGTGCCGGCCCGCTTCCGCTCGCCTTCGCCGCGGCGGCCGCGCTGGCGATGCCGCTCCACGCTCCCGGCGCATTCCTGCCCAGCACACCCGGTGCTGAGCCGCCCGCCGCGACCGAGCCGGTCGTCCCCGGCTCGCCCGCGATCAACTCCGCCTGGAGATCGTGGCGTGAAGCGCTCCAGGCGCGGGCCGCGTTCACGGACCCCCGCGAACTCGCGGCAAAGGCCGAGGAATACCGGTCGTGGCTGGTTCTGCTCGATTCACGCCTGACGCGACCTTCGGTGCCGGACGCCCGGCCCGACACATGGCAGGCCGCACTCGCCGCCGAGGGCATGGCCCAGCGCGAGGCCGCGCTCCGGCGTGTGCTGGCCCGCGTTGCGCCCTCCGCGCCGCTGCTCGACGACCCGGCGCTGCAGGCCGATATCGAAGCAGTCGAGCGTTCCCTGAAGGCGTGGAGCAGTCGGGCCAACCTGCTCGCAGGCGACCTCGTGACCATCGAGCACGGGCTTGCCGAGGCCCGCACGCTCGATGAAGGCGGACCCGCTTCGATCCGCGCGCTGGCAGAGAAATGGCTCCGCGAGGGCCTGACCCGACAGCCCGGTGTGCGCGCGGCGGTGGCGCCGGTGCTCGACCGGGTTGAGGCTCTGGAGAAGATCGAGCGTCAGACTTCCACCGAGCAACTGCTCCAGGCTGCGAAGGACGCCGCCGCGACGCGCCCCGAACTGCTCTTCGCGGCATGGCGTCGATTGGCCGGTCGCGGCCAGGCCGTCTGGCCCGCCGGAGAGGCCGATCTCGCGGCGGAGGTCCTGCTCCGGCCCATCCTGCTCCGAGCCGCCGAAGGTGCTCCAGGCCCGGACCGGGCCGAGTCGCTCAAGAACGAGGTCGCCATGGAGCAGGCCCGCCGACTCACACGATTGCTGAGCGCGGCAGTCGACGACGCCACGCTCGCCGCGGCGGACTCGGCCATGCGGAATCTCGATCTGTCCGAGGCCGTGCTCGATAACCGCATCCGCTACAACATCCTCCTCAATCGTCTCAAGCGAGCCGCATCGGATCCGGGAGTCTCCGATGAGCATGCACGTGCGCTCGCCCGCGAGTTCGTCGCAAACGCGCGCAATCTTCAGGGAGGGATCGCGTTTCTCTCCGGAGCCAGCAGCGTCGTTGCGGCGCTCGATGCTGTTGCCGGAGGGCTCGTTCTGTCTCCCGCGACCGTGGAGTCCGGCCGTTTCGGGCCCGCCTCGGTCGGCCTTGGAGACGGCGTCGAGCACGGGGCAACGCTGACCTTTTCCCTGCCGCCACGATCCGGAGTGCCGGGAGCCAACCTCGAGTTCATTCTCGTGGGTGAGGGCGCGAGCGCCTCATACATCACGGTCACGGAAGTCACGGTCGGGCAGGTCGCCGCGATCGTCGCTGCGCGGAATGCCGAGCGCCTCTTGCCGACCGTGCTCCCGACGTTCAGGCCGCTGGATGACTCGCGGCTGGGCCCGCGCACATGGACCTGGAGTCGCGATGCCTTTGATGTTCCTCAGATCGTCCCGTCCCCGAGTTGGTTCTCTCCGGTCGCGCTGCTCGGCGGGGTCGACTACCCCGCGGGACAGTCGCCTGCGCCTCCTTCTTTCGACAGCCCGATGCAGCAGATCCCGGCGCCGGCCGCGGCCTATGTCGCCTCCTTGGCCGGATGTCGAATCCCCACAACGGGGGAATGGAGTGCCCTACTGAAAGAACAGGGTTCGACCGTCGTCCCACAACTCGCCAACCTGCGGGATGCGAGGTGGAAGGCGTTCGCGGACCACATGGCTGCACGAAAGGCCGCGGGCCGATGGGCCGAACCACCGGATGCGGGGATCTTTAGGCCCGATGGTGCACCGGCGGTGCCCTCGACCGCCACACATCCTTGGGATGACGGGTGGGTGTGGTTTGCGCCGGCGGTGCTGACCGAGAACGAAACGACGTCGCATGTGATCGGAAACGTTGCGGAGTTCACCACCACCGTTCCGTGGACAATTCCGTCCGAGCCGCGCGAGGCCGCGGCGTTCGTGGCCAAGTCGGTCGCTCAACTTCGGATCATCGGTGGATCGGCGCTCTCCGACCCTTCGTTCGACCCTTTAAAAGCCGAGCCGCTGGACCCGATCGACGCCCTGGAAGGATTCTCTGATGTGGGCTTCCGCCTTGCGTTTGGGGCAAACGCTCCTGATCGGCCGCGAGAGCAAGTCGGTCGTCAGGTGGTGGAGATCCTCACTCCGAGCCCGTATCTCAAGCCCCGATGAGCCCGAGTGTGGAATGCGGAGAGCGGGGGGTGGGCGGGGTGATCCGGTGCCGACAGCAGGCGTCCACAATCAATGAAGTTGGGGGGGCGACTTGACGGGGTGGAAAGCCCCCCGGTACGGTGTGCCCCGCAGAAGATGGAGTTTCAGCGCGCCGGGGGCCATGACGGCCTCGTTGCGAACGAGCCAGGCGTGCTGGGTCCGTGGTTCTCGGGCCCCCAAGCAGGAGGCGGCATGCTCGAACAGTCCGGGCGTTCAAAGTTCGTTCCCACACGTCGTCACAGCAACTGTGCTGCGCCGCGCGCGATGATCATCGCGGCCGGTGCCGCGCTCACGCTCGCTGCGCCCATATTCGCTCAGCAGCAGCCCGGCCAGTCGCCCGGCGAGCCGCTCCCCGGCCAGCCGCAGGTGGCCAAGCCCGGCGAGGTCGGCGCACCTGTGCCGCCCGCAGGCGAGGCCGCCGCAGGCGACACCGAGAAGCCGTCATATACGGTCGGTGTGTTCCTGATCGAGTTCCAGCGTCCCCACCCCGGCTATCCCGCCGTGGAGGATCTGCTCCAGGCCACAGTCACGCTCGGACGAACCGAAGACGGCTATGTTGCGCCCGGCCCGGGAGTCGAGATCGTCACGATCCCGCTCGTCGACATCCCCCTCATGCCCGCGGCCAAGTACACGTCCCGCGCGCTCGCCACGGTCGCGAAGGCCATCGTGGACGAGGTGAATGCCTTCGGCATCATCGGCGTCACCGTGTCCCCATCCGAGAAGGAGTTTGCTCCACCGGAGGAGGGCGACCCCGACTGGGGCAAGGACCTCCGCCGCCCCGGGCAGACCTCCCTCACGCTGGTCGTTCGCACGGGCCTTGTCTCCGAGATCCGCACGCTCGCCAACGGCGATCGCATCCCGTATGAGCAGCGCATCAACAACCCCGCCCACGCGAAGATCCGGCAGAACGCCCCCGTCGCTCCGTATTCGCCGGATGATCAGGAACGGCGAGACCTGCTCCGCAAGGACCTGCTCGACCAGTACGTCTTCCGGCTGAACCGTCACCCCGGTCGACGTGTCGACCTCGCGGTGTCCGCGGGCGCCGAGGCGGGCACCATCGCGCTGGACTTCCTCGTCACCGAGAACAAGCCCTGGCTGGCGTACTTCCAACTCTCGAACACCGGCACCGAGTCGACCTCCGAGTGGCGGGAGCGGTTCGGGTACATCAACAATCAACTCACCGGCAATGACGACATCCTGAGCCTCGACTACGTCACCGCCGGGTTCGACTCCTCCCACGCGTTCGTCGGGTCCTACGACTTCCCGATCGTCGGCGACTGGTGGCGGCTGCGGCCGTTTGCCAGTTGGAGCCAGTACCAGGCCTCCGACGTCGGCTTTGCCGGCGAGCGCTTCGACGGCGAGAACTGGACCGTCGGCTTCGAGTCCACCGTCAACGTCTACCAGAAGGCCGAGTCGTTTGTCGACCTGTTCGTCGGCGCCCGCTATGAGCGCGTGAAGGTCGACAACAAGTCGGTCGACATCGAGGGCCGGAACAACTTCCTGATCCCGTCGATCGGCGCTCGCTTTGATCGCAGCACCGAGATCGCCTCGACGTTCCTGCAGGTGGGCTTCGAGTTCAACCTGCCCGATGTCGCGGACACCGACAAGGACGACCTTGATTCCCTCGGCAGGCTCGATGCCGACGACAGTTGGCTCGCGCTGCAGTGGGACTGCTCGCACTCGTTCTACCTCGAGCCGCTCCTGGCCCGGTCAAGGTGGGAGGACACAGGCCCCAACGGCATGCCCACGCTGGCCCACGAGGTGGCCCTGAGTTTCCGTGGTCAGTACGCCTTCGACGCGCGCCTCGTGCCCAACTACGAGCAGGTGGTCGGCGGTCTCTACACCGTCCGCGGCTATGACGAGTCCATCGTCGCCGGCGACACCGTCGTCGTGGCCAGCGCCGAGTACCGCTTCCACCTGCCCCAGGCCCTGGCGTACGACCCCAACCCCGGCGAACTCTGGGGCAAGCCGTTCCGCTCGCGGCCCCAGCAGCCCTACGGCCGCGCCGACTGGGACCTGATCCTCAAGGGCTTCTTCGACATTGGCCGAACCATCAACAGCGACCGCAAGAGTTACGAAAGCGACGAAACCCTCATCGGAGCCGGCGTCGGCATCGAGTTCCAGTTCCGTCGCAACCTGACCCTCCGGGTCGACTGGGGCTTCGTTCTCGATGCAATCGAGAACAAGGCCGAAGTGGGCGATAACCGCGTTCACTTCGTCGGCACCATCCTGTTCTGACCGCCCGCGTGCGGAACCAGCACGCCGCGGCGCTCGCATAGCCCCAAGCGAGCGCCGCGTCCCCCGGGCCAGGACCCAAGGCCCGGGCACGGCACACGGCCCCGGGGAGGGGCGAGAGGGGGCAGGGGACGCAGGCAAGGACGCTCGCACGCCTTCGCACATACCAGGAGATTCGGATGTTCACCTCAGCCAACGCGCGCCCGGTTCAACGTGGCGGTGTCATCGGCCTTTCGCTCGGACGCTTCGCATTCATCGGCGCAGGCGTCGCGGCCATCTTTGCCGGGCCCGCCCTCGCTGGGCCCGAGGGGGCCAAGGTCGTCCGCGGCAACGCGAAGGTCACCCAGAACGGCAACCTCACCAGGGTCCGCGCCTCCGATGGCGCGATCATCAACTACAACTCCTTCAACCTCAACTCCAACGAGACTGTCCGGTTCATCCAGCCCTCGCGCGACGCCAGGGTCCTCAACCGGATCTCCGGGGAGGCCCCGACGGTCATCAACGGCACCGTCCGTGCCAATGGCAACGTCTACTTCGTCAATCCCGCCGGCATTACCTTCGGCAACGGCGCGGTCGTGGATGTCGGCGGCCTCTATGCCGCGGCCGGCAACATCTCCAACCGTGATTTCATCAACAACGTGAATCGCTTCACCGGGGTCTCCGGCGCGGTCGTGAACCAGGGTTCGATCAGCGCCACCAACCCGGACAGCGTCGCCGCCCTGATCGGCCGCGAGATCGCCAATCGCGGCGTCATCACCTCCGACAACGGCCTTGTCGCCATGGTCTCGAGCGGCGACAGCGGTGAGGTGGTCCTTCAGCAGCGTGGCTCCAATATCTCCATCAAGGTGGATGGGCTCGCCCAGCCGCAAAGCCCGCAGACCAAGGGCACCGGAATCGAGAACTCCGGAACCGTCTCCGCCGGTCGCGGCCGCGCGCTGATGGTGGCCGGCGACATTTACTCCCTTGCCATCAACAACACCGGCACTGTTCAGGCCCGCCAGACCACCATCGAGGGCCGGGGCAATGCCACGGTCGTCGTGGGCGGCACCATCGACGCCCGGAACACCGCCGGCGAGAACAGCAACCGGGGCGGCACGGTCGAGATCACCGGCCAGAAAGTCCTGCTCAACGACGCGAAGATCGATGCGTCCGGCACCATCGGCGGCGGCACTGTCCACATCGGCGGCGACCTGCAGGGCCGAGGCGATCTCAGAACCGCCGAAACCACCCTTGTCTCCAGCGGCACCGAGATCAGCGCGGACGCGGTCCGGTCCGGCCGCGGCGGCGAAGTCGTGGTTTGGGCCGACGGCCACACCGGCTTCTACGGCAAGGCGTCCGCCGACGGCGGCTCCAAGTCCGGCAGCGGCGGCCTCGTCGAGACCTCGGGCAAGGACACGCTCGACATCCGCGGCGGGCGCGTGAGCGCGGCCTCCAAGTCCGGCACCGGTGCGAACGGAACCTGGCTTCTCGACCCGCGAAATGTCACCATCGACGCCGTGGCGACCACCGGCGGCACGTTCGATGCCGGGAACCCCGATACCTTCACGCCCAACGCCGATGATGCCGTCGTCGATGTCGCCGACATCGTCATGGCCCTTGAGGGCGGCACAAACGTCCAGATCATCACCGGCAACACCGGAACCCAGGACGGCAACATCACCGTCGCCTCGGCGATCAACAAGACCGCGGGCGGCGCTGCCACGCTCATCCTCCGCGCGGCCAACGACGTCGCCGTCAATGCGGGGATCGCCTCGACCGCCGGCGCACTCGCGGTCGAACTCCGCGCCAACGACGCGACAAACGGCAACGACGATCTGAACCCCGCATCGGGCTCCGTCTCCATCGCCTCGGGTGTCACGATCGACACCCTCGGGGGCAACCTGACGGTCCGCGGCGAGGGATTCGCTGCCGACGCCGCGTCGACCATCACCGCCGGGACAGGGCTCGTCGACGTTCAGGTCAACGGCAACGTCACGCTCGGCGCTGTTGCGGCGGATGCCCTCACTGTCGTTGCGGGCGGTTCGTACCAGGGTCTCGGAGCGACCGGCCTCAACATCACGAACGATGCATCGATCACCACCCAGGCGGGCGGAGTTGCTCTCGGGAAGTCCACCATCGGCGGGATGCTCACCGCCCTCGCGACCGGCGGGAACATCACCCAGACCGACGCAATCGCGATCACCGGTACTTCGAGTTTCACCGCACGGAACGGTACCGGCGGCGAAGTCGACCTCACCAACACATCGAACTCGTTCGGCGGCGGCGTTACGCTCAACTCCCGGACCGGCGACAACTCGGCCACAGGTGACGGGAATCTCAACATCGTCGCCGCGGGAGTCCTGCCGATCGCCTCGGCGACCACGACCGGCGATCTCGCCCTCACGGCCGACGATTTCGCAATCACCGGCACCACCCGAGGCGATGCGAGCATCTCGATCGCCAACCTCACCGCAGGCACGGACTTCTTCCTCGGCGGCTCGGGAACGGGTGCCTCGCTCTCGGAAGCCGAACTCGCGTTCCTCCGCACCAATGCCGGCATCCAGATCGGTCAGCCGAATGCCGGGGCGTTCACGATCGGCGACGACGGGCCCATCGACCTCTCGGCGGGCACGTTCAATCGTCTCACCCTCTGGGGTGATCGTTTCACGTTCACCAACGGCATTACGCTGCCCACCGCTTCGACGGCGCACCTGATCGCGGTCGGCGGCGGCATCGACGGCAGCAACCCCGGCGTCGACCTCACCATCGGCGGGCTCAACGGCTCGGTGCTGATCGAGGCCGCGGGCGACGTCGACATCGATACGGCGGTCGGACGGATCGCCGCGGATCTCTCCGCCGGATCGCTGACCGTTCGCAACACCGGCAACCTCCGTATCGGCATGATCGATACGACTAGCGGCGTCACCGTCGCCGCGGGCGAGGACATCGATATCTCGGCCGACGGCGGCCTGACGGTGAACTTCGATGTGAATGCCAGCGGCACGGGGAACATCACGCTCACGGCAGGCGGCGGCAACAACGGCAACCTGATCGTCAACGCCAATGTCGCCGCGGTGGATGGCGATGTGACGCTGCGTGCAGACAACGACATCACCGTGAACAACGGCGCATCGGTCCGCTCGACCAATGCCAACGTGACGCTCCACGCCGACTTTGACGACGCCACCAGCGGCGGTCCGTTCGACGGCGGCAGCGTGTCGCTGACCAACGGCTCGACGGTCGCCGCAGGCATGGCCGCCATCATCAACTCGGGCGGCAACATCACCGCCAGCGGCTCGCTCGTGGCCGATTCCTTCCAACTCGAGGCAATCAACAACGTCACCCTGAACACCGACCTCGCCGCGACCGGCGCGGCCGGCGTCAGCATCATCGCGGGCGGCACGCTTCTGGTCGGTACGACGCACGTCATCAGTTCGGCCGACAATCCCATCTCGCTCACCGTCGGCGACCTTGACCTGCTCGGCCGGATCGACAGCGGCATGGGCACCACGGCCATCGCCCGCAAGGGCGCGGGGACCATCGGCCTCGGCTTGGCATCGGGCGATCTCACCATCAGCGGCACCGAGTTCGAGCGCATCAGCGCCGCCCAACTCACCGTCGGCGGTCCGGATGCGACACTCATTACCGTCGATGGTCTGACGGACGCTCAGACGCAGAACGCCGGCCTGGTCGTGCTCGACGCCACCGGCAACGGTGCACGGGTCGTCTTCTCAGGCACAGGATCCACGTTCAACGCCCTGACCGTTGAGGCTGATGACGGCATCGATGTCAACGCCGACCTGCGCGTCGACACCGGTGACATGTCGCTCAACGCCGACGCGGACAACACCGCCGATTCCGACGACGGGCTGCACATCGCGCTCGGCGTCGTCATCGCCACCACGCCGACCGGCGGCAGCATCACGCTCTCCGCCGCCCACGGCGGCATCGAGGCCGCGGGCGCTGCGACCATCGACGCCAACCAGGACCTGTTCATCAACAGCGACCTCACCGCACCCGGCGCCGTCGGCCTCTTCGCGGGCGGAGCCATGACGCTCAGCGGGGCCGTTACCGGCAACTCGATCCGCATCGAGAGCAACGACGGTGTCACCGTCGGCGGCAACCTCACCAGCCAATCCGGCGAGATCCGCATCGAGGCCGACCTCGACAACAACGGCGCCGGCTCGTTGATCGTGCTGACCGGCGCCACGATCAACTCCAACAACAACGAGATCTTCATCTCCGCGGCCGATCTCCAGATCGACGGCCACATCAACTCGGGCACCGGCGATGTCAGCATCGATCGATCCACGCTCGGCACGCTCGGGCTCGGCTCGGGTGCGGGCGACATGCAGTTGACCGGCGACGAACTCTCCCGGATCACCGCCGAGCGCCTCCACCTCGGCCGGCGGAACATCTCGATCACGACCGTCGACGGGGTGACCTCGTCCCACACCGCGAATCTCCTCTCGGGAATCGAACTCGTCACCGGCGATATCGATATCGCGGGCGGGTTCGCAGTCGCCAACGGCAACCTCACCATCCGCCGGGCCGAGAACGGCACGATCGGCCTCGGCACCGCGACGGGCGACCTGACGATCAGCAACGCCGAACTCGGTCGCATCACCGCCAACTCGCTCACGCTCGGCGGGGACACCGCGACCACCATCACCGTCTCCGGCGTCACGGCCTCCGCCTCCGACGGCATCGACGGGCTGCTCACCCTCACCGCCACCGACACGATCACCTTCTCCTCGGGCGCATCGACGTTCAACTCCCTGCTCGCCCAGGCCAATCAACTGATCCGGGTGAACGCCAATCTCACCACGGATCGCGGCAACCTGACGCTCAACGGCGACGCCGACGGCGGCGGCACCGGAACCAACGGCATCACGTTCTCCGCAAACCGCACCGTCATTTCCGCGGGCGAACTCCTCCTCCAGGCGGGCACGGGCGCGCTGGCAGGCGCCGGGGCCCTTACTCTGAATGCCGCCAACGGCGTGCGGATCACCGCGAATCTCACCACGAACGGCACCACCACCATCAACTCCGACACCGACAACAACGGCGGAGTCACCACGATCGCGCTGGGCCGCTCCGTCAACACCAACAGTTCGGCCCTCACAATCATCGGGTCTGATCTGGTGCTCGAGGGCTCGCTGAACTCTGGCGCGGGCGAGACCCGCATCCTCCGCTCCAGCCTCGGCACGGTCGGCGTAGGCACCGCAACCGGACAGGACATGAGCATCAGCGGTGCGGAACTGCAGCGCATCATCGCCACCGGCCTGTTCATCGGCGGCAACAGCGCTTCTCGCATTCTCGTGAACGGCGTGACCGCCGCCAACGTTGCCTCCATCGCGTCCGGGGTCACGCTCGAAGCGCTCGCCAACGGCGGCCAGGTCGAGTTCACCGGTACCAACTCCACGTTCGGTGCGCTCACCGCGAGCGCCGACAACGGCATCCTCGTGAACGCCCAGGTCACCACGACTCTCGGCGATCTGGTCTTCAACCCCAACGCCGACTCCGCCGCGGACGGGGTCGACGCCGTCGTCCTCAACGACGATGTCGGCGCCGGCACGCACGACCTGAACTTCAACGGCAACGTCCGCATCGGCCAGAACGCCGTGGTCTCGGGCAACAACGTCCGGTTCCGCGGCACCGTCCGCTCCCGCACCAGCACCGCTCGCTCGCTCACGGTCAACACCAACGGCGCCGGCGTGACGCTCTTTGAGCGTGCGGTCGGAGGCGGGAACTTCCCGCTCGCCGCCCTCACCACCAACGCCGACGGCGTCACCCGCATCGGCGCCAACATCACGACCTCCGGCGGCACCATGACGTTCAACGACGCGGTCCGGATCACCGCGCCGTCGGTCACCCTTACCGACACCGGCGGCACCGGCATCTTCTTCAACAACACGCTCGATGCGGGCGCGGGAGTCTCGCCCACCCTCTCGCTCCGCTGGCTCAACAACAACCTCCCCGCCGACAACACGCTCCCCATCGTGAGTTTCGCCAACAACGTCGGCGCTTCCAACCCGCTGGCGAACATCTACTTCAACTACGACGTGACGGACGGCGTCGATGGTCGTGTCAACGTGCCCCGCATCGCCACCATCATCGCCCGCCCGCGGAACTCCTCCGGCGCCATCGTCACCAATCCCTCCACGCCCTTCTCCGTGGCTTTCAACACCACCGGCGAGTTCCGGATGGGCCAGAACGAGAAACTCACCGTTGGCGGCAATCTGACCATCAACGCCGGCTCGGCGGTCCTGGGCGACATCACCGCGCTGGGGAATCTCACGGTCAATGCCCCCAGCATCGCCGTCAACAGCCGCCCGGCGGGGGCGCTGCTCGCGCCCGACGGCACCATTGGCCAGGACCTCGGGCTCGACTTCGTGTCCGGCGGTCTGATCAGTTTCTCCGTCGTGCCCACCGTCAACGGGTCCGGCCGCGTCGCCTTCTCCACGCCCGACGGCACCGGCGACGGCACCGGCAATCTCTCCTCGTTCATCTTCCAGTCGTTCGGCGCCATCCAGCCCTCGCTGATCAACCGCACGGTGAACAACAACATCATCACCCTTGACCTTCGCGCCGAGGGTCCGACCAACACCAACGTCTCCGATGCGCTCGCCGGTGCCATCCCGCGCGAAACCCGCTTCAGCGACGTCGGCGAGGACCCGGTTGTCGGCCAGGCCCTGATCGAGGAGTTGCGCCAACTCGGCATCATCCCGCGCACGCTCGATCTGCCCGAACTGCTCTCGCTCCTGGTCGGCTGGGGCCTCTACAACGACTACCCCGCCGCCAGCGACGGCCAGGTCACCTACTCGACCGCCGTCAACCGACTCCCCGGCCCGGAGGTCACCTCGCTCCTCAAGGACTACGACCGCACCTTCAACCGCGACCTGGTCGACGAGAGCGGGCTGCCCGTGCTCGACGACAACGGCAAGGTCCGTCGGGTCTCTCGCGCATCCGAGATTCAGGAATCGCTCTATCAGTCCGTCCGCCGCTACCTCGCGACCAACCCGGGCACCACCAGCATCGACGCCGCCCGCTTCCGCGCATACCTCGACACCTCCGCCGACGAGACCGTCAGCCGCGAGTACGTCGAGCAACTCGCGGACTTCATCGCCCGCCTGGAGTACCTGGGCCTCACCCCCCGCGAACTGGCCCTCTCCAAGAACGTGCTGCTCGCCCCTGTCCGGCCCCGCGGCATCGCGACGATCCAGCAGTTCGAGGCGGTCATCCGCGGCTCGGAGATGGCCACAACCGGCAACTGAGCCGGATCAGATCAACCCGCTTGCCCCACGGGCCACGGCGAACACGCTGTGGCCCGTTTTCTTTCCGGCTACGCTCCTGCACCATGGCCGCCGATGCGGACATCCCCGCGCTCGCCCGCGCGACCGCTGCGCACGCCGCGGCATTCGGAGAAGCGAGGGTGGTACGGGCGTTGGCGCCCGGTCGTGTCAACCTGATCGGTGAGCACACGGATTACAACCACGGCTTGGTGCTGCCGATGGCCATCCAGCATTGCTGCGCGGTCGTGGTCTCGGGGCGGGACGACCGCCGCATCCGGCTCTTCGCGGCCGATCTCCCCGCTGAGGGAGCACGCTTCGAGAGCGATTGGGATCGGCTCGACCGCCGCGAACTCCGCGGCAAGTGGCCCGCATACATCGCCGGCCCCGCGGCGAACCTCGCGGAACGCCTGGACTCACGCCGCGGTGTGAACATCAGCATCGCTTCCGATGTCCCCCTGGGCTCTGGGCTGAGTTCCTCGGCGGCCGCCGAAGTCGCGACGGCAACCGCTCTGGCCGCACTCTGGCGCATCAACCTCGCGCCGCTCGAACTGGCAATGCTCTGCCAGCGCGCCGAGCACGAGTGGGCAGGGGTGCCCTGCGGGCTGATGGACCAACTCGCATCGGTCTTCGGTGTGCCGGGGAGGGCCCTGTTGATCGACTGCCGCAGCAACGATGTGCAGGCCGTCCCGCTGCCTTCGCCGGAGCGCATCGCGATGATCGTGACCAACTCCGGTGTGCGGCACTCGCTCGCGGCCGGGGAATACGCGGCAAGGCGGTCGGCCTGCGACGCCGCCGCGAAGGCGATGGGGCTCCGCACGCTGCGGGACGCGAACCCCGAGGCGGTCGATGCGGCGTTGTTGACCCCCGAGCAGCGCGACTGCGCGATGCATGTCATCGCCGAGAATGACAGGGTTCGCGCATTCGCTGATGTGGTCAACGAGGGCGACCTTGTCGCCGCGGCCGGTGCGCTGATGTACGCGTCGCATGAGTCACTCCGCGACCTGTACCGTGTCTCGTGCCCCGAACTCGACACGCTCGTCGAGATCGCCCGCTCCGTACCGGGTGTCTATGGCTCCCGCATGACCGGCGGCGGCTTCGGAGGCTGCACGATTACGCTCTGTGACGCCCGCTCCGTCGTTGCGCTCTCCGGCGCTCTGCGAGCGCAGTACCGCCGGATTC
Organism: uncultured Phycisphaeraceae bacterium; assembly: GCA_964409775.1. Taxonomy (GTDB): domain Bacteria; phylum Planctomycetota; class Phycisphaerae; order Phycisphaerales; family UBA1924; genus JAHBXL01. Next base: position 41,330 of record CAYPEI010000007.1, on the reverse strand, counting down.
ATGGTCGCGAGTGCACAGTGTTCCCGGTTTTCGCTTCCGCCGGAGCCAGGCTCGTTGATTCCGCCGCGGCCTGACTGCGCACGCTGCATCCGCGATGTCCAGACGAACGGACTGACCTCGACCGGCGCGAACGGTCGATCATGGCAGGCAGCCTGCGAACCACACTCCGAGAAACGCGAAGATCGCCGGAACGCCCGGCGTTCCGCCGAACTCGTACGCCCAGAGGTCGAGCGCAAACCAGGCGCTCAGGAAGGCGAAGATGTCGGGCACCCCGCGCGAGCCGTCGCGGTCAAAGTCCGCCGGACAATACGGCACCATCCGCATTCCGTCGTAGTAATCCGGATACGGCGAGAAGCCGATCTGCATCACGACCGGCGGCATCATGCCGCCGTCGTCCGTTCTGATGGCCAGCACAGTCTGTCGTGAGTAGGCCTGTTGCACCACCGGATAGACCGAGAATGCCGCCGGCACCTGTGGCACGAAGTTCAGCACCTGCCCATGAAGCGTCATCCGCCGCACCGGGCCGTTGGGCACCAGTGTCGATCGGATGGCCAGGTCGAGCGGAGCGCCGGGCTCGAACGACAGCATGGCATCGGTCACACCCGCCGGGATCAGCGGGAAGAACCCGCTCTCGAGCATGGTGCCGAACTCCCAGTCGGCGTTGTTGGCAATCAACACGTGCACATCCACTTGGTTGCAGAACCTGGGAGGCGATGCCGGATTGTCCCACGGGGGCGCGGGCGGCGCGCTCTCGGTGTCCGGCCGCATCCCTTCGATGAACTCGCTGTTGAGGCTCTGATTCGTCGTTCCCGGCCGCCTTCGCCCAGACTGCGTCAACTTGATGCGCCGGATGAACTCCTGGATGATGCCCTGCTCGCCGCCGGTGCCTGTGGTGAACTTGAGATCGTTGTTGGCGACCTCATCCGCGTGCACCTTGTGCCCGTCGCACATCAGCCCGGGCGCGCCATTGACCAGTGTTCCATCGCCGTTGTTGCGGACGATGTTGTCGCCCCGCGAATCCCGCAGCGAGCGGTTGTCATTGGGCGCGTGGCAGTTGTGCACGCAGCCGAACAGGTGCCCCAGTTCATGCGCGCCCACGTTGACGAGTCCGCGCACACGCTTCTCCAGCGTGTCAAACTGGTTGCCCCACTGTGACCCCGGCATCATCTTCCCGCGCGAGACCCACGCCTCCCGCGCATCCGGCGTCGAGTTGCCCCATTCTTTCTGCGCTTCCTGCACGAACACCAGGCGGAACTGGTTCGCGCCCAACGGCCTCGGGGCTGCGCCGATCATGAACTGGATGTTCGGTTCGAACGCGTACTTGGCCATCAACCCGGCCTTCACGGCATCCTTCTCCGCCTGCGTCGGGCCCGACCCGGCGGGCGGCGGATTCCCCCTGAACTCCAGGAACACGGTCACTTCCGCCGCCGCGTTGCCGCACATCGAGAGAGCCGCAATCGTCGCCGCGACGACCGCGCCGAGCCTCCAGCAGCGAACCGTGTTCATGTACGTGCCTCCAGGAGCGGCACGCGAGGCGACCCGGACTCGCGGTCGAACACGTCAAGGGTACTGCGCCCGCCCGCAAACGCAAGCCATGGGGCGACCGGCCGAACCGCATGCGATCAGGCAGGTCGCACGCCGTTCGCATGAGTGTGGGTACGCGACAGTCGCTGCGGAGGCGCGCTGTCAACATCCAGCAAACCAAAGACTCAGAAACGCGAAGATATCGGGCACGCCGACTCCTGCGACGCCATCGATGTCCGTGCGGGCGTCGCCTTCAAACCACGCGCTGAGAAACGCGAAGATGTCCGGGATCTCGCGCACGCCGTTCCCGTCAAAGTCCGCAGCGCACGGCGGCGGTGGGCAGCCCCGTACCACCACGCGCAGTTCGTCCACGGCCGCTTCGACCACGGAGCCCGCCCCGGCATCATCCGCGACAAACCGCAGCCGCATCTGGGCGGTCGGTGTGATCAGGCCGAGCAACTCAAACTCAAACCGCACCCACGCGTTGGTGCTTCCGTTTGCCGGGATGGTCTGCAGCGGCTGCCACGTCTGCCCGTTGTTGTTCGAGATGTACACATAGAAGGGGTCCTGGGCCGGGTTCGACCCGCGGTCGTTGGAGTACCAGAGCCAGTAGGACAACCGCACCGAGTCCGCCGTTCCGCCTGCGGGATCAATCGCGCTGAACGCGTAACTGGTCAGTGTCGTGGCGCCCCCGTCGACGTCGAACGCGCCCACGCCCGAGCCCGCCGTTGCGCCGGTGATCCAGCACCGCGTGCCGTCCTCGGAGACATCCGCGCCGGGCTGTGCCGCGGTTGCCTGCGGCACCGCCAGTTCCCAGATGCCCGTCGTCGCCGTGTCGCCCGGCGCACCGACTGTCCAGCCGAGGTTGGTCTCGCATGCATCGCGGTACGAGTACAGCGTCTGGACCACCGGGATGCTCAGCACGCTCGCCGGCGCATCGATGGGGTGGGTCGCCGTCGCCCCGGCCGCGGTCCGTGCTTCGAAACTGAACTCGATCGGCTGGCCGCATATCCCCGCGGGGAGTGTCGCCATGAACTCGCCCGGAGTCGCCAGCGGCGTCAGATCCGTCGCCACAAACGGCTCGGTGCCGCCCGTGCGTGAGAGCAGCCTTGCGGTTCCGCTCGCCGGTGTCGAGGACTTCGAGTCGATCACCACACGGAAACTGGTCGTCTGTCCTGCTTCCGCCTCGCCGGGGATGCCGTCCGGGAATGTGAACCGCAGCGGCAACGCAACATAGTCCAGCAGTGTCAGCACCGCGCGGTAGTTCTCGCGGCCCGTCGGCTCGATCTCGCTTGCCGGCGCGACAAACCCGTACGAGCCGGTGTCGCGGAGTTCGATGGTCCAACTCAGGATGCCGCGATCGCCGAACATCCAGTCCGGCGCCGTTCCCGATGCCGGGTAAATCGTCGTGTACGAAGGTCCGCCCACGTACGTCATCCCGTATGCCGAGCGAATCTCCCGCGCCATGTCCCCGTTCAGCCTCATGAACACCGTCTGCGCCGGTTCCGGCGGGACATCGGACGTGTAGCCCCACGGCGAGAGGATCAACTGGCTGTACGTGTGAAAGTCGATATGCGCATCGATCCGCGGCCTCGCGGCCACAAAGTCCCTCAGTGCCGCCGTCTCCGGTTCGCTGAACGCGCTCGGTCCGCGATACGTGTCGTTCCCCGGACTCGTGCTCGCCCCTTCTCCGCCCCATTGGTACCCCCAGTTGCGGTTCGGATCGACGCCAAACGTTCCGTTGCCGTTGTCCACCCGCGTCTTGCGCCAGAGACGAGTGTTCGTCCACGTGTACACATACCCGTCCGGATTGATGACCGGAACAAAGATCACCTCCGCATTGCGCAGCAGCGCATCGACACGGGGGTTCCCGGCCTGATAGTCCGCGAGCAGGCTGTGAGCGATCCACATCACGGTGGTCGTCCCCAGCCACTCGCGAGCATGCTGTGTCCCGTTGAAGAGGACTTGCCGACGCTGGCTCCGCGGGTTCTCCGGCGAATCCGGCGCCGAAACGGCAAACCCGCGGATGGGCCGTCCGAACCGTGATGTCCCCACGCTGACCGGCGTCACCACGCCGGGGTTGTTCGCGACCAGCAGGTCTGTCCGGGCGTTCACCTCGTCAAACGTCCTGAACGTGTCGAAGTAGGTGTCGGCGCGCAGCACCCCGCCCGCGGCCTCCGCCGCTCGGACCGCGTCATAGTGCGCCCTCTCCGCGTCGATCAGCCGCTTCAGATCTTCAATCCGAACGGTGTACGAGATCCCCGCCTCATCCAGGGCGGCGAGACCGTCCGCACTGACGACCAGGTCCATCTCGATCCCGCGCCGTTCGCAGAACCAGGTCGTCTCCGCTATCGCCAGCGCCGCCAACTCCTCTCGCGTACTCCGCGGCGAAACCCGAACCACCTTGCACCCCTCATAGGTCGTTCGCTCTCCGGCCGCCTCTACGGCCCGCGACGGGACCGCCCCGCCGGCCCCGGCCTGATGCTGCCCGAGCGTCGATGCGGCCAGCAGCAGCACCGCCGCGCCCGCCAAGCCGAATGCCTTGCCCACCCTGTATGCTCGCTGTGCCATGCCATCTCCCGGGGCTGCCCCACGCCAGTGGAGGATCGCCGAAAGGCGATCGGATTCCAAGTATGACGGCTGTTCGGTACGGACGCAACGCCGGTTGCAGTCATTTATTCAACCTACTGTTTACCCATGTTGCCAGCCGCGAATGCCGGGTCCCGGCCCGCCGAAACCGAGTTCCCGCCGATCGCCCGTGAAGGCTGGATCATCGTCGCGGCGTTTTTCCTGGGCTCATTCCTCATCGCCTCGATCCTCGCGGCGCTCGTCAGCCCCCTGGCCGGGATCTTCGCCTCGCTGATCGGCCTCCCCCTCTCCGTCTGGTCCCTCTGGTTCTTCCGCGACCCCGCTCGAAGCACGTCGCAGGGCGAAGACCTCGTCATCTGCCCCGCCGATGGCGTGTGCTGCTTCGTCGGACCGACCGCGCCGCCCCCCGAACTCGGCCTCGACCCCGCATCCCTGCGCGTCAGCGTGTTTATGAATGTCTTCAACGTGCACGTGAACCGCACCCCCATCGCAGGCACCATCGAGCGCGTCGAGTATCGCCCAGGGAAGTTCTTCAACGCCTCGCTCGACAAGGCCAGCGAGTTCAACGAGCGCTGCGGCCTCACGATCCGCCGCGACGACGGTCTGGCAGTCGGATGTGTGCAGATCGCGGGGCTCATCGCCCGTCGCATCGTCTGCCGCGCCCAGACCGGGGAGCGATACCGCGCAGGAGAGCGCTTCGGCCTGATCCGCTTCGGCTCGCGCGTGGATGTGTACCTCCCGCCCGGCGCAGATGTGCAGGTCAAGGTCGGCGACCGCGTGATCGCGGGCGAAACGATCGTCTCCCGCATCCCCACTACAGGCGATGCTGCGCGCAAAACCAATCGCCGGGAGCCCGTTGCGGCCTGAGCCTCGATTCAACCCGGATCGCCGCGCCGGCGACCCGCAGGAGCCCGCTGAGCCATGTTCATCCGCTACCCAGCCCGACAGCGTGATGTCCCGCTCCGACTCATCATCCCCAACTTGCTCACCACCATGGGCCTGTGCAGCGGGCTCGTTTCTCTCCACTTCACGCTCAAGCCCAGCGGGCCCGACTTCGATCGCGCGGTCGGTGCGATCATGGTCGCGGCGGTCTTCGACATGCTCGACGGCCGCGCCGCGCGGCTCCTCCGCGCTTCGTCCAAGTTCGGCACCGTCCTCGACTCCCTGTCCGATTTCCTTTGCTTCGGCATCGCGCCGGCCGTGCTCATGCACCAGTGGATGTTGAACCGTGCCGACCTGCAGCCGGTCAACAAGCCCACCGAACTCTTCGTCCTCGCCGCGATCCTGCTCTTTGCGCTGTGCAGCGCGCTACGACTCGCCCGCTTCACCGCCGCGGCGGACCTCCCCAAGCCCGATGCCGCGCGCGAGTACAAGCCTTCGCCGCTGGCGACCAAGTTCTTCGTCGGCATGCCGACACCCGCCGCCGCCGCCGCGGTGCTCATCCCGGTCATGCTCGACATGTCCAAGTTCGTCGGCGAGACGCCCCACACCATCGCGATCGTCTGCTACACGTTCGCGATTGCGTGGTTGATGGTCAGCCGCCAGCCGATGTTCTCGTTCAAGAAACTGCGCATCATCCGCCCCCTCGTGGTACCGCTCATGCTCGCCGTCGGCCTGTGGTTCGTGCTCGCCGCCAAGGACTTCTGGCTCGCGATCGCCGTGGTTGCGGGCGGATACCTGCTGACGCTGCCCCTGAGTCTGTGGTCGTATCACAAGACGTTGAAGCAGATGAACGCGGTGACGGTGACACCGGAACCGATCCCTGCACCGGCCTCGGATCGCCCAAATCAAGGGATGTGATTCGCTGTGTTTGGTGTCGACGCAAGTCCGGCGGGGCCCTTTCGAGCAACGAAATCCGGGCTTTGTCGTCGATTTGCAGTTTATTGAGCCCCCCGATACCGTCCTCGCCCGTCGGTCGATGGCGTCGTTCACGGGACCGGGAGCCATGGGATGGGTGCTGCGCTCGGATGTCTGCTGCTGCTTGCGCTCTTGGGCGAGCCGGAATCGTGCTGCACCGCCGGGCGATTGTCTCCACCTCGCGCGACGGGTGCCGACACGACCGGGCTGCCGACGAGGACTGCAACACCGACGACCGACGGGATGGTGTGGGTCCCGGGTGGGGTGTTCCGCATGGGGTCGACCGATCCGCTGGCACGCCCGGATGAAGCCCCTGTGCACCGTGTACGGGTGAACGGATTCTGGATGGACGCCACCGAAGTGACGAACGCACAGTTCCGGATGTTCGTCGAGGCCATCGGCTATGCGACGGTCGCCGAGCGCGTGGTCGACTGGGAAGAACTCAAGAAGCAGGTGCCCGAGGGCACGCCGAAGCCTCCAGCCGAGATGCTGCAGCCGGGTTCCCTGGTCTTCACGCCGCCGGATCATCCCGTGGATCTCCGGGTGTATGAGCAGTGGTGGTCGTGGACGACCGGCGCCAACTGGCGGCACCCCGATGGCCCGGACAGCAGCATCGAGGGCAAGGACAACCTGCCCGTCGTCCACATCTCCCACGAGGATGCGATCGCCTATGCCAAATGGGCCGGCAAGCGGCTCCCGACCGAGGCGGAGTGGGAGTTCGCGGCACGCGGCGGGCTCGACGGCAAGGTCAATGTGTGGGGAGATGAGCCTGTCGATGCCACCCGTTGCAACACCTGGCAGGGACACTTCCCCGACAAGAACACCGGCGAGGATGGGTTCGCGCGTGCCGCGCCCGTCAAGTCGTTCCCGCCCAACGGCTACGGGCTCTACGACATGGCGGGGAATGTCTGGGAGTGGTGCAGCGATCTGTACCGGCCCGACACCTATGCAAAGCGCCGGCTTGAACTCGGGGCCGATGCCGTGGCAGACAATCCGACCGGTCCTCGATCGAGCTTTGATCCAAGGAACCCGCACTCGCCGGAGAGTTTCGTGCACCGCGGCGGATCGTTCCTCTGCAACGATTCATACTGCGCTAGTTACCGGCCGAGCGCACGCATGGCGTGCCCGCCGGACACCGGATTGTCGCACCTCGGATTCAGGTGTGTGAGCAACCTGCCCCCACCCTCGCCGGCGCCATCCCCACGCTAAAACTCTGCGATCAGCAAGACGAACGCGCGCGGATGCACGGTCATGGACATCAAAGGCAACAGGAAACGAGTTACCCGATGGTCCGTTCGACCGCATTCGCGCCGTAGTCATCCAGGAAACAACGGCCCGCACGATACCTGTGAAGGACTGATTCGATGAGACTTTCCGTACAACCACTTTCCGTTCTGACCCCCGCACTGTTCGCGAGCATCGCGATTCTCGCCGCGGCCGGCGCGGGCGCGGCGGCGTCCGCAAGGTCGGAGTCGATGGCCCCGCCCATCGATCGATCGGTGCTTCCGATCCTCGAACCAGCGGTCAAACCCATCACCGAGATGGATGCCCGGAATGCCAAGGTCCCGGAGCGGTTCCAGGTGACGGCGCCGAGTGGTGCGCCGAACGTGGTCATCGTCCTGATCGACGACATCGGCTTTGGACACAGCAGCGCGTTCGGTGGTCCGATCCGCATGCCCACGCTCGATCGCATGGCCGCGAACGGGCTGAAGTACAACCGCTTCCATACCACTGCGCTCTGCAGCCCGACGCGCGTGGCGCTCCTCACCGGGCGCAACCACCACGTCAACAACGCCGGGGCGATCATGGAACTCGCCACCGGCTTCCCCGGCAACACCGGGATCCGTCCGGCGAGCGTGACGCCACTGGCCGAGATCCTCCGCCAGAACGGCTACAGCACCGCCGCGTTCGGCAAGTACCACGAGACGCCGCCCTGGGAGGTGTCCGTCTCCGGCCCATTCGACCGCTGGCCGACCGGTTCCGGCTTCGACAAGTTCTACGGGTTCATCGGCGGAGAGACCAATCAGTGGGCGCCGGCGATCTATGACGGGGTGACACGCGTCGAGCCGCCCCAGACTCCGGGGTATCACTTCACGACAGACATGACGGACAAGGCGATCAGTTGGGTCAGCGCCCAGCAGTCCCTCACGCCCGACAAGCCGTTCTACCTTTACTTCGCGCCTGGCGCGACCCATGCTCCACACCACGTTCCGAAGGAGTGGATCGCGAAGTACAAGGGGCAGTTCGCTCAAGGGTGGGACAAACTCCGCGAGGAAACCTTCGCACGCCAGAAGAAACTCGGCGTGATCCCACCGGACACGAAACTCACGCCGCGCCCGCCCGAGATCCCCGCCTGGGACGACATGTCCTCCGACCAGAAGCGGCTCTTTGAGCGTCAGATGGAGACCTTCGCCGGCTTCGCCGAGCACACCGACCACGAGGTCGGCCGCCTCGTCGCGCAACTCGAGTCGATCGGCGAACTCGACAACACGATCTTCTTCTACATCGTCGGCGACAACGGCGCAAGTGCCGAGGGCGGACCCGAAGGCAACTACAACGAGATGATGGCACTCAACGGCATCATCGGCACCGCCGACCAGATGATGTCGCACATCGACGACTGGGGCGGACCGACGACTTTCCCGCACTTCGCGATCGGCTGGGCGTGGGCCGGCAACACACCGTTCCAATGGACCAAGCAGGTCGCCAGCCACTTCGGCGGGACGCGCAACGGAATGGTCCTTCACTGGCCCAATGGCATCACGTCCAGGGGCCAGATCCGTTCACAGTTCCACCACGTCGTCGACGTCGCCCCGACGGTCCTCGAAGCGGCGAAGATCCCCGAGCCCAGGATCGTCAACGGCGTGCAGCAGCGCCCCATGGACGGCGTCTCGATGCTCTACTCCGCCGATGAACCGAAGGCCGGCGAGCGGAGGACCACGCAGTACTTCGAAATGTTCGGCAACCGCGGCATCTATCACGAAGGCTGGGTGGCGTGCACGAGACACTCGATCCCCTGGCTCCTGACCAAGAATCCGCCGCTCGCCGACGACGTCTGGGAACTCTACAACGTCGACAAGGACTTCAGCGAGGCCGACAATCTCGCGGCGGCGAATCCCGCGAAACTCAAGGAGTTGCAGGAGGTCTTCAACAAGGAGGCCATCCGCAACCACGTCTTCCCGATCGACGACCGGCGCAGCGAGCGATTCGATCCGGAGATCGCCGGGCGTCCGGATCTCATGGGCGGGCGCAACTCCCTGACCGTTTACGACGGCATGGTCGGCATGATGGAGAACGCATTCATCAACGTCAAGGGCGCCCACCACATCATCACCGCAGAGGTCGAACTGAAGGATGCAGCCACCAATGGCGTCATTCTCGCGCAGGCGGGTTACTTCGGCGGCTGGACGCTGTACATGAAGCAGGGCCGAGTCCACCACGAGTACAACTGGTTTGCGATCGAGCGCACCAACATCGGTTCGCCCGAGGCTCTTGCCCCGGGCAAGCACACCATCGTGTACGAGTTCATACCCGATGGGACCAAGCCCGGGACCGGCGGCAAGTCCACCCTCAAGGTGGACGGCAAGGTCGTCGCCGAGGCGCACATCCCCAAGACTCAGCCCTACTCCTTCTCAGCGGATGAAGGCGCGGATGTGGGCGTGGATATGGAGACGAATGTCTCACCCGAGTATCCGCAGGGCAACAACCGGTTCGGCGGTCGTATCGCGAAGGTCACGATCGAAACCAAGTAATCGGCGCCGGATCAACACCCGAGCCGTGTCAGGCAAGGAACACTGCTGTGAATGTGTCGAGTGTCGTTCTTCGCTTCCTCGTATCCATCGCCTCGGCCGGCACGGCTGCAGCGCAGCCTGCCTCGTCCGGCAACTCCGTTCCGCCAGCAGAAGCCGCAGCGGATCTGCGCGAGCCCCGGGCGGATGACGGGTTCCGCTTCACCTTTGCCCCGTACATCTGGCTCACCAGTGTCTCGGGAGATGTCACGATCAAGGGCGTGCAGGTCGACGCGTCCAAGACCTTCATCGAGATCCTTGAAGATTCCGACAAGGTCTTCGGACTCATGGGTGCGCTCGAGATCGAGCATCGAAACTTCGTCTTCCAACTCAACGGTGCGTGGACGACCGCCGAGATCAAGGAGACGGTGAGTTTCGCATCCGAAAACTCGATCGACACCGACCTGGAAATCAGCACGGCCTGGTTCGAACTCTTCGCCGGGTACCGCGTGTTCGATCACGAGTTCGGATCCTCTGAATCAGCCCATCGAGTCAGCGCCGACATCTTCATCGGCGGACGCATCACCGATGTGCACACCGATGCCTCCCTCACCGCCGCGGCCGACATCACCCTGCCCGATGGCGTCACGATGATCCCCGCGGGCGCCTCCGCCGGGATCGACCAGTCCAAGACCTGGTTCGAGCCCTTTGTCGGCGCACGCACCAGTCTCCAACTCTCCGAGCATTGGCGCATCAGCCTCCGTGGTGACATCGGGGGATTCGGCTTCGCCGGCGCCGACGTTGCCTGGCAAGTCGTCGGCGGAATCGGGTACGGATGGCGCATGAAGTCCTCGCGCGCTGAGGCGTTCCTGGGTTACCGCGCGCTCAGCCAGGACTACTCCGATGGCGACTTCGCGTGGGATGTCATCACCCATGGACCCATGCTGGGGGTTCTCTTGGTCTGGGAGTTCTGACCGCTTGGTCAGGGCGCGCAATCCTAATCCATGAAGCGGTGGGGGGGGGATTCGAACCCCCGAACGACATTCGCCGTTACCGGTTTTCAAGACCGGCGCATTCGACCACTCTGCCACCCCACCGGGGGTGTGCCGCGGCCGGACTCCAAGCCTTCCGTGCCGGGGCGGACGCAAGTCTATTCAGGCCGCAGCGACATCGCGCCACGTCGAGCGTCGCCCGTCGGTGCCCGCAAGCACACGATCACTGCGCCTTGCCGTACTGCCGGTCGTAGTACTCGCGGTATGCGCCGCTCTTGACACGCTTCCACCATTCGGTGTTGTTCCGATACCAGTCGATCGTCTCGGCGAGTGCACTCGGCCATGCCGAGCGCGACGGCTTCCACCCCAGTTCACGCTCGATCTTCCGGCCGTCGATGGCGTAGCGCCGGTCATGCCCGGGGCGGTCCTGCACGTAGCGGATCATCTCCTCGCCCTTGCCCATGAGTTTGAGAATGGAGTGCGTCAGGTCAAGGTTTGAGCGTTCGTTGTTCCCGCCGATGTTGTACACCTCGCCCGCGCGTCCCCGCTCCAGCACCGCCAGCACCGCCTCGCAGTGATCCTCGACGTGGATCCAGTCGCGCACGTTCAGCCCGTCTCCATACAGCGGCACCTTCTGGCCCTCGATCAGGTTGGTCACGAACAGCGGGATCACCTTCTCGGGAAACTGGTACGGCCCGAAGTTGTTCGAGCAGCGCGTGATCACCGCGTTCAGGTTGAACGTGTGGCAATACGCCCGCACCAGCAGGTCGCCCGCCGCCTTGCTCGCCGAGTACGGGCTGTTGGCCTCCAGCGGCATCGTCTCCGTGAACCTCAGGTCCGGCCGCTCCAGCGGCAGGGAGCCGTATACCTCGTCGGTCGAGACGTACACGAGCCGCCCCGGCCAGGCATCGCCGCCTCGCTTCGCACGCCGGCACGCATCGAGGACCGTCTGCGTCCCCAGCGTGTTGCTCACGACAAACGGGCGGGAGTCCATGATCGATCGGTCCACGTGGCTCTCCGCGGCCATGTGCACGACCGCATCGCACCGTTCGACCAGTTTCTGCACGAGCGTCGCGTCGCACACGTCGCCCTTTACGAACTCGTAGCGGTGATCGTTCTCGATCTCGCGGAGATTCTCGAGATTCCCCGAGTAACTCAGCACGTCGAGATTGGTGATCCGCCAGGCGGGCCGATCGCGCAGCACGAGCCGCACAAAGTTCGATCCGATGAATCCGGCGCCGCCGGTGAGGAGCAGGTGCATAACTCGGGTTCCTCAGGGTGTTCTGGGCATGGGGTGCTAAGGCTCCAGTCGCGAGAGCACGGAGTCCAGGTTGGTCTTCCAATCCGTCATCGGGCCGATCATCTCGACCGTCCTGCTCAGGTCCAGCACGCTGTAGGCGGGCCGTTTCGCGGGCCGGGGGAAGTCCGCCGTCGTGCAAGGCTCGACGCGGCAGGCGGGATTGGCAAACGCCGCGATCTTCACCGCGAAGTCAAACCACGTCGCCTCGCCGCCGTCGGTGGCGTGCATGATGCCCGCAGCGCCGGCATCGATCAGCCGGAGCGTGACCGCCGCCAGGTGCTCGGCCGAAGTCGGCCGGCCTCGCTGATCGTTGACGACACGAAGGGTCTGGCGCTGCTTCGCCGCGCCGGCGATCGTGCGGACGAAGTTCTTCCCCCACGGCGCATACAGCCAACTTGTGCGCAGCACGAGCGACCGCAGGCCGCGGCCGGCCTCCTCGACGATGAGTCTCTCGCCGACCGCCTTGCCGCGTCCATAGGCGTTGAGCGGGCGGATTGGTGCATCGACCGGGTACGGCGAGGTTCCCCGGCCGTCGAAGACATAGTCGGTGCTGTAGTGCACGAGCATCGCTTCCGCTTCGCGGCAGGCCGCCGCGAGCCGACCTGCAGCGTGCCCGTTCAACTCGGTCGAGGCCTGTTCGTTCGCCTCCGCGCCGTCCACATCCGTCCATGCGGCGCAGTTGATGACGACTCGCGGCCGGGTCTCGGCGAGGGCCGAACGGACCGAATCATCGTGGGCCAGATTGACTTCAGCCTTTGTCGCCGCGCGGTGTGCGACGCCGCGGTGCCGGAGGGTGTCGCTCACCGCGCGACCCAGCATGCCGCTCGCGCCGATGATCAGGTACGGACCGTCCGACACTGTGTACTCCTCCCGCGATGGCGCGATCAGCCGTGCCGGACCTGCCACGGGAAGCCCGGCACGCTGTCGTGGGCACGCCGCTCCTCGTCGGGCCTGGCGGGGTTGTAGGCGTGTGTGACGTAGTACAGCAGCCCGCCGGGAACGTCGCCCACCGTCGCCGCGCCGTGCCAGAGCGTCGGCGGGATGATCAGCACTCCCGGCCGCTTCTCGCCGATGACCAGCAGCCACGACTTTCCGTCGGTCTCGCGATAGACGCCCGCCTTGATGTGACCGGTCAGGCCGATCCAGAAATCGGTCTGCAACTGGTGCCGGTGCCACGCCTTGATCACGCCCGGATACTGCACCGAGAAGTTCACCTGCCCATCGGGGCCCATCACGCCCTGCAACTGGTTCATGAGCGACCAGCCCCGGTCGTCCGCGTAGACCGAGGCGGGCACGAACAGCGGTTCGTGCTGCTCGAGCGCGGCGGAATGGGCCTTCGGCAGCGACTCATGGATGGTGCGTGGCGAGACGGGCTGCATGCGGATCTCCCGTCAGGCGTTCGCCGCGGCGAACAGCGCGGGCTTCGACGCGTTCAGATCGAGATGGTTGGCCCCGCTCTCGGCGACATAGCGGCTGGCTCGGTGCAGGCTCTCGAACGTGCCCGCATCGGTCCACCAGCCCTCGAGGATGTCGTGCGTGAGTTGCCCCTTCGCGAGGTAGTCATTGTTGACGTCGGTGATCTCCAGTTCGCCCCGCTTGCTGGGCTTGAGCGTCCGGCAGATCTCGAAGACGCGGTTGTCGTAGAAGTAGATCCCCGTGACGGCAAAGTTGCTCGGCGGGTTCTCCGGCTTCTCGATGATCCCGGTGATCTTTGCCCGCGAGCCCTCGCCCGAGATCGCGGCGACGCCGAACCGCTGCGGGTCCGGAACTTCCTTGAGCAGGATTTTTGCGCCCGCCGGCTGCGTGAAGAAGTCGCCCGCGGCCCGCCGGATGTTCCCCTCGATGATGTTGTCCCCCAAGATCACGCAGATCTTTCCGCCGTCGGCGAACTCTTCGGCGAGTTTGAGCGCATCGGCGATCCCGCCCTCGCCCTCCTGGTACGCGTACTCCAGATGCCGCAAGCCCAGGTGCTTGCCGTTCTTCAGCAGTTTCAGGAAGTCCCCGGCGTGCTCGCCGCCGGTCACGATCAGCACATCCGTGATGCCCGCGTTCTGCAGGCACTTGATCGGATAGTGGATCATCGGCTGGTCGTACACCGGCAGCAGGTGCTTGTTGGTGACCAGGGTGAGCGGACGCAGCCGCGATCCCAGACCGCCGGCGAGGATGATGCCCTTCATCTCGAACTCCCCATGCTCAAAGGCTGCTCACACGAGTGGCACGGACTTTGGGCTCCTCACGGAGACCGCCCGCGCGATCGGCTGAAGTACGGAAACTCTGCCCAGCGTACCACAGAGGAGAATTATCGTCCCTTCGCCGCTTCGGGTTTGGTCGAACGCCAACACCGGGTGCCGCGACGGGCGCAGGAAAAAGGGAGGGCCCGGTTCCGGACCCTCCCTTGTTTGGATGTTCTCTCGCAAAGCCGACCGTGCAGATTACTGCGCGGCGTTCTTGCGACGACGGACGTAGCCGACGAACCCGACGCCCGCGAGGGTCGACAGGCCCGCCCACGCGGCCGGGGGAAGCGGGATCAGCGTCAGTTGATCCTGGTGCTGACCCGAGTACTCGCCGGTCTGAGCGTTGTAGGTGTCCCACAGGCGCAGCACTCGGACGTCGTAGAGCGAGCCGTCGGCGGCGCCTTGAGCCCAGTTGTAGAGGCTCAGAGCGAGCCCAGACAGGCTGACATTCTCATTCTCGGACTTCCAAATCGCCATCTGCAGCGCGGTGGAGTCATCCGAGTTCCAAACGCCGTCGGTGATCAGGCCGTTGAACAGCGTGTTGGGAACAACGCCGTCATACCCGATCTGGCGGAACTGGCTGTAGAGCAGCGCGGTCGGCGAACCCAGCGGATCCTGGCCGCCCGATGCTCCGCCCTCGCCACCGAAGCGTGCGCTGGTGGAGAGTTCGGTGAAGTACGTGCCGCCGTTGGCGATGTACTCGTTCCGCTCGATGCAGAAACTCAGGAACGACAACTCGACCCCGCCCGACGTCAGGCGCTTGTTGTACTCGGTCGCGAGCGTCGTGTTGTCACCCGCGGTCCGGTTGCCCCCGAAGAGGCCGTGATCGCCATCGGTCACCTTCGTGATCACGAACGCGCCGCCGGAAGGATCGGTGCCGTTGTAGCGGCCGCTCGTGCTTGCCGGATCGGTTCCGATCTTGATCTGCCCGGCACCCAGCGCGGTGCCGGCTGCGGTGAGCGCGACGGCCGCGGTCACCAATCCCACGATTCCCAGTCTCATGACTTGCCCTTTCTTATCGGACGACACTCTCCGCGGCGAGGACGTTCCTCACCGCTTCGCCAAAACGGGCAGACGCATCAGTCATGGAAGCGAACCGCGCCCGACGAGTGGGTGGAGTATGCATCAAGTCAGGACGGCTGTCAACAGCCATCCACGCGAAAGTCGCACAAAGATCACGCAAACCAGCCCGTGACCCTGTACCGCAAAAACCTCCAAATACTGGACTTGTGTGCTCCGTCCTCCATCCGAACGGCAAGGCGATCGCCGGATTGTGCACGCCCGGGAACACAGCCTCCGCGATCGTGCGTCGAACAAACTCCGTCAAGGGACCGAAGCGCTCCCAGCCCTCTGTGTCCCAAAAAAGAACCGGACCCCGCCGATCGGCGGGGTCCGGTTCAAGAACCAGGTTCGGAGTTATCGCGACCTTCCTGCCGCGACCCGTCAAACCCATCAGGCCAGTTGCCGACGGCGACGGACATACGCCAGGCCGAGCACGCCGGCCATGGTCGACAGACCGGCCCACGCGGCCGGGGGCAGCGGGACCAGCACCATCTGGTCCTGGCCGCCGTTGGTGCTGAAGGAACGCACCAGAATCTGCGTATTGGCGTCGTTGAAGATCGTCGTTGCGCTGGTGATCAGAGCATTGACAACCGCCTGAACTCCCGCAGGGACCGACGAAGCGGTCATCGTCCCCGCGCCGAGATTCCAACCAGCGCCGCTGGTCGACTCCCACAGTGACTCCCAGACCAGGAGTTGAATCGCCGCGCTGGCATCACCGCCGCTGGCGACGTTGTAGAAGCCGAGGCTGTTGAGATAGCCTGCATCGCGTGCCGCGAGCGCGATGGCGTTCAAACGCTGACGCTGCATCGCGGAGTAGTTGTTGCCCGGGTTGCCGAAGTTGCCACTGTTGGCGATCGGCGCGTCGGTCACATCAACCATGGTGAATGTGACCGTGCTGCCGCTGACCGTCTGATTGTCGATGCAGAACGATGCCCACTGGCCGTTGTAGGCTGCCAGTTCACCCGTTCCGCCGCTCCAGTTGTGCGTCAGCGCACCCACGCTGAAGTTGCCCGCGCTGATGGCGATCGCCTGACGCAGGCCGCTGTTCACGCTCGATTGGTAGAGTCCGTTGATCGTCGAACCCATGGCCACGCCGGACGTCGCGCCGAGCGCGGCGACCGCGGCCATTCCCACGGTACCCAGTCTCATGACTTGCCCTTTCTTATCGGACGCCATACTCCGCGGTGAGGACGCTCCTCACCGCGAACCAAAACGGGCACACGCATCAGTCATGGAAGCGCACCGTACCCGACGAGTGAAAGAGAGTATGCGCTACTTTCCGGACGCTGTCAATGGCGAAAACCAGCCCGCCTCATGCGGCAGGAGACCAGGCGGCGGCGGGTGAGTGCAAGGTCTTGTCAGTACATCGCTTGTGCGCCGCAGCCTACCCAAGTTCCGCGTTCACCGAGCCGCCGAGTGTTCGCGATCGAGGAGTCATCCAAGGCCCTGATTACCCATCCGATTCTCCCCCGAACACACCGGCGCTTTGGAGGTGGCGCCGGACCTCCAAAAAGCACCGGACCCCGTCGGGTGACGGGGTCCGGCTGAGGAATCAGGTTCCGGGTTATCGCGGCACCCTTGCCACGATCGGTAAAGCCGCTCAGGCGAGTTGCTTGCGGCGGCGGACGTACGCCAGGCCGAAGACGCCGGCCATGGTCGAGAGGCCGGCCCACGCGGCCGGGGGAAGCGGGATCAGCACCAGCATGTCCTGGCCCTGATCGGCGCCGTTGCCCTGCACGCCGAGCACGCGGACGAGGATGTCGGAGTTCAGGTAGCCCGCAGCGGCGTTCTGAATGGCGGTCGCCGCGGCGGCCACCGTGGCCGCGTTGGAGTACGCGCCGCTGTTCAGGTTCCAGGTCAGGCCCGCGCCGTCAGACTCGTACAGCGACTCCCAAACCAGTTTCTGGAACGCCTCGACCCACTTCTTCCGCGAAGTCGTGACGCTGTTGAGGGTGATGTCTTCATCACCGTTTGCGCCCGTGTAGGAAGCGCTGAGGAAGCCGCGGCCGTCGATGATGCCCATGTCCAGGCCCGCCTTGGCGATGGCGTTCAGGCGGTTCTCGGCGATCGCGGTGTACTGGCTGCCGGCGTTGCCCGAGTTCGGAAGGACCGGCGCGCCCTGAACACCGACGAGGGTGTAGGTGTTGACCACTTCCTGCAGGAAGTTCCGGTCCACGCAGAAGCCGCGGACCTCTGTCGCGTTGGCTTCGGAGGTGCCGGTGTTGAACAGGGCTGCCGTTCCGGTGCCGCCCCAGAACTTGTGGCGGTAGCCACCGGTGTTGCCCTGGCCGTAGCCGGTGGACGCGCTCATCACGCGGCCCTGGATAGTGTCGGCCGAGACGGTCTGAACCAGACCGGCCGCGGCCACGATTGCGAGAATGACAAACTTGGACTTCATGTCTTCTGATCTCCCGTCAAACAACACTGCGGGTTAAGGGACGCCCCCCGCACCACACCCCCAAGAAACCGCGTTCACCCGCTCCCTTAGGAGGTGCCGCGGCCGCTCGGACGGAACATCATGCCCTGTTCCGGCTACCAAACAAGTTTGGAAGGGAGAATCGCACCCTTTTTTGGGGATAATCTATAGCGGACCTCGCGGTCAAGGTCCTTCTGCGTAAGTCCATTACACAAATCATCTTATTGATCGATCTGTGGGTGCAGAACCACGCGCAGTGATGGAGCAGCAACGGCCGAAAGCCGTCCGCTGCTCGGCCACAATGTTTGGATTTTGAATGGAGTTTGAACGGGTTCGCGAGGTACGAAAACCCGGCCGGTACGCGAAGCACCACGCGCACCGGCAGGCGGGAGTGACCAATCTGCTCAGAAGGTGATTCAGCGTGCCGAGCGGCGACGGATCAGGCGCGCTCCGCCAATGCACGCGAGTGTGCCAAGCCCGGCCCACGCCGCGGCAGGCAAGGGCACGGTCGTCAACTGCGGCGGGTTCAGTGTGAAACTCGGCTCGCTGGGGCTCGTGCCGTATTGCACGCGGACATTGAAGATGCGGCTCAAGAACGACTCATCCAAGTCCGTGCCCGGGTTCAACGTGAAGACCACGCTGTTGCGGATCAAGGCATTGCCGCTCACTCCCCCGTTGCCGGTCAGTGGATCGTCTCCTACGGAGGCGAGTCCGTATTCCAGTCCGGCGGGGCTAGCCGGGCCCTGCAGATTGGGCCCGCCAAAGAGATTGCCCGGCCCGTAGGTGGAGAGTCCGCTGGACGAGATGCCCGGAGAGACCGAACCTACCACACCGGAGTAAGCCCATTCGCCGCCGACATTCCCGTCCACGGGCTGCGGGCCGCCATACACCACCGATCCGGGCGCGATGATCGCGCTCACGGGTGTGAAGCCGCCGGGGTAGGTCGGCGGGGCGGTCCAGTCGAAGTACACAGCGGTCAGCACATCCGTGGGCACTAGGACGTCATACGTCGACGTGTTTGAAAGCGTGATGAGGAGTTGGCCGCCGGAGATGGCAAACGACGCCGTTGCGGCTCGAGTGCCATCAGAGAATCCGTAAGTCAGGGAGCCGGCGTGGGCTGCTGTCGCCAGGCTGGTCGCCCCAGCAGCAAACACAATGCTAATGACTCGCGGGTGATTCATTGCTTCAACATCCTTCGGCTATGACGGTGGGAGAGAGACTTGGCGCGCTCTGCGGGGACATGGTCGCCGACCGCCAGATCTGGGGACAGCATAGCCGCTGATACCGGCATCGCCAGAATCCGTAAAAAAACCATGTAAAATCTTGTGAATAAGTAGGTTATGGTCATGGCTCACGGCCCGACCATGGTCAGATATCACATGTCCAGCTCGGTGCTGGTGCGAACAGAATCCGCCGATGCAGCAACCGAAACAAGAAAAAAGCCCGCTCGTTGAGCGGGCTTTGGTAGGGTTAACTGCGATTTTCCGCGCTGAGAGATCGAGTCCGTCGGGCGGAAAGCCCTATTGAGACGCGTTCTTGCGGCGGCGGATCAAGCCGACGAGGCCGACACCGGCGAGCGTCGAGAGCCCGGCCCATGCAGCTGGAGGAAGCGGCACGAGGGTTGTAGCCACGAAACTATCGCTCTGGCTCGCGTCGCCGATCGCGCGCGCATGCAGCGCGACACGAAGCGAGGAGAAACCCAGAGCGGTGTTGTTGGGGTCGACGTAGTCGCGCCCGTCAAAGCCGTCGAGAAGGGCTTGGATCGTGTCGGCGAAGACCTTGCCGTTCTCCAGTTCGAAGACAAAGGTCGCATACTGCCCTGGGTTCAGGCCGTTGCTTGGGTTTCCGACGGCGTCGGCGGAAAAGTCCTTGGTTGCGCTGAAGGGGCTGACTCCGGGAGGATTCGCGGGATTCGGGCCGCCCTGAACGAAGTTCGAGGTCGTCTGGAGGATCGACTGCGTGTACGGCTTGAAGAGCGTGCCGTCTTCGAAGTAGATCTCGCTGATGGACGATGCGACCGAACCGGTGTTCGTGAATCTGAAACTCACCAGAGGATTCCCCGCCCAGCCGTTGGGCGCGGTGAACGAGTCCACCTCCATCGTGAACTGACTCGCCACGTTCTGGGACGCGTTCGACGTCGCGCGCGAGAACGAGAACACTGGACCCGCAGCGGCGACACCGGCCGCAGACCCAACGAGTGCTGATGTGAACAGCAAAGCCACCGAAAGTCTCATTGCAAATCTCCTAGCCGGACTCCGCCGGCACCTGCGGTCGCCGGATGCGGCATTGCGCCGCTCCAGGCGACTGAACAACTCCGCGATGCGCAACCTCACGAGGGACCACGAGTCCTCTCATGCGCACGAGAGCGAACAAAACCGCCAGTCATGGGCGATGATCGCGCCGGTCGGCAGAAGACCGCAGTCTCCACGCCGCCTCAGCGTTCTCGTCGTACAGATTATCGCGACCGTCAGCGTTTGCAAGTGATTTTTGTGCCTTTGTGGATTTCTTGGCCTCGCCGGCGGATGCGGTTGCTATCCCGATCGGCATCAACGACTTGCATGCAAGTCGATCGCGGCGGCAGTGAAGTGGAGAGTGTGTCACAGACAAGGGCTCGACCCAGGCATCACCCATCCAAAAAGAAACAGACCCGTCTCAGGACGGGCCTGCGGGATTGCCTGATGATGGGAGTGCGGCGTCTCAGGCCCGGAGACGGCGACGACGGACAAAGCCGACGAGGCCGACACCGCCGAGCGTCGAGAGCCCGGCCCACGCCGCGGCGGGAAGGGGGACCATCGTGATCTCGCCGACCCAGTCGTTGTAGTCACGGTCGCCGAGGTCGAGATCTTCAATGGCCACGAACCAGAAGGTGCGGCCGCTGCCCGCGTGTGTGACCTGCCAGGTCACAAAGTTGTCCTGATTGCCGCCGGCCCCGCTCTGCGAGCCGCGATATGTGCCTCCGCCGTCGACCTTGAGCGCGAGTTGGAAGTTCGAACTGAGCGTGGCGGAAGTCGACGAGCCGACAACGCTGCCGAGCAGGTCGTTGTAGTTGCCGTTGTTGACACTCCCGGCGCCGCTGGCGTTCGACCAGCCGAAGCGGTTGTTGTAACCGGCGTATTTCACGAGGAAGTTAACGGTGGCGATGCCGTCGGAGAATCGCTGATCGCTCGTGGAGCCCGAGTAGGCGGTGTGCAGATTGGTCGGGGTGGCGTCGTTGGCGGTGCCGTAGTCGAAAAGCCGCGTGAACGAATAGCCGCCGGTGGTGGTGAAGGCGTTGCCGCCGCTCAGGCCGCTGTTGAAGTTGGCCTGGCTCACGCTCGGTGTGCCGTAGTTCGAGGTGACGATCGAGTACAGCGAGGGCTCGCCGCTGGTACTGATGACGGTGTACGAGCCCGCCATCGCCGCGGAACCCACCGCCCCAACGAGCGCTGCTGCCACCAATCCAGACTTCCGGAAGTTCATCTCCGAATCTCCTGCCGGCCGTGCCGGCGATCAAGCCAAGGCCGGTCGCCTGTACGTCGCGGCGACGGTGCCTGCATGTTCCGGCACACCACCGGCGGCGTGAGTGGGCCACGAGCCCCTTGCCGTCGGGTACCGGTGAGATCGCCGATCGTGGGCGAGCGGCGGGTGCTGGTGCATGGCGGCGACCCTCTCCACGAGTGCACGCCGCGGCATCCGCCGAGGCAAGAACGTAACTCAGCCCTCGCCCACTTGCAAATCAAATAGCCGCTGAACCGCAAGAAATCTGTCTTGGTTTACGCGGAGCATGGTGGCGGCGAGGCATCGGGACGTGGCGGGTTCTGGTGGAGATGACCCAGTCTCTCTCTTCTGCGCAGTTTCACGCCGCGCAATGCTCGAGACTTCCCAACCTTCCATGGGTGAAGAACATGCGACGTCGACTGCGTTGGCCGCGAGGAGCAACGAAGGACGGCGATGTCCGAGTTCACCCTCCCCAAAACGACCGAGACCCGCATGTCGCGGGTCTCGGGGAAAGCGATCATTCAACCGGAGGCGTGCCAAACTCGGCCTGTCGCGGGCCTCAGGCCAATCGGCGGCGGCGGCGAATCGCGCCGAGCAAGCCGACCGCGGTGAGCGTTGAAAGCCCGGCCCACGCCGCGGCCGGCAACGGAACCAGGGTAACTGATTGTCCCGAGATGGAGAACGAGACATCTCCGCCGCCTGCATCGGACGAACGGAAGCCTGAGACCATCCCGGAAAGCGACCAGTCGTGCATCCGAAGGTCCTCGCCATTGCCGAAGGTCATCCAGACGTTCGCGTGGTCCGGGCCGCGGGGCGTCAACTCATCGTCAGCGAACGCACCATTTCCGAGCGTGGCGCTGGTGAAGGCCATGTCGGCGAAGGAGAGGCCGTTTGCGCCGTCTCCTTGCGGCAGGAGCCCGGTGAGTTGAAGCGAGTTGAATGAAACCCCGGAAAGTCCGCCACCCTGTCCGAGCGAGTTACCCGTCGGGTTGCCGCTCCATCGGATGGTCCGCGTGGTGGCGGATCGCTCGTCATTCCGGATGCCGGTCATGGTGAGGCTGAAACCGTCGGAGACAGAGTGTTCAAGAGTGAACGACCACTGGACGCTCTTCACCTGCTTCGACGACCCGAGTTCCCGCTCGCTCTTGACCGGCGCGGCGAACTGCGTCGGCACGCCGCTGAAACTGACGAATCCGGTCGTCGGTGAGAGGGAGAACTTGGCGTCAAACGCAGCAAACTGCGAAGAGGACCCGCCAGCGGGGGCGCCCGTCGCCCCCTGGCCGTGGAGCACCTCGGGCGCAGCACTCACCATCGCCGTGAGGGCAAGGCTGGACATCGCGGCGAAGATCGACTCTGAACGCATGTGGCAGTTCCCCTCCCCAGACATTGCGCAGGGATCGCTCAAAACAATCGAATTGGGCGCGCCCGGAGGCCTTCCCATTCGGAACGGAGAATACCGCAGGAATCCGAATCTGTCGACCCGGGGCCGGCGCATGGAACACGATTTCGTGGATCGCGGGCCAATTCGGTGCTCCGGTAACTTGCATGCAAGTTAATGGGATGGAGCACCGCCGGGCTGGTTTGCGGACGTTGTGCTCTCGGACGGTCGCGGGTTCGGGTCGGTCTGAACGGCAAAAATGAGAGCGGCCGGTCGCACGGACCGGCCGCCGTCGGCATCGCGTTGCGTTGAGGGGTTAGCGCCTGCCCAGTTTCTGCCGGGTCTGGTCCAGGCTTGACTGCTGCTCGGCATCCAACTTCGCCCCGCCGGTGAGCAGACGCTCCACGGCCTTGACCGTCTCCGCCGCTTCCGCCTGTTCCGCTGCGGTGCCCGTTGCCAGGACCGCCGCGAGGTTCACCATCGCGCCGACCCCGTTCTGGTCAATCTCGACCGCTTTGCGGAATGCCGCGATCGCCGCGGGCCGGTCGCCGAGTGCCGCGTCAATCGATCCCAGCGTGTCGTAGAAGGGAGCGAGTTGGGCGAGGGTGATCGCCTCGTCGATCAGTGACTTGGCGCGCCGGAGCGTGTCGTTCGCCGGGCCGCTGGGGAACTTCTTGTAGTACAGATATGCAAGGTTGTTCTTCGCGATCGCAAGCGGCATGCCCGTCGGCGGGAGGGGTGAAGTGAGCGCCCGCTCATACAGGCCCATGGCCAGGACGTCATCCGGCAGGCGCTCTGCGAGATTGGCCATTTCAAGCACCATCGCGGTCCGCAGACTCTGCATCGCGCCCAGACGCGACAGGATCGACTGCGCTTCCTTCCGCTTGGCCGCGTGGGCGGCCTGGTTGCCCGCGGCCTTTGCGGCATCGGATTGCTCGAGTTGAGCCTGTGCAGCAATGAGGAGCGCCTCGGGCATGACGGCTCCCTCGGCGACAACGCCCAGGGCAACCGACTCCGCTTCGGCGTAGTCCTTGCCGGTGTCCATGAGCAATCGGGCAAGTCCGGTGCGGGCTGCGGCGCTCTGGGGGTCCTTGGCGACCGCCCGGCGTGCGGCCTGGATCGCGCCCGGCACGTCGCCCGCCGCGCTCAGGAGCGCCGATTGCATCGCGAAGACCTGGGTTGTTGCGCCGGTCTCGGTCGCGATGAGGCGATCCGTGATCTCGGAGGCCCTGCGAAGGAACTCTGTTCTCGATGCGGGCAGTCTTTCCGCGGCGGTCGCCCACGCATTGGCCAGCGCCATCTGGTCGTTGATCGCGGCGGCATCCATCCGCGAGGCGATCGACTCGATCCACTTCCGCACATCCGCGGGGTCCTTCAAGATCATCGCGGCGACCGGCAGTGCGATGTTGAGACGCACGACGGGCAATGACGCGAGATAGGGTTCGACGAGTTGCAGCGCCGCCGCGGCATTGCCGGATTGTGCGGCGGATCGGGTTCGCACGTTGAGCACGCCGAGCGACACGGCGTCGCTGGGCTCGATAGTGGGGGGGAGCCGGTAGTCCTTCACCGCGTCGACCGCCTGACGTGACCTGCCGAGGGAGAGTTGTGCCTCGGCGATGGCGACATCGGCCTGGGGATCGCGCGTGAGTGCACGCCACGCGGTCGCGGCGGCGAGAGCCGGCTCCCAGTCTTCCGCGGTGATCATCGTGCGTGCGGCCTGCTCCTGCACCGTGGGATCGTTCGCGAAGCGGGTCGCGGCGCGGCGCATGATCCGAACCGATTCGGCCAGCGAGCCGGCATCGCCCGATGCCAGACGCCTGGCGATGAACAACTGGGTCGCGGGGTCGTCGACGAAGTCGTCGGCGACCCGGGCCATGGCGGCGGCGTCGTCGAGCGTGCCGTCCGCCTTCGCTCGGGCGATGGTGCGGATGGCCTCGGCCCGCTTGGCCGTCGCCGGATTCCGCGCGAGCGCATCCGCCAGCGCAGAGACATCGATGCTCTTGTCGTCCATTGAGGCGATGTGGACCTGCTCGCGCAGGATGCTCAGTTCACTATCGCCGGGGAGTCGCTCCAGCCCGCGTGAGACCGCGGCCTCGGCCTGTGGGAGTTCGCCGCGCTGAAGGTGGAAGCGCGTCAGCAGGGTCCAGACTGTTCGGTCGTCCGGCGCGAGTTCGGTCGCGCGGGTGTACTCGGCGAGCGCGGCCGCCGCGTCGCCAACGCCGGCGGCATAGGTTGCGCGGGCCAGCGCACGGTCCTTCGGAGCGATCGCCGGCTCATCGAGCCTGGCCATCGCGGCTTCGGCGCCGGCGGATTCTCCCAGCGTCCGGAGCGCGCCGGCGACGTTGAGAATGACCTGTGCGCTCGGGAGCGGCATGCGGAGGATGCGCTGGTAGGTGTCGACGGCCTCGCGGTCGCGGCGAAGCGCGAGCAGGAGCCCGCCGCGACGGAGGAGCAGGTCGAGCGTTATCTCGCCTGCGCTCGGCGAGGCGGCGATCGCGTCCAGACCCCGCAGCGCGGCCTCGTGTTCGCGCAGGCCGGCGAGCCGGTCAACGGCTTGCAGGCGCCCGGCCGGATCGACGGCGGAGTCGAGCGCGAGTTTGGACAACTCCTCGGCGGCGCGGGCCGTCTGGCCCTGCTGCTGGTAGATGGACGCGAGCCGCAGGGTGAACGTTGCGCGGTCGTTTGAGAAGGCGGCGCCGGCCGTCAGTTGGTCGATCGCACCCTGGAAGTTGGGCTGAAGGCCGCGTTCGGGATCGGAGAGCAGCAACGACTTGATCAGGGCATCGCGGAACTCGGCGCGGGCCGGCGCCTCGAGCACCAGCGCACGCAGAATCGCGACCGCTTCATCCCGTGTGCGGGGCGTGGGGGACTTCACAAGCAGGGCGCGGGCGCGGGCAAACCGAATGTCCGCCGACGGCCGGTCGGCATCGGAGCCGCCCAGCTGCGTGATCCGCATCGCGAGGTGCTCGATGAATGCCGGGTCTGTCGCGCCCGACTCTGATCGGATGGCGGCAAGGTGCATCGCCAGCGAGTCGGGATATGCCTGGACTGCCGCCTTCCAGGTTGCAAGCGCTTCCGGATCGTCGATCCCGTCGCGGAACTGCGCCCGTGTCAGCACCATGTCGGCCTTGCGGTCGGCCGGTGCGGCGGCGAGCGCTTCATCGATCATCGCCCCCGCCTCCTGCGCCTTGCCCGCGCCGGCCATGAGCAGCGCGCGGCTGAGCAGTGTTCCGCCGCTTGCGCCACCCCCGGCCGAGGCCGCGGACAGGATGCGGTCCTCCATGTTCAGCCCCTCTCGGGCGCTGACGGCAGCAAGTCTGCGGGCAAGGTCGGGGTCGAGCGACTGCGCATCTGCAGCGGCTTGCTCGATGAGCGCTGCCGCCTCCGACTTGCGGCCGGCATCCGCCAGCAGCGCGACGCGGGCGGGAAGGAGCGATCGACGGGCGATCTGGCTCAGGGTCGGGTTCTTGAGCGACTCGATGCGGTCTGACGTTTCCTCGAGTTGCTTAAGGACATCGGCAGGGCTGGCGACCCGCCTGCCGGATTCGATGATGAGCGCCTGGGCCCGCAGATGCACCAGCCGTGCCGACGGCGCCAGCCTGAACCGCTGGAGCGCTGCCTGTGCCGCGGCCAAACCTTCGTCCAGCCTGCCTTCATCAAGAAGCGTTTCCGCTGTTCGGATGGCGGGTGTCTCCCACCCCTCCGCCAAACCGGATTTGTAGACGCTGTCCCATGCGGCGCGGGCCTCATCGCCTCGGCCAAGCCGGGCGAGAACCTCGCCCCGGAAGAATGCGAAGACGGGCTCCGCATCGTGCTCCTTGATTGCGGCGTCGATCATCGACAGCGCGGCCTTGGACTCGGTCGTCTCGATGACGGCCGGGAGCACGTTGCTCCAGGCTCGGGCGATGAAGTCGCGATCGCGAGTGCGCAACGCCGCGGCAATCGCCTTCGCCTCGTCGGCTCGCCCGAGGTTGCGCAGCGTCAGCGCCCGGAACGCGAGGATCTCGCTGTGCTCGCCGCGAATCGAGGTATCGGGGTCCGGGAAGTCCGTGAGCAGTTCATCCCCCTGACCCGACTCCCATTCGCGCCGCGCGAGCAGCCGGCGGAAATCCGGGTCCTTCAGCCGCGTTGCCGCATCGCGGATGACGAGCAGTGCGTGCGGGTGCATCTGGAGCCGGTCGAATCCGGTGAAGAGTTGTCCTGCGAACTGTGGTTCTGTGTACACGGGCTCGGCGATGCGTGCGGGCGGGTCGACCTTCAGGCCCGCGGCGCGGCACAGCGCGCCGGCAAAGTCCTCGATCGACACCGATGCGCCGCTCTCGACACGTACGATCAGGTCGACGATCGCAAACCCGGGATCGTTCGGGTTGTCTGCGACCAGTTTCGCCGCGAACGCGCGGGCGTCGTCGCGCCGGTCCGACTCACGGAGCACGGTCGCCCTCATGAGCGCGGCCTGGTAGTTCCTGGGCTTCAGAGCGACCAGCCGCCCGGTGAGGCCATCCAGCGTGGGGTCCCACGCCTTGAGCGCGATTCTCGCGATGGCCTCCTGCATCATGGCGTCGGCGTGTTCCTCTGTCGCCGCGGCCGGGTCTGCGGGACGGAGCCGCATGGCCTGGTCCCGGGCCTCGGCGAAGTAGCCGATGGTGTTCTGAATCTTGACGAGTTTGAGCGCTGTGGCGCGATCGGACTCGTCCATCGCCAGCGCGCGCGAGTAGGCCAGCGCGGCCTGCGACAGGTGCCCGCCGCGCGGCTCCTCGATGCGTTCGCGTGCGTCGCCGAACGCCAGCCACGCTTCGCGGTCGTCGTTCTTCCGCCGGAGGTAGCGGCCCAGGTTGTCGAGCGTCGCCGGATAGTCCTGCTGCTTGTAGGCCGCGAGGCCATCGGCTCGCAACGCCTGCGTCCGCCGCTCGTTCTGCCACGAGCGGACAAAGAACAGGGCGAACGCCGATCCGATGAGCAGGATGCCGGCGACCCCGACCAGCAGCAGCCGGCGCGCGGCTTTGGGCTTGAGTTTCATGAGCGGGTGACCTTCCTCAGCACGAGTAGCACGGTCTTCCAGATGATCCAGAGATCAAAGAAGAACGATTGGCGCTCCACATACTCGATGTCGTACTTGATCCACTCCTGGAAGTCCGCCCCGGCGGCGCGCGTGCGGCGGATCTGCCAGAGGCCGGTGACGCCGGGACGCACGCTCAATCGGGCCTCTCTCCAGGGCGGGCAGAACTGGTTTTCCTTGAACGGGCTGGGCCTCGGGCCGACTACGGACATGTCGCCCCGCAGCACGTTGAGGAACTGGGGCAGTTCATCGAGTTGAAAGTCACGCAGGATGCGGCCCACCCGGGTGAGCCGCGGGTCGTCGGGGATGAAGAACTGCGGACCATCGGCCTTGTTCTTGCCGGCCAGCCCGGCCTTGATCATCTCGGCGTCTCGGCGCATCGACCGGAACTTGAGGCAGCCGAAACGGCGGCCGCCGATGGTTTCCCGGGTGTGACTGAAGAAGACCGGGAATCCGTCCTCGAGGACGATGGCCAGCGCGATGAAGGGGTACAGCGGCAGCGTCGCCGCCAGCACAACCAGCGAAAACGCGATGTCAAACGCTCGCTTGAACGGCCGCCGGGTGATCGGCGGCGTCTTGATCGCGGCAAGCGACTCGGCGATCGGCTCGATCTGGAGCCACTCGACAGGCGCCGGTGTCGGCCTCGCGGCCGGGGTATCCCACAGTACCGCGGGCCCGATGGCGAATCGGTCGGACGGAAGTTCCCGACCCGCTCCGATCCACAGCGGCCCCCTGGCCGAGGTTGGCGCGACCGCCTTCTGACCGTCGAGGGTCCAGACGCCATCGCCTGACTGCCGGATGTTCACGATCGTCGTGTCGGGCCTGCGCCACCTTCCGATGATCTCGCGAAGGAACAGCGCGTTCTCTTCCGCGTCTTCGGTATCGAAGATGCGCCCTGTGAGTTTGGCCGCCGAGCGAGCCGTCGGTCGAAGCGTCTTCCGCAGCCGGCGCCAGGCTGTCTGGGCATCGGGCGCGGCCTGCCAGATCCGCACGATCTCGGGGTCGCTGGTCAATCCCACGCGGAGGGTCCGCGCATCGGCTTCGCCGTAGACCCGCTCGAAGCGAAGGAACCGGCCGTTCCCGTCGCTGTGGACGCGCTCGGCATACCGGTCCTTCCGCTGGTCGACAAGCCGGATGGCCAGCAGGTCGGGGCTGAGCCAGGCCATGGTGTCCAGCACCGCCGCGGGCCTGAAGATCGTGAGTGTCTGCGGCGGGAGCAGGAGGTACAACTCGGCGTAGGGCACGATGGCCGAGGGCTCTCCGGGCCGGACGACCTGTACGCCGCGCGACGCCCAGAAGCGGTCGTGCAACTCGGCGGGTGTCAGGCCCCAGATTGTCGCGGATGCATTCACGAGGGCAGGTTAGGGACGGATGTCCAGCGCAACACTGCGCGCCAGCGGCCCCATCGCGTCGATAGCGGGAACAATTTCGGTGCTTGCACGGCCGTTCTGCGCCGATGCCGCGGCACGCACGGAGCGGATCGATGTGCTCACGCTGCGCGACCGGCTGAAATCCAGCGAGTGTGCGCGGTTGAACACGATGCCGGCGAGTCTTGCACCCAGCAGTCCAAGGTGGCGGATCGCGCTCTGCGCGTCGGCGCTGTGCTGCCCGCGGCCGACGACCAGAACCGCCGCGTCGGCGACCGACGCCGCGAGGTTCGCTTCGAGGCTTCCGAGGATGGGCCCGGTGTCGATCACGATCGCGTCGAAGTCGTTGCGGAACCGGGCGACCATCGCTGCGAGCGACTCTCGCGAGACTCGGCTTGCGAACGCCGCATCCTCGCGACCCGACGCCACCAGGCTGAGGCCGGGCACCGATGTCGGCTCGGCGGCAGGCGTCGAGCCGCTGGCCAGCAGATGACCGATCCCTCGCTCCCGCGATGCGCCCAAACGCATCGTCAGCCCGTGCCCGATGAGATCAAAGTCGATCAGCAGCGTCCGGGAGCCCGCGGCCGTGAAGGACATCGCCAGCGAGAGCGAAAGGCTGGTCTTGCCATCGCCCGCGGTCGGGCTGGTCACGACATACACCTTGCGGGAAGGATCGGCCAGTTGCAGCATCGAGCGGATGTGGTGCACACAGTGCACCGCCGCGGCCGCCTGCTCGGGATCATCCGAACTCGACGGGAGTTCGGGCAGAATGCCGAGCATCCGGGCGCTGCCCAGCCTGTCACCGGCCTGGTCGGAGTATCGGAACCTCCGGTCGATCAACCCGATGAGCAGGAGCACGCCCACGGGGAAGCCGCCGCCCAGCACGAGCCCCATCGCGGCGTACTTCTTGCGGGGGTCGACGGTGGGAGTCGACGGCGGTGCATCGGGTAGGATGGCCTCGATCCGCCCGATCCGATCCGTCATCTTCGACTCGACGGCGATCTCGTCCAGGCGCCGATTCACCTCGTCGAGATTCGTCTCGGTCATCTTCAGTTCGCGCCTCAGGGAATCGATCTGGAGCCTGCGCCGGCTGACCATCTCGGTTCGGCTGCGAAGCGCCTCGGACTGCTGCCGCAGGTGCTGGTAGCGCTTGACGAGTTGGGCGGGTGTTGGGGCTGCTCCGGCGGATGTTGCTGCGCCCGCGGCAAACGCGCCGGTTGCGGGCGCGGGTGCGGCGGCGGCTTCGTTGACGGTCGCGGCCCTGTCCGCAATCGCGTTGTCGACCGAGACGAGATCGGCCGCGATCTCGATCACCGCCGTGTGCTTCGCGCCCCAGCCGCGAGCCTTGTACAGATCGATCTGCCGCCGGATCGATGCCCGGTCGGCGAGCAGTTTGGCCATCTGCGCATCAAACGTTCCGATCTGCTCGGGCGTCAGCGGCTCCATCGGGGTCGTCGCGGCGGCCGGGCTCTGCGGATCGCTCCCGGCCTGTGCAGGCTGATCCGGAAGCGTGCCGGCGTCGATGCCGACCTCGCCCAGTGCAAGCCGCACCTCGGCGAGGCGATCGTCCAGGCCGAGGAGTTGGGTGAGGTAGTGGTCGCCCAGTCGCGCCAGGTCGTCGGTCTCGAACTCGGCGAGTTCCGTGCTGATGCGGTTCTCGTAGTCGCGCTTCTGCGACTCGAGCGACTGCTTGCGCTGCGTGAGGATCCTGTTTTGCGTTTCTCGCTGCGCCTTGGATTCCGAGCCGCCGAATGCGTCCTGGTACGCGTTGATGATCTCGCTCACCGCGATGAACGCCGCGCGAGACTCCTCATCCGTGAACGACACCATGATCAGTTCCGGCGCATCGCGTCCGGTGACGACCTGCAGGCTGTTTCGGAACTCCTTCTCGCTCTCGGGGTCGCGCTTCCGGCCCAGTTTCTTCCACCCGTCGCTGTCCATCGCCTTGTTGAGCACGCGGCTGTGCTGGATCAGGCTCGCCTGCGTGTTCACGAAACTCGAGAACATCGGCGGGAGCGTGTTCTGTTCGCTCTGATAGAGGATCCGCGGCAGCACCGGCTGGATACGGATCAGGCCCTCGGCCCGGAACTTTGGTACGGGCAGCAGATATCCCGCCGCGGCCGCGCCCAGCCCGCAGATCGTCGCCAGCACGATCGTGATGATGTACCGCCCGCGGAGCAGGCTGTGCACAACGTGCACGATGTTGACCTGGTGCGCGTGCCCATCTCCGTGCGCGGCCACGGATTCCGGCCGAATGGCATGGGTGGCATCGAGAGTGATCGCGCCGTTGCTGTGCATCACCGTCTCCACCTCGGATCAGACAGCAGATCGACCACATCCGCCAGTGGGCTAAGCACATTCTCGATCAACGCGTGCTCCTCGTCGGCCGGCATGCGCCGGCCCAGAACCACCTGAACCTGCGCTGCACCGAATGGCCGGGCCGGGTAGTCCGCCGCGGCGCGCCGGATCGTGTCCATATCCGCTGGCGTGCCTTGGCCGGGGATCGCAAAGAAGTTATAGACCACCAGCATTCGATCCCGATCAAAGCCCGATCGGGTGAACTCGTAACGGATCGCCGTCACCGTCCGCTTTCCAACCACCAGTTGAACCGGGCTCCGCGGCTCGACCTCCGTCCAGCCTTGGCCGGGGTAGCAGATCGGCGGATAGTGGCCGGCCATGTCACGAGTGTCGCGACACTGTACGAGCACCAGGCTCGCTTGTTCGCCTGTCTGTTTGTTTCGAAGGCTCCGAGAGAGGATCGCGTTGGGCTTGAGCAGTGTCTGGGCGCTCGCCGGGACTGGAAGTGATGATGACTCCCACGGCCCGAACTCCATCGGGATGGCCGCGATGGCCTTGGCTGCCGCGGTGTGGAACGGCTCGGCGTTCCCCACTCCGGGTCTTCGTGCAAACTCCGCCGCGGCGACCGCGACGATCACCAGTCCGACAAGGGCGGACAGATAGGGCTGGATGCGGATCACGGTGTATCGACTCCGGCGAACTACTGATAGGCGAGCGTGAACCGGGTGACGGGAATGAGCGCCCAGCGGAGCATCGCGAAGATGCCCAGCAGCAGGCAGAACGCGAGCGGGACCATGAGCCAGCCGCTGACGTCGTGGAACGCGTTGGCCACCGATTCGTCCGCGTAGCCGTAGAGCACGACCGTCGGGAGCAGCCGGACGACATTGCAGCCCAGTGCGGCCAGCGGACTGAGCACCAGCACGAGCGAGCGTGCGTACCAGCGGAGCGGGATGCTGAAAGCGAATGCGTAGGACACCAGGACGAGCGCCAGCACCATCCGCATGCCGTTGCACGCCTCCGCTACGGCGACGTCATGCCCGTTGATCGTGAGCAGGTTCATCGACCGCTCGATCGGCACGCCGAACGTTTCGAGCACGACTTGCGTAACCGCGGCACTGGCCGTTTGCAGCGGGCCCGCCACGAGGTGCCGTAGCGTGCCCGGCATGGGCACGGCGAAGACCAGCACCGCGAACGCCGGGAAGAGTTTGAAGAGCGTGTTGAGCCCCAGTCCGGTGATCAGCGCTCCGATGAGCATCACGATCGCGCCCGCGTGCCATGAGGACTGCACAGCGTGATAAAAGCCGATGTAGGACATGCCCCAGCCGACCAGGATCGTCGCCGGCCCGACGAGTGTTCCCGATGGCCGGAGTCGGCGCAGCCGCTGCCGGCGTATCCAGGCCATCCAGCCCGCCACGATGGGCACAAGCAGAATGTGACTCTGCTCCTCGTCGGTTGTCGCGAAGCTGATGATGTCGGCCCATGTGTCGCGGGTGAGCCAGATCACCGCGAGGATCAGCACCGCCCACAGCGCGAGGAGCGCATTGTTTGAAAAGACCGTCACAGACGACCGCGGACCGCGTTGCGGGATCGGTTCGCTCATGGCTTCTCGCCGCCGATGATGCGGTCGAACACGGCCTCGCCGCGGGCCACGATGCCGCCGGGCCCCACCATGCTTCTCACCAGCAGCGCGCCCGGCCCGACTCGTCCGCCCGCGAGCACGACCGAGTCGTGCAGCCGCGCGGTCGGATCGACCTCCGCGCCCGCCTCCACGCTCGTGAATGTGCTCTGCCAGTCCTCGAGCGGATGCTCGTCGGAATCGGCGGATCCGTTGTCCGCGGCGGCACGCAGCGCACGGATGTATCCATCAAGGGACCGCACCGCCATCGGCGACCCGTGACTGCTCTCCACGACGCGGACCTGTCCCTCGCGTGCCAGCATCGGCAGCACCTGTTCCTTCAGATCGGCAAATCCGTTGGACGCGACGCCCGAGAGCGCCCCACAGCGGATCAGAAAGAATCCGCTCGGCATACGCGAATCGCTGGCATGGATGACGACATCGGCGGTGCTTGTTGCCAGCAGTTCAAGAAGCGGCGAGAGCGGCGTCCGCAGGAACGAGTGTCCCGGCGCAACCAGGATGTGCGACTGCGGGTCAAAGCCCCGCGTCGCGTCTCGGAGCGCACCTCCCGAGCCGCGAGTCTCCTCGCTGTCCATGTGCACCGCCGCGAGGCGCCATCGTGAAACATCTCGCGGCGGGCCCGCGATCACGTTCGCGGCCACCACAAGCGGCAGTTCCGGGCGGTCGCACGCCGAGCGAAGTTCTTCCACCCGCTCGGCCCAGCAGTCGCCGATCGTTCGGTCCGCCATCGGTAGATCCAGAAGCGAGCGCTGAGCGATGCGTGCCAGTTCGGTCTGCCTCACCGATCCGGCCATCAGCACGACGGCGGCGAGGTGCACCCCATCTATCGATGACCGTACGGTCTGCGATGCGGCACTGACGGGAGGCAGCGTGGTCATGAGTGAAGGAGTGTCAGTCTTGGCGGCCGCAGCGGCTCAGGTGGCCCTGTGCCGACCGTCGGATCCGGTCAGCCCGCGTGCGGCAGAAACAACGAACAACTTGAAGGCAAACGGCAGGCCGTCCACAAGGTAGCGTCGAACGAGCCGCCGCGGTTCCTGCGCAAGCCTGTGGGCCCATTCGAGTCCGATCCGCCGCATCCACTCCGGGGCGCGCTTCACTTCGCCGGCGACGAAACTGAAGGTAATCCCGATGCCCAGGAACCACGCCCGGGGCAACTCTGCACGCAGGGCACGGATCACCCGCTCCTGCTTCGGGCTGCCCAGCGCCACCAGCACAAGGTCGGGTGCCGCATCGCGGAGTGCCTCGGTGAGCCGCCGCATCGACTCTGCGTCCTGCTCGAAGCCCACAGCAGGGCAGTCAATCCCGGCGATCCGCAGCGTGGGATGCTTCTGGCAGAGCACCTCCGCGGTCTTCTCGGCCGCGCCGGGATTTCCGCCCAGCAGGAATAACGACGCACCGTGCTCCGCGGCCTCCCTGGCAAGCGCGAAGATGAGATCAGAACCCGCTGCGCGTTCGGGCAGGGGCGTGCGCTGCAGACGGCTCGCCCAGACGAGCGGCATGCCGTCCGCAAGGCGAAGGGTGGCTTCATCGTACAACGCGCGGAACTCGCGATCGCGCACAGCGCGCCGCAGGATGTCCAGGTTCGGCGTGATGACCCAGCCGCCCGCTCCCGTCTTCGCGGCCCGGACGATGTGCTCTGCCGCCCGGTCGAGCGAGATCGGATCGACCGGGACGCCCAGCAGCCAGACCGGCGTCGGGATGTCGAGCGCTGCCGGCTGAGGTTGTGCGGCGAGCGCCGTCACGCCTTCACGATCCGTGTACCCAGGTTGTGCAGACCCTTCAAGGCGTTTCGAGTGTCGATGACCAGCCGCGAGTGCGTGGCGATCGAGCGGTAGTCAACGCTTGAGTGATTCGTCACGATCATCACGCAGTCGAACCCCTTGAGCGACTCGGGCGTCGTCGGCACCGATTGCATGTCGCGCTTGTGCCGACGCATGTGCGGGAAGCGGGGGACAAGCGGGTCGTGGTACGAGACGTTTGCGCCGAGATCGGCAAGAAGATCAATGATCTCCGCGGCGGGAGTCTCGCGGGTGTCGTCGATATCCGGCTTGTACGCCAGCCCGACGACCAGCACCTTCGCGCCCTTGATCGCCTTGCCGTCGTCGTTCAGCGCGTGCATGCAGCGATCGACGACGTAGTGCGGCATCCGGGTGTTGATCTCGCCGGCGAGTTCGATGAAGCGTGTCGGCTGACCCTGCTCGCGGGCCTTCCACGTCAGGTAGAACGGATCGATCGGGATGCAGTGCCCGCCCAGCCCGGGGCCGGGATAGAACGGCATGAAGCCGAAGGGCTTTGTGGCCGCGGCTTCGATCACTTCCCACACGTCGATGCCCATCGGCGTCAGGATGGTCTTGAGTTCATTCACCAGCGCGATGTTGACCGCCCGGAAAACGTTCTCCAGGATCTTCGCCGCCTCGGCGACCTCGGCGGCGGAGACCGGCACGACATGCTCGACCGCGCGCTTGTACAGCGCCACGGCCAGTTCAGTGGACTTGGGGTCCAGCCCGCCGACGAGTTTCGGGATCGTGCGCGTGGTGTGCGTCTTGCGTCCCGGGTCCTCGCGCTCGGGGCTGAAGGCGACGAAGAAATCCTCGCCGCAGACGAGCCGCTCGCTCCCCGTCGGGCGTGCGGCCATGATCGCTTTCAACAGGTCGTCGCGCGTGGTGCCGGGATAACTGGTGGATTCGAGCACGATCAGTTGGCCGCGGCGGAGCCGCTTGCCGATGTCGCGCCCGGAGTTGACGACGTACGTGAGGTCCGGTTCCTGGTGGTGGCCGAGCGGCGTCGGCACGCATACGACGATCGCGTCGGGCTCGGAGAGCCGGTCGAAGTTGGTGGTCGCGCTGAACCGGCCGCCGGCGGCGAGTTCCTTCACCATGTCGTCGCCGAGGTGACGGAGATAGTTCTTCCCCGCGGCGAGAGCCTCGATCTTCGTCGGATCGATATCGAAGCCGAGCACTCTGAAGCCGCCGGTGTGCGCGGCGTGCGCGAGCGGCAGGCCGACGTAGCCCAGGCCGATGACGCCGATCAGGGCATCACCGGAGAGGAGTCGTTGAAGCAGGTGCGTGTGCGGTGTCATGCTCATGCTCGAAGGGGTGAGAGTTCGCTGGTTGATGGCGCCGGGGGTGTGGTACGTGGTTCTCGGACGCTCGCCGGCGCGTGTCGCAGGTCGCCCGGACGATCCGGATTCCATGATCGGACGCTTCGGGCCTCTGCTCGCTTCGCCGCGCGGGACTTCCCGAGGATCAGGCTCTCGAGTTGGTAGCGGCGCAAGAAGCGTCTGAACTCGGCATCGCCATACCGCGGCACGCGCTTCAGCATGCTCTCGACATAGCCCCAGAACATGGCCAAGGCGCCGAGAACCGGTGGGTAGCGCGGAATCCGGTTGATCGCGCTCGCGGCCATGAACAACAGGCCGGTGCCCATGAAATACTGACCGAAGCCGTGCCGCTTCCGCCCGGTCCAGATGTTCCCGTGGCTGGAGCCCATCGGCCGCAGGTGAATGAACCGTAACTCCGGATCATCCGTGCTGCCGACCTGCCAGCCCAGCATTCTGGCGCTGTGGCAGTCGATGCCATCCCACATCACCTGCCGCACGAACCCGCCGATCTGCTTGAAGCACGCGGCCCGGTAGAACTTGCTCGCACCGACCGACACTTCATCCCCGATCGCCTCGCGGATCAACTCCTTGCCGAACACACCCTCGGGGTTCGACGGACCGGGGAAATAGGCCTTGCCGGACAGACACCCCAGCCGCGGATTCGCCTCCATCCGCTTCATCAGCCCCTCGAAGTAGCCGGTGGGCAGTTCAAGATCCAGATCAAGTTTGCAGACATAGTCAAACCCGTCGAGGTCGACTGTCTCCAGCCCCGCATAGAACGCCTCGATCACGCCCGGCCCGACCGACCGCGTGCCGCGATCCTTGCGAGTGACCACGCGGATCCACTCGTGCTTCGCGGCGTACTCCGCCAGGATCTTCGGAGTGTCATCCGTCGAGCCGTCATCGACCACCACCAGCAGCCCGGGCCGCACCGTCTGCGCCACCAGGCTGTCGAGCGTCCGCCGCATGAACTTCGCTTCGTTGCGGCCGGGTGCGATGATGAGATAACGGTTGGACATGGGGGTGCTCTCGTGGAGCTCTGCGATTCAGGCGGTAGATGCAGCCCGCAAGGCCGAAGCTGGCCCGCTGCTCTGATGAGCGGTTAGGGCTGCTCGGAAGTGTGCGGCCAGCCTCTCCGCATTGATGCCGCGATCAAACTCGCTCGTCACATGGGCCCGTCCCGCCCGACCGAGCTTCTGCCGAAGCTGCGTATCGATGATTGCCCGTCTGAGCGCGGCAGCCAGTGCTCCGGCATCGTTCTCCGGGACGCAGATCCCGGTCTCGCCATCAAGAACCAGTTCCGTGATCGGCGGCAGTGCGGAAGTGATCACGCAACGGCCCGCGGCCATCGCCTCCATCAGCGATACCGGGATTCCGTCCTGATCGCCGCTCTCCGGATCGCGCTGGCACGCCAGCACGAAGACATCGCACGCCTCCACGCGGTCCAGCACCTCGCTGTTCGGACGCGCGCCAAGGAGCTTAACCCGGTCACCCAAGCCCAGTTCCCCAATGCAGGATGAGAGTTCGTCTCTCTGCGGACCATCCCCGATGATCTCGCACCGCACCGGAGTGGCAGCGCCGAGCGCTGCGATGGCGCGGATCAGCGTCCCCATTCCCTTCTTCGGAACGAGGCGGCCGACGGAGAGAATGCGGATCGGTGAGTCTGGTCGCGCCCCGGCATTAGGCGCATCGTCCTGGCGATCAGTTCGGACCCCGCACCTGATGATCGGCATCCGCGCATCGGGCAATTCGACTATGCGCCTGTAGTACTCGCGGTGCCATCGGCTAATGCACGAGACGAACAGCGCGCGTCGCAGTTTCTCCGGTAGGAACGCCCGATGCACGAAGAGATCGTTCGCATGGCCCGTGAAGCTGAATCCGATGCCGAGCTGTGCCGCGGCGTACATCGCGATCGTCGTCGGCGTGTTCGCCATGTGTGCGTGAATGTGACCGATCCCTTCTCTGCGGAGCCGCCGGGCCAGCCCGAGCGCGGCCAAGGCCTGCGCCGGGAGCTTCGCGCGTGATCGCGGAGTTGCGTCATGGCTCTGAAGTGCATCACGAACGGCCAGGCCCAAGGTCCTGAGCGAGCGAACAGGACGCTGGACAATCTCAGTCATGGCGTCGCGCCAAGTGCTCTCTGAGTACACCACTAACGCTTCCGATGCCAGTGCACGGAGGTCCTCCCCCATGCCTTCGATCCGGGGGGTGAACACGCTCACAGACACAATGCGTAGCCCGGTCGCACGGACGGCAATCAGTTCGCTCGACACGAACGTCTCAGACAGCGTCGGAAGTGTCGCGCCAAGATAGGCGATAACTTGATATCGGCTCTCTGCGGTCATGGAAACTCGGGTGAGTCCGTTGGCAATGCGGCGCGATACTCGATCAGAGACGCACGCTCGCCGCGGCTGATGCCAAGCAGCGCCCGCACAAACCCAAGTCCCTGAGCGAATCGCACGGGTATAGCAAGAAGTGCGTACAGAAGCGAGTCTGCTCCTCGGAGGCCGGCACGCGAGCTGAAGCGAAAGGAGCGACACCATACCCAGATGACGATCGCGACAGCTGCCAGCGCGAAAGGCCAGTACAGAGCCGAAGCCACAAGCGTGCCGGCGAGGAGCGCTGCTTGCAGTGTGAACTTTAGACCTCGAATCAAGTAGACCCGGCCGACTCCATGTCGATTCCGCCAACCGGCAGCCGCATACGCGAACCCACTGCGTACTGCCCGTCGCCAATACTGACCGAATCGAGTGATGCGGATATCGTGCACAGTCATTTCAATTGCCAGACGCCGCACATGCCATCCTGCGTCCACGAGCCGGAATCCAAGATCCGGATCCTCGCCTGCGATCAGATCCACAGTCCAGCCGCCGATCGCTTGTAGTGCGGACACTCGACAGAGAGAGTCGCCGCCGGGATACAGGACATCGCCTCCCGTGCGCGGCCATTCGATGTCAACAAGGCGCGACCAGAGATTGTGCTGCGTGGACGCTTCTGAGCGGATACCGGAGACGGCCGCGAGCCGGCTGTCCGTCGCCATGGCCGCGAGCGCCTGGTCAAGCCATCCCGCCGCGAGTTCACAATCGCCATCGACGAACTGAATGAACTCGATGTCCGGCCAGCGTTCAAGCAGACTCGCGACGCCAGCCTGCCTGCCGCGGGCAGCGGTCAGCCCCGGCGGCTGAAGCGCGACCACGTCGGCCCCCAAGGCTCGCGCGGCATCAGGGCTTCCGTCTGATGAGTCCGAATCGACATAGACAACTCGATCGCACTCCCGCCTCGCGGATGAGATGCAGACTCTGAGACGATCCCCTTCATTGCGCCCGATCACGACGATCCCGAGATCTGACCGGCGGGTGTTCATTGAGCTGTGTTTGCGATGCGTCCCGCCGCTGTGGGTCCGCCCGCGGCTTCTATGGCGACGCAGTACTTCGCGGCGATGGCGGACCAGGTATACCGCTCTCGCACCAGCCGAAGGCGATCCTCGATGCGGGACCCCTTCGGCTCGCCGAGTGCCAGCTTGACCGCATTTGCAACGGCATCAAGGTTCATCACGTCCGTCAGATACGAGGTGTTCTCGAGCGTCCAGCGGGTGACGGACCGGTCGTGCGTCACGACTGGTAGGCCCGTGGCTAGCGCCTCTGTGAACACGTTCCCAAACGGCTCATCAACACTCATGTGAACGACCACATCCGCGCAGCGGTACAAGCGGGGCATCTGTTGCAACGGTACGCTGATTCGCTTGAAACGACCCCCGAGCAATCTCGTCCCGCATCGCTCAACCTCATTTCGAAGCGGTCCGTTCCCGGCGGCGACCACCCAGACTCCATCGACCTTCGCTGCCGCTTCGATTCCCGCGACCACCCGCTTGCTCGGGATCAATGCCGCAACCATGAGCACGATTGGAACGCCCTCGGGCAGGCCGAATGCGAGCCTATTCGCCGGTCCCGGCATGAAGAGGGAAGTATCGACGCCGTTAGGAATGAGGCTCGCTCGATAGCACCCGCGATGATTCTCGTAATAGTCAGGGTTTGTACAGATGAGCGCATCGCACCCGAACCACCGATACTCGCTGTTCCTCCGATGGCAGGGCCAGTCACCGTTCTGCGTGACAAACACATGCGCCGGACGACGCCCGTGCTCGTCTTGACGTTGCCGTAGGATCCAGTTACAGAACGGATACGAGCACGTCATGGTGGCATCGAACCGCGATGGGTCGTACACCCGCCGCAGATGATGCACAAAGGTGACCTCCTCCCATGCCGTTTCCGACCGAAACATCGGAAGCCGCGGCCACTTTTCGAACCGCTCCCGCGGCGTGCAAGGAGTATGCACGAACTCATACGGCTCGCCCGGCCGCGGTTCGCCTGAGCCGAACAACGTCACGGACCAGCCAGGGATCCTCGCGATCTCTCGCCCGATCGACTCAAACGCCGTCTCCGCTCCGCGGTTTACGCGATGCAGCCCTGGCAGTACAATGGCGACTCGCTTCAGGTCCATGAGATATGCTGTCCGAGCGGCGAATCGTGCCGTACGAACATAGCATCAATCTGTGCCAATGCGTGATCCCGCGGTCTCCGTATCAACGAACAGACGTCGTACAGCTTGAAGCCTGAACGATCCATGAACGCAATGACCTCGGCGGCCAGCGGCGCCGTCGCGTAGAGCTGTTGAAGTGAGAGTTCCAGCAAGACGATCTCAGTTGTAGATAACGTGTGTGTAGCACCCTGGAGCACAAGCAGCTCCGCTCCCTGAACATCGATCTTCAAGAGATCAACTGATGGATACGCTTGCTCATTGACAAGGGTGTCGAGCGTGGTCATGGCCAACGCGAGCTGTTCAGAAGTGCTGTCGCCTGCATCTGGCAGCAATGAGGAGCCGGTTTCCGCGACATTGAACATCACGGAAGGCTGTTCCTCCGAGCCAAGCAGCACGATGGCCATGCGACAGTTGCGGTGCAAGCGGCATATGCGAGCAAGGTGCTCGCGCTTGTGCGGGAGCGCTTCAACCATCAGACAGTGAGCACCCGGAAAGGCCGAAAGGAGTGACAATGTCCAATCGCCTTCGTGTGCACCAACATCGATCACGTGCCGAGCGTGCCAACCAGCAGAGGCGAGCTGAGCGAGGCTTCTATTGAGCGAGGAAATGCTGAGCCAATCGTGCACAGCAAAGTCGCGTGTACGTTCAAGTGATCGAACCGCGCTCGATGCCAGCGAGCGTCGTATGCGAGACGGCAGAGCATCCCATAGGAACGATGGTATCATCGGGGACTTCTGATCAACCGCCTTGTGGGCCCGATCGACGCGAGGCGACGGCGTG
>CAYPEI010000006.1:0-149299 GCA_964409775.1 uncultured Phycisphaeraceae bacterium | reverse complement strand
GCACAACTGTTCGCATGGCCATTCACAGCGGTTGCGCTATCCTTTGGACAGAGCATTGGAAAAGCACTGGTCGGCGCAGTGATGGCCATGATGTTCGTTGCGGGCGTCGCGAAACTCCTGGACCTTGAGAGTTTTCGTCGCTCGTTGTTCACATGGGACCTTTTGTCCGATCGGCTGCTCAATGTCTCTTGGATCGGCCTCCCCGCCGCGGAGGCGATGCTACCAGTAGCATGGGCGTTCGGCATCCGCCCGAGATTGATGGAGCGGGCCATGCTTGGGTTGCTGGCGTCGATGCTGGTGGTGGTGACGTTGCGTTGGACGCGCGGGTCCACACCGACGTGCCATTGCCTGGGCGTGCTAGCGCGGCACCTGGACTTTCTTGCGGAGGCTCGTTTCATGCTGGCAAAGGCGGCAGGGATGTTTGGCCTGCTGTTCGCTGGACACCTGCTTCTCTTTCTTCAAGAGATTCGCGGCGGTCGGCCCACAAGTCCGCTTCGAACAATGGCGATGAACCGGCGGCCCGCGTTCACGCTTATCGAGTTGC
Source organism: uncultured Phycisphaeraceae bacterium (assembly GCA_964409775.1). Classification (GTDB taxonomy): domain Bacteria; phylum Planctomycetota; class Phycisphaerae; order Phycisphaerales; family UBA1924; genus JAHBXL01. Next base: position 148,755 of record CAYPEI010000006.1, on the reverse strand, counting down.
TGGTCGTGATTGCGATCGTGAGCGTGCTTGTCGGGCTCGGGATTGTCGGACTCGCCGGAGCGCGGAAGTATGGCCGCCAGGCCAAGACACTGGCGCTCCTCCAGCAGCACGGGGGAGTGCTGAGCGCCTACGCCGCGGATTGGCAGGACTACTTTCCAATCTACGTCGACGCGGCGAATCCCCCGTACGCGTTCGACGTGATGGGGGAGACGATGGAAACGCCCATCTACTTCGCGGCGCCGAACCTGTGGTTTTGGGCGTTGAGGGACAGGTACTACGAGGGGCAGCCCATCGAGATCTTCTCCGACGCATCAGACACCGGGGTGGTTCACCAAGGCGGGCGCGGCTTCTTTGACATGCCATGCACGCTGTTTGCCGTGCCCGAGTTCTGGGCACCGGAGACCCGGCTCGCGGGCATCTCACAACTCCGCGGCGTTCTCCATGCCGATGTGACGTTTCCTTCGCAGAAGGCCACCCTGGTATCGCAGTTCCCGATCTTTCGCCACGCGTCCACACAGGGCGACCTGCTCCCGGACCCTCTCACGTTAACCGTCGCGATCCCGGTGCTCGCTGCCGATGGCCATGCGGGGGCGAGATCGTCGCGGCAGTTTATTCCAGGTGTTCACATGGGAGATGCCGTCCACGACACACCCAGGATTACGATGCACTGGCAGGACATTCTCGTGGGGCTCCACACCTACCGCGGTGTCCGCGGCCTGGACTGGAAGTGACCCTACCTGCTCCTGGCCTCCAGCGTCTCGTGCGAGTAGTTCGGCGCTTCCTTGGTGATCCGGATGTCGTGCGGGTGGCTCTCGATCACGCTCGCCCCGGTGACGCGGCAGAACCTGGCCCGCTCGCGGAACTGCTCGACCGTGCCGCACCCGCAGTAGCCCATGCTCGCCCGAAGCCCGCCGACCAACTGATACACAAACTCCGCCAGCGAGCCGCGATACGGCACCAGTCCCTCGACGCCCTCGGGGACGAACTTCCGCAGCCGCGTGTCCTGTGCGCCGCCCTTGTGCTGCCCGTACCGGTCCGCCGAGCCTGCCTCCATCGCCCCTGCCGAGCCCATGCCGCGATACGACTTGTAGCGACGGCCCTCGAAGATCACCGATTCGCCCGGCGATTCATCGAGCCCGGCGAACAGCGAGCCGAGCATGACACACGAGGCCCCCGCCCCGATCGCCTTGGCGATGTCGCCGGACATGCGGATGCCGCCGTCGGCGATCACCGGCACGGCTCTGCCGGCGTTCCGCACGCCGCGGAGCGAGTTGAAGATCGCCGTGAGTTGCGGCACGCCTACGCCGGTGACGACGCGGGTGGTGCAGATGGATCCCGGGCCGATCCCCGCCTTGATGGCGTCGGCCCCGGCCCTGGCCAGCGCCATGGCGCCCTCGACGGTCGCGACGTTGCCCGCGATCACTTCGACATCGTGCTTCTTCTTGATGGTCCGCACCGTGCGCAGCACGTTCTCCGAGTGGCCGTGCGAGGTATCGACCACGACGAAGTCGGCCTCGGCCGCGATGAGCGCATCGACCCGGTCATATTGATCCACCCCGCACGCCGCGCCGCAGCGGAGCCGGCCCCGTGAGTCGAGGTTGGCCTTGGGAAACTGCGACAGGCGGTCGATGTCGCGCTGCGTGATCATCCCCGCCAGCCGCCCCTTCTTGTCGACCAGGATCAGTTTCTCGACCTTGTTGCGGTTGAGGATCTGCTCGGCCTCCTCGAGCGTGGTTCCGGGCGGCGCGGTGACAAGGCCGGAACTGGTCATCACGCTCTTGACCGGCGTGCTCTCGTCCTCGACGAACTTGAGGTCGCGCTTGGTCAGGATGCCGACGACCCGCCCGTGCGAGCGCAACTCGGCCGACCCGTCATCGGTGACAGGGAAGCCCGAGACGTTGTGCTCGCGCATCAGGCGTCGCGCGTGGCCGACCGTTTCCCCGGGCCCGACCGTGATCGGGTCGAGGATGATGCCGTTGCCGGAGCGCTTCACCTTGGTCACCTCTCGGGCCTGCGCCTCGATGGGCAGGTTGCGGTGGATGACGCCGACGCCGCCCTCCTGGGCCAGCGCGATCGCCAGCGCCGACTCCGTCACCGTGTCCATCGGGGCCGAGACCAGCGGGATGTTCAGCCGGATCGTCGCCGTCAGTTGCGTCGACGTGTCGGCCTGCGCGGGCATCACATCGCTGTACTGCGGCAACAGGAGCACATCGTCGAACGTGATGCCGTCGCCCACGATCTTCGCCGCGGCAGGATCGGCATCCTTCGCGGTTGACCGCGGCGAGCCGGCAGACTTCGAGGATTTGGACGAGGTGGGGGGGGAGGCCCGATGAGCGCGGGTTCCGTTGTTGGTCGCCATGCATATTTATGGCGGGGAAGCCGGTGGGGTCAACGCAAACCGGCTTTTCCGGGCAGGTTTGCGAGATTTGACGCTGGAAAAGCGGTTCGGCGACCCTCGCACGTGCGTCCGGCGGGCCGTTCGCCGGCCGGTTGCTCCGGGCCGGGGCGGGGGCTTCCATCATCCGTGGTTCGGATGTCGGACCACCGGACGATGCACGCGACGGGCAGGCCATGACACGAGCGGCGGCACAGCGGAGCGAGACACGGAGCCCGGCCGGCACGGCGGCGCCGAGTTGGCGCTACGACGCGGCGCAAGGCGTCGAGGCGCTCCGCGGGCAGGAGTGGGTGCTGACCAACGGGTTGGGCGGCTTTGCGATGGGAACCGCGGCGGGCATCCCGACGCGACGCTACCACGCCCTGCTCATCGGCGCGACCCGGCCCCCGGTCGGCCGCATCGCCGCGCTCAATGCCGTCGTCGAGGAAGTCGAGATCGACGGCCGCACGTTCGGCTTCGCTTCGTTCGAGTTCAACGGCCGGCCCGATCCCGTGGTGCACCCGCGGGGCGTGCACCAACTCGCGGGGTTTGAGTGCGGCACCGCGGCGAAGTGGACGTACGCCGCCGGGGGCTTCACCCTCGCGCGCGAAGTCCGGATGTGCGAGCGCGCCAACGGCGTGCTGCTTCGCTACAGCATTCAGCGTGACGGCGCCGCTTCGCGCTCCGCCCTCTCGCTGAAGGTCCGGCCGCTGGTCTCCCTTCGGGACTTTCACGAGGTGATCCGCCGCGCATGGGCGGGCGACTTCCGCGTGCAGCCCCGGCAGCGGGGCGTGCGGGTCGAACGCGCCGGGAACGCCCTGCACATGGAGGCGCTGACCGCGGGCGCGGCGTTCGTGCACGAAGAGCAGTGGTGGTACGACTTCTTCTATCGCGAAGATGCCGAGCGAGGCCAGGAGTGTGTCGAGGACCTCTTCTCGCCGGGGCAGTTTGAGATTCCCATTCCCGCGGGGCCGAAGCATGTCGCGGTCGAGTTCGCCGCCCGGCTCGGCGACACGGAAGAGTCGAGCGGGCGGACGTGGCAGGAGGAAGGCGAGGCAAGAGAGCGGCGGATCGCCGTGCTCGTGAGCGCGGCGGCGCCGGCCTCCGCGCCCGGGTCCATCGCCGGTCCGATCTCCGCGCTCGCCGCCGCGACGGATGCCTTTGTCGTCGCACGTCGAGACCCGGTGGCGAAAGAAAGGAAGGCGGGCCCGGCCGCTGTCTCGACCATCGCCGGGTATCCCTGGTTCTCCGACTGGGGGCGCGACACGTTCATCTCGATGGAGGGGCTGCTGCTGACGACAGGGCGGTTCGATGAAGCCCGGCACGAACTCGAGTGCTTCGCCACGGCGCGCCGCAACGGGATTATCCCCAACGTCTTCAACGACCGCACCGGCGAGCCCGAGTTCAACACCGTCGATGCCTCGCTGTGGTTCATCCATGCCGCCTGCCGGTGGCTCGAGGTCACCGGCGATCGCGCCGGCTTTGCGCCCGTGCTGCGGGACGCCTGCCTCGACGTTGTCCAGCACTATCGGCGCGGCACCGACTTCAACATCGCCATGGACCCGATCGACAAGTTGATCACGGCCGGGACGAGCGCGACGCAACTGACGTGGATGGATGCGCGGCGCGACGGGGTCACCTTCACGCCCCGCCACGGCAAGGCGGTCGAGATCAACGCCCTCTGGCACCACGCGCTTCGGTCGCTCGCCGCGGCGATGGAGTCCTCGCACGGGATGCTCGCGGCGGATCTGAACGACCTTGCCGCCGCCGCGGGACGCAGCCTCGCCGCGAAGTTCTGGAATCCCGAGCGCCGATGCCTGCTCGACTGCCTGACACCGGGCGAGGGCGCGGCATGGATTCCCGACGCGTCAGTGCGTCCGAATCAGATCTTCGCCGCGAGTCTCCGCCACTCGGCGCTCACGCTCGATCAGCGCCGGAGCGTGATCGAGTGCGTGAAGTCGCGGCTGCTGACACCCATGGGCCTGCGCACCCTCGACCCTGCCGACCCGCGCTACCGGGGCCGGTATCGCGGCACACTGTTCGAGCGCGACGGCGCGTACCACCAGGGGACCGCGTGGCCGTGGCTGCTCGGGCCGCTCGCCGAGGCGGTGCTGCGCGCCGGTGAGTTCTCTCCCGATGCAAAGCGGGAGGCGATGTCCATCCTCGGACCCATCCTCGGAACGCTCGCACCGGGCGATGCCGCAGCGCGTGCCGGCACGTGCGCCGGTCAGATCGCGGAGGTGTACGACGGCGATTCCCTCGCGCCCCAGCATGCGGGCGGCTGCCCGGCGCAGGCATGGTCGGTCGCGGAAGCGCTGCGCGTGGCCAGGATGATCGTGAGTTGAGTCGCGGGCGCCCGCGGCGGAGCGATCAGCACGAGCCCTTCGGCCCGGCCTTCATCAACTTCTCGCCCTGCTCGGGCGTCATGGAGCCCTCGGCGATATATGCCGCGATCTCGCGACGCGTGCGCTCGCGCACAACCGCCGAGACCACTCCAAGGACGGTGCGGAACAGCACCGTCGACACGATGCCGAACGTCACGAGGATCGGGATCAGCACATCGTCGCGCAGGAGGCGATTGAGCAGTTCGGTGTTGTCCATGGTCGTGCTCCCGATGTCACCTTTGGGGATTATGCCGCGCGGGTTTCATCCGCCCAGTGCCAATCGATGAAGGATATGGAGCCAGGCCGAATAGAACTCGAACTCGGGCATCCTCGACCGGGCGAGCGGTGCACCGGCATCCAGCGCGCGGACGGCGCCCGGCGGCGGCGAGAAGACCGCGAACCCGGTATCGACCCTCGCCCCCGGGGCCTGCGAGATCAGCCGCTTCACCAGCGCATCGGCGTTCACCGAGTCCGCCATCGCCCGGTCGTCCCCCAGCACGTCGAAGTTGAACTTGTTGCCGTCGATGCGGATGCGCGCGCCGTCGGCCGTGTAGACCTCGATGATCTCCGTCAGCGCGGTCTTTCTCGCGGGCGACTGGAACCGGTCCATGTGCATCGTGCCCGTGACGGCATCGAAGTTGATGACGGTCGTCGGGTCTCCGGCGGTGGAGCGGGTCGACGCCACCTCGGCCCGGATGATCAGCCGGACATCCCCCATCCGGAGCCCGACCGCCTCCCCGCGCCACGGCTCGACCATGTACATCGCCTCGGGTGCGGACCGCGCCGCGCTCAGCCGCTTGGCGAGCACCGGGCGATCGACCCCGCCGATCTGCTTCTGCGTCGGCGCAAACGCCGCGATCCCCAGGTCACGCAGTGAACACACCGCCGCGCCCGCCGGACGCTCCTCCATGCGGATGAGCGCCAGCGGCGGCGGCTTGGCGACCCGCAACGCCGCGTCCGCCGGGTCAATGCCCACGCATCGCGCCAGGGCATCGACCTGCTGTTCGCGCGACCAGCCCGCCGGCCACGCGAAGATCGAGACGAAGGCGAAAGTCGGGACGCGCATCACGGTCTCCGCGGCGGAAGTCGCCGACGATACTCTAACCCGTGCGGACTCACCAACCCCTGACCCCCGACCTGCTCATCGCCGCATACTCCGCCGGTTGCTTCCCCATGGCGGACATGCGCCGCGGCCGTGAGGGCGAGATCGGCTGGTACTTGCCCGACCCTCGCGCGATCATCCCGCTCGGGGAGGGGGGACTGCACATCCCGCGATCTCTCGCACGGACGATCCGTCGCGGCACGTTCGAACTCACGACGGACGAGTGTTTCGAGGCGGTCATGCGCGAGTGCGCAGCGCGGCGCCCCGGCCAGCCCGCCGCGGCGCACTGGATCAGCGATGAGATGATCCACGCCTACACGCGCCTTCATCATGCCGGGCACGCGCACTCGGTCGAGGCCTGGACCGGCGCCGGCGGGCAGCGGCGGCTGGCGGGGGGCATCTACGGCGTCTCGATCGGCGGCGCGTTCTTCGCGGAGAGCATGTTCTGCCGGCCCGAACTCGGAGGCACCGATGCGTCCAAGGTGTGCCTGGTGCGGCTGGTGGAACTGCTCCGCAGCGCCGGCTTTGTCCTGCTCGACGTGCAGATGGCGAACGATCACACCGCGAGGTTCGGCGTCGTGGAGATCAGCCGTGAGGAGTTTCTGTCGCGGCTCTCGGCAGCGCTGACCATCAGGGCACACTGGCCGAAAGAGCACCCCTAGGCGCAATGGCGTTCGTGGTTTGAAAGGGGTAGCACTCCGAACACTTCACGGACCATGACTGGAATCTGGAGGGACTTGAACATCTTCAGGGGCTTCCCGTTGCTCCCCCGCGGAAACTGTGGTAATTCTGAACCTTGGCAACTGCGACCGGCAGATTCATGACACCGGGCACCGGAGCCCGGCGAGGCACTGTCGCGGTGGTGGTCCCCCGTGATCGATCCGGGGGAACAACGAGGCACGTTGAGAGAAGAGAAAGGAACGAACATGGTTTTCAGGACCCTCATGGGCGCGGCTGCACTTGCAGTCGTCGCCGCAGGTACATCTGCTGCGCTGGGTGCGCCCCCGCAGCAGCAGGCCGCCCCCCAGCGGATGGACGATCTGCTCGCCAAGCAGCGCCAACTCGATTGGGAATATGCCAACGGCATGGTCCCCGGTGAAGGCGACAACACGGTGCTGCGCGGCCCGTGCAGCAACTCCGTCACCCGCGCGCCAGGCACAGCGATCGCCGACCTGGGCACCATCACCGACGTGATGACCACCACCGGCACCACGCTGCTGAACGTCAAGGCGCAGTTGATCATCACCCATACCTGGCAGGGCGACATCATCGCCCGCCTGCGCCACGATGCCAGCGGCACCGAAGTCACGCTCATCGATCGTCCCGGCGTGCCCAACGTCAGCACCGTCGGCTTCAGCGCCGACAACTTCGGCAACAACACCACCAGCGTTCCGTTCGTGCTCGACGACGCCGCGGCGATGATCTACGACTCGCCCCAGGTCGCCGCCCCGGGCACCAACAACGTGACCGGCTCGTGGAAGCCCGACACGATCGGCCTGAATCTCGCCGCCTTCAACGGCCTGACCGCCAACACGACGTGGACCCTCACGGTGTCCGACAACGCCGGCGGTGATACCGGCGTGCTGCGCCGCTGGACGCTGTGCTGGGAAGACCCCACCGGCACCAGCAACCCGACGGGCATCGGCAGCGCCAGCCCGGCCACGCTGCTCTCCGGCGCCTCCACGACGCTCAGCGTCGCCGTCACGCCCGGAATGAACCCGACCAGCACCGGCCTCGCGGTCGTGGCCGATCTGACCAACATCGGCGGATCGCCCACCCAGCAGTTGTTCGACAACGGCACCAACGGCGACGATTTCGCGGGCGACAATGTCTTCAAGTTCGCCACCACGGTGACCTCCCCGGTCGGCACGCGGGCCGTGAACTTCACGGTCTCCGACGCCCAGGCCCGTTCGAGCAACGGCTCGTTCAACATCCAGGTGCAGTTCGAGGGCGACAGCTGCCCCGGCCCCGTCGTCACCGCTCCCTCCAGCACCGCCGGCACGACCGTCGGCCTGCTCCCCTCGGGCAACCTGCTCTGCGGTGTGGACAGCGCCGACGCGTTCTACCGCTTCACCCCGATCTACGCCGGTGAGTACACGATCGACACCTGCGGCTCGTCGTTCGACACCCGTCTGTCCGTCTTCACGGATTGCCCCGCGCTGACCATGATCGGCTGCAACGACGACGCCTGCGGCCTCCAGTCGCGCCTCGTGCTCACGCTCGCCGCCGGCACCACCTACCACATCCGTGTCTCCGCCTTCGGCGCGGCCACCACCGGCGCCTTCGTCCTCAACATCTCCGCGCCGCCCATCCCCACCGGCGGTTGCTGCATCGCCAGCGTCTGCACCGTCCGCCCCGAGGCCGAGTGCATCGCCGCCGGCGGCTCCTACCGCGGCGACAACACCAACTGCGAGAGCAACGGCACATCGCACGACTACAGCAGCACCCCCTTCCTCGCCATCCCCGACAACACCTGCGCGACGACCGGCTTCGTCAGCGACTCCCTCAACGTCCCCGACAACTTCGTCGTCGGCGATGTCAACGTCCGCGTGCAGATCACCCACACCTTCATCGGTGACCTCCGCATCCGCCTCCTCCACGGCGCGACGACCGTTGCCGTCTGGGAGCGGGCATGCCTCGCAAACGACAACATGGACGTGACCTTCGACGATGAGGGCGTGGCCGCTGTCTGCGCCAGCCCGACCGTCGGAACCTACACGCCCACCGGCACCGGCGCCGGATCGCTCTCCTCGTTCGACGGCCAGTCCTCCTCGGGTACATGGACGCTCGAAGTCTGCGACGGCGCAGGCATCGATACCGGCACGCTCGATTCCTGGACTCTGACACTGCGCGAGCAGGGCTCGGTCTGCGGGCCGGCGTTCTGCGATGCCGACTGGTGCCGCGACGGAAGCGTCGGCGTCCCCGACATCTTCTGCTTCCTCTCCGACTGGTTCGCCTTCGTCCCGGCTGCCCGCTGCTACGGCGGCACCTGCGGCGTCCCGGCGATCTTCTCCTTCCTCTCCATCTGGTTCGCCACCGGCCAGGGTCCCTGCACCCCGTAATCTCTGACGCCCGGTCCTGAACCGGGCAGACGAGTCCGCGACAACACCAAGGGCCCCCGTCACCGGACGGGGGCCCTTTTCATTTCGAGTCGCGCCATCCGGCCCCGCACTCCGGGCATCGGGCGGCCGCGGGGGTCGGCCCCATGTCGTAGCCGCACACATCGCAGCGCGATGCGTACCACCGCTTCCGCCGGCGCGCCAGCAGCGGCAGAAAGATCGCCGGGCCGATCACAAACAGCCCGACCGTGCCGCACACCGAGAGGGCCCAGTACGTCCCCGAGTTGCAGTAGCAGTTCGTCTTCCGCCGCATCATCACGTCCAGCGGCATGATCGCCACCGCCTCCACCACCGTCCCCAGGAAGACGGTCGATGCGAACCTCGCCAGGGCGGCCTCTCGGCGGCCGCGCCCCAGGAACGACAGCACCATGGGCGTCGCGACGATCCACGTCAGCAGGGTCGAACCGAGGATCACACCCACAACCGTGCGATCCACATCCGAGTTCCACACGTCCAGGTCAGCCAGTTGCACCACTCCCAGCACCGCACACAGCGCCGCCGCCCACAGGGCCGCGATCGTGCCCGCCGCGGCCGCCGCCGACAGGCGAAGCGAGATGCCGCGGGTCTCCAGATCCACCCGTGGCCTGGCCACCGGCAGCAGGAAGACCGCCTGGATCGCCGAGAGCACGGCAGTGCCGCCGATCACGCTGACCGCCCACTCCGGGTTCGCCATCAACCGGAAGAACTCGGCGAAGTCGAACGCATACAGCGGGTGGCTCGGCCCCCCGGATTCCGAGTTGAAGGTCACCCACGCCGCCGCGATCACGTAGGCCGCCGCACCCTGGACGACCCAGTACCCGGTGAGAAGCAGCCATTTCCGCCCGGGCATTCCCCATACAGGGAGGTTTGCGGACGGGGCGGATGCGGGGGCCGGTTCAGACTGTTTGCCGTTCATGCGGGCCTCGGGCAGAACCTGAGGTAGGCTAGGAGCGAACAGGACAGCACTCTCCCCACTCGGGGTGATGGCTCGCAATCCCGTCTTCGGGCGGTTTGGTCGTTGATTCCTGGAAAGGACCGTGATGTCTGAATCGTGGACCGTGGGACTGCGCATGTCGTCTCTGGCGATCGGAATGCTCTTCGCGGCCGCCGCGGCCGCACAGGTGCAGCAGGCCGCACCCCAGAACCCCATCCCCGAGTTCGATGACTGCACGATCGGCCTCGACCCGCACACCGGCTGCGGCAAGGCCTGCTTCATGCGCCGCCTGTGGGAGGCCCGGAACGGCTACGCCGTCGACGCCGACGACAACCAGACCATGGGCCTGCGCGGCGCGATCGACACCACCGACGTGCTGCACTGCGATCTGTCGCTCGAGGTCGTCCCCGCGACCGAGACCGTGAGCGGAACCAGCATCCTCACGATCGAGAGCCTCGTGGACGGCCTGACGAGTTTCGCCTTCCGGCTGCGCAGCCAGTTCGCGATCTCGGCGTGCACCGTGACCGATTCGGTCGGCAGTTACAACGTCACGCCCTCGACCCCGGGTGCGAACTCCTATGGCCGCACCATCACTCTTCTCCGGCCGGTCAACTCCGGGCAGCAGTTCACGGTGTCGATCACGTACTCCGGTGTCGCGGTGTCGCGCGGGTTCGGCTCGATCACCTTCGGCACGCAGGGCGGCTCGGCGCTGATCTCCTCGCTCTCCGAGCCGTACTACGCCGCGACGTGGTGGCCCTGCAAGGACGGCGACTTCCAGCAGCCCGGCGACAACGGCGACAAGTTCACGATGACCATGGCCATCACCGCGCCGGCCGCGCTGCGAAGCGTCTCCAACGGTCTCCTGCAGGGGATCGATGTCCTCAGCGGCGACCGTCGTCGCCACCGCTGGGCGACCAACTACCCGCTCTCAACCTACCTCGCCGCGTTCTCCGCCACGACGTACAACACGTGGACCGTTCCCTACATCCACGGCAGCGTGTCCATGCCGGTGGAGTTCAACATCTACCCCGCCTCCGACAACGCGTCGAACCGCGCGGCGTGGGAGCAGTGCGTGCAGATGCTGCACACCTACCGGCCCATTTTCGGTGAGTACCCGTTCGTCAACGAGAAATACGGCATCTACCAGTTCCCGTTCAGCGGCGGCATGGAGCACCAGACCAACACCGGGCAGGGAACATTCGACGAGGGCGTCACCGCGCACGAACTCGGCCACCAGTGGTGGGGCGACATGGTGACCTGCCGCACCTGGCGGGACATCTGGCTCAACGAGGGGTTCGCCACTTACTCCGAGGCCCTGTGGTTCGAGCGAAAGCCCGGCTCCAGCGGCCTGCCCGCTCTGCACTCGGCCATGGCCAATCGGCGCCCCGGATCGGTCAACGGCACCGTCTACTGCACCGACGTGACCGACCCCAACCGCATCTTCTCCTCCGACTTCACTTATCGCAAGGGCGCCTGGGTGCTGCACATGCTCCGGAAGATCGTCGGCGACGACACCTTCTTCGCCATCCTCGCCGAGCATCGCGCACGCCATCAATACTCCGGCGCCACGACCGAGGACTTCATCGCCGCGGCCGGCGCCGCCGCCGGGCAGGACCTCTCCTGGTACTTCAATCCGTGGGTCTATCAGCCGGGCGCTCCCACCTACCAATACGGCTGGCAGGCCGTGACCATCGCCGGGCAGCCCTACCTGCGGCTGCGCATCCGCCAGAACCAGAGCGCTTCGTACCCCGTGTTCCCCATGCCGATCGAGGTCCGCGTCGCCACATCGGCCGGAACCGAGACCCAGACCGTGTTCAACAGCGCGGCGATTCAGTATTTCCTGCTCCCGCTCGGCTCGACCGCAACGGGTGTCACCCTCGACCCGGACAACTGGATCCTGAACCAGGGCAAGTCGCAGGTCACCTACGTCGCCGGCCCGCCCAAGGTCGTCGTCGCATCGCCCGCTCCCGGGCAGGAGTTTGCTGCGGGCACATCGCCCGCCGCGCTCGCCGTGACCTTTAGCGATCCGGTGACCGCGACGCTGAGCCACTTCACTCTCACGGGGCCGGGCGGCGCGGTCACCCTCTCGCCGCCATCGGGCGTGGGCACCGGCACGTACACGCTCGCGATTCCCTCAACGCTTGCGCCCGGCGACTACACCGTGAGCGTGAATGCCGCGATCACCGCCGCGGGCATCGCGCTCGACGGGGAGATCGCCAGCCCCGTCGCCGGACCGTTGCCCTCGGGCGATGGTCTCCCCGGCGGCAACGCCGTCTGGACCTTCACCGTCCTGGGCAACCCGCCGTGCGCTGCGGATCTGAACGGCTCGGGAACCGCCGATGTGCCCGACATCTTTGCCTTCCTCAGCCTCTGGTTCGCGGCCGACCCTGCCGCGGACATCGACGGCGTGCCCGGTGTCGGCGTGCCCGACATCTTCGCCTTCCTCAGCCTCTGGTTCGCCGGTTGCTGAGTGTCCTGTGGCATCAACCTTCCGGTCGATGATTCCGCCGCTCCGTGGCATCGCGCTTCGGCTCGATGCTGCGCAGAAGCCGCATGAGGATCCCGGTACCCGAGACCCGGCCCCCGGACCCCGACGCGTCCACCGAAACTCACGCCCGCGCTCCCGCTCCGCCGATGCTCTCGCCCGGTTCCCCGGGTGTGATGCATCGACTCCGCGAGCGTGACCATGAGTGCCATCCGAACCAGTCTCTACACCACCCGCGCCGCCGCCTGCGTTGGCCTGCTGGCCACCGCCGCGGCGGTCCATGCCATGGAGCCGCCGGTCTTCTATGTGGATGATGACGCCCCCGCGGGCGGCGACGGGCTGGGTTGGGCCACGGCGTTCCGCAGTCTGACCGATGCGCTGAATCTTGTGCGCGATCGCTTCGAATCCGGACTGGGCGGTTTCGCCGAGATCCGTGTCGCGCAGGGCGTCTACGCACCCGGCAACGGTTCTCAGGATCGAGACGCGACCTTCACGCTCCTGAGCGGCACCACGATCCTCGGCGGCTACGCCGGGATCGGTGCGAGTGATCCCGATGAGCACGATCCGTCCCGATTTGTGTCCGTGCTGTCGGGCGATCTTCTCGGCGACGATCTGCCCGGCCTGATCAACCGCGCCGACAACGCCTACCACGTCGTGACCTTTGATGCCGGCGGAAACTACGCCGGCGTGTACGGCTGCGTCATCCGCGGCGGACACGCCGACGGCGATGGTGCGCGGGGAATCGGAGGAGGCGTCACGACCGCGCACGAGGTCGGTCTCGCCACCGTCGGCTCGTGCACCGTGGCGGACAACTTCGCGATCCGCGGCGGGGGCATCGGCTCCGACCGCGGGCTCTTCGTCGTGCACAGTTCACTCCTCACCGGCAACGTCGCCCAGATCAGCGGGGGCGGCGCTTGGTTCGGCAGCGACGGATACCTCGAACTTTCCCGCTTTGTCGCCAACTCGGTGATCAGCGCATCCGGCTCCGGCGGTGCAGTCGCCGTTGATGACTGGCGCCTGGTCGCCATGCGCTGCGAGTTCAACGGAAACACCGCCGGCGCATCCGGCGGAGCCATCTCCCTGCAGAACTCGGGCGGCACCATCGGCAACTCCACCTTCGCTTCCAACTCCGCCCAATCCGGCAGCGCGATCGCAGTCGACACCCGTTCGTTCGCCACGGTGGTCAACACCATCCTCGCCTTCAACGGCGCGTCACCCGGCGCTCAGGTTACCAGCCCGGCTTCCGGCGTTGTGAACATGGGCCACTGCCTCGTGAAGGGCTTCGTGGACTCCCGCCTGCTCGCCTCCGGCAGCGTCTTCAACTTCGCGTACGTCAGCACGGATCCCCGGTTCGTGAGCCTGCATGGGCTCGACGGCATCGCGGGCACGCTCGATGATGACCTGCGGCCCTCTTCCGCAACCGTCGCGATCGATGCCGGCCTCGCCGAATCGCCGTGGTACCAAGAGTCCAGCCTGCCCTGGGCCGTCGATCTCGCTGGCGCACCCCGCTTCCACGACGACCCCGCCATGCCGAACATTGGGGCCGGCTGGCGCACCGATGTCGACATCGGCGCCTACGAGTTCCAAGGCACTTCCTGCCGCGCCGATCACGATGGCGACGGCGCCGTCGGCGTCCCCGACATCTTCGCGTTCCTCGCGGACTGGTTCGCCCACCGGGCGGATGCCGACTTCAACCGCGACGGCGTTGTCGGTGTCCCCGACATCTTCGCGTACCTCTCCGCGTGGTTTGCCCGCTGTTGATCACCGTCGCGTCGAGGTGATGCTGACGGTCGCGGTCGGCGTGGCGTTCGATGCCGCCTTTCCGTCGCGCGTGCGTTGACCACTCCCCGCTCGCGGCGCTCCGACCGCCTCCTTCACATTCCCTTAGCGCACCCTTGGTCGGATCTTCACTCTGTAAAGGTCCATCGCCGACGGTCATCCCAGTACCGTTCCGGGCAATGGATCATCGCGCACCGAGAGCAAGTGTGAAGACCGACGCGTCTGGTCGGAAGGGCCGACTTCGGCGCGACACCGCCACGACAGCCGGGCGGGCGAATGCGCCCGGCGGCTTCACGCTCATCGAACTCCTCGTCGTCATCGCCATCATCGCGATTCTCGTCTCGCTCCTGCTCCCCGCGCTCGGCGGCGCCAGGGAGGCGGCCCGCCAGACCCAGTGCACCTCAAACCTCCGCCAACTGGCCGTCGCGGCGACCATCCACGCCTCCGACAAGAAGGGCCAGTTCTCCACCGGGCCGTTCGAAGACCGGGCCAACCGCGGCTACGGCCGGATGGAGGAGGTCGGCTGGGTCGCCGACTTCATCCTCGGCGGCTACGCAATCCCCGGGCGCATCCTCTGCCCCAGCAGCCCCTCCCGCGCCAGCCAGTCGCTCTCCCTGCTCCGCCTCGGCGGCTGGCCCGACCGCCCGTCGGGTCCGCAGTTCGTCACCGACATGATCGAGCAGGGCTTCAACACCAACTACTGCCAGTCGTGGTACATGGCCTACACCGCGCCCAAGGACTATGCCAACACGACTGCCGACATGAAGAACCCGGCCAACGTCATCGGCCCGCTCAACGAGCGGTTCCTCGGCCCGCAGGCCCAGCCCTCCAAGGTCCCGCTCTTCGGCGACGGCACCACCCAGTTCAGCCAGTCCGACGACGTCGTGACCACGCTCAGCGGCACGCTGCAGGGGAGCAAGACCGTCACCGACGGGCCCACCACGTCGTTCATCCCCGGCCAGGGCGCACGCTTCGGCCGGCAGAACTACACCGACTTCGGCCCCGCGCACGGCAAGGGCGGCTTCCTCGGCGGCTTCGCGGGGCACGACCGCATCTACGGCGGCATCGGGTTCGCCGACGGCCACGTCGAGATCTTCGCCGAGAAGCGAGTCGACAAGGAGTGGGGGCACCAGAACGCCACCATCGGCGGCATCAGCACCATCCGATACGACGAACTCGAGGGCAAAGTCTTCGGGGGCTGGCTCAACAAGCCCGGACTCGCCTTCTAGTCGTGCATGAACCTTGCGCAATCTTGACGCCGGCCCGAAGCGGACGCGCGTTACGTTGAACTGTCTTGGTTGCGTCGCCGCGGCGACGGCGAACCGGTCAATACGAGGAGGAATCGCGATGTCTCAAAGGACCCCCGGCTTTCTGTGCGCCATCACCGCCGCCGTGCTCGCAACCGCGGCGCAGGCGCAGGTCGTCATCACCCAGTGGACGTTCAACTCCAACCCGCCCGACGGCAACAACGCCACCGGCACCTTCGCCCCGGCGAGCGGCCTCGGAACCGCCTCCTGCTACAACGTCCTGCCCGCACAGCCGCTGGCCGAGTGCATCTTCGCCTCCGGCGCAGGCTCCACCGATCTCGGCGCGGACAACTCCGGCTGGCAGACCCGCGGCTATCAGAACCAGGGCGAGAACCCCGGCCTCGTCGGCGTCGAGTTCTCCGTCAGCACGGCCAACTACACCGGCATCGTGATCTCCTGGGACCAGCGCCACTCCAACACCTCCAGCCGCTACTGCAACCTGTTCTACTCGACGGACGGGGTCACCTTCACGCAGGCGCCCAACCCGCCGTTTGAAGGCAATCTCGGCGACACCTGGTTCAACGCCCGCACCGTGAACCTGTCGTCCATCCCCGGCGCGAACAACAACCCCAACTTCAAGTTCCGGATCTCGCCGGTGTTCGATCCCGCGACCGGCAGCGGTTACACCGCCACCAACACCGGGTCTACCTACGCCTCCACCGGCACCTACCGCTTCGACATGGTCACCGTCACCGGCTTCGCCTCCGGCTCCATCCCGCCCAGCGTCTCCGGCGCTGCCGTCCCGGGCGCCGTTTGCGCGGGCGGCGGGCTGATCACGCTCTCGGCCCAGGTCGTCCCCGGCCTCCTGCCCGATTCCACCGGCCTCGCCGTCGCCGCGAATCTCCTCGATATCGGCGGCCCCGCCTCGGCGGCGCTTCTCGACAACGGCCTCAACGGCGACGCTGTCGCGGGCGACAACATCTTCACGCTCCGGTACACCGTGCCCGCGGGCGTCGGCCTGGGCACCAAGAACATCCCCATCGCCGTCACCGATCTGCAGGGACGGTCCGGCTCGACCGCCGTCGCCTTCACCGTCGCCGATTGCTCGGGCAACTCCCCGTCGCGCGTGGTGATCAGCCAGATCTACGGCGGCGGCGGCAATCTCGGCCCGCCCGCCGCGACCTACAACGCCGACTTTGTCGAGTTGTTCAACCGCTCCGCCCAGCCCGTCGACCTCACCGGCTGGAGCGTGCAGTACGCCAGCCAGGGGACCCTGACCGGCTTTGACAGCCCTGCCGACCGTGTCGAACTCTCCGGACTTATCCTGCCCGGGCAGTACATGCTCGTGCAGTTCTCCGCGCCCGGCGCAACGGGTTCACCGCTCCCCACGCCCGACTTCGCCGGCGCCGGCGGCATGGGCAACAACGGCGGCCGCGTCGCGCTGGTCCGCAACACCCAACTCATCGGGTCCAACTGCGCCGGTGCCGATGTCGAGGACCTCGCGTCCTACGGCGCGGCGATCTGCTTCGAGGGCGCAGCGCCCGCCGGCCGCACCGAGAACGACACCGCCGCCGTCCGCAAGTCCGCCGGCGCCCAGGACTCGAACCAGAACTTCAACGACTTTGAGATTGCCGCTCCCGCTCCGCGCAACCGCGCCTCCGGCGGGTTCCTCGCCGGCTATGCCTCGGTCGCTCCCGCCGCGGTCTGCGCGGGCGACAGTGTCACGTTCAATGTCAACGTCGCGCCGGGAGCCTCGCCCCCGAGCACGGGCATCCAGGTCCGCGCGAACCTCTCTTCGATCGGCGGTTCCGCGTCGCAAGCGCTCTCGCCGGCTGGTGGCGGGCTCTACTCCCTCACCTATGCCGTGCTCCCCGCCGTCTCCCAGGGCGTGAAACTCATCCCGATCACCGTGACCGACGCTCAGGGCCGAACCGACGCATCCGGCATCACGCTCCGCGTCGCCACCTGCACCAACTCCGCCTCCCGCATCGTCGTCAGCGGCTTCTTCGGCGCAGGCGGAAACGCCGGCGCGCCGTTCGATTCCGACCACATCGAGATCTTCAACCGCTCGCAGGCCGCCGTCGATGTCACGGGTTGGAGCGTCCAGTACTCCGACGCGACCAACGCCACCGGCTTCATCGCCACGCGCGTCGTGCCGCTCTCGGGCATCATCGGCCCCGGCCAGTACCGCTTGATCCGCACCAACCAGCCCGGCAGCAACGGAGTGCCCATCCCCACCCCCGACTTCGAGCCCGCCTCCCCCTTCGGCATGGACAACGCCTCCGGCCGGATCGCCGTCGTCCGCACCACCGCCGCGCTCGGACCCAACTGCGGCAGCGCCGACATCGAGGACCTCGTCGGCTACGGCGATGCGCTCTGCCAGGAAGGCATCGGCACCACCCCGGCGATTTCCAACTCGGTCGGCGGCTATCGCCTCCAGGATGGCTGCCGCGACACCAACCAGAACCTCCTCGATTTCGAGGTGCTCCCGCCGCTCTTCTTCCCGCGCAACAGCGCAAGCCCGGCCAATACCTGCCCCGGCGGCCCAGCCTACTGCGATGCCGACTGGTGCCGCGATGGCAGCGTCGGCGTGCCGGACATCTTCTGCTTCCTGTCCGATTGGTTCGCGTTCGTTCCCGCCGCGCGCAACTACGGCGGCAATCCCGGCGTGCCCGCCATCTTCGCGTTCCTCTCCATCTGGTTCGCCACCGGCCAGGGCTCGTGCACGCCCTGACGCCCGCATCGGCCGCGCAGTGAACCCTCAGTGCTGACCAGGGGCCTCCGTCCCGCGACGGGGGCCCTTTTTCATTACAGCACCACGCACGGCCTGTCGACGATCACCCGCGCTTCCGCCACGCCCAGAAGCCCTGGAAGCACAGCCCCAGCACCGCCGCGCCCGCCCAGATCGTGAGCCACTGCATCGGCGGGCGATCCAGCGCGCCGCCGGTCTGTGCCCACGGCGCGCCCAGCGCGCTGCTCAGCCACACACCGCCGCCCAGCCACAGCGCCGAGCCGAGCATCGCCGCGCAGGCGCCCGCAGCCCACGCCGGAGCCATCAGGCCGAGCACGATCCCCAGCGCCAACCCGCCCAGGGACGAAAGCACCAGCAGCGCCCGATGCTGCGCGGGGATCGCCTCCAACCGGTGCTCGATGCTCGTCGCCGCCGATTGCAGCGCGGCCTTTGCCCGTTCCGCGGCAGGCTGCAGCGTCTCCGTCAGGCTCGCCGAAGCGTCGCCGATCTCCGTCGGAAGGCTCCGCGGCAGTTGAAAGTCCAGTGTGTCGGCAAGCACGATCGGTCCCCGCAAGAGGCCGGGCACAACCAGCGGCGCCGACGGAGATGCCGCCAGCACTTCGCCCTTCGGGCTCAGGTGCAGTTGCATCAGCCCCGCCGCGCCCAGCGGCGCGGCCGCCGCCAAGGCGACGCCCAGCGCAACAGCCGTCGCCGAGCGGTACAGCACCGCCCCGACCAGCGCCCCGGCGGGAATCCCCAGCAGCAGCCCGTAAGCCCCGGCGGTGCTCGTTCCTGCCGACCCCGGCTCAGCGCCGAACGCCGGACCCAGCACAAACCCGCCCGCCGCGCCCGCAAGCGCTCCCAGCACGATGATCATCGGCTTCAGCAGTTTCGCGCCCGACAGCCACAGCACCAGCCCGCATACCGTCGCCAGCGCGACCAGCGCGTGAATCGCCCACGGAACCCCGGCCACGGAGCGGGCCGCGGCGTCCAGACGCAGCAACACATCGTCAATGGACAAGACTGCCTCCCATCTCACTCGCTCGCTCCAGATCATTCATCGGCGCAAATGCAAGCCGGCCGTGGCGGCCTGGGAATGCACCCCCCGGATGCTGCGGCCTGTGGCGACGGGGAAGGGCCGAAGCGCAGAGATCGCGCCTCGGCGCGTCCGATAGCGGGCGGCCCTCCCCTGTGTCTGCGGGTGCGAATCCGTTCCGGGGCGCGATTGGCCGATAGCCTTGTCCCGGCGGCAGTAGGGGGCTGGGGGCGGGGGGGCGGTTCAAGACGGAAGCGAGCGTGCATGAGCAGCAAGCGTGGCAAAGCGGGCGCGGCGAAGAAAGCCCCCGCCGCGAAGCAGCCGGCGACGCCCGCCCAGCGCGATGAACTCGAATCCCTGCGAACCCGAATCGACGAGGTCGACCGCGGGCTCATCTCGCTGCTGAACAAGCGCGCTGAACTTGTCGTCGAGGTCGGACGCATCAAGCGCGACGCCGGCCTCCCGATCTACGTCCCCAACCGCGAGGCGCAGGTCCTCTCCAAGGTTCTCAAACTCAACCCCGGCCCCCTGCCCGGCCGCGCCATCGAGGGCGTCTACCGCGAACTCATGAGCGGCAGTTTCCGACTCGAACTCCCGCTCAGGATCGGCTTCCTCGGGCCCGCCGGGTCCTACTCGCACCTCGCGGCCGTCCGGCACTTCGGTTCCTCCGTCGAGTTCGACGACCTCCGCGCCATCTCCGGCGTCTTCACCGAGGTCGCCCGCGGCCACGTCGACTACGGCCTCGTCCCCATCGAAAACTCCACCTTCGGCGGCATCCACGAGACGCTGGAAGCGTTCCAGAACTTCCACGGCGACGTTTGCGTCTACGCCGAGGCCCAACTCGAAGTGCACCACGCGCTGCTGGCCAACTGCGCGCCGGGCCAGGTCGGCAGGATCTACTCCAAGCCCGAGGTCTTCGGGCAGTGCCGCACGTGGCTCGCCACCCAGTATCCCCAAGCCGAACTGCTCCCCGAGGCCAGCAGTTCCGCCGCCGTCATGCGGGCCGCCAAGGCCCGGCCCGTGAAGGGCAAGGCCCGCACCGGCATCGCGGCCATCGGCTCAACGCTCGCCGGCGAACTCTACGATGTCAACGTGCTCTTCGAGAACATCGAGGACAACACCCACAACATCACGCGCTTCTATGTGCTCAGCAAGCACCCCGCCAAGCCCGTGGGCAAGGACGACAAGGGCCGCCCCGGTGACAAGACCGCGCTCATGTTCACCACCATGAACGAGCCGGGCGCGCTCGTCAACGTCCTCAGCGTCTTCCAGCGCGCGGGCATCAACCTCACCCACATCGACAAGCGCCCCAGCGGCCGGAGCAACTGGCAGTACACCTTCTTCATCGACGCCGAGGGGCACATCGACGATCCCTGGTTCGCCGCCGCGGTGACGCAGGCGAAGGGCCTGTGCCGCGAACTCCACGTCCTGGGCAGTTTCCCGCGCAGCCTGCGCATCCTTTGATCGGCCCGTCGGCCCCGGCCGCCGCGACCGCGTGCAGCCGGTGTACGCTCTCGGCGATGAACTCCCTCGCCACGCTCGTCCTCGCTGCGGTGCCGTCGCTCCCGACCGCGGATGCCGCCGCCGATCTCGCACCGCTCCCCGCGCTGCGCGAGTTCAAACTCAACTGGGAGGCCCAGCCCGAGCAGCCCCAGGCGCCGACCGCCAGCGGCGATGGCGGCGCTCAGCCGCAACCCACGGAAGTCTCGACCCCCGGCTTCGGCAGCGCCGGCTCCCACTGGCTCACCGTCGGCGGAGCCGCCGCGCACGACTTCGATGAGGACTACGACTTCAACCTCCACTTCGCCTGGAGCACCTTCCTCGCCGATCGATTCGAGTTCGGCGTCGAGGCCGCCGCCTGGTACTTCGACCAGACCGGCGAGAACACCGGCGGCATCTCGGGGATGTTCGTCTTCCGCTACCACTGGTGGTCCGGCCCCAGGGGCGACTTCGACTGGACGTCCTTCCTCGACGTCGGCACCGGCATGCTCGCGGGTTTCGACGAGGTGCCCGACGGCGGCACCGGCTTCAACTTCATCCAGCGCGCCGGAGCGGGCATCACCAAGGACCTCGACGCTTCTGATGGCCCCGCGCACGGCGCACGGCTCGTCTGCGGCCTCCGCTGGCACCACATCTCCAACGGCCGCGCCGAGGGTGACGGCCGCAACCCCTCCCGCGATGCGCTGCTGGCCTTCGTCGGCGTGCAGTGGGATTTCTGACTCTCATCTCCGAATTCCCCCCGTCTGCTCCTCGTAGACTCCTTCCAAGGAGCATCGATCCCATGTCGCAATGCAAGGTCCTCGCGTTCGCCGGCAGCCTCCGCCGCGATTCGTACAACAAGAAACTCGTCGCCGCCGCCGCGAGCGGCGCCCGCGCCGCCGGGGCCGAGGTGACCATCCTCGATCTCGCGTCGATCCCCCTGCCGATCTTCGATGAGGACCTCGAGGCCCGCGAGGGTGCCCACCCCAACGCCGTGAAACTCAAGGCCCTCATGCGGGCGCATGACGGCTTCCTCATCGCGTCGCCGGAGTACAACTCGTCGATCTCCGCCGCGCTGAAGAACGCGATCGACTGGGCCTCCCGCCCCGCCGAGGGCGAGCCTCCGCTGGCCGCATTCGCCGGCAAGGTCGCGGGCCTGCTCTCCGCCTCGCCGGGCATGCTCGGCGGCCTTCGCGGCCTGGTTCACCTCCGCGCCATCCTCGGAAACATCCAGGTCTTCGTCCTCCCCGACCAGTTCGCGCTCAATCAGGCCGACCAGGCGTTCGATGCCTCGGGCGCGCTCAAAGACGAGAAGAAGCGTCAGATCGTCGAAGGAATCGGCCGCCGGGTGGTCCAGGTCGCGTCCAGGCTCAAGGGCTGATTCACGCCCCGCGCCGCACTTGGGCGCGTCGCCCGCCCGGGTCCGGTCTGCCCGGCGCCATCATCCGACGACCCCGAGCCGCCCAAGCACCGACGCCATCTGCGCCGCGGTGTCGCCGCGGTGATCCACCACGAACGCCCTCCACCCGCATTCATTGGCCGCCGCGACGTTCTCCTCCAGGTCGTCAAAGAACACGATCTCCGCGGGTGTGCCCCGCGCCCCCGGGCCGCCGTGCAGCCCCGTCGCACGCTCGAACGCGCGGTAGATCGCCGCCTCGGGCTTGAGCAGGCCCATGATGTGCGAGGCGTGCAGATGCCCGATCGCCGACGGCGTGCGATACTCCGGTGCATCGCCGCCCCGCGCACGCGCGGGCGCGAGCCGGACCCAGTGCGAGTGGTTCGTGTTCGACAGAACCCCCGTCTCCACACCCGCCGCGTGGATGCGGTGCACCAGGTCCAGAACCCCCGGATACTCCTCCCGCGTCCACGCGTGATGGATGCGCTCCACTTCTTCCGGCGAATACAGCCCGCCCGTCGTGCCCGCCATCTCCCGGTAATACGCCTCGCAACTGATCTCTCCCCGGCCGTGACGCCCGGAGACAAGCCGCCGGCGAGCCTTCATCTCCTCCGACGCCAGCCCCTCATCCCGGAACGGCAGGCCCGCCGCCGCGCACCCCTCCGACCACGATCGGCAGATCCGCACCACCACCCCGCCCAGGTCAAAGACCACGATCTTCACGCCCGGATCGCTCACACGTCCTCCTCCATCGCCTGCCCGGTCTTCATGATCTCGTCCATGACCACGGTCGCGAACGAGCCCCGCGGCAACTCGAACCGGCACCTGATGTACGCCCCATGCTCATCCATGCCGCCCTCAATGTCCGGGTAGGTCAGCGGCACGCGCAGCGGCCGCCGCGCGCCCTCGATCTCGATCCGCGCCCCGCGGATGTACGCGCCGATCTGCTCCACCGAGATGCCCGACTCGCCCAGCGCCGCCGCCTCCATCTGGCCGATCGTCCCGCCCGCCGTCATCATGCCCGGCGCCCACATCGGACCGGTCGGCGAAATCTCGCCCTGCTTCAGCCGCTGAAGGATCGACTCGTCGCCGAGTTCACCCGCGCCGATGGCGAAGACCGCGCCGTTCTCGTGCTTGAACGCCAGATCGCCCTCCAGCACGCGGTCAAAGGTGCCCGCGCCCAGCCGTTGCTCCAGCACCGCGTTGAAGATCGCCGACTGAAACGCGGTGACGAAGAACGAGCGCTCCGGCGGCTCGATCGCGTACACCGCCCGCTTCGCGTTCCCGCCGCGGATCAGCGTCCGCAGCAGCCGAACCTCCGTGTGCGCCGACCGCGGCATCGACGCCAGCGCGCCCGCAAGGTCGCCCGCGGCGTACAACTCCCGCGCCCGCGGCTGCACCAGCGGGAACTCCTCGCTCGGCCCCAGGATGAGGTCCAGCACCCGCTGGTGCTCCCCCAGGATGAGCAGCCGCCCGATCTCGTGGTTCCGCATCGTGTGCCCGAATCGCTGCGCGCCGATCCGGTTCGGCACGCCGCGCGCCGCCAGGATCGACAGCGCCCGGTGCGCATCGACCACGCGCGACGGCTCCACGCCCCGGATCCGGATGATGAAGCGGTTGCCCTTGAGGTGGCCGCGCCGGAGTTTGTTGGCGTGCAGGTCCGTCCAGTGCACGGTCAGCGACTCGTGCTCGAGCGCCGGGAAGTCCGACACCTTGCGGCCGGGCACGTGCACCGAGACGAGTTGACGCGTCACCGCGCGCTTGTCCTTCAGCCCGGCTACGCCCACCGCCATCGGCTTGACGCCGAAGTGATCCGCGATCACGCGGGTCATGTGCAGTGTCGCCATGTCGCGCTTCTCAACGAGCATGTACAGGTGCTCGCCGCTCCCGCTCGGCTCATACGCCGGGATCTCCTCGACAAGGAAGTCCTCCGGGCGTTCCTTCAGCCTCCCGCCCGTGCCGGGAACCCCCGCACTGACGTAGGTGGCCGACGAGATGTGAGGTGCAAATGCCATGGGTGCGGATCGGATCGGCCGGTCACAAGACAGAACGCACCCGGACTGTACACGCCCCGACCCTGCCCCCATCGCTGCCACCGCCCCCGGCCCCGGCCCCTGCCGCGCTTCACTTCCGAGTTCCCGCTTCTGGTTTCCGTCCTCCCCTACGGCTCCTCGCTCTGCGCCGCATCCAGAACGTGCTCGGCCACGTAGATCGGCACGTTGTTCGCGATCCCGATGGCGATCGCATCGCTCGGCCGCGAGTCCAGTTTCACGATCTTCCCTTCCTTCGTCTTGATCTCGATCAGCGCGAAGAACGTGTGCTCCGACAGGTCGTTGATCAGGATCGACTGCAACTCGCCGCCCAGTTGCTCGATGATGCTCATCAGCAGGTCGTGCGTCTGCGGCCGCTTGATCGGGATCCCCTTCAGCCGCCGCTCGATGGCCTGCGCCTCCGGGAGTCCGATCACGATCGGGAACGACCGTCCGTTCTCCACCTGCGAGAACGTCTGCTCGCCGTCTTCCGATGTCGTCGGGGCGACTTCTCGCAACTCGATGATCTGGTAGTCATTGAGTTCCCGGATCAGGATGCGCGAGAGTTCCATACGAACAGGCATCAGCGGGACTCCTCATGCCAATCGTCTGCGGCCGCCGTACACCGGTCAACCGCGCCCCCCGCGACGCATACCCGCTTTCGCGCGGTCGCGGCCCCTCTTGCTATCGGCTCGCCCCAGGCGCAGCAGCAGTTCCGGGGGAGCGCCGATCGAGATCACGCCCACCGTCCCGGCCCAGCCCCGGCCCGGCGCGGTCAGCAGCCCGGGCTTGATCCCGGCCATTGTCGCCGTGGCGTCTGCCCGAATCGCCTCGCCACCCGGCGGAATCCCTGTGTCCGCATCGATCCCCGACGGCAAATCCACGGCCAGCACCGCCGTCCCGGCGCTGTCGAGCCTCAGCGCGTTGCACGCGCGGACCGCCTCCAGAATCGCTTCCGCGGCGGGCCGCGACAGGCCCGTGCCCAGCAACGCATCCACCACCAGCAACGGTCGTCCGAGCCGTCGAGCCTCCCGGCCGATCGCGCGTGCCGGGTCCGCCGGGCTCGCCACCAGCCGCACCCCGGCACGCTCGGCCATCATCAGGTTCGCGCCCGCGTCGCCCGACATCCGTCCCCGTTCCGCGACCAGAACGACCGAAACCCGCTTCCAGCCGCCGTTGGCAAGGTGCCGCGAGCACGCCAGCCCGTCCCCGCCGTTGTTGCCCGGCCCGCACACGATCAGCACCCCCGCGTTCGCGCCCGCCGCCGCCTCGCGCACGACCCCCGCAAGCCCGAGCGAGGCGTGCTCCATCAACATGATCGACGGGATCGCATACTCATCGGTGCACGCCGCATCCAGCCGCCGCGACGCCCCGCGCGACAGCACCACCCGCGGCCCGGTGAGGCGCCGGTCGGCCCGGCGCACCGCCAGCCGCAAGGCTCTGCGCAGCGCGCCCGAGACGGACGTATTCTTTGCCCTGTCGGCCATGCCGCAGTCTAACACCGCCGGCGCCCGACCCGAGGCGGACCGATCGGAATCTCCATCATCGCGACCGTGATCACCATCCTGCTCTGGGCCGCCTGCCTCGCGTCGTCGACGGTGCTTCTGTACTGGGGCGCGGTCATCTGGCACGTCGTCCGCACGCGCCTCCAGATCCCCACCGCCCGCGAAGGTCTGCGACACCCGCTGCTCGACGATCAACTCCCTTCCGTCTGCGTGGTCGTCCCCGCGCACAACGAGCAGGCGTGCATCGCCAATGTCGCCGCATCCATCCTCGCGCAGAACTACCCCTCCGATCGCCTCACCATGGTCTTTGCGCTCGACCGTTGCACCGACCAGACCGAGCCCGTCCTCCGTGCCGCCCTCGGAGATGACGCCGACCGCCGCGCCCGCATCGTCCGCATCGACCAGTGCCCGCAGGGCTGGGCCGGCAAGGTCAACGCCATGTGGACCGCCGTGACCAACGACCCCGCGGCGGGTCGCGCCGACCTCCTCCTCTTCGCCGATGCCGACACCGCCCTCGCGCCCGACTGCATCCGCGCCTGCCTCGGCCTCATGCGCAGCCGCAACCTCGGCATGCTCAGCCTTCTCAGCACCCTCACCCGCGACCGATGGTTCGAGCGAATCGCCCAGCCCGTCGCCGGAATGGAACTGGTGCGCATGTACCCGCTCACGCGCACCAACTTCCCCGACCAGGAGCGCCCCTTCGCCAACGGCCAGTTCATCATGATCCGGCGCGAGGACTACGCCCGCTTCGACGGCCACCGCGCGGTCCACTGGGCCGTCCTCGAGGATGTCGAACTCGCCCGCGCGGCCGACCGAGCCAAGGTCCCCCTCGGCGTCTTCCTCGCCGACGGCCTGCTCCATTGCCGCATGTACTCCACCTGGGCGGAGTTTCAGCGAGGCTGGAAGCGAATCTTCACCGAGTCCGCCAACCGCAAGCAGTCACGCCTCAACGGCATCGCCTGGCGGCTCCGTGTCCTCGGCATCGGTTTTCCCGCGATGGCCGTCGCTGGCGCCTGTGCAGGCTCCTGGCTCAGGATCCAGGGCCGCGGCGGCGGTGTCGCCGACTGGGCCATCGGCCTCGGACTCGCAGCCTTCCTGATGATGGTCGCGGCGCTGGCGGCCTGCGCCCGCATGGGCCGCACCCCGATCAGCGGCGTCGCCGCCTACCCCGTCGGCGCCTGGCTCATCTCCCGGATCCTGACCGAATCCGCCCGCGATCTCCGCCGCGGCACGCCCACCGAGTGGGCCGGCATGGTCTACACCCGCCAGGCCCGCTGACCCGGCTCAGCCGCCCGCCACGCCGCCCGACTGCGCCGGGTCGCCTCCCGCGATCGCGCCGCGCATCGACGTGTCGGCCTGCAGGTTCCGCATCCGGTAATAGTCCATGATCCCCAGGTTCCCCTTGCGGAACGACTCGCTGATCGCCTTGGGAATCTCCGCCTCCGCCAGCACGACCATCGCGCGGTTCTTCTGCTGCTCGGCCTTGAACTCCTGCTCCGCCGCCACCGCGAGCGCACGCCGCTTCTCCGCCTCCGCCTGCGCCATCTCCTTGTTCGTGCGTGCCTGATCCAGGTCCAGTTTCGCGCCGATGTTCTCACCGACGTCGATGTCCGCGATGTCGATCGACAGGATCTCGAACGCGGTCCCGGCGTCCAGTCCCGAGGCCATCACCTTCTTCGAGATCTCGTCAGGATTCTCCAGCACGTGCTTGTGATCGACCGCCGAGCCGATCGTCGACACGATGCCCTGCCCCACGCGCGCCACGATCGTCTCCTCCGTCGCGCCGCCCACCAGTCGCGCGATGTTCGTCCGCACCGTCACGCGCGCCTTGGCCTTGAGTTGAATGCCGTTCTTCGCCACCGCGTCGATCGTCGGCCTCGGGCTCGTGGGGCCCGGGCAGTCGATCACCTTCGGGTTCACCGACGTCTGCACCGCCTCCAGGATGTCGCGCCCCGCAAGGTCGATCGCCGTCGCCGTGTCCCACACCAGGTTGATCTTCGCGCCCCGCGCCGCGATCAGCGCCGACGTCACGTGCGGCACACGCCCGCCCGCCAGGTAGTGCGACTCCAACTGGTTCGTCGAGATGTCCAGCCCCGCCTTCTTCGCGCGGATCCGGCTGTACACGATCGTGCGGAGGTCCACCTTCCTCAGCCGCATCCCGATCAACTCGGCAAGGCTCACCCGCGCGTTGCTGAACAACGCCTGGATCCACAGGTTCGCAAACTGCCCCACCACGAAGACCAGGATCAAAAACACCAGCGCCAGAACGACGCCGACAACAATCCACACCGTGTCCATGCGGCAATCTCCACGTTCCGTCCGGCCCCGCGGCCGCGACGTCGGCGGAGTATAGCGAACCCGATCCGCACATCCCCCGTCCCGCGCTCAGACGGCGCGGACCTTGATCGTCGTCCCCTCCACCGACACCACCTTCACCCGGCTGCCCGCGGGGATGTACGCAATCTCCGCCAGCGCATCCAGCCGCTGCTCGCCGAACCGCACCGAGCCCACCGGCCGCAGGTCCGTCAGCACCGTTCCCTCGGTCCCCACCAGCGCATCAAACTCGTGCCCCGCCTCGTCGGTCAGCACCGGGCGGTCCTCGCCCTTCTCCCCGAACATCAGCGACCGCCCCACCTTCGTGCTCGGCATCAGTTGCAGCGCGAAGATCAGCACCAGCGGGCCCAGCACCAGCACGCTCCCCGTCCCCGCGACGCCCCACCGCCAGTCCACCTTGAACAGGCACACCACCCCGCTGATCGCCACCGCCGCCGCCACCAGCGAGATCAACCCGCCCGACGGCACC
The DNA here is from genome assembly GCA_964409775.1 of uncultured Phycisphaeraceae bacterium. Classification (GTDB taxonomy): domain Bacteria; phylum Planctomycetota; class Phycisphaerae; order Phycisphaerales; family UBA1924; genus JAHBXL01. Next base: position 120,372 of record CAYPEI010000006.1, on the reverse strand, counting down.
ACGGCCTCCGCCGCCAGCAGCACCAGCGACACGCACACCAGCAGCACGCCCCAGACCAGCAGCGATTCCATCATCGGCTACACGCTCCCTCGCGTCTCGATTCCCTCGCCCGGCCCGATCGCCTCGACCGCCGTCCGGAAGCCGTCCGCCGACACCACCCGCACCGGCGATCCCGCCTCGACGAAGCCGAACTCCGCCACCGCGTCGATGATCTGGTCGCCGAACAGCACGCGCCCCGCCGGACGCAGCGGAGTCATCGCGCGCCCGACCGCACCCACACCCACCGCGCCCGCGTCGTGCGCCATCGCCGTCAGCATCGTCACCGAGTCGCCCTCGCCGACCGAGTCCTTCAGCACCAGACGGTTCAGCAGCGGCGTGGACGGCAGGTGCTTGGCCAGCAGATAGATCACCCCGCCGCTCCCCAGCGCCGAGATCAGCACCGTCAGAATCCCAGTCGACAGTTCGCCCCGCTCCTGCGCGCTCCCGGGGAACAGCCCGCCCCCGCCCACGAACGTCCCGATCAGCCCGCCAAACAGCAGCACCACCCCCGCCACGCCGCACACCCCGAACCCCGGGATCACGAACACCTCCATCGCGATCAGCACCAGCCCCACCAGGATCGCCGCCACCTCCCACCACGCCGCCATGTTCACCAGCAGCGGCGGAACGATCAGCGCCAGCAGCGAGACCGCCGCCACCAGCCCCGGCGCCGTCACGCCCGGGTGCGTCATCTCCACGAACAGGCAGATCAGGAACACCGCGATCAGCAGCCCCCGCACCCACGTCTGCGTCAGGAACCGCGCCAGCCCCTCGGACCATGTTTCATCCAGCCGGACCACGTTCTGCGCCCCGAAGAACGCCGTCATCTCCGCGTCGCTCGTCACCGTTCCGACCGCCAGCCCGTACCGCAGCATCTCCGGTGCGTGAATGATCATCAGACCGTGGCCGTCGCCGACGTACTCAACAACGCGATACCGGCCCGCGTGCTCGGCCTTGCGGAAGTCCGGCCGCCGGCTCACCTGGCCCCGCTCTTCCAGCGCATCGTTGACGAACCGCCGCGTCGAGTCCGGGGTCCGAGGGTCCGCCGGAAGAAAATCCAGCGGCGTCGCGGGCTCGTGCTGCGGCGCGGCCGCCGGCTGGCTCCCGTCGGGCGATGGTCCTGACGCACCATTCCCGCCCCCGCCCCCGCCCCCGCCCCCGCCCACCGGCCCCGTCACCGACGGCACCGTCGGGTTTGTCCGATCGGGCACGCCCCCAACCGCCGCCGTCGTTTCCGCCTCCGTTGCAAAGTACTTCGCACCGGTCTGCGGGTTCTCGATCAGCCACAACTCCACGCCCCGGCGCACGAACCGCTGCACCAGCATCTCGTCATACCCGTTCCGCCGCGCCGAATCCACCACCTCCGCCAGCAGCGGACCGATGAACTTCTCCCGCTCCGCATCTGGCAGGTTCACCAGCCCGGTGAACGGCGACCATGCGATCGGCAGCGCATCCCCGAACTGCGCCGCCTCCGTGATGATGATCTCGCGGCACGCCAGCGCGATGATCGCCCCGCCCGAATACGCCCGCGGCCGGACCCACGCCACCGTGTTCGCCACCTGCGAGCCCTTGATCGCGCCGCAGATCAACTCAACCGCGCCCACCTCGCCGCCCGGCGAATCGATCTCGAACACGATCGCGTCCGCCCCGTCCCGCTCCGCACGCTCGATCCGCCGCTTCACGCTGAACGCCGTCCACGCGTCGATCTCCCCCCGGATCGTGATCACCGCCACGTCCTTGGCGCTCCGCCCGGCCGAAAGCGGCGCACGCCCCGCCCCGCCGCCCGTCTGACCCTGCACGCACACCCCCAGCAGACCCATGCACAGCGCCGCGATCGCGCGGATCACCCCATGCGGCAGCCGGACACGGCTCCGCGGCGTGGTCGGGGTGTTGAGATGCCGCCCCTTCATCATCGCAGACTATAGGTTCGGACCGTCCAACCCCGGGTTTCAGATTCGCCCGCTCAGCCCGTCGCAAAGCCGACGCCCGTGATCTTGAACGTGAACGTCGGCGTCACCGGGTCGTTGGTCCGGATCACCACCCACGCGTTGCGCCGGCCCGTCTCCGACGGGTTGAACCGGATGCCGAACGTCGTCCGCTTCGCCGAGAACACCGCCGCCGCGGGCAACTGCACCAGGCGGAAGTCGTCCGCGTGCGCCCCCACGATCTTCACCCGCGCGGGCGCCGTCAGGTTCAGCCAGCCCCGGCCCATGTTCCGGATCACGAACTCTCCCAGCCGGTTCCGGTTGTCCACGTTCACCCGTCCGAAATCGGTCGCGTCCGCTGTCCGCGGCGTGTCGTCGCCGCTCTCGATCAGCCGCGTGTTCCCGCGCACGTTGATTACCGGCGTCCCCAGCCCCGAGCCCCGGATCGCAAAGTTGAACGTCCCCGTGTCGGGGTCGTTGCTGTCAAAGGCCACGATCGCGCCGCGCGGCCCCACCCGCGACGGGTTGAACCGGATCACGAACACCGTCGACTCGCCCGGAAGAATCGTCATCGCGGGCTGGATCACGACGCGGAAGTCCTGCGGATTCAGCCCCTCCAGCCGAACCGGGCCGCTCAACTCAAGATTCGCGCTCCCCATGTTTCGGATCACGTACCGCCGCTCGCTCGTCTGGCCCACCACGTTCCGCAGCCCGAACGTCGTCAGGTTGTCCGACGACACCGTGGTCGACCCGTCCAGGATCGCGACCGTCTGCCGGCCGAACACCGCGACATCCGGCGTCGCCGTGCCCGTGCCGCCGATCGCGAACCGGAACTCCGGCGTCGTCGCGTCGTCGGTGTTGATCGTGATCGTCGCGCCGAAGTCGCCCGCCGCCGTCGGGTCAAAGGTGATCTGGAACGTCAACTGCTCGCCCGGGTTGATCGACGACACCGCCAGGTCCATGGTCAGCGTGAACACGCCCGCCGTGTTGTCCGAGATGATCACCCGCGGCAGTCCGCCGATGTTCAGCGCCAGGTTGCCGTCGTTGCGCACCGTGAACGTCCGCACGATCGGCGCCGCGAGAATGTCGATCGTGCCGAAGAACGTGTGGTCCGAAGCGTCCGGCGTGCTGTCCCCCGCCCCGATCGCCGTCCCGTTCCCCAGCACCTTGACGATCGGTGCCGGGGTCGCCTGCCCGGCGATCGCGTCCACCTTCGCGTTCGTCGAGCCCACGATCACGTCCTGGATCGTCAGCGGGCTGCCGAACGATCCGCCGCTGAACGTCACGTTGTACGTGCCCTGCGGCAACTGCATCTGGTAGCCGCCCGCGTCGAACGTCGTCGTCATGAACGTCCCGGCGCCGCTCACCGCCGTCACCGTCACCCCGCCCAGCCCCTCCCCCACGCCGTAGAACTCGTTCTCGTTCGTGTCGTTGAACACCACGCCCAGCAGCCACGAGTTCCCGAAGTTCTGCCGCGTGCCGAAGTCCTGCGTCATCACCAGCGGCCCGACCTGCGTCGACTGCGCCGTCTCCGGGATGATCCGGATGCCCACCTCGCGGAACTGGCTCGACAGCATCGTCTGCCGGTGCCCCGGCGGGTTCTGGATCCCGTTGGGGCCGCTGCCCCAGTCGATCGCGAACGCGCCGTGCCCGTGGAACACGCTCTCCCCGAACGCGAAGATGTTCTCCCCGAGGATCGTGTAGTTGTAGCCGAACGTGTCCGCACGCGCCGCCAGCCCCGGACGCCCCGGCAGGTTGTGATCCTGCATGTCATCCAGGATCATGTTCTGCGACTGCAACTGCGCCATCTGGTACAGCGCCTCGTTCCACGCCACCGGCGGCACCGCCGTCAGGCTCGACCACTGCGACTGCAGCACCGGCCCCGAGACGTTGAAGAAGTCCAGCGCGCTGTTGATGTCCGGATCGTTCGACCTCGCCTCCCCCGACAGGCTGTTGGTCAGCCGCGCCAACTCTCCCAGCGGGTCCGTCCGGAACCGGTTGAGCAGTTCCAGCATGTACTGCTCTTCGGCCGTCGGGTTGATCGCCAGCACCAGCCGCGGTTCCAGTTCTTCAACACCGCTCCCCGGCCACTCCGGCGCGCGCCCCGCACCCAGTCTCGCCAGGGTCTTCCGGCCACGCAGGAACATGCTTCGATCTCTGGGCATCATGCTCTCCGGTACGTTCAACAGGCCGCGGCGGGTCGATCGGCGTCTCTTTTCGGCTCGCGGAAGGGACGTGCGACAGTCCCTCGGCGTGTGGTCAGCGACCCTGCGGGCCGCACGCATGGTGAAAGCCCTGCCGTCCTTGCGGCAATCGCCCCGACTCACCTCTCCATATAGATCGGCTCAGCCCCGGGCCGCCCATACGTCCAGTCGCCGAACCGCCTCATCAAGCGTCGCCTGCTTCTTGCAGAACGCGAAACGGGCCAGCCTGTTGCCGTTCGCCCGGTTCTCATAAAAAACGCTCGGAGGGATCGCCGCGACGCCGGCTTCCGCCGTCAAGCGCCGGCAGAACTCCTGATCGTCCGAGAATGTCCCGCCCCGCGGGCCCGTGGTGAAGTTCGCGAGCACGAAGTACGCGCCCGCCGGCCGGTAGACCGTCATCCCCAGGCGACTCAACGCCGCCGAGAGCACCTCCCGACCGCGACGCAGATCCGCCACCAGCGACGCCACCGCCGCGTCCGCGGCCTCCCTCCGACTCAGCGCCGCCGCCGCGCCCGCCTGCAGCGGCGTCGCCGTCGCAAACGTCAGGAACTGGTGGGCCGACCGCACCGCCCCGCACAACTCCGGCGTCCCGATCGCCCAGCCGATCTTCCATCCCGTCAGGCTGAACGTTTTCCCAAGGCTCGACAGTGTCAACGTCCGCTCCGCCATGCCCGGCAGGCTCGCCATGCGGATGTGCGGCTGATCCGCCTCATACGTCAGCCGTTCATACACCTCATCCGTCACCGCGATCACCCCGCGTTCGCGGCACAACCCCGCGATGAACTCCATCTCATCCCGGCTGAACACCTTCCCCGTCGGGTTGTGCGGCGTGTTCACCAGGATCAGCCGCGTCCGCCCCGTGATCGCCCGACGCAACTCGTCCGGGTCGAACCAGAACGAACCGGGCGCGGCCAGCCCGTCCCTCGCTGCCCCGGTCGGCGGTCGCAGCGTCACGAACCGACCGACGCCACCCGCCATCACCACGCTCGCGCGATATGAGTCATAGAACGGCTCAAACAGGATCACCTCGTCGCCGGGATCGACCAGCCCCAGCATCGCCCCCGCGATCGCCTCCGTGCACCCGCTCGTGACCGTCACCTCGCGGTCCGGATCGATCCCTGCCCCAGTCCGCCGCTCCCATTCATCCGCGATCGCCCGGTTCAACGCGGGCAGCCCGAACATCCTCGCATACTGGTTCTGCCCGCTCCGCATCGCTTCCGCGGCGGCCTCTACGATGAACCCCGGGCCGTCAAAGTCCGGGAACCCCTGCGCCAGGTTCACCGCGCTGTGCTTCTGCGCAAGCAGCGTCATCTCCGTGAAGATCGTCGTGCCGAACGGGGCGAATCGCTGCGCGGGCATGCGCCCAGTCTACCTCGCCGCGACGCGCGTCGCCGCCTCGATCACCATCCGCTCCAGCGCTTCCCGCCCGCTCAGAAACGCCATTGAGAGCACCGGAAGCACCACCGGGCACGGCCACGAGCCCCGCGGCACCCTGCGAAGTTTCGACCAGTCCTTGTCCGTCACCACGATCACCTCCGGCGATGTGCGCCGGGCCGCCTCCATGATCCTCGACACCGTCCGCGCCGCGTACGGATCGTGATCCGGCAGCACCACAAACTCCGGTGCCCTCGCCGGTCCCACCGTCGCGCGGAGCGCATCCGTGAAGCCGCGCGGGTTGCCGATCGCGCACACCCCCAGCGCCCGCTTGCCCAGCAGCGATTCCAGCGGCCGCGGCGTCGTCGCGCCCTCCCCGGCCATGCGCACCGCCGTCCACAGGTGCCGCGCGATCGCCACCGGGGCCCGCCCATGCACCCGCGCGATCTTGTCCGCGAGTTCCGCCAGTTGCTCCGCCGTGGCCAGTTCCGCGTGCGTCACCACCACCGCCGTGGCCCGCCGAAGCGACTCCGGCAACTCCCGCAGCCACCCCGCCGGAAGCAGTTCGTCCCCGAACGGGTCTCTCGACGCATCCACCAGAACGATGTCGCACTGCCGCGCGATCCGCCGATGCTGGAAGCCGTCGTCCAGGATCACCACCCGCGGCCGCGAAGCGCCGCCCCCCGCCAGCAGCGCCGCAACGCCCGCCGCACGGTCCGGCCTCGCCACCACATCCACGCTCTCGCCGAACTCCCGTCGATACGCATCGGCCTCATCCGACTCCCCGCCGCCGCCGCCACGCGCATAGCCCCGCATCGCGATGCACGGGCGAAGCCCCCGCTCCAGCAGCACCCGGCACAGGTGCGCCACCATCGGTGTCTTGCCCGTCCCGCCGACCGACAGGTTGCCCACGCTGATCACCGGGACCGCGAGCGTCTCCACCCCTCTCCCCGCATCGAACGCCCGGTTCCGCCGCCGCATCGCCGCGCCATACAGCCCGGCGGCAAGCCGTCCCAGCGGCCCCGGCAGCGGCCCCTTGCGGGCGAAAGGTTGAGCGGGCGATGCCGTCATCCCGGGCGGTGCCCGTTGCCGGTGCCCCGGAGGCCGTCGCGAAGTTCCTCGCGCAGCCGCCGCCGGGCCAGCAGCGCCAGCCGTGCCGTGTGCGCCACATCCATCGCTGCAAGACCGATCACCACCGTCAGCAGCGCCATGATCGCCGACCACACCAGCAGAAACGTCCTCGCCGCCTCGGGGTTCGTCGTCGGGTTGCCCACATCCGGCGCAACCCCCAGCGCATACGCCAGCAGCGACGCCACCAGCATCATCAGCAGACCGTTCGCCGTGCGGATCCGCCGCCGCCTCGCCGGCATCACCGCCTGCTGAAGCGCCAGCACGTGCGCGGCCAGCACCACGATCGCGCTCCCCGCGATCGGGACCACCGCCCATGCCGGCAGAAGCGAGGCCGTGCTGAAGACCACGAAGTTCACGCCGAAGTTTAGGTCCCGCCGTTCGCGCACGGCGCGCACGCGCCCCGGTACCACTCCACCGTCTGGCCCAGCCCGTCCTCCAGCGAGACCGCCGGGACATAGCCCAGCACACGCCGCGCCAGCCCGATGTCCGCCTGCGAGTGCCGCACGTCCCCTGCCCGCGCCGGCTCATACTTCGCCGCAAGATGCGGCGAGCCGCACCGCTCCGCCAGCGTCTTCACCAGTTCGTTCAGGTCCGTCCGCGTGCCCGAGCCGATGTTCACCATCTCGCCCGCAAGCGGCTTCTCGCTCGCCGCGGCGAGCAGGTTCGCCAGCACCGCGTTCGCCACGAACGTGAAGTCCCGCGACTGTCCACCGTCCCCGAAGATCACCGGCTGCTTCCCCGCCAGCAGCGCACGCGCAAACACCGCGATCACCGCCGAGTACGGCGAGTCCGCCGGCTGCCGCGGCCCGAAGATGTTGAAGTACCTCAGGCTCACCGTCGACATCCCGTACGACCTCGCCCACGACAGCATCACGTGCTCGCCCGCGAGTTTGCTCGCCGCATACGGCGACACCGGCGCGGGGACATCCGTCTCCACCTTTGGCAGCCGCTCGCTCTCGCCATACGCCGAACTCGACGCCGAGTACACGATCCGCCGCGCCCCCGCCCGCCGCGCCGCCTCCGCCACCCGCACCGTCCCGATCGCGTTCACCGCGTACGACCGCTCCGGCTCCGCCACCGATCTCGGCACGCTCGACATCGCCGCAAGGTGAAACACCACCTCCGCCCCCGCCATCGCGTCCGTCAGCGCCGCATCGTCAAGGATCGAGCCGTGGATGAACTGCACCCGTTCCGGGTCCAGGTCGATCAGTTCCCCAAGATGATCCGCCCGCGAGTTCGACAGATCGTCGATCACCCGGATCCGGCACCCCAGCGACACCAGCGCATCCACCAGGTGCCCGCCGATGAAGCCCGCCCCGCCGGTCACGCACACGGCCCGGCCTTCCAGGCGGGACCGGACCATCGCGACGGACTCGTGGGGCAGTTTCAACACGGGGCGGATAGTAATGGCTGCACGCAGCGCTTGTCACGCAGAAAGATCGTTTTCGCGGCTCGAGTCCCCCTCAGAACTCGCGCCCCAACCACCGGGAGTCACGGAGACGCTTTTCCATCCAGCACGGCCACCACCGCCCGCCCGCGGTCATCGTCCCGCTTCACCGCCCAGTCGCGGGCCGTCCAGCCATTGGCGTGATCCTTCACCGTCACAGACGCGCCAGAACGCAGCAGCGCCCGCACCTTCTCCACGTCCCCGCTCTCGGCCGCCTTCATCAGCGCCGTGACGCCGTCGTTGTCCGGCTCATCCACCTTCGCCCCCGCCCCCAGCAGCGTCTCCAGGATCCGCACATCCGCGTCCGTGCTCGCCGCCGCGATCGACAATGCCGTGTCCCCATATTGATCGCCCAGGTCGACCGACGCCCCCGCCCCCAGCAGCGCCTGCACCTTCGCCAGCGAGCCCGTCCGCGACGCGGCCATCAGCGCCGTCTGCCGCCAGCGGTTCCGTTCATCCACCCTCGCCCCCGCCGCGACCAGCGCCGCCACGCACTCCACATCGCCCCGCGCCGCCGCGAACATCAGCGCCGTCATCCCGTCGCTCGCCCTCGCGTCCACCGTCGCGCCCGCCTCCAGCAGCATCTGCACCTTCGCCGCGTTTCCCCAGCCCGCCGCATAGATCAGCGCCGTCCGCCCATCCGGCGAGCGTGCCTCCGTCCGCGCCTTGGCCTCCAGCAACGCCTTCACCACCTCCGGCCCGCCCTCAAAGCACGCGAGCATCAGCGGCGTCATCCCGCCCCGGCTCGGATCGCCCATCGGCATCGGCGCGTTCGCGTCCGCTCCCGCCGACAGCGCCGCACGCACCGCGTCCACGCTCCCGCCCGATGCCGCCTGGTGCAGCCCAAGCGCAGCGGTCGCGGCGCTCGCCGCGTTCCGCGGCGGCGAACTCTCGTTCGAGGCCGGCAACTCCCGCCCCATCTGAAACGCCAGCACCACCGCCGATGCCAGTCCCACCAGCACCAGCACCCGCATGAACACTCCCAGCGGCGTCACATCGTGCTTGGACATCCTCGGCTCCTTCCTGCGCTCGCCCTGCCGTCCGATCGCACAGTTGACCATACCCCGCGCTCGTCCGCAACACGACCGCCCCGGACCGGCCACACTCAGCCTCCTCCCCGTCCCGCGCGCCGCCGCCCCGCGGAGTGGGGTGCACAGCAGGCGAACGGGGACGAAAGGGGGTTTGCTACAATCGACCGATTCACGAACAGACTCCTGAACCGGGACATCCGCGATGCCATTCCGCACCGTCGCCGCAGCGCTCCTCGCGCTCGTCCTTTCCTCCCACGCCCTGACCGCCGGGCCCGCCGATCAGGCGCACGCCCCGTTCATCGCCGAGAACCTCGCCTCCGGCGCCATGCGGTTCCTCCCCGGCGACATGCGCTCCCCGGACCTGCCCCCGTCGCTGGCGGTCTCCGTGCCTCAGCGCGTCGTCGGCGGCCTGCCCGCCAACTGGGCCGTTACGCCCACGTTCTACAAGGCCGATGGCAACAAGTACGGCTGCGCCATCCAGGTGCCGCCGGGCACATCTCTCTATGGCACAGGCGAGGTCGCCGGCCCGCTGCTCCGCAACGGTCGCACGACCGTCTGTTGGAACACCGACGCCTACGGCTACACCGACGCCAACCCTTCCCTCTACCAGTCCCATCCCTGGGTCCTGGCGGTGCGTCCCGACGGCACGGCCTTCGGCGTCCTCGCCGACACCACCTGGCGCTGCTCCATCAACCTCGAGTCCGGCATCGAGTTCCTCGCCGATGGCGAGCCCTTCCCCGTCTACATCTTCGACGCCGCCGGCCCCGCCGACGTCGTCTCCGGACTCTCTCGCCTCATCGGCACCATCCCGCTCCCGCCCAGGTGGGCCCTGGGCTACCACCAGTGCCGCTACTCCTACAACCCCGAGTCCCGCGTCCGCGAGATCGCCGACGGCTTCCGCTCGCGCCACATCCCCTGCGATGTCATCTGGTTCGACATCGACTACATGAACGGCTACCGCGTCTTCACCTTCGACTCCGCGCAGTTCCCCGATCCCCGCAAACTCAACGACGACCTCGCGAAGCAAGGCTTCCAGCGGATCTGGATGATCGACCCCGGCATCAAGGCCGAGCCCGGATACTTCGTCCACGACCAACTCATCGCCCAGGACCTCGCTGTCCGCGACAAGTCCGGCGCGGTCTACCGCGGCGAGGTCTGGCCCGGTTTCTGCGTCTTCCCCGACTTCACCCGCCCCGATGTCCGTTCCTGGTGGGCCGGCCTCTATCACGACTTCATGGCCACCGGCGTCTCCGGCGTCTGGAACGACATGAACGAACCCGCCATCTTCAACGTCCCCAGCAAGACCATGCCCGAGGACAACCTCCACAAGGGTGGCCGTTGGGAAGACGCCGGCAACCCCGGCGATCTCCCCGCCGGCCCGCACCTCCGCTACCACAACGTCTACGGCATGCTCATGGCCAAGGGAACCTACGACGGCATCCGCGCCGCCAACCCCGACAAGCGCCCCTTCGTCCTCACCCGCGCCGGATTCATCGGCAGCCACCGATACGCCGCCACCTGGACCGGCGACAACTCCGCCGAGTGGGACGACCTCGAAGACTCCATCTCCATGGCCCTCAATCTCGGCCTCTCCGGCCAGCCCTTCGCCGGACCCGACATCGGCGGCTTCAACGGCAACGGTCCGGGCGGTGAGAACAACGGCAAACTCTTCGCCCGCTGGATGGGAGTCGGCGCGCTCCTCCCCTTCGCCCGCGGCCACACCGGCAAGGGCAACATCGACAAGGAGCCGTGGGCCTTCGGCCCCGACGTCGAGAACACCTGCCGACTCGCGCTCCAGCGCCGCTACCGCCTCATGCCCTACCTCTATTCCACATTCTTCGACTCTTCACAGTCCGGCCTCCCCGTCGCGCGCCCGCTCTTCTTCGCCGACTCCGCCGACCCCGCGCTCCGCTCCGAAGACGACGCCTTCCTCCTCGGCGGCGATGTCCTCGTCGCCGCGCGCGTCACGCCCCGTGGCGACCGCGTCATCCCCATGCCCAAGGGCAACTGGCGCCGCTTCGAACTCGTCGGCGAACGCGGCAACCACGACCTGCCCGACCTCTTCCTCCGCCCCGGAGCCATCGTCCCCTGCGGCCCCGTCATCGAGTGGACCGGCCAGGCCCCGCTCGACCCGCTCACGCTCCTGATCAACCTCAACGATGAAGGCGCCGCCACCGGCAGCCTCTATGAAGATGCCGGCGACGGCTTCGAGTTCCTCAACGACCAGTTCCTCCTCACGCAGTACACCGCCGTGCGCACCGGCAACACCGTCACCGTCCGCGTCAGTTCCTCCGCCGGCAGCATGCCCCGCCCCAAGCGCAGGATCGAGGTCGTGCTTGTCGGCGACAACACGACCTTCATCTCCGCCGAAGGCGAAGACGGCCGCGACATCACCATCACGCTCCCCGAGTGATCCATCCCGGACTGCGGCCTGGCGACCCCTCTGCTCCGCCGCGCCCCATTCCCCGCCTTCCCACTTCCGACATCCGACATCCGACATCCGACATCCAACTTCCCACATCCCCTTGCCTTTCCAATACCATACACTATACTAACTTAATGCGCGCCGCGACCCCAGCGCCTTTCCTCCTGAACATCAGAAATATCCCCGAATCAGGTTGCCCTGCGCGCAGATTCCCGTTCTGTGCACTCCGCACTCCGCACTCCGCACTCCGCACTCCGCACTCCGCACTCCGCACTCCGCCTTCCGCCTTCCGCCTTCCGCATTCCACATTCCGCATCCGCCCCTCCCCCTCGTTCCAGCGGCTCTGCGCGCAAAATCGCCTCCCGCAGACGCCGCGCACCCCTCCAGCCCGCTCCCTCCGGGGCCATCTCCGTCTTTTCCACAACGTCGCGTATGCTCTCAACAGTCCCGACCACGATCGCCACGGATGCTTCATCGAGCAGTGGGGGTCTTCAGCGGGCATCCGCCCGGGGAGTTGTCGCATGGCCACCGGTCCTCAGGCCATCAACCAGTCGCCCGCTCTTCCGTTGACGCTCGATCCGATCCACGGCCCGCCGATCCCTCAGGTCGAGGTGGCCGTCGGGCAGAGCGCGGCGGTGGGCCGGTCCTCCGCCTGCGAAGTCGTGCTCGCCGATGAGGCCGTCTCGCGCCGCCACGCTTCCCTGCACCAGGCCAACGGCACCTGGTTCATCACCGACCTGGGCAGCCGCCACGGCACCATGGTCAACGCCGTCCGCCTCGAGGCCAACGGCATGGCTCCCCTCCGCATGGGCGATCTCGTCGGCATCGGCCCGTGGACCTTCCGCGTCCGCGTCGGCGCCGGCACCGGCGGCGCCGGCCTCGTCACCACCGTCGACACCGTCGGCCGTCAGCGCGTCGAGCGCGTCGCCGAGCGCGAACTCGCCGCCATCACCCAGCAGCGCCTCAACCTCCTCATGGACTGCGCCGCCAAGGTCGCCGGCGCCACCGACAAGGACGGCCTCGCCCGCATCGTGCTCAACGCCGCGGTCGAGGGCACCGGCTTCCCGCGCGCTGCGCTCCTCGAAGAAGCCGGCGGCGAAGGCGCCGAGGTCAAGATCCTCGGCGAGGTCGACCTCACCCGCCGCAAGCCCGATGCCGCCGCCGACGCCACCTTCAGCAGGTCCCTCATCGCCGCCGCCCGCTCCGGCGAAATGGTCCGCCTCACCGCCGACTCGCCGATGAACACCGGCGAGAGCATCATGCGCCTCGGCATCCAGACCGCCCTCTGCGCCCCGGTCGTCATCGGCACCGGCGTCGCCGCGTATCTCTACCTCGACTCCCGCGCCGGCGAGAACACCGCCGGCGGCCGCCCGGGCGCGGGCCGCACCGTCGTGCAGCAGGACGCCGCGGCCTTCTGCCAGGCCGTCGCCCGGATGTGCGCCATGGCCCTGGGCAACCTCAACGCCCGCGAACTCGAAGACCGCCAGCGCGACCTCCTCCGCGACCTCAAGACCGCCCAGGAGGCCCAGCGACTCATCATGCCCCCCGACGAAGGCCAGATCGCCTCCGTCCGCTACGCCGTCCGCCAGCAGTCCGGCCGCTTCGTCGCCGGCGACCTCTTCGACGTGGTCGATCTCGGCGCCGGACGCGTCGCCATCTTCCTCGGCGATGTCGCCGGCAAGGGCATCGGCGCCGCCATCCTCATGGCCACCGCCCAGACCCACCTCAACGCCTCGCTCAAGGTCCACAACGACGCCGCCAAGGCCGTCACCGAGGTCAACCGCTACATCTCCCAGCACTCCGCGGCCAACAAGTTCATCTCCCTCTGGCTGGGCATCTTCGACTCGGCCGATCGATCCGTGAACTTCGTCGACGCCGGCCACGGCCACTGGCTGTGCGTGACGCCCGGCCGCGAGGTGAAGCGCATCGAAGCCGCGGGTGGGATCCCGCTGGGCATCGACGCCGACTTCGAATACAAGTCCGAGCGCCTCGAACTCCACCCCGAGAGCCGCGTCATCCTGTTCAGCGACGGCGTCGTCGAGCAGCCCGGGCCGGAAGGCCTGTACGGGCTTCAGCGAGCGATCGATGCGCTGGGCAGGTGCGGGAGCGTGCAGGAAGACGTCGCCGGCCTGTTTAAGTCGGTTCGCGACTACGCCCCGACGCCCGATGCCCTCGCCGACGACACGACGGTTTCCAGCATCCAGGTTCTGTAGTCAGTTCCGGGGTTCCAGCCGGCCCCGGAGGTTCGGCTGCCGACGGCCGTACTCGTTCTCGATGTACTGCGGCGCGTGCTTGTTCCGCACCGCGTCGTATCGATCAAACTGCGACCGCTCCTCGCTGGGCGAGAGCAGCGGCTTGGCGCACCCCGTCCCCCATAGCGTCACCACGAGGAGAGTCATCCCCGCCGCCCGCCGCAACCGCCTGTCGTGTGCGTCTCGCCTCATCGCCGCAGAGTGTAACGCGTTCTCGTTCATGCGTCGGGCGTCGGGCGCAATCGCCCCTCGCTCGTGATCCCCGCACTCCCGCGAGCCACGCATTGCCGAATGCCCTCATACACCGCCGCGCACACCGCCGTCGCCAGGTTGAGCGATCGCTCCCCGGGCACCATCGGCAGCGTGAGCAGACGATCGGCGTGCCGTCTCAGGATCGACTCGGGCAGGCCGCGCGTCTCTTTCCCGAACACGAGATGATCGCCCCGGCGGAGGTCGGCGTCCCACGGCGGCCGGATCGACTTGGTCGTAAACACCCACAGCCGCGCATCCGGATGGGCCTCCAGGTACGCCTCCCACGATTCGTGCTCGGTCGGTCGCAGCCGCGGCCAGTAATCCAGCCCCGCGCGCCGGCACGCCTTCTCCGACGTGTCGAAGCCCAGCGGTTTGATCAGGTGCAGTGCGCAGTCGCACGCGATGCACGTGCGGCCGATGTTGCCCGTGTTGTTCGGGATCTCCGGCTCGTGCAGCACGATGTGGAACAGCGGCCCGCTCAGCCCTTCTTCTCCGCCTCGCGCCGGGCCTTCACGCCCGGGTCGGCCTTGATCACCGCTTTCACGGTGTCCTGGAACTTCGGATCGTGCGGGTTGCCCTGCCAGCGGATGACGCCGTCGGAGGAGAGAACGACCACATGCGGGATCCCCGAGATCGCCAGCCCGCTCCCGAGCCGCTTGTTCACATCCAGGCCCTGCGCATAGTCGTGCTTGTTGGTCTGAAGGAACGACTTGACCGTCGCCTCCGGCTCATCACTCAGACCGATGATGACCAGGTCGTCCTTCTGCTCCTTCTGGAACGCATCGAGTTTGGGCATCACGGCCCGGCAGGGACCGCACCACGTCGCCCAGAAGTCGATGACCGTGACCTTGCCGTCGCGGTTCGGTTTGGCCGAGAGATACTTCTCCTGGCCCAGCCCGCCCGCCGGCAGCGGCTTGCCCTGCATGTCCTTGGCGCTCAGTTGCTGCGTGTTTTTGTCGGGCCATTTCGCCGCGGCATAGGCGGAGGCGGGCGGCGCAACGTACTTCCCGTTCCCCTTGGCGGCCTCGGCGGGCTTGTCGGCCTTCGGCGCCGAAGCGGCCGCCGCGGCCTGCTCCGGAGTTTCCGCGACCAACTGCTTGACCGCCGTGTCGATGGAATCGGTCATGATGTCCGCAAAGCGCATGTTGCCGGCGCGGTCGATGACGAACACGTCCGGGTGCGCATCGGACCCGAGTGCCTTGATGAACTCGCCGGACTCATCGTGCGCGACCGGGAAAGTGACCTTGTTGGCGCCGATGACCTGCGCCGCCTGGTCCCAGCCGTTGCGGTCGTGCACGCCGACCACCAGCAGCCCCTTGCCGCCGTACGCCGTCGCTGCCTTCTGCGCTTCCTGCAGCGCCTTGGCCGACGCGTTGTTCCAACTCGCCCATGTCACGATGCAGACGACCTTGTCCTTCGTCGTTTCGGCGGAGAACGGCGCCGAGCCCGTCCATGCGGCGAGCGACTTCCAGCGGGCCTGGTCGAACTTGGTGCCCTGCATGGCGTCCATCTTCTGGCGGTAGTCCCCGCGCCCCTCGAACTTGACCTCCTGCGCGAGGAGAGGCGAGGCGGCGGTGAGCGAGGCGACAAGGGCGAGGACGGCGGTGCGGTTCATGTGTTGCTCCAGGCTGGAGTGTGTTGGCGTTGGTTGGGTGGGTGCGTTTCAGCGGGACTTGGCCGCGGCGTCCTCGGCCTTCCGGCGGGCTTGAACGCCGGGGTCGAGGCTGATCAGCCGCTCGACCGTCGATGGGAACGTGTCGGTCGTGGGATGTCCGACCCAGCGGAGCACCCCATCGGACGACAGGATCAGCGTGACCGCGACCTCATCGATGCTCCGGCCGAAGATCGGCAGGACGTTGTTGGTGAACAGGTCGCCGGGAATCGGCGCCGTGAGTGTGGGGTGGTTCAGTTGGCGGTTCTGGTGGATCGACTGGATGATCCGTTCCAGCCGCAGGCGCCGCTCGGCGACTTCGCGCGGATCCTGGTCCGCGTTCTGCTGCTGCTCATACCGGGCCACGTTCGAGATGACCACCGCGTCGCGCTCGAACACGTCCTGGATGCGGTTCATCGGCGTCATGATGTTCATCATGTCGCGCCAGCCGGGGTCCACGATGTAGAGGATGGTCAGTTTGCCCTTGGTGTTCGGCCGCGACGGCGACCATCCCTCATCCGGAAGCGTGACACCCGGCGCATCCTTGTTGATGCGGTCGACCAGTTGGTTGTACGCGTTCGCCCCGTCGCCGGTCCCGCTGGTCTTTGCCAGCCGCGGCCACTTCACCGCCTTGTACACCTCGGCATCGGGCAGATCGAACGGCACGGTCGGCGCCTCGCCCGGCCTCACGCGGCCGGACACATCGCGGATCCGCATCCGATCACGCTCGGCGGCCGCATCGCGCGCCGCCCGGTCTCCCAGGATCTTTCCCGCCGCGTCCGCGGTCTCGTCGAGCAACTGCTTGACCGCGGCGTCGACCGAGTCGGTCTCCACGTCGGCGTACCGCATCTGGCCCGCGCGATCGATGAGGTAGAAGTCCGGGTCCTGATCGACTTTCAGGCCCTCGCGGAACTTACCCTTCGCATCCGCGGCGTAGGGGAAGGTGACACCGAGCGTCGTCGCCGCCGCCGCCGCCCCGGAGAACTCACGCGGGTTGTGCACGCCGACGACCACGAGGCCCTTGGGGGCGAACTGCGTGTGCAGCGACTGGGCCTTGCGAACCGCCGCGTGCGTCGGCTTGTACCAGCCGGACCATGTCACGATGAGCACGACTTTTCCCGCCGTCGACTCGACCGAGACCGGAGTGCCCGACCACTCGCTCAGTTCGCTCCACAACGCGCCGTCAAACGGCTTGAGTTGCATGGCGTCGAGTTGCGCACGGCGATCGCCGCTGCCTTCCAGCCGGACGGGCTGGGCCCATGCCTGCGTTCCCACCCCAACGAGTCCCGCAACCGTCAGAACCAACGCGATGTTCATTTCACACTCCAGCAAGGAACCCGTCGATCGACGCTCCCGGACCGCAGACCGCGCCCGGGACCGTGCATTATGCGCCGGACACGCCGCGATGTGTAGACCGCGGCACCCGGGCAGCGCTATTTGTACCGGATTGTGGGCTTGCGGAGGCGGAGAAGATCCGACGCCGCGTCGGGCCTAGGCGGCCTTGGCGGCCGCCTTTCCCAGATCTTCAACGAGGGTCGCGAGCGGACCCCCGGCACCCGCGGCGGTCAGCGCCGCCAGGCCCTGGTCCAGCCTGTAGCGGCGGCCCACCAGGCCGCCGATGTCGATCCGGCCCGACGCCAGTTCGGCGATCGCCTCCGAGAGCGGGCCGTCCCTCGAACCAACCAACTGGAGTTCGTTCGCGACGACGGGGGCCAGATCAATGCCCATCGACCAATCCCCTTCAGGCTCCGGAAAGGGCCTCCCGGCCGGGAACGGCAGGTCCGCGATGGGCGACTTGAGCATGATGATCGCCCTCGGTTTGGCCAACTGCATCGCCAGACGCAGGCCCGCGGCCGATCCGGTGCAATCCACCACGGCATCCTGATCCTGCCGCCGTCCGGGGTCGGATGGGGGACGGTGTTTCACGCCCCATTGCTCGCAGAGTCGGCCGGCATCGGCGTTGGCCGAGAGCAAGCGCACCCTTTTGTTCCGGGCCGCCAGGCACTGCGCCGCAAGGATGGCCAGCACCGAGTCGCCCAGCACGGTCACGAACATTCGAGACTCGGCCCGGAGCATGTGCACGGTATGCAGCACCGAAGCGACCAACGGGGCGAACACGGCTCGCTCGTCACCGAGGTTGTCCGGCAGCGCGTGCAGATTCGACAGCGGCATGGTGACAAGGTCCGCACAGGCCCCGTCACGCCCGTGGATGCCCGGGATCTGCCGGGTGCGACAGTGCGCGGGAAGGCCGGTTCGGCACAGATCGCAGTTTCCACAGGAAACGACGGGCGCGGCCACGACCCGTCTGCCCAGAAGTCCTCGCCGAAGCGAGAGCGATGCCGGGGCATCGGTCGGGATGTTGACAGACCGAACAATACCCGTAAACAAATGGCCCAACGTTCCGGAGAAGCCCCGCCGAGTCGGTGAGGCGGCAACGGCGGCGTCGGCGGCTGTCAGCATGACGAGCGTGGGCTGGATCAGCGCGTCGCCCGCGCCGACCGCTGGTTCGGGCGCATCGAAGACCTGCCTTGCGGTTGTTCCGTCGGTCCGAAGTGCGCGCACCGAGATCCTCCCAGTTGATCAGGGAGGTCGTCGGCCGGATCACGGCTGGACTTCATCGAAATGCCTGAAAGCGGGGCGTGCGCCCTATGACCCGGCGGTCTCACCGGCCGCAAGGCCATTGGGCTTGCCGGGAATCTCGTTCGGGACCGGGGGCATGAACGGCACGTAATCCAGCCAGCGCTTGTCGCGCTGGAATACCGGGTACATGTACTCGCGCCGGGCGGCGAACGGGGTTTCCGTGCTGCGCGCCCATTCCACCCAGGCGCGACGATCCTCCGGGAGCGATTCCTGCCCGGTGAGCGTGACCAAGGAGTCGTGCGCGTTGGCAACCACGATCAGGTAGTCGTCCGAGAGGGCGGTGATCAGCGCCTGAAGCACGCGTGCCTCCGCGTATTGACCGAGCGCGCAGGCGGCCTCGGCGCGGATTGCTGATTCGACCTCCTTGTCCGGTTGAAGCAGTTCCATCAGCCGCGAGACCGCCGCTGGATTGTGCAGGCGCTGCATCGCCCGCACGGCCTCGAATCGCACCTGCGTCTCCGCATCGCGGGTCAAGGGGAGCAGCCGCTCGACATCCTCGGGAGTTCCGTGCATTCCCAGGGCGCGGGCAGAGACCGCCCGGACGAGCGGGCCTTCGTCCGCCAGGTGGTCGCGGTACATCCGGAGATAGGGGTCGCCGCCTCCGAACGGCGCGTTGGCGAGCAGGTTCGTGCCCCGGGCCCGTTTGTCGGCGTCGTATGGATCCACCGCCCAGCGTGCCGCATCGACCGGGGTTGGCTGGGCGAAGATCGGGGCGAGGATACTGTCGTTCTCCGCCATGGTCTTGCGCGTGTCGGCGTCGATGCATCCCGTCACGCAGAGCGCGATGGCAGGCACCAGCAACGCCAGAACGCGGCGGGGCCGGAAGCAGGAGACTCGAATGCGGTTTCGACGTTCCGACATCGGATCCAGTTTAGCGGGTGGAGCCGCGGCGTGCGTCATGGCGATGACGGCATTGACCTGCGGCGGTTGCGCTTCGGGCACGGCGCCGCCGACTGGCGCGGCGGAACTGATCGAGGTGGGGGCATGCGCGCTCGGCGCGGCCACGGCAGAGGACGTTCGCGCCGGAGATCGATCCCGCACGACATTTGCGGGGTGGGGGGCCGACTCCTCCTCGAGGCTGGTGGTTGAGCGTGAGCCGAACGGCAAGGGCGGCGCGGGCGCGTACATTCAGCGTCGGTGGCTGACGGATCGTGATCGCCGCACGCTGATTCGTGAGCAGTTTCTGGCCGTCCGCGAGGACGGAGCGGTAGTGCTCGCGGAGGAGATCAACCACGCCGAGGGCGTGGAAGTGGTGTTCACTCCGCCCTTGGTTGTGCTCCCGACGCGCATCGAAGATCAGGCACGAACGACGCACGAGGGCCGCATGACGGTGCATCCGCTCGGCGACCGTTCACGCACGCGGGCCAAGGGAACGGTCAAGAACACCGTGGTGTGCGGGGGCGCCGTCAGGGTGAGAACACCCGCCGGCGAGTTTGACGCGTGGCGGCTGACCAGCGTGATGGATGCCGACCTCTCCCCCAGCCGAGTGCACAATGAGACTGACCTCTGGTTGGTCCCGGGGTTGGGCATGATCGCCGAACGGCGGCGGGAACGGACGACGGTTCTCGGGGTCTCGGTCCGGAACAACTCCGAGGCCTGGGTGGTGATCGAAGCGCCGCCGGCGGGCAATGGGCCCCGTTAGCCGGCCCGGCGCAACAGAGGAACATCCACGTTCGAGTCGTCTGCGGTGCGCATCGAGACCGGTGGCGACAGAATCTCGGCGAGCGCCAAGGCCTTGCGCAACGACTCCACTCCATCGGCGGAGGTCGCACGTCCCACGACGACGCTTACGCCGCGACGGGGGACGGCGGCGGACGGCCCCGTGGGAACCGCCGGCGCGGGCGGCTGCGGCGCAACCGCGTAGGCCCCTCCCGGCGCTGCGGGCTGCTCCATGAGTTTTTCGGCCAGCGTCGACGGGCGTGGCTGCTGCTGTGGCCTGCCTTGCTGTGGCTTCTGCTTCTTGCGCTGTTCCTGCTTCTGGGTGGGCTTGGATCGAACCGGTGCCTCGGGCCTGGGCCGCATGTCCGGCCGGGGTTGGAACGGCCGTGAGGCGGGCGCGATCGGGGCGGTCGGCGGCCGCGGCCCGACGGGCGGAGCGCTGGATGCCGGCCCGGCCATCTGCTGGAGTTCGATTCGTCTTCGTTGGGCGATTTCCTGCAGGCGGCGGCGGGCCTCGTCGTGCGAGGCGGGTCCGGGCGCCGCGGCCGCGGTCATCGCCGGGCGTGCGGGCGCGATCTCATCGCCGCGTCCTGTTCGGAGGAGTTCTTCCTCCTGCCGACGGCGTTCCAGCCGGACGCGGGCTTCTTCACGCTTCTGAGCGATCAATCGAACGAGCCAGCCGATCACGCTGGTGGAGATCAGCAGGGCCCAGACGATCAACTGGACGTAGTTGGACGCGCCGCCGCCGCCGGATTGGGCCAAATGCCACAGCATCGCGTGCATTGTAGCGGCGGGCCGGTTTGCCGTTCCCGCGGCGGGCCCTTAGGCTTGGCCCTATGACGCAGAACAAGACGGTTGCGGTGACGGGCGCGAGCGGGTTCGTGGGTCGATCGGTGGTCGGCGAGATGCTGGCCCGGGGCTGGCGCGTTCGCGGGATGTCGCGGAGCCCGAAGAACGTCGGGGGAGTCGATGCGCGCGTCAGGGAGATCGCGGCCGAGGTCGCAACGTCGCGCGGCCTTCCCGGAGGGGGGCAGGTGGATTGGTTCGCGGGCGACGTGTGCGATCCCGCCGCGCTTGATCAACTCTGCAAGGGCGCGGATGCGGTTGTTCACCTGGTCGGGATCATCCGCGAGGTGCGAGGTGGGAATGGCAAGCCGCAGACGTTCGAGCGGATGCATGTGCAAGCGACGCACGCGGCGATCGACGCCGCGAAGCGGGCGGGGATCAGGCGGTATGTTCAGATGTCCGCGCTGGGAGTGGGTGCGGAGGGGCGGTCGCAGTATCAGAAGACCAAGTGGACGGCGGAGCAGGCGGTGCGGAAGAGCGGGCTCGACTGGACGATCTTCCGCCCGACGCTCATCCACGGTCAGGACAGCGAGTTCATCGCAATGCTGACGGAGATTGCGTCGGGTGAGAAGGCCCCGTTCTTCTTCATTCCGTACTTCGTGCGGGCGGAGGAAGACCGTCGCGTGCCGATGCGGTTTGGCGACTGGGAGCCGGCGAAGGTGCAGCCGGTGTTGATCGACGATGTCGCGTACGCGTTTGCCGAAGCGCTCGTGCGGCCAGACTCGATCGGCGAGGTCTACAACCTCACCGGGTCGGAGGTGCTCGACTGGCGCTCGCTGAGCGAGACGATTCGCGATGTTGTTCCGGGGACGAACAAGAGTATCGGGACGTGGTTCGTGCCGGGCGAGCACGCGGCGATGGCGGCGAAGGCCGCCGCGGCGGTCGGCCTCGGCAGTCTGTTGCCGTTTGATGAAGGCCAGGCGCTAATGGCGGTCGAGGACAGCACGGCGGATTGGACGAAGGCAAAGAATGACCTTGGTTTGACGCCGCGACCGTTCACTGAGAGTCTGCGCGGATACGCCGGAAAGGTGTGAAGATGCCCCCGGCTGCGACCCGACCTATACTTGTCGCAGTTGCTGCCGTCGTGGCGGCGATTCTTGGTGGGTGTACGGGGGAACGGATAGTCATCCAGTCCGATCGAGAATGGGTCCAGGCGACCTCGGCGTTGCGGCTCGATGCGGAGCAGGCAAGTGATCGCGTGGATTGTGTTCTGAGCGGCACGAGCGCGGTCGAGCACGATGATCCTGCGATCCGCCCGGCACGCGTCTGCACGTTGCGAGAGACTGTGCACACGCGTCCGACCGGACACTCATCGAGAAGATCTCGATTCCTAATTGAAAGACCGAGCGCGTGATGCGCCGGCGAAGAAAGCAGACATGTCTCTGAAATACGAACGAAGACTGGTCGACCACCTCAAGCACGAAACGTATGAGGCGGCGACGATTGACCGGCTGGCCGAAGACCTTGGAGTTCCATTCGATGACCGCGACGCGTTCCGTCTTGCGGTCGAGGACTTGGCCTCGCAGGGGATGATCGGGCTCGACCAGAACGGTCGCGTGCGGCTGCCCTCAATGCCCGAAGAAGTGGAGGGGGTGTTCAAGAAGAACCCCCGCGGCTTCGGGTTCATCGTCACCGACGTGAAGTATCGCGAGGGCGACGTGTTCGTGCCGCCGGATTGCGTCGGCGATGCACTGACGGGCGACCGCGTGGTGGCGGCGATCCGTCGCGAAGTGCGTCGCGGCGAGGGTCGCGAGATCTCCGGCGAGATCATCGAGGTGCTGACGCGGAAGCGGTCGAACTTCACCGGGGAACTGGTGAAGCGCGGCGGTCTGTGGCTGGTGATGCCCGACGGGCGGGAGATGACCGCGCCGATCAGCGTCAAGGACCCGGCCGTCAAGAACGCGAAGGTCGGCGACAAGGTGAGCGTCGAGATCACCGAGTATCCGCACGGCAACGAACTGGCCGAGGGCGTGATCGTAAAGGTGCTGGGCGAGGCGGGACTGCCCGATGTCGAGACGCAGGCGGTGATCGTTGCGTATGACCTGCCGCAGGAGTTTCCCCGGGCGTGCGTGGATCAGGCTCGCGAGGCGAACGCGAAGTTCGAGGAGGAAGTCGCGCGGCTCGACAAGGAGGGGTATGACAAGCACGTGCGGCTCGATCTGCGCGATGACTACATCATCACGATCGACCCGCCGGATGCCAAGGACTACGACGACGCGATCTCGATCTCGCGGACCGACGATGGCGGCTGGGAGTTGGGTGTGCACATCGCGGATGTGGCGCACTTCATCCCGCCGGGGACCGACCTGGATATCGAGGCGCGCAGTCGCGGCAACAGCGTCTACCTGCCGCGGCTGGTGATCCCGATGCTGCCGGAGGTGCTGAGCAACGGCATCTGCTCGCTCTCGGAGGGTGTGACGCGGTATTGCAAGAGCGCGTTCATGAAGTATGCGCCTAACGGCAAACTGCTCAAGAGCGGTGTCGCGGCGACGGCGATCAGGAGCGTGAAGCGGCTGACGTATCTGGAAGCGCAGTCGCTGATCGACGGCGACCTGAAGGAGGCCGTGAAGCACGCCAAGACCGAGGCGAAGTACACGGACCAACTGATTAAGACTCTGCGCGAGATGGACGCGTGCGCCAAGGCCATCCGCGGCCGGCGACGCGAGGCGGGGATGATCCATCTTGAGTTGCCCGAGGTGAACCTGATCTTCGACGACGCGGGGCACGTCATCGATGCAGAGCCGGAGGACAACGCCTTCACGCACACGCTCATCGAGATGTTCATGGTCGAGGCCAACGAGGTGCTGGCGCGGCTGTTCGAGGGCGTGAAGGTGCCGCTGCTGAGGCGCGTGCACCCCGAGCCCACACCCGGCGATGTGGGCGAACTGCGCCAGATGGCCAAGGTGGCGGGGTTTGCGATTCCCAAGAACCCGACGCGGAAGGAACTGCAGACGCTGCTCGACGCGACGGCCGGGACCGGCGCGGCGCGGGCCGTGCACTTTGCGGTGCTCCGCACGCTCACGAAGGCGGAGTATTCGCCCGCGCTCATCGGGCACTTCGCGCTCGCGAGCGAGGCGTATGCGCACTTCACGAGCCCGATCCGGCGATACCCGGACCTGACGGTGCACCGCGCTCTGGCGGCGTACCTGAAGTTGACGAGCAACGGCGAGAACCCGCCGCGGAGCGAGCGGGACAAGGAGATCATGGGCGAGCGGCTGATCAAGATGGGCCCGGCGGGCGGCGTGATCGAGCAGGACGAACTGGTCGAAATCGGGCGACACTGCACGCGGATGGAGGAGAACGCCGCGGCGGCGGAATGGAACCTGCGGCAGTTCCTGGTGCTGCAGTTGCTGTCGAATCATGTCGGCGACAGTTACCCGGGCACGGTGACGGGTGTTGCGCCCCGCGGCGTGTTCGTGCAACTCGACAAGTACCTGTGCGACGGCATGGTGCCGGTGGAGCAGTTGCCGACGGGTTCGCACGGCGTGCACGGCGGACGATGGTCGATCGATGCTCGCACGGGCGCGTTGGTGCACCAGTCCGGGCGGTCGTTCAACATCGGCGACAAGGTCGAGGTGACGATCGCGCAGGTGGATCTGGCGCTGCGGAAGTTGGACCTGGCGATCACCGATCCGAAGTCTCGCGGCGCGGGCAAGGACAAAAAACTCGCGGGCCTGCTCAAGTTCGGCGGCGGAGCAGAGGCAGGGGGGCTCGGTGTCGCCCGGCCTCGGACGGACAAGGAGTGGCAGGACTTCAAGTTCGGCCGCGATGGGGCGAAGGGGCGGTCGCAGAAGAGCAAGAGCCGGGACAAGGGGAAGGCAGACTTCAGGCAGGACCGGAAGAAGAAGGGGAAGTAACGAGTGAGGAGTGCGGACTGCGGGATGCGGAAGCGGAGCGGCTTGCATCTGCCGTGACGCCACATCCGCATGGTTGTGACACAACGCAGACGAACTCCTTGTTCCGCACGTGGCTCACCTTGCCGACCTTCTCGCCCTGCGGGTTGTAGATGCCGATCTGGGCGCCGACGTAGCGCTTGAAGTCGTTCTCGATCACGGACACCCGGGCACGTCTTTCCCAGAGGTCACCGAGCATCGCTTCGAGTTGTTCGCGTCCGAGGTAGCCCTCATCACTGAATGAAATGATGATGGTCGTTGCACGGACGGCGGCGAGCAGTCGCCGAAACGACTCGGCGAACTTCGGACGCGAGTTGAAAACGCTTTGCCTCTGCTTGACATCGATGCGCTTGCATGCGACGCCGTAGACCTCCGGTTTGTCCCAGCGGACCAGCGATTCCCAGACGTGGTAGTTGCCGAGGTAGGAGTGCTGGTTGTACGGCGGGTCGATGTACGCGATGCCGGCTTCAACTGCCGCCACGGCGTCGAATGCGTCCAGGTTCAGGGCACGGCCCTTGCCGGCGGCGGCGCGGGGCAGGACGTCGGGCACTCGAAGGTCGAGGTCGTTGTGCGAGCGCGGCGACCAGTCCTTCAGGTACGCCATCTGCAGGCCGGTGGTGGAGTCGACGCGGTCCGCGGCCTCCATGAGCGAGACGAGCATGACGGACTCGAGTTCGGGGTCGAGGTGCTTCGCCGCGATCGCTTCGCGGATGGCGTCGATGCGTGCCCCGTTCTTGGGCTGAAAGAACCGCGACTTCACGCAGAACGTCTGGGTGAAGTAGCCGGGCTCGTTCCACCCGCCGCGGAGTCTCGCGTTGAACTCGGCGACAAGCCTCGCGGCATCTTCCAGCACATCTTCAGCATCGGCCTGCACGTAGCAGCGGGCGAGTGTTGCCGCGTACGCGTTGTGGTCATTGGCGATGACGGAATAGCCCGCACGCTTGAGCGCGTGCCCCACGCGCGAAGTGCCGGAAAACAGATCCAGCACCGTGCCCGGCGCTTCGCCCGATGCGGTCCGCACGGCATCGAGGATCACCGGCAGGAGTGTTCGCTTGGATCCGATGTACTTGATCACGCGCGAGTGCTCCCGGGGCAGAGCCTACCGGCGATCATGATCGCGCGCTTTCCCAACGCCGCAAAGGGAACCCGGCCGGAATCAACTCCGGACGTTCGTTGAGCCAGCCTACCAGCCACTCGAACGCATCGACAAGCCGCGGGCCGGGCCGGTTGAACATCTGGTTGCCATCGACTACCGCGACTCGACCAGCGCGGACCGCCGGCAACTCCTGCCACCACGCCTGTTGCGAGAGCAGTGCTGTCTCCTTCCACGCCTGCTCCAAAGACAGCCCGCACGGGCACACGACCACGAACTCCGGCCGGATGGCGGCGATCACCTCTGCCGGCACGCGGATCGATGGCCCCGCGGCACGCAAGGTCTGGCCGACAGGTCCCGCCGCGGCCCCGGCTGATTCCGGAGCGGCGGTCGGGTTCAGCGGGTGCAGCCCACCGGCTCGCTCGATCAACTGCGGCGTCCAGTGCCCGCCGACAAAGAGCGGGTCGGTCCACTCCAGGAACGCGACCGTCGGCGCCGCGGCGAACGGCGTCACGAACTCTTCTGCGCGGTACATGCGCTCTCGGAGACTGCCGACCACCGCCGCGGCCGCCTCCTCCATTTCGATCGCTCGCCCGATGGTGAGCATGTCGTCGAACACCGCCTCGACAGTAGTCGGATTCAGGGAAACCACTTGGGGCCGCGGCGACATCCCGGCCACCACGCCGTGAACGGTGTTCAGGTCGATTGAACAGACCCTGCACAGGTCCTGCGTGATGATCACATCGGGACGAAGAGCCGCCAACCGCTCGGCATCCAGGGCATAAAGCGACTCCCCGGTCGCTTGCTGGGCCGAAACCGCCCGGTCGACTTGGGCAGACGACTCGAAGCGGGTTTTCGAGGCGGTCAGGATCGGGACCCGGTTCAGGTCATCGGAGGGCGGAAAGTCGCATTCATGCGAGCGCCCGACGAGTTGCGCGAGTGGATTCGAAGGTAAACGTGTGATGGCCAGAAGCGATTCGGTGGCTGAAGGGAGCAGGCTGACAATCCGCATGGGGCGGAGCGTAGGACTCTGCGCGTTGGGCGCGACTTCCCCTGTTTTCGCGGCGGGATGACACCGGCGAACCGATAAAGTCCCGGTTCGAGCCGCCGCGCGGCGAGCGTTGTCGTGCGCACGAGCCGATTGTGCATCTTCCACCCCGGGTGGGTGGTAATGTGCTGCGGCATAGGGCGTCACGGCGGGAGCCGGGCGGTACAGTAGCGGGTTGTTCTCCCTGTTACAGGGGAGAATGATCGACTGAGGGAGTTCCGTGATGCCTGCCACGAAGTGCGATCAATTGGGTGTGTTCGGTCCGGGCTCGCGCGAGCATTGCCGCGTGGCGGTTGCCGCGGCGGTGTGGGTTGCCTGCGGCGCGGCGGCCGGGTTTGCACAGGATTCGAAGAACATCGTTCCGCCGGCGCGGGCCACGTCTCAGCGCGGTGCGACGACTCCGCCTCCCCGCCCGGGCACGCCACCCGCGGCATCGCGAGGCTCGGAAATGCGGACGCAACTGCGCCCCGAGGGCGCGGGTGTGCAGCCCGACGAAATGTACAAGTTCGGTCCGTACTCCGAGCCCGCGGAACTTACGGAACTGATCGAACTGGTCCGGCAGGACTTCGATCTGCAGTTGCTGTACACCGACCCCGGCTTGAAGGGCCAGACGGTGGTGATTAACACGGCCGTGACGTTGCGGAACGATCAGGTCCTGCCCTTTCTGCTCACTCTGATGGAGCAGAAGGACTACACCATCGTGCAGGACACCTCGGGCGTGCACATGGTCATGCCCAAGGGGTCGATCCAGGCCAATCTCAGCCCGGGCATTTTCGCGCCCACCAAGGTGATCCGCACCCCCGGCATCAAGCCCAGCGCGATGACCGCGCTGGTGCAGGGGCTCATCGGCGGCAAGGCCGCGGCGGGCCAGGGTGGGGGGGCCAGCATCCAGTACCTTGACGAACTCGGCGTCATCGTGATCACGGACACGCCTCGGAATACGCGGCTCGTCGAGGAGGCCGTTCAGACGGTGCTCGCGGAGCGTTCGGAGCAGAAGTTCCAGCGATTCGAGATCCAGAACGTCGCGGCTGCATCGGCTCGCGACCGCATCATCGAGTTGCTCGGCTCGACGGCACCACGTTCCACCGCGACGCCCGCGGCGGGGCAGGGTAATCAACCTGTTGCGGCGGCGATCACCGGCGGATCATTCTCAAACCTTCCTGAGCGGTTGAGCGTGGACCCGGGAGGCAACGCGCTGTTCTTCCGCGGCCGCGAGGATGAAGCCCGTCTCCTGGGCGACCTGCTCTCGATCGTGGATGTGCCGATCACGCTGGTCTCGCGGTTCTATCCGGTGGGCATCGAGACCGCCGAGACCGTTGCGACCGAAGGGTCCCGTCAGCAGTTGGGCGACGTCACGACCTTTGAGTCATCCGCATCGAGCGCGGGAGGCGCGCTCGGCCGTGCGCCGGCTGCGCGGGCGGGGCAACCGACCCAGCCGGGTGTGGGTGTCCAGCCGGGCCTTTCGGGGAGCGGGTTTGTGATCTATCCGGCCGCGGGCGGCTTCATCTATCGGGGCACGGAGGCCCAGCACGTGCGGGTTGAGTCGCTGGTGCGGGAACTTGGCGATCTGATCGACCGCGATGCGATCGTCACCGAGTTCTACAAACTGAAGTACGCGAAGGCGGCCGAAGTCGCGGAGACGATCAACGGCCTGATCAGCGGGCAGGCGCCCACGGGCGGCGGCAGTTCGCCGCTCCTGGGAAGGGATCTGGGATCACGCGATGCGCAGGGTCGTCAGCGGCGGGTGACGCGGCCGGAGCCGAACCAGCCCGCGACGGCTTCGGCGACAGCACCGGCGCCAGGCGGCGGCGGCGGAGAGCAGACGCTCGGAGAACTTGAGGGCGCCAACGTCTTTGTCCTGGCGGATGAGAACAACAACCAGGTTCTCGTCAAGGCGCCCAAGAAACTCCAGACGCAGATGAAGACCCTGATCAGCCGGCTCGATCTGCTTCGACCGCAGGTGTACATCGAGGCGAAGATCGTCACGGTCACGCTGGGCGACGACTTCCGGTTTGCCGCCGAGGTTCAGACGATCATCGGCCAGTTCGCGCTCAACACGAACTTCGGGCTGGGGAGTTTCGGCACGAGCGGGGCGATCACCGACCGCAAGGACGTCGCGACAAACCTGGCCGGCCTGACCAGCGCGCTCATCCGCTCGAAGGATGTGCCGTTCATCATCAATACCATCGCCCGGAACAACAATGCCCGGGTCGTGGCTTCGCCGCAGTTGCTGGTTGACGACAACGAGGAGGCGGAGGTTTCGAGCCTCGATCAGCAGCCGACGCTGACCACCAGCATCGGCTCCAACGGCGGCAACGACACGCAGAGTTTCGGCGGATTCGAGCCCGCCGGTCCGAAACTCCGCGTGATTCCCCAGATCTCCGACGGCGGCAGCATCAAACTCGAGTACGAGATCGAACTCTCCGCGTTCTCGGGAGAGTCCACCATCCCCGGCGTCCCTCCGCCCAAGCGAGAGGACAAGGTCCGGGCCGATTCGGTCACGGTTCCGAGCGACACCACGATTGTGGTCGGCGGGCTGGTGTTCGATGCCTCGACCGAAACGCGTTCGGGCATCCCGATCCTCATGGACATCCCGATTATCGGGGCGATGTTCAGCGACACGCGGAAGAACACGCGCAAGACGCTGCTGTATGTCTTCATGACGCCCCGGGTCATGCGTGACACGAGTTTCAACGATCTTCGGCTGGGCACGCGTTCGGCGATGGCTGCGGCCAAACTGGATCCCGAGGTTCCCGGGGCTGAGCCGCTGCGCATGGAACTGGTCGATCAGAACGTGCGCCGGCCCGGCGCGCCCGACGAGGGGAGCCTGCGTCGCCCGCCCCCGCCGAGCCGGAACGAGTGGCCGTCAGACTGAGGTCAAGCGGCGGCGTTGTTTGAGGTGCAAACGGCAGATCCAGGATTTTCGCGGCCATGAACTTCGGCAAGAGTCTCAAGAGAAGCAGTCGCTCGTCGTCAGCATCGCTCCCGGCGGAGCGGCGGGAAGCCCCCGCGCTGAACTGGAACGCCGTCGCGCGGACGTTCGGGCAACTCGAACTCAAGCCCGACCAACTCCGCAGTTTTCCGCAACTGCCCGGGAGCGACGATGAGCCCTGGGATGTGCTGCTGTCGATGCTCGCGATCGACGAGCACACAGCGCTGGGCAAACTCTCCGCCCGGACCGGTCTGCCGATGGAGGCCGAGCCGCGGTTCCACGAGTCCGCGGCCCGGTTCTATGAGCAGATCCCCGCATCGGTCGCGCGAGAACGGCTGGTGGCAGGGATCGAGAGCGACGGCTCGGTCATGGTGTGCGCGACGGCGCAGCCGATGCAGCCGGCGGTGTTCAGCCTGCTCGAGGAGCGTCTGGGCATGCCCGTGCGGCTGGTGCTCTCGCCTCGCGCGGCCGTGGTCAACCTCATCAACCGCGGGTACGAGCAGAAGACCGACCTGGTGACCGAGATTGTCGAGGAGATGCCCCTTGACGAGCGGGCGATCGAGTCCGCCGCGGGCAGCATCCGCAACGCGACGGACCTGCTCCAACTCGCGAGGCAGACTCCGGTCATCCGCCTGGTGAACATGATCCTGTTCGAGGCGCTCCGCCGGCGCGCCAGCGACATCCACGTTCATCCGATGGAGAACAAACTGGTCATCCGCTACCGCATCGACGGCATGCTGGTCGATGCGTTCAGCCCGCCGCTCTCGCTGGCCGCGGCGATCAGTTCACGCCTCAAGGTCATGACGGAACTGGACATCGCCAACCGGCACTCGCCGCAGGACGGCCACTCGACGGTGCGGGTCGGCAACCGCAAGATCGACATCCGTCTGTCGGTGATCCCGACGGTGTATGGGGAGCGGGTGGTGCTCCGACTGCTGGATCAGTCGCAGACGCAACTCTCGCTCGATGACGTGGGCATGACGAAGCAGATGCAGAACGACCTTCTGCAGTTGCTCCGCAGGAACACGGGCATCATCCTCGTGACCGGTCCGACCGGATCGGGCAAGACGACGACGCTGTACGGCGGGCTTGGGATGGTCGATCGTGCCAGCCGCAACGTGATGACGATCGAGGACCCGGTCGAGTATCACCTGGAGGGCATCAGCCAGACGCAGGTGAACGTGAAGCGCGGCGTGACGTTCGCGGCGGGCCTCCGTGCGCTGCTGCGGCAGGACCCGGACGTGATCCTTGTCGGCGAAATCCGTGACCAGGAGACGGCGCAACTCGCGGTGCAGGCCTCGCTGACGGGGCACCTCGTGCTGGCCACCCTCCACACCAACGATGCGCCCAGCGCGATCGCGCGGCTCATCGACATTGGAATTGAGCCCTACCTGATCACCTCGACGTTGCTGGCGAGCATGGCGCAGCGCCTGCTGCGCCGGACCTGCAAGGTGTGCGGGGGCAGCGGCAAGGGCACGGCGTACATCGCCGGGGCATCCGGGGGGCGGTGCGAGAAGTGCTTTGGAAGCGGCTACTTCGGACGCATCGCGGTGTATGAGATCATGCGCATGACCGACCGTCTGCGCGAACTGACGATCAAGGGCGCGGACGCGGTGACGCTCGCCAATGCCGCGCACGCCGAGGGCATGCGCACAATGACCGATGACGCGATGGAGAAGGTTGCGCTGGGCCTCACGGATGAATCGGAAATCCGTCGGGTGCTGGACTGACCCGCGGCACGCGCATCCGGCAGCGCCTGATCGCCCCGGGCGGGGTCTTTGCCCGGCCAGTCCGGAACGGCAGGATCAGGCCTGCGGACCGGCGCCGGGGTTCAACGTGAGGTCGTAGGTGAACGAGCCTTCAAGGCCGAGTACGTAGTGCGTGACCTGGAGGTAGTAGACACCCGGCGTGAGGCCGGAGAGGCTGAGCGACGTCTGGCCCATGTATCCGGCGGCGAAGCCGATCGACTGTCGGCCGGAGTTGAAGAGCGAGAGGTTGAACGGTGTCGCCGACGAGATGGACACCGCCGCGTCGCTCCCCGGCGTCGAGCCGATGGTGAACTTGTAGATGTCGTAGGTGTCGTCGAGGGTCTGTGCGGCAAGGACGCGAAGGCCCGTCAGCGAGCCCAGGCTTGGTGAACCCGTCACGCCGACCGGCGCGGCGTCCACGAGGTCGAAACTGTCGTTGTACTCCACCGTCGGGCTTCCGCCGTTTTCAGACGGGTTGTCGGCGGGCGTGCTCGGGCATGAGAAGGACAACTGGTAGTTGCTGTTGAGCGCGCCGTTCCGGCCTGAGACGCGGACCATGTACCAGCCCGGCTGCAGGCCCTGGAGACTGATCGACTCGGCGTTGCGGTTGGTCATGCTCACCGCGAGTTCGGTCCGGCCGCGACCGTTGAACAGGCTCAGGTCGAGGTTGCCGCGGCGATTCCGGAAGGCGATGGCCACCGAGTCGTCAGCGCCCCCGACTTCAGTGATCCGGAACCGGAACCAGTCGGCCCGATCGGCCATCCGCAGGCTGCCGATGGTCAGACCGCCCTGAATCGTTCCCAGCACCGGCCCGCTCTCGGAGGGGAGCGCCAGAACCTGTCGCGGCGTGTCATTCTGCTCATAGGCGTCGTCAAGCAGGACAGAACCGTCCATAAGCCTACGTGGCTCAAGGGATTCAAGGTGTTCCCAAGACCGGTCAGGCAGGGATTGGGTTCGGCGAGCCATGTCAGAGCCTCCTGTTGGGTCGAAATTCGGCCGGGAGTTGATCGGACTCCGGAGCGTGGCTGAACACCTTCCGCTTGAAGTTGGTGGGGCGCGCGCGATAAGGGGTGCCGGGCATCATGGCCTGAGGTGGCGCGTGGTCCGGATAACCGGTCCTCTGGGAGGGGCGAGGGTGGTCCCTTCCCCGGAAGACCCGGCTGTCTTGAGGTTGGAGATTGGGTGAAACCGGGTGGGGAGGGCAGCCGTATGGCCCAAGACCTCCGGGTCCCGGCGGCGGCGGGCCGTGCGGCGACCACGGGGGTGGGAAGCCGAACAGCGGCATCGACTTGCGGGTGCGACCTTCATCCGTTAGTCTGCCGCCCGCGGGTCGATGGAAGGCGCACGGGTGCGTTTTCCGGAACCGGCCCGGGGCCCGCAACAGGCGGGCACCGCCCGCTGGGCGTGAGACGCTTTGGTCGGGATGCCCTCCCGGCCCTATCGTCCCCGCCCAAGAGTGGGCGAAGGAAGCGGCTCGCGGGAGCCGCCGCTTCACACGAGGAGAGCCGCGGCCTGCAACGGCGTGGGCCGCCGCACCAGACCCTTTGGACATCCAGTTCCGCCGCACGAAGTGATGTCGCGGCCGGATCAGCAGCCTACGCAGGAGTCGCCATGAACAAGTTCCGACGCGCGGGGTCTTCGTTGCTGGGCAGGCTGTCGGAGATGTTTGCTCGGGGGACCACATCAACCGCTTCGCGTCTTGCGCGGCGCGCGGGTGCTGTCGCGTCTTCCGAACTCCTCGAGCAACTGGAAGAGCGCAAACTGCTGTTCACGATCTCGATCGGTCCGGATGACATCAACCCCGCCACCGGGCTCGGCACCAAGACGGCAACCTTCGGGTATGTGATCCCCTACCTGTTCTCGCCGGCCCCGAACCCCCAGGCACCGACCACGGTGGTGGAGGAGTTCGCCGACGAGATGGCCAACTGGACGATGGGGAACCCCGCCGTGCCGCCGAACGGCACGTTCTTCGCTGACTCCGACATCCGGATTTCCTACTCCACGCAATCCGCCACGGCGATCCGGCTTGTTCCCGGCCCGGACCCCGGGCAGCAGGGCGCGATGGACCGCGACCTGCGGATCCAGTTGTCCGTCAACGACCGCGTGTCGTTCACGTTCTTCGATGGCGTGGATACGGGGAACCCGTTCCCGCGTCTTTCAACCAACGCGACCTTCACCATCCGCCCGGCGACACTGGCGACCGAACTGCCGGGCGACGGCGACGGCTTGCGCACCACGGCCGACGGCACACGGCTCGAACTGCTCGTCGAAGGACAAGTTGTGGCAACGTTTACCGGGGCGGCGCTGGCCGCTCTGGGCACGCCCGTCATCGGCGGCGGGACCCTGTTCACGGTGAACTACGCCGGGGGCTTCGACGCGTTCAGGTTCTCCAGCGCGCAGTCCGCGCCGGACAACTCCGGATATCAGGACATCTTCGTCCTGGACGATATCTCCGTCACGTTCCCGGGTGGGACGTTCTCGCAGTTTGTCGAGGATCGGATCTTCGGCGCTCGACTGACGTTCACAGGTCCGGCGGGCTCCAGCGTCCGCGTGCTGGACCTCTACGGCCGCGATATGCAGGCGCGGCTCGACCTCGGCGTCCCGCCGGGCGGGGAGATTCCGAACGTCGATCGCAACGACGACGGCATCCCGGAGTTCAACGACGGCATCGGTCGCATCATCATCGCCGGCACGAACGCCAACGCCTCGATGACGCTCATCGGCGGCAAGATCGAACTCGTGAACAACGCGTTCACCTATGTCCTGCCGGACATGGTCATCGGGCTGTACGACGATTTCGAGGACGCGGGATTCGGCTACACGCTCAACAACGCCAACCCGCCGCAGGTGATCGGGCTCCCGCCCGGCCCGGGTTCGGTGATCATCGGTTCGCCGTGGGTCCGCAGCCAGGCCAACTACCTCGGGCCGGTGACGTTCCCGACGCCGGATGACTTCATCCGCGGCGATCAGGGCATCTTCGTCAACGGCAGCGCGAGCATGGGCTCGATCGTCGTTCACGGCATCCTGCATGGCGCGAGCAACTTCACGGGCGCGCTGGGTCGACTGAACGTCGGCATCCTGCCCGGCTCGGTCAGCGTGACGGGTGATCTTGGTCTGCTTCAGGTCGGCGGCGATGCCGCGCTGTGGGTCGCCGACGATGTGAACCTCGCCAACCCGAACCTCCGTGTGACGAACCCCACTTCGGGGCAACTGGTTGTCGGTCGAACGCTGCGAGAGATCGCTATCGGCGGACGATCGGCGATGGACATCACCGTGCTCGGCGATGTGAACAACCCCAGCCGGGCGCGGCTGCCGTTCCTCGACTACTTCGAGCGCGAGGTGGTGTATCGCTTCAACGGCCAGCCGGTCGCGACTCTGGGCACGACGCAGAACCGCAACGCCGACCCGACGACCCAGGCGACGTTCTTCGGCGCCGGCTTCTTCCGGAACGATTCGCTGCTTTCGGCTGAGTTCATCGGCTACTCGGGAACGAGCGTGCGCGTGCACGGCTCGCTGGGCGGGTCGGACCCTGTCAACACCGCGGGCGACGCGTCGGACGTGTACGCCTTCGCCGCGGACCCGACCCGCGAGATCGTGATCCAGGGCGACGGCGCCCCGGCCTATTTCCGAATCGTGGACCGCGACGGCCGCACGCTCGCGGCATCGGACCTCGGTGCGCCCGGTCGCGGCCGAAACGGCAACAACCTCGGCCTGAACACGATTCGGTTCCGTCCGGACTACGCGGACGTGTACTACCTCGTCGTGAACGAGCCGGCGGGCGATGTCGGCAACGCCGTGCCGTACCAGTTCACGATCGTCGGCATGGCGCCCGTCACGCTCGGCGCGCTGCGCACGGCAGCGGGGTCGGGCGGATTCGGCGACCCGTTCTTCCTCAACCTCGGCTCCGGATCGATGGGCTCGCTGCGGATCGGCACCGGCTACATCGACGGCACGGCGATGGACAACGACACGACGGAGATCCTCAACACCAACCAGAACGTTGATGATCTCTTCAACTTTGCCGCGTCGACCGTGTCGATCCCGGTCAACCTGTACAACGTCACCACGGGTTCGGACATCAACGGGGCGGAGATCCTCGTCGGTCGGGATCTGGGTACGCTCGTGACCGGCCTCTCCCCGATCACCGGGCAGGCGGTCACGCAGGGCGACCTGACCAACGGCAACATCCGCGCCGGACGCCGCATCGGCATCCTGGATATCCGCGGCGCGCTGGCTTCGGATCAGGACCCCAACCCCGACTCCCGCGCGGGCATCGTGAACATCCGCTCGGGCGTGTCCGGACAGCCCGGCCACATCGGGCAGATCCTCGTGGGCGCCTACGTCAACGGCCTGGGCCTGACGGTGACGACGTCGAACAACTCGATCATCGATCAGTTCATCGTCGGCGCGACCAACGGCGGCGCGGGCTCGGAGTTCCCCGGCGGCCAGATCATCAACGGCACACCGATCTTCCGGCTGGGTGTCGGGTCGGACCTGCGGTTTGCCGACTTCAACCTGATCCAGCGCGGCGGCAACCTCAACGTCGTCACTCCGCTGTTCTACAACACGCCGATCACGTTCGTCGACGACGGCGGCGCCACCTTCTCGGTGCGCATCCGCGGCGGCGGGGCCAACGGCTTCCAGTCCGCCGGAGAGATCCGCATCCTGCCGGTCGACGGCTCGCAGGGCGTGGCGTTCGCCCGGATCAACGTGAACCTCGTCGACGCCGCGGAACTGGTCTTCACCGGCCTGACGCCGGGCGTGGTGAGCATCGGCCGGCTGAACATCACCTCGGGCAGCAACACGCCGAGCGTGATCTTCACCGGAAACTCCGAGATCGACGTGTGGCGGATCGATTCCAACGGCCTGCCGCTGAACGTGATCCGCAACGAGACGGTCAACGGCGACATCGTCGCGATTGACGCGAGTGCGCTGCGTGAAGTGCGCATCTCGACCGGCGACCTCGGCCGCACGCAGACCTCGGGCGCTGGTCCCACGCGGCTCGGGCCGTGGATGGGCATCGGCCAGGGCCGGCAGGGCGGGGTCGGAGGTCCGCTCGGTGTGAGCGGCGCGGCGATCGACGGCATCGCCACCGAGGGCGCCGACTGGGACGGCTCGATCTTCGTCGACATCACCGCGCCCGACTACATGCCCGCTTCGCCGCTGGAGGACGTGGGTTCGCCCATCGACGGTTACCTTGACGGCGTCGTTGTTCGCGGCGGCGATCTTCGGAACGTCGATGTCGGCGGCGCCGTCGGCGACGTGCTGGTCGAGAACGGACACCTGATGCGGCTGGTCGCCAACTCCGACGGTGTCGCGCCGACGAACGTCTTCCAGGGCATCTTCGGCAACGTTTACGCTGTGGCGATCAACACGATCAACGTGGGGCACGGCCTGCTGGGCGCGGGCCCGTCGCCGTTCGCCGCGGCCGGCATCTTCGCCGACGACGATATCATCCAGATCACCGGGACCAACGCGAGGATCTCCGGCGTCATCATCGCCGCGAACATCGATCCGACCGCGAGGACCACGATCGGTACGGAAGACCCGATCGGCCTGCCGAACGCGGTGTTCGGACTGAACAACGTGACGCTGAACAACGGTCGGTTCGACGAGGCCTACATCGGCGCCGTTCCGCTCGACGATTTCTGGCAGTCCGGACGCGTTCGCGACGTGAACTACTGGGCCGGGCAGGTGCGGCTGATCCGCGGCGTGAACTCGGACCTGTTCGGTTCGTACGTTCGCGGCATCGCGGTCGTCGAGATCAACATCACCGGCGGCGCGTACGACGGGACGTATACCGCGGCCAGCGGGAGTATCGGGAACATCAACGCCGACCAGTTCCGCAACTCCACCCGGCTGGGCACGCCATCGGAGATCCGGCCTTCGCGCATCGATGCGTCGCTGAACATCCAGAGCGTCGTGACGAACAACAACGCCGGCGATATGGCCGACCTGGAGATCGTGGCCGGCGGCTCGCTCTTCGGCTCCGTCAGCGCCCGCAACCTGGCCCGCGTCAGCGTCCTGGTCAACAACGAGATCTACAACATCATCTCGGCGAACGACGTGCGCTCCAGCACGATCACCGCGGGCAGCGTGAGGAACCTGAGCACCGGCGGCGACATCCGCTCGAGTTCAATCAACGTCGCCGGACCGATCCTCCAGATCATCGCCGTGGGCGAGATCACGCTCACGCAGATCCTCTCCAACGGCCCGGACGGCCGCATCGACCTGGTGCGGTCCACCGGCCGCATGCAGGGTGTGCTGTCATCTTCGGGACCGATCGGCACCATCGAGTCGCTCAACAGCGACATCGACATGTCCATCTCCTCGACCGACCCGTCCGACGGGCGGCTCACTCGGCTGTTCGCCGGGCGGGATCTGCTGGTTGACCTCCAGATCCTCGGCGACGCCGACACGATCATCGCCACCCGCAACATCGGCCGAAAGACCGACGGCGCGGACCGCGCGATCGATATCCGCGGCAACCTCGGCTCGATCACCGCCACCACGGGCCAGATCTACAACGACATCCTCGTCGGCCAGAACATCACCGGCACCATCCGCGCCGCCAAGGTCAGTTCCACGCCGATCAACGATCTTGTTTCCCGCGGCCGCATCATCGCGTTCGGGCGGATCAACGCGATCCAGATCGACGGTGATGTCGCGGGCGACATCATCTCGTACTCCGGCGGCATCGGTTCGATCATCATCACCAACGGTTCGTTCCGCAAGGGCTACCGCATCTTTGCCGGCGATGGCAACATCGACTCGATCACCATCCAGGGTGGTCACCTGCTGGGCAACGTCGAGGCCGACGGCTCGATCGGCACGATCTCGCTGCTCGTCGGGGCCGATGGATTCATCGGCCACATCGGCATCGCTTCCGGCCTGCGCGCCAACCGGCCGTTCGCCCCGTCGGGCGGGCAGCGGAACCAGTTGCCGCCGGGCACGGTCAAGACCAGCGCGTTTGACGGTCCGACCATCAAGGCCCGGACCACGATCGGGTCCATCACCGTGGCGGGCACAGGGAAGATTTGGGAGACCGGGATCATCGCCGGCGAATCGATCGGCCTGGTTTCGGCGTACCGAATCGGCAACGACAATCTCTCGCGCGGCTACGGCAGTTTCATCGCCGCGGGCGATCTGATCACCCGCGTACAGGCCAACCTGGGCGGCGGCCTGATCATCATCGCGGGCGTCGTGGATCTGGGCTCCGACGGCCGCGCGGGCGGCGGGGGCGGCGACTTCGACACGATCCGCTCGGGCGCGATCGGCGATGTGGTGTTCGCCGGCAAGGCCGTCAACACGCGGATCATCGCGGGAATCTCGGCCGCACCCGGAGGTTTGTACGGCAACGCCAACAACAAGACCGGTCCCGGCACTTCGTCCATCGGCACGGTGACGGTCGGCGCCGGCTCGAAGCAGGTCCGTGCCTTTGCCGATGGCGTGATCGGCGCGACGGTCGGCAATGTGGTGAAGAACGCGGGTGGCAGCCTCGGCGCGATCGACCCGTCGCTGGTCTCCACCCCCAGCGTCTCGGCGGTCTCGCTGCCCAACGGCGTGCCGTTCAACATCACGCTGCTCAGCGGCGAGCGTGCAACGGTGCTGTTCACGGGGGCGGGCGAGGCGTTCTGGGATCGGCCCAACGGGTTGATCACCCTCAGGAACACCACGGCCGCGTCGAACATCCGCATCACCGCGCTGGATGTCACCCTGACGGACCTGCGTGTTCTTGGAACGAACAACGCCGCGCTGGGCACGGGCATTGTCGAGGGCACGCTGCAGGGCAACTCCTCGTTCTACCTCGATGGCGCACTCGCGAACGCGACCTTCGGCACCATCAACGCCACCGGCGCGTTCGGCTCGGGCGGCGACATCCAGTCGTTCCGCGCATCGACATTCACGGCCGGACGCCTGCTGGCGCGCGACCTGCGGGCGCTCACCGTCACCGGCAACTTCGGTACGACATCGTCGGACACCGAGTTGACCGTTGAGGCGGTCGATGTCGGCTCGGTGACCATCGGCGGCGTGTTCGCCGGCAACTTCAGTTCCGATCGCGAGATCGACGCCTTCGCGGCCGGTTCGCTTGCGCGGGCGGGAGTGCGGGCGGGGCGCATCATCCGATCGCTCAACGCGGGCTCGTCCAGCGAGTCGCGGGTGTCGGCACGGGACACGATTTCGTCGATCAACATCGGCGGCAACGTCGACAGCACAGCGTTCCTCGCCGGAGCGGACCTCGGCACCGATGCCTCGTTCGGCGGTGTTGGCCGCGCGGCCGACATCGTGACCGACGGAACGATCGGCCAGGTGGTCGTCGGCGGGAACTTCACCCGCTCGGATGTTGCGGCGGGCGTGCTCCGCGGGCCGGACGGCTTCCTGGGCACCAGCGATGACAAGGCCGATGACGGACGATCCTCGATTGGAAGCGTGACCATTTCCGGCACGCAGGTCGGCTCGCAGTTCAACTCGCAGCAGTACCGCGTGATCTCGACCGGCACGATCGGCACGGTCCGCGTCGGCGGGGCCAACTTCCTGAGCGCCGGGAACTTCACGGTGAACCGCCTGACGGCGAACGCCGTTCCGGTTCAGGTGGAAGACCTCCAGGTGATCGAGGACGGGCGCGTGTACGTCGGCCAGATCCGATTCAATCAGCCCGTGGACGCCAGCACCCTCAACGATGCGCTGAGCATCTTCGAGGTTCGCTCCGGCGGGCTGACGATCGGCCTTGCGCTCGGCGTGGACTACACGATCGCCTACAACCCCGGCACCATGACCGCCTCGATCACGTTCTCGACGGCGATCTCCAACCGCAGCCTGCCGCAACTCCCCGGCGTTCCCGGGCCGGGCGTGTACCGGTTCGTGCTCAACGCGTCCTTCCTCCGCGGCGCCTCGCAGTCGTCGTTCCTGGATGGCAACGGCGACGGCGCGATCGGCGACGACTTCTCGCGGGATGACATCGTCGGCGATGCCGGCGACAAGATCAACTCCGGAAGCCCGGCCTCCGATCCGTCGATCGACTTCTACGGCGCGATCGACCTCAACGTCGTCCTCGACAACAACGGCAGCCCGGACGGGCTTCCGGATGTCAACCGTGTCTTCACGCTTCGCGGCACGATCGGCGATCACCCCGATTCCAACGCCACGACGTTCCGGGCCGGCGGCGATACCGATGTGTACGCCATCTCGCTCCGCGCCGGGCAGATTCTCAGGCTCGGCGGCATGCAGGGCGTTGCCCAGCGCGCGGGCCGGGCGATCTACGACGCGAACGGCGTGCAACTCGCGGCGAACACGGGCTTGGGCAACTTCGATCCCAACGATCCGTTCGGCGGGCTCTTCGGCAACCAGACGGGCGGCATCACCGGGCCGATCCGCCGGCTCCCGAACGCGCCGCTCGAGGAAGGCGAACTCTCCAACGAGGACCAGTACCTGGTCACGGTCACCGGGACGTACTACATCGTCGTCGCCGGGAACCTGGCGGGCGTCAACCTCACGAACGTCGACAATATCAACAACGCGGCGCCGGTTCCCGGGGCCGTGGGTTCCTACCGGTTCTCGGTCGAGGTCTTCGATGACGGCGACACCGGCTTCGCCGGCGACACCGACGCGGGCGACGGCACCGACCTGCTCAATGCCCCGCTCCCGATCACCTTCGCGGGCACGGACCGCATCTTCGGCACGGCCGATGACCTGGCGAGCATCACCAACGGGCGCTACACGTTCACGCTCGACCGGGGCGCCGACGGCGTGCCCAACACCCGCGACGACGTGGTGAACGGCATCAGTTCAGACGGCGTGGTTTCCACGCGTCGCGTCGGCAAGGACAATCGCTGGGGCACGGCGGACGATGTGATCCGCCAGGTGGTTGAGTCGGCCATCGGCACCCCCGGCGCGGCGGGCAACCCGACCACCATTACCCCGGACATCGACGTGTACCACCTCAACGGCGGTCAGCCGATCGCCCCGGGCACCCGGATCCGCGCAACGCTGCGGCTCACCGAGACCGGCTCGAACATCGGCCTATCGCCGATCATCCAGGGCCGCGAGCGCACGGGCCTGACGTTCTCCAGCCTCGATCTGCTGGGCGACACGATCTTCGGGATCTTCGAAGTCCCCGCGGGCACCGGGCTGAGCGATGCGAAACTTGTTGCCGCACCGTCCGACTTCCTGCCGATCGGCGGGCAGACGACCCAGATGCTGAGCAACCCGCGCAACAAGTACGGGTACGACGAGAACGGCGACTTCTTCATCGAGTTTGTCGTGCCCGGTGCGCAGGGCATTTCGAATCCCGTGCCGGCGCCGTATGCCCTCTACATCCAGGGCGCGATTCGGTCGGACTACACGCTCGAAGTCATCACCCGCGGCACCGGCGGAACGGTCAAACTCGGCCAGAACATTCTGCTGGAAACGCTCGGCGGCGTCATCGACTGGCTCGAGGCCGGGAACGGCCTCTCGACCCGCATCGATCCCTACACCACATCTGTCCTGGGCTTCTCCGGCCAAATCGGCGGCGTCGCGGCGGACACTTACGTGCTCAACAGCCTGGTGTCGAACCTCAACGCACTGCTGGTCGCCGCGAATCTCAACATCACGATTTCGACGTCGGCCGCGACCTTTGAGGGTCAGCCGTTCTCGACGGTCTTCCTCGCGGGCAACGC
This sequence comes from uncultured Phycisphaeraceae bacterium, assembly GCA_964409775.1. Classification (GTDB taxonomy): domain Bacteria; phylum Planctomycetota; class Phycisphaerae; order Phycisphaerales; family UBA1924; genus JAHBXL01. The sequence goes on along the minus strand of CAYPEI010000006.1, from coordinate 78,124 downwards.
CGAGCCCAGCCAGTTCTTCAACGACGGCACGTTCGGCGCATCTCAGCGGTCCGATGCCTTCAACGTGAACCTCGAGGATCAGGCCGTGGTCTTCCTCTCGTCGTTCGGCGTGCTCGGGAACGATCCGAGCCAGCTCGGTGTGGACAACTTCGTGTCGCAACTCACGGATGCGGTTGCACGCCGCATCGGCGAGTTGATCGGTCTCCGCATGGAGACCACGGTCACGGGCGCGGTGGTCCCGACCCCGCTGATGGCCGCGAACTCCGTCGAGAACGCCACGACTGTCCGGTTCGTGAACGCGTTGCGGTCGCTCTCCGGCGGATCCGACGTCATCACCGACACCAACTTCTACATGGGATCGCAAAACAGCCTGACGCTTGCTCAGTCCTACATCGCGCGGCGATTCTGATCCGGCCGGTCGCCGTCTGTCTGGAACCTCGAACGCATGGACCCCCACCCCCGGTGGGGGTCCTTTTCTGCGCTCCGCGCATCACCACAGCCTTTCTTTCGGGCGCGTACGATTGTCAGTGAAGACCACCCGAAACCCGAACGGACTTCGTCTGCAGCGAGCGATGGCTGATGCAGGCGTTGCCTCGCGGCGAGAATGCGAGGCGATGATCGCCCGCGGCGAGGTGCGTGTGAACGGCAAGGTCGTCACCGATCTGCCGGTCTTCATCAATCAGCGGACTGACCAGGTTGTCGTCAACGGCCGCAAGATCGAACTGGGGGGCGCGCGGGGCAGGGGCAGGTCTGAGTCCCGGCGCGTCTATATCGCGGTCAACAAGCCCGATCGCACGCTCGCGACCACGAAGGACGACCCCCACGGCGCAGATGCGACCGATGCCGGCGGGCCCCGGGGCGCACGCCGCACGGTGATGGACCTGGTCGCGGACAAGGACCTCGGGCGGCTGTTTCCCGTTGGGAGACTGGGCTTTCACGACACCGGGCTGGTCCTGCTCACGAACGACGGCGAGATCGCGAACCGCTTGACGCATGCCCGCTACGGCGTGCCGCGGACCTATGTCGTGATCGTCCGGGGCAGGGTTCCGGGCGATGTGCTTGCCCGCCTGCGGAGCCGGCTGTCGGCTTCGCTCGGGCCGGATCATCCACGCGCGGCGGACGCGGTTCGGGTGCTGTCGGAAGAAGGTGCGGAGACCGAACTTGAGGTCACCCTCCGCGAGTCTCCCCGCCTTCGCATCGATGCACTGGTCTTCGATGCGGGGCTCAAAGTGAAGCGGCTGATCAGGACGGCGATCGGGCCGGTCTCGATCCGCGGCATTCCGAGCGGCAACTGGCGATTCCTTTCGCGGACCGAACTCGATGACCTGATGCAGGCCGCTGGCCTTGCCCAGCAGTCCGATGCGACTGCGGGGCGGGACACTCGCGGCGGGAAGCATGCCTCGGGCAGGGATCGCCGTGGCCCGGGGACCGGTGCCAGGGGTTCGCGAGGCAAGCCCAGTCCGAAAGCCCATGCGGTCAAGCCGCCGCGACGCATCCTGCCGGCTCGAAAGGCCGATCAACGGAACGAGGTTCAGCGATGATCGGCAAGCCGCGCCCGACACCCGACCGCCCGTCAATGGAGGCTGCTCGGCAGCCCTCCAGCGGCGCCTTGGTAGGAATGAGCGGCGTGGCCAGGACCGCGTCCAAGGCGCGGGCCGGGTTCTTCGCGGCCAAGCGGCCGGCCGATCCGGCGCTGACCACGGTGCGGTCGGCCGCGGCCGATGCGCAGCGTTCCCGCCTGCCCCAGATGGCGGCTGCTCTGGCCTACCGCACGATCTTCGGCCTGCTTCCGGTGATCATCGTGGCGCTGGTCGCGGTGAAGTACTTCGCCTCCGAAGAGCACGTCCGCACAGCGGTTGAAAAGTCGCTGGAGTACAGCGGGCTGTCGGCGATCGCGGTTCCCAAGGAGATCGCCGCGGAGTGGGGCTCGGGGATGATCGGCCCGCCGCCACCTCCTTCGAGCGATCCGGGGCATAGCGGTTCGGAGCCTGCCACCGATGCGGCGCAGACGCCCGGCACGGGCAGCGCCCAGCCCGGTCCGCCGGCCGCGGTGGACAAGTGGATCACGGACCTGATCGAGCGGGTGAACAGCATCTCGCTCAAGGCGATCGGGTTCGCCGGCGCGGCGATGCTCGTCTACGCCGCGATGGCGATGCTCGTGGAAGTCGAGCGTGCGTTCAACCAGATCTACCGCGTTCCGCGCGGACGGAGTTGGATCCGGCGCGTCATGCAGTACTGGACGCTGCTGACGCTCGGACCGCTCGCGCTGATTGCAACGTTCTACGTCGGGCAGCAGTTCATGGGCCGGGCGGAGAAACTCGCCGCGGCGGGAGGCGTGGAACTCGGTGCGGGCACGGTCACGATGACGGCGATCGGCTATGCGACCACGGTGGCCATCAGCACGGGCTTCTTCTTCGTTGCGTACATCAGCGTGCCGAACACCAAGGTGCGGGTGCGTCCCGCGCTGGTCGGTGCGCTCGCGGCGGCGATTCTCTGGGAAGCGGGCAAGTGGGGCTTCACGCAGTACCTGACCTATTTCACCGGAACGGCCCGCCTGTATGGTGCGCTGGCGTTGATCCCGCTGTTCCTGCTCTGGGTGTACTTCACCTGGCTGATCGTGCTGTTCGGCCTCCAGATCGCCTACGAGATGCAGCACGGACGTGCCAAGACCCGCGCCCAGCCGTTCCAGGACTTCGGCCCCACGCTGGTCGATCCCGCGGCGGCGCTGGTGGTGCTGACCTCGATCGCCCGGGGATTCGAGTCGGGCAAGACGCTGGATGCCCCGGCGATCGCCAAGTCAACCGGGCTGCCTGATCCGGTTGTTCGGATGGTGCTGGCCAGGCTCGCTGAACGGACGCTGCTGCACCGGATCGACGGTGCCGCGGATGAGGTCGAACCGGCGTTCGCCCTCGCGCGGTCGCCGGCGACCATCCGCGTCTCCGAGATCCTGGAGATGGGATACGAACTCGCGGGCATGACCGGCGAGGACGATGCGATTGTCCGGCTCCACAAGGCGCAACTCGACGCGGTCGGGGAGCAGACGCTTGCGTCGATCACCGGGGTCGGCCAGTCCTCACGCCAGGTGGCGGCCGAGGCGCGTGGTGCACCGGTTGAGGCCGCGACCGCCGCACGCGGGGAACAAACTTCCGCCGTGTCGCCATCGCGATCCGGCGGCCCGACGGCTACCCTTCCGGAGCCCGGCTAAGGAGTGTTTTCCATGGCAGCCAAATCGCACCGGACGCATGCCACCCCTCTCTCGGCGAGCGTGGTCTCGATCGTTCTGGCGGCGGCGATGTGCATCGGCGTCCTTCCCGGTTGCTACCAGCGGGTCACTCGGGCGACCGGATTCGGGGCCGACCAGTACAACGTCTCGGAGCCGTATCAGCGCAACAGTGCGGTCGATGACTGGCTGTTCGGAAAGCAGGAGTCGGGCACGCGGTCCGGCTCGAAGATCCCCCCCTCCCCGCAGCGAGAATGACACCCAGGATCGACTCACATGGGCATTGAAGCCGCCATCCCCGTTGACGGATTTCTGACGACGCAACTCTCCCGGGTGATCAACTGGGCGCGCCGCAGTTCGCTCTGGCCCATGCCCTTCGCGACCGCATGCTGCGGAATCGAACTCATGGCGGTCGCCTCAAGCCGCTACGACGTGGCTCGCTTCGGCATGGAGCGGATGAGTTTCTCGCCGCGGCAGGCGGATCTGCTCATCGTCGCCGGGCGGATCTCCATCAAGATGATGCCGGTTCTGCAGCGCATCTATGAGCAGATGACCGAGCCCAAGTGGGTGCTGTCGATGGGCGCCTGCGCCAGCACCGGCGGGGTGTTCGATACCTACGCGGTGGTGCAGGGCTGCGATCAGTTCATCCCGGTGGACGTGTACATCCCCGGCTGTCCGCCCCGCCCGGAGCAGTTGCTCGAGGGCATCATGGCGATCCAGCGGCACATTGATCAGCAGGGAATCCCTCCGGTGACCCCCGGAGGCAAGCGCGCCCCGCTCGGCCTGGTCATCGAGCCCACGCATCGCGTGCGGCCGCAGCCCGTGGGGCTGACCGTCGGCGGCGCGTGATCGATCAGCGTTCCCGACTTCGAGCGGAAGGCAAGGGGATGTACCCGCGCACGCGGGCCGCATTCACGGCCGCTGTGGGCCGCGGGGCGCGGGCTGGGCGGGCTTCTCCGGGAGTTTCGCGAGCGCGGCATCCAACTTGGCACCATCGATGGTCGGGCCGTGCGAGAGCAATGCCTTGCGCAGGGCGGCCCGCTGCTCCGAGGTCGATGGGTAGCCTTCGAGGACCGCCTCGCCGTCGATCGGCTGGCCCTGACTATTGACGATGGCGATGAACGGGCATGGGGCTCCGGGCTTGCCGGTGACGCGGTCCATCACGACGCGGCCGGTGGTCATCCGCTGCGGATCGATCTTTGTCACCAGGTATCCGACACCGATCACCTCGGCGACCGCGGGGTCGTTGAACCACCGGTGCAGTTCTGCGGAGGCGGGGGACTCCGGCTCGCCGAACCAGACCAGCAACTTCTTGTTTGCGCGTCCCGCGAAGACCAGTTGCTCGCTGAACACCGTCATCGCGATCTTCGGGACCGGCCGGTTCTCGAACAGAAACGTATAGAGTTTCTGCTCGTCATACACCCGCTGCATGGTCATGGGCTGCGCCAGCGCGCCCTTGCCGTCGAGCGATGCCGCGGCCTTGCTGGTGAACGGGTCGATGATCGTCAGCGCCGGCGCTCCGCCCGCGCGGATGTCCGTGCCGTATCCCTTGGCCAGGTCGAGGTGGGCGGCCTTGGCAAATCCCTTGCCCAGATCGATCTTCACGAACTCGTACTCGTTGGCGACGAGTGTTCGCAGGCGCGGGTCCTCCCAGTCGAGGAGGTCGTGCAGTTCGGCGCAGAATCCGCAGTAGTTCTCGCCCCACATGACGAGCACCCGCCGGTTGTCGGTACGCGCGCGGACCGAAGCCTCGCGGATCTGCGTGGCGCCGTCCGCGCTCTCGTCGTACAACTCCAGCGGAAAGGCGACCTTCTTGCCCTTGGGGCCGGGGAAGACGGTCTTTCCGTCCGGTGTGGTCTCGGGCTGCTTGGGAGCGGGCTTCGCCGCCGCCGGGGGTGGAGGCGGAGCGGCAGGCTGCTGGGCGAGAGTCACCGCGGAAAGGGCGAGCGTGGCGGAAAGCAGGGCGTGAGCGAACATGGCGATTGCTCCCTGGACTGCGCGCAGAAAAAAGGCCGACGACCCGGCGTCGGCCTGATCGGACTGCATTGTTGTACCGTCGGGAACGCCGCGGATTCGCTCAGTTGAGGCGGACCCCATAATCCCGGTCGTCCCAGATATTGCTGGCGGGTGGGAGTTCGGTCAGGTCCGATGCGCGGAGCGTGGCGGCATGACCATCCATGAACGCGGCGTTGCCCGAGTTGCCGTGGCGGCGCGGAGCGATGCGGAGCGATGCGGAGCCTTCGGTGATGTGGAGCGGGTCCCAGACGTCGTAGAGTTGGGACCGATCCAGATCGGTCAGGGGCAGCGTCTCGTTCTGATTCGCCAAGGCCTCATCGGGATCATCCCCGAATTCGGTGAGGTACAGCGTCTGCTCAGGGAATCCCAGCCTCGTCAGTTTGGTCGGCCCGCGGCGATACCTGAAGTCGCTCCTGCCGCGGAGGTCAACCTGGGGAGACTGTCCACCCATTCCGTCGGCGACCATGATGAACGGGAACGAGTTCGCGACGAAGTGGATGTTGTGCCGATCGGGCCGGCGCGAGGGGTCCTTGTAGTACGGCGCCTTGGCGAACAGGTCGTCGAGATCCTGATCGGCGGCGATGGAGTCGTCAAGGTATGGGCGCACACCGACCGCCCAACTGAGCCGATCGCGGTCGTGCGGAGGCGGACGTACCGAGCCCTCGCGCAGAATGTAGTCGCGGTTGTGGTTGGCGTAGTTCAGCGCGGCGAGCGCGATCTGTCGCTGGTTCGACAGACACACGGTCGTGCGCGCCGCCTCCCTTGCGCCGCGCAGTCCGGCGAGCAGCAGACTCACCAGGATCGCGATGATCGCAAGGACGACGAGCAGCTCAATAATCGTGAAGCCACGACGATCGGCGCAGACCTCTCTTCCCTCACAAATGGTCTGACCCGGTCTGTTGGACATGCCCAAAGCATACCACGCGGCGCGTCCGAAACGCAGAATTATCGGTTTTTCAAGCGGATAGCGTGAGAAATTGACGGTTCCCCCGGACGCATCCGTTCGGGTTTGTAACTTCCGAATCCTCTACGAACGCAGGTGGTTTTCCACCGCGCAGCCGCTTAGGAGCCAAGCACTTGCGACGATGCGCGGAATGTGCGCGGCGTTTAGCGGACCTGAACAGGTGCGCTGGCATTTGCACGGCCGGACATGTCCGGAGGCAACTCGGGGACAGCCCGCAGCGTGGGCTCCAGGCGCCGCACATCCGCGGCGGGGACGGGCATCGAGTTCATCAGATTCGAGAACGAGGCGTTCTCTTCCATGAGGCCCCACTTCATCAGGTCCGGCGTGTACTGCGAATCGGTGCCGTGTCCCTGCATGAACTGGATCGCGAGTTTCTTCCCGACCGGCACATCGATCGACCAGAATGCCTGACCCGTGCGGGTGTCGCGGACCGTGACGGTCCAGGGCTGCCAGGATCGGCTCACGTACACGTGGTTGTCGAACGACGCGCCGACACCGCCCTCGCTCAGCAGGCTTCCTCCGCCGTTGGTGTTCCAGCATCCGGCGGAAACGCAGCATGCCACGGTGGCGCCGAGGGTTATGGGCAGAAACCATGTGTTGTGGCGGGTCTTGAGCATCTTCAGTCTCCTGCATCCGGCGTCCCGCCGGCATTCAGTCTCCGACGCGTACCGATTCGGCCGGTTCGCGCCGGTGGAAGGGCAAGTCCCCCAGGTATCCAAGGGACCGGGCTCTGTGTATCGTCCAGTGGGTCGATTGTTCCTGATGAAACCCGGTCGGATGGCCGTCGAGGAAGTGAAAATGGGTAGTTCGGAAGGCCTTCGGATCGGACATGGATACGACCTTCACCGCTTGGAGGATCGTTCTCCGGCCGGCAAGGGCAGGCCTCTGGTGATCGGGGGGGTCACGCAGGACTGGCCCAAAGGCCCGGTATCGCACTCCGATGGGGATGTGCTGTACCACGCGCTCGTGGATGCCATGATGGGGGCCCTGGCGATGCCGGACATCGGGCAGATGTTCCCGGACAACGCGCCCGAGAACGACGGCCGCGACTCGCGGGAGTTTGTCGTGGAGGCGGTGCGCCGGGTCAAGGCGGCGGGATGGCGGGTGGTCAACGTGGATGCGACGGTGATCCTGGAGAAGCCCCGGATCGGTCCGTTGAAAGACGCGATGCGGCAGAACATCGCCGCGCTGCTCGGGACCGGGGTTGACGCGGTCAACGTGAAAGGGAAGAGCCACGAGAAGGTGGATGCGGTGGGGGAGGGGCGCGCGGTGGAAGCACACGTCGTGGTGCTGCTGGCGAAGGCCAGATAGCAAAGGGGCAGGTGGCCAATGAAGATCAGGTGACCGGGTGGGCGACTGGAGTCCTCGGGCCGGCCGTGCGGGATGAGCCGAGTTCCTGTCGTCCTCACGCGGATGCTTCGGGTGGAAGCGGCCGGAGGCCGAACTGCACACGGATGAACCAGCGGCCGAGGTAGATGACCGGCGTGAGGCCGATGGCGATGAGGAACTTGAGGATGTAGCCGGTCGCGGCGGTTTCGAGGATCTCGTGGGCGGTGTAGCCGACGCCCGTCGCGGGGTTGGTCGTCGCCGAGAACAGGATGGTGGTGACCAGGAACGAGTCGATCGCCTGTGACACGATCGTCGAGCCGGTGGCGCGCAGCCAGACCATGCGGCCGCGCGTGAGCCGCTTGATGATCCCAAAGAGCGAGATGTCGCTGAGTTGGCCGACGAGATAAGCGGTCAGCGAGGCGACGTAGAGCCGGTTGGACATCCCGAAGACCGAGTCGAACGCGTCCTGCGGGATCGGCGAGATCGGTGAGATCGGCGCCATCCGGGCCAGGAAGATCAGCACGAACGAGAGCGCGGCCATCGCGAGGCCGAGGTACGTCAACCGCCGCGCCGCACGCTTGCCGTAGTACTCGTTGATCAGGTCGGTCAGCAGGAACGTGATCGGGAACGAGAGCATGCCGACCGAGTGGGTGACGAAGTTGTACTTCCCGACGAACGGAAGCGCGATGGTGAACAGATCGAAGTGGAAGAACTTGGAGCCGGTGATGTCGGCGATGAGCAGCGACGTGATGAACACGCCGCTGAGCCACATGTAGAGGCGCGTGCGGATGTCCGGGGCGAAGGGCTCGCCCGCGGCGAGTGCGGCGGTGGGAGTGGAGTCATCCATGAGTGGCTGCGTGGGCGAGAAGCGCGTGGCGGGGCCAGGAGTGACGAGCCGGAGCATACCCGGCGGAGGTGGAGTGCAGTGAGCGGGAGGAGGCCGGTGGAGGGTGGGGGAAGGGGGGCAAGGCGACGAAGCGTCGGGGGGGGGTGTCGAGCGGTGAAGCCCCGGGCTTGGAAGAGCCTTCGTGCCAAGGCCGGGGAGCGTTTCAGACGTTGGCGTATGCTGGATGAATGTGCGGGATCGGCGGCATCATCAAGATCACCCCTGCCGGAGATGCCGCGAAGGCGGCGCTGGCGATTCCGCCGCGGGAGGTGGGGGCGATCCCGGAAGCGTGGCTGGACATTCTCGATGAGTCGATCCGGCATCGGGGTCCGGATGGGCAGGGGCGGTTTCGGGACCGCGTGGTGCGCGCGGATGGGTCCGTGGTGGATGTCGCGCTCGTGCACCGGCGACTGGCGATCATCGACCCGGCGACGGGGCATCAGCCGATGGTGTCGGTACCGGGGGATGGTGGCCAGGAACTCGGTGCCGGACGTGGAGCATCTGCACGCGGGGCGATGACGCCATTGCTATTTCATGGGAAGCCGAATGCGCCGGCGGTGTATGAGGCGGTGCGTGCCATGGGCATGCTGCCCATGGACGCGGAAGGGCACGGGCAGGATGCCCGTGCCACGGGGGATGCACACGGGCAGGATGCCCGTGCCACGGGGGGAACGGACCTTGTTGCCGTGGTGTTCAATGGCTGCATCTACAACCACCGCGAGTTGCGCAGGGAGTTGCTGGCCGCGGGGCATGAGTTCAAGACCGATCACAGCGACACTGAGGTGCTTCTGCACGGGTGGCGGGAGTGGGGACACGAGTTGTTCTCGCGAACGGATGGGATGTTTGCGGTCCTGCTGTGGGATCGGCTCACAGGCTCACTGGCTATCGCGCGTGATCGATGCGGTGAAAAGCCGCTGTACACCTTTCACGCACAGCGCGGCGATTCGTGGATCAATGTCCTTGCGAGCACACCCGTCGATGCCACAAGGCTCTCGTCGCTCATCGGTGCGTCGGAGAAGAGTTTCGAGCAGGGAACGGGCCTGCGCGAGTGGATTCGATTCGGTTGCGGCCCCGATCCTCCCACGCCGCAGGCTCGCAGCATCCAGCCCGCCACAGGGGTGATCTACGGACCGACGCGACGCGCCCGCTGGTCGCGGGTGGTCGAGCGCGGCGCGCAGCCGGATCCGGGAGTTTGGTCGCTCGGCGCGCCGACATCGCTTGATCCCAAGCGAGGGATCAACCGGATCACGAATCTCACACCGTTGCGCGCCGAAGAGTTGCTGCAGCGTGCGGTCGCCTCGCGACTTGAGGCGGATGTGCCGCTCGGCTGCTTCCTGTCAGGCGGGGTCGATTCTTCGCTCCTTGCCTTGTTCGCGCGCCGCGCGGTAGGCACGCTCCGGACGTTTACCGTCCGTGTGCCGGAAGCGGGGCTCGATGAGTCCGGATTCGCGGCCGAGGCGGCGCGTATTGCAGGGACCGAACATGTCACGCTGGACTGTGCGACCACTCCCGCGGCGGATGTTGTCTCGTTGATTCGCCAGATGGGTTTGCCGTTTGGTGACAGTTCCCTTCTGCCGTCGGCATGGGTCGCACGCACAACTCGGCGGCACGTCGGTGTGGCTTTGAGCGGTGATGGGGGAGACGAGTTGTTCGCGGGGTATGAGCGATACCTCTGGGCCAATACGACCCGGGCTTGGCTTCCGGGGATCGGTGTCGCCGGCCGCGCGATGGAATGGCGAGCACGTCCGGGCTCTCGCCGCGCAAAGGCTGCAAGACTGTTCCGGGCTGCGGCATCCGATGGCTACTTCGACCTGCTCTCAATCTTCCCGAGTTGGCACCTGCAGAGGCTTCTTGAGGGCACTTCAACGGGCCCTCTGGACTCTGCCTCACGCGGCTTCCCCAGGATCAACTCGACGGCCTTGGCGATGGAGTGCGATCTTCATGGATATCTGCCCGACGACCTTCTGCGGAAGACGGATGCGGCATCGATGGCGAGCGCACTCGAAGTTCGCTGTCCGTTTCTTGAACCTGGTCTCACGCACGCCTGCACACACGCCACGCTCGAATCCCTCATGCCCCGCGGCCAGCGGAAGGGCCTGCTCCGCCAGGTCGCGCGGAAGTACTTCCCGGCCGAGATCGTCGATCGGCCCAAGCAGGGGTTCGCGATCCCGATCGGCGAGTGGTTCCGCAGCGACTACGGCGGGATGAAGCAGCTCTTGATGGATCACATGGAGAGCGCGGAGCCGTGGGGCCCGCCGCGGCTGGGGATTGACCTAAACATGAAGTTCGTCCGGCAGATGGTGGATGAGCACATGAACGAGCGGCGCGACCACTCGCAGCGGCTGTACATGCTGCTGGTGCTGAGCATCTGGGCGAAGTGGATGGGAGGCTTGTGACGGGGTGAGGGGGTAGCGACGCAGGAACAGAGCCCCGAGCGCCAGCGAGGGGGCGCGGGTGCGAGGTTGGAGGGAGTTGTATCCTCCTGCTTATGCCCGCTCCGGCCGCGTACTTCATCACCTGGACGTGTTATGGGCAGAGACTTCACGGCGACGCGCGGGGCTCGGTGAACCGTCATCGCGCAGGGTTCGGCCAGGCGCCGCTTGATCCTTCGCCGGCGATGCAGGACATCGTCCGCACCAGGCTGAAGGGAGTGCCGATCGTCCTGTCGGGGCAGATGCGCGAGGTCGCGGCGGGGGCGATCCGGGACCATTGCGCGATTCGTGGATGGAAGTTGGAGGCGTTGAATGTCCGCACCACGCACATCCACGTCGTCGTCAGCGCCGGTGGCCGGTCGCCTGAGCAAGCGATGGGGCAGTTCAAGTCGTGGGCAACGCGACGGCTGCGAGAATCGGGGCTGCTCAAGGACGACACGCCCGTCTGGACGGAGCATGGCAGCACACGCTATCTCTGGCGCGAGTCCGATGTGCCGCCGGCGGTAAGGTATGTGCTCGACATGCAAGATGACGGGGCGCGCTACGTTCCGGCACCTTGGGAGACCTGAGTCGACCGGTGGGCTTGCGTTGACCGCGCCCCCTCGCTTGCGCTCGGGGCTCTGAAGTACCTTCGCTTGCCCTTCGCTCGGGCTCGGTGCTCCTACATCCGCTCATCCCGCCTTTTTCTCAGTCTGTTCCGCGTGCCACTTGGCGAGCAGTTCGGTTTCCGCGGCGGGGGGAATGCCCGCACGCAACTGATCAAACGGCGGCTGTTGTGCGGGAGGCAGACCCTTGGCCTTGCGGTCGGCATCCACCTCCTTCGCCACTTTTTCGCGGAGTTTCATGGCCTCGGGCCACCACTCAAGGATCGCGCGGCAGGTTTCCTCGCACGAGCGGTACTTCATCCCGGCCGCGACGGCTTTCGCGACGCTCCGTCCGTGGAAGCCCGCGTACTCGCCCTCGGCCGGGAGCAGGATGGGCAGGGCTCCCGGAGGGCATCCGTTTGCTGCAAGCCAGTCATAGGGGATGTGCGTGAACTTCGCGTCGGCCTTTCCGCCGGTCTTTTTGGATGCCGCGATGCACGCCGCGAGCATTTCGCTCACGGGCAGTTTGCGCTCCGGCCCGGTCGCGTTGAATGTGCCGAGGATCTTGTTCTCCACGCACCGCAGAGTGAAGTCGGCCAGGTCGCGGACATCGATGAACTGCACGGCGTCGTCCGGGTTGCCGGGGACGAGCACCTCGCCGCCGCGGCTGGTGCGTACGGGCCAATACGTGAAGCGGTCGGTGGTGTCGCGCGGGCCGACGATGTACCCGGGGCGGACGATCGTCACGCGGCCGGGCATCGCCTTCTCCGCGGCCTGCTCGCACAGCGCTTTCAGGGCGCCGTAGTTCTTCGCGACTTCTTCGTTGGTCGGGTCCTCGATCGTGGCGAGCGCATCGGACTCATCGAGACCGGGCTTGCTGTTGTCGGCGTAGACGCTGAGCGTCGAGATGAACAAATACTGCCCGACATTGGTGGCGAGGAGTTCTGCGGACGCCTTGACGATGCGGGGCACATAGCCCGAGTTATCGATGACCGCGTCCCACTTCTTGCCCTCGAGTTCGCTGAGTCCCTTGGCGCTGGATTCGTCGTCGATCTCCTTGCCGTCGACGACCTTGGTCTGGGCGTACAGGTTGGGGTCGCGGTTGCCGTAGAGGTGCTCGGTACCGTCGGTCGAACCGACATACTTCTCGCGACGGCCGCGGTTGAAGAGCGTGACGTGGTGGCCGCGGGCGACAGCCAGTTCGGCCATGGCCGGCCCGATGAACCCGGTGCCGCCGAGGATCAGGATGCGGAGTTTGCGGGATGGCGCGGGCTGCGCTGCCCGGAGCGTGGCCGCGGCGGCGCCCAGCGGGAGGCCCGTCGCAAGCAGCGCCCCGGTGGCAAGGGCGGAAGTCTGGAGAAAGCCGCGGCGGGAAGAGTTGGAAAAGGCGATCATGGGGGGCTCCAAGTCGGGTGGATTTGTGATTGGTGTGGAGGGAGTGGTGATCCAACGAGCGGTGCCGGGGTTCGGGTCGCACCGTGGACGTGGGCGGGCCGGCGATGCCTTGAGGCCGGACGTGCAACCCGCCGATGATCGCACGGTGTATGCTCCGCCGCAAGCGGAGTTGCAGGGAAAGTGCGGCGGAACAGGGTGAAACATGGGCGACGAACAATCCGCTGAGAAATATGACGGGATTGCCAGGGTTGCGCATCTGGTTTCGTTGAAAAGAGAGGAACTGGCACCCGCGCTCATCTGTGCGGGGTATTTCTTTTCGCTGCTGCTGTGCTACTACCTGCTCCGGCCGGTCCGAGAGACTTTCGGCCTGACGCGTGGCTACGAGAAGTTGCCGTGGCTGATGACCGGCACGCTGATCGCGATGCTCCTGGCCAGCCCGGTGTTTGCGGTATTCGCCTCGCGCGTGCCGCGGCGGGTGTTCATCCCGTGGACATACCGCTTCTTCGCGTTCAACATTGTCGTGTTCTGGGCGATGCTGATGTGGATGCCCGCCTCAAGCCGCGCCGGGATCGGCTATGCGTTCTACATCTGGCTGAGCGTCTTCAACCTGTTCGTCGTGTCGGTCTTCTGGGCGGTGCTGGCGGATGTATTTGGGGCGGATCGCGGCAAACGTGCATTTGCGATCGCCGCGGTCGGCGGAACGCTTGGGGCGATCGCCGGTGCGTGGCTTGCGCAGGTTCTGAGCCGGGGCTTCTCGACGTCGTGGCTTTGGCAGGCGGAGGGGAGCGGGGCTCCGCATGTGCTCAAGGTTGAAGCCGAGTGGCTGATGCTGCTGGCGATCGTGCCTTTGGAATGCGCATCGCAGTGCGTGCGGCTGCTTCGGCCGTGGTTTGAGGGTGCGAAAGGCGCGGCCGGAGGCGGCGGGGGTCGCGTGGCCAAAGCACAACTTGCCCGATCCTCCGAGCCGACGCGCGACCCACTCGCCGGGCTGCGGCTCATTGTCTCCTCGCCATTCCTTGCGACGATCGGCGTGTTCATGCTGCTGTTTACCGCCGCGGGGACGCTGATCTACATGGAGCAGGGACGCATCGTCGAGGCGACGTTCAAGGACGAGGCGGCGCGCACCGCGGCATTCGCGCAGATCGATCTGTGGACCAATGTGCTTACGCTCGCGACGCAACTGTTCCTGACGGGGCGGATCCTTCGGTGGGTCGGGCCGCGGGGCGCACTCTTGGTCCTGCCGCTGGTGTTCATCGCGGGCTTCACGGGGCTGTGGATTTCCTCGACGTACGCGGTGCTGGCGGTGTTCCAGGTCTTCCGGCGCGGCCTCCACTACGCGATCGACCGGCCCGTGCGGGAGTTGCTGTTCGCGGGGCTGAGCGCCGATGCGCGGTACAAGGCCAAGACGTTCATTGACACATTCGTGTATCGCACGGGCGACATGATCGGCGGATGGACCCAGCCCGCGTTCAAGGCGCTGGGCTGGGCGGCGACGATCATCGCGCCGGTGGCGGTTGGCGTCTCGGTGGCGTGGCTGGGCGTCGCCGCGTTGCTGGGGTGGCTGTGGATGCGGGAGCCGAGGCGGCACCAGGCCGAAGTGGCTGCGGGCGGGGCGATCTGATGCTCCCGGCTTGTTGGTTCGGGAGCGCGCCGCGTTCTGCACGCCGTTTGCATCCGGCCAGTCATGAGCCGGGTGCACGCAGCCGAGTTTGCAGAACTCCTAAGCTCCACCCGATGGCGGCGACGCGGGTCATTTCTCTGGCGGTATGCCCGTGGACGGTGCGGGCGGTGGACATTGAATCGGTCGGGCTTCCGTCCGGCACTCGATATGACACAGCCGAGTTTCGTTCCGACCTGGCCCGCGGCGTGCCGGGCCGTGTGCCCGGCTGTGTGCACCATGCTCTGATCGGGGCCGGGCTGATCGAGTCGCCCGACCACGCCGATGCGGAAGAGCGACTGCAGTGGATCGGCCGCACAGAGTGGGAGTATTGCTGCACGTTCGACTGGGCGGAAACCCCGCACGCATCGTCGTCTCCGAGCGCGGGTGGGGCGGATCACCTCGAACTCGTCCTGGACGGGCTCGACACCGTTGCCGAGGTTTCTTTGAACGGGCAGACCGTCGGTCGGGCCGAGAGTTTCTTCTTCCCGCACCGGTTTGGAGTCGATCAGGCGATCCGCGCGGGGCGGAACGAACTCTCGATCCGCTTTGTGCCGCCGCTGCTGCATGTCCGTGCGGAGCAAGACCGCCTTGGAACTCGGCCGTTCAACGGTGATCAGATTGGGTGGGACCCGTTTGTGTTCATCCGCAAGCCGGCATGCAACCTTGGCTGGGACTGGGGGCCGAAGGTCGCGACCGTTGGCATCGCGGGCGAGGGGACAATCGAGAAGTGGAGCGGCGCGAGGATCGAGCATGTTCGTCCGCTGGTGCTGCGAGCCGATGCCGAACACGCCGAGATCTGCGTGTACGTGGACGCGGTTGTCGATGCGGGGTGCTCAGGTCCTTTGCGGGCGGCCATCACATTGCACGATCCGCACGGGCGGGGCATCGTGGCGCGGGGCGATTGCGTGCTGACGGGCGGCGCTGCGCCGCGTGCGACGGGTGCAGCGGTGCTGACAGTTACGGAGCCCTCGCTGTGGTGGCCGCGGGGCTATGGCCCGCAGAGTGCGGCTGAGGAGCGGCCGCGATATGGCGTCCGGGTGCGGCTGACGGGTGGCGATGCCGCGCTCGATGAATGGCACGGGCGCATCGGTCTCCGCATGGTCACGCTCGAGACTTCGCCGGATGGCTGGGGCTCGGCGTTCACGCTGCGTGTGAACGGCGCGCCGGTGTTCTGCCAGGGGGCGAACTGGATCCCCGAAGGGCTTTTTGCCGGCTACGCGGGGGAGGAGGTCATTCGCGAGCGAATCCGTGATGCGGCGGAGATGAATGCCAACATGTTCCGGGTGTGGGGAGGCGGGCTGTACGAGCCGAAGTGCTTCTACGACGAATGCGACCGCCGCGGCATGCTGGTGTGGCAGGACTTCATGTTCAGTTGCGGGACGTACCCGGAGGAAGCGCCGTACGGCGGCGAGAGCGGCCTGATCGCGCGAGAAGCGCGGCACCAGATTGCGCGGTTGTCCGCGCATCCGAGCGTGGCGCTCTGGTGCGGCGGCAACGAGAACTTCTGGGGTCATGAGAAGTGGGGCTGGAAGGAACGGTTGAAGACGGGGCAGACGTGGGGCCGCGGATTCTGGCTGGATCTGTTGCCGCGATTGTGCAGGGAGATCGATCCGACTCGCCCCTACTGGCCGAACAGCCCGTGGTCGGGTGTTGACGGGCACGGTGTCCAGCGTGATGTTCTCGATGCAGACCATGGTGACCGGCACACATGGGAGGTCGACGCATGGAAGGAGGGCTTCCGCGCGCCGACGTCGGGCGGAGCGGTACGGTTCTGCTCTGAGTTCGGGCAGCAGAGTCCGTCGAATCTGCAAACTCTGCTTGAACAGATCGACGCGGAGTTCGGAGCGGGATTCCTCAGGGAACTCTCGCGGCGACAACGTGGACCGGGAGGCGATGAACGCTGGTACAACGCGCTCATGGTCGCGGTGCTCGGCAGCCAGTCCGCCGCGAGGCTTCTCGCGAACGCGAGCGAGAGCGAAGCCGGGTTCAGGTCGTGGCTGGAGTGTGTGCAGGAACTGCAGGCGCGAACTGTCGGGCGCGGCATCGAGTGGCACCGCGTCAACCGGCCGCGCTGTGGCGGCGTGCTGTTCTGGCAACTCAACGACTGCTGGGCGGGGCACTCGTGGTCGGCGATCGACGCGGCGGGGCGGCGAAAGCCGCTGTGGTCGACGGCCAGGCGGGCGATGTCGCCTCGGCTGCTCTCGATTCACGCGGTCGAGGGCTCACAGAGGCTGTTCGCCGTGAACGACACCGATAAGCCGTGGGAAGGGGAAGTGGTTGCGCGTCGCATTCAAGGTCGCGACACTGTTGTATCTGAGTGGCGTTCCCATGCGTACATCGGCGCTCGCACAGCCGGAGAACTCACGGACCTGAGCGCGAGATTGGGGAGAGCGATGGATTCGGACTCGGGCCTGTTCGTCGCCGAGGCCCAGGGGTTTGAAGGAGCGGTTGCGAGTAGTGTCAAGTCGTATTGACCGGATGCCCGGCAGGACGAGATCGAGGGGGAGCCGCATTCCTTCCTCCGGATCTGCGCTTATTCCTTTAAACCCTGCGTCGCCACGCCCTCGATGATCGCCCTCTGCGCCAGGAGGAAGACGAGCAGCACGGGCACGACGGCGATCACGCTCGCGGCCATCGTCAGGTTCCAGGGCGTCTGCCCCTGCTGCGACTGGAACATGTAGACGCCGAGGGAGACGGTGTACATGTCCGGCTGGTTGATGAAGATGAGCGGGCCCACGAAGTCGTTCCACGAACCGATGAACTGCAGCAGCGCGACCACGACGAGCGCGGGCCGGGCAACGGGCAGAATGACGCGCCAGAACACGCCAAGGGATGAACAGCCGTCGATCGCCGCGGCCTCGTCCAGTTCGCGCGGAATCGTCAGAAAGAACTGCCTCAGGAGGAAGATGCTGAACGCACCGCCGCACCACGCCGGGACCCACAGGGGTCGGAACGTGCCGATCCAACCGAGGTGCTTGAAGAGCAGGTACTGCGGCGCGATGATGACCGTCGGTGGGATCATCAGCGTCGCCAGAACCAGCACGAACAACGTCCCTCGTCCACGCCAGCGCATTCGGGCGAACGCATAAGCCGCGGCGGCGCTCGACAGGGTCATGCCGATCGTGCTGAGCATCGCCACCAGCAGCGAGTTGCGCAAGTACGTTGGGAAGTCGGTGCCGGTGTCGGTCCACACGCCGCGGTAGTTCTCGATCGCCTGCGCCGCGTCGCCCAGTTGCGGCAGCACGCCCGTGCCCGGATCGAGCACGGCATCGGCGGTCTTCATCGAACTTGTGAGCATGAACAGGAGCGGCGCAAGGTACGTCGCGGCTGTGATCCAGAGCAAGGCGGTGAGCAGCACCCGATCGGACAGGGGCGCGCGCGCTGAAGGGCGAGTGGAGTTTGGTGAGACTGGGAGACGGGGCATCACGCGGTCCCCCGCACGTGGACGAGGCGGCGCGAAAGGGCGAGGGTGAGCCCGGCGATGCCCAGCGTGGCAAGCAGTTGGATCCACGCCATGGCGCTGGCGTATCCCATGCGGCCGTACCGGAACGCGGACTCGTAGACGTACAACTGGTAGACGTAGGTCGAGTGGTCGGGACCGCCTTCGGTCATGATCTGCGGCGCGCCGAAGACCTGCAGCGACCAGATGATCGAGATCATCACGTTGAACAGGATCGCGGGCGAGATGGCCGGGATCGAGACATGCCACAGCCGGCCGAACAGGGATACGCCGTCGAGGTCCGCGGCCTCGTACAGCGACCGCGGCACATCCCGGAGCGCAGCGGAGTACACCACCATCGCCGTGCCGATGTTCCAGAAGCCCATGATGATGAGCGAGGGCATCGCCCACCGCGCATCGCCGAGCCAGTTCGGCCCCGAGAGGCCCATCATGCTCATCACGCGATTCACCAGCCCCGCCTCGGGGTTGTACATGAATGCCCACGCGAGCGCCGACGCCACAAGCGGCACCAACGTCGGCAGAAAGATGATCCCCCGCGCGATCCCTCTTCCCTTCACGTGTGATTCCAGCAGCACTGCCACGAGGAGCGCGATCACGGTTCCGACGGTCACGCTCGCCGCGGCGTAGTACAGCGTGTTCCGTACGCTGCGCCAGAAGAGAGCATCGTTCCAGATTTCCGCATAGTTCGCGCCGCCGATGCTCACCGGCGATTCCAGCAGCGAGTAATCGGTAAGGCTGTAGTACATACTCATCGCGCTGGGGACGAGCATGAACACCGCAAAGCCCAGGAGCCACGGCGCGACCCACAGCCAGGGGACGAGCGCTCGGCGGTGCGCGGGGTTCATGCGCCGCTCCCGGGCCGACCCATCCGGCGGGAACGGAGCGCCGTCGCCTGGTCGATCAGCCCTTGCGCTCTGGACTGTACATCGCGGAGGGTCGCGGCCGGGTTTCCGCCGCGCCACACGGTGTCGAATGCTCCTCCGAGCAGGTCGGCGTACTGCGGCCACACCCGCGTGGGCGGGAGCGAGTCGCTTCGTGGGCTCCGCGCGATTGAGTCGAAGACTCCCACGTACCGGCTTGGATGATTCGCGACGAACTCCGGCGACACTTCACGCATCGGCGAGCCCTTGCAGTGGGCGATAGCCAGCCGTTCCTGAGTCTGGCGTCGCTGCATGAACCGCAGGAACTCCCAACTCGCCTCCGGGTCCTTGCACCCGCGGGGAATGATGATCACGTCCGCCTCGACGAGCCCCCGCGGAACATCCGGCTCGGGAAGCCCGTCGGCAGGCGGCACCGGCGCCACCGCGTAATCGAGCGACGGGTTGTGCACGCGGATGAAGTTTGCCAGCCACGGGCCCTGCACGATCATCGATGCCCGCCCTGAAATAAACGGGTCCTGCGGCGAGTGCGTGCTGCGAGAGAACGTCTGCGCGAACGCGCCCGTGGCCTCGCGCCCGAACCGCTCCGGGAATGTCGCGATCCACTCCAGCGCACGGATATTGCCCGGGTCGTCGGCGGTGGCCCGGTTCGACGATCGGTCGTACAGCCGGCCGTCGAACAGCACGCCCCATGAATATGGCCACCACAGCGGGATATTGGGAAGGAACCCCGCTTGCGCAAGCGTGCCCCCCGGCGCTTTGCGCGTCAGTTGCTCCGCGGCTGAGTCCAGTTCGCTGATCGCCCGTGGCAGGCGATCCGGGGCGATCCCGGCTTCTCGGAAGTGTGCACGGTTCACGTACAGGCCGAGTGTGTAGCAGGTGTTCACGCCCGCCCAGGGCCGCCCTTCATGCGAGAGCAGTTTCCATACGTTCGGCAGGTAGCCCGCCTCACCGCACCAGTCCTCGCATGGAAACTCATCGAGGGGCATCGCCGCACCCGCTTCGGCGTACAGCGGGACGGAGTAACTGAACAGCCCGCACAGGTCCGGAGGGTCGCCCCCGCCGACGGCCACCATCGCCTTGCTGGAGATGTCGCTGATCGGCACGCGAACTACCCACAGCCGGTCCTGCATGGCGTTGAACGTGTCGATCACCCCTTGAAGCGAAGCCCCCTCGACACCCGTCCATTTCTCCCAGTAGTGCAGGACCTTCCGCCCGCGGGGCACGCCGGCGAGTTC
This sequence comes from uncultured Phycisphaeraceae bacterium, assembly GCA_964409775.1. GTDB lineage: Bacteria > Planctomycetota > Phycisphaerae > Phycisphaerales > UBA1924 > JAHBXL01. The sequence goes on along the minus strand of CAYPEI010000006.1, from coordinate 58,062 downwards.
ACGCGGTGCTCGCGGCCATCCCGCCCACGCCAGCGCGCCTGCGCCCAGCGCACCGAGCGCGATGCGCCTGGATACTCCGGGTTGGACCATCGGCAGGCTCACTGCCCGACCATGCTAACACGGAATCGGGTGGCGGCAGGTTGACAATCATCGCCGCGAACGTCGAAGCCGCTCGTCGCAGTCCGTATCATCGGCCATGACCCGCTGTCCGTCCCTGGCGGCCCAGATGTCCCTGTTGACGCACACCCTCCGGGCCGGAGGGTCAGGGCGCCATGACGCCCCACATCGGCATCCTGACAATTGCAGGCCTCGGAATGACCGTTCTCTGGCCATGGGGTTTCTGCTGGGGCTCCTGGTGGTCGTTACCGGCATCGCGCAGGCCCAACCCCCGGCCCATCCGGAGGCGCGAGGTGTTGCCCCGGCGGCAGTCGCGCGGGCGGCCGTCGAGGGCCACGGCTGGATGACGATTCGTGACGACCGTGATCAATCCACGATCCTGCTTCATCTGCCGCCCCGCACCGCAGGCGGGGATGAGCCCGGGACGGTTCGGATTGCCCCCGGAGTTGCGGGCCAAACCGACGCGGTGGCTTCGTTCGGCGATCGGGTGTGGCTCGCGCTCGCCCCCGAACGCGGCGCACCGGGAAACTTCCTCCGTCGAGTGGTCACGCTCTCCGCGGCACGCAGCATCGGCGGCTCGTGGGAATACCCACCCGGGCGACCGGAGGTGCTCCCGCCCCTTCCCGGACGGGACGACGTCGTCGGGTTCGTCGGAACGGCGAAGGGCCCTGTCGCGCTGACGCGATCACGCGTCGATCATGCCGCCCCGGCGGAACGGGAGTGGAGTCTCCAGTTCCTTGCCGGGTCCGCCTGGCGATCGCTCACGCTTCCCTGGCCCGGTCTTGCAGAGATCCCCGGCTCGGGGGCGACTGTTCGACTGATCGGTTTGGATTCCTCGATCGGGGTGCTCGTGTTTCCGAATGGACCCGGGCCCGTGACGGTGCTGCGGGCGGATGTGCCCTCGCCGACGGTCGCGAGTCCCGAGTCGGAACTTCCAGTCTCATGGACCGGCGAGAGTTGGCCCGTCGACGGGCCCGAAGTGCCGGGTAACTCGCTCTCGCCCGACGCCGTCCTCGCGGTCGGATCCGGCCGAAACCCGCAGTTGATTGCGGCGACGTGGCGGGGGGGCAGCGGTGCATTGGAACTGGTCGCGCTGCGCCGATCGGGCGCTGCGCTCCTGGCCACCGTCGAAGGCGTGCCGCGAGAGCATCGCATCGCTTCCCTGAACAGCAACGATTCCGTCGCGATCCTGTGGTGGGAAGTCAGCGGTCGCAGTGTCGGGGGGAGCGAGCCCGTTCCCGGCTCCACCGCCTCGCGGAGTTTTACGATCGCGGAGGTATCCGCGATTACCGGCAGGGTCTTGTACCGCGGCGAGCACAAGGGCGGCGGCATGCTTTCGGGCGGCGAGTTCAGGCTGCTCGCGCTGTCGCTGCTGCTGGTCACAACACTCGTGCTGTTGTTCGCGCTCCGGGCCGAGCCAGCCGCGAATCTCACGATGCCCGATGGGTACGTTCTTGCCGACCCGCTGCGGCGGATCTTTGCCGCCGCGGCGGACCTTGTGCCCGGCATCGTGATCGCGGCATTCTCGATGGGCCTGGAACCCGAGGCCATGCTGAGTCCGACCATCCTCATCGGACCCCGAGCAGATCCGATGGCGTGGGTGCTCGCCCTTGGTCTCACAATCATCCACTGCACCGTTGGGGAGGCGATGACCGGCCGATCGATCGGCAAGGCGCTCACCGGGTGCGAAGTCGTCAGTTGGCGTCGCGACAGAGAAAGCGGGAAGGTGCAGATCGCGCCCGTCGCCGCGTGGCAGGCCCTAGTCCGCAACCTGATCCGCTGGGGATTCCCGATTCTGGGGATTCTGCTGCTCATCGATGGGGGAAGACGCCACCCGGCGGATGCCGCCGCGGGCACTGCGGTGGTGGTCCAGGTTCACGACGACGACGAGGAATGACCCAAGGATCGGGGAGGAGGCCGCGCGTGAACCGGCCAGCCTGGGCCAAAGAATGGCCCTTCACGCGCAAAGTCTGCCCGCGAAGGTCAAGATCGCGTTGCGCCCCGCCCGATAAGACCACACCCGCATCCAGCATTCGGCACTTTCTGCCGGGCGATGGGTGTCAGGTCCGTGGAGCCGATTGTGGCCGAGGGTTCCGACACTCCAACTCCTCCAGCACCGCCGGAAGGACTGCTCGCGTCGCTGCGCGCGGCGTGGCCGATTCCGGTGTTGCTGCTCGCGGTCGGCCTGCTCGGCTATGGGTTGTTCACCGCCATTTCCTCGCGTCCGAAGGCCGACCCGAGCGTTCCGCTGCACCAGGCGGAGTCGTTGGTGCAGGCCGAGCGCTTCGAGGAAGCGATCGACCTTCTGAACGACAAGGTCCGCGGCTTCGTCGACTCGGCGAAGGCGACCACCGGCGAGCGCGGCCGGTTCCACATGGCGCGGGCACGCGCCTTTGCCGGCGCCATCGTTCGTCAGGGCCAGACCCACGCGGACAATCACTCGGTGGTCGTGAACGACTACACCGCAGCCCAGAAACTCGGCCAGTTGCTTGATCCATCCGACACGGCGCGGTTGATCGAGTCGCTGATCGCGCTCGATCGCGTGCAGGATGCGACGCGGAAACTTGCCGACCTGCCCGCTGAAGAGACGGCACGAAAGATCCGGCTCACTCGACGGATCGTCGAGCACGCGATCGCCTCCGACAGGCCCGACCGCGAACTGATCCTTGAACTGCTCTCGGCGCTGGCCGTGGAGCCTTCGCTTGATCCGGCGACCAAGGCCTGGGTGCTGGCGCGGCAGACCGAGTACCTCAACCGTGACGGCCGGTACGAGGAAGCGATCAACAAACTGCTGCGGGACATGCTGCGCCTGGCCGATGCCCCCGCCGAAGCCATGGGCGAACTGCACCTGCGACTGGGCGAGGCGTATCTGGGGTCGGGGAACGATGCCGCCGCGGCCCAGCGGCTCGAAGCGGCTGAACTCCTGCTCGATGCATCGAGCCCGCTGCGTGCCGACGCCGCGTTGCTTCTGGGGCGGATCCTCAAGGCCGGGGCCGGGGCCGAGCCCGAGCGACTGCAGCGGGCCGCGGAGCGATTCGCCACGATCGTGAGCGACTATGGGACATCCAGTGCTTATCTTCCAGCCCTGCTTGAACTTGCGGAGATCGACGCGGCCCGGAGTGAACATTCGGCCGCGGCTGAGCGCTACTCCGAACTGGTCGAGGCTGTACGCCGTCCGACGGCACGCGCCCGGCGCGAACTCGATCCTGCCCGAGTCGCTTCGAGCCTGATGGACCGGCAGGCCGGGAGTTTTCTGGCGGGCGACTATGACACCGCATTGCGCTACGCCGAACTTGCCGCGAGCCTGTACGACGATCCACGGATGCCCGGCCCTGTGCTGCTCGCGCTGGGTCAGACGCACCGCGCCGTCGCCGACCGCGTCCTCAACGACGCGGCGAACATCCCCGGACCGGGCGCCGTTGTTGAGCGGCTCGATCCGGCCACGCGATCGGAACTCAAGCGTCACCTGCTTGCCGCGGGCGAGGCGTTCCGGCGATTCGCCGACGTGGTCTCGGCGGAGGACACGGGCAAGTACCTCGAGGCCCGGTGGCGGGCGGCGGACTCGTTCGATCTCGCCGGCGACATCGAGCAGGCCAAGCGCGAGTTTGCGCTCTACGCGGATGGTGCGCCAGACAACGACGATCGGCGGCCCGAGGCCCGCTTTCGGCTTGCGCAGGTCTTCCAGGTGGAACGGGACTTTGCCAGCGCCGCCGCGCTGTATCGCGCCGTGATGAACGGGGCCGGCGCGGCATCGGATCGTGCCCGCGTTCCGCTGGCGCGGTGCCTGCTCGCCGACACCGAACCCGGGAACGACGCCGAGGCCGAGGCTCTGCTCCTGGCGACCGTCGACGGCAGCATCGTTCGACCGGATGCGACCGCGTTCCGCGAGGCGCTGTTCGAACTCGGCTCGCTCTATTACATCACCGGGCGTTATCCCGAGGCGATCGCGCGGCTCGAAGAGGCGGTGGAGCGGTTCCCCGAGGATTCGCGGATCGATATCCACCGGTACAAACTCGCGGATGCGAACCGGCTCTCGGCCGCGCAGATCACCCAGACTCTTCGGCAGGGTCTGCCGCAGGCGACGCGCGATGCGCTCGAACAGGAGCGGACGGCCCGGCTGCGGACCGCCGCGGAGTTGTACGAGCGAGTCCGCGCGGCGCTCGAGGCCGACCCGGCGCGCCGGCTCAGCGAACTCGAACGCATCTGCCTTCGCAACGCGTACTTCGCGATCGGCGACTGCGCTTTCGACCTGGGCAACTTCGATGCCGCGATCTCCGCGTACGACTCGGCGAGGCTGAAGTTCGCGGACGATCCCTCGTCGCTGGTCGCGATGGTGCAGATCGTGAACGCGTATGTGCAGCAGCAGCGCTGGCCGCAGGCACGAACCGCAAACGAGCGTGCGCGCCAGCACCTGGCAAGGTTTCCGGACGAGGTGTGGCAGCGGCCGGATATCCCGATGGAGAAGAAGCACTGGGAGCGCTGGCTCGACGCCCGAACGCTGCTGGAGCAGTCCGCACGGGTCGAACCGTGATCGTCGCGGAGGTAAGCATGGATGCGCACGGCATGAAGAGCGGAACACACAGCGGAGAGCCCGGGTCGGCCTGCGCCCGCCGGATGGCGGTGCTCGTCCGCGAGCAGCGTGACATGTGCGTTCAACTCGAATCGCTCAGCGTCGCGCAGTCCGCGATGGTGGAAGGGGGCGACACCGACGGCGTGCTCGAGGTGCTTGGGCAGCGGCAGCGGGTGATCGACCGGATGTCGAAGTTGAACGAGGATCTTGCGCCGCTCCGTGAGCGGCGGGAAGAACTCCTCGCGGTCCTGGGGCCGGCCGAGCGGCAGATCGTGCAGACGTTCATCGGGGAGATCAACGACCTTGTCGATCGTGTCCGCGCCCGCGATGAGCAGGACCGCGACACGATGGAGCGGCGACGGGCGGGGATCGCGGGAGAGATCACCGGGGTTACACGCGCGCGGGGCGCCGTGGCCGCGTACTCAGGTGCACGGACCCACAACGGACCACGGTTCCAGGACCGACAGGGATGAACGCAACGACCCTCAGCCAGACAAGCGCCCAGCCGCCGATTCCCCCGCATGAACTGGGAGAACTGCTGTCGGCATTCAACGATGCAACCGCGAGGCTGCAGTCGGCGCATGAGTCGCTGCACGCGGAAGTCGCGCGGCTCAAGGATGAACTGCGCGAGGCGAACGAACAACTCGAGCGCTCGCGGCGGCTGGCCGCGCTGGGCGAGATGGCCGCGGGAATCGCTCACGAGGTCCGCAACCCGCTCGGCTCGATCCGACTGTACGCCCGGATGCTCGAGCAAGACCTTGCGGGCAGGCCGGAAGAGCGAAAACTGGCGGAGAAGATCGGTTCGGCCGTCAGGGGGCTGGACGCGGTGGTGTGTGACGTTCTGAACTTCGCGAGGGAGATGCCCGTGCGGGCGACAAGGGCCTCCGCCGGTGCGCTGCTTCGGGGTGCGCTCGACGAGGTGCTCGCCGACGAACGGCTCACCCGCGGCGGCGGTCCGCCGGTCCGTGTGGCCCCGATCGATCCGCTGGTCGATGCCGTCGTCGTCGAGTGCGACGAGCAACTGGTGCACCGCGCGCTGGTGAATGTCATACGCAACGCGGTCGAGGCGATGCTGCTGCCCGATGCCGGAAATGTCGCGGCGAGAGAGTCTCGCGGACATTTCCTGAGCGTCGGCGTGCGGCAGGCGGAAGGGGGCGACACCATCGCGATCTTCGTTCGTGACACCGGCCCCGGAGTTCCGCCGGAGGCCATGGACCGGATCTTCAATCCGTTCTTCACGACGCGGGCGACGGGCACCGGTCTGGGCCTTGCGATTGTGCACCGCATCGTCGATGCGCACGGCGGCAGGACGCGCGTGCGGAATCTCCCCGTTTCGGAAAGCGGGGCCCAAACTCCGGCGGCGGGAGCGGAGGTCGAACTGGTCTTTCCGTTGGTCCAGGCACGCGCACACGGCGGGCCTGTGAATGATGCGCCGCCCAAGGTGGAGGTGCGTGCCGGGATCGCTGTGGGGTCAAGGGCTTTGCAGACAAGCGTCATGGAGGACGTCCGATGAGCACCGTACTGGTTGTTGACGACAAGGAAATGCTGCGGGACAGCGTGGGCGCCACGCTCCAGCGGGCCGGGTTCGAGGTGCTCAGCGCGCCCGATGCTGCGGCGGCGCTGGAGACGATTGCACGCCGACGGCCCGATGCGGTGGTCACCGACCTCCGCATGCCGGGCATGACGGGCATCGAACTAGTGGAGCGTGCGCGCGATATCGATGACACGCTCCCGTTCGTGGTGATGACCGCCTACGGAGCGGTCGATACGGCGGTGCAGGCGATCAAGTCCGGCGCCTTTGACTACATCACCAAGCCGTTCGAGGGCGATGAACTGATCGTCGCGATCAAGCGGGCGATCGATCACGCCAGACTGGCCCGCGAGAACGCGGTCCTCCGGACCAGCGCCGAGGGAATGCGCAACGTGGCGACCGGCGGGCCGACCGGCCTTTCGCGGCTCATCGGCGAATCGCCCGCGATGCGGCGAGTGCGGCAGCAGGTGCTCGCCGTCGCCGAGTCGCAGGGCACGGTGCTCATCTGCGGCGAGTCCGGGACGGGCAAGGAGGTGGTCGCCCGGGCCGTCCACGAGATGAGCCAGCGCGCTACTGAGCCCTTCCTGGCCGTGAACTGCGCCGCGCTGTCCGAATCATTGCTGGAGAGCGAACTCTTCGGGCATGAGCGGGGCGCCTTTACCGGTGCCGAGCGGCTCCGGAAGGGCCGCTTCGAACTTGCGGATCGCGGCACGCTGCTGCTCGACGAGATCTCCGAGATCACTCCAAAGGTCCAGGCCAAACTCCTGCGGGTGCTGCAGGAGCGCTCGTTCGAGCGCGTCGGGTCCAGCATGACGATCGGACTCGATGTCCGCGTCATCGCGACGAGCAACCGCGACCTGCCGCGGTCCGTGGCCCGCGGCGAGTTCCGGCAGGATCTCTTCTTCCGACTCAACGTGCTGCCGGTTCATCTGCCGCCGCTTCGCGATCGTCTTGAGGATGTCCCTGCGCTGGTCGCTCACTTCCTCACGCTCACGGCGCAGCGCGAGGGCAAGCCGCCCCGACGCATCTCCGAAGACGCCATGGCGGTCCTGCGGGCGTACACCTGGCCGGGCAATGTCCGCGAGGTGCAGAATGTCTGCGAGCGTGCCGCCGTGTTGTGCAAGGGCGAGGTCATCGAGCGATCGATGATCGAGCCGTGGCTGCTTGCGCCCGATGCGATGACGTCCGCCGGACTGGAGGTCAAGGTGGTTCCCGGGATGACTGTTCCGGGCATCCCGTCCCAGGCAGGAGAAGCAGGGCTGATCGCATGCGACGGCCGCCAACTCGAGGAGATCGAGCGGGACGCCATCATCCGGACGCTGGCCCGCTTCAACGGTCACCGCCAGCGCACCGCGCAGTCGCTGGGCATCGGTGTCCGCACCCTTGGCCTCAAACTCAAGAAGTGGAAGCAACAGCAACTGGTCGAGCAGACGCTGTAGGAGCCATCCGCGTCCAGCCCGGGAGCGGCCGGTTGCCCCCGGTTCGAGAGCAGGGGGCTACTCGGCAGAGGATCACCTGCCCGACCCTTGGCACATCATTCGCGAGGCGATCATCGCCATGAGCATCACCGACCTGACCAATGACGGAGCGATCCCGACGCTGGAGGCGATGGTCCGCTTTGCCGGAGCCCGGCAGCGGACAATCGCCCACAACATCGCCAACATCAGCACTCCGAACTTCCAGCAGACCGAAGTGGACCCGGTTCGGTTTCAACGCAGCCTCGCCGAAGCCATCGAGCGGCGGCGGACCTCGACGGGCGCTTCCGGGCCCCTCGAGATCCGGCCGACCGAGCAGTTCCGGCAGGAGCCTGACGGTTCCCTGACTTTGACGCCCATCGCGCAACGGTCGTCGCGCAACATCCTCTTCCACGACCGCAACAACCGCGGCATCGAAGAACTCATGGCCGATCAGGCGGAGAACATGGCTGTGTTCCGCGTGGCCTCGGATTTGCTCAAGACCCGGCACGACCTGCTCCGGGTGGCCATCGCCGAGCGGGTCTAGGCGTTGGTGTGGTGATCAAAGGAGGCAGCGGTGTACGGCGCTCTTGACATCTCGACCAGCGGCATGATCGCCCAGCGAACGAGGCTTGAGGCGTACACCGCCAACATCGCGAACTTCGCAACGTTTACGGATACGCTGGGGAGGAACGTTCCCTTCGCACGGCGGGAAGTGTTTGTGGCCCCGGGGGCTTCTGGCGCCCGGTCTGAAAGCGGGCGGAAACTCGGCGTGCGTGTTGCCGCGATTGGACAGGACCGGACGTACCAGACGAGGCACGAACCGTCCAATCCGCTCGCGGATGCGGCGGGCTATGTGAAGTATCCGAACATCAACCCGGTGTTTGAGCAGATGAACGCCTACGACGCGATGCGGGCCTACGAGGCCAACCTGGCCGCGGCGGAAGCAAGCAAGGCCATCATGGCTCAGGCTCTGCGGTTGATCGCTTGAGAAGTTGACGGGAGAATCGGGTCATGGCGGATCCACTCGGACTCATCGGACAGACAGGCGGACTGGGGAGTGCCGCAGGGCTGCAACGCCCGCAGTCGGCACCTGCGGGGGGCGTCAGGCCCGATCCGAACGCGCCGTCGTTCAAGGACCTGCTCATGGAGAACATCCAGCAGGTCAACAAACTCCAGGCCGAGGCAACGAACGCCATCGACGATCTCAATGCCGGGAAACGTGCGGACGTCGAGGGAGTGCTCCTGGCCACGCAGAAGGCGGACACCGCCTTCAAAATGCTGGTCTCGGTTCGCAACAAACTCACGCAGGCCTACGAAGAAATCAAGCAACTCCGGGTGTGAGGACGCATCCACGAAGCCTTGGGGTCAGGATTGGCGCAGTTCCTGCGCCACGTTGTTGCGCAATTGGAGCGCAGAGCGAGCGCGATCCGAAAGAGGTAGGCCCGGCTTCGAGGGCTCTGGTCAGTTGATCCGATGCCGTTTCGACAGCGGGGGTCGCGGCGTGGAACGCCGCGGAAGGCGATGGATCGCACCGGCCGGAGGCCTCACCACATGGACCAGTTCCGCAAGGTCCTTTCGCTGATCACCTCCCAACTTTCGAGGCTGACTCCGTCGCAGAAACTGCTGATCGGGTCGGTGTGCGTGATCGCGCTGATGTCGCTGTTCCTGGTGTCGCAGTACGCCGGGAAGGCCACCATGGTCGAACTCATTCCCGCCGGCGCACCCGAAGACCAGGCCAAGGCCGCGGAGTATCTCGACGGTGCGGGGATTCCCTACGAGTTCAACTCGAGCAAGAAGGTCATCGTCGCTACGGAGCGGAAGTTCCCGGCGTTGGCGCGGCTTGCCAAGGCGCAGGTCATCCCCGGTCAGGCGCTGCTCGGGCGGAACAACCTTGTCGAGCACCAGGACTGGCTCAAGCCCAAGGCCGTTCAGGACCAGATGTACGTCACGGCGCTGTGCAACGACCTGGCGAAGGTCATCGGGAACTTTCCGGGGATCGACGGCGCCGAGGTCTTCATCTCCGCACCCGAGACTGCCGGTCTGGGCTCGCCGACAAAGAAATCGGTGGCGACCGTCACCGTTTTCCCCGCCGCGGGTTCCAAACTCAATCAGGCGACGGTTGACGCGCTGGCGGACCTCGTCGCGGGCACGACGGCGGGGCTCGACGCGAGGAGCATCAGCATCATCGACGGGGTGAACCGCAGGAGTTATCGCGCCGGCCAGGAGGACGGGTTCTCGGCCAACGGATACATGGAGCAGGTAGCGCTTGTGGAGGAACGTGTACGCGACAAGATCGTCGATCACCTCGGCCGCTTCATCTCGGATGTGGTCGTCTCGGTGAACGCCATCGTGGACGGCTCGCGCACGGACATTCGGACCGAGAAAGCACTTCCCAAGGGCGAGGGCACGATCACCGTGCCCATCGAGGAGCGGACGACCAACTCGAACTCCAGCAGCGGCTCGAAGGCCGCGGCCCCCGGTCTCGGTGGCAATGTCGGGATGGACATCGAGTATGCCGGTGGCGAGGGCGGGAATACGACCGACGAGACCACTGAAACACGGTACATGGCCAAGATCGGCAGCCGCACAGAGACGCGGCAGATGCCGCGGGGGCGTCCGACGAAGATCAACGTCGCGGTCAGCGTTCCACGCGGCTATGTCGAGGAAGTGCTGCGTCAGCGGAAGGCCGCGGGCGGCGCGGCGGGGGGCGGGGGCGCCGCTGGGGGGACGGCGGGTGCACCGCCAACTGAAGCCGAGATTGAGAGCGAATGGACCGGGCGGATCGCCAAGGGTCTGGAAGACATGGTCCGGCCGCTGGTCCAGACGGCGGACATGGCCGGCACAGCGCTGGAAACCGGCGAGGTGGTTGTGTCGCTGATCCCCGTCGCGATCGCGTCGGTCGGTCCGGGAGGCACGGGCGGCGCATCGGGCGGGCCGGCGGGCGCGGCGGGCGGCATGGGGGGCGTGTCGTCCCTGGTCTCCAGCGGATGGTTCAAGCAGGCCGTGCTCGGCGGGCTCGCGGTGCTCTCGGTCGGCATGATGTTCATGCTCGTGCGCAAGGCCGGGCGTGCGGCGCCGCTGCCGACCGCGGAGGAACTCGTGGGCATCCCGCCGGCGCTTGAGCCCGACAGCGACCTTGTCGGCGAGGCCGACGAGGGCGAAACGCCCATGATGGGAATCGAGATCGACAGCGACCAACTCAAGCGCCAGAAGATGCTGCAGGAGGTCACCGAACTGGTGAAGTCGAACCCGCAATCGGCGGTCGGCGTGTTCAATCGCTGGCTGGCGCCGGAGCAGTGAACCATGCCCAGGAAGCCCGGAGAAAAACTCCCGACCGATCCCTCGGAGTTGAGCGGACTCACGAAGGCGGCTGTGCTGCTCATGACGCTGGAGCCTCCGGTGGCCAGCAACATGCTCAAGCAACTCCCCCCCGAGGCGATCGAGGAGGTGACGCGTGAACTTGCCAGCCTCGGACGTGTGCCGCAGGAACTGAGCACCGCGATCGTCGAGGAGTTCTACAACCTCACGATCGCCAATCAGTTCATCAGCGAGGGCGGTTTGGAGTATGCCAAGACGCTCCTCAAGGACTGCCTGGACAAGAACACCGCCGACCGCGTGCTGCAGCAGATCCAGACGCAGGTCCAGAAGACTCCCTTCGCCTTTCTGCAGAAGGCCGAGAGCGAGAACCTGCTGACGTTCATCCAGGATGAGCACCCGCAGACGATCGCGCTGATCGTGTGCCACCTGGCGCACCACAAGGCCGCCGAGATCCTCTCCGGCCTGCCCATGCAGAAGCAGATCGAGGTGATCAAGCGGATCGCCAACATGGAGCAGACCAATCCGGAGGTGATCAAGGAAGTCGAGAAGGGACTGGAGAGCCGCCTCGCCAACATGCTGATGCAGAGCATGGAGAAGGCGGGCGGCATCAACACCGTCGCGGAGATTCTCAATCTCGCCGATCGCGCGACGGAGAAGGCCGTCATGGAGGGGCTCGAAGCGGAGGACCCCGAACTCGTCGAGGAGATCCGCCGCCTGATGTTCGTGTTCGAGGACATCCTGAAGGTCGACGACAAGGGCATTCAGCAGATTCTCAAGGAGGTCGACAACGAAGAACTCGGCCTTGCCCTCAAGACCGCATCGCCCGACCTGCAGAACAAGATCTTCAAGAACATGTCAGAGCGCGCGGCGACGCTCATCAAGGAAGACATGCAGTACATGGGCCCGGTGCGCGTCAGCGATGTCGAGCAGGCCCAGCAGCGGATCGTCGACATCGTCCGCAGACTCGAGGATGCGGGCGAGATCATCATCGCCGGCCGCGGCGGGGAGAGCGATTTGATCGTGTGACGAAGCGTGAAGTCGCGGGCGAGAGATCGAGGTGGGAAGATCGCTCACAATTGCAGGTGTCGTTCGACTTTCAGTTCTACTCATGGCCCTCATCAAGCACTCCAACGCGCAGAGCCTTGCCCGCGACGCGATCGTCCTGGACCTGGGCGATCTCTCGCGGCAGGGGCAGCGTCTCATCGAGAGCGCACGCGCGCGAGCGGACCAGATCATCGCCGAGGCCCGGGCCGAGCGGGAGCGGATCATCAGCGGTGCGGCGGAGGAGGGACGGGCCGCGGGCATGGCCCGGGGGCTCGAGGAGGGCCGGCGCAAGGGACAGGAAGAGGGTCGCGCCTCGGCGACCACCGAGCGACGCACGCAGATCGAGCAGATCGAGAAAGCGTGGTCGGTCGCGCTCGCAGAGTTTGCTTCGCAGCGCGACGCCATGCTCTGCGCAGCGCATGTCGATGTGCTCCGGCTGGCCACCATGATCGCTCAGAAGGTGATCAAACGAGCCGTCGCGTCTGATCCTCGCATCGTCGAAGAGCAGATGCGTGCGGTGCTTGCGACCGTGACACGTCCGACCGAGTTGGTCATCCGCGTGAACCCGGCCGATCTCGAAGTCGCCAGGGAATCTCTTCCCGGGCTGCTCGCGGCTTTCGAGGCCGTCCGTGGCGCGACGATCGACACCGACGCCTCGCTTGCGCCGGGGTCGTGTGTCGCGATGACCCGCGGCGGATCGGCGGATCAACTCGGTGGTGGAGAGATCGATGCGTCGATCGATTCGCAACTCCAGCGGATTGTCGAGGCGCTCCTCCCGGGAGATTCCGTCGGCACCGATGCGGCGGGCGGCGCATGATCACGCTCGAGCCCGCCATCCAGACGCTTCGCCGGATCGAGCCCATCCGCTTTGTCGGGCGCGTCGATGCGCTGCGCGGGCTGACGGTCCTGGTGCGGGACCTGCCGATCCCCGTGGGCGCGCTGGTTCGCGTCGGCGGACACGGCCTCGACGACGCTCAGTCGCTCGGCGAAGTCATCGGCTTCGATGGTCCGAGGGCAATCGTGATGATGCTCGGGTCGCCATCGGGCATCAAGGCGGGCGACCGGGTTGTCGGCCTGCACGCGCAGCAGACCGTCGGCGTCGGGTCGGGCCTGCTCGGACGGGTCATCGACGGGCTGGGCCGGCCGATCGACGGACTGGGCCCGGTGCGCGGCCTCGCGCCCAGGCCTCTGGATCCCGAGCCGCTCTCGCCGCTCACGCGGGCGGGTGTGACCGAGCCGTTGCCCACCGGCGTCCGCGCGATCGACCTGTTCACCACGCTCGGTCGGGGGCAGAGGATGGGCGTGTTCGCGGGGCCCGGCGTAGGCAAGTCCACCCTGCTGGGCTGTGTCGCCCGCAACTGCGCTTCCGACGTCTCGGTTGTGGCGCTCATCGGCGAGCGCGGTCGCGAAGTGCGCGACTTTGTCGAGCATAACCTCGGCGAACAGGGCCTCTCACGCAGCGTCGTGGTCTGCGCAACCAGCGACGAGTCGCCGATGCTCCGGGTGCGGGCCGCGCTGGTCGCCTGCTCCGTCGCGGAGCATTTCCGCGACCAGGGTGCGAGCGTCATGCTCATCATGGACTCGCTCACGCGATTCGCCCACGCCAAACGGCAGATCGGCCTGTCGGTCGGCGAGCCTCCCGCCACGCGCGGGTACACGCCCAGCGTCTTCTCATCGATGGCCCGGCTGCTCGAACGGGCCGGCGTGCTCGATCGCAAGCAGGAGATCCGCGGCGGGGGTTCCGTCACCGGGCTCTATTCCATCCTTGTCGAGGGCGACGACATGACCGAACCCGTCGCCGATGCCGCGCGCGGCATCCTCGACGGCCACATCATGCTCAGCCGCGCCCTCGCGCAGCGTGCCCACTTTCCGGCCATCGATGTGCTCGACTCGGTTTCACGCGTTGCCGATGATGTCTGCGAGCCTGCGCACATCGCCGCGCGGCGGCAGATCGTCCGACTGCTTGCGGAGTATCGCAAGGTGGAGGATCTGGTGCAGATCGGCGCGTACGCGAAGGGATCCAGTGCCGCCGCGGATGTTGCGATCCGGTACCACGACGCGATCCGGTCGTTGCTGGTGCAGGATCCGCGCGAGGTCGATGCGTTCGAGCAGGCGAAATCGCGGCTCACCAAACTCGCGATCGAAGCGGGTGCGGAGTTGCAACGGGCGTCGGCCCGGAAGGCTTGAGGTGATCGATGGCCGGAAGATTCCGATTCAGTCTGCAGACGGTGCTCGAGCACCGGCGGCGCATCGAGGAGGACCGACTTCGCGAGGTGGCCGTCATCGAGCAGGAGCGGGTGCGGATCGAGGATCGCCTGCGGGGCATCAACTCAAGGCTTGTGCAGACGCGGGCCGACCTGCGGGACCGCTTCGCACCGGGTGCGGTTCGCGGCGGGATCGGTTCGGTCCGGATGGACTCGTCGGCCGCGCTCAGGCTCACCGTCGAGGCTCAGCAGGCAGCGCTCGAACTCGCGGGCGTCCTGCGTCGGCTCGAACGTGCCCGTGCGACACTGCTTGAAGCGACGACGGCCCGTAAAGGCGTCGAACGGCTCCGCGAGCGGCGGTGGGAGGAGTGGTCGGCGGAGGCGCGCCGCCGCGAAGGACGGGATCTGGACGAAATCGCCACGATTGGCGCGGCGCGAGCCGCGGATGCCGGGAGGACATGATCCATGAAAAGCCTGTGGCTCGTGTTGAGCATGATCGCCCTCGCCAACATCCTCGCGCTCGCGGGGTTTGTGGGTTGGCTCAGTGCAACCGATCGGCTTGACCGCGACCGACTTGAGAAACTCAAGGCCATGCTCGCCAAGCCCATAGGGGTTGAGGCTGCCGAGGCTCAGGCACTCGCGGTCTCGCAGGCCGAGGCCCAGCGACAGGCTGTCGCGGCGGAGAAACTCGCACAGCCGCCGATCGCCGCGGCGGAGAAACTGGCGCGGGAGCGAGCCGATGTCGAACTCACCACACAGCGGATGCTGCGCCGCCAGCGCGAGATCGACGATCTCGGCTCGCAACTTCTGCGCCGGCAGGATGAGTTGGATCGTCGCGAGAAGGACCTGGACGACCGGATCGCCGCGTTCGAGCGGCAGAAGAAGAAGTACCTCGAGATCGAGGGCGCTGCACAGTTCCAGACGGCGCTCTCCACGCTCGAAGGCCTCAAGTCCCGCGATGCCAAGGCGATGCTGGAATCCATGATGGGCCAGGGGCTGCAGGACGAGGTCATTTCCTACCTCGCCAAGATGGATGAGAAGAAGCGGGCATCAATTGTCTCGGAGTTTGCCAAGGACCGTCCCCAGGTGGCAGCGGACTTGCTGGAGCGTCTCCGCACGCGAGGAGTCATCACGGCGGAGGCCGCCGCGGCGGCTCCGCGCGCGAAGGACTCAATCGCCGATGCCGCTGCGGGGAACCCAACTCCTTGATCGCGCAATCGCGGCGCAGGGCGGCCGGGCGGTCTCTGCCGCGGCTCCGGACCCTGGAGCCAGGGCTTTCTGGGAGTTGCTCGCCGACCACGGGCCGCAGCCAACCGGGAAGGCGGAGGCTGTTCGGGCGTCAACGACGTCCCGCGAGCAGGGCGGTTCGGAGCCGACAGACCCCGAGCCGCCGCAACCAGATGCGGCGACCCAGCACGCGCCTGATGCGGCGCCTGAGCACGCTTGCGATGTTAAGGATTCGGCACGGCCGCGTGACGCGGACGAGCCGCGAGACTGGAGCGTCGCGGCGGCACTGCTCGCGAACCTGCAGCCGCTCACGATTCACACCTTGAACACCGAACTTCTGCACGCCGATCTGCGGGCTGCCAGCCGCGGGCAGCGGCACGACGGGCCGGGCAGGGTGTCTCCTGACTCACTTCCCGACCTCGGAAACGAGGCGGGTCTGAAAGCGGCATCTCGCCTTGATCGAGGTGCGCCGGTTCAGAGCGAGGATGGGGCACCGGACCCGGTGACGGCCGATCGCAACCGGCAGGGCTTTTTTGAGAGTCTTGCAGCAGAACGTGACACCGCGCAGCCCGCACGTGGGATCGCTGAGACGGAACGCCCACAACGGGCCGAGAACAGGTCTGCCGACTCCACGGCTTCGGAAGCGGCTCATCACCCCGCGCAGCCGACAGCGGTTGGTTCTTCGAGCGCGGGCGCGGTCGCATCAGGAATCACTTCTGCCCCGAAGCAGGTCGACACCCCGGCTGCTCGCGAGGTGACAGCACCGTCGCCACAGGTGGTCTCCGTCGCGGGTATGAGCGGGCGCAAATCCGGCACTGATGCGCACTTGCCGCGCTGGGATGCGCACAAGCCCTCGGTCTTCCAACTCCGTCAAGGGTCGAACTCGTCGAACGCGGCGATGGTCGCCAGTCAGACCGCTCGTGGCCTCGCCGCCGCGCTGACCCGGGCGGACGGTGCGGTGACGCTCCGGCTCAACCCGGAGTCGTTGGGGTTCGTGCGCATCAAACTCGAGATGGGAGACGGATTGGTTCGCGCGAAGATCGAGACCTCGACCGATCAGGCACGCCGCTTGCTGGAGCAGTCTTCCGAGACGCTCCGCGCTTCGCTGGAGGCGAAGGGCTGGGAGGCCTCGCAGGTTCGAGTGGAACTCCTGCGCGAGGCGGACCCCGGCGCCGAGTTGCTCCGAAAACTGGAGCAGCACGGCACGACGGCGTTGGAACGAACGGCGACGCAGGATGCGGATGCCGGACAGCAACGAGACGGGGCCGGTGCGGGCGGCGGAGACCGCAAACACCAGCCGGATCTGACGGGTTCGATCGTTCCCGCGAGCGACGACGAGCCCGCTGTTGGCGACAGCCCTGAGCCCGTCGTGGGTGCGGCGGCGTCGTTTGCCGTCGGTGTGCTTTCGCGCCTCGACACGACTGTCTGAATCGCCGTGGAGTGAACCATGTCCAGTATCGGGTCGGTCTCGAACCTGTCGAATCCGAGCGCGACGAAGAATGCGTTCAGCGATCTGACGAGCGAGGAGTTCGTCAAGATCATGTTCACCGAACTGGCCAACCAGGACCCGCTCAAGCCCAATGACTCCGCCGCGCTGCTCCAGCAGATGTCGAGCCTTCGGAGCATCCAGTCCGACATCGAACTGTCGAGCAAACTCCAGTCGATGGTCTCGCAGAATCAACTTGCGGCGGCGGGGGGACTGATCGGCAAGTACATCTCCGGCCTGAGCACGGGCAACCTCCGTGTCGAGGGCGAGGTGCTGAGCGTGTCCCGCACCAGCAACGGGCCGGTACTTAATCTCAGCAATGGCTATCGCGTGCCGTTCGACAACGTCGACGAGATGATCGATCCCGCCGCGTTGAGACCGCCGGAGAACACGGGCGGTGGTGGCGGCTGATCGGTCCTCCACTCCATGAGGAACAGACGGTGGGGGACGGCCCGTGCGAGGGCTGAACAGAACTGCTGAAGTGCCGCGGCGGAGCCATGCGGCCGTGTGTGAAACTCGAACGAAGCGCCGGTGGAGACCGGACCTTCGTTTCACCCGTGCCAGAGGAGGCCGCGATGACCACCGATCCCACGGCGATGCTCCGCCAACTTGGTCAGTCCGCGAGAATCAACGCTCCGTCGAACGCGCAGCCCGCGGGTTCGACAGGCGTTCAGTCGGGCGAGTTTTCAGACCTGCTCAGCCGTGCGCGAAACGGCACGCTCTCCAGCAACAAGCCGGTCACCGTGAAGGCCGACGCGGGACTGAAACTCAGCGAAGATCAGTTGGCCCGACTCTCCCTGGCCGCGGACCGCGCCGAAGCGGCCGGCCTGCGGAAGGCCCTGGTGACCATCGACGACCAGCGCGTCATCCTCGATGTGCAGCAGCGGACCGTTCTGGGCAACGCCGGGACGCTTGATGGCGTGCTCGACGGTATCGACGGCGTGATCGATCTTTCCGGGTCGCTTGTCCCGCCCGCGGGCAAGCCCGGCCCGATCGGACCGCCCGCATCGCTCGAAAGCCCCGCGGTTGCGAGGCTGCTCGCTCTGCAGGACCAGCGCGAACGCGCGGCCTGATGTGCTGATTCCAACGGACACTTCCGGCGCGTGCGCCGATTGACGGGAAGGGAAAAGGATGGCATCCACCACTGCGATGTTCACGGGTCTGTCCGGGCTGAACGCCAACGCCCGGAATCTAGACGTGATCGGCAACAACATCGCGAACGTGAACACCACCGCGTTCAAGAGCAGCCGCATGCTCTTCGCAACGCAGTTCTCCCGGACATTCTCGATGGGCACCGAGCCCTCGGCCACGTTCGGCGGGACAAACCCGACGCAGGTCGGCCTCGGTGTCACGATTGCGGGGACCCAGCGGGACTTCTCCGGCGGGTCGATCTCCGCGACGGGCGACGCCCGCGACCTCGCGCTCGAAGGCGACGGGTTCTTCATGGTGCGCCGGGGCGACTCAATGCTCTACACCCGCGCTGGGGCGTTCCGTCAGAATGAACTGAACCAACTGGTCTCGGTCACCGGTGAGCGCCTCCAGGGCTATGGCGTTGACTCCAACTTCAACATCAATCAGGCAACGATCGGGGATATCAGCATCCCGGTCGGCACGCTGACGCTCGCGCAGGCGACACGCGGCGTTCGGTTCGCGGGAAACCTCAACGCCGCGGGAAACACGGCGACGCAGGGCTCGCGCTTCGACTTCGCCGCCTTCGGTCTGCTGGGCACGGCGACGCCGCCCGGGCCGGGCAACGTGATCGAACCGACTTCCCTGCTCACCGAGATCGAGGACGCTTCGAACCCCGGGAACCCGTTGTTCGCGGTCGGGCAAAGTGTGGAACTCCAGGATGCGCATCGCGGCTCGACGCTGATTCCCAGCGCGCGATTCCAGGTCGGCCCGACCACGACCGTGCAGGACCTTGTGACATTCCTGAATCAGGCGCTCGGGATCACCAACTCGACCGGACCCAATCCCGATGGATTCACCCCCGGAGTGTCACTCGATCCGGTCACGGGTGTGGTCACGGTCGTGGGCAATGTCGGCACGGTCAACGACCTCGAGATCGGGGTGTCCGACCTGCGGATCGTGGATTCGACAGGCGCGGTGGTCTCTTCTCCGTTCGCTCCGACACGTCAGGCCTCGGCCGATGGCGAATCGGTCCGGACCAGTTTCGTGGTCTACGACTCGCTCGGCACGCCGTTGACGGTCTCGCTCTCGCTCGTCCTCGATAACAAGTCGAACACGGGCACCGGATGGAGATACTTCGCCGACTCGTTCGACGACACCGATCTTTCCAGCGCGCTGGCGACCGGCATCGTCAACTTCGACACTTCCGGCCGCCTCACCGGCTCGCCGGGCTTCCAGGTGCCGATCGACCGGCAGAACACCGGCGCAGAGTCGCCATTGGTGATCGACGTGGCCCTCGCGACCAACTCCGACAACGTCACCGCGCTGGCGGATCTCAACTCGCAGATCGCCGCGACCTACCAGGACGGCTCTCCCAGGGGGACGCTTGCTGCGTACTCGGTCGGCTCCGACGGCGTCATCACCGGTGCGTTCACGAACGGCCTGACACGACCCCTCGGGCAGGTTGTGCTGGCCACTTTCAGCAACAACAACGGTCTGGTCGAAGTCGGCTCGAACCTCTTCACGACCGGGCCCAACAGCGGGACGCGCCAGACCAAGGTGCCCAACACGCTCGGTGCCGGGCGCATCGTGGGAGGAGCGCTCGAACTCTCCAACGTCGACCTCTCCCAGGAGTTCATCAACCTCATCCTCGCCTCAACCGGGTACTCCGCATCCTCCCGGGTCATCACCACCACGGATCAGTTGATGCAGCAACTCCTGGTCCTGGGCCGATGACCCAGCGTCAAGCCGCCCCGCCGAGGTACCGATAAACAGTCTGGCGCCGGCGGGGGTTCCTTGCGCAGGAGTCGGTCCCGTGCTCCATCTCGCCTCCGATGCACTCCCAACCTCGCTCGTCTGGCTGGCCAGAACGCCGGACGTGGTGATCATTCTTCTCTGCTGCCTTGGGGCATGCCTGGCGGCGCTGCCTGTCGCCCGTGCGACGGGACTCGTCGGCTTGCTCGCGGCCCACGAGCGGCGACTCATTGCACAACTCGATGAACTGGCACGCGCGTGTTCAGCGCTCGCCCCTGGGAACACCGGTCCCTCGACCGCGGCCGCGGGCCAGGACGTTCCGGCCCGCTTTCGCCCGGCATTTGCAGTCCTTGCAGCGCTGCTCGGCCGCAAACTCCCGCCGCACGAGACCTTCGCCGCCGCCTCCGCGGCGATGGATGAGTGGCTCGAGGGCCGTTCCGCTGGGAGGCGTGCGATGCTGGCCTTCTGCCGCACCGGCCCGGCTGTCTCGCTCGGGACAGCGCTCGGAACCGTTCTTCTGATGGCCGAGGTCTGGGCCAACCCCGCGGCACTCAGTTCCGGAGCCGCGCTGGGAATCGGCCTGCTGGTGATGACCTGCGTGCTCTCGCTTTCGGTGCTGTCGTGGGCCGCGAACTGGCTGGAAGAGGCTGAACGGGCGGATCAACTCGCCGCCGGGGTGGTCCTTGAGTCCGCTCGAATGATCGCCGCCGGTGGCTCTGCCGCCGACGTGTCGACCCGGGCCGAGATGATCCTGC
Source organism: uncultured Phycisphaeraceae bacterium (assembly GCA_964409775.1). Classification (GTDB taxonomy): domain Bacteria; phylum Planctomycetota; class Phycisphaerae; order Phycisphaerales; family UBA1924; genus JAHBXL01. Next base: position 37,470 of record CAYPEI010000006.1, on the reverse strand, counting down.
GGCCGAGAACTCCGTCGGCCGAAGTCCAGCGCGTTCGCAAGGCCGCATAGTCGGTCGAGTCCGCGCGAGTCCGGGGCAGGCCCCCTTGACCACCCTCAAACTGGTGTTGTCTCCGGCCGATACTTCCGGTGACCACGTCGCGCGGTAGGCCCAGAAGCGCAGTTTTTGCCGAGGCATCCACGATGGCAGAGAAGCCCAAATCGCCCGAGACTCCGGCCGAGCCGCCGCCGCCGGCCAAGAAGTTGCCCATGAAGACCCTGGCGATCGTCGCCGTTCTCATGGCGGTGGAGGCCGGGGCGGTCATCTTCGCGATGGGCCTTCTGGGTCCGCGCGCCTCGCATGCCGAAACCGATGCGCACGCGCTGGTCCAGGATGACTCCGAGGACACCGTGGAGATCGAGGTCGCCAGCGAGAAGTACCAGAACCTCTCCACGGGCCGGGTGTGGGTCTGGGACCTTTCGGTGTTTATCCAGGTCAAGAACAAGAATGCCGAATCGGTGCAGTCCGTGCTCGAGCAGCGCAAGGCCGAGATCGGTGAAGGTCTGGGCCAGATCGTCAGCCGGGCGCAGCACGCTCAACTCAAAGAGCCGGAACGTCAGACGCTGATCCGCCAGATCGGAGCGTTCCTCGAACGCATCCGCGGTATGACCGACGCGGACGGCAAACCGCTCGTTGAGCGGATCATGATCCCCAAGTGCCGCGGCTTCCCGTCGGACTTCTGAACTCGGGTTGCACGATGGAGCGGAACGCAGGAGTTGCGCGACCGGGCGCGATCCTGTGCCGTTCTTGCGCCAAATGTGACGGGTCGTGCGTCGGGCCGCCGATGCTCGTACCCCGCAGGAAGTCCGGCCGATAGCACTCGGCGCGGCGGTCCGGCGGAGCCGCGCAGTCGGTCAGGAGGACCAATGGACGCCCCGCAGCCCCAAGCCAACGCAGACGGCTCGCCCGCGGTTGGGTCGAAGCCAGCGCCCGAACCCTCGGAAGCGTTGAAAGCCGCCGAGGAAGCGATCGCACAGGCACGATCGAAGAACGGTGCTCCGGCGAGTTCGCTGAGCCTGCCGGACTTTGCACCCAAGGCGGCGCCCGCCAAGTCCGAAGGCATCGACCTCCTCGCGGATGTCAACCTGCACGTGAAAATCGAACTCGGCAGGACGCGCATGCTCGTCGAGGACGTTTTACGACTGGGCGAAGGCTCCGTTGTCGAACTCGACAAACTCGCCGGAGATCCGGTCGACGTCTTCGTGAACGATCGGCGGGTCGCCCGGGGCGAGGTCCTCGTCCTGAACGACAACTTCTGTGTCCGGATCAACGAGATCCTCGCACCCGTAGGCCGCGAGGGCACCTCCTAACGCATCCCGCATTCTTCGCGAACGGGCGGCGGAGTCCGCCCGGTCAGGCACGCCAGGAAGGCGCAACGTGCATCGCAGAGTCAGTTGCAATCCAAGCCTTGAGCAGCGCCGGCGTGTTTCTGCGCCCGCAGCGCTCGTGATCGGTCTGCTGACGGCCGTTCCGAGCACGGTTCGCGCGCAGGACACCCTGATTGCGCCGCCAGCACAGTCCGAGGCCATGCCGTCGATCGCGCCGCGGCCTGCGACCGCCGATCTCCGGCCGCGGGCTCTGGGTGCAAGCCAGGGGAATGCCGGCAAGGGCCAAGACGCCGCAAGCCGTCAGGACTCGCGGTCCGCATCCCCCTCGGGGTCGGCCGGTGCAACGCTGACACAGACGCTCGCGCCGCTCGGGATGGTCATCGGGCTCATCCTTGCACTCGGGGCGGGGCTGAAGCGGTTCACGCGTTCCCGAGGCGGGCTCGCCGGCGCATTCGGAGCAATGGGCCCGGCACCCGCACCGGCGGGGATCCTCGAAATCATCGGCCGCTATCCGCTCGCAAGAGGCACTTCGCTCGTGCTGCTGAAAGTCGATCGGCGTGTGCTGCTGCTGGCCCAAGGTTCGGGCGGACTTCGTGTCCGGGGCGGCACACCCTTGCCGACGACCCTGTGCGAGATCACCGAGCCGGACGACGTCGCCTCGATCATGATCAAGGCCAACGAGGCCGAGGGTCGCTCGATCGGCGAGACATTCCGGCAGGCGCTCGCCGGCTTTGAGCGTCAGCACGATGGTGTCATCGAAGAGCGACGGCCCGGATTGTTCGGCCGCTTTGTTCGCCGGGGATCCGGCGGCGACCGTGCGGAACTGATCGACGAGAACTCCTTCCCCAATGCCGATGATCCGCTCCGGCTCCGCGAGTTTGAGCGGGGCGCTTCCGACCCTGTCGGCTCCCTGCGATCCCGTCTCACGGCGCTCCGCGGCGGAGGTGCCCGATGAGAGTTGTTCTGGTGCTGATGGTGGCACTGCTCGCAGTGGGAACGGCCGCGCCGGCGGTCGCGCAGGAGGTCTATGGCCCGGGCGCCCCACAGCCCGCCGTCAGCCAGCCGGGCGACCTGGAGTCGATCAACCCCCTGAGCGTCATCGCCGGGGCGGAGGAACTCATCAACGGAGCGGGCAGCAGGGGAGGCCGCGGCGGCGGCTCGGATCGCGGCGGCCTGTCCGCGCCGATCAACATCATCCTGCTGCTGACGGTGCTGACGCTGGTGCCGTCGATCCTGCTCATGACGACCTGCTTCGTGCGGATCATCGTGGTCTTGGGGCTTCTCAAGCAGGCGATCGGCACACAGTCGCTTCCGCCGCCGCAGGTGATCGTCGGGCTCGCGGTCTTCATGACGTTTCTGGTCATGGCCCCCACATTTGAGCGGGTCCACGCCGAGGCGGTCGTGCCTTACTCCAAGGGTGAAGTTCGCGATTACGACGAACTGTGGACGCGCGCCCGCCAGCCGATGCGGGACTTCATGTTCGCCCAGATCGACGCCACCGGCAACTGGTCCAGTGTCTACATGGTGCTCAACTACCGCGGCGTCGATACCTCACGGCCGGAGGAACTGACGACCAACGACGTCGACATGGTGTCCCTCATCCCCGCGTTCATGCTCAGCGAGTTGAAGGCCGCCTTCATGATCGGGTTCAAGGTCTACCTGCCGTTCCTGGTCATCGACATGGTCATTTCCGCGCTGCTCATTTCGATGGGCATGATGATGCTCCCGCCCGTGCTCATCAGCCTCCCGTTCAAACTCCTGCTCTTCGTCCTTGTGGACGGCTGGCAACTCGTTGTCGGTTCGCTCCTGTCGTCGTTCCGCCAGCCCGACGCCATCGCAGCCGCCGCGCACAGTCTCCTTGGTGCGCTGACCTAGCGCCCGTTGGTCCGGCATCACGCCCGCACGTTTCGCTGTCAGGTCCCGCTCACGTCTCTCATACCCGCCATGCACATCGATGCACAACTTGTCGACACGGTCCGGGAAGCGCTCATCGTGACGATGAAGATCGCCCTGCCGATCCTCGCCGCGGGCGTGGTGGTGGGGCTGTTCATCAGCATCATCCAGTCCATCACCAGCATCCAGGAACAGACTCTGACCTTTGTCCCCAAGATTCTCGCGATGCTCACGGTCGCGGTGCTGCTCATTCCCTGGATCGTGCAGCGTCTGATGGAGTTTTCCGCGCACATGTTCACCCACTGGTAGCCCGTCCCTCATCCCCTCCCCCCTGCATCGCAGGTCCATGCCTCCCGAGATCTCTCCCATCCTCGATCATGTCGGACCGTTCCTGATGTGCCTGTTCAGGCTGTCGGGTGTGTTCGTGTTCGCGCCGGTGCTCGGCAGTCCCGCGATCCCCATGCGGGTGAGGACGCTGGTGTGCCTGGTGTTCGCGGTGGCGCTCTACCCCGCCATCCCGCCGTCGCAGCAGGCCCCGTTTGAACTCGATCTCTTCACGATCGGATGGGCTGTCGCATCCGAGGCGATGATCGGCATCGTCATCGGACTGCTGGCCGCCCTGCCCATGTACGCGATCCAACTCGGAGGGTTGATCGTCGGCCACCAGATCGGTGTCGGGCTGGCAAGCGTCTACAACCCCGCCCTCGATCTCGAAGGCGATGTCATCGGGCAGTTCCTGCTGTACCTGGCGCTGGCCGTGTTCATCGCGCTGGGCGGGCTCGAGATCATCTTCGGCGCGCTGGCGACCACGTTCGCCAATGTCCCGCTCGGCGGCTTCCACCTGTCCCGAGCGCCCCTGGATCTTCTGGTCGGCCTCGTCGCCTCGGGGATGACCGTGGGCCTTCGGGTCGCGGCGCCGGTGCTCTGCATCGTGCTCGCTGAGACGATTGCGTCAGGGTTCATCATGAAGACGATGCCGCAACTCAACATCATGACGATCGGGTTCGCCATCAAGGTCATCGTCGCCCTCACCGCGCTCATCGGATCGATCCATGCGATCGAGATGCTCGCCCGAGAGGACATTCTCTCGACCCTCAATGCCATGCTCGACTGGTCTCAAACTGTCCGGGGAGGGAACTGAGCCATGGCCGAAGACATGGGCGAGCGGACAGAACAGCCGACCTCTCGGCGCCGGCAGGAGACGCGAGGCCGCGGCCAGGTCGCCAAGAGCCAGGACTTCGGCTCGGCGATCGATATGGCGGGCGGCTTTCTGCTGCTGCTGTTTCTCGGCGCGCCGCTCGCAGGGACGCTGGCGGGCATCGTGCGACACCTCCTGGACGCGAGATCGTCCGGGCATGGGCTGTTTGCCGCGGAAGTGGGGGACTATGCCGCCTGGGCCGGTGGACAGGCCGCGTTGGCGATCATCCCGTTCTTCCTCGTGCTGGTGCTCATCGCCGCGCTCTCGCAGTTCGTGCAGGTCGGTTGGCTGTTCACGCTCTATCCGCTCCGTCCGAAGTTTGACCGGCTCAACCCGATCGGCGGCGTCAAGCGCCTGTTCAGCCGACGGAGCCTCGTCAAGACCGGCGTCAACGCGATCAAACTGGCGATCGCGGCGACGGTAGCGGTGCTGATCATCCGCAGGCACTTCGCCGCGGCGGTCGCGCTCCCCCTGCTCGAACTTCTCCCCGCGACCATGCTGATCCTGAAGATCCTGACCACGCTCGCGGCATGGCTGCTGGTGCTCATGTTCCTGCTGGGCGTTATCGATCTTGTGTATCAGCGCTGGCAGCAGACCCAGGACATGAAGATGACCAAGCAGGAGGTCAAGGACGAGCACCGCTCGATGGAGGGCGACATGGAGACCAAGGGTCGCCGGCTGCGGATGGCCCGTTCGATGCTGATGCAGCGGATGCACCAGACCGTTCCCACGGCGGATGTCGTCGTGACGAATCCGACGCACTTCTCCGTGGCGCTGAAGTATGACGGCAAGTCGATGACCGCGCCGCGCGTGGTCGCCAAGGGCGCGGATGAACTCGCGTTCCGGATCCGCCAGATCGCCTCGGCGCACGGGATCCCCATTGTCGAGAAGCCGCCGCTGGCCCGTGCGCTGTATCACGGGGTCGATGTGGGCCGCGAGGTCTCGCCCCAGTTTTACGAGGCGGTGGCGGAAGTTCTCGCGTACGTCTATCGCCTTGCCGGCAAGGCCGCGTAACCGGTTGAGCGAACTGCTTCATCAGCACCATGGCCAAAGCGACGATCCAACCCGCGTCCCATCCGCTGCGAAGGCTCGCCGAGCGCATCGCGAAGCACCGCGGGCTCGTCGTTCCGCTCGCGTTCGTCTCGCTGATGATCGTCATCCTCGTCCCGATGCCGTCGTGGCTGATGGACGTGATGATCTGCGTCAACATCTCCATCTCCGTGATCGTGCTGCTGACCACGATCTACATGGAGGAGCCTCTGGAGTTCAGCGTCTTCCCCTCCCTGCTGCTGGGGTTGACGCTCTTCCGGCTGGTCTTGAACGTCGCAACGACCCGGCTCATCCTGACGGCGAACGCCGCGACGCCCGAGCAGGCGCTCGGTGTCGCCGGGCATGTCATATCCGCGTTTGCCAACTTCGTCGCGGGCGATTCGCTGTTCGTCGGCATCGTCATTTTCCTGATCCTGCTGATCGTGCAGTTCGTGGTGATCACCAAGGGCGCGACGCGGATCTCGGAAGTCGCGGCGAGGTTCACGCTCGACGCCATGCCCGGCAAGCAGATGGCGATCGATGCCGACCTCTCGGCCGGGACCATCAACGAGAAGGAAGCCCGCACGCGGCGGGAACGCATCTCGCAGGAAGCAGACTTCTTCGGCGCGATGGACGGCGCCAGCAAGTTCGTCCGCGGCGACGCCATTGCGGGGATCATCATCACCGTCGTGAACGTGCTGGGGGGCTTTGCGATCGGCATGATCGACCGCGGCTGGCCCGCCGGACAGACCGCCAAGGTGTTCACCCTGCTGACCATCGGCGATGGCCTGACCAGTCAGATCCCCTCGTTCGTCGTGGCCATCGCTTCAGCACTGATCGTGACTCGATCGGGGTCCAAGCAGCAACTCGGCGAGCAACTCGCCGGTCAGTTGATCTCCAAACCCATCGGTCTCTGGCTCACGGCCGGGTTCCTGTGCATTCTGGCCTTCACCCCGCTCCCCAAGGCGCCGCTGCTGGGCATGGCGCTCCTCCTCGGCACCACGGCGTGGTGGATGGGTCGAACCGCCAGGCAACTCGCCGATAAGGCCGCGGCAAGCCAGACGGCCGCCGCCAAGGCCGCGCCCGAGGGTCCGCCGCCCGAGTCGCTCCTCAAGGTCGACTCGCTGGAGTTGGAGGTGGGGTACGGCCTTGTCGGGCTGGTGGATACGGCCCAGGGGGGAGATCTGCTCGAACGCATCACCGCGGTCCGCCGACAACTCGCCGTGGAACTGGGATTCATCCTGCCGCCCGTGCGCATCCGCGACAACATGCAGTTGGCGGTGCACGAGTACCGCATCAAGATCAAGGGCGCGGTCGTGGCCAAGGGCCAGACGATTCCCGGTCGGCTCATGGCGATGGACTCGGGCATCGCCTCCGGGTCGATCCAGGGCGAACGAACGCGCGAGCCGGCGTTCGGGCTCGATGCCTGGTGGATCGAACCCGCGCTCAAGACGCGGGCGGAGACCATGAACTACACCGTGGTCGATCCGACGAGCGTGCTCGCCACGCATCTCACCGAAGTCGTCAAGCAACACGCGGCCGAACTCCTGACCCGCGAGGAAGTCAACAACCTCATCACGGGGCTGAAGGAGAAGGCCCCGAAACTGGTCGAGGAGGTCGTTCCGGCCATCGTCAAGCCCGGAGAACTGCAGCGTGTCCTTCAGAATCTGCTCAAGGAGCGCGTGGCCATCCGCGACCTGGAATCGGTTCTAGAGACCCTTTCGGAGTGGGGGCCGAGGACCAAGGATCTCGACGTGCTGACGGAATACGCCCGCAATGCCCTGCGTCGGACGATTTGTCAGCAGTACGCCGTGCCCGTCGATGCCGGCGCCGAGAGCGGGTCCGCCGCCGCGGGTGCGTCGGGGGCCGGGCCGGCAGGCGGAGGTGGGGGGATGGGGGGGCGGATTGTGTGTGTCACACTGGACCCCGACCTGCAGGAACTCATCAACGCCTACGTGGACCGTTCGACCGGCTCCACGTCGTTCAACATGCCCGCGCGGGTGTCGAACCAGGTCTCCGAGGCGATCCTCAAGGCGATCGGCCAACTCGTCGGGCAGGGTCACCAGCCCGTGATTCTCGCCTCGCCCCAGATCCGCGCCGTGGTCCGCCAGTTGATCGAACCCCACCTGCCCAACGGAGCGGTGCTGGGGTACAACGAAATCGTGAATGGAGTGGAAATCGAGTCCATCGCGATGGTCGGTGTTCCGCCGGGCGTTCCGGCAGCGCTCGGCCAACCGGTCGCCGCCGCGGCCTGACCCCGGCGGCTGCCGAGTTGTCCACGGAGGATCTGCGCCTTGACGTTTGAGCCTTGAGCAGCCACAATCCCGCCACCTTGAGGCGTGCGCAGGATGCGCACGAGTTCAGCAGCCACGGATGGCGAAAATGAACGTCCGGACATTCCGCGCTCCCAGCATGGCCGAGGCATTGGCGCTCGTGAAGCGTCACATGGGTGGCGATGCCGTCATTCTGCACACGCGCTCCATGCGCGTCGGCGGCATCCTCGGCTGGCGGTCACGCGCGGTTGTCGAGATCACCGCGTCGGATCAGGCCAGTATCCGGATGGGTCGCGCCGCCGAGACCACCGCCTCTCCACGTCAACCGCCGGCGACCGGGTTCGTTCCGCAACCCGCGGCGGTCGCGGCCTATCAACGCGCCGCGCGGCCCAGTCCCGCGCCGGTCATGGCGTCGCCCGTCTCGCCGCCGGTTCCTTCATCGCCGCCTGTCGAATCCGCCCCCGTAAGCGCCGTCGGCCCAGAGCCTGCCGAGGCCTCAGGCTCGGTGACGATGCAGGTACGTCCTCGCCGCGGCGGAGCGGGAATGGTCAGTGCGGCGGCGCTATCGCCCGACTCGCCCGAGGCCGCGCGGGCTTTGTACCGCGAACTGGCGGACATCAAACTGCTGGTGAACCAGGTGCTGCATGCCGCGCCGGTCGGCTCGATCATGCCCGTGGGGACAAATCTGCCTGAGGCCCTGTTCCGCCACTACCTCCGCCTGCTCGAGGCACAGGTCTCGCGGGAAATCGCGGATGTGATCCTGAACTCCGTTCGCGAGGAACTCTCCACCGGCGAACTCTCCGACGAGCAGATTGTCCGGGCCGCGGTTCTCCGTCACCTGGGAGCGATGATCCCCGTGGCCGAAGGTGTTTCGGTGCCGAGGCAGGGCGCCGACAGCCGTCCGCACACGATCGCGCTCGTGGGCCCCACCGGCGTCGGCAAGACGACGACGGTGGCCAAACTGGCGGCGACGTACAAACTCAGGCAGGGGCGGTCGGTCGGGCTGGTCACCTCGGATACCTATCGAATTGCCGCGGTGGAGCAACTCCGGACCTATGCGAGCATCATCGGGCTCCCGCTGAAGGTCGTTCTCACGCCGGCGGAAATGGCCGCGGCGGTCGAGTCACTGCGTTCCGTCGACGTGGTGCTCATCGACACCGCCGGCCGCAGCCAGAACGCCGAGGACCGGCTGGTCGAACTCGAGCAGTTCCTCGGCGCTGCGCGTCCGCACGAGACCCACCTGGTAATGTCCACCGCCTCGGGCGAAGATGTGCTGGTGCAGACTGCCGAAGCATTTGCCCGGGTACGCCCGAACCGCATCCTGCTGACCAAACTCGACGAAGCGGTGAACTTCGGCATCGTCGCGAATGTCCTCCGCCGCCTGGACCGGGCCGGGCTGGCCGTTCCCGGCGGTCGGTTGCCGCTGTCCTTCGTCACCACCGGTCAGGAAGTGCCGGACCACATTGAGCAGGGGAACGCCGAGCGACTCGCCCGCATGATCCTGGACAATGCGCTCGCGCCCGAGAAGGGCCACCAGCGCAGGGAAGCCGTGCCGGCAGGTGCGACGTGACCGCTGAGAACGGCCCCATCGCGATCGATTCGATCGATGCCGACATCCAGTCGGTGCTCGATCGTCGGGCCTCCGCGACGGTTCCCGGCGTCGACGATCAGGCGACCCGGTTGCGCCGCCTTGTTGAGCAGGCGACCGGAGAACCTTCGCCCGGTTCCTGCGGTAGCGGATCCCGGGCTGATCTTCAACTGCCTGTCAGAACTGGACTTGCAAAGGTCGTGGCCGTGGCGTCCGGCAAAGGCGGCGTCGGCAAGACCAACTTCGCCGTGAACCTCGCGATCATCCTCGCGCAGCGCGGCCTGCGTGTTGTGCTCATCGATGCCGACCTTGGCACGGCCAACGCAGACGTGCTCTGCGGGTTGAATCCTGCCGCGCGCTTGAACCACCTCGTCACGGCGCTCCCCGTCCATGATGGCGCGAAAAGGACCGCTTCGCAGATCCTGATCGAGGCGCCAGGCGGCTTCCGTCTGCTGCCCGGCGCGGCGGGCGTTGCACGCATGGCCGACCTGTCCGGCTCCGAACAGCGCCGGTTGCTTGAGATCGTCGGCGAACTGGAACGCGAGGCCGACGTCCTGATCGTGGACACGGCCGCGGGGGTCGGTCGCGCCGTGACGTCCATGCTTGAGTCGGCGGATCTCGGGATCATCGTGACGACACCCGAGCCGACCGCGGTGGCGGATGCCTACGCCCTGATCAAGTGCACGGTCCTGGCTGATGACCAGAACTGGCACGCAGAGCGTGCTGCGAAACTCCGAGTCGTCGTCAATCAGGCCGGTGCGCCGGGAGAAGCCCTTTCCGTCCATGCCCGTCTCCATGCCGTGTGCGAGCGATTCCTCGGGGTGCCGATCGCGATGCTTGGTGAGATCGCGCAGGATCTGCGGGTCGCGCAATCTGTGCGGGCGCGAAGGCCGTTCCTGCTCCACGCGCCGGACTGCCCGGCGGCCCGACATATGGTGTCGTTGGCTGACCGGATCATCCAGCAGTTGGGTCTGCGGCAGGAAAACAGCGAGATTTCGGGGCGCACGGGTTTTCGGTCTGCCTTGGCGCGCATTCTGCTTGGACGAAGTTTCTGAAAGTCGGCGGGCCGAAGTGAAGTCGCCCCGGTCCCCGACCGATGGAGTGAGTGCAGTTTCAAGTCCGTGCGCTGTCGCACCGACTTCGCCGCCCCGGGTGCGGCGGGCCGGGAACAGCACATCGGGAGCGATCGTTGATCCGTGGATCACTCACCAAGGTCGTTGCGGCGTGCTGCGGGTTGGCGGCGTTTGCGATCGCCGTCATCGCCGGGATCGTGGCGGAGAACCCGGGCGAGGTCGTCCTGTTCCGGGCGCTGGTCGGCATGGTGGCCTGCCAGATCGTGGGCCTTGGGATCGGAATGGTCATCGAACGCGTCGTGGCGGATTCGATTCAGTCTCACAAAGTCTCGCGCCCGGGCCCTTCCGGTTCGGATGCGTCTTCCCAGCCGTCGCCATCGGGCGCTCCGGCAACTTGAGTTTTTTCCACAGTTGTTTCCACAGCCAGGGATGGCTTGCGTCGTGGAGCGTTTATGTATAATCCGGCCCGCCACGGCCAAGGATCGGCCGGGCACGCACGGATGAGTCCGCCGTTTCAACGGGTGCAGCGGCGTTCAATGCGAAGTGGTCAAGGAGCTGACCATGCCAAGGACGAGAGCATCGGGTAGTCACGCGCGTTCCTCTTCCCGCTACGCGGTGGAACACGCCGAACCATCAAGGAAACCCACGCCCTACGACTCGTGGCCCGCCAAGGCGGTCTGGGAGGAGTATCAGCGCACGCGGTCCGTCGAGATCCGCAACTACCTGATGGAGAAGTACCTCCACCTCGTGCGGTACAACGCCGAGCGGATCTATGCCCGACTCCCCGACGAGGTCGACATCCAGGACCTCATGTCCGTCGGCCTCTTCGGCCTGAAGGATGCCATCGACGCCTTCGATCTCGATCGCGGCGTCAAGTTCGAGACCTACTGCGCCCCGCGTATCCGCGGCGCCATCCTCGACGAACTCCGGTCCATGGACTGGGTGCCGCGGCTGGTGCGCCACCGCACATCCAAGGTCGAACAGGCCCGCCAGCAGTTCGCCAAGGCGCACGGCCGCGATCCCACGGACGACGAACTGGCCAAGCGTCTCAACATCGACGGCGAGGAGTTCGACAAACTCAAGCGCGACTCGAGCGCCGTGGGCACGTTCTCCCTCACCCGCAAGTGCTTCCAATCCGACGGGAACAAGGACGTCCGCGAGATCGACGTCATCAAGGATGAATCGCAGCGCAACCCCTTCTCCGAGATCCAGCGCAAGGATGTCAAGGACCTGATCACCAAGGGCCTCTCGCGTGCCGAGCGGTTGATCGTCGTCCTCTATTACTACGAGGAAATGACGATGAAGGAGATCGGTTCCACGCTCGATCTCTCCGAGTCCCGCGTCTCGCAGATGCACTCGTCGATCCTCGCCCGGCTCAAGGCCCAGATGCAGCACCGCGCCCGCGAACTCGAGCCCGTGGAATGACCACTTCAGCCGGTTTCTGACTCCCCCAGACGGGCCGCGGCCATCCGCGGCCCGTTTTCATTTGACCCCTTACCCTTCAGGTACTTTGGCCGAGTTCCGTCCAGCCGCCGTCGCGATCGGGTCCAACCTCGGCGATCGGTCCGCGCACCTCGTCGCCGCGCTGGCGGCCCTTGCCGCGATCCCAAAGACCCGTCTGACGGCCCGCTCCTCTGTCCGCGAGACCGCCGCGGTCGGCCTCCCCGGGCAGGACCCCGGCGGTCCGTATCTCAACGCTGTCGCGATCCTTGATACCAAACTCGGACCACGCGAACTTCTCAGCGAACTTCATCGCATCGAGCAGTCCCGCGGCCGGAATCGGACCGCCGAGCCCGCCCGATGGATGCCGCGGACACTCGATCTCGATCTGCTTCTCTACGATGCCGAGATGATCCACGAACCGGGTCTGCATGTTCCACACCCGCGTCTGCACGAGCGGCGATTTGTGCTCGAGCCGTTGGCCGAGGTGGCCCCGCATTGGGTTGTCCCCGGGCTGGATGTCACGGTCGCAACGCTCCTTGGAAGAGTGAACTCCGGCCGTCTGTCTGTCCATTGAGCGGTTCGTGGCCTGCGGTCTGCCGCCGCTCCTCAGGCCTGCGGCGGCTCGTTGTTCAACGACGGCGGATCCTCTACCGTTTGGCATGTCGGGCACGCGATGGCTCTTCTTGATCTTGGGTGTTGCGGCCGCCTGTGCTGTCTCTCCGTACCGCGCGGAGCAGGCTGCCGCGGCCGACGAGGAGCCATCAGCCAGGCAGCCCGAGCCGCCTCCGCCCGAGCGCGAGGCGACTCTTCTGGAGCGAGTTCGCGCTGCCTATCTCGCCGCGCCGACCACCGAGCGCCTCCGCATTAGCGTCCGGCAGGGTGAACTTCCGCCGCGGCGGAGCCTCCTGCTCGTGCGGCTCGAACCGGCTCCCGATGCCGGATCGATCGGTCGTGTGGTTCTGCGTGCCGGACGCCTGCTCGTCGAGGCTCGGCCCGGGAGTGTCCGCGCACTGCTCGATCGGCCGGAGAGTTCGCTGTTCCTGGCCGATGCACCGAACGACGATGTCCTTACAACGATGAGCCAGATCCTCCCGCCGCTTCCGCTGGCATCGCTGGACTTCGCTTGTGCGACTGCCCTGCCACCGAGCCTCACGCCGTACGGGCAGTCTGTGGTGTTCCAGACGCCGGAACTCCGCCAGCGCGCCGGAACGGCGGTGTTCGCCGGTCAGGTCAGGGGCGGGACATTCAAACTGACCATCGATGCAGCCGCTGCCCGGGTGCGCCGGCTCGAGATCACGCTTGGAAACCCGTCCCAGCCGTCGCAACTCCGCTCGATCACGATTGAGCATGCCGCCAGCAGCGCGGATCTGTCGTCGCTGACATTTGCCTCGGCCGGAAGGGGCATCGTCGGGTCGCTCTCGCAACTCGCCGCGGGCGAACCCGATACCGCTGTCGGATCGCCCTTTGCCCCGCTTCACGGTTCGGCGGCGGAAGAAGCCGTTCAGAGCGCGGTGCGCAACCCCGGGGTCGGCGCAAGATCCGCAGTTGTGCTGATTGGCGGTTTGCCGCGCTCGGCTGCACCGCGTCCCGACCTCGCCGCCGCGGTCAACACGCTGCTCGCACTGAAGCAGGAAATCGCGTCGTTCTCTGATGGCGGGTCGGAACGGGCGGGATCGCGGCTGGAGGCCGGATTCGCGGTGCTGTGGCAGGCGAGCGGCGCTGACGACGATGCGATCCTGAACCGCGTGGCCGCGGGCGGCGGCGAACCGGTTCATATCGCGGGTCTTGCGGGGGCAGAGGCCGAACTGGCACGGGTGGCGTCCGATTCGGCCGCTGTCTTTGTCGTCCTCGGTCCGGACCTCACGATCCGCGCGGTCCACCCGACGGAAGCGCTTCCGGTGGATCCCGAACAACGCGTGGCCGAACTGCTGATGACGTTGATTGAAGCCTCCGTCCGCGCGGAAACGGACCCGAAGGAAGGACGATGATTCATGCCCGACGACACACACAACGCCGAAGGGTCGCCATCCGAGTCGCAGCCTCCGGCTGCCACCTCCGCTTCGATGCCCAAGGCGCGCCCGGCTCCCGCACCGCTCCCGCTTGATCTGGTTGATGAGGATTGCCCCCGCTGCCACAAGCCGCTCGCGCACGAAGCGGTCATGTGCGTCAACTGCGGGTACGACCTCAAGGCCAATGTCGTGCGCGAACCCGAGATCGGCGTGGCTTCCCCGGTGGCGGCGCCGGCCGGCGTTCGAGAGTTCGTGACGCCCGGCCGCGGGAGCGCTCAAGTCCTGGCGACGTGCGCCGTGTTCATGTCCATCGCCGCGATGATCGTCGCCGGCGTCAACGCGGGGCAGTGGGGGGCGTGGGTCGTGCTCGGCACCGTCGGCCTGACCTTGTACAACATCGCGCTGCACACCTGCACGGGCGTCGTCGCGGTAATCGTCGCCGCGAAACTCTCGGAGGAGCGATTCTCCCGGCTTGAACTCGCCGCGGCGAGGATGTTTCTTGCCGTGAGCCTGTTCTACACGATTTCGGCTCTGCAAATCCCCATCCCCGTGGTTGTGCTGGCCCGGCTGCTCTCCTGGGGCGGGGCCATCGGGGTGTACTTCCTTGCCGTCTGGTTGCTGTTCAAGAAGGACCGATTCGGCGCCACGTTGATCGCTCTCTCGCACTTTGCCATGTGGGTGCTGCTGGAGATGGGAATCCACCTGGCCGCGTGGGTGGCGGCGGGGATGACCGCAGCACCTGCTCGGTGAGCGGATTCATCCTCGGGCACGAGCCTTTCGGCCCCGGCGGGCATTCAATGTGCCCATGCTTGCAGAGTTCGTCCCCGCATCGGACTTCGTTCCTTCCACTCTCAACGCCGCATCGTGGCCAGCACTCGAGCCGCTGTACGCCGAGTTGCTTCGGCGCGACCTCCACTGCGCGAACTGCCTGCGGCGGCTCATCCTGGATCGAAGCGAACTCGACGCCGCGGCGGGAGAAGCGGCGACCGACCTGTACATCAACATGACCTGTCATACGGACGACCCGGCTGCCCAGCAGGCGTACCTGGACCATGTCGAGAGCGTCGCGCCCAAACTCAAGCAGGCCGTGTTCGATCTTGATCGCAAGATCGTGGGATCGCCCTACGCCGGCGCGCTGGACCAGGCAAGATTCGGCGTGTATCTGAGGGATCTGCGTGCCGCCGTCGAACTCTTTCGCCCCGAGAACATCGAACTGGAGACCGAGATCTCCAAACTCGATCAACAGTACTCTGAGGTCTTCGGCGCGATGACGGTGAACTTCCGCGGCCAGGACCGAACCCTGTCGCAGATGGGTGTCTTCAACGAAGATCCCGATCGTGCCACGCGTGAAGACGCATGGCGGCTGGTGGCGAACCGGCGCCTGGCCGACAAGGACCGGATCGACGGGATCTTCGATGAGATGATGCGGCTCCGCAAACGCCTGGCGGCCAATGCGGGACTGACGGACTTCCGCGAGTTTGCCTTCCGTGAGCGACGGAGGTTTGACTACTCGCCCGAGGACTGTCACGCGTTCGCCCGCGGCATCGAGGAGTACGTGGTGCCGGTGGTCAGACAGATGATGTCTGCGCGCAGCGCGGCCATGGGTGTTGCGCCGCTCCGTCCATGGGACGGTCAGGTCGATCCCAGGGGCCGCCCGGCCCTTCGGCCCTTCGACACCGCCGCGCAGATGGTCGAGCGTACCCAGAGGGTGTTCGAGAGGATGGACGGCTCTCTGGCGGGGTTGTTTGCGCATCTTCGCAGTTCATCCAACACCAAGCCATGCCTCGACCTGGAGTCCCGCAAGGGCAAGGCGCCGGGCGGCTACCAGGCCAGCCGTGAGCGAACACGGGTGCCGTTCATCTTCATGAATGCGGTCGGTCTCCAGCGCGATGTGGAGACGATCGTGCACGAGGCCGGGCACGCGTTCCATTCGCTGCTCTGCCGTGCCGACCCGCTTTTGCACTATCGCAACGGGCTTCCGCTCGAGTTTGCCGAAGTCGCATCCATGAGCATGGAACTCCTCTCGCACGACTTCCTGGACGAGTACTACAGCAATGCGGATGCCGCTCGCGCCCGGCGGGTGCACCTCGAGCAGATTCTGATGTCGCTGTGCACGATCGCGATGGTTGATCAGTTCCAGCACTGGATGTACACCAACGAGCACACCGTCGCCGATCGCCACGCGAAGTGGTCCGAACTCAATCAGCGCTACGGTCCGGGCTTCGACTGGTCCGGGCTCGAGTCCGCGCTCGGTGCCTCCTGGCACCGGGTCCTGCACCTTTTCGGTGTGCCGTTCTACTACATCGAGTACGGCATCGCACAACTCGGCGCTGTGCAGGTGTGGATGAACTATCGGAAGGATCCTGAGCGGGCGGTCGCGTCGTACAAGCAGGCGCTGGCGCTCGGGGCATCGCGACCGCTTCCGGCGCTGTTCGAGGCCGCAGGTATCGCGTTCGATTTCTCGCCCGCGGCGATCGGTCGGCTCGGCGCGGAAGTGGCCGCCGAACTGGATCGCCTGCCCGCCTGAGCAGTCCCTGACGAGTCGGTCGTGCTGGGGGACCTGAATGGAGTTCGCGGCATGAGATGGACGATTCTGCAACTGCGCCCGCTCCTGTCTCTGATGATCGCGCTCGCGGGAGCGGGGTGCGCTGCCTCCGGCGGCGATGCTCCGCTTGCACATCGTCAGATCGAGGCCGAGATCGCCTTCAATCCCGCCTGCGGAGTTGTCATTGAGGGCGACAATGGCGATGTACGCATCCGCCGGGCCGACGGGCCGGCGCGGGTCCGCGCGGACATCCGCGGCAAAGGCGAGCAGCGGCTCGCGGGCGTGCAGGTGGTGATGCAGACCGATCGCACTGGCGCGCTGAACATCCGCGTCGACTGGCCGATCGGCTGGCGGCAGCCGGGCGAGGCCGCGACTCTGGAGGTCGAACTGCCCGGGTGCACCGGCCTCACGGTTCACACCGGAAACGGCGCGATCGATGTCGCGGGCGTCGGCGGCGAGGCCGACCTGCACTCCGGCAATGGCGAGATCCTCGTCGCCGATCACGCGGGCAGCGCGCGGATCAGCACCAGCAACGGCACTGTGCAGGCGGAGCGCATCGCGGGAGAGTGCCGGGTGCAGACCAGCAACGGCGCGGTGTTGCTGACCGATGTGGCCGGCCGAGTCTCCGTGGTCACGACCAACGGCAGCGTGAAGGTAGAACTGACCGAGGACAATCCCGGTCCGCTGGATATCCGAACCGCCAATGGGCGGGTAGACCTGCAGATCGGGTCTGCATTCGCCGGTGACCTGCGGCTGGAGGCCTTCAACGGCCGCGTTCGGGTGATTGACGTGTCTGGCCACGTCGAGGTCGATGACGAGCATGAGTGGGGCGTGATCCATCGGGGCGGAGGCGATGCTCGGTCCCTTGTTCGCACGACAAACGGTCGCATCGAGGTTCGTCAGCGTTGACAGCCCGTGCCGACTTCCGCAGGCGTTTGCGATACCATGGGCAGGTGCTTGCCGCCCAAGCCGGCATCCGGACGGGATTTTGCCGGTAAGTGCATGTTTGACAGCGGCTTATGCTGAACTTGGCGTTTCTGCCACCTGTTCCAAGTGCTGGAGATCACGTGATGGACCATCGATCCCGCATGTTTCCCATGGCCAGTCTTCGAAGCATCGCCGCCTGCCTGCTGATGTTGGCGGTGGGGGCTTCCTCTGTCGGGGCCCAGACCGCGGCGGAGAAGTTTGCGCGGTTCCCGATCCGCGCTGACGGTCCCAAGAGCCTCGACCCGGCCAAGGGCTCGACCGCGTACGACAACCAGGTCGTCTGCCAGGTCTACGAGACGCTGCTGCAGATCAAGTATCTCGTGAGGCCGGATGCCGTCGGCGGGTACGAAGAGATCTCCGAGCCGCTGCTGCTCTCCGAGATGCCCCGTGTGACCGACGAGCCCGATGGCCGGCAGACGTGGCGCTGCAGACTCCGCGATGATGTGTTCTTTCACGATGACCCGTGCTTCGCCGGGGGCAAGGGACGCAGGCTCGTCAGCGACGACGTGTTCTACTCATGGAAGCGGCTGGCTGATCCGGCGTATGAGTACGAGAACTACTGGTTGCTGCAGGACACCATCCTCGGGCTCGATGAGTTCAAGGAGCAGCAGGGGGAACTGGTCAAGGCGGGCAAGCCGTTTGACTATGGCGCGAGTGTCGCCGGTTTCAGGACAATCAGCGATACCGAGTTCGAGATCATCCTCAAGAAGCCGGTCGTTCGTTTCGGCTGGGTGATCTCCATGTTCCAGACGAGCGTCGTCGCACGCGAGGCGGTCGAGAAGTACGGCGATACGCTCGGCAAGCACCCCGTGGGCACGGGTCCGTTCATCCTCAAGAAGGAGAGCGACTGGAAGCCCGGCCAGAACATGGTGCTGCACCGCAACCCGAACTATCACCACGAGGTCTATCCCTCGGAGGCGACGGAAAGGGAGAAGGCCCAGGGCCTGCTCGCCGCGGCGGGGAAGAAGATCCCGTTCCTCGACCGCATCGAACTGGTCTTCTACACGCCCGACCCGGTCATGTGGCAGGACTTCCAGGACCGCAAACTCGCGTTTACGCAGGTGCCCTCCGAGTACTTCGAGAAGGCGTTTGTCAAGCGGACCAAGAAACTCACCAAGGAGTACACCGACAAGGGCATCCAGGCCGATGCCGTGCCGCTGCTGGACTTTATCTTCCGCGGCTTCAACATGGAAGATCCGATTCTCGGAGGCTATGACGAGAAGCGGACGAAACTCCGGCAGGCGCTCTGCCTCGCGCTGGATCAGGACGAACAGAACGACACGTTCTACAACGGCATCAATATCGTCTTCGACGGTCCGGTCCCGCCGCCGCTGGACGGCTATCCCAAGGGCGGCAAGGCTCCGGTCTCGTTCCGTGGCCCGAATCTCCGCAAGGCCCGGCAACTGCTGGCGGAAGCGGGCTATCCGGACGGCAAAGGCCTGCCCGAGATCGAGTACTACACCTCCAAGGGCGGAAACCAGGCCGAGCAAACCCAATTCGAGATCCGCCAGTTTGCCAAGATCGGCGTGAAACTGAACCCCAAGATGGTGGACTTCTCGGAGTTGATCGAAGCGATCAACCAGAAAAAAGCGCAGATGTTCGGCTTCGCTTGGGGGACGGATTACCCCGATCCCGAGAACAACCTCGCGCTGTTTTATTCGAAGAACAAGGCTCCCGGCGCGAATCACTACAACTACGACCGGCCTGAGTTCGACCGCCTGTATGAGCAGATCATCGTGATGAAGCCGGGTCCCGAGCGCACGAAGATTGTCGAGCAGATGCGGGACATGGTCATCGCCGATGCACCGTTCATCGGCTCGATGGCCCGTACCCGGTTCTATCTCGCTCATCCCTGGCTGAAGAACTTCAGGCCGAGCGAGGACTTCTATAACTGGTTCAAGTACCTTGATATCGACGCATCGGCGCCGCGCTGACCTCGGAGACCAGCACACATGTGGTCCTACGTGGCCCGCCGAATCCTCTACTCGATCCCGGTGTACCTCGGGATCATCCTGATCATGATGGCCGCGCTGCGGCTGCGCGATCCGGTCTCGGCCTACCTCGGCAAGAACGCCACCGCCGAGACCGCGGCGCTGAAGAAGACCTCCATGGGGCTGGACCGCCCGTTCCTGCCGGTCGGCATCGCCGACCCGGCCGAGCCCTTCGGCATCGAGCCCATGCTTCACATCGGCCGCGTCGGACTCTATCCGCCGCTCAGAACGCAGTACGTCGAGTTTGTCTGGCGCATCCTCCGGCTGGACTTCGGGTCGGCCGACAGGCCGTACCGCTCGTGGCAGTTTGAGTCCGAGAACGTCGGCGCGAAACTCGCCGATGCGGTCTGGCCGACGCTGAAGATCACCGTCCCGACGCTGATCCTCACAGCCTCGGTCGCGATCCTTGTCGGACTTCTCTCCGCGGCGTTCCGCGGCTCAACGCTCGATCGCACGCTCATGGTTCTCGTCGTGCTGGGCATGAGCATCAGCGTGGTGGTCTTCATCGTGCTCGGCCAGGTGTTCGGCTCTTCATGGCTGAACGCGCAACTCGGGTTCGAACTGTTTGCCAGCAACGGCTACGAGCCGGGTTGGGGACCGGGCACGTGGGTGAAGTACTGCGCCCTGCCCGTGCTCATCGGCGTCGTCGTCGGCATGGGCTACGACGCGCGCTTCTATCGCGCTGTGATGGTCGAGGAAACCAGCCGCGACTACATCACTACCGCCGTCGCCAAGGGCGCGCCGCGCCACAAGATCATCTTCGTGCACATGCTCAAGAACGCGATGATCCCCGTCATCACGCGGGTGATGATCACCATCCCGTTCCTGATCACGGGCTCGATCGTGATGGAATACCAGTTCCGAATCCCCGGCATGGGCAAACTGCTGATCGACGCCATCGTCAACAAGGACTTCCCGATCATCCAGACCTTCACGGCGGTGCTCGCCGGGCTGTTCATCCTCACCAACATCCTGACCGACGTGCTGTACGCGCTGGTCGATCCGCGGGTGAGGCTGTCATGAGGGCCGCCCTCCGACGAATCAGCGCCGGACGCGGCGTGCGGAAGTTCGCCCGCAACCGCCTCGCCGTGGGCGCGCTGGCCCTCATTGTGCTCTACGCGCTCGTGGGTGGGTGGGTCGCCCTCGGCGACGTCTTCCCCGGTCGTCTCGGAATCTCTTACACCGAAGTCGAGCAGCCGGTCTGGCCCACGCCGATCAACGGATTCGGTATTCCGGTCACCAACGAGCGCCGCGTCGAGGCGATGCGCATTATCACCCGCGAGATCAAGCGCGCCGTCAACAACGGTGAAGGACTGTCGGAGATCCACTACGGCCAGTTGCGGATCCTGCCCGGTGCGGCGGAGAATGAAGCCGAACTCGACCGCCTCGGCGCCCTCATCGAGCAGGCCGAGGAGATCTACGCACGGCTTTCGGAGTTCGACGATCTGAATCACCCCGTCCCCTCCGCGTCCGGCGACGCCAAGCCCGGCGTCGAGGCGATCGATGTGCCGGCCGCCATCGGAACCCTGGAGCGCACGGTGGGTCAGATGTTCGCACCGCTCTCCGGGTGGCAGGCCCTCAAGCAGTCCATGCTGCATTCATTCGGCACCGATCGTCAGGGACGCAGCAACTTTCTCCGTGTGATCTTTTCCATCAAAGTCGCGCTGCAGGTCGGCATTGTTGTCGCCGTCATTTCCGTCCTGGTCGGCACTCTCCTCGGCGCCGCCGCCGCGTACTTTGGCGGCTGGGTCGATCACGCCGTGGTCTGGCTCTACTCCACGCTGTCGAGCATGCCCGAACTGATTCTGCTGGCCGTGCTGGTGTACGCCTTCACCGGGAGCGCGTTCGACAAGATCTCCAACCCGTGGCTCGCCCTGGTCCCCGTGTATGCCGCCATGTGCATGGAGTTCTGGATCGGCCCCTGCCGCGTCATCCGCGGCGAGACGCTCAAACTTAAGGAACTCGAGTATGTTCAGGCGGCGACCGCCATCGGTTTCGGCCGCTTCTACATCCTGCTCAGGCACGTCATCCCCAACACCGTGCACCTGATGTTCATCAACTTCTCGCTGCTGTTCATCGCGGCGATCAAGTTCGAGGTCGTGCTCTCCTTCCTCGGGCTGGGCGTCAAGGTCGGGCCGTCCTGGGGCCGCATGATCCAGGAGTCCACGCAGGAGGTCATCAACGGCATCTTCTGGCAGATCGGCGCGGCCACCGCGTTCATGTTCGTCCTGGTGCTGGCGTTCAACATCGTGTCGGATGCGCTGCAGGATGCGTTCGATCCCAAGCATGTGGGGTAATCATGGCAAAGTCAGACAAGAGCAAGAAGGACCCTCAACCACTCCGTCGCGCCATGGTGGAGTTGGCCCCGCCGCTGGGCCAGACGATGGTGATCGAGATGGACGACGGCGACGATCCCAACTTCGAAGCCCTGCCGATGAGCAAGGGGGACGACGCGTCGATGTTCGGCTGCTTCGCCGATGTGATCGCCGCTGCCGAGGCGCTCTATGGGTTGGAGGACATCGAGATCGTGTTCACTTCGTGCTACCTCGGAACGGTGCACTCGGAAGTCACCGGTGATGTGCCCGGTGCCTTCTTCTCATTCTCACCCGACGATGGCGCCACGTACTTTCAGGCGATCGTCGCCCCAGGACAAGGTGAAGATGTGACCATGATCTGGATGACGATCGACGATGGAGACGACTCGCAGTGAGTGTGCGTGCGCCCATCCTCTCTGTCCGCCACCTCACGACGCGCTTCCGCACCGATCGCGGCGTCGTCACCGCCGTCGACGACGTCTCCTTCGACCTCTTCCCCGGCGAGACGCTCGGCATCGTCGGCGAATCCGGCTGCGGCAAGACCGTCACCAGCAAATCGATCATGCGACTCCTGCCCGAGCGCACCACCATCATCGACCCGCGCTCGGAGATCATGTTCGAGGGCACGAACCTCGCCACCGCCGACGACCGAACGATGCGGCGCATCCGCGGCGACCGCATCGCCATGATCTTTCAGGAGCCCATGACATCCCTGAACCCTGTCTTCACGATCGGCTGGCAACTCGACGAGGCCCTGAAGTACCACACCGACCTGTCCCGCACCGCTCGCCGCGATCGTGCGATCGAGATGCTCAAACTTGTCGAGATGCCCAACGCCGAGCGGCGCGTGGACGAGTATCCCCACCAACTCTCGGGCGGCATGCGCCAGCGTGTCATGATCGCGATGGCGTTGTGCTGCGAGCCGGATGTCCTCATCGCCGATGAGCCCACTACTGCGCTCGACGTCACTATCCAGGCGCAGATCCTCTCGCTCATGGAGAACCTGCGCAGGCGCCTCAACACCGCGATCATCCTGATCACCCACAACCTCGGTGTCGTCGCGCAAGTCTGCGACCGCGTCGCGGTCATGTACGCGGGCCGGGTGATCGAGGTCGCCGGCGTCAACCGGATCTTCCACGACCCGCAGCATCCCTACACGCGGGCGCTGCTCGACTCGATCCCCAAGGCCGGCCGCAAGGAGCATGGCAAGCGTCTGCCCACGATCGAGGGCATCGTCCCGAGCCTGTTCGAACTTCCCAGCGGTTGCCGGTTCGCCGATCGCTGCTCGCGTGCCCAGCCCTTGTGCCGCGATGCCGAGCCCGACCTCCTCCCCGCCGAGGGTGAGGGCCAGTCGCACCTGAAGCGTTGCCACTTCCCGCTCGGCCAGCCGGTCCCGCTGACCACGACCGGAGTGCAGCCATGAGTCTGACAGCGCACGCTACAGCGCCGCGGCCCGCCTCGCCAGCAGGCGACAGGTTCGCAGCGCCGCTCTTGTCCGTCCGGGACCTCGTGAAGCACTTCCCCGTCCGCGGCGGAGTCCTCAACCGCGTCGTCGGCAATGTCCATGCCGTCAACGGTGTTTCGTTCTCCGTCAACAAGGGCGAGATCGTTGGCATCGTCGGCGAATCCGGCTGCGGCAAATCGACGCTCGGAAGGGCCGTCATCCGCCTGAGCGAGCCGACCTCGGGCTCCATCGTCTTCGACGGCACCGACATCACCCGACTCTCCCACGCAGAACTCATGCCCTTCCGGCGGCGCATGCAGATCATCTTCCAGGATCCCTACTCCTCGCTGAACCCGCGTCTCACGGTGCGCCGGCTCCTGCGCGAGGCGATTGACTTCCATAGCGTGGTGCCGCGCGAGCAGACCGAGTCGTACATCGACCAACTGATCACCACCGTGGGCCTCCGCAAGGACTCCAAGGACAAGTTCCCGCACGAGTTCTCCGGCGGCCAGCGCCAGCGCCTCGGAATCGCCCGCGCCCTCGCCCTGAAGCCCGAGTTCCTGGTCGCCGATGAGCCTGTCTCCGCGCTCGACGTCTCCATCCAGGCCCAGGTCCTCAACCTGATGATGGACCTGAAACGCGAGTTCGGCCTCACGATTCTCTTCATCAGCCACGACCTGAAGGTCATCGAGCACTTCTGCGACCGGGTGCTGGTGATGTACCTCGGCCACATCGTCGAGTCGCTCCCGTGCGATGATCTGCACGCGCAGGCGAAGCATCCCTACACCCGCGCCCTGCTGGGCGCGAACCCGATCGATGACCCCGACCAGCGTGCTTCACGCCCGCTCACGATCCTGCAGGGCGATGTCCCCAGCCCCTTCGACCCGCCCAAGGGCTGCGCGTTTGCCGGCCGCTGCCCATTGGTCATGGACCGCTGCCGCGCCGAGCGCCCGGTGCTCGAGCGCCGCGGCGAGCGGCAGCAGGTGGCCTGCTGGGCTGTGGACAACCAGCCCCCCCGATAGGCAGCCCGACCCTCTGGGAACGCGTTCGCGGCGCAGCCGCGAGTCTCCTCCAAGATCCTGCCTCTCCTCTCCCGATCGGAGCAGCCATGCACGACCTCTCCGGCGCCAAGCCCGCCAAGCCCTGGCTCACCCCCCTCAAGATCACCTTCATCGCCCTTCTACTCCTCCTTGTGCTCGCCGCGGCGTTCCTCGCCTCCGTCATCTTCGCGAATCCGAAAGTCACTGTCGACTTCGGCAAGAAGGCCAACTCCCTCGCACGTCAGCGTCAATCCATGCCCGCCGATGTCCCGGACAACTGGGGCCTCATCAGCGACATCGCCGGCAAACTCGAGGCCGCACGTCTGGCGGTCTCCGCGAATCACCCCGATACCCCGCTCGCCGCGTTTGACTTTACCTTTCTGACCACTCCAAACGCCGAGCCCGTCGGCGGCTTCACCGGCGATCAGGCCATCGCCATCTGCCGCGAATGGCTCGAGGAGTTCAAGAAGGCCGGCGGATTCGATGACCTCGCAAGGCTCCCGCCGATTCCCTACGCCGCGCGCCCCTACCCCCCGACCGGGCCCCTCGTCCTCACGCTCCTCCCCGAACTCGGCCACTCCCGCCAACTCGCCCGAATGAACGCCGGCCGCATGAAACTCGCGGCCGATGCCGGCGACGATGCCCAGCGCCTCGCTGCTTTTCAGGAAATGCTCGCCAGCGCTCGGCTCATCGGCGCCCAGACGACCCTCATCGACAACCTTGTCGCCATCGCCATCAACTCCACCGCCTGCGGCGAACTCCGCAGGGAGATCGTGGCAAAGCCCCTCACCCAGCAGGCCGCCCGCGACTTCCTTGCCGCGATGGATCGTCAGAGTCTCCCCTCCGCCGCCGGCGCATTTGACGGTGAGCGATTCTCAACGCTCGACATGATCCAGCGCACCTATAGCGACACCGGAAACGGCAACGGTCGCTTCCTTCCCTCCGCCGCGGCGGGCCTGAGCCAGGAACTCGGTTCGCCCATCGGCGGCCCCGGCAGCAACATGGGCGGCAGCCGCGCGTTCAACGTCCTGGGCCTCCTCCAACCCGGCCGCGCCGAGACCGAGGCCCGCGCCAACGCCATCTTCGACCACTTCGTGAAACTCGCCGGTATGACCCGCGGGGAGCGTGCCGGCCTCACCGGCTCCGACCCCACAGTCGGCCTGGAGCGCTTCCCGCTCCTGGCGCTCATGGTCCCCGCCGTCGGCAAGGCGCTCGAGTCCAACGACCAGGTCGCCTCCGAACTCTCCGTGACTCGCCTGATGCTCGCCCTCGAGATCCACCGCGCCGAGCACGGCGCCTACCCGGCGACGCTCGCCGAACTCGCACCCGCCATCCTCCCCGACATCCCTTCCGACGCGACCAACGGCAAGCCGTTCGGCTATAGGCCCCTCGCCGCGGGCTCCGACCCTCATGGCCGCGGCTATCTCCTTTACTCCTTCGGCGCAGACGGCGCCGACAACGGCGGGAACATGGCCACCGCGCAGGGCGGCTCACCGCCGGTCACGCCGTTCCTCGCCACCGGTGGACTCGACTTCGTCTACAACCAGCCGCGGCCGCAGCCCAAGCCCAAATCGGAGGACCCGGCGCCGTCAGCATCCGGCGAGGCGCAACGGCAACAGGTAGACATCGCACCGGGCGGAAAGAACTGAGGCATTGGTCAGGTTCCGAGCCCGGCGGCGATCACTACACTGCGGCAATGAACCTCATCCGCACCTCCCTCGGCGTCGGCGTCCGCACCGACGCGGCCGTCATCCCCTTTCACACCATTCTCGGCATCGGCCGCAACTACGCCGAGCACGCCAAGGAGCAGGGCCTCGCCGCGCCCGAGAGCATTCTCGTTTTCACCAAGAACCCCGCCGCGGCGGTGCTCTCCGGGGATGACATCGTCGTCCCCAAGGCCTGCCAGGACCCGGCCAAGGGGGGCGGCGGGGGGGGGCAGGCGGACTTTGAAGGTGAACTGGCGGTGATCATCGGGACAGCCGCCCGCGATGTGCCGCGGGAAAGGGCCCTGCAGCACGTCCTTGGATACTGCTGCGCGAACGATGTCTCGGCCCGGTGGTGGCAGAAGCAGGGGTCCGGCGGTCAGTTCTGGCGGGGAAAGAGTTTCGACACGTTCTGCCCGCTGGGGCCGAACGTCGTCGCCGCGGCGGATGTTTCCGATCCGCAGGCCCTGCGACTGACCACCCGCGTCAACGGCAAGGTCATGCAGGAAGCCCCGACCAGCGACATGCTCTTCCCGGTGGCCACGCTCATCAGCGAACTCTCCAGAGGGCTGACGCTGCTCCCAGGGACCGTCATCCTCACCGGCACCCCCGGCGGCGTCGGCATGGCCCGCACGCCGCCCCAGTGGCTCCAGCACGGCGACGTGGTGGAGGTGGAGATCGCCGGGGCGAAAGGCGCGGGGTTCGGCACCCTTCGGAACTCGGTCCGGTTCGAGGGTCGCTGAGCCCGGGCGGCCCGCCTCAGGCCCGCCGGCGGATCGACGCGACCAGGCCGAAGAGCCCGAGAACACCCGCCGCGGCCGGTCCCGGCAGGAGTACGGTGTACGTGCCCTGAGACTGGCTCGGGAAGTCGATCGAGTTGGGCACGCCCTGTGGTGAGCGGGCGTTGAAGTACGTCGCGTTGAAGTTGGTCGCAAACACCAGCGACGGCGCGTTGAACGTCAGCACGTCAAACTGGAACGAATAGACGTTGATCCATTCGCCGACGCCCCATGCCGCGGCAGTCACCTCGCCGTCGGCGAGTCGCTGCAGCGCATCGCCACCGGTCGCGCCGAAGGTCTGGATCAGGCTGCCGGAGGTTGCCGTGAGGCGTGAGCCGTTCCCGCCCGCGCCGAGGGCCGCGATGAGCCGGAAAGGGGCATAATGCGCGACGCCGGCGGTGCCGAAGCCGTTGTCGACAGTTCCTGCCGGGAAGAAACTCACCGGCGAGGAGTTCGTCGGGCTCCCGCCCTGGCCGCCCGTTCCGGATGCCTTGAACGAGCCGTTGCCCGCTCCGGCGGTCATCTGGATGGTTCCGGCGTAGCCGCCAAGGCCGTTGAAGGCGTCGGGGTTCAGACCGCTGACGCGAGCCTGAACGACGAACCACAGAGTCCGGTCGTTGGCATCGCCAACAGTCACGGAGTTCGCTGTCGGAGCCGCGTCTGCTGGCAGCACGACCGTGTCGTTGAAGCGTTCGAGGATCCGGAACTCGACGGACTGGGCCTGAGCGGCCGCAGCCGACCATGCCAGCGCAATCGCGCTGAAAGCGAAAACCTGCATCGTGTGGCCTCCACAGAGAGAGTGTGTGGGTGGACCGATTTCGATACCGCGAGAGGACGCAGGTTAGCGGGGCGGGAGATCCCTATGCAAGCGAAAACCCGGATTTGGAGGACATTTGTTCTGGGTCGCGAGCGGGAGCGAGGTGACGATCACCTGAACCGGTGGATATGTACAACAGGCAATCGCGAGTCGAGCACGCTCGGAGGAGATGCAGGCCCGGATCAAAAACAACAGGAGCCCCGGGGGACACCCGAGGCTCCTGCGAGATTCAAACTGCTACCGAAGTCGAAGGCCGATTAGGCGCGACGGCGACGGGCCGCGACCAAGCCACCGAGGCCGAGGAGCGCCGCAGCGCCGGGGGCCGGGGTGATCTGGACGGTGTACGAACCCTGGGACTCCTGGCCGAACACGATCGCGTTCGGAACGCCCGAGGAGTCAGCGGAGGTGAAGTAGGTGGAGCCGACGAAGTTCGTCGAGAAGGTGATCGTGCGGGCGGTGAAGTCCGTCACGTCGTACTGGAAGGTGTAGACGGGGACCCACGTGTTCACACCCCAAGCGGTGTTCGGCACGAGGCCGTCGGTGATCTGGGTGACCGCCGAGCCCGCCGCGCCACCGGCTGCGCCGGCGATGTCAACGAGGTTCGGGGAGTTCGCCGTCAGGCGGGTGCCGTTGCCACCGGTTCCGAGGTCAGCAACGACCCGGAAGGGGTAGTACAGAGCCGCGCCCGAGCCGAGGCCGGGGTTGCTCGTGCCGGCGGGGTAGAAGTTCGCCGGGGAGTTGTTGGTGGGGTTGCCACCGGTGCCGCCGATGCCGGCAGCCTTGTACGAGCCGCCGTTCTGGCCACCCGCAACGTTCGAGGTCATGTTGATCGCGCCGGCGAAGCCGCCGATGCCCGTAAGGGTCTCGGGGGTCGGGGCGTTCAGGCCGGTCGCCCGGGCGAGAACGACGAACCACAGGGTCTTGTCAGCGGCGTTGCCGGCGGTGCCGGGGGCTCCGGTCGGGGCCGCATCGGCGACGTCAACGACGGTGTCGTTGAAGCGCTCGACGATCTGGTACTGAATGGCCTGGGCGTTCGCAGCGCCGGCAGCGGCCGCAAGAGCGAGAGCAGAAAGAACAATCTTCTTCACAGGAATCTCCTTCGAATCTTGGATTGAGGGCATTACGGAAAGCCACAACAACGACGGGGAGAAGATACATCAAGCCTGGGGGGGTGTCAACCGTCTTGCAGAATTCCCAGCGGAGTTTGCGCGGTTCGGAGCATGGCGCAGGCCGCACAACCCCTAAACCGGCAGTAAACTGCTGTCATTGCTGCCCTTACAGTGGGATCAAGCACCAATCAAAATCCGATCAAAGAGGCCTTCGAACCCGTCCTGCCGCTCACCAGCACCCCTCGAAAGGCCATTGGCGTGCTTGAAGCCTTCATGAAGAGCGCGAGATACGGCCATTCCGGCCTTTCCGTTCGTCGGACGACCCCTGCTTCGGGCCAGACCAGGTCGGGGCTGGGCTCGGGAACCGTCGCCCCCGCCGGAATCGTCCCAAGGTCCTGATAAACGACGTCCGCGTACGTGCATGCAAGGACACCCGGCCGCCCGTTGTGCACGGTGAGCGTTCCGCTGAACGTGCCCGGCACCAAGGGGCGCAGAATGAACCTCGGCGTCGGCGCGAGCACCAGATGCGCAACAACGACCGATTGAGTCGCGCTCGAGAACACGACCGTGGTTGCGCCCGCCGTGTTCGGCGCGGTTTGAACCAGCGACTGACATGCCGCGACGGCCTGATACGCATCAAACATCGTCGCGCTGGTCGCGATCTCGACACTCGCGAGCATGAGGAGCGAGGTGTCCTGTTCCACTGCTCCCGGCGCAAACGCGGCGAGACGGAGCGGACCGCCCGACGCATCCGCCGCGATCATCGCGAAAACGATCGTTTCTGTCGAAGTCCGCACGATCTGCGGGAAAACGATCGACGCGTTCGCGATCGAGGCCGCGTACTCCTGACCATCGGCCGCGCGCAGCACCAGCGACCAACGCGACTCGTGCCGGCCGCGCCTTGAGTACGCCAGTTCTCCGCCCGCGCCGACCACACCGAACGCGCTGTCGCCGGCATCGTCGGTCAGTTGCTCGATGCGGCCCGTCTCCCAATCCGCCATGCCGATCCGCCGCGGCAGGTCCTTGGTCGCGGGCAACTCGACGAGGAACCCCTTTGAAGAAGCGGTCCGGCCCAGCATCACGCCCGCCGGGAGCGTGGCGATCAACGCTCGCGGTTCGGGCTGGTCGGGCAGGATGCGGGTGACCGCGATCACGTTGGGGATCGGCGGCGCATCGGGCTCCGCCAGCACGCAGTTCCAAGCGGGCGTGGGTCCGGTTTGAACGGCGAGGAAGTTGGCATCCGGCGAGACGACCGGGAGAGTGAGTCCGTCGTATTCGACGGTGCCCAGATCCACGGTGTTTCGCGATCTCAGCCACGCCGCCGCCGCGGCGGAGCGGGCATCCGCCGGAACTTCTACACGCGGCTGCCGCGTGCGGGCGGTTGAGTACAGCGGCCCGGGTTCGGGCACGAGCGGGCGCGGCGAGCAGCCGGCGCAGCACGCCCACGCGGCGAGGAGGGCGATGGCACTGATCCGCGGGCGGGGCATGCGGGACGATATGGATCGGGCAGGCCCGAATCCGTCGCGGTGCGCGACGGGGTCGATCACTGCTCGTAGCCGTACCGGGGCTCGACGGACTTGCGCTTGGCGGGCTTGGCCGGGGCGGCCGGGCTTGCCGGGACGGCGGCATCGCTTCCGGGCGGCAAGCCCTCATCCGGCCGCGTCGGCGCGACGCCGGATTCCGGGTCAGGTCCTTCGGGGGCGTCCTTGCCGAGTTCCTTGCGCAGTTCCTTGAGTCGATCGCGGTCGGGCTTGGTCGCCGAGTCGGTCTCTTCGGGGTTTTCGATCACGATCGGCGTGATGAACGCGACGATCTCGGTGGTCGACTTGGTGCGCTCGGTGGACTGGAAGAGCGCCCCGACGAGCGGCAGATCGCCCAGCAGCGGGACCTTGCGGAGGATGTCCGAGTCCTCGGAGCGGACGATGCCGGAGACGACCACCGTCTGACCGTCCTTGATGATCAGGTGGGTGGTGGTTTCGCGCCGGTCGACGATGAAGCCGCCGAACAGCGTCTGGTTGGGCTGGAGGCTCGAGAGTTCGAGGTTGATCCGGAGGTCCACATCGCGCTTGGGCGTGATCCGCGGGCGGACACGCAGGGCCAGGCCGACGGCGCGGTAGTCGAAACTCTGCGTCAGTCCGCCGGCATCGGTCGTCTGTGAATCGGTGATGAAGGGCACATCCTGCCCGGCGAAGAACTCCGCCTCCTGGTTGTCGCTGGTGAAGATCCGCGGCTCGGAGAGGATGTTGACGCCGGTCTTCTGTGCCAGGGCCTGGAGCAGCAGGTTGAGATTGACGCCGACATTGAGCACGGAGGTATCGAACAGCCCGGGGAGGATGTCGTTCTTCGTGCCCGTGAAGATGCCGCCGGCGGTGTTCCCGGCCGAGTTGGCGCCGAGCGAGACGGCGTTGTCGGCGAGGGTGGGCGTGATGGGGGAGTTGGACCATCGCAGGCCCAGCGCGGTAGCGTCCTCGAGGCTGATCTCGGCGATGACGGCCTTGAGCAGCACCTGCCGCCCGGGCTTGTCGAGTTCGGTGATGAGGTCCACGACCGCCTGGGAGTACTCCGGCGGGGAGAGGATCATCAGGGCGTTCTGCCGCCAGACCGGTACGAGGCGGATCTTGGAGACCAGGTTCGAGGATCCGGCGGTGGTCGTCGGCGGCCGGGCCCGCTGCCACCAGAACTGCATGGTGCCGGCGGTATTGGCCTGCTGGTTGGTGGTTGTGGTCGATTGATCGGAGGCGAACGGCGAGGCGCCGGCCTGCCCTTGCGTCAGGCCCGACTCCTGCCGCGGGATCTGCGCCAACGTGCCTTCCTGGGCCAGCAGCGTGTTGAGTTGCTCGGCGAGTTCCTCGGCGGTGGCGTGCTTGAGTTCGACGATCCGCGGCAGGCCAGCGGTCTGGGGCTGGTCGAGATCGGCCACGAGTTTGTCGATGGCGTCGAGGTTGTCGGGTGACTTGCTGACGACGATCAGGCGGGATTGCTCCGGCAGGGCCTCGAACGAGAACTGGCCCGCGAGGCGACCGACGCCGGATGATGAGGCGGCGCTGCCGGTGCCGGGCTGGCCGAAGAGTTCGCGCAGGGCATCCCGAACCTTGATGGGGTCCGAGTTCTTCAGGTCGTAGATCCGCGGGGCGACGTTCTTCTCGGTGACCGGCCGATCCCACGAATCGTTGATCTGCGTGCGGATCTGCTCGAGCACCTGCTTCTCCGCGAGCACCGTGACGGCGTTCTGCTGCGTGTTGGCCGTGACTCGCAGATTGGCACTCGGGCCTGCGCTGGAATCCTGCCCTCCCTGTCCGGTTCGCCCCCCTTGGTTGCCGCCGCCCTGGCCGCCCCGTCCGCCGCCCTGGTTGCCGCCGCCGGGTCCGCCCTGTCCGCCGCGCTGCTGGAAGAACTGCTGGAAGGGGTTCTGGCCTCCCTGCTGTCCCTGGCCGGTTCTTGCGGTCTGGGCGAAGAGATCCCGGATATTCGTGGCGATCTGCTCCGCATCGGCGTAGCGGAGGTGGAAGGTCTCGGTGAGCAGTGAGGCGGCGGAGGGCTGATCGAGGAACTCGACCTTCTTCTCGATCTGCTGGAGCAGGCCGATGTGGGCCATGACCGCGACCTGGTTGGACAGCGGGTCCACCGTGAGTTTCGCGAAACTCGGGAGGTTGGACTTGATGATCTCGCCGAGCGTCTCGGCGGACGAGTAGTGCAGCGCGAACACTTTCTCGACGATCGTGCCGTAGTCGGTCCGCTTCTCCAGGTGCGTATCAGGGCCGATCACCGGCACGTCCTGCCGGTCGATCTCGCCGATGTCGCGGAGCAGGATGAGGTCAGGGGTTTCGACAACGGCGATGCCGTTCTGCTGCAGGGCCATGAACACCAGGTCCAGCGCACGCTCGCGCGGGATCGGACGGTCGTTGACCACCGTGATGGGACGGCTGAGAACATCGGGCTGCGGCAGGACGACCTTGCCCGTGGTCTCGACGATGAACGCGATGACACGCTCCACGCGCTCGCCCTTGAAGCCGAGCGGAACCGGCTCGCCATAGACGACGCGGCGGCCGCGTTCATCGAACGAATCCGATGGCGTGGTGTGCTCGCTTGAGGCGGCGGGCTTTGTCGCGGCTGCCGCGGCAGGGGCGGCGGAGTCCTGCGCGAGCGTCGTGCTCGCGGCGAGGCCGACGCACAGGAGCATCGCGCCGATGGTGGATCGCATGAGGCGGGTGCTGGGTTCCGGCGTGGTCATGGGTGCTCCGGGGCGGAAGGCTGAGGCTGGGGTTCGGGAGATGCGGGTGCTGGGCTTGGCTGCGCGGGTTCGTCGGCGGGTTCCGGCGCCGGCTCGGGCTCGGCCGGCGGGTCAGCGCCAGCGGGCGGCGGAGCGGCAGAGGGGTTCCCGGAAGAGGGCGCGGCTGGAGTGGGGGGCGCGGCAGCCGGGCGTGCGCCCGGCGTGGAAGCGGGGCCGGGGGAGGGGGTGAGCGGCGAGACATCGCTCGCGCCCTGGCGCACAGGCCGGATCACCGACGAATCGCGCTGGAAGAAGTCGACATCGAACTCGACGCCTTCCCACTCGATGCGTGCCGACCATGGCGCCGAGGCGGACACGACCCTCAGATTCCGACCGGATTCACCAACCTTCACGCGCTGGCCATCGTTGAACCAGACCTGTCCGTTCACCATCGCGGTGATCGACGGTCCGCCGTAGCGAGTCGGCTTGGGCGGCTCGCGGGGGGTTGTGTCCTCGACGAACTCGGGCCGCGGCGGACGCGGACGCGGCGGCACAAAGAACAACGAGCGACCGTCGACGCGTTCCTGGTGCTTCTTGAGCGCAGCAGCAAAGTCTGTCCGGCGCTGTTCGTCCGTCCGGGAGGCCTCGGCCGGGCGAGCGGGCAACCTGGAAGCCCGGAAGACGGGCCAGGCGTGCCAGACGAGCCAGCCCAGCGTGATCGCGATCAGGACGGCCATCGCCGACCCGAGCCAGCGGGGGCCACCCGCCTGGCTCCGAAGGCCGAGGATGAGGCTGGTCATGCGGCTCATCAGCGGCCCTCCCACGCGGCGCTGGCCGTGCTGCTTGCTGCTCCGGGAGCGGCGATCCATGATTCGACGGCGATGCTCACGCGGACGGTGCGACCGCCCGCAGAAGGCGTGCGGGCGCGACCGGCACCTGACTTGTCGAGTTTGATTCGGGAGACCGCCGTCACCTCGCTGGCTTTCTCAAGGTCCGCAAGGATCGCGACCGTCGTTTCCGGCGTGGCTTCGAAGGTGACATCGAGCACGAAGCGGTCCAGCCGCGCTCCGGGGCTGACGACCGCGACTGCCTCGTCGGCACGGATGGTGCCGGAGCGCTCGCTGTAGACGGCATTGCCGACGCCGTGCGCAATCAGGATCGCGTTCACGGCTCGCTGCAGGGCTTCGGGCCGGGCGCCGGGATCTGTGGGATGCCGCGGCAGGCCGTACGTCGCCACGCCCCGTTCGAGTTCCCGTCCAACCTGGGAGTTGATCGCGAGCAGTTCGCGCTCGCGCCGGAGGGCCGTTTCCAGCCGGTCGGCGCGGTTGCGTGCGGAGTTTGCCGCGTCGAGCGCGGGTTCCAGCACAAGGTAGTACAGCGCCACGAACGCCCCGAAGAGCAGCAGCCAACGGGCGGCGCGCGGGAGGCGGTTGAATGTGTCGAACAGGTTGTTCATGCGCCGCCCCCCGCGGACTGCATCCTCGCGCGGCACTTCTCTGCTTCCGCAGCAAGCCGTTCCTTGGTCGCCGCGTCGATCCCGGGTTGCGTGGAGGCTTTCTTTCGAACGCCCCATTCCTTCATGGCCGTTGTCCGATCCATCGCCGCGATGTCCGCATCGCTCAGCGGCGGCGGGATGACGGCCGCCGGTGCAGCCGCCGGAGCGCGTTCGGTTCGCGTGGCAGCCCGGCCGGGCTCGTCACGACCTCGTGAAGGCGGGGCCGAGCGGCGGTCGTCGGATCGGCGGTCCCGATGGTCAACATCGCTGTCGTCGGTGCTCCACCCGGGCGAGGTTGCCGCGGCGTCGCCGTAGAGACGTTGCGCCAGGCTCTTGGCGGCGAAGTCCTCGATCGGTGCGCTGATCGTGATCGCCCCGCTCGGCGCCAGGCGGGCCTGGAGTTGGAAGGTGACACCGTCGGACGAAGCGTCGATGGTGGGAGTCGCGACCGCGGTGAAGACGTTGGTGTCGCCGAGGTTCTTGCGGAAGGCGGTGACGAGTTCGGAGGACTCCGCGGTTGCGCGGATGCTGATCGCTTCGCCCTGCGCCAGTTCGACCGATTCGAGCGTGACGCCGACGGGCGCCGCTCCGGCGATGTCGGCGAGCAGTTTCGTCATCGGCCAGCGCTTCTGGTTGAGCAGGCGATAGAACTCGATCCGCCGCTCTGCCTCACTCAGGCGCCGGTCCAGATCGTCCAGCGAACCCGCTTCGGCGCGGAGGATCGAGTATCTCGCTTCAGCAGCGCCCCATGGCGCGAAGAGCAGGACCGCGATGCACGCCGCGGCGGACATGGCCGCGTTGCGCGGGCGGGAAAGCCAATCGACGGCGCGCTGGGCGAAGGGCATCGCTCGGCGCGGCTCATCGGGAGTGAGCCCGACGAGCGAACTCACGGCGGCGTCCGCGTCGCCGTACAGCAGGAGGGCGCCAAGCGCCAGGCCGTGGCGGTTGATCCACTGCCGATCCCGGTTGCCCCCCGCGAGGCGGACCGTCGGCGCGAGGTCCATGAGCAGGCCGTCGGCAGCGGGGCAGGGAGCCTCGATGCCGGCCGCGGCGGCGGTCTCACTCCAGGCGCGGCGCACGGTTTCGGGCCACTCGGCGCCCGTTGAGGGCAGCCGCAACACCCGTCCGATCGGTCGCTTGGGGCCGATCGCCAGCAGCGAGATCGCGGAGAGGCGCTGCTCGGCAAGCCCGATGACTCCGGAGGCGCCCGCTGCCTGTCCGAGCGCGGCCAGGGCGGCGATCTCCGCAACCCAGACTTCAGGAACGCCCGACAAGGGCGTGCTGTCGTCGGGGTCCTTGTCCAGCCGCACCCAGCCTGTGAGCAGCGCGGCCTGGCGATTGCCCAGCCGGATCATCCCGGCGGAGCGCCGATGCCACGGAAGGGAAGCAGGGAGTTCGGACTCGGCGAGCAGGCCAAGCGCATCGGCGACGGCCGAACGATCGGTGGAGGTGACTTCCGGAGCCGGAATCACCCTGCAGACCGTCTGGGTCGCAGGAACAACTCGGAGGACAAGATCGATTTTTCGGGATCGGAGGACTTCAGGCGCCTGCGCCCGGTCCGTCCGAATCACCTCGGCCACGACCGCTTCGGGCCCCCTTGTTTCGGCGATGAGTATGACCAACCCGCCGTCGGGATCTGTTTGGACGGCGGCGATGCGGCCGGCACGGGGTGTCGAGGCCGCGGTGGATTGGCTGGGGGGACGGGTCATCGGATGCGAAGTTCCTTGATCATCACCGGGAGAGTGGATCGGTCGATGGTCGCGACGATCTCCACCTCGAGGCCGGTCGCCGTGTCGCGACCGTGGCTGTTCACGATGTAGACATTTGAACGCACGTCGATGAGGTCATACAGGCCGGCCAGAACCTCGTTCGTGACAGCAGGAACGTTCAAGAGGTCCATCAGATTGCTGAAACCGCCGGAACGGGCGTTTCTTTCCAGGATGATCGCGTCGGCGACGCCGGGAGTGATCTCGGCGATGTATTGGACGAGTTCATCGTCGCAGGTATTGATGTTGAGTTTGCCTGAACGGGGGGTGGGGGCGGTCTCACCGAGCGTGCATTCATCGAGCAGCAGGGCGATCTGGTCGTTGGTCAGGTTCTGAAGCGAAGTTTGCGCGCGGCCGGTGAGCAGGGTTGCACCCTGTGGAACGAGATCTCGCAAGGGTGTTCGGATGAAGTCCGCCAGAGATGTCACGGTCTGTGAGGCGTCGGAGATTGCCTGTGCCTGCTGGCTGTCGAGTTTCAGGCGGGACTGGATGTCCTCCGCGCTGGCGATGGACAGGTCCAGCCGCGGCAGGCCGGAGACCGCCAGGCCGCCGGACTCGCTGACGCAGGTGAGAAGACCGGACCAGCCGGCGTCGAGTTTGCCGTCGGCATTGTCCGGCGGCCAGGAGACGCTGCCGTCGTCCTCGTTGGGATCGAGAACGCCGTTGAGATTCCAGTCCTCGCCGCGGACATACTCGGGCCTCACGCCAGCGACCAACTCGAGTTCGGCAATGGAGCGGAAGGGGGCGTTTCGCGGGACGTAGGCGTGCTTGAGTGAGAGGTACTGACCGATCTCGGCGCCCTGGTCGTTGGGGTCGTCGTCGCTGTCGATCCAGTCGAGTATGGAATCGGCGATGGCCTCGGTCATGTCGGGCAGAAGGAGCATGCTTGCTCGTGAGAGTTTGTTGATGTTGAGTTTGGCGTGCGCATCCGCCGCGCCGTCCTTGATGCCCGTCCGCTCTTCATGGAACACGGCGTAGGTCGCGTCGCCGAGTGTTCCCGAGGCTGCGCCGGCCAGGTCGTCGCGTGTGCCGAACGAGGACGACGTGTCCGGCGTCTGCGTGCTGAACGTGAGCGCGGCGATCTGGGCCTCGACACCGGCACGCGCGGCCCATTTGGCGCGCGTCCGTGCGACGGCCTCGCGGCCGGACGCGGCGCCACGCCAGGCCGCCGATTGCAGCGTCGCAACAACGACCGCCGCGATGGCAATCGTCCACAGAACGACGAACGTCGTGAAGCACCGTTTGCGGGAGAATGGGCGGTTCATCGCGGCACACCTCCGCCGCCTCCGCCTTCGCCGACCGCTCCGCCGCCGCCCCCGCTGGCTCCGCCACCGCCCCCACCACCGGGCCCACCCCCGCCGCCTGTGGGACGACCGCCGCCGCCGGTGCCGCCGGG